>NZ_JARXYX010000043.1 GCF_029893585.1 Streptomyces sp. LBL
CACAGTGGGCATTCCCCCCACCGGGCGGCGCTGGTGCGGCCGGGGCCGCTTGGGGCTCGCGGCCGAGCCACCGCGCGGGGGGGGGTGCCCCCCCCCCCCCCCCCCCCACCCCGCCCGCCGTCCGACCCTCGCCGCATGGGCGGCGAACCTGCTGCTGCGCTCCCGACCGCAGGAGAGCGGGCGCTTCCTGGAACTCGGGCAGGCGCTGCGCGAGGCGTATCAGACCCTGGACGCCGAGGGGATCAGGAAGCTGTCCGACCAGTGCCGCAGCGTCGTCGCCGCCCTGTCCGGGCAGGCTGCCCAACTGGCGCGGGACGCCGGCCACCCGCTGTCGGACACAGCACAGCAGGACGTCGGCTCCACCCTGCGCGCCGTTCTCGCCGATCAGGACGCCGCCGACCGGTGGGCCACCGGTCGACTGGAGGGCGCCCTCACCCCGCCGTTGACATTCCCCTCCCCCGCCGCCGCCCCGGCCTCTCGCGCGGCGCGCGAACCGTCGAGATCACCGTCACCGTCACCGTCGCGGACACAGGCGAAGGACGAAGTCGCCGAGCGCCGCCGCCGGCGGCAGGAGGACATCGCCCGGGCCAAAGAAACAGCCAAGGCGGCCGAGCAGCGCCTGCGGGACCAGCACGCGGCACAGGCGGACGCCGACGCGGTGCTGCGGCAGGCCCGCGACCGGCACGACCAGGCCCGTCAGCAGGCGTCCGCGGCCGAGGAACAACTGCGGCAGGCACGTCAGGAGCTCCAGCGAGCCGAACGGGAGCAGCGGGAAGCCGAGGACCGGCACCATGCTGCCTCCGACGCCCTGACCCACGCCGAACAGGCAGCACATGTGGCCGCCCGGAAGGTGACGCGCCTGGCGTCCGGCCGCTAGGGCGTGCTGTTCGAGGGCCGGCAACGAAACGCGTCCGCCACGGGCCTTGATTAAAGACTCCTCAGCCGGGCAATCCCCAACGAGGGGCTTCCTCGTTCGGCTCGACGGGCGTGATCCGCAGGTCCGGACGGTCGCCCTTGGCGGTGATGAGCGCCGAATCACCCTTGCGCAGGGCGACTTTGATCGCGCCGTCGCTGACGGACTCGTACCGCAACGGACGTCCTCTGCCATCCCGTACCTCGATCGGGCCCGTGATGCCAGGCCGTACGACGCAGGGAGCGCCGGCCTCGCTGACCAGCCGGACCCAGCGGGTCACACCGCCCTTGCGTACCGCACTGAGCAGAAACGCCCCCTGGGTACGGAAGTTGTGCACCGTCAGATCGGCCCAGGCGGTCGGCAGGGCGGGGAAGACACGGATGATGCCGCCCCAGGACTGGCAGACCATGTCATGCAGGGACTGGGCGGCCGAGAGGGGGGTCTCGATGACCGGGCCCGATTCCTTGTACATGGTGTTGGGCTGGATGAAGCGGCTCATCAGCTGGCCGAGGTAGGCAAGCGCGTCCTCGCCCTTGCCCAGCAGCGCCGACATCGAGGCCGCGCCCGTGAACGTATAGCCCTGGAGGGCGCCTTCGAAGCCGACCCAGTGGGCCAGCGACTTCTCGATCAGGGCCTTTTCGTCGGGCGTACGGCCGGTCAGTTCGTACAACGGGTACACCGCGAGGAGATGCGAGTAGTGGCGGTGCGACTTCGCGAAGGGTATGTCCGCGCCGATCATGAAGCCGTTGTCGTCGGTCGGGTACGGGGCCCGCCTGGCCAGGACCTCGCGCCAGCGCGGCGCCGACTTGTCGTCGATGCCGAGGACTTCGGCGGATTCGAGGAGGGTTCGGCAGCCCCACGTCAGCAGCATCAGGTCGTAGTTGCAATCGCGTGAGTTGCCCCCGTACTCGGGCGAGAAGGTGGCCGGCAGGTGCAGTTTGCCGTCGGTTCCCGGCTCCAGGAAGTGCAGGTAGTAGTTGATCGCCTCGCGGAGGAGGGGGAAGAGGACGTCGCGGAGGATCGACTCGTCCATCGTGTGGCGGTAGCTGAGCCAGACGTTGTGCAGGGCCCAGGTGAGGTTACCGACCTCGGGGGTCGGCGGGTCCTGGCCGGGAACGCCGACGCCGTAGCCGAGTGCGGGGTCCGTCGCGCCGCCGTTGACCAGCGAGGTGTCGGTGGTGCGCGGGATGCCCAGCGAGTCGGCGCGATAGGCAGGCGCCATCTCCGCCTTGAGATGGTCCCTGAACTCGCTCAACGCCCTTGTCACGGCGTCGAGTTCGAGATGATTGGAGCCATGGATGAGCCAGTACTCCAACTGCACGTTCAGGTTCCACCAGGTATTCGGCCACGGCGTGGACTCCAGCCAGGGGCCGCTCGTGGCCATCACGGGCGCGTCGCGCCGGGCCGCGGACGCCGTCTTGTAGAGCTGGATCCAGTAGAAGCGCTGCATGCGCGCATCGGGCAGCGAGAGGAAGCTCTGCCGGTAGAAGGCATGCCACCAGGCACGATGCGCCACGGCCAGCAGGTCGTACGAGAGTTTCGAGGCGCCCCGGACCGCGGCCAGCGCCCGCCCGAGCGCCGTCGACTTCGGATACGAGTGCGCGACATGCACGTACAGCGTCCGCGTACGCCCCCACGTGCGCTCCCGCCACGCGGTGACATGCTGTCCGCCGGACAGCAGCGGCTGTACGGCGGCGGAGATGCCGTCGTACTTCCCGGTCTCGGCGGGCGGGTTGGCCGTGTACCCCTCGGGCAGTGGCCGGAACGCGGCGCGTGGGCTGATCGCCTCCGCCGGGTGGAACACCCACGTGAAGTCACGCTCCCCCTCGCTCGGCGTCACCTCGACGGCCAGTACGGAGCGGAAGTTGTGCACCAGCGCACGGATCGTGAGGGTGCCCCGGTCCGTGGTGAGCGTTCCGGTCAGCTCGGCGTCGCGCAGCCCGAGCCGCCAGTCCAGGCCGGTAATCGTGCCCACCGGCTCCAGCGTGAAGTGGCCGATCGGCAGCCGCGCGAGCCCGAACAGCGAGCCGAACTGCGGGCGGTGGTCCTGGACTTCGGAGTGCTGCACGTTGAAGCGGACAGCCCGGACGGTGTCGGCCTCGGCGCCCGGTTCGGCGTAGATCCCCGAACCGAGGAGGCCGTTGCCCAGGTAGGGGCCCTCGTACCAGGTCTTCGGCATCCGCTGCCAGACCAGGTCGGCGTCGTCAAGGACGGTGCGCCACGGATCCGAGCCGACACCAGCGGCGGTCGCCGCTCCGGCCTGGACCGGCAGTCCGCCCGCGAGCAGCGTCCCGCCGAGCGCGGAGCCGGTGGCAAGCACGGTACGTCTGGACGGACGGCGGGAACGACGGCTGGACGTGCTGGGCATCGTGCCTCCTGGCGGCTCGTACAACTTGCCGAGATTCATCGGAGCTATCTCAGTGCGCAAGGTAGAGATGATGCGAGAGCACGTCAATAATTTGGAAGAGATCCGATGTGTTGAGTTGGTGGACGGATGAAGCGGGTGACGGAACGTGCGTCTCCACAGCGGCCCGTGTCGCGGCGGCGGGCCGGGGCACCGGCCGCCCTCGCAGCCGGGCCGACCGGCCTTCGGCCGCCGCTGGAACAGCACACCCCCCGGCCATGAGAATGCCGTACTCGCGGCCGAAGCGGGGTGCCTCCCGTCATGTTGCCGGTCCGGGAACAACTCGCCGGCGAGGACACTGTCAGTGGTTGGGCCCGCGGTGTGGGCCCAACCCCCGTAGAACGCCGTCCAGTTGGGTCGCGCTGAGCGCGGGGGCGGGGAGCGGGAGGGCTGCCGGGCCGGCCCGCAGACCGTCGAGGAGCAGGCTGAGGGGGCGGCGCCAGGCGTCCGGGGCCACCTCCTCGGCGAGAGAGGGAACAGCGCGCCCCAGGGCGGCCAGCGCGAACAGGACGTCTTCGACCGTGGCGTCCGCGCGTACGGCTCCCTGCTCACGGCCGCGCTCCAGCAGCAACTCCACCGTCTCCCGGTTGTGGGCGTGGACGGCTCGTAGCGTCTCGACACCCTCCACATGGGTGGTCATCAGGTCGTTCGCGCCGCGGTCGGCCGACAGGACCCCGAAGACGGAGTGCAGATAGGCGGTCAGCCCGGCCCAGGCGTCCTCAGCGGCCCGCGCCCGTTCGCCGGCGGCCATCGTGTCCGTGAGCAGGTTCCGGAAGACAGAGTCGACGAGTGCGGCCCGACTGGGAAAGTGGCGGTAGAGCGTGGCGTTGCCGACCCCGGCCCGACGGGCGATGACGTCCAGCGGCGCTTCGAGGCCCTGCTCTGTGAACACCTCGTGGGCCGCCGCGACCAGGAGCTCCTGGTTGCGCCGGGCATCGCGCCGCCGTACCGGTGTGCCCGCGCCTTCACTGCCGGCCGCCATCATCACCCTCCGCCCTTCCGGGGAGTCTTCCCCGGAAGGGATGCTACCGTCGGATCCTTAAGCGGGGAGCACTCCCCATTTAACTGGGAGGTCTACACGAGTGAACGGCCCAACGTTCCACGAACCGGAGCGGAGCGCGATGAAAGCGCCCACCCTGGAAGACCTGGCACCCGACGGTCACGACATCGCCGTGGACCCGTATCCCGCCTACGCGGCCCTGCGCGCCAAGGGCCCCGTCCACCGCGTCATGGTCCCAGGCAGTGGGGAAACCTGGCTGGTCGTCACACGTGACGCCGCGCGGGACGCGCTGACCGACCCGCGCCTGCGCAACGACATCCGGCACTCCTCGTCGTGGCGGAGCGACGGGGGTCACGCCATCGGCCACAACATGCTCCAGTCCGATCCACCGCAGCACACCCGGCTGCGCCGACTGGTAGCCGGTCACTTCACGGCGGCGCGGATCGCAGCGCTGCGTCCGAGGATCGAAGGCATCGCCACCGGACTGCTCGACGGGCTCCCGGAGCACGGCACAGCGGACCTGGTGAGCGGATACGCCCTGCCGCTGCCGGTCACAGTGATCTGTGACCTCCTGGGCGTCCCGCCGGCGGACCGCGCCGCCTTCCACACATGGTCCGCCGAACTGGTCATGCCCACCTCGCCCGAGGCGGCATCACAGGCCACCGCCGCGCTGAGCACGTACCTGGCCGAGCTGACCGACCGCAAGCGCCGTACACCGGACGCCGATCTGCTCACCGACCTGGTTGCCATGACCCACCCGGGCCCGGCACCTGACGGAACGGCCGACGACGCCGCCCTCACCCCCGAAGAGCTCCTGGGGATGGCCTTCCTCATCCTCGTCGCCGGTCATGAGACCACGGTGAACCTCATCTCCGCGACCGTCCACGCCCTGCTCGCCCACCCGGAACAACTCGCGTTGCTCCGCACCGATCCGGGTCTCACCGCTTCCTGCGTCGAGGAGTCACTGCGCCACAACTCACCGGTCCACGCTGCCGCGTTCCGTTTCGCGGCCGAGTCCCTGGACGTGGCGGGCACGCGCATAGCCGCCGGAGACTCGGTGATGATCTCCCTCGCCGCCGCCTCCCGCGATCCGCTCCGCTTCCCCGATCCGGACCGTTTCGACATACGTCGCGAGCAACGCGGCCACCTGGGCTTCGGCCACGGCCTCCATCACTGCCTCGGCGCGCCCCTGGCCCGCGCCGAAGCCACCATCGCCCTGAGTCAACTCCTCCGTCAGCGCCCCCGGTTCGGGTTCGCCACCGACCCGGACACGCTTGTCTGGCGGAGCAGCATGCTTGTGCGGGGGCTGACCGGACTTCCGCTGAGCTTCGGTTGACACCTGGGTTTCTGCGCGTCGACCCGCCGCGAGGCGCCGGCCCCGGGACTGATCAAGCTGCTTCCCTGAAGAGACAAAGGGGCGCGAGTCGCCCGCGCCGGGTCCGGTTGCGACCGCTTTCGCCCACCCATGGACAGAAGGCCGAGTTCCCCTTCCTCCTCGGTCAGTGCTGCGGCCGGTCGGTGGTGTGGGAGTCGGCGAAGTCCCAGAGCACCGGCAGGAGTTGCTCGGGCGTCTCAGTCTGAGGCATGTGGCCGGTGCCCTCCATCAGACGGAACTCCGCGTCGGGAACGGCCTGCGCGTACGCACGTCCGTAGTCGGCGTCCACGACCTGGTCGCTCGCGCCCCACGCCACCAGGGTCGGGCAGGTGATCTTGGCGAGGCGGTCGGCGAGGGTGGGGTCGGTCATGGCGTGCGGGCCCGAATAGACCTGCAGCGCGGCACGGTTCGTGGCCATGACCGCGCGCTGCACGTCGGTCAGCGTGCTGGGGTCGAAGCGGAACTTCGCGGGGTCGTGGAAGGAGAGGCGCGACAACTCGACGGGCGTCAGGGAGAAGGTGTCGGCTACCGGGTGGCCGGGGACGTGGATGCCGACGGCGTTGACGAGCGTGACGCTGCTGATCCGATCGCCGCCCAGGGCCGCCAGTTCGGCGGCGATCCAGCCGCCGATCGAGTTTCCGACGACGGCGACGTCCCGCAGGTCGAGCGTGTCGAGCAGCTCTGCGTAGACCTGGGCCAGAGTCGTGACGTCGGACAGCCACTCGGGGCGAGCGGTGCCGCCGAATCCGGGATGGACGGGGGTGAACACCCTGGCCGGGCGCTGCTGGGCCAGGAAGCCGGCGAAGGGGGTGACGGTCTGCGGACCGCCACCTCCGTGCAGGAGCAGGAAGGGACGCCCCTGCTGCCCGTCCAGGCTGACGCTGACGTCGACGGTGCCCTGGTCGAGCGTGAGAGTGTGGGTGCTGGTGGTCATGTGGTGCTCCTCAAGTGGATCGCGCCAAGGGGAAAGCGGGTCGCCGTCACGCGAAGTCGGTTGCGGGGACCGTGGCGTAGCGGCTCATCACCGCGACGGTCGACTCCGGGGTCAGTTCCCGGCCGCCGGCGATCATGTTCCGCAGGTCGCGGAAGTACTGCACGTACAGGTCGGGCGTAAAGGTGTTGAGCACCACCGCGGGCGTGTCCCCGAGGTTGGCGAAGGTGTGCGGGGCCCCGGGAGGGATCATGGCCAGCGTGCCGGCCCGGGCCACGTGGGTCGTCTCCCCGATGGTGAAGTGCACGGTGCCGGAGACGACGTAGAAGCCCTCGTCATGCCGGGCGTGGCGGTGCTGCGGCGGGCCCTGGGTGTGCGGGGCGATGGTGATCTCCCCGATGCCGAGGCGGTGCCCGGTGGTGCTGCCGTCCTCGAGGATGCGCATCCGCATGGGGCCCAACTGGATCGTCTCACCGTCGTCCGGACCGACCAGGGAAACCGTGCTCATTACTCCTCCTTCGCGAGCCGACCCTCATGAGAATAGGGAAGTCGACCCTCTTTATGCAAGTGGACTCTCATAACAAGAGGCCACTGCTAGAATGAGGGATCAAAGGTGGTCCAACAGGAGGAGTCGCACCATGACGGCGCGAGCGGGCACCGGCCGCACCAACCAGAAGCAGCGCACGCGGACGGCGATCGTGGCGGCCGCCCGGGACCTCATCGGCACGGGCACCGAGGTGACCATGCCCGCGATCGCCCGCGCGGCCCTGGTGTCCGAGGCCACCGCCTACCGGTACTTCCCCGACCTCCCGTCGCTGATCAGCGAGGCCCTGGCCGGCGTCTGGCCGCCCCCCGCCGAGGCGCTCGCACCGGTCGCCCACTCCACCGACCCCGTCGAACGCGTCGCCTTCGCCTGCGAGTTCCTGCTCCGCGGCATTCTGGCCCGCCAGAGTTCGGTTCGCGCGATGATCGCTGCCACCATCACCCGGCCCGAGACCGCGACCGCACGCCCCGGCATCCGCTTCGGACTGATCGACCACGCGCTCCGGCCCCTCGAAGACACGCTCGGGGCGACCGATCCGGCGGCCTTCGCCCAACTCAAGCGAGACCTCGCGGTGGTCGTGAGCGCCGAGGCTCTCTTCACCCTCACCGATCTGTGCCGGCTCGATCCCGATGAGGCCGTCACCAGCGCCGTACGGACCGCCACCACCCTGACCCGGGCCGCGGGGCGCTCCATCGGCTAGCGGCTAGCGGCTAGCGGTCAGGGCACATCAGGGAGCCCTGTGATCGGCTCGGCGTGCACCGGCCGGTCGGCTCGCCCGCGATGGACAGCTCCCGGTCGACCGGGTCGGCGTTCATCTCGGGGGCACCACCCGGGAGCGCGGGTCGCAGGGCAGACCTCCGGCCGGTCCCCGACAGCTATCGGGGTGCCGGGGTCGTTGCGCGGTGGGTGGCGAGAAGGAAGGCGGAGCCGGTGGCCAGGAGTACGGCGAGGACTGCGAAGCCGTAGGAGAGGGTGGTGAGGACGGCGGCTGCGGCGACGAGGAGTGGGCCGCCGGCGTCGCCGAGTTCGCGGCCGAGTTCGGCCGATCCCATGGTCTGGCCGAGGCGTTCGGCGGGTGTGGTGGCGGCCAGGGCGGCGAAGCCGAGGGGAGTGATCAGTCCGGTTCCGGATCCGATCAGGGCCGCGCCGGTCAGGATGCCGAGCAGACCGGGCAGCGTGGCACATCCGAGGCCGGCTGCGGTGGTCAGCAGTCCGGCGGCCAGGCCGGTGCGGGTGGTGAGGCGCTCGGTGTCCAGGGCTCGTCCGGCTGCCGGTTGGACGACGGCCGCGCACGCGGCCAGGACGGAGACGGCGGCGCCCGTGGCCACGGTGCCGAGCCCGGCCCTCGCGCCGGAGACAGGCAGGAAGCCGACGCCGACGGAGAGCGCGGCGGTCGCTCCGGCCAGCGCGGCGGTCGGGACGAGGAAGGAGCCGGACGTGAGCCGCCGCGCCAGGTCGAGAACGGTCTGGCGCCTGCGGGGCAGCGGGGCTGTGGCAGGGACGGCGAGCGCCGCCCATACGGCCACAGCCGCGCCGAGCACCATCATCACAGCGAAGAGCAGTCGCAGCCCGCCGGCCCGGACCAGGACGCCACCGAGCAGGGGGCCGAGGGTGTAGCCGATGGACTTGTAGAAACCGTAACTGCCGAACGCCCGGCCGCGCTTGGCGGCCGGGTTGAGCCGGGCGACCAGCGCGGAGGCCGAAGGCGAGAAGGCCGAGGCTGCGGCCCCCTGACCGAGTCGGGCCGCCCACAGCCAGCCGGGGCTGTCCACCATCGCGTACAAGGCCGAGGCCGCGGCGAACGCGACAAGCCCGCCGAGCAGGACGGGCCGCGCGCCGACACGGTCCGCAAGGGTCCCGAAGACCGGTTTGAGCAGGACCTCGGCCCCGTCGTACAGAGCGAGCAGCCCGCCGAGGACCAGCAGCGACGTGACCGCGTCGTCGGAGAAGCCACCGAGGTTGGCGGCGATGCCGTGGGCACCGAACGCGGTGGTGAAGCCGGCCGCGTACAGCGGCCACATCGTCCGCCGCGGCGCCGAAACGCCTCCCTGCGCGCTCACACCTGATCCGCCTCGCTCTGGTGCAGCGCGGCAAAGACGCGTTCCGCGTAGTCCTCACAGACCGACTGGCACTGCCTGAGCCGTTCACGGGCCTCGGCGGACTCCGGCGCGCCGAAGACATCGCGTGCCGTCAGGTCCCGGTGCCAGCGCCGCAGCCGTTCCAGGCTCTGTTCCTCTTCTTCCAGCTCGGCCAGGGTGAACTTGGAGATCCGGATCTCCTTGGCGATCTCCTCCTCGAACTTGCCGCAGTCCCCGAGGAACTCGGTCCAGTCCTCGGACCGCGCGGCGGTGAACAGCGCCTCGAAACGGGCCGCGTCCTCGGGGTCGCGTCCGGTCGCCTGCAGCGTCACTGCCTGTCCCTCGGCGCGCTCGGTCAGCTCCACCGCGCGCCGCACCCCCTCGGCGAAGGCCGGCACGTCCGGCACGGCCCAGATTCCCTGGCCCAGCGACAGTGCGCCGACCTTACGCAGCTCTCGCCAGACCGCCACCCGGTGCCGCGACGGCTCGCCGGGCAGCCTGATCACCAGGACCAGCCACCGCGCCCCTGCCTGGTCGTTCGTCACGGCACGAAATGTAGCAGGCGTTACGTCCACCCGGGCGTCCCGAGTTGTTCGCGGGCGGGGTCGACGGGGAGCCCCCGACCCGGCGTGAGGTAAGGGGTCGGCGCGTCACGCGGAAAGCGGAAAGCGGAAAGCGGAAAGCGGAGCTCAAGGCACAGGCTCAAGCTCAAGCTGCTGCGGTATCGGCACAGGTCACCGATGGCCGCTCAGCGGCACCGGGCCGGGTCTCGACGGCTGACCGGCATCCATGCGCCCGCGGTCGTCAGTCTGCTGACCGGCGTCCCTCACCCGCGGTGGTCGGTCTCCTGAGCGGGGGATCTGGCCTGGCGTGCGGCGACGACCATGACAATGACGGAGACCAGGCAGATACCGGCGCCGACGTAGA
This sequence comes from Streptomyces sp. LBL, assembly GCF_029893585.1. Taxonomy (GTDB): domain Bacteria; phylum Actinomycetota; class Actinomycetes; order Streptomycetales; family Streptomycetaceae; genus Streptomyces. The sequence continues at coordinate 10,173 of NZ_JARXYX010000043.1, forward strand.
GCGGCGAGGCGTAGCCGAGGCCGGCGGTGATGGCCAGGCCCCCGAGCCAGGCGCCGAGCGCGTTGCCGATGTTGGACGCGGACACATTGGCACTGGCGGCCAGCGCCGCACCGTGGGCGAAGTCGGTGACGCGAGTGATCATGCCGGGGACGCTGGCGAAACCGGACAGCCCCATCAGGAACACCAGTATGACCGACGCGGTGGCGCTGCCGGCCAGCAGACCGAACACGGCGAGGGTGATGGTGAGTCCGACCAAGGAGAGGACAAGAGCGCGGTCACGGTCCTGGTCGGCCGCCCTCCCACCGACCAGGTTTCCGACGACGAGGCCGACGCCGTACACCATCAGCAACCAGGCGACATCCTCCGAGGAGAAGCCACCGACCTCGGTGAACGTGTAGGCGATGTAGCTGAACGCACCGAACATCCCGCCATAGCTGAGCGCGGTGGCCGTCAGGGTCAGCCAGACCTGCCAGGACCGGAACGCGCGGAACTGGGCCCGCAGGCTGTCGGCCGGTACCGAGTCCGCGCGGCCCGTCACGGCCGACGGTGCCGCCTCTGCCGCGCCTGCGGGGACGAGGGCGACGATTCCCGCCAGCGCGATCACGCCGATGGCGGTGACCGCCCAGAAGGCCGCCCTCCAGCCCCAGCGCTCACCGACCAACGCACCGAACGGCACGCCCAGCACGTTGGCAACCGTCAGCCCGGCGAACATGACCGCCACCGCGCGGGACTTCTTCTCCGGCGCGACCAGACTGCGAGCGACCAACGAGCCGATACCGAAGAACGAACCGTGGCACAACGCCGCGACGATCCGCCCGAACAGCATCACCGGATAGTTCGGCGCGAGGGCGGACAACAGGTTGCCGAGGACGAACAACACCACCAGGCCGATCAGGACCCCCTTGCGGGGCAGCCGCGCCGTCGCCGCGGTCAGCGCTATCGCGCCGATCGCGACACTCAACGCGTACCCGGAGATCAGCCAGCCGGCGGCCGCCTCGGACACCGCGAAACTCGACGCCACCTGCGGCAGCAGCCCGGCGATCAGGAACTCGGTCAGACCGATGCCGAAACCGCCGAGTGCCAGCGCGATGAGTCCACCTGGCATGCGCAGTTCTCCGATCGACCGCCCGAACGAGTGCGCGGCGTACGGGACTTGCCGCCCCGCCCTACGGACCGCCCGGAGGCCGAACCGCCCGCGCTACGGCCCGATGCCGGACCGCGCGACGCCGAGGCACCACTATGCCATTTGGCGTATGGAGTTCGTACAGGCGTCCGTCACCTTGTACTGCCGGCGACCCAACTCCTCCTGTGCGCCGGTGCAGTAGCCCCTGGTGGCGGGATCCTGGCAGGCGACCTCGCCCGCCGAGGCCCATGCGGCCGTCGGCTTCACCCGGGGAACTGCGCGGTGCGGTCACGGGGGGACATACGCGCCCGCCTGTCGATCGTCGGCAGCCGACGACAGGCCGCGCTCACGGGGCGAAGCATGAGGCGGCTCCGCAGGCCTACGCCGGACAGGGGAGCGTCGCCGTGCGATCACCCACCGCCCACGACCTCAAGACCGGCGAGCGGTTGGTAAGCGGGTGAAGCCTGAGCCGTTGTCCGCGGTGCGGGGCATGCATGAGATTCCCGGCCATTTCCGGCCGAAGCGGCGGATACGACGCGCTGGAGGCGAGTGATGAACGAAAGAGCCGGTCAATCCGGCGACACGGTCCACGAGGTCCCCGTCCTGATCGTCGGCGGCTCGCTGGTGGGTCTGTCGACCTCTCTGTTCCTGGGCCGACTGGGTGTGCCGCACACACTGGTGGAGCGCCACGCCGGCACATCCATCCATCCCCGCGGGCGCGGCAACAACGTACGCACGATGGAGTTGTTCCGGGTGGCCGGCGTCGAGCGGGCAATCCGTGAGGCCGCGGCCACACTGGCGGACAACCACGGCATCCTGCAGACGCCCACCCTGGTGGGTGACGCCGGCGAATGGCTGTTCCGGGACATCGACCCGGGTGGCGGACTGGCCCGGTTCAGCCCGAGTTCCTGGTGTCTGTGCAGCCAGAACGACCTGGAGCCGGTCCTGCTCGACCAGGCCACCGCACTCGGCGGCGACCTGCGGTTCCACACCGAACTGATGTCGTTCGACAGCGGTCCCGACGGCGTCACCGCGGTGGTCAAGAACCGGGAGACGGGCGAACACAGCACCATCCGCGCGGACTACCTGGTCGCCGCCGACGGCCCTCGCAGCCCCCTGCGGGAACAACTCGGAATCGGCCAGAGCGGACCCGGCGACCTGTTCCACAACATCAGCATCACCTTCCGCTCCCGGCGCCTCGCCGAGGTGGTGGGGGATCGCCGCTTCATCGTCTGCTACCTGACCAGCCCGGACACCGACGGCGCGCTGCTGCCGGTCGACAACCGCGAGAACTGGGTCTTCCACGCCCCCTGGCACCCCGAAGACGGCGAATCCATCGATGCCTTCACCGACGAGCGCTGCGCGGACCACATCCGCCGAGCGGTCGGCGACCCGAACCTCGACGTCGAGATCACCGGCAGAGCCCCCTGGCACGCCGCCCAACGCGTCGCACGGACCTACCGGGCGGGCCGTGTCCTCCTGGCCGGCGACTCGGCCCACGAGATGTCCCCCACCGGAGCCTTCGGCTCCAACACCGGTATCCAGGACGCGCACAACCTCGCCTGGAAACTGGCCGCGGTACTCGGCGGCTGGGCAGGCGAGGGACTGCTGGACACCTACGACGCCGAACGGCGCCCGGTGGCGGAGGCGACCAGCGCCCGCGCGGCCGCCCGTTCCGTCGAGCACAGTCACCCCGGCTTCGCCCCGCCGCCCGGCCCCGGTGGGGCACCTCAGCGCGGCATCCTCAACGTGGCCCTCGGCTACCGCTACCCGAACGGCGCCGTCGTCGGCACCGATCCCGCCACCGCCGTGGTCCCGGAGAAACTCGCCCTGACGGGGGAGCCCGGCAGCAGGGCACCCCACCTGTGGGTACGGCACTGGGGCGAGCGGATCTCCACCCTCGACCTGTACGAGCGGTCCCTGGTCCTGCTCAGCGACGCCGCCGAGCCGAACGGCTGGCACGAGTGTGCCACCCGCCTCGCGAAAGAGATGGACCTCCCTCTGGCCACGTACCGGGTGGGCGGCGGGCCCGAAGCCGAGCTTGTGCCCGAGGAAGGCGCGGACTGGCGGGAAGGGCACGGCCTGGCGCCCGGGGGCGCCGTACTCGTGCGGCCCGACGGGTTCGTCGCCTGGCGCTCGACTGGCCCGGTCCCGGATGCCGAGTCGACGCTGCGCCATGTCCTGACCCTGACGCTGGCTCTGAGGTGAGCTGACCCGCCTTCGGAAACGGCCTCCGCTCCCCTGGCCCGGGATCGACAACGGCGGTCCAGGAGACGGCACGTCACGTGAACCACCACTTGGGGCGCTCACCCGGGTGAGCGCCCCAAGTGGTGCGAGACGGACGCCTGGCTGACGGTGGATCACGTCAGGGCCGGGTCACCTCAGCCGGCAACGTGCCAGCTGCCCTGCCATGGCGAAAGGACCCTCTTATGCGTTCTCCTCGCATGCTCCTGGCCGCCGCCGCGGCCTCGGCCGTCCTCGCGGTCACCGCGCCCGGCGCCTACGCGGCCGGTGACTGGGACCACGACGACTCGTCCTACAGCAAGGAACACGACAAGGGCGGCAGCCATGACTCACCGCACGGTGGCATGCACACGGGTGGTGGTGCGCTGACCGCGGTGAGCGACGGCGGCTCGGACAGCGGCTACAGCTCCAAGCAGGACCCGGAGGCCTCGAAGGACAGCGAGCAGGGCAAGGACTCCACCTGGACCAAGGACAGTGAGGACTCCGGGGCCAAGGCCAGCGAGAGCTCCGGAGCCAAGGACAGCGAGAGCTCCTGGACCAAGGACAGCGAGGACTCCGAGACCAAGGGCGGCGAGGGCTCCGGGAGCGGCGGCCACAAAAAGCCCAGCGGCGGGATCCACACCGGAGGCGGCGCGCTGGCCACGCCTGGCGTGACCACGGGCGGACTGGCGGCCCTGGCCGTCGTCGGGACCGGCCTGTACGCCGCCCGTCGCAAGAAGTCGGCCTACAGCGCGGCCTGATCCATGCCGGACGCGATAGCAGCGCGGCCGCCACCGGTGCCTCGTGTGGCGGCCGCTCCGCTGACGGCTCTCGGCCGCTCCGTCCGCCCCGCTTCCGCGCACCAATGAGGTGATCCCCATGGCTGTCCCTCCGCCCTCCCCCACCGACGACAAGCCGGTACCGACCCCCCAAGGCCCTCGGGGGGGCGTGATGGTGCTGTGCGCCACGGCCCTCCTGATCCTGGCGACGAGCCTGGCCGGCGGCCACGACACGTCGTCCGACAACTCCGGCCCGCCGCAGAGCCACCCCGCCCCGCAGGCTCCTCGAACCCCGCAAGCCGCCCCGCCGGTCTCCCCGCGAGCCATCCCGTCGGCTTCCCCTTCCGTCCTGCCGGTCGGCAAGCACCTGCCGCGATCGAGGCCCGTTCGTCTGCTCATTCCGAAAATCTGGGTGGACGCCCCCTTCACCGCCCTCGAGATCGGGCCCACCGGGCAACTCGAACCCCCGCCCGCCGCCGACACCAACCTCGTGGGCTGGTACACAGGGGGCGCCTCTCCCGGCGAGACCGGCACCTCGGTCATCGCCGGGCACGTCGACACGGTCGTCTCGGCGGCGGTCTTCGCCGGCCTCGGTGAACTGAAGAAGGACGACACCTTCCGGGTCGTCAGGGCCGACCGGCGTACGGCGACCTTCGTGGTCGACAGCGTGGAGCAGTTCGACAAGGACCACTTCCCCAGCCGGCGGGTGTACGACGACACACCGCGGGCCCAGGTCCGGCTCATCACCTGCGCGGGTGACTACGACCGCACGGTCAAGGACTACACGGCCAATCTGGTGGTCTTCGCCCACCTCGTGTGACCTCCTCCGCCGGCCGGCCCGGTCACCCTCGTAGTCCATACGAATCGCGCGCCGGAGGGGACCGGCACAGGATCGAGTCACGCTCACATCGGAGCACCGCAGCCCAGTTCGCTGTTTTCCCTCCCCTCGAAGGAGTAGTGCCCAGGATGACCACCACGTCTGCACCTGCCTCACAGCCGCGGACCGGACCTGCGTCGCCGCGTGTCTCCCAGTCAGTGTTCGACGGCTCCACGCTCCGGGTCGTCCTGCTGGTGGACGTCTACGACGGAGCCCAGCAGCAGTTCCTGGAGGCGTACGAGCAACTCTGCAACCAGGTTGCGTCCGTCCCCGGGCACGTCAGCGACCAGCTGTGCCAGTCGATCGAAAACCCCTCCCAATGGCTCATCACCAGTGAGTGGGAGAGTGCTCCGCCCTTCCTCACCTGGGTGAACAGCGAGGCGCACGTACGGATGGTGGAGCCGCTGCACAGCTGTGTCCGGGACACCCGGTCGCTTCGCTTCCACGTCGTCCGTGAGACCGGCCGCCCGGTGGCGCACGCCAAGGCAGGTGAGCGCGGGCTCCAGACCGCGCCCCGGATCGGTGACGGCGTGATCCGGCACGCGCTCACGTTCACGGTCAAGCCCGGCAGTGAGGCGACCGTCGCCGGGATCCTCGCCGGCTACGCCTCGCCCGAGCCGCGGGTCGACGACACCACCCGGCTGTGCCGCACCTCCCTGTTCATGCACGGCAACCGGGTGGTGCGCGCCATCGAGGTACGGGGCGACCTGCTCGCGGCGCTGCGCCATGTCTCCCGGCAGCCCGAGGTACGGGCCGTCGAGGAGGCCATCAACCCGTATCTGGAGCAGGACCGGGACCTCAACGACCCCGAGTCCGCCCGGGTCTTCTTCACCCGGGCCGCGCTGCCGGCCGTACACCATGTGACGGCCGAGCAGGAGAACCCGGCGGCGGAACGGCACGCGTTGCACTACCCGGCCCGGCCCGGGTGCGGTCTGCGGCTGGCCGAGTTGCTGGCGCAGCAGGACGAGGCGGCCGCGGACGATCCGCGCAGCCCGGTCCTGCGCAGCACGATCTTCCAGCGCGACGACGTCGTGGTGCGGCTGGTCGACCTGCGCGGTGGCCTCGACGCCGGCGACCCCGCGCTGTCCCTCGGCCTCCTGGACCCCGCCGAGGCGACCGAGCTGACGACGTTCCTGGACGGCAGCGCTGGTGCGGGCGGCGCCGCGAAGGACGGCGATCTCACCCACCTGCTCAAGCTCGCCCGCATGGAACTCGTCACCGACCGCCGTTCGCCCGAGGCCTGATTCCTCCAGCAGCCGGGCGCGGCGGCCACCGCGCCCGCGTCGACACAGCACACGATCGGAGCAACGTCGTGAAGAAGAACCGTCCCAGAATCGTGGAGCTCGGCGAAATCGAGCCCAACACCCGGCGCGGCGGCGATCTGCGCGCCCTGCTCACTCCCGCCACGGTCGGCTCCACCAGCGGTTTCATGGGCGTGGCCATCGTGCAGCCCGGCGACCGTATCGCCGAGCACTACCACCCGTACTCCGAGGAGTTCATCTACGTCCTGTGCGGGCGGCTGGAGGTCGACCTCGACGGTGACCCCCACCCGCTGCAGCCTGAGCAGGGGCTCATGATCCCCGCCCATATGCGGCACCGCTTCCGCAACGTCGGCAACGTGGAGGCCCGCATCGTCTTCCATCTCAGCCCGCTGGCCCCGACTCCGCCGCTCGGCCACGTCGACACCGAGGAGACCGACGCCGCCCCGGCCCCGACGGAGGCGGCCCCCGCCGGTGTGGGCCGGACGGTCGCAGGATCTCAGGTGGGTTCATGACCAGGCGCGTAGCGGTCACCGGCATAGGTGTCGTCGCCCCGGGCGGCATCGGCGTACCGGCGTTCTGGGGTCTGCTGGCGGACGGGCGCACGGCGACGCGGGGCATCACCTTCTTCGACCCGTCCAGCCTGCGTTCGCGGATCGCCGCCGAGTGCGACTTCGACCCGGCGGCCCATGGGCTGGACGCGGAAGACGTCGCACGGTGCGACCGCTACATCCAGTTCGCGCTGGTCGCCGGGGAGGAGGCGGTACGGGACTCCGGCCTCGACCTCGCCCGGGAGAACCCCTGGCGGGTAGGGGTCTCCCTGGGGACCGCGGTCGGCGGCACCACGCGGCTGGAGAACGACTACGTCCTGGTCAGCCACGGCGGGCAGCGCTGGGACGTGGGCCACGAGGAGGCGGGCCCGCATCTGCACCGCGCGTTCTCGCCCAGCACCCTCGCCTCGGCGGTGGCGGAACGGTTCGAGGCGCACGGGCCGGTGCAGACCGTCTCCACGGGCTGCACCTCGGGGCTCGACGCGGTCGGGTACGCCTTCCACACGATCGAGGAGGGCAGGGCCGACGTGTGCCTGGCCGGCGCCTCGGACTCGCCGATCTCACCGATCACCATGGCCTGCTTCGACGCGATCAAGGCCACGTCCTCGAGCAACGACGACCCCGCGCACGCCTCACGTCCCTTCGACGCCGACCGCAACGGGTTCGTCATGGGCGAGGGCGGCGCGGTGCTCGTCCTGGAGGAGCTCGAACACGCCCGGGCTCGCGGCGCGCGCGTGTACTGCGAGCTCAGTGGCTATGCGACCTTCGGCAACGCCTATCACATGACCGGTCTGACCACCGAGGGCGTGGAGATGGCCCGGGCCATCGAGAACGCTCTCGGTCACGCCCGGCTCGACGGAACGGCGATCGACTACGTCAACGCGCACGGGTCGGGCACGCAGCAGAACGACCGTCACGAGACCGCCGCGGTGAAACGGGCCCTGGGGCAGCACGCCTACGACACCCCCATGAGTTCCATCAAATCCATGGTGGGCCACTCCCTGGGCGCGATCGGGGCGATCGAGGTGGTCGCCTGTGTGCTGGCCCTGGACCACCAGGTGGTACCGCCCACCGCCAACTACGAGACCCCGGACCCCGAGTGTGACCTGGACTACGTCCCGCGCGTCGCGCGCGAACGGAAACTGAACAGCGTGCTCTCCGTGGGCAGCGGGTTCGGCGGCTTCCAGTCCGCGGTGGTCCTGAGCCGGCCGAGGGAGAGGACACGATGAGCGAACCGCATCCACGGCGCGCCGCCGTCACCGGAATCGGTGTGGTCGCGCCCAACGGAACCAGCACCGAGGCCTTCTGGAAGTCCACCCAGGAAGGCATCAGCGTCCTCGACCGGGTCACCCGCGAGGGGTGCGAGCACCTGCCGTTGCGGGTGGCCGGTGAAATCCGCGCCTTCGAGCCGACGGCGGCGGTCGAGGAACGCTACCTCGTCCAGACCGACCGGTTCACGCACTTCGCGCTGGCCGCGGCCGACCTCGCGCTGGACGACGCCCGCCTCAGCCAGGCCGACACCGACGACACGCCGTTCTCCGTGGGCGTGGTCACCGCGGCCGGTTCCGGCGGCGGTGAGTTCGGGCAGCGGGAGTTGCAACAGCTGTGGGGAAAGGGCAGCCGCTTCGTCGGGCCGTACCAGTCCATTGCCTGGTTCTACGCCGCCAGCACCGGCCAGATCTCCATCCGCCGCGGCTTCAAGGGCCCCTGCTCGGTGGTCGCCGCCGACGAGGCCGGCGGTCTGGACGCGCTCGCGCACGCGGCGCGGGCCGTGCGGCGCGGCACCGACGTCCTCGTGGCCGGTTCGACCGAGGCACCGCTCGCCCCGTACTCGGTGGTCTGCCAGCTCGGTTACCGGGAGCTGAGCCGCGCCGACGACCCGACGCGCGCCTATCGCCCGTTCACCGCTTCGGCCTGCGGGTTCGTGCCCGCCGAGGGCGGTGCGATGCTCGTCGTGGAAGAGGAGGCCGCGGCCCGGGAACGGGGCGCGCGGGTACGGGCCGTCCTGGCCGGACACGCGGCGACGTTCACCGGCGCCTCCCGCTGGGAGGCGTCCCGGGAAGGGCTCGCGCAGGCCATCCGCGGTGCCCTGGACGAGGCCGGCTGCGCGCCCGAGGAGATCGACGTGGTCTTCGCGGACGCCCTCGGTGTACCGGAGGCGGACCGGGCCGAGGCGCTGGCGATCGCGGACGCGCTGGGCACTCACGCCAAGCGCGTGCCGGTCACCGCGCCGAAGACCGGTATCGGACGCGGTTACTGCGCGGCGCCCGTGCTGGACGTCGCGGCGGCGGTGCTCTCGATGGAGCACGGCCTGATCCCGCCCACCCCCAACGTCTTCGACGTCTGCCATGACCTCGACCTGGTGACCAGTCGTGCCCGCGCCGCCGAGGCGCGCACGGCGCTGGTCCTCAGCCGGGGGCTCATGGGCTCCAACTCGGCGCTGGTGCTGCGGCACGGTGCCACCGGCGCCTCCTGACGAGGCGCCGCACAGCAAAGGAGAGGAACCACATGAGTGACCGCATCACCGTGGAAGAGCTGGCCGAGCTGATGAAGAAGGCCGCCGGCATCACCGTCACCCCGGCCGAGCTGGAGGAGCGCTACGACTCCGGCTTCGACGTCATCGGCATCGACTCGCTCGGTCTGCTGGGCATCGTGGGCGAGCTGGAGAACCGGTACGGCACGCCGATGCCTCCCGACGCGGAGCGTTGCAAGAGCCCCCGGCAGTTCCTCGACCTCGTCAACAGTGCCCTCCTGGCGGGAGCGTGACATGGCCGGACACACGCAGAACGAGATCACGATCGCCGCGCCGCTGGACCTGGTCTGGGACATCACCAACGACGTGGCGAACTGGACGCAGTTGTTCAGCGAGTACGCCTCCGTCGAGATCCTTTCCCAGGAGGGGAACAAGACCTCCTTCCGGCTGACCATGCACCCCGACGAGAACGGCACGGTGTGGAGCTGGGTATCGGAACGGGAGACGGACCGCGACATGCTCAGCGTCAGGGCGCGCCGCGTGGAGACCGGGCCCTTCGCCCACATGAACATCCGCTGGCAGTACGAGAAGGCCCCGGGCGGCACTCGGATGGTGTGGACGCAGGACTTCGAGATGAAGCCCGAGGCGCCGGTCGACGACGACTGGATGACGGACAACATCAACCGGAACTCCAAGGTCCAGATGGCCCTGATCCGGGACCGCATCGAGAAGGCGGCCGCCGAGCAGGGGTCCGCGCCGGGCCTGACCGACTGAGCAGGACGGAGGACAGTCCCCATGCACCAAGCCCTGATCGTCGCCCGTATGGCTCCGGGCACGGCCCCGAACATCGCCCAGCTCTTCGAGGAGTCCGACCGGGGAGAGCTGCCCCATCTCGTCGGGGTCGCCCGGCGCAGCCTCTTCCAGTTCGGCGACGTGTACATGCACCTCATCGAGTCCGACCAGGACCCCGGGCCCGCCATCGCCAAGGCGGCCGGACACCCCGAGTTCCGGAACATCAGCGAGCGGCTGTCGGCGTACGTCACGGCGTACGATCCCGAGACCTGGCGCTCGCCGAAGGACGCGATGGCGCACCGCTTCTATGTCTGGGAGCGCGGCTGAACGCACCGTTCTCCCCGTGGACGGCCACTGGTCGCCGGGGCCCCCCCGCGGCGGGCCCCCGCCCACCGGGGGGGCAGTGACCCCGGGGCGGGGGCGTCGAACCCGTGGCGGTAGGGGGTGTCCCGCCGGCCCAACACGATTACCAGGCCCGCTTCGGTCAGCCGGCTGACCATGCTGTCGGTGGTGTGCTTGGCCCCGCCGACGTTGAGGAGCAGCAGCAGGTCCATGGCGGTGCTGAACCGCATCGAGGGCGTGTCGTCGACCAGGTTCTCGATGACCACGACCCGCGACCCGGCTCCGCCCGCCTCGATGACATTGCGCAGGGTCCGGGCGGTGCTCTCGTCGTCCCACTCCAGGATGTTCTTGATGACGTAGACGTCGGCCTTGACCGGGACGGCCTCGCGGACGTCGCCGGGCACGATCCGTGCCCGGTCCGCGAGATCGCCGCCCGCACGCAGCCGCGGCACGGCGTTCTCGACCACGCGGGGCAGATCGAGCAGAGTGCCGTGCATCGAGGGGTACTTGTCCAGCAGGCTCGCCACCACATGCCCCTGGCCGCCGCCGATGTCCGCGACCGACGCGCTGCCCGACAGGTCGAGCAGCGCCGCGACGTCCCGCGCCGACTGCTCGCTGGAGGTCGTCATCGCGCGGTTGAAGACCGCGGCCGATTCGGGGGCGTCCTCGTTGAGGTAGGTGAAGAACTCCTTGCCGTACAGGCCCTCGACCACGTTGTGGCCGGTGCGCACCGCCTCGTCCAGCTGGGGCCACGCGTCCCAGGTCCACGGCTCGGTGCACCACAGTGTGATGTTGCGGAGGCTGTGCGGGTCGTCCTCGCGCAGCAGCCGGGACATGCCGGTGTGCGCGAACGTCCCGTCCTGCTGCTCGGCGAAGACTCCGTAGCAGGACAGGGCCCGCAACAACCGTCGTAGCGGCCGGGGTTCGGTCTTCACCGCTGCCGCGAGGTCCTCCACGGCCATGGGGCTGTCGCCGAGAGAGTCGGCGACCCCCAGCCGGGCGGCCGCGCGGAGGGCTGCGGCACACGCCGCCCCGAACGCGAGCTCCCTCAGCCGCATGGACGGCGGTGGGGTGGTGGTCTGCGCGGCGTCTTCGGTCTGTGCGGTGGGTGCGGTGGGTGCGGTCTGTGCGGTCGTCATGTGCCGTCTCTCTTCCTTCTCGGGTCCACGGGTGACCACGGTCGACCGGTCAGCACAGGCCCGCGGGCTTGGACGCCTGGCAGGTGTTGCCTTCGAAGATGTTGCCCTCGCCGGTGTCCGCGTTCACGATGTCCGCCGGGGAGTTGTCCTGCAGCACGTTGTCGCTGATCCGGTTCCGCTCGCTGGTGACGCCCACGAAGCTCTTGAACAGGACGATGCCGCCCGACAGCGGGGACGTGCCGACGTTTTCCGTGATCTCGTTTCCCGTCACCAGCGTCTCCTCGGCGCCGGTCAGGACGATGCCGGAACCCTGCAGTGCGGGCAGCCGTTCGGTCTTCGGGCAGGACTTGTTGTTCTGCTCGATGATGTTGTCGCGCACGGTCAGGTGGCCGGTCTTCGGCTTGTTCTCGTCACCGACGACGAACACCGCCGCGCAGTTGCCGGTGAGGCGGTTGCTCTGCACGCTGACGTTCTGCAGGCGCCGCACCGTGATGCCGATCCGGTTGCCCTCCAGCCGGTTGTGTTCGACCACCGTTCCCAGGGCGTCGGTGGCGCCCTGCTCTGCCGTGATGGTGTTGGCGAGGAACAGGCCCGCGTCGCCGTTGTCCCGGGCGGTGTTCATCCGGAACGCGCCACGGACCGACTGCTCCTGGGCGATGCCCCACACCCCGTTCTTCACCGCGGTCACGTTCCGCACGGTCAGCCCGTCCGTCGCCATGGCGAACACGCCGTCACCGGTGAAGCCGGTCACGGTCAGGGAAGCGACGGTGACACCCTCGACGTTGGCGTCCTTCGTCCCCACCACACAGATGCCGTTGCCGCGCTCGGCACAACTGTTCGCGGCCTTGTCCGTGCCCGGCTTGATCACCGTGCGGGCACCCATGCCGCGCAGGGTCAGCCCGGGCTTGCTCACCTTGACGCTCTCCTGGAAGGTCCCAGGGGAGACGAGGACGGTGTCACCCGGTGCGGCAGCGTCCACTGCCTTCTGGATCGATTCCCCCGGGCGGACCACGTGGGTCGTGTGACCGGCGCTCGGCGGAGCGGCCCCGAGGCCTGCCCCGACGACCACTGCGGCGCAGGCCCAGTACGCAATATGACATTTCTTCATATTCTGCACGATATTGCCCAGAGATGCGCAAACGGCCTGGATGGGCCATTCGGTGGCGTGTCACGGGCCGCGTGGTGCGGTGCACGCGGCGGGCTTGTCCAGGCCTTCGGCCGGACCTGGACCCGCGCCGAGAACAGCGGGAAAGCCCTGAACGACAGCCCCGCACCACCGGACGACACCCCTCGCCCATCGCATCGGACGCCGACATGAACCGCTGGGAGCTGCCCCTTTGCCGGACACCGGCAGCAGGAGCGTTGTCAGTGGTGGCGTGCAGGATGACGGGCATGACAACACCTGTTGCAGTGATCGTGGATGCTGCCGCCTACGCGCAGGCGGTCGAGGACGCGGTGAAGGCGTCGGCCGGCTACTACGCGGGCGGCACGTCGTCGCTGGACGACGACGCCTACGACCGGCTGATGCGCGGCATCGCGGCGTGGGAGGCCGAGCATCCCGACCAGGTACTGCCCGAATCCCCCACCGGGAAAGTCGCCGGCGGAGCCGTGGAAGGCGACGTCCCGCACACGGTGGCGATGCTGAGCCTGGACAACGTGTTCTCGCCGGAGGAGTTCACCGCCTGGACCGCGTCGTTGGCCCGGCGTATCGGCCACCAGGCGGAGCAGTTCAGTGTCGAGCCGAAGCTGGACGGCCTCGCGACAGCCGCCCGTTACACCCGCGGCCGCCTGAGCCGGTTGATCACGCGCGGCGACGGGACGGCCGGGGAGGACGTCTCGCACGCCATCGGCACGATCGAGGGCCTGCCGTCGGAGCTGGCGGAGCCGGTCACGGTGGAGGTGCGCGGCGAAGTCCTGATGACCACGGCCCAGTTCGAGCACGCCAACGAGGTCCGTACGGCGCACGGCGGGCAGCTGTTCGCCAACCCGCGCAACGCCGCCGCGGGCACCCTGCGCGCGAAAGACCGCGCTTACACCGTGCCGATGACCTTTTTCGGCTACGGCCTGCTACCCCTCCCGGACACCGACACGGCGCTCGCCGCGCGCTTGGGTGAGGGCGCGCACAGCGACCTCATGGCGCAGGTCGCCGCGTACGGCGTGAACACCACCGCCACAACCGCCGTGCCCGACGTCACCGCCCGTACGGCTGAGCAGGTCCTGGCCCGGGTGAAGGAGATCGCCGCACTGCGGGCCGAGTTGCCGTTCGGGATCGACGGGATCGTCATCAAGGCGGACCTGGCCGCCGACCAGCAGACCGCCGGATCCGGCTCCCGCGCCCCGCGTTGGGCAATCGCCTACAAACTGCCGGCCGTCGAGAAGATCACCCGGCTGCTGGAGGTGGAGTGGAACGTCGGTCGCACCGGCATCATCGCCCCCCGCGGCGTCCTGGAGCCGGTCGAGATCGACGGCGCCACCATCACCTACGCCACCCTCCACAACCCGGCCGACATCACCCGCCGCGACCTGCGCCTGGGCGACCACGTCATGGTCCACCGCGCCGGCGACGTCATCCCCCGCATCGAAGCCCCCGTCGCCCACCTGCGCACCGGCGACGAACAGCCCATCGCCTTCCCCGAGGCCTGCCCGCGCTGCGGCGCCGCCATCGACAGCAGCGAACAGCGCTGGCGCTGCGAGAACGGCCGAAACTGCCACCTCGTGGCCGCCCTCACCTACGCCGTCGGCCGCGACCAGCTCGACATCGAGGGCCTGGGCCACACCCGCGTCGTCCAGCTCGTCGAAGCCTGCCTCGTCACCGACCTCGCCGACCTGTTCACCCTCACCCGCGACCAGCTCCTGCGCCTGGAGCGAATGGGTGAGACCAGCGCCGACAACCTCCTCACCGCGATCGCGTCCGCCAAGGACCGGCCGCTGTCACGGGTGCCGTGCGCGCTCGGGATCCGCGGCACCGGCCGTTCCATGTCCCGCCGCATCGCCCGGCACTTCGCCACCATGGACACCATCCGAGCCGCCGACGCCGAAACCATGCAACAGGTCGACGGCATCGGCACCGAGAAGGCCCCCTCCATCGTCGCCGAACTCGCCGAGCTCTCCCCTCTCATCGACAAACTCGCCGCCGCCGGGGTCAACATGATCGAGCCCGGCGCCACCCCACCCTCCCCCACGACCGGCGACACCATGGACGGCGACAGCCCGGAGGCCACCAAGGCCACCAAGGCCACGGAGGCCACGGCGATGCCGCTGGCCGGGATGACGGTCGTGGTCACCGGCGCGATGACCGGCCCCCTGGAAAAGCTCAGCCGCAACCAGATGAACGAACTCATCGAACGCGCCGGCGGCCGCTCCTCCTCCAGCGTCTCCAAGAAGACCACCCTGGTCGTTGCCGGAGAAGGAGCCGGCTCCAAACGCGCCAAGGCCGAAACTCTGGGTATCCGCCTGGCCACATCCGACGAATTCGCCACCCTCATCGCCGACTTCATCGGCTGAGTGGCGGGTAGCCCGCAGGCGAGCTTTCCCCCTGCCTGCGGGCTGTCCCGCAGTTGTCCGATCGGTGAGTCTCCTGGCCCACGGCCTCGGCACCAGCGCCCTCACCGTGCCCGCGGCCCTTGGCCCGCGCGGCCTCCGGCGGCGCTTGCCGTATGTGGTGCCCTGACCCCTACGTCCCGGTGGACGGGCATCTTCCGCTGCGCCCGGACCGCCCCGGGTGGGCGTCGAGATCGACGAGACGGTGCTCAAGGACGACGACTGGGTGACCTGGCGCCGGAAGGTGCCGGTACGTCCGGACGGCTCGACAGCCTGGATGTGAGAACGCGTCTCGTGGGTTGACCACAAGAGGGCGGTTTCCGTCACAGTCGCCGCGTCGGACACTCCTGCCTCGGCGGCGAAACCGCAGTTCAGGCGCCCGAATACCATCAGGTTATGGGTCCTGTGATTCTCAGGCATTGGACGCATGCATCCGGAAGCTCGCAGGCTGGTCGCTGTCCCGTACCCGACCGTTCAGGAGCAGTCATGGGCAGCCGGTGGAGCAGCGTCGATGGTCTCATCGGCACGACCGCCCGCGGACCTGCCGTACTGAGGCCGCCGCGCCGGTCACCACCGAGGCGGCCTCGCTCGGGCTTTCCCGCGCCCCCCTGCCGCTGTTCTTCGAGCTGGTGGGCTGACCCCGTTGTCCGCTCTCCGGCCCGGCATGCGAAAGGACACGGTCCATGAGTCCAGCGGCAGCGGCGCGACCGGAACGTCCGCGCCGTACGTCCCGCCTGCGGTGGCCGCGTTCCGCCGCCCGCCTCGCACCCGTATCCCTGCCCCTGCCCCTGCCCCTGCCCCTGGCAGCGGCGGCACGGGGCGCCTTCGCCCTGGCTCTGCCGCTGTTCGTCGGGGTGTGCACCGGGTGGGTGATGCCGTCCGTGATCGCGGCGATCGGCGCCCTGTGGGGCGTGAGCCAGGACGGCTCCGATCCCTACCGGGTACGGGTGCGACGGCTGGGCTGGACCGGCGTGTCCAGTGCGTTCGGACTGCTCGCCGGTGAACTCGCCCTGCGCAGCGCGGAGTCGGCGGCCGTGACCGGATGCCTGGTGGCTGCCGCGCTGGTCGCGGGCACCGTCAGTCTGCGGGGGCGGATCGCGTCCGTCTCGGGCATGCACCTGCTCCTCGGCGTCACGATCGGCACCGGCATCCCCGTGCCGGGGCCGTGGTGGCAGCCGCCGCTGGCCCTGCTCGCCGGTGTCGCCCTCGTCCTGGTGCTGTCCGCGGCCCCGTGGCTGTGGCGCCGGCACCACGTCGAGCGGGCCGCCGTCCTCGCCGTGTACCGGAGCGCGGGCGATGCGCTCGCCGCGGCCGGTACGCAGGACGCCGAGGAGGCCCGCCGACGGATGACACTCGCGCTCAACCACGCCCACGAGGTGATGGCCGTCCACCTCACACCGCGAACCCGGCGACGACAGCAGACGGAAGTCCGAGAACTGGTCCGGGCGTTCCACCACGCCGTACGGCTGGGCGAGGCCGTGACGGCGCTCGTCTGGGAGGCCCGCCCGCTCCCACCCGCACTGACCGGCGTACCGCTGCGGCTGGCCGAGCGGCTGCTGCCGGGGCAGGTCTCGGCTCCCGCACCGGCCGGGACGGCGGCCGAACAGTCGGTGCCCGGCCCCCTCGACGCCGACTCACCGGGCAGGTCCGCGCTGGCCGCGCTGTGGGCGGGCATCGACGAACCGGACGCCGCCGATCCGACACTGCGTCTGCCGGCCCACACCTGGCCCGGAGGGGCGGCACGCCTGCGCTACGCCGTCCTGCTGGCAGGCTGCGTCCTCGTCGCCCATCTGCTCGCCGAGGCGCTGCACGGTCCGCGCGGCTACTGGCTCCCCATGACGGTGGCCTTCGTCTACAAGCCCGACTTCGGCCCGGTGTTCACCCGGGCGCTGCACCGCTCGGCCGGCACGGTCGTCGGCGTGGCCGCGATCGGAGCGGTGTCGGTGGCGGCCACCGGCACTTACACCGTGATCGGTGTCGTGGCCGTCTTCGGGGCGCTGATGGCCGTTGGCGTGCGCCATCACTACGCGCTCGCCACCGTGGGGCTGACCGCGGTCGTGTTCGTGCTGCTCGACCTGCTCGGCGACCACCGGGCGCTGTACGGCACGCGCATTCTGGACACCGCTCTGGCCTCCGCGCTGGTGCTCGCCGCGCACTTCGTGGTGTGGCCCGACTCCGCCGGGCACCGCGCCCTTGCGCAGACCGAGGCCGCCGTCGCCGCCGCCCGCCGCTACCACGACGTCGCTCCGGAAGCGGGCCCGGCCCAGCGGCAGTCACTGCGCCGCACCGCGTACCACCAGCTGGCCCAGGCCCGCCGGGCGATCGCTCACGCCCGCGGTGAACCGGTGCGCCCCGGCCGCTCACTGGCCGACTGGGAGGACGCGATCACGGTCGCCGAGCGGCTCTGCGACAGGGTGACCGCGCAGGTGGTGGCGGGCGCGGCCCACCCGCGGCGGTAGGCACTCCGGTCCGGCGGGCGGGCAGGCAGACAGACAGACAGACAGAAAGACAGACAGGACATCCCTGCCTGCCCGCCTGCCTGCCCGCCCGGCCGCCCGGCCGTCCGTGACCCATGTTGCTGCAGTCTGGATCCCGCCTCATCCATGAGGGAGGAGAATGACCGTATGGATCTTCAGGTACTGCGCTCCTTCCAGGCCGTGGCGCAGGGGACGACGGTGACCGAGGCCGCGGCGGACGCCCAGGTCACCCAACCCGCCCTGTCACGGGCCCTGAACCGACTGGAGGACGAGGTCGGCGCGGAACTCTTCCAACGCGTCGGACGCGTCCTGCGCCTGACCCCGGCGGGACGGGTGTTCAAGGAGCACGTCGACACGATGCTCGACAGCTACGACCGGGGTCGGCGAGCCGTGGCCGAGTTGGTCGACCCCGACGCCGGTGTGGTGTCGCTGGCCTTTCTGCACACCCTGGGCAGCTGGCTCGTACCCCGGTTGGTCACGGACTTCCGGCAGGCGTTTCCGCAGGCCCAGTTCGAGCTGCGTCAGGACGGTGAGGTCGGCCTGGTCCGGCACCTCCTCGACACCACGGCCGACCTGATCATCACCAGCAGCGAGCCCGTTCACCCACTGATCACCTGGCGCCGCCTCCTGGTGGAGCCCCTGCGGTTGGCCGTCCCCGCCCGGCACCGGCTGGCCGGGCGCCGCCGGGTCCGCCTGGCCGAGGTGGCCGAGGAGCGGTTCATCCTGCTCAAGCGCGGATACGGGCTGCGCGACCTCACCGAGACGCTGTGTCACAAGGCGGGCTTCACCCCACTCGTCGGCTTCGAGGGCGAGGAGGTGGAGACCTTGCGCGGCCTGGTCGCCGCCGGTCTGGGCGTGTCCCTGATCCCCTCGTCGCCGGACACCACGGCGAGCCCGCAGTCCCCGATCCGCTACCTGGAGATCACCGACGTACGCGGTTCCCGGGACATCGGAATCGCCTGGCTCGGCTCGCGCGCCGTACCGCCGATCGCCCAACGCTTCCTCGACCATGCCCTGAAGTCGGCCGACACACCCACGGCGTCGAGGTCAGCCTCGCGCGCCTGAGACCGAGGCCCCGCCTGAGGGCGGCCAGGGCGTCCGGCGATGAGCGGACCGCCGGGGATGTCGAGGCGGAGCGGCGTACGCGTTTGCGCCGCACCCTGCTCGCCGATCCTGCCGCCGCTTCTGAACTGCGGGCAGTACTCGTCGAATTGGCGCCTCACCAGTGCAGTCAGCAGGTCGTGGATGTCCACAACACGATCAGCGGGGGCGTGCAGCACGGCCTGGTGATCCAGACGGGCACCGTGGATCCGCTCACCTTCGGCTCTCCCCCTGGTCAGGACTGAGGCCGACGGTTCTTCCGTTGCGGGGTACCGGCAGGGCGGGCGAAGCGGGCCGGGACGCCGGGTGAGTACAGGACACTCACCGGCTCACCGGCCGGCGTGGGCAGGCCGGCCGCCGCCACCAGGTCTTCGTCGCAGGCGAGGAGCTCGGCCTGGTGCAGGGGCCAGCGCGGGTGGCTGTTGGGTACGTATACCGGCCGGCCGAAGAGGGTGCTGTGCAGGCCCCAGCGGGCGGTCAGGAAATGGTCCAACTCGGTGGGCCGCGCTATGGGTTCGCCCACCCGTACGGAGATACGGCTGCGGACGCCGCGCGGACCGGGCCACCGTCGTGTACTGGTGTAGGTGACGGTGTCATCACGGGTGCCGACAGCCATGCGTGACCACACGTACGGCATGCCGAAGCCGACACGCCCCACCGCGACGGGCAGGAGGCGGGAGGCGTCCAGCGAACGGAAGACGACCCCCCGACGCCCGTGTGCGTCCACCGTGTAGAGGCGGATGTTGGTCTCGGGGAAGCTGCCGAGATACGGCACCGGGGGCAGACCGAGCCAGCCGGAACGGTGTACCCGGAAGGCCACCAGGCCCACGTAGGTGACGCCGTCCACGGTGTCGGGCACGATTCCCGGCGGCAGCGCGCCGGCCACGTCGGCCGGATCCGCGGGCCAGTGCAGGAACGTCGCATCCAGCCAGGACTGGGTGAGGAGCGGGCGCCGGATCCGGTGGGGCGCGTCCCCGGTGACGGGCTCATCCGGTGTCGACGACTGCGGTGGGGAGAGTGACGTCACCGCTCCAGTATCACAGGCGGCGCATCACTCCCCACCACCAGCGCCGTCACAGTCGGCCTGCCCGGGCTGCACGACCGTAGGCGTCCTCCACCGGCCCGCTCGGTGTCCCACCCGGACGACGGGCCACCTCACCAGTTCCGCTTACCAGCACACGGCGTGAGCCACTGCCGGGTGGTGGTGGCGCCACCGGTCGGTGTTGACCTTCGTGGGGGTTGCGTTCGTGGGAGTTCCTTCGTGGGGTGCCTTCATGAGGTGCCTTCATGAGGTGCCTTCATGGGGTGCCTTCGAGCGGTTGACCTTCGAGTTGGTTGACCTTCGAGTTGGTTGAAGCTCAATGATGGCGGGGTGCCACATTCCGAGCTGATGCCGATCGGCGTCTTCGCCCAACGCAGTGGTCTGACCTCGAGCGCGCTGCGGTTCTACGCCGACTCCGGGCTGCTGCGTCCCGCCGAGGTCGACCCGGTCTCGGGCTACCGCTACTACACCGCTGACCAGGTGGCGCGGGCAACCGCCCTTCGCCGGCTCCGTGAGATCGCCATGCCTCTCACCGCTGTCGAGGCCGCCCTCGACGCCGGACCTGATGAAGCGGCACGGCTGATCGACGAGCACGTCGCACAGGTCCTCGAAGACGCGGTGACGGCGCAGCACAGGGCCGTTCACATCAAGGCATCACTCGCGGACGTACGACGTCTGCCGATTGCCACGTTGAAGGGTCCTGTGCTGGCTGACGCGGTCGAACAGGTCCTGACCGCAACCGCACGCGAGCCGGACATGCCGGTGCTCGG
This sequence comes from Streptomyces sp. LBL, assembly GCF_029893585.1. Classification (GTDB taxonomy): domain Bacteria; phylum Actinomycetota; class Actinomycetes; order Streptomycetales; family Streptomycetaceae; genus Streptomyces. Next base: position 30,661 of record NZ_JARXYX010000043.1, read on the forward strand.
TGCTCTGCGCGTCGAGGCGACCCGGGAAGCGGTCACGCTGACCGCGACCGACCGTTACCGGCTTTCCACACGCACCTTGGTGCCGCCCGAGCCACCCGCCACGACGTGGGCGGCCACGATCGACGGCGAGCAGCTGCGGGCCGCGGTCTCCGAGATCCGCCGCAGCGCGCTGGTGCGCGTCGACGTCGGCTACCGTCGGTCTCTCGATCCCTGACCCCTGGCCGGGTCACGGTGAAACCGGCCGGCGGGTAACCGCATGCCGATCCGAGCCACCGGACCCACCCACGCCGGGCTGCGCAGCGCCGTCGCCGTCACCGCCTGACCGCGACGGCCTCTGGTCCATGGCGGTGTTCGCGGTGCGCGCCGAACGCGCTGCCTCTCAGTCGTCCCAGCGGGCGGCGGCGAGGACCGCGGCCGCCGCGCCCGTTCCCAGGAGCGCGCCGGCGATGACGTCGCCCGGGTAGTGCACGCCGGTGTGGATCCGCGAGTAGCCCACCGCGCAGGCCAGCAGGCCGAGCGGAACCGTGGCGACCGGGAAGGCCGGCCCGACCGCCGCGGCGAAGGCGACAGCCGAGGCCGTGTGACCCGAAGGGAAGGACGCGGAGGCCGGCATCGGCACATGCCGCCCGGGGAACGGCGAGTCCTCGGCGCGGTGGGGACGCGGACGCCGGACGAGGCGCTTGCCGAGCAGGTTCGCGGTCGTCGAGGCGACACCGACGGCCGCGAGACCGAGCACCGCGGCTCGGCGTGGCCGGCCGGGGAACAGTGCCAGGAGCCCGGCGGTCACGAAGGAGATCTTGGAGTGGTCCGCCGCCGCGGACAGCCGCCGCAGGGCGGAGTCCAGTGCGGGTGTCCTGGTGACCGTGACGGCCTCGTAGAGCGCCTGGTCGAGGGCGGCGAGATCACGCATCAGGTCTCGCCGGGCCCGGTGTTCCGGCGACGGGCGGTGCGACGGGCGGTCAAGCATCGCTCTGCTCCTGGTTCTTGTCGACGTTCTTGTGGTGGACGTTCCTGTGGTCGGCGTTCTTGTGGTGAACGTTCTCGTGGTGGATGTTCTCGTGGAAGGGGAGGGATGCCCGGCCGAGGGCGAGGCGGACGATGCGCTGCCAGTCCACGGACGGTGCGACGTACGGGGCGCCGGGACGTTGTCTGGGCACCCGCACCCGAAGGACGCCGGGCCGCACGGTGCACACGACCGGCGGAGGCAAGGTGAGCGCTTCTCCGTCGACGGCGACCGGGATGAGCTCCGCGTCGGCCTCGACGACCACGCGCCGCGACGTCAGCGCGGTGATACTGCTGGCGCGTTCGCCCCGCAACGCCAGTTCGGCGGCCTGCGCCGGGCCGTCCACGCGGACCGCGATCACACCGAGAGTGCCTCCGTCGAGTCGCGGTCTTCGTCCGCCGCCCAGGGGGTCGGCCCGGGCGTAGGCGTTGTTGCTCACCAGCAGTGTCTGCGGGGCGGTCAGCCGCTCGTCGTCCGTCCGGACGTCCAACGGGGTGGCGGCGTCGCCGACCAGCAGGTCCGGCAGGTGGTCGAGTGCGGTGGCCGCCTTGGCGTCCCGGTAGTCGGGGCTCTGCACGATCTCCGCGTACGCCCCGAACGAGACGGTGTTGACGAACGGCTGCCCGGCCACGTCGCCCAGGTCGACGCGGAGTTCCACACCGTCCGTCAGGGCGTCCAGGCCGGTGGCCGGGTCGTCACGGTCCAGGCCGAGGTCCATCGCGAAGTGGTTACGGGTCCCGGCGGCCACGACGAGGAAAGGCAGACCGTGCTCGGCGGCCACTCCCGCCACCAGTGCCTGCGTGCCGTCGCCGCCGGCCACGCCGAGCAGGTCGGCGCCCTCGGCCACGGCCCGCCGCGCCAGGGCCACCGGATCCGGATCGGTGTCCAGGTCGAGCAGCACCACGCGGGCGCCCAGCGCCTCGGCCCGCTCCACGAGACCGTACTGGCCGACCTTGCCGCCCCCGGAGCGCGGGTTCATGATCAGTACCGCGCGGCGGGGCGGCCGGGCCGACCGGGTGTGCATGCCGTGCGGCTTGCGCAGGCGGCGCAGCGCGCTTCTGGCACAGGCCAGCCCCGCGCCCCACAAGGCGAGCGCCGTCACCGCCACCGCCCACAGACCCGAGACGGCGTACAGCACGAGGACGCAGACAGGTGCGGCCAGCGCCAGCAGGGCGCCCAGCAGGCGGGCGGCTCTTCGGTGGGCCAGCGCCCACCAGAGGCCCGCGCCGGTCACGGCGAGTCCGGCGAGGCCCAGCAGCAGGATCAGCCATCGGCCTGATCCGGCGCCGACAACCACGGCTGCGACGGCGCCGGCGACGCACAGCAGGGCGAGCCGGGCCAGTCCCCGGGCCGCCCGGACCGCATTGTCGGTGCCGGCGGGGCCGGCCTCGCCGGTCGTTCGGGTCGCGTTCATGATGCGTCGGGTGGTTCCCCCTGAGGTTCCGCGTGCCGCGTGTACGACGCCATCGGTCTCCCCACGTGTTCCGGGTCCCTGCCCTGCCTCCCCCTCCATCGTCGTTCACGTCCCGTCGGTTCGGCATCCCGGCATCCGTGGCACCAGCGCCGCGGAATCGGTCGGACCGGTGCCTCGGGGATTTCGGAGAGCCAACGATCTCATGAGACCGCGGGCCGCGGGCCGCATCATCTGGCGTCCGCAGTTCATCGTGGCCGGCCTGGGCACCAACGACTTCTCCACGCCCCTCGACCCAGGTGAACGCTGGGCCGCACAGGCGGAGTTGGCCGCCACCTCCGGGCCGCCCGTCACGGCTTCCTGGACCGGCTGGGGGCCCGGAACGGCCGCAGGAGGTTCTTCATCCTGGTCAGCTCCGCGTACCCCGCCAACACGACACGGCCGCGTTCGCCCGGAGCCCAGAACACCGAGCGCCGAGCGCCGAGCGCCGAGCAACGAGCAACGAGCAACGAGCAACGAGCAACGAGCAACGAGCAACGAGCAACGAGCAACGAGCAACGAGCACACCGTCCAGGAACGCGAGCGGCGTGGGGACAACCGGTTGCGCCTCCACTGGCACTACGACGATCCCGGCGTCGACCGTCTTGGCTGCGACTGGCCCCCTCCCTCCACGACCACCGGATCATCTCCGGCCCGCTGGGCCGCTTCCTCACCGGACTGCCCCTGTGCCGGTAGCCGGGCGGAAGTTCACGGCCCGGCCGGGCTCGACGCGTGAACGGGGGGCAGGTCCGCCCCGTACATCCGAGGGACGGATCAGCCCCTGCCCCGCATTTGGAGTTCCGATGCACCGCCCCCTCCGCCGCCTGCTCAGTGGTCCGGCGCTCATGACCGCCGCGGCGCTCCTTCTCGCCGGCTGTGCCGGCGCCTCGACCGAGGAACGGGTCGACCACAAGCAGACCGTGCCCAGCGCGAAGCCGATGACCCTGGAGAAGCTCGCCGCAGCGGTCGACTGCGGGAAGCCCAAGGTTCCGGGCAAGACCCTCGACTACCGTCAGGGCATGTGCAAGTCAGGCTCGGCCGAGTATGTGCTGCTGACGTTCGACACGGCCAAAGGCCAGCGCGAATGGCTCGACGTCGCGCAGATGTACGGCGGTGTGTACCTCGTCGGGAGCCGCTGGGTGCTCTCGGCGACCCCGCGCTCGGCCATGGAAGCGGCACGCGCGAAGCTCGGCGGCACCATCGAGGAAGGGCGGTCGTCCGGCGCCTCCCCCTCAGCCGGTTAGACCGAGCCGGCCGGGCACATCGTCAGCCTGGTCGGGCGTCGGCTCGACCAGGCCGGCGATGTGCGCGGTGCCCGTGCCGACGGTGTCGGTCCAGCCCGCTGTGTCACCGAGTACCAGGTGGTTGAGGGTGTGATCAGCCCGCGGGGAGGGCGCGGATGGCGGCGATGTCGAATTGGAGACGGACCTTCTCACTCACCATGGCGCCGCCTTCGGCCAGTTTGGAGCTGTACGTCAGACCCCATTCCGAGCGGTTGATGGTGGTGGTTCCGTCGAAGCCCACCCGCTCGTAGCCGAACGGGTCGGTGACATGTCCTATGTAGGTGAGCTCCAGGACGACGGGCCGGGTCGTGGCCTTGATGGTGAGGTCGCCGGCCATCCGGTAGACGTCCGCGCCCGCCACGTCCACGGCGGTGCTGACGAACCGTATGCGCGGATGAGCCCTGGCATCCAGGAAGTCCCGCCCGACCAGATGGGCGTCCCGCTGTTCCACACCCGTGTCGACACTGGAGGTGGACAGGATGATCTCCGCCGTCGACCTGTCCGGTTCGAGGCCGTCGAAGTAGAGGCGGCTCTCGTACTCCGTGAAAGCTCCCCGCACCGTGGTCACCATGGCGTGTCGCACGGAGAAACCGATCCTGCTGTGTGCGGGGTCGATGATCCATTCTCCGGTCAGAGCCGTCAGACGGGGATCCGGGAGGAGCGCCGGGTCGGGGACCGGCGACAGGGTGGAGGGCGAGGGAGCGACGGCGGGCTCCGGGCGGCGGAACACGGTGCCACGGCTGAACAAGTTCATGATTCACCTGATTACTGCACGAGAGATCTTGTCGCAAGCCCCGTAACGAAAACCGGCGCTTTCCGGGCCCACCACCACACAACCCGCACACCCTCTGGGCATGAGCAGGCACCAAAAGCTCCACACATTCACCACCCGATTCCCAGAAAGCAGAGGGAATGGGCGGTGAATGCAAGCCCGATGATCAATGACTTCCCGGCCGACCATCTCGAATACCAAACGCCGGAGAATGTGACCACGATCACGACCACGGACAGGAAGAGCACGAGCGTCAGTTGCAGGCCGAAGCGGTCCGCGTACAGACCGAAGCGGTCCACGACAGCGCCCCCTGCCGCCGCCATGGGCGGAACCACCCGCGCCGGGGGCACCTTCCCTGCCGCTTCACCAGCCGCCGCGCACCCGGCTCTTGTGAGCTGTCGGCCAACAACCCGCAGGCTCCAAAGGCACACCCGATTGATGCTCTGTGGGACTTTGTGGGGGTTCATGAAACCGCAATTCGAGTGATTCGAATTTTGGTGACCGAGAGCCTTGTTCGGCGCCCGGCCTATACGCCGACGGATGACGACGACGCCGGGAGGGCATTTGTCGCAGTACTCCCCGTTGAACTATCAACAGGCGGGATCTTTCGATTTCTGGGCTGACTCGTTCAGGCGCTTCAGCGTGTAGCTTTACGCACGGGGCCGGGCCGGACCCTCAGGCGTCGTGAGCCATGGCGACGGGCATCGTCCAGCCCAGCGAGTGCGGTTCGGGGTCGTCCAGGGCCGCCGCGTGAGGTTCCTCTCCCGCGGGCGCGTTGAACGCGGTGAGCGCCTCGACGAGTGTGGCCCGCTGCTGGGGTGCGAGGTCTCCGACGATCGCGGCGATCTCCGCGCGGCGCCGGGCGGTGACGTCCTCGACGGTGCGTCGTCCTTCGTCAGTGAGCCGCAGCCGGGTCTCCCGGCGGTTGTCAGGGTTGGTCTGCCCGACATGCAGGAACCCCACCCTGCATACACGGGGTGGGGTTCCTTGTTCGAGCGCTGGGCAGGCCTTGCACCTGCATCTCCCCGCAGGAAGCGGGGCGTCTTTCCTTGGACCACCAACGCACTGTCGGACACCGGAAGTTCGGCGCCGCGTTCTGGATCAAGCATACCCCAGGCGGCAGGTGCCGCTCCCCAAGGAGGCCGGCCGGGGGACATCGCCGGTCGACACCGCGTTTCGGTCGTCAAAGCTCCCCCGAGACCCAGTACGGCAGGACGTAGGACGTCGGGTTCCTGCTCGGCCGGGACGACCGCGAGGGGAGGGGAGGGGAGGGGAGGCCGGAGCGTCGGGCCCTGCGTGAGGCGCAGGGCCATTGGCTCGGAGGGTTTTTGGCTCCGGCTCCCGTTCACCGCCTTCACCGCGAGCGCGACAGCGCGACACGGTAGGGCCGGGAGTGGACACCTCCAACGCCACGGGGGCGGGGTTACCCCGGCTGTACGGCCGCCATGGCGTGCGGGTGCACCACGCCGTCGAGACGCGGGTAGCGGTGGGGGCGCCGAGCGGGCCCGTTCAGCGGACGCCGCTGTACTGGCCTTCCACCTGGTACAGGTCCGTGGAGGTGCTGATCAGTTCCTGCTGTTCTTCCTGCGAACCGACCATCGGCTGCGAGCCGTTGAGCGGGACCTGGGAGCTCTCCGGCAGGAACCTCACCGTCACCAGGCCGATGACGCCGGCCAGCATCAGGTAGTAGGCGGGCATCAGGTCGTCACCGGTGAGGCTGATCAGCGCCTCGGTCACCAACGGGGTGGTGCCTCCGAAGATGGCGACGGCGAAGTTGAAGCCGATGCCCATGGCGGCGTAGCGGACGGCGGTCGGGAACAGCGCGGGCAGGGTGGCGGCGCTCGGGGCGGCGAAGCAGGCCAGCAGGGTGGAGAGGATGAGGACGCCGAAGATCGGTGGCCAGGTTCCGTCCGCCTTGATCAGGAGGAAGGACGGAACGGCAAGGACGATCATCGCGGCCGCCGAGACGCCGTAGAGGGGCCGTCGGCCGACGCGGTCGCTGAGCCGGCCGAGGAAGGTGATCAGCAGCACGATCCACACCATGCCGATCAGGACCAGGACGTCGGCGGAACCGCTGGAACGGTTCAGGGTCTCCGTCTGATAGGTGGGCAGGAAGCCGGTGACCATGTAGTTGGTGACGTTGTAGAGCAGGACGAGGCCCATGCAGATGAGCAGGGGCCGCCAGTGGTCCTTGACGATGGTCCGCAGCTCGTCGCCGGTCGACTCCTGGGCGAGGCTCTTCTCGTGCTCGTCCAACTGCTGCTGGAAGGCCGGGGACTCCTCCAGCTTGAGCCGCATGTACAGGCCGATGACGCCGAGGGGCCCGGCGATCAGGAACGGGATGCGCCAGCCCCACGAGAGCATCTCCGTGTCGGAGAGCAGCAGGTTCAGTACGGTGACCAGGGCCGAGCCGAGCGCGTAGCCGGTGAAGGTGCCGAAGTCGAGCCAGCTGGAGAGGAACCCGCGGCGGCGGTCCGGTGAGTACTCGGCGACGAAGGTGGTGGCGCCGCCGTACTCGCCGCCGGTGGAGAAGCCCTGGACCATGCGGGCGAGCAGCAGAAGGACCGGGGCGGCGATGCCGATCGTGCCGTAACTGGGAATCAGGCCGATGGCGAAGGTGCCGACCGCCATCATGATCATGGTGGTGGCCAGCACCTTCTGCCGGCCGATACGGTCGCCCAGCGGGCCGAAGACGAGGCCACCGAGGGGCCGTACGACGAACGCCGCCGCGAAGGTCGCGAAGGACGAGATCACCTGGGCGGCCGGCGAGGCTCCCGGGAAGAACACCTTTCCGATGGTGGCGGCGAGGTAGCTGTAGACGCCGAAGTCGAACCATTCCATGCAGTTGCCGAGTGCGGAGGCGCTGACGGCCCGCTTCAGCAGCGGCCGTTCGACGACCTGGACGTCCTCCTCGCGGAAGGCACCCTTGTTCCGGCGCAGCCGCCGGGTCAGTTCCTCCCGGACCTGGTGCGGGAGGTTCGCGACGGACTTCGGGACGGGCCCCCTGTTCGGCGGATCGGGCTGATCCTCCAGCTTCGCGCCTACCACAATTTCCGCCTTTCTTCCGATATTGCCTGGGTCGCGCCGATCGTCCGGCGCACGTCACTTCTACTGCCCGGGTTTGCGCGCGCCACACAGCAAACGCCCACCCCGACGAGGACATCGAGGTGGGCGGCCCCTTGCCGCCCACGCTCAGCCGCTGCCACATCTCCAGGTGTTTGTCGATCAGTCGGGCGTGGGCCCGGTAAGCGACCGCCGGGCTGCCGCCGGTGATTCCGTCGATGTTCGGATCCGGTCAGGGCGGCGGCGCCCGCGAGAAGAAGGGGTCGAGAACGACCTGTTCCGGCGTTCCGGGAAAGGTCATCGGGACCTTAAAATCCCCATGACCACGACGGGGGAACGAGTGTTATGGACACCGTTATCGTGCAGTTGCCCGAAGAAACACCGGCACGCCACAGAAGAATGAGACAGAAACCGCGACTTCTGCACATGGGGCCTGGTGAGACGAAGGACTTCGGCCGGGGAGTTCCCGGCGAGTTACCGGCCATCGTGCTGACCGATCCGGGGGTGTCGCGCAACGCCGGACGCATCGAGGCCGCCGGGGATTTCTGGAGGTTGTCGAACTTCAGCGCCACGTCCACCTATGTGGTGGAGAACCTCGAAGGGGCCGGCGAATACGTCAAGGTCGCGCCGGGGCGGCTCGGTGCCCCCATTCCGTTCGAGTTCTCACGGGTCGTACTGCCCGCGCTGGACGGCACCGCCATGTTCAAGGTATTCGCGCCGCAGCACGCCTACGCGCAGGACGGGGCGGGTCCCGACTACGGGGAGCGGACCGTCAGTCCCTTCTCGCTCGACCCGACGTCGAAGTACTTCCTGGTCCTGGTCGCGCTGTGCGAGCCCAGGCTGCGCAGTTCCTCCGGCGCGGCCCTGCCCGGTGCCGGGGAGATCGTCGAGCGGCTGCGTCCCCTGGAGTCGTGCCGTGACCTGACCCGCTCGGCGGTGAACTACCACATCGACTACCTGACGTCCGCGAAGCTGAGGCTGCGCACCGTCCAGGAGGACGACCTGCCCGCGTACGGTCCGAAGGACGGCGGCCGGGTGGGCGCCAAGCGCGAGGACGTCGTGACGCTGGCGCTGCGCTTCAACCTGGTGCACGAGGAGCATCTCTCGCTGCTGCCCCGGCGCGGCGTCGCACCCTGTCCGACGGCGGCGGATGCGGCGGCGTCCGAAGCTGCGGCGTCGTCGCCTCCCGCGCACGAGCGGCTGATCCGGCGCCGTCTCTGACATCTGCCTGGGTGAAAGCCCTGATCTCCGCGGCGGCCAGAAGATCGTCCGCGGCGGAGAAAAGATCGAGGGGCCCCGCCGGACTGCCGGCCTCGGTCCGCCCGCCACCGGCGCCCACTGCCGAGCTTGCGGGGGCAGGGCCGTGCGGTGCACCGGCTGCCGTGCGGCAGGCTCAGTGCCGTGCGACACACCCGCTGCTGAGAACCCCGGCTCGCCTTCCCGGCGCGGCCGGGGTTCTCGGCACGTGATAGGACGATCCGCTAGAGATCGCGATCGAGGAGTGCACGTGACAGATATGGCAGCGGCGGCCACCGGCGTACGGGTCTTCGTCGACAAGCAGAGTCCCGAGGCGTACCAGGCCCTGACGGCCACGGCCGAAGCCGTGCGGGGCGTCGCCGCCGCGGCGGGGCTGGACCGGCCGCTCGTCGAACTCGTCAACATCCGGGTGTCCCAGCTCAACGCTTGCGCGTACTGCCTCAACCTGCACACCAGGGCCGCGCTGCGGGCCGGGGAGACCACCCAGCGACTGGGTGTCCTTCCGGCCTGGCGGGACACCCAGCTGTTCACGGCCCGGGAGCGGGCCGCGCTCGCACTTGCGGAGGCCACCACGCATCCGGCGGACGCCCGGGCACAGGAGAGCGCCTACGCCGAGGCACGGGCCGTCCTGTCCGACGACGAGATGTCGGCGGTGATCTGGGTGGCGATCACGATCAACGCTTTCAACCGGGTGTCGGTCATGAGCAAGCATCCCGTGCGTGCTGCTGCGGTGCCGCCGCCGTCATCGGTGTGACGGCTCTCGGCCGGCCGATGCCCCACGAGGCTGCCCGTCGGCCGGTCTGCCGCATCGCGGGGCCCGCACAGCGGTCGGCCCGGCCACCGCGTGTCGTGGTGGCCGGGCCGGCCTGAGGGACGCGTCGCCTCAGCCCTGGCGGGCCTTGAAGCGCGGATCCTTCTTGTTGATCACGTACGTCACGCCCCGGCGGCGTACCACCTGGGCTCCCGGCTTGGACTTCAGCGAACGCAGGGAATTGCGCACCTTCATGTCCTGCCCTCCTTCCTGCTCGGACTCTGGACTGCGGTCAGCGGCGGGCGGTGGCCGCCGTAGCGTCGCTCGAACCGCTCCACCCGGCCCGCGGTGTCCACGACCCGCGACGTTCCGGTGTAGAACGGGTGGCTGGCCGACGAGATCTCGACGTCGATCAGCGGGTAGGTGACTCCGTCCGTCCACTCGGTCGTCCGCGTCGAGGGCGCGGTCGAGCGGGTGAGGAACGTGGCTCCCGCCGCACGGTCGTGGAAAACGACCGGGCGGGAGACGGGGTGGATGTCGGGCCTCATGGTGTGTCCTTCCTTACGGCCGTCCGGGCGAGGGGAGTTGGTTGTGGTCATCGCTCCTCGCGGAAGGCGACGTGCTCCCCGGTCACCGGGTCGTACTTGCGCAGGACCAGTCGGTCGGGGTCGTTGAGACGGTTCTTGCGGGTCACGTAGGTGGTGCCGGTCCCGGCCGTCGACCTCAGCGTGACGACGGGGCGCACGGTGTTGCGTGCCATGAGGTCCTCCTTCCGCCCACATCCACGGATCCACGGGCTTCTTGGTCCGCGCATGTCAGCTACGTGGGGTTCAACGCAGCCCCCCGCCGGTACATTCCCGCCTCTTCGGGGGGCATCTCCGGGCCTCTTCGGGGCCTCTTCGGAGGACGACCGCCGAATCCCGCCGGCTGTGATCAGCCGGACCGGAACGATGATGGCGCGTGCGGTCCCGACCGCCGGTCCGTCGGCTCCCATGTCAGCGACTCCTGCGGTGGATGAGGGTGAAGTCCTGCTCCCAGGCGACCGGGCCGTCGGACGGTGAGGTCTCCCGGGTGACGGTGGCAGCGGGGAAAACTCATCGTCCCGTCGTGTTTCTTCCTGTTGTTCCTCATGGTGCGGGCGGCGGCCCCGAAAGTTTGATGGATCACGCCGCTCCGTCGGCCCTGACCACCTGATCCACCAAGGGAGTCGTCATCAGCACCACCGCTCCCCCTTCAGGTGTGCCGGAGTCCCGCGGCGAGCGCCTCCAGCCAGGCGGCGACCGGACCGAGACTCAGCAACCCGCTGCCGGCGCCCGCGAGTTCCCCCGCTGCCGGTGCGAGCGCGGTGTGGGCCCGCCGCATCGTCGTACGGTCACCCACGCGGATCGCCGTGTGCGCGAGCAAACACCACAGCGCCTCGTGCAGCAGGTCGCGGGGCGGGGACGGTAAGGACGTGAGCAGGCGCGCGGCCTCCTCCTCGCGCCCCTCGGCCACCAGCAGCAGCGGACGCACCCACGGCTCGTACGGTCCCCAGTCACCCAGCGGCTCCGGGACGAGGTGCTGTTCGTGACGCACGTACAGGCACAGCAGGGCCAGCGGCAGCAGCCCGGACTCGAGACCGGGCATTCCGCAGCCGTCCAGCAGTGCGGCGGCGCCGCGGTAGGCGGCTTCGGCTGTGTACAGGGGCTCGGTCATCGAGGTGCGCAGCGCCCGGTACCAGGTGGTGAAGACGGACGCCAGGGGGAGTTCGTGGCGCTCGGCCAGGGCGTCGGCGGCCTGTGCGTGGTGGTCGGCTCCGGCCAGATCGGCCCGTGCACAGCGGGCCTGGAGACGGCTCGGATACGACGCCGCCGCCCTGTGGGGCGCCTGGGCGACGGACCTGCGGCACTCGACTGTGACCTGCGGACACTTCATGGCCGAGGAGGCGCCGGCGGACATCGCCAAGGCGCTGCGCGACCTGCTCGGCACGCCGGCTCCCAGCCGGTCCACGAGGAACGACCGAGGCCCGGGCACCGATGTTCCGCGGTGACCGGGCCTGCGGGTGAGCCGGTGTCAGCTGCCGTCGAGTCGCGCGCAGGAGCCCCTTGCCCAGTTCGGCGCCTTCACGGCTGCGTCACGGGAGCGCGACCGGTCCCCCGTTCCGGTCGTGCCCCCGTGGTGCGTAGAACCTACGTGGCGGGAAGAACCGTTGGGAATCGCGTCCATGCGCGCTGCGCCGCCCTGAGGACTCACCCGTGCACAGGTGAGTCCGGATAGCCCGGTTTGGTCCGGTCGAGGACCGGTGGTTCGAGATCACCGACGGCGAGATGGGCGAGGACGACCTCGTAGAGGTCGCTGCCGGCGGCGAGGAGCCGGCGTTCGAGGACGGGCTCCGCGCTGCGGACGTGGTCGCGCACGGTCTGGGCGTGCATGCCCAGGGCGTGCGCGGCGCGTTCGGCGTTGCCTCCGGCGGCGATCCAGCCGCGCAGGGTCCGGCGCAGGTCGCGGGCGTCCGTGTCCAGCCGTCCGAGAAGGTCGCAGGCCCAAGCCCGTACGGCGGTCCCTGCCAGCAGGTCGATGAGCCGGGCGGAGGCCGGCGCCGGCCCGGAGCCCTCGGCCGGCGCCTCGGAGAGACCGATCTGGGTGTTGAGGGCCAGGTGGGCGACCGCGCGGACGGGGAGGTGGGCGAAGTCCGTGCACAGCAGGCCTTCGACACGTTCCATGCGGGCCCGCACGGTGTTGCGGCTCACGCCGAGGATCTTGGCGGCGCTGACGGCGGTGAACTCCAGTCCCAGCCGGGTGGTGGCGAGGAGTTCGGCGCGGGTGTGGTGCGCAAGGGTGTCGAGGGGCCGCAGCAGGAGGGCGGTCCATGCGCGGAGCACAGCCGGGTCCATCAGGCGTTCGGGGTGGGTGCGTTCGGCGTAGACGGCCGTCTTCTCCGGCCGGAAGTGGGCCACGGCGAGGGCGCTGACGGCCTGTCCGTAGGCGGTGGCGGTGCGGGCGAGGCTCTGCCGGACGCTGCCGCCGAGGAAGGTGCCGGGGTACCGGTCGATCAGCGACCGCAGGGCCTCGGCGGCGGACTCGCCGGGAGTCACGACGATCACGTGTTCGTCGACGGCGGGACAGCGCACCACCAGGGCCTGTCCCTCCGTCGCGTCGAGGCATGCCTCGGCGAGCCGGTCGCGTGCCGCGGCGTCGCCCTCCAGGACGTAGACGCAGGCGGTGTCCGTGTCGAGGAGTCCTGGCCACAGCCCTGCGGCGACGCGGCGGGCCGAGACAGTGTCCTCCACCATCAGCAGTTGCAGGATCGCCAGCCGCAGATCGGACGCCGCCCGCCGCAGCCGGTGGCCGGCCGCGGTCGTCTCCCGGGCCCGCAGCAGCAGTTCGAGGACCTGGGCGGTGCGCAGCACGACCTCCGAGGCACGCCGGTCGAACGGGGCGGGGCGGGACACGGCGAGCACTGCGGCGGCGCCCGGTTGTGGGCGCTCCACCCGCACCAGGCGCAGGTGGTGCCGCTGCCCTTCCCAGGAGACGGAGGCGATGCGGCCGGTGACGAGGTCCGCGACCAGGTTCTCGTCCACCGCGACGCGGGTGCCGGCGAGGAGGGCGCCGCTGCCGTCCTGGAGGGATGCGGCGCCCTGGACGGCGTCCGCGAGCCAGGCGACGACCCGGCGGACGTCGCGCTCGGCCGGCCGCAGATGGTCGAGGAGTTCCCGCGCCCAGGCCGCCTCCTCGCCGCCCCGCGCCTCCGAACGACGTTCCCTGTTCTCCCGTCCCGCCACGTCGCCCTTCCTCTCGCGCCCGTTCGCCCGTTCGCCCTTCGCCCGTTCCGCGGCATACCGTCCGGTACGGTACCTCACCCCTTCCGGTCGAACAGGTGCCGCAGGGGCCCGGCTTGTCCGGCTACCCACGGACGCGGACGTGGACGTGGATGTGCCGGGCATCCGCCGCCGCAACGCCTCCCCGTCCCGGCCGCACTGGCCCTGCTCTGGCGCGCGGACGACACCCGTGCCGAGGTCGCCGAGTTCGTCGCCGCGTTCCCGGCATCGTCGTCCGGCCCAGGCAGCATTCGGTAGGCCGGCAGTCGGTGGGCCCGGCGCACACCGGATCTCCGCCCGCCGAGCGACCGGCCCACCTCAGTGGCGTACGACCGGCCCGCCCCGGCGGCATACGGCTCCGGGTGGGCCCCACGTGGGGGCCCGGCCGCCGGACACCCGCGTGGGGCATAAGCTCGGCAGATGGCGAAGTACTTCGACGTGCACCCCGAAAACCCCCAGCCGCGCACCATCTCGCAGGTCGCCGACAGCATCCGCTCCGGCGCGCTCATCGCGTACCCGACGGATTCCTGCTACGCACTGGGCTGCCGGCTCGGCAGCCGTGACGGCATCGACCGGATCCGGACCATCCGCCGGCTGGACGACCGGCACCACTTCACCCTCGTGTGCCAGGACTTCGCGCAGCTCGGCCAGTTCGTACGGATCGACAACGACGTGTTCCGCGCGATCAAGGCGTCGACCCCGGGCAGCTACACCTTCATTCTGCCCGCGACGAAGGACGTGCCGCGGATGCTCCAGCACCCCAAGAAGAAGACCGTCGGCGTTCGCATCCCCGACCATGTCGTCACTCAGGCGCTCCTCACCGAGCTCGGGGAGCCGCTGCTGTCGAGCACGCTGCTGCTGCCCGACGAGGAGGAGCCGATGACCCAGGGCTGGGAGATCAAGGACCGGCTCGATCACGTCCTGGACGCGGTGGTCGACTCGGGCGACTGCGGCACCGAGCCGACCACGGTCATCGACTTCTCCGGCGGCGAGGCCGAGATCATCCGCAAGGGCGCGGGCGACACGACACGGTTCGAGTAGGAGTTCTGCCGGAACTGGAGCGGGAGCAGGAGCAGGAGCAGGAGCGGGAGCCGGAGCCCGGGCCGGAGCATGCGGGGGCGGGCGTGGCGGGACAAGGGCCGCGTGCCACCATGATCCGGCCTGGCCCCCTCCTGGCGGGCAGGGCGTGCGCCGACTCCCCCGCTTCAGAGAGGCAGCCCCGACATGACCGCCGTACAGGGCACAGTTGTCGACATCCCCACCGAGGACGGCATCGCGGACGCCTACCTCGCCCATCCCGCTGACGGGAAACCGCACCCCGGGGTCGTGCTCTACATGGACGCCTTCGGACTGCGCCCGCAGCTGAGGTCGATGGCGGACCGGCTGGCCGAGGCCGGTTACACGGTCCTGGTGCCCAACCTGTTTTACCGGCACGGGCGTGCGCCCGTGGTCGACCTGCCGGAGTTCATCGATCCGGCCGCGCGTCCGGAGATCTTCGAGGAGATCGTCCCGCTCATACGGTCGTTGACTCCGGAGCTCGCGGCGCGGGACGCCGACGCCTACCTGCGCCGGCTGGCCGGCTCCCCGGCGGTCGTCGACGGTCCGGTCGCCCTCACCGGCTACTGCATGGGCGCCCGGCTCGCCCTGCTCACCGCGGGCACCTACCCGGAGCGGGTCGCCGCGGCGGCCGGCTTCCACGGCGGGCACCTCGCGACCGACGCCCCGGACAGCTGGCATCTGGTGGCCGAAAACATCACCGCCGAACTGTACTTCGGGCACGCCGACCAGGACCCGTCGCTGCCCGTCGAGCAGATCGAACGCCTGGAGGAGGCCCTCACCGCGGCCGGTGTCCGCCACACCTGCGAGGTCTACACCGGCGCACACCACGGATACACGCAGGTCGACACCTCCGCGTACGACCGCGCGGGCGACGAACGGCACTGGGCCGCTCTGCTGGACCTCCTGAAGCGAACGTTCTGACTCGACGTCGGAGCGGACGACCGGAGAGCCTGCCTACCGCTATGTACCGGGAGAGGGCGAGTGGCCGAAACTCGCTGTTCAGTGGCTCAAACTCTTCCGTGGATGGCCGAATTCGATCCCAATGATCGCGAGTTGGCCTCCTACCAGCGGTAACGCCTTGCTTTACTCGTGTCATACCCGTAGACCTTCCCCAGAAAGCGGTGGCTCTGGGGGAGAGTTGGCTATGGAAGGCACGATTGACGGGTTCCGCTATGGAGCGGTCACCCCCGTCGCGGCGTACTTGATGGCGTGTATCGGTGGGGCTCTGGGGCTGCGGTGCATTGTCCGTACCCTGCTGGACGACCAGGCGTGGAAGACCGGGTGGCTGGCGCTGGGCGCCGCCTCGATCGGCTGCGGCATCTGGACGATGCACTTCATCGCCATGATGGGTTTCCAGGTCGAGGAAGCCGGGATCCACTACGACGTGCCGCTGACGTTGCTCAGTCTCGCCGTGTCGGTCGTCGTCGTCGGCATCGGCGTGTTCATCGTCGGCCGGCGCGGCGCGGGCCGCACCACGCTCGGCGTCGCCGGCGTGATCACCGGTCTCGGTGTCGCCGCGATGCACTACCTGGGCATGGCGGCGATGCAGTTGAACGGGGACTTCAGCTTCGACCCGGTGGTCGTCGCGCTCTCCGTGGTGATCGCGATCGCCGCGGCCACGGCGGCCCTGTGGGCGGCCGTTTCCGTCCGCGGCTTCCTGACGAGCCTCGGCGCGAGCATGATCATGGGTGTGGCCGTGTCCGGGATGCACTACACGGGGATGGCCGCCGTCAGTGTGCACGTGCACAACGGCGACAGCGGTGCCTGGGCGGAAGACTCGCCCGCTGAGCTGCTGCTGCCCATGCTGCTGGGGCCGGTCGTCTTCCTGGTGCTGGCGGGCGTGGTCGTCATGTTCGATCCCCTGCTGGTCCTGGGCGACGGCGAGTGGAACGAGGGCGGGCAGCCCCGGAGGGCCAGGGCCGAAGCACCGGCGGCTCCCCCGCCCGACGCCCGGCCCGGCTCCCCCTACGGGGCGGTCGCCGATTCCGTACACCGGCACGGCCCCGCTCTCGCACCACCGGATCCGCACCAGGGCGCTCTTCGCGGGCGGCGATGGTAGCCGTCGGTCCGGTCCGATCCCGGTGCCGTACACAAGACTCCTGACCGCCCGTACGGCGACGTGAGGCAATGGCAGTGACGGTGTCGGGGCCCGGCGGCGCCCGGTCCGGGTCGGGGTCCCTCCCGGCCGGTTCCAGCTCGTTGTTACGGTGCACCGGTGTCTGACTCCTCACGTGATACCGCCGAAGGCGCCGGCTGGGGTACGGCGGAACACGGCCGGTACCGGCGGCTGATGCCGTCCAAGGTCGAGAAAATCTCCTGGTTGAACCCGAAGACGCTGTGGGCCGCCCGCAACGGCGTACTGGCCTCCTGGTTCGGGGACCCCACGGGCCGGACCCGCAGCCGGTGGGCGGCCCAGCGGGCGGCGGCCGGCGCCCCCGCCGACAAGGTGATCCGGCGCGACGACCCGGACACGTTCTCCTTCATGGTCATCGGTGACACGGGCGAGGGCGACGACTCCCAGTACGCCGTCGTACCGGGCTTCCTGAAGGTCGGTCAGGACACCCGGTTCGCCGTGATCGCCAGTGACGTGATCTATCCGGTGGGCAGCGCCGACGACTACGGCACCAAGTTCTTCCGCCCGTACCAGGACTACCGGGCGCCGATCTACGCGATACCCGGCAACCACGACTGGTATGAGGACCTCGGCGCCTTCATGCGCGTCTTCTGCGACGACGCCCCTCCTCCGGCTCCCGAGCCCGCGCCGCGCCCCCTCACCCGGGCCTGGCTGCGGTCCCTGCTGTGGCACCGACCGCACCCGCACGACGGCCGACACCTCGACCAGGCCCGCCGGTTGCGTGCCGCGCAGGCCCAACAGGCCGTGCAACCGGGCCCGTACTGGGCCGTGGACGCCGGACCGGTGCGGATCATAGGGATCGACACGGGACTGCTGGGCACCCTCGACGCCGAGCAGGGCGCCTGGCTCCGCGAGGTCTCCCGGGGCTCCCGCCCGAAGATCCTCATCACCGGCTCGCCGCTGTACGTGGACGGCGAGCACCACCCCTGCCCGATAGAGGGCGGCGGCACGGTCGACGACATCGTCCGCGATCCCCACCACCACTACGTGGCCGCGATAGGCGGCGACATCCACAACTACCAGCGTTATCCGGTGCAGGTGGACGGCCGCACCCTCCAGTACGTCGTCTCGGGCGGCGGCGGGGCGTTCATGCACGCCACCCACACGATCCCCCGCGTCTCGGTCGCCGACATCGCCGAGAAGGACTTCCGCTGCTACCCGCTGCGTGGTGACTCCCTCGCCTTCTACAGCAGGCTCTACGGCCGCCGGCTGCGGCTGCGCCGCTTCTTCACCCTCACCGAGGCCGAGGCGACGGCCGTGATCGCCGAACGGCTCGGCATCCCGCCGACCCGCACCCCCGGCGAGGCCGCCCGGGTCACCCCGCGCATCCGGCTGGTGGCCAGTCTCCTGGGCGCCGGGGGCCGCCCCGACCGCACCTCGCGGTTCCGCCTCCCGGTCCGCAAGATCTACACGCAGTTGTTCTCGCCGAGCTCGACGACGTACAGCCCACCGTTCTTCAAGTGTTTCCTGCGCCTGGACGTCACCCCGGAGGCGATCCGGCTGCGCTGCCACGCCGCCACCGGGAACCTCGCCCAGGAGATCGACCCGCCGGTCGAGGACGAGGTGACCATTCCGCTTGCCTGACGGGGCACGGAGCTGACGGGCCACTGTCTTGACGGGACAGGGGCCTGACGGGACGGGCCTGACAGGAAAGGGGCCTGACCTGGCTGGGGAACACTTCCCCGCACGGTCCGGTTGGCACTTTCGTACGCCACGTACGCCACGTACGCCACGTACGCCACGTACGCCATGATCGAAGAACGCCGGAGGAGCCCGTGCCGCCCACCTCACGCCCGTTGCGCAAGCTGGGATTCCTGACCATCGGCCTGTTCGACGAGGCGGATCCGCGCCGGGGCCACGAGTCCACTCTGGAGATCATCGAGCTGGGTGAGCGGCTGGGCTTCGACAGCGCGTGGCTGCGCCACCGCCATCTGCAGTACGGCATCTCCTCCCCCGTCGCGGTCCTGGCGGCGGCCTCACAGCGCACCAGCCGGATCGAACTCGGCACCGCCGTGATCCCGCTGGGCTGGGAGAACCCGCTGCGCCTCGCCGAGGACCTGGCGACCGTCGACCTGCTCTCCGGCGGGCGCCTCAACCCGGGAGTGAGCGTGGGCCCGCCGATGCACTACGACCAGCTCAAGGGCGCGCTGTATCCCGACACGGCGGACACCGAGGACTTCAGCTACGAACGGGTGCGGCGACTGCTGGACTTCGTGCGGGGCGAGCCGGCCACCGACTTCAGCGGGGTCGAGGGCTTCGAGGTGTTCTCCGACCGGGTACAGCCCCACTCCCCTGGTCTGGGCCGCCGCCTCTGGTACGGCGGCGGCAGTCTCGGTTCGGCGCGCTGGGCCGGTGAGCACGGTATGAACTTCCTGGTCAGCAGTGTCGTCAAGGCGGAAGAGGCGGAAGAGGCCGAAGAGGCCGAGGGGACACCGGACTTCGCCGGGATCCAGCTGTCCCACATCCGCGCCTTCCGGGCCGCCCACCCCGACGGCGAGGGCGCCCGCGTCTCCCAGGGCCTCGTCGTCATCCCCACCGACTCCGCCTCTCCCGGACAGCGCGCGAAGTACGAGGAGTACGCGGCTGCCCGCACCCCTCGTACCGCCGCACCGCAGGGTCCCGCCCGGCTGATGTTCGCGCCCGACATCGTCGGCACCTCGGACGAGATCGCCGAACGGCTCCACGCACACGCCGCGTTCCGCGAGGTCGACGAGGTGGCGTTCGCGCTGCCGTTCACCTTCGAGCACGAGGACTACGTGCAGATCCTCACCGACATGGCGACCAGGCTCGGGCCCGCCCTGGGCTGGCAGCCGGGCGTCTGAAAAGCCCGCGTCCGGTCCTGTAGGTCACCAGCGCCCGGATGCGGTGCCGGCCATCGGCTCCGACGGCTTTCCGTCCACGCCGACCGGAACGTCCCCGGCGAGCATCACCCGGTGCATGGTCCGGGGAAAGTCGAGGTGGGCGTTGTCGCCGGGCGCGAGATGGATGGTGGCCCGGTTGTCCCAGAAGGCCACGCTGCCCGGCTCCCAGCGGAAGCGGACCGTGTACTCGGGCCGGGTCGCCTGCTCCAGCAGCATCTCGAGGATCGCGGCGCTCTCGGCCCGGGAGAGGCCGGCGATCTGCTCGACGTAGTAGCCGTTGACGTACAGGATCCGCTCCCCGGACTCCGGGTGGACCCGCACCAGCGGGTGCAGGGAGGCGACCTGGTGGTCCAGCAGATGCCGGACGTACGCGTCGTCGCCGGTCCTCGGCTGATAGCCGACGCCGAGCCGGTGCTCCGCCCGGAGCCCGTCCACGAACTCCCGTACCGGGCCGGAGAGTCCGTCGTACGCGGCCGCCAGATTGGACCAGGTGGTGTCGCCGCCGTACGGCGGGACAGTCTCGGCACGCAGGATCGTCGCGGCCGGCGGGTCGATGCGGGCGCCGTGGTCGCAGTGCCAGCCGCGCAGCAGGCTGTGCCGCCGGCGGCGCAGCCATTCCTCGTGCTCCATGCCGAACCTGCCGCCCAGCTCCAGCCGGTCGGCGGTCGTCTCGATCTCCGGGAAGTCCTGCGGGGAGGCGCTGCCGCGCCTGCTCTGCACCACCGGTTCGCCGAAGCGTCGCGCGAACGCCACCTGCCCGGCGTGGTCGAGTCGCTGCCCCCTGAAGAACACCACCTTCCAGCGCAGCACCGCCGCGCGGATCGCGGCGACCACGGCGTCGTCGAGATCGCCGGCCAGGTCGACACCCGTGATCTCGGCGCCGATGTGTCCGGCGACCGGGTTCGCCTCGATCCCCGTGGTCTCGTCCGAGCGGTCCGCAGTGGCCCTGTCCGTCGTCATACGCGCTCCGATGATCCGTCCGTCCGCACCGGCCGGTCCGGGCCGGCTCCCTGAAGATCGTGACAGTGTTTGCCCTGTGGGGCGACAGGGCGTCGTACGGTCATGGCCCCTTCAGCTGGACGCCTGTGTTCGTTCTGGCCCGTCCGGTTGATCGCCCCGCGCCCCGTCCGTGAGGGTGGGGGTACGACACAGTCAAGGGAAGGTCCGGCAGTGAGCAGCATCCCGACGTACACCCTCAACGACGGCACGACGATCCCCGCCTTCGGTCTGGGCACCTGGCCGATGGACGACACCCAGGCGGAGCGGGAGGTACGCGACGCCCTGGAGACGGGCTACCGGCTCGTCGACACGGCGACGAACTACCGCAACGAGACCGGCGTCGGTCGCGGTGTGGCCGCCGCTTCGGTGCCCCGCGAGGAGGTCGTGGTGACGACGAAGCTCCCCGGCCGGCACCACGGCTACGAGAAGACCCTCGCCTCCTTCGAGGAGTCCCGCGCCCGCCTCGGCCTCGACTACGTGGACCTGTACCTGATCCACTGGCCGCTCCCACGCGTCGACCGGTATGTCGACTCCTGGAAGGCCATGATCAAGCTCCGTGAGGAGGGCCTCGTCCGCTCGATCGGCGTCTCCAACTTCACCGCCGGTCACATCGAGCGGCTGGAGAAGGAGACCGGCGTCCTGCCCTCCGTCAACCAGATCGAGCTGCACCCCTTCTTCCCGCAGGACGAGCTGCGCGCCTTCCACGCCGGCAAGGGCATCGTGACCGAGAGCTGGAGCCCGCTGGGCCGGGGCACAGCCCTGCTCGACGACCCCGCCGTCGCGGCCGCCGCCGAGGCCCACGGCGTGACACCGGGCCAGGTCGTCCTGCGCTGGCACATCCAGCTGGGGGCGCTTCCCATCCCGAAGTCGGCGAACGCCGAGCGCCGGCGCCAGAACCTCGACGTCTTCGGTTTCGAACTGAGCCCCGCCCAGGTGGAGGCGATCGCGGACCGCCCCCACCGGCGCGTCGGCGGGGACCCGGAGACACACGAGGAGTTCTGACGCCGTGCGCCGCACGGCACGCTGTTCTCCGAGCGCGCGCCGAACCCGTGCTGCCCGTCCGGGTGATCAGAACTCCGGCGTCAGCGACTGTTCGGCCCAGATCGTCTTGCCGCCGCCGGTCTGCCGGCTGCCCCAGCGCTGGGTGAGCTGGGCGACCAGGAGCAGGCCGCGGCCTCCCTCGTCGTAGGCGTGCGCCCGGCGCAGGTGCGGTGAGGTGGAACTGCCGTCGGAGACCTCGCAGATGAGGGTCTGGTCGCGGATCAGCCGCAGCTGGATGGGCGGTTCGCCGTACCGGATCGCGTTGGTGACCAGTTCGCTGACGACGAGTTCGGTGACGAAGGCCGCCTCGTCCAGTCCCCACGCGGCGAGTTGCTCGGTGGCGTCCTGCCGGGTGGCGGCCACCTGGGCGGGGTCCGGGGTGACGTCCCAGGTGGCGACGCGGTCCCCGCCCAGCGCCCGGGTACGGGCGAGCAGCAGGGCCACGTCGTCGCTGGGTTCCTCCGGCAGTACGGCCTTCAGGACCGTGTCGCACAGGGCGTCGAGGGTGTCGGTGCGGGCGGTCAGGGCGCGGCACAGCTCCTCGGTGGAGTGGTCGACGTCGCGGTCGCGGTCCTCGACGAGTCCGTCCGTGTACAGGGCGACGACCGCCCCCTCGGGCAGCTCCAGCTCGGTCGCCTCGAACGGCAGGCCACCGACGCCGAGCGGTGGGCCGGCGGCGAGCGGGACGAGGCTCGCCGTGCCGTCGGGCAGCACCAGCGCGGGCGGCGGATGACCGGCGGAGGCCAGGGTGAGAGAGCGGGAGACCGGGTCGTAGACGGCGTAGAGGCAGGTGGCGCCGAGTTCCGCGACCTCGTCCTCGCGGTCGCCGGAGTCCAGGTGGGTGACCAGGTCGTCGAGATGGGTGAGCAGCTCGTCGGGTGGCAGGTCCACGTCGGCGAGGGTGCGCACGGCCGTGCACAGGCGGCCCATGGTCGCCGAGGACGGGATGCCGTGTCCGACGACGTCGCCGACGACCAGGGCGACCCTGCTGCCGGAGAGGGGGATGACGTCGAACCAGTCGCCGCCGATGCCGGCCAGCGAGCCGGAGGGCAGATAGCGGTGGGCGACCTCGACCGCGGCCTGTCCGGGCAGGCCGCGGGGCAGCAGGCTGTTCTGGAGAGCCAGGGCGGTGGTGCGTTCCCGGGCGAAGCGGCGGGCGTTGTCGATGCAGACGGCGGCGCGGCCGGCGAGTTCCCCGGCCAGGACGTCGTCGTCCTCGCCGTAGTCGTCCGGGTGGGCGATGCGGACGGCGACGGCGACGCCCAGGGTGGTGCCGCGGGCCCGCAGCGGCACGGCCAGCATCGAGTGGACGCCCCTGCGGTGGGAGCGGCCGGCGGGGGCCCGCGTGTTGCGTTCGGCGACCCAGCGCACGAAGCCGGGCTCGCCCGCCTGGCTGAGGACCGCCCGGCCCTGCCGCAGCGCTCGCGCGGGCGGCGAGTAGGCGGGGTAGACATCCACCTCGCCCAGGTGCACGGCCGCCTCCGGGGTGCCTTCGGTGACGGATCCGTGGGCGACACGGCGCAGGACGATCTCACTGTCCAGGGCCGTCGGTGGCTCGTCCGCCCCGAGGACCCACTCCAGCAGGTCCACGCTGGCGAAGTCGGCGTACCGCGGGACGAGGAGCCCGACCAGTTCCTCGGCGGTGCGCACCACATCCAGGGTGGTGCCGAGGGCCGCCGCCGCCTCGTCCAGCATGGCCAGCCGCTGCCGGGCCCAGTACTGCTCGGTGCTGTCGAGCGCCGCGAGAGCGACCCCGGTCACCTCGCCGGAAGGGTTCCGCACGGGCCACATCTCGATGCTCCAGGCGTGTTCCCGGTTGAGGGAGGGGGCGCCGGTGAAGCTCTCGTAGCGGACGGGCCAGCCCGTCTCGGCCACGTGGCGCAGATTGCGCTGGAAGCCGCGGTTGGCCTCGGCGTCCTCGACGGACTCGGGGAAGTGTCGGCCGAGCAGGGTCTCCTCCGAGACACCCATCACCCGGCAGGCCGTGCCGTTGAGGCGCAGGTAGCGCTGCCGGGTGTCGAAGACGGACATCGACACCGACGCCTGCTCGAAGGCCTGCTCGGCGAGGGTCGCTTCCCGCTCGCCGGGCTGCCCGGTGAAGGGCGGTTCCCGCTCGCCGGGCTGCTCGGTGATCACATAGCCGTTCGGTGCGCCGTCCGCGCCGAACACGGGGTGCGCCCGCAGGGCGAGGGTGACGAGGGCGCCGTCCCGGTGTCGGAGGACGACGGCGCCCGCCAGCTCCGCCACGGCTCTGTCCGGCGGGTCCTCGGCGAGCAGTTCCCGCGCCGTGCGTCCCACGACCTCCTCGGCCGTGTGGCCCGTCAGCTGCCGGGCACCCTCGCTCCACCCCGTCACGATGCCCTGGGCATCCGTGGTCGCCGCAGCGGAGACGTGCTCCATATTGTCCAGGATGGCCCCTTTGTCACACCGCTTCAAGCGCGATGCGCAACAGGAGCCCCCGAGTCACTTCCGGTGGGCGCGCAGTGCGTCGAGGGCCCGGTCGGCGTGGGCGTTCATCCGCAGTTCACTGCGTACGACCTCCAGGACGGTCCGGTCCTCGGCGATGACGAAGGTGGCCCGCTTGGTGGGCGCGAGGGAGAAGCCCCGCTTCACTCCGAACCGTTCCCGGACCGTCCCGTCGGCGTCGGACAGCAGGGGCATGCCGAGGCTGTGCTGTCCGGCGAACTCCTGCTGGCGTTCGACGGGGTCGCCGCTGATGCCCACGGGCCGGGCGCCCACGGCGGCGAACTCGGCGGCAAGGTCACGGAAGTGGCAAGCCTCCGCCGTGCAGCCGGCGGTGAGAGCCGCGGGGTAGAAGAACAACACGACGGGCCCGTCGGCGAGGAGTCCGGTGAGGCTGCGCGGCGTGCCGGTCTCGTCCGGCAGCTCGAAGTCCTCGACCGTGACGCCCACCTCCGTACGTCCGCTCATGACCGGCCCTCCCCGTTCCCGGCGACGCCGCGCGCCCACAGGACGAGGGGCACCTGAAGGGGCAGCCGGCTGAAGGCCGCGGCCTTCAGCGGGGCGGGGCGGTGCCGCCAGTCCAGGGCCATCTTGACGTTGGCGGGGAACACCCCGACGAAGAACGCGGCCGTGGCCAGCGCGGCCCTGCGCCGGGTCCGCGGCAGGGCCACGCCCGCGGCCAGCGCCAGTTCGGCGACGCCGCTCGCGTACGTCCAGGCCCGGGGCGATCCCGGAAGGCCGTTCGGGATGGTCGCGTCGTAGGAGCGGGGAGCGGCGAAATGGGTGACGCCCGCTGTGGCCAACAGGCCGGCGAGCAGCAGGGGTGAGCGTTCGGACCGGAGCACGGTTCCTCCTCAGGTGACCTGCCGCGCGATATTACTGGACGGTAAACCTCAGGTGCCCGCCGGGCCCCTGTCCGTCGGGGAACGCCGGATGTGCGTGCCCGGTGTGCAGGCGTTCGGGGCTGCCATCGTCGGGGCGCGGAAGTGGGCGAGGATCGGTTCGCGCAGGAGCGGGCCGACCGCGAGGACGGTCGGGGGTCAGGCCGAGCGGGTTGGCCCCCGGCTGGTCGGGCAGTCCGACCAGCCGGGGGCCGGGGCGGCGGTGGGCACGGTGGTCACGGAGGGCGCCGCGGGCGCCGTGGGCGCGGAGGGCGCCGCGGACAGCCGCTGTCGGCCGGAGGACCGGCGGTTCAGGCGGTGCCGGCCGGTTCTGCCGGCCGCGGGTCGGTCTCGTCGTCGGCGGCGTGGGACAGGAAGTCGTCGACCATGCGGTGGAAGAGCGTGGCGAGTTGCCGCAGTTCCTCGGGCGACCAGTCGGCCAGGGCCAGCTCCATGCCTCGGGCGCCCACGTCCCGGATACGGGCGATGGCCTGCCGGCCGGTCTCGGTGAGCTGGATGCGCTGGGCACGGCGGTCCTGCGGGTCGGGGACACGGGTGACGTACCCCGACTTCTGCAGTTGCTGCGCGGTGCGCGTGACGTGGGAGGCCTCCACGCCCAGCCGGTTGGCCAGCTCCCCCGGCCGCAGCGGCTCGGAATCGGCGACCTGACGCAGCAGCGCCACGGCGGCCCGGTCGAGCGGCACGTCGGCCAGGGCCATGAGCCGTTCGTGCTGCCGGGCGCGTGTGCTCAGGTACGTGATCCGGGTGAGCGCCCGCTCGATCTCGGTGACTTCCGGGGATGCGGGGATGCCGGGGAGCGGCTGTGTGGGCATGCGAGCCACTTTACCATCTTGTTGCGTAACTCAAGTAATTTACTGTGCGCGTTGACGCGGAGTACGGCCCGTGTACAGACATCGACCGCTCCGCAAAGCCCAAGCCGGTCACGACGTGGGCCGGTTACGACGTGGGCCGGTCACGACGTGCGGCCGACGCCTGCGAAGGCGTCGGCCTCTTCCGATCAGGTCTCCTTCGATCAGACCTCGCTCGCCGCGACCTCCGCGCGAACGGTCTCATGCCACGCCGCTCCGGCCGCGACGGCCTGCCGCCACAGCCGGATCACCTTCGGCGGCATCCCGACCGCGAGGACACCGCTCACCCGGTCGCCGGTGCGGTACACGGCGACGAACCGGCGCTCCGCCAGGTCACCCTCCACCACGCCGACCTCGTCGTGGCCCCGCAGGAAGCCGTACGCCTGGATCTTCATGTCGTACTGGTCGGACCAGAAGTACGGCACCGGGGCGAACGGCTTGCGGGCCTCAGGACGGAGCAGGTTGCGTGCTGCGGCCATGCCCTGTTCGGCGGCGTTGGTGCGGTGCTCGATGCGCATCGAGGTACCGAACAGCGGGTTGTGCCAGCGCGCGACGTCACCGGCCGCGTACACTCCCCCAGCCTTCGGCCCGGGGGATCCCCAGGCGGCCTCGCAGTACTCGTCGCAGATCACCCCGTCACCGAGCGCCAGGCCGCTGCCCTCCAGCCACTCGGTGTTCGGCAGTGAGCCGATGGCGACCAGCACCTCGTCGGCCTCGATCAGTTCGCCGTCCGCGAGCCGCACCCCGTCCTCGGTCACCTCGGTCACGGTGACCCCGCAGCGCAGATCCACACCCCGGTCCAGATGGGCCCGGGTCAGCACCTCGCCGACCTCGGCGCCGACGGCGTGGGCCAGCGGCACCGGGGCGGGTTCGAGGAGGGTCACCCGGGCACCGAGGCGCCACGCGACGGCGGCGGCCTCCGCGCCGAGGAAGCCGGCGCCCACCACGACCAGGTGCCGTCCCGGCGCCAGCCCCTCCCGCAGCATCAGAGCGTCGTCGAGGGTGCGCAGGACATGCGCGCCCGCGCCGGGCAGTCGACGCGGGCGGACGCCGGTGGCCACGATCAGCCCGTCGTAGGGCACTTCGGAACCGTCGGCCAACTCCACTGTGCGGCCGACGAGTTCGAGTCCGGTCGCGGCCACGCCGAGGCGCAGGTCGAGGCCGAGCGCGCCCAGGTCGTCCGGCGTGCGCAGAGTCAGCCGGTCCGCCTCCCACTCCGCGGCGAGGAGTTGCTTGGACAGCGGCGGTCGGTCGTAGGGAGCCAGGGGCTCGTCGCCGACGAGGGTGAGCGTGCCGTCGTAGCCCTCGCGACGGAGGGTCTCGGCCGCCGCGAGTCCGGCGGCCGAGGCACCGACGACGACAACACGCCTCACTGATCCACCAACCGGATGGCGGCGGCCGGGCAGATCGCCACGGCCTCACGCACGTCGTCGAGGGAGTCCGCCGGGGGCTTCTCGACCAGCAGGAAGGCGATGCCGTCCTCGTCACGCTGGTCGAAGACCTCGGGGGCGGCCATCACGCACTGACCCGACGCGACGCACTTCGGCTCGTCCAGTTCCACACGCATGATCTGTACCTCGTTCGTTCTCTGTGGGGGTCTTTGCACGGGGCTCAGTGAAGGGCCGGCCGTCGGTGCGGAAGTCACCAGGTGACGGGGAGTGCGTAGACGCCGTAGATCGAGCCGTCGTGCTTGAACGGCAGGCTGTCCACCTCGGCGGCGAGCCGGAGGGTCGGGATACGGCGGTAGAGGGTGCTGTAGACGACCTGGAGCTCCATGCGGGCCAGCGGCTGGCCGAGGCACTGGTGGACGCCGAACCCGAAGGCGACGTGCCGGCGGGCGTCGCGCGTGATGTCGAGCCGGTCGGGGTCGGGAAAGGCCGCGGGGTCGCGGTTGGCGATGTCGTTGGGCATGATCATGCCCTCGCCGGCCCGGATCACCTGCCCGGCGATCTCGATGTCCTCCAGGGCGGCCCGCCGCCGGCCGCCGTGCACGATGTTGAGGTAGCGCAGCAGTTCCTCCACCGCCGAGGCGACCAGCTTGGGGTCGTCGCTGTCACGCAACAGGGCGAGCTGGTCCGGGTTCTCGAGCAGGGCCACGGTGCCGAGCGCGATCATGTTGGCGGTCGTCTCGTGGCCGGCCAGGAGCAGCAGCGCACCCATCTGGGCGGCGTCCAGCCGGGTCAGCTCGCCCGCCTCGACCCGCTCCACGAGACCGGAGAGCAGGTCGTCGCCGGGGTCGGCCATCTTCCGGCCCATGAGGTCGTCGAGGTAGTCGACCAGCCTTCCATGGGCGGCCATCCGGTCCTCGATGGCCGCGTCCCGCTTGATCAGGGTCTTGCTGTTCTCCTGGAAGAAGTCGTGGTCCGCGTACGGCACTCCGAGCAGCTGGCAGATCACCAGCGAGGGCACCGGCAGGGCGAACGCCTCGACCAGGTCGAGGGGTCCGCCGGCGGCGAGCATGTCGTCGATCAGGTCGTCCACGATCTTCTGCACGCCGGGCCGCAGCGCCTCGACGCGTTTCACGGCGAACGGCGCGGTCACCATGCGCCGCAGGCGGGCGTGCTCGGGGTCGTCCATGAGGATGAAGCTGATGGTGTTCTTGCCGTTGGACGGCGCCTGGTGCGGATATCCGGGGCTGGTGATGTCGGCGCTGACGCGGGGGTCCAGGAGCAGGGTGCGCTGGTCCTCGTAGCGGGTCACCATCCAGGGCGTACTGCCGTCCCAGAGGCGGACTTTCACGAGCCGGGCCTCGTCCTGCTGGGCCTGGAGGGCCGGGGGCGGGTCGAAGGGACAGCCCGCCGCCCTGGCCATCGGGAACTCGAGGACCGGTGCGGCCGCTTCGGGGTCGCTGCCGGTCAGGATGTCGGCCATGGTTCTCCTCGGTGTGGGGGGCTCCGCCGGCCGGGCGGAGCGCCGGGGTGATGGGGTCGAGGTCTCGATGAGCACACGCAAACAGAGCGGGCTGACGTCAACCGGTCAGTTTCCTGACGGAAAGCTGACGTGACCTAGATCACGGTCGATTTCAGGACATGGCAAGCCGCCTTATTGGTACGGAAGTTGGGGAGACGAGAGCCCCGGGGACACCTGCCTGTGCACCGGCCGCCAGGGCAAGCCGCAGAGCGCCGACGGACACCCTCGGCGCGTTTGCTCTCCGACGCTCAGGACCCGGCGTCGGCACCGCCGAGCCAGTAGCCGAAGCCCCGGCGGGTGTGGATCAGGACGGGCGCGTCCCGGTCCACCTTGCGGCGCAGCCGGGAGACGAGTTGCTCGATGGCGTTGTCGCCACGGTGGTCGCCCCAGACATAGCGGCCGATCTGCTCCTTGGACAGCACCCGGTGCGCGTTGACCAGGAGATGGCGCAGCAGCCGGTACTCGGCCGGCGTGAGGTCGAGCGCCCGCGTACCGCGCCGCGCCTCGCACAGGGTGTCGTCCAGGACCAGGTCGCGGTAGCCCAGCGCGCCGGCGCGGGCCCGCCGGAGGCCCGGTCCGCGCAGCAGGACCTGCACCCGGGCGAGGACCTCGGCCACCCGGAAGGGCTTGGTGACGTAGTCCCGCTCCCCCAGGCCGAGTTCGGGCACCAGCCGGTCCAGGGACTCGCACACCATCAGCAGGAGCACCGGGGGGCGGTCGGTGACGGTCGGCCGGTCGCGGCCGAGGCCCTCCATGTCCGGGAGGGTCGCGTCGACGACCAGCAGGTCGAACCGGCGCTCGGCGAGCA
Source organism: Streptomyces sp. LBL (assembly GCF_029893585.1). Taxonomy (GTDB): domain Bacteria; phylum Actinomycetota; class Actinomycetes; order Streptomycetales; family Streptomycetaceae; genus Streptomyces. The sequence goes on from NZ_JARXYX010000043.1 coordinate 60,062, forward strand.
GCGCCAGCGCCTCGGCTCCGCTGCCGACCACGGTGATGCGGTAGCCCGCCAGTTCGAGGGTGGTGGAGAGCAGTTCGGCGATGTCCGGCTCACCGACGACGAGCAGGAGGTGCTGCCCGGCCCCGCGGGCCGGCGCCGGTTTCTCACGGGTACTGCCGTACATGCGCTCACCCTACCTTACTGCTTGCCTAACTCAAGTAATTCGCGTTCCGCCGGTGACCGGCGCCAGCCACATCCCGACGACCGCGTCCACGAGCCCGATGGTGGCGTCGTGCCAGCTGGACCGGGGTGTGGGGGTGTTCTCGGCCAGGGCGCGTTCCCGCTCGGCGCAGACGTGCACGATGAGATGACGGGCCATGTCGCCGCGTTCGACACGCACCTCGTCCGTCATCTCGGGCAGGCAGCGCTTCAGCCCCTCGACGATCTGCCGCAGGGAGGGCGAGGAGAGGGACTCCTCCGCCATCAGCCGCCTCAGCGCCGGGTCGGTCATCACCTGCGCACAGAACCGCGCGTACCAGGTGGGACTGCCCAGCGCCGCGAGGTGTTCGGGCACCGGACGCACCAGACAGTCCACCCAGTCACGTACGTCGGTGGAGTCGCCGACGGCGGCCAGCAGCCGGGTGCGGATCTCCTCGATCCGCTCCGCGTGCTTGCGGATGATCGCCCGGACCAGGTCGGTCTTGGTGCCGAAGTGGTAGCCGACCGCGGTGTTGTTGCCCTGGCCCGCGGCCTCGCTGACCTGGCGGTTGGAGACCGTGTACACACCGCGTTCGGCGAACAGCCGCTCCGCGGCGGTCAGAATCAACTCCCGTGTCACGCTGACCTGTTCGGCCCGTACCGTCCTGCCCGCCATGCTCACCACCGCACCAGGACTTGCCACATCCCGCGCCGGCCAGTCCCGTGGAACCGCCGCAGGTCCGCCGCCCGGGCGGCACTCTTCCAGTGACGGAAGCGTACGCAGCCCGGCGTAGCCTCTAAGCTAAGTCAAGCAGCTGCCTTAATTCTGGCACGCTTCTCTCTCTTCACGCCCCTGGAGGCCACGCATGTCCGACGCCCTTGCCCCATCCGCCGGCACCGGGGGCCCCGCCGCGCCGAGACCCAACGCCGTGGTGGCCGTGCTGGCCTTCTCCGGCATCGTCGTCGCGCTGATGCAGACCCTGGTGATCCCGATCGTGCCGGACCTCCCCCGGCTGCTGGACGCCCCGGCCTCCGACACCGCCTGGACGGTGACCGCGACCCTGCTGGCGGGGGCGGTGGCCACCCCGGTGATGGGCCGCCTCGGTGACATGTACGGCAAGCGCCGCATGCTGATGGTCAGCGTCGTGATGCTGGTGATCGGCTCGGTGGCCTGCGCGCTCAGCGACGCCCTGGTCCCGATGGTCATCGGCCGGGCCTTGCAGGGCCTGGCCTCCGGCGTGATCCCGCTGGGCATCAGCATCATGCGGGACGAACTGCCCGCCGAGCGGCTGGCCGGATCGACCGCGCTGATGAGCGCCTCCCTCGGCGTCGGTGGCGCCCTCGGCCTGCCGACGGCGGCCCTGATCGCCGACAACTTCGACTGGCACGTCCTGTTCTGGGCCTCCGCCGCGATGGGCGTGATCGCCCTGGTGCTCGTCGTCGCCTTCGTGCCGGAGTCGCGGGTGCGTACCGGTGGCCGCTTCGACCTGGTCGGCGCGCTCGGCATGGCGACCGGTCTGGTGTGTCTGCTGCTGGCGATCTCCAAGGGCGCCGACTGGGGCTGGACCAGCGGCACCACGCTCGGTCTGATCGCCGCGGCCGTACTCGTCCTGCTGGCCTGGGGCGTCTTCGAACTGCGCACCACCCAGCCGCTGGTGGACCTACGCACCACCGCCCGCCGTCAGGTGCTGGTCACCAACCTGGCCTCGGTGGCGATCGGCTTCTCGATGTTCGCGATGTCGCTGGTTCTTCCGCAGCTGCTCCAGCTGCCGGAGCGGACCGGCTACGGCCTGGGCAAGTCGCTGCTCACGGCCGGCCTGGTGATGGCACCGTCCGGCCTGGTCATGATGGCGACCGCCCCCGTCTCCGCCGCCGTCTCCAAGGCCAGGGGACCGAAGGTGACGCTGATGATCGGCGCGGTCATCGTGGCCTGCGGGTACGGCCTGAACATCGTGCTGATGTCCGAGGTCTGGCACCTGGTGATGGTCTCCTGCGTGATCGGTGCCGGCATCGGCTTCACGTACGGCTCGATGCCCGCGCTGATCATGGGCGCGGTGCCCGCGAGCGAGACGGCCGCCGCGAACAGCCTCAACACCCTGATGCGGTCCATCGGTACGTCGGTGGCCAGCGCCATCGCGGGTGTCATCCTCTCCCAGATGACCGTCAGCCTGGGGGGCTTCGCCCTGCCGACGAAGGAAGCGTTCCGGACGGTCATGGCGGTCGGCGCGGGCGCCGCTCTGCTCGCCTTCGCGATCGCCGCCTTCATCCCCCGGCAACGGCCCGCCGTGATACCGACCGCGGCGCCGAAGGCCGGGGAACCGGCGGCCAACGCGCCCGCGGCGAACTGAGGACCGGCCGGGCGCCCGGGGCCGGGCGCGGCCGGTGTGTCGCTCCTGGCAGCCCCGGCCTGCCGCTGGGTCGACGGCCAGGTGCTGCGCGCGGACGGCGGCATCATCCGACGGCCCGTGTCCCGCCCGGGGTGACACCGGGTGACACCGGGTGACACCCGTGGAGGACGCCGTTCAGGGGAAACCGGCGATCGGCGCGCGTGACGACGGGCGGGAGGGTCCACATCTGACCCGTGAACCTCCCGTTGATCCCGCCCATGCTCGCCACGCCCGGCACCCTGCCGTCCGCCGCGCAGGACGCGCGCTGGGCGTACGAGACGAAGCAGGACGGCCAGCGGGTGGTGGTCTATCTCGACGGGGACGGCGGCGTGGTGCTGCGCGCCCGGTCCGGAGAGGTCGTCACCGTCGCCTACCCCGAGCTGCTGTCGCTGGGCCGCGCGCTCGGCACGACGCCCGCCGTGCTGGACGGGGAGGTGCTGGCGCTGGACGAACGGGGGCACGCCGACTTCCCGTTGCTGCAGTCCCGCATGGGTCTCGTGCAGTCGCCCGGCAGGGCGGCACGCAGGGCGGCGGATGTGCCCGTCCACCTCGTCCTGTTCGACGTGATGCACCTGGGAGGGCGATCCCTCGTCGCCCTCCCCTACACCCGTCGGCGTACACAGCTGGAGGAACTGGGCCTGACCGGCCCCTACTGGTCGACTCCGGGCGCCCTGGTCGGCCACGGCGAGCAGGCCCTGCGGGCCACCCGTGAGCACGGGCTGGAGGGCCTGGTCTGCAAACGGCTGGACTCCGCGTACCGACCCGGGGTCCGCTCCCGGGCCTGGATCAAGATCCGGAACATGCGCAGCGAGGACGTCGTCGTGGGCGGCTGGCTGCCCGGCAGGGGACGGCTGACGGGCCTGCCGGGCGCGGTGCTGGTCGGGCAGCGCGCAGCGGGTCGCCTGCGCTACGTCGGCGGGGTGGGCACCGGCTGGAGCGAGCCCGAGCGCGAGCAGCTCGGCGCGCTGCTGCGGACCGCCGCGACCGACGTGTGCCCCTTCGACCCGGTTCCGCCGGTCGCGGGCGCCCATTGGGTGCTGCCCCGGCTGGTCGGCGAGGTCCGCTACAGCACCCGTACCCGGGCGGGCCTGCTGCGCCAGCCGTCCTGGCTGCGACTGCGGCCGGACCTCGCACCCGAGGAGTCGGCGGCCGATCTGCCGGACGACCTGATCTGACGGCACCTCAAGATCCGACTGTTGGGGCTGCCGTAACCAGAGAGACGCCCGCGCACTCTTGGCGCGGACATGAAAACCCGGGAAGCTGAACTCCCCTGCCCCCCACAGCCGTTGGGCTGCGCCCGGACATAAGGAGGACGCAGTGTCATCATCGTCGTTCAAGGCACACCGCAGGAGATGGCTCACCGGCCTGGCCGGCGCCGCCGCCCTCGTCGTCGCCTTCCCCACCGTCGCCTTCGCCGCCCCGCCACAGGCACTGTCCGTTAACGCCGAAGCCACAGAGAAGACCTTTCAGCCGGCCTTCGACTACGACACGGACGGCTGCTACCCCACGCCCGCCATCGGCCCCGACGGCACTGTCAACGGCGGCCTCAACCCGACCGGCGCCCTCAACGGCAACTGCCATGACGCCTCGGACCTCGACAACACCAACGGCTACTCGCGCTACAAGTGCAACAACGGCTGGTGCGCCTACATGTACGGCCTGTACTTCGAGAAGGACCAGGCCCTGGCGGGCAGCAGCATCGGCGGGCACCGCAACGACTGGGAACACGTCGTCGTGTGGGTGCAGAACAACCAGGTCCAGTACGTCTCCACGTCCAACCACGGCTCGTTCACGGTGAGCGCGGCCTCCGCGGTGCGCTTCGACGGCACTCACGCGAAGATCGTCTACCACAAGGACGGCATCGGCACGCACTGCTTCCGGCTGGCGAGCTCCGGCGACGAGCCGCCGGAGAACCACAAGGGCGCCTGGCAGTACCCGTCCCTGGTCGGCTGGAACGGCTACCCCGCGGGCCTGCGGGACAAGCTGAGCGCCTACGACTTCGGCAGCGCCAACTTCGGCCTGAAGGACGGGAACTTCGCCAACCACCTCGCGTCGGCGAAGCCTTCCGGGATCTCCTTCGACCCCAACGCCTGACGGGCGCCCGGATCGGGCGCGGGGCGTAGGACCCCGGGCAACCCGGGGTTCCCTCCCGCGCCCGATCCCGGCCCTCCCGTGCGGCGCGCTCGTCACCGACATCGAGGGCGGTGTCCGTGCGTTTGATGATGTGCTCGTCACCGTGGCGCGCTCGATCGAACTCAGTAGGCCGATGTCCTGAAACGACCGTCCGGGCACGGGATCCGCCTCAAGGTCCGGAAGCCGAACGGTAGTGCAGCGGTAGTGCACGGACGTACTGCCCGGAGGGTCTATCGTGGCCGCATGCCCGTGCCCGAACTGATCCGTATCGTCTCCCGCGACTCTCCGATGGCACTCGCCCAAGTGGAGCGCGTCCGCGCCGAGTTGGCCGCTCTGCATCCCGGTGTGCGCACCGAGGTCGTACCGGTGAAGACGACCGGCGACAAGTGGCTGGGCGATCTCGCCCAGGTCGAGGGCAAGGGCGCGTTCACCAAGGAGGTGGACGCAGCGCTGCTGGCCGGCCGGGCCGATCTCGCGGTGCACTGCGTCAAGGACGTGCCGGCCGACCGGCCGCTTCCGGCGGGCACCACGTTCGCCGCGTTCCTGAAGCGGGACGACATCCGTGACGCCCTCGTCCACCCGGACGGGCTCACTCTGGACGAGCTCCCCGACGGCACCCGGATCGGCACCTCCTCCGTGCGCCGGGTCGCCCAACTCGCCGCCACCCACCCGCATCTGGAATGCGTGCCGTTCCGCGGCAACGCCAACCGGCGACTGGAGAAGCTCGCGGCCGGAGAGGCGGACGCGCTGCTGCTCGCGGTGTCCGGACTGGAGCGCATCGACCGGCGGGACGTGATCAGCGAGATCCTCTCCCCCGAGACGATGATGCCGCCGATCGGCGCGGGCATCCTCGCCCTCCAGTGCCGCGAGGGCGACTCCGAGACCATCGACACGGTCACCGCGCTCGGCGACCTGGACACCTATCGCGAGGCCACCGCCGAGCGCATGTTCCTGCACGTCCTGCAGGGACACTGCAACAGCCCGATCGCCGGGTACGCGCGCATGGACCGCGGTGGCGAACTGTCGCTGCGAGCCTGTGTGTTCACCCCCGACGGCAAGACCCGACTGAACGCTCACGAGTGGGCCGGCCGACTCGACCCGGCGACGCTCGGCACCTCGGTCGCCGTGGAACTGCTGCGGCAGGGCGCCCGCGAGATCATCGACGGCATCCCGCACTGAGCGGGGCCGCCGCAGGAGTACGTCCGAGGCGGGGGCCGCGTCAGGCGGTGCCCTCTTCGGCCTGGTCCCGCAGGAAGTTGCTGACCTGGCAGGCGAGACCTTCGCGCACCGGGCCGGTGCCGACGGCCCCCTCGTGCAGTCCGATACCCCCCGCCCACAGCCGGCGCTCGGCCCATTCCTCGTCGACCCGCAGCTGCACCTGAACGTCCACCTGACTCAAAGACGCCTCCGGACCGGCCGCGTACAGCAGGGCGGTCGCCCGGCGCAGCGGGTAGACGTCAAAGCCCTCGATGAACTGCGAGTTGCGCCAGTCGACGAAGGCGCTCTCCCCGTCGGGGCCGATCCGCACATCGATCTGTCCGTCCTCCAGGTGGATCCCGAAGTGCCGCGCGCCCCGGTTCTCGACGGTGACGCGGACCCGGAAATAGGTGAGCCCTTCGGCGGCGTCGTCCCGTCCGCGCGGCGGCTCGGCCGCTTCCAGACGATGGACGCGGACACGCAGACCGGCGTGCGCGTCGTACTCCTGCCAGTCCCCGACCACGTTCGGCTCGTACACAGTCCACCTCTCGACCCCAGAGAGCTGCTTCCTATCTGTGTGCTCAGCGCACTGTCAAATGAGCAGAATGCACTGTGGCCAGCGAATTCCTCTCTTTGATCGGCGATCAAGCCCTGCGCAGGAAGAACTCACCAACCGGGCGGACGGCCGGTTCCGCGCGCGTGCCGCACATCACTTTCCAGCCGCACGGTCAGCGGGCCGGTCGGCCCAGGAGAGAGGAGAATGGTTTCAGGATCCCTTATGCCGGGAATGTTGCCTTACGTGCTTCGGACAGGAGGCACATCCGCGGTAGCCGGCCCGCCGGGCCCCGGCTGCACTCCGCACAGTCCCTGCCCGCGCTCCCCTGTGTCTGTCCATCCAGCGCCTGCTGAGGGAGGCACGCGGTTATGCCTGTCACCGGCAGAACGAAACCGCACCCGCACGACGACGCCCCCGACACCGCCGCCGGCTTCGAACGGCTCGCGGCGCTCCCCGACAGCCCCGAGCGCAAGGCGCTGCGGGACGAACTGGTCGAGCTCTGGCTCCCCATGGCCGAGCGCATCGCCGTCCGCTTCCGGGGACGCGGCGAGTCCCTCGATGACCTCTACCAGGTGGCCGCCCTCGGGCTCGTCAAGGCCGTCGGCCACTACGACCCGGCACGGGGCTGCGCCTTCGAGGCGTACGCCGTGCCGACCATCACCGGCGAGATCAAGCGGCACTTCCGCGACCACATGTGGACCCTGCACGTGCCGCGTCGCGTCCAGGACCTGCGCAACCGGGTGCGGCAGGCCGTGAAGGAGCTGTCGCAGACGACGTCCGGCCGGCCGCCGAATGTGGAGGAGATCGCCGCGTTCGCGGGCATGAGCGACAGCGAGGCGCGCACCGGTATGGAGGCACTGGAGTGCTTCACCGCTCTGTCGTTGGAGGCCGAGATGCCCGGCACCGACGGTTACGCTCTCGGGGACGCGATCGGCGGTCCGGACCCGGGGTTCGACACCGTCGTCGACCGGGTGGCGGTCCGGCCCTGCCTCGAGGCGCTGCCGGAGCGCGAGCGCACCATCCTCTACCTGCGCTTCTTCCGGGGCATGACCCAGAGCTGCATCGCGGAGCAGCTCGGCATCTCGCAGATGCATGTCTCCCGGCTGCTCAGCGGCTGCTTCGACCGGCTGCGCGAGGAGGTCCTCGCCGAGACCGGCTGACGAGACCGGTTGAGCGGTACCGGCACCGTCACTGCGCCGTCCACTCCACCGCCGCCGTCACTGCTCCGTCCATTCCACCGGCGCTCCGGGGATCTGCGTGGGGCCGTAGCTGTCCAGGGCGTCTTCCAGCCGCACGCGGATGTCCGGGGGCATCTCTCCGGCGCGACCCCAGATGAGGATCAGCTCGGCGACGTTGCGGAGCTTGATGTTCGTGTGCTGGGACACGTCCTTCAGCACTTCCCACCCCTGGTCCGGCGTCACCCGGCCGAGCGCGACGACCATGCCGATCGCCTGGTCCACGACAGCGTGCGAGGCGACGGCTTCCTTGAGCTGGTCGACCTCTTCCTGCAGCGCGAAGATGCGGTCCGGATCGTCGGCGGGTTCGTGCGGTACACGCGACACGTCTTTATCCTGTCACTCGTGCGGGCCCGCGCCACCGGACGGGACGCGTTCGGGCCACCGTTTCGGCGCCCCCATCGGGGTACTCGGCAGGCGCCCGGGGCGGTTCCGGCCGGACACTGGGACGGGAGCCCGTGGCCACCGGCCGATGAGAGCAGGACACGCTTCATGAACCACGACGTGCGACCCCCCAGCGTCACGAAGGACGTCATGTCCACGCACTCCGTGTGCGGCGCGCCCTGCTGGGTGAGCCTGACCAGCCGCGATGTGGAGGCGACCGAGGACTTCTACGCGGCGGTGCTCGGCTGGGAGTGGCGGCCGGCGAAGCTCGGCGACCGTTTCCGGATGGCGCTGGCGGACGGCACACCGGTCGCCGGGATCGCGGCGGTCGCCGGCATGTGGCAGATGGCGGTCGCCTGGACGCCGTACTTCGCCGTGCCCAGCGCAGACAAGGCCGCATCACGCGCGCAGGAGCGCGGCGGTACGGCGGCGGTCGGGCCGCTGTCCTTCCCGCCCGGGCGGGCGGCCCTGCTCGCCGACCGGGACGGCGCCACCTTCGGCGTCTGGGAGGGAGAGCTCTTCGCCAACTGGGAGAGCTGGCGCGAGGCTCAGCCGGCCTTCATCCGGCTCCACACCCGCGACGCCTTCGACGCCGCCATCTTCTACGGCGAGGTCCTCGACTGGGCGTCGGAGCGGCCCGGCTGCTGCGAGGTCCACTACGAGGGCGGCGAGGTCGTGCTGCGCAGCCGCGGGGACATCGTGGCCCGGATCGAGTCAGGAGCGCTGGGGTCGGCGCCCGACCCGACCATCCGACCGCACTGGCAGGTCCACTTCGCGGTCGCTGACGTCGCGGCCTGCACCCGGGCCGCGGAGATCAACGGCGGCAGCGTGCTGTCGAAGGGCAACGCCGAGGCCGTACTGCGCGACCCGGACGGCGCCCAGTTCACCGTGACCTCACGCCGCGAGCGCTGACGGCTCCCCCCGCTGGAGAGCCGACCGGCCGACCCGGCCCCGCGCAGGCGGCCACCACGGACCGGACAGAACAGCGACCACCCCGGTCACCCGCGCAGGCACCACCGACCGGACCACCCAGCCCCGCGCGGACGGCCACCAGCGGCGATGCCCACCACCCGCGCATCGCCCGGACTCGATCCGTCTCCCAAGAAGCGCGGCGGAGCCTGCCGTGGGTCACGCGGCGGGGCGGGAGGGTCTCGACAGGAGGACCAGACTGCGGGGCTCGACGGTCATGAGGATGCCTGCCTGATGTTCGGCCTCGTCGGCGCCTCGGGGCTCGGCGGTGTCGATCAGCGTCGTCCAGCGTTCGCCGTACGTCACGTCCGGCAGCCGGAACTTCACCGGCTCCCAGTAGCCGTTGAGCAGGAGCAGGAAGGAGTCGTCGACGACGGGCTCCCCGCACGGGCCGGGTTCGGCGATGGCGTCACCGTTGAGGAAGACGCCGACCGAGTGGGCGTCGGAACGCTGCCAGTCCTCTTCGTGCATCTCGCGCGCGTCCGGCAGCAGCCACACCAGGTCGGGCAGCGGCCGGCCCGCGTGGGGCGCGGTCTCCCCGCGGAAGTAGCGGCGCCTGCGCAGCACCGGGTGGGCGGCGCGCAGAGCGATGACGTGCCGGGTGAACTCGACGAGGTCGCGCTGCTCCTGCGTCAACTGCCAGTCGAGCCAGGAGACCTCGTTGTCCTGGCAGTAGGCGTTGTTGTTGCCGCGCTGGGTGCGGCCCAGTTCGTCGCCGTGACCGAGCATCGGGATGCCCTGCGAGAGCAGCAGCGTGGCCAGGAAGTTGCGCTGCTGGCGCGCCCGCAGGTCCAGGACGGCCGGGTCGTCGGTCTCACCCTCGGCGCCGCAGTTCCAGGAGCGGTTGGTGCTCTCGCCGTCCCGGTTGTCCTCGCCGTTGGCCTCGTTGTGCTTGTCGTTGTAGGAGACCAGGTCCCGCAGGGTGAAACCGTCGTGCGCGGTCACGAAGTTGACGCTGGCGCGCGGGCGGCGCCGGCTGTGCTGGTACAGGTCCGGGGAGCCGGTCAGCCGGGAGGCGAACTCACCCAGCGTGTGCTCGTCACCCCGCCAGAAGTCCCGTACGGCGTCCCGGTACTTACCGTTCCACTCGGACCACAGCGGCGGGAAGTTGCCGACCTGGTAGCCGCCCTCCCCCACGTCCCACGGCTCGGCGATCAGCTTGACGCGGCTGATCACCGGGTCCTGCTGGATCAGGTCGAAGAACGCCGACAGCCGGTCCACCTCGTGGAACTGCCGGGCCAGCGTGGCCGCGAGGTCGAAGCGGAACCCGTCGACATGCATCTCGGTCACCCAGTACCGCAGCGAGTCCATGATCAGCTGCAGCACGTAGGGGTGCCGCATCAGAAGGCTGTTCCCGGTGCCGGTGGTGTCGTAGTAGTGGCCCCAGTCACCGTCCACCAGGCGGTAGTAGGAGGCGTTGTCGATGCCCCGGAAGGAGAGCGTGGGGCCCTTCTCGTTGCCCTCGGCGGTGTGGTTGTAGACGACGTCCAGGATCACCTCGAGGCCGGCCGCGTGCAGCGCCTTCACCATCGCCTTGAACTCGGTGACCTGCCCGCCGCGGGTGCCGTGGGCGGCGTAGGCGTTGTGCGGGGCGAAGAAACCGATCGTGTTGTAGCCCCAGTAGTTGGACAGTCCGCGGTCCCTCAGCACGCCGTCCTGCACGAACTGGTGCACCGGCATCAGCTCGAGAGCGGTCACGCCGAGCGAGGTCAGGTGCTCGACCACCGCGGGGTGCGCGAGGCCGGCGTAGGTGCCGCGCAGTTCCGGCGGGACGTCCGGGTGGGCGCGGGTGAGGCCCCGGACGTGCGCCTCGTAGATCACACTGTCGGCGTACGGCCGCCTCAGCGGCTGGTCGTCGCCCCAGTCGAAGGCCGGATCGGTGACCACGCCGAGCATGGTGTGCCCGGCGCTGTCGGACCGGGAAGGGCCGTCCGCGCGCTCGAAGAGGGAGGCGTGGTTGTCCACCTGCCCGTCCACCGCCTGGGCGTACGGGTCCAGGAGCAGTTTCCTCGGGTTGCACCGGTGGCCGAGGGACGGCTGCCAGGGGCCGTGCACCCGGTAGCCGTAACGCTGCCCCGGTCCGATGCCGGGCAGATAGCAGTGCCACACGAACCCGTCGACCTCGGCCATCGGGACGCGTCGGTGCTCGCCGTCGTCGTCGACGAGGACCAGCTCGACGTGCTCGGCGACCTCGCTGAACAGGGCGAAGTTGGTGCCCTTGCCGTCGTGGGCGGCCCCCAACGGGTAAGGGTGCCCGCTCCACGCGGGCACCCCTTTCCGGCGTGGTCGCGTGGTCACCGGGCGTACTCCAGGACGCCGTCCGGGGTGATCGCCGGCCCGGCGAGGGTGGCGGTCAGTATCTCGCGTGGGACCTGGAGCACCTCGCGCAGGCTGGGCGCGGGGGCGGTGGGCACGAGTGGCACGCGTTCGGCGGCGCGGGCGCGCTGCGAGAACCAGATGACTTTGCTGCCGGTGCCGGTGGCGCAGCACCCCCAGCCGTCGCTCATGGCGGCGATGCGCTCCAGACAGCCGCGCAGATCCTGGTCCGGGCGCAGGTCGTGGTCGTTCTCGCCGATGGCGGTGATGAGGTGCTGGCGGTTCCACCACATCTCGATCGAGGTGTTCTTGTCGGTGGCGTGCTGGTCGATGGCCTTCAGCAGCAGTTCGGCTCCGTGACAGACGGGCTCGACCAGGTTCTCCAGGTCCCAGTGGCGGAGGTGGGCGGCCAGAATGCGCTTGACCTGTCCGACCCGTTCGGCGCTGACCTCGACGTCGAGGTGGTAGTAGCAGGGGACTGCGGTGTTCATGGTCGTTGGCTCCTCACCGGCGAAGCTCTCGCTCCTCCTCGTCCCTGCGGGGCCAGGCCCCGAACGCGAAGCGTGAGCACTGATCGCTTCTGAGTCACCTCCAGCGTGGGGGTGCTACGCCATTCGTGCAACACGAGCACACGCCTGAGGTGGTTGAAGTTCCAACAGGACGGTGAGTCATGACGCGTGCACCATGTGTGAATAACTCGATGTCCGTAACGGGTCCGCGCTGGTCGTCGCGCGGCTGCCGCCCGACGGTCGGGAGACGTGCCATCGAGCCCTGGAAGGTGAACGGCACATGCTGCTACCGGCCAAATCGAAAGTGGCCCGGCAACTGCGGCGATACCGGGCGTGGGAACGCATGATGCTCGCGGCCCCCGCGGACCGCCGGATCCGGACCACCTTCGAGGACTCGGGCTACGCCCTCTGCGTACTGATGGGGAAGCGGTGCGCGCGCGAAGCCGCGGACGCCGCCGAACGCTATCTGCGGTCCACCCTCGTCTCCTACCTCCGGGCGGAGAGCAAACGGTTCGGTCCGCGGACGGTCACCGGACGACGCCCGCCGGCAACGCGTCGGCGGTCCCCCGCGGGGAGGTAGACACCTTCCGGCGCAGCTTCGTTTCCCGGCCGGGTCACCCGCCCGGCCCCAGTCGAGCAGGGCGGAGGTGTTCCATATGAGTCCGATACCGGCGGCCATCGGCCGCATTCCGGTCCGGGACGTCAGACCCGCCGTGGAGTGCGGCAGGCGTCCGGCGAAGGCGGTCGTCGGCGAGTCGTTCGAGGTCACCGCCACCGTGTTCCGCGAGGGTCATGACGCGGTCGCCGCCAACGTCGTCCTGACGGACCCCGAGGGCCGGCACGGTCCGTGGACACCGATGCGGGAGTCGGCCCCCGGTTCGGACCGCTGGGGCGCCGAGGTCACCCCGGACGTCGTGGGCCGCTGGACCTACCGCGTGGAGGCGTGGAGCGATCCGCTGTCCACGTGGCGCCGCACGGCCCGCGTCAAGGTTCCGGCCGGCATCGACACCGGCCTGGTCCTGGAGGACGGCGCCGACCTGCACGAGAAGGCGGCGGCCGGGGTGCCGCGGGGGCCGGGCCAGGATGCGCTGCTGAGCACCGCGGAGGTGCTGCGCGACGACTCGCTGCCCGTGGCGGCCCGTCTCGCGGCGGCGTTGACGCCGGAGGTGGACGCGGTGCTGTCCCGGCATCCGCTGCGGGAACTGGTCACCGCCTCGCACCCGCTGCC
>NZ_JARXYX010000044.1 GCF_029893585.1 Streptomyces sp. LBL
CTGGCCCATGGGGCGAGCTTGAGCCGTGTGCATTGAAAGGTGCACGCACGGTTCTGAGGGGGCCGGGATGCAGTAATGCATCCCGGCTACCCGACGTGTACCCGGACACCGGCCGGCGCATCGCATTGGCGAGGGCGTTCGGGTGCGCCCGCGTCGTCTTCAACGACGCCGTGCGCGCCCGCGAGGACGCCCGTGCGGCGGGGGAAGCCTTCCCGAAGGCGGGTGATCTCTCGAAGAAGCTGATCACTGCCGCGAAGCAGAGCCCGGCACGGTCCTGGCTGGGCGAGGTCTCCTCGGTCGTCCTTCAGCAGTCCTTGCGGGACGCCGAGACGGCCTACCGCAACTTCTTCGCCTCCCTCAAGGGCACCCGGAAGGGCCCGAAGCTGGGCCCGCCTTGTTTCAAGTCCCGCAAGGACAAGCGGCAGTCGATCCGGTTCACCGCGAACGCCCGTTGGTCCCTCACCGACCATGGTCAGCTGAGCCTGCCCAAAATCGGGGCGGTGAAGGTCAAGTGGTCGCGCACCCTGCCCGCCACCCCCACCACCGTCACCGTGATCAAGGACGCGGCGGGCAGGTACTTCGCCTCCTTCGTCATCGACACCGACCCCGCCGCCGACGCTGCCCGCATGCCCGACACGGACCAGGTCATCGGTATCGACCTGGGCCTTGCCCACTTCGCGATCCTGTCCACCGGCGAGAAGATCGACTCCCCCAGGTTCCTGCGCCGGGCGGAGAAGAAGCTCAAAAAGGCCCCAGCGGGAGCTGTCCCGCAAGAAGAAGGGAAGCAAGAACCGGGACAAGGCCCGTCGGGACTTCGGAGTCGTCCTTGTCGAACCTGGGCGGCCGGCCACGCTGGGAGCCGCGCTTCTTGCGGTTGGCGATCTGGTCGCGCTTCTCCGGGATCGTGCAGCGGATACCGGGCTTGCGCAGGTAGGCGCGGTTCGCGCGCGAGCCGCACGCCTTGTCGGCACGAACCTTGTCCGGCCGGGTGCGCGAACGGCCCGGCCCGGGTCTGGGCACCCGGATACGTCCCAGGACCACCTGGAACTGCGGGGAGTCACCACGTTGCCCCGCGGTGATCACCAGCGACATCGGCTTCTGGGCCTGCTCGACCGCCAAATGGAACTTGGTCGTCAGCCCGTCCCGGGAACGAGGTGTTGGCCGGACTACCGGACGACACGCCGGACGTGAGCGCATCCCTCGCACGGCCTAGTCGGTAGACCCTGCGCATCCGAACGACGAAGGAGCGCAAGGAAGTTGGACGCAGCCTCTCGTGACATCCAGTCGATCCGTTTGCCGCGATGGGGACGGGTAGCCGTCGGGGCCGGGGCAGTTCCCTGGCTGGTCTTCAACGAGGAGGGAAGGGCGGTGGACCCGATTCGCAGGTTCCTGATCGACTTCGTCGCTCGTGACAACCGGCCGGGCAGCGTCCGCAGTTATGCCTTCGATCTTCTGCGCTGGTGGCGGTGGCTTCTCTGCACCAAGCAAGACGGCACGCCGAGGAGATCTGTTCAGGAGCTTCCACAGCGTCCTGTCACGGCTACGGCCAGAACGACCCAACTCCCAGGTGATCGACAGGGTGCGCCGGGCAGCGCCGGCACTCCACCGTGCCTGACGGGGACGAGCGTGGACGGTCTAATCCAGTACCAGACGTCCGTTATGGACTCTGGTCCCGGCCTGCTTGAGGCGATGCAGAACCGGCACGACTTCGACTTGGCGCACGGCGGGGAGCACGCCGACCTTGGTAGTGATGAAGGTGTACAGGTCCTCGGTGTCCCTGCAGGTGACAGTGACCAGCAGATTGGCCGCGCCGGTGGCAGCGGCCGTGAACGTGGTCTCGGGATGCAGCGATAGTGCGGTGCCGGTCGCATCGAGATCGCCCGGGTGACGGTGAGCCAGAGGTATGCGGTGGCGTGAAAGCCGAACTGGGCCGGCGCGAGGTCCACCGCGATGTGCAGTGCCCCGGAGGACAGCCCTATGGCGACCTGTTGCCGGTGGACCGTTTCACCCGCCCCCGCCCCCGCCCCCGCCCCCGCCCCGCCCCCGCCGCGCCTGACCCGCCGGCGGGGGCCGGTCCTCCGGCTTGACTTCGAGCGCGCTCCAGGGCCTAGCGTCGGAGGCGTTCGTCAGCCCTCGAGGTACCGCCCGGTCCGCCGGGCAGGAGGAGTATCCGCGCATGATCACCCGAACCACGCTCGGCTCGCCTGGTCTCACCGTCAGCGCGATGGGCCTGGGGTGCATGGGGATGAGCGAGAGCTACGGCGCCGCCGACTGGGACGGCGGCCTGGCCACCATCAACCGGGCCCTGGAGCTGGGCATCACGTTCCTGGACACCGCCGACGCCTATGGCACCGGGCACAACGAGGTGCTGGTGGGCCGGGCCATCCACGGCCGCCGGGACCAGGTGCAGCTAGCCACCAAGTTCGGCATCGACCGCAGCGCCGGCGACCGGGCACGCCGCATCCGCGGTGCCCGGGACTACGTGCTGCGCTCCTGCGACGCCTCGCTGCTGCGGCTGGGCGTCGAGGTGATCGACCTGTACTACGCCCACCGCCCGCCCCAGGACGTGGAGATCGAGGAGACCGTCGGGGCGATGGCCGAGCTGGTCGAGGCGGGCAAGGTCCGCCATCTGGGCCTGTCCGAGGTCGACGGTGAGCTGCTGCGCCGGGCGCACGCGGTGCACCCGATCACCGCGGTGCAGAGCGAGTACTCGCTGTGGACCCGCGACGTCGAGGCGGTCACCCCGGTGATGGCCGAGCTGGGGGTCGGGTTGGTGCCGTACTCGCCGCTGGGGCGGGGGTTCCTGACCGGCGCCCTGGACCGCTCCACGCTGGGCGAGAAGGACTTCCGGCGCACCAACCCCCGCTTCGCCGGCGAGGCGGGCGAGGCCAACGAGAAGATCGCGCAGACCGTGCGCGAGGTGGCCGACCGGCTGGGTGCCACCCCGGCCCAGGTGGCGCTGGCCTGGGTGTACGCCCAGGCCGAGCGGCTCGGGGTGGCGGTGGCGACCATTCCGGGCACCCGCAGCCCTGCCCGGCTGGAGCAGAACGCGGCCGCGCTGGAGCTCACCCTGGACGCCGAGGCGCTGGCCGCGCTGGACCCGCTGAGCGACCGGGTGATGGGCGAGCGCTACACCCCTGCGCACACCGCTGAGGTTGCTCGGGGTTAGCCGGTGGGCCCGACGCGCACGACGTCCAGCTCGACGACGTCGTTGACGTCGCGCCCACCGGTGACCTCGCCGGTCACGACCAGCCGGGGTCGGGCCGGCGGTGCCCCGTCCTGCTCGACGGCCAGGATCGCCCCGGTTGCCGGAGCCCGGGGCGATCTCGCCGTAGGAGACCAGCGCCCGGTACCCGTCCGCGCCCACCGCGAGCACGCCGACGCTCAGCTGGGGTGTCGTCAACCGATCACCTGGCCGCTGAACGCGGCGCGATGCCGGGTATGCCGAGGTCGACCGGCGCGACCCTGGCGAGCCGACGGGTCTGGTCTCGCTTCTGGCACAGGAAGGACAGGGTGAGGTCGATCCCTTCGATCTCACCGAGCCACCCCTCTGCTTCGGCTCGGGCCCGGCGGGCCAGAAGGTCGACTTCAATCTCGTCGAGGCGGGACAGCATCTTCGGATTGATGTTGATCATGGGACATCTCAGACAGGCGTGCTCATGCTGGCAAGGTGTCGAGTAGGGGCGGGCGCATCCTCCCAGCTCGACTTTTGCGCTGGTCGAAGTGCTCCTCGAAGCCGAGCCATTCGGGTTCGGTGACCGGCCGGTACTCATCGGTGGCCTGGCCTGGCGGCGCCGGTCGAGAAATCCCTGGTAGTGCCGGACGACGTCCTCGTTGAACACGGCGACGTATCCACGAGTCGTTTGAAGATTCAAATGTCCGAGTGGGGCTGCTCCGATGTGGATCGGAAGCCCGCTGTTCACCAGCTCCGTGGCCAGGAGTCGGCGAAAATCGTGCGGGGTGAAGCTGGTCGCAAGGAAGCCAGGGTGTTGTTCGGCGAGCTCGACGCAGTGGCGCTTCAGCATGTTCACCACGGTGGTATCTGACATGACCTCGTGCTTGGTGCCGATCTTGCGTTGGAACAAGAACGGCATGGGTGCGCTGCTCTGCCGTTCCTTCGGGTCGTAACGAGGCAAGAGCGGGATGGTCTGGCCGCCGGTGGTGTGGCGGCGGACGATGGCCGCGACGACGGCGAACAGCTCGGCGGACATGGGGATGACGCGTTCTCGGTCGCTCTTCGAGGGAGCGACCACCAGCAAGGCGATGACCTCGCCGTTGGGCCGTTGATACTGCCGGATGCTGAGATGGGTGAGTTCCAGGGCCTCTTCTGTGCGCACGCCTGAATGCCGCAGGACCTCAACGATCGCCCACTCCCAGAAGGCGGCGTCCTCGGCATGCGTGACATTGATGTGCTTGCCGCTCTCCAGATCGAGGACGCGGACGTTCGCCAGCCCTCCGAGCCGGACGCGGCGTTCATCCACAACGAGCACCGCACCCACCGCTCCCTGCAGGCAGCCGCGCCGCTGCGCGCACTCCCCGAAACCATCACCGACCCCAGGGAGATCGCTCGCCTCGACATACGTCGACACGACCGCCTCGGCGGAGTGATCCACGAGTACCAACACGCCACTTGAGCTGCACGGACGTGATTCTCGGCACGCACAGCGACCACGGACGTGGACACCACCTCGGCCACCACTGACGATGCCCGGGCCCTGGCGAGCATCTGCAGGTCGGCGGTGCCAGTGCGGCGGGTGCCGTGGAATCGATCAATCAGGAGCGCACAATTTCACACACGTGACATGTGCATGAATTACGCTCCCGCCTGATCGTTTCCCTGCTACCCATGAAGGTCTGAAAGGACCCAGATGATCAAGGTGGGACTGTTCCGTACCCGACTGGCCGCGTTAACCGCCCTGTTCGGCATCCTGATGACACTGGTCTGGGCACTCCCCCAGACCGCCACCGCCACCGCCACCGCCACCACCGAGGCAACCACCACGACCGCCACCGCCTCGACGGCCTCGACTGTGCCGACGCACCCCCTCTGCGCGAGACCCGACAAACCCAACCAGATGGCCTGCTTCGCGGTCGCCCGCGATGATGTCCGGCAGACCGGCAAAGGCTTCCAACCCCTGCTGGCCCCCGCCGGGTTGGGCCCCGCCGACCTCCAGAGCGCCTACGACCTGCCGTCCGACGTTGCCGGGGCCGGGGTCACGGTGGCCATCGTCGACGCCTACGACAACCCGAACGCCGAGGCCGACCTGGCCGTCTACCGCTCCCAGTTCGGCCTGCCGCCCTGCACCACCGCAAACGGCTGCTTCCGCAAGACCGACCAGCGCGGCGGCACCGAGTACCCACAGCCCGACGCGGGCTGGGCCGGCGAGATAGCCCTCGACCTCGACATGGTCAGCGCCGCCTGCCCGCTCTGCCACATCCTGCTGGTCGAGGCCGACGAGCCGTCCATCGAGGGCTTGGGCGAGGCGGAGAACACGGCGGTCGCGCTCGGCGCCGCATACGTCTCCAACAGCTGGGGCGGGAGCGAGAGCGCGTTCGGCGACCTGCCCGATGACGACTACTACAAGCACCCGGGCGTGGCGATCACCTTCAGCACCGGCGACAACGGCTACGGCAACAGCTACCCGGCCACGCTCCCGTACGTCACGGCCGTCGGCGGGACGGCGCTGAGCCGGGACGCCGGGACGATCCGGGGCTGGAACGAGTCCGCCTGGACCGGGGCGGGCAGCGGCTGCTCGGCCTACTCCCCCAAGCCGTCCTTCCAGACCGACCGGGGCTGCGCCAACCGCGCCAACGCGGACGTGTCGGCCGTCGCCGACCCGGCGACAGGCGTCACCGTCTACAACACCTACGAGGACCGCGGCTGGGGCGTCTACGGCGGTACCAGCGCGTCCGCCCCGATCATCGCCGCCACCTACGCGCTCGCCGGGAAGCCGGGCGCGAAGACCTACCCCAACGCCTACCCGTACGCCCACACCGGTGCCCGCGACGGCGCGCCGAGCGGCGCTCTGAACGACGTGACCAGCGGCACCAACGGCACCTGCGCCACCGCCTATCTGTGCACCGCAGGCCCCGGCTGGGACGGCCCCACCGGCCTCGGCACCCCGAACGGCACCGCCGCCTTCACCACCGGCCCGTACGGCAGGTTGACCGGCAAGGTCACCGACCCGTCCGCCGGCGGCCCGGTGGCCGGAGTGCGGATCACGGCCGGCGCGAACGCCACGACGACCGGCACCGACGGCACCTACGACATGACGCTCCCGGCGGGCACGTACGACGTGACGGCCGCCAAGTTCGGCTACGGCAGCACCACACCGGCCGCCGTCGGGGTCGGCGACGACGCGACCGTGGCCCGGGACTTCACCCTCACCGCCCAGCCCCTGGTCACCGTCAGCGGTCGGATCCGGGACGGCTCCGGACACGGCTGGCCGCTCTCCGCGGGCATCCAAGTCACCGGTGAGCCGTCCACCCGGACGTACACCGACCCGGCGACCGGCCGCTACACCCTCGAACTGCCCGCCAACAGCACCTACACCCTGCAGGTCGACCCGGTCTACACCGGTTACCAGGTCACGACGGCCGACCTGACGGTGGGCGCCAAGGCCGGCCGCAAGGACTTCGGCATCCCGGTCGACGCGGCCGCCTGCGTGGCGCCCGGCTACAAGCAGACGTTCAGCGAGGCCACCGAGACCTTCGACGGCACTCAGGCGCCCGCCGGGTGGAGCGTCACCGGCAGCGGTCACACCTGGCGCTTCGACGACCCGGCCGGGCGCGGCAACCTCACCGGCGGCTCGGGCGACTTCGCCATCGCCGACAGCGGCTACTCCGGCGACCGGCAGAACACCTCCCTCCTCTCCCCGGTCCTCGACCTGACCGGCCACGACACGCCCGCGGTCCGCTTCGGCACCTTCTACAAGCCGTTCGACGACGACTCCAGGGCCGACGTCGACCTCAGCGTCGACGGCGGCACGACCTGGTCCACGGTCTGGCACCGCGACACCGACTCCGCCGGCCCCGGGACGCAGAGCATCGCCCTCCCGGACGCGGCGGGGAAGTCCGCCGTCCAGGTGCGGTTCCGCTACAACGGCGACTACGCCTACTACTGGCAGGTCGACGACGTCGCCTTCGGCGGCATGACCTGCAAGCCGGTGCCGGGCGCGCTGCTGTACGGGACGGTGACGGACCGCAACACCGGCCGGCAGCTGAGCGGTGCGACGGTGAGCGGCAGGACCGGCGCCAAGGCGCCCAAGGCGACCACGGCGGGCGACGGTTCGTACGTACGCTTCGCGCCGCGGACGGGCCGTCAGCAGGTCGCGTTCAGCGCCGAGCACTACACCACGGCGACGAGGAAGGTGAACGTCAAGGCCGACCACGCCGCCCGCCTCGACGCGGTGCTGCGCGCCGGACAGCTGGCGATCAGCCCGGCGGCGGTCGACAAGACCGTACGCAAGGGGAAAGCCACCACCGCCCAGTTCACCCTGCGCAACACCGGCTCGGCCCCGCTCACCGTCAGCCTCACCGAGCGGTCCGGGGACATCCCGACGGCGAAGACGGCCGGCGCGGCAGCTCCGAAGTACGTCCCCGGTGACTACACCCCAGACCGGCTGACGAAGACGAAGCCGAAGACGAAGACGAAGCCGAAGCCGAAGACCCCTTCCGCGTCCACGTCCACGGATGTGACCCCCGCCGCCTCGGCCTGGACCTCCCTCGCCGACTACCCCACCCCCGTCATCGACAACGCCGTCGCCACCGGCCCGGACGGCCGCGTCTACTCGGTCGGCGGCACCGACGGCACCTCCGTCCTGTCCGGCGGCTACGTCTACGACCCCGTCACCGCCGCCTGGACGGCGATCCCCGGCGGTCACCCCACCCCCCGTGAGTCACCCCAGTCCGCCTTCCTGAACGGCAAGTTGTACGTCACCGGCGGCTGGACAGCGGACGGCGACACCGTGACCACCACCGAGGTCTACGACCCGCAGCACCGCACCTGGTCCACCGCCGCCCCGGTGCCCGCCGGGTACGCGGCAGCGGCCTCCGCCACGCTCGACGGCAAGTGGTACCTGGTCGGCGGCTGCGGCCAGGGTTACTGCACCGGCGCCACCGCAGTGCAGGTCTACGACCCGGCCACCGACACCTGGGCCACCACCACGCCCTACCCCGAGGCCATCTCCTGGCTCGGCTGCGGCGCCGTCTCGGGCATCCTGTACTGCGCGGGCGGCACCACCGTGGTGGAGGGTACGCGGCACGGCTACGCCTACGACCCGGCCACCGCCGCGTGGACTCCGATCACCGACCTTCCCATCGACCTGTGGGCCTCGGCCGCCACCACCGCCGACGGCCGCTTCCTCCTCTCCGGCGGGGTCAGCAACCTGCTCGGCGCCGTCACCAGCGCCGGCTACGCCTACGACCCGGCCGCCCGCACCTGGACGGCCCTGCCCGCCGCCACCACGCCGCTCTACCGGGCCGGTGGCGCCTGCGGGTTCTACCGCGTGGGCGGCGCACCGAGCGTCTTCGACGCCCACGCGAACGTCGAGCAGCTGCCGGACCTCGACAGCTGCGTCCCGGCGACCGACGTCCGCTGGCTGTCCGCCACACCCGTCACGCATACGCTCGCCCCCGGCCAGCGCCTGACCGTCACCGTCCGGCTGGATGCGGGCGTGCCGGCGGTGGACACCGCCGGCACCTACACGGCCGCGCTCGCGGTCGGCACGGACACGCCGTACACGTACCCGTTGGTTCCGGTGCGGATGACCGTGCGCTGACGGGTCGTCATCCGGCTATGCCTTCCGCCGTGAGGCGACCGTGCTGGTCGCAGCCATCAAGGAGTGGCTGCGACCAGCACGCCTACGACTGACCAGAGCGGCCCTTTGCGACCAGCGACTTGAACGAGTGCACGTCCGCGGCCGCCGGCAGAATCCTGCTGCCCCACCTGTCTTTGCGACTGTCGTCGCGCACCCACAGGAGCTCGATGCCGCACAGGCCGCCCCAACTCCAGGCGGCCAGTCCGTCGACCAGTTCACCCTCCTCGTCGGTGACCTTGACCGAGAAGGTCCCGCGGTCGGCCGCACCGGTGGCGGCCGTGTTGAAGGCAATCAGTTCCTCGGTCAGTCGGTCGTGCCCTAGGGGATCCTGATGTTGTAGACACCGCTGGAGACGTCGGCGGCCGTGGGCTTGACGGTCACGCCGCCGAGGGACTGCCCCCCGCCCGAGTCACAGTTGCCGGTCTCCCAGGCGGAGACGCCGTAGGTGACGCCCGTGGTGACCCTGTAGTTGGTGGCGAATATGATCCGGCCGTTGCCACCTGAGGTGCTGGCGTTCGTCGTGTTCACGCAGGTGACGGAGGTGCCGTCGTCGATCCGGAGACTGCCGAAATACACGACGGAGTTCCCGGCGCCCCTGGCTGCCATCGGAACGTCGGCGGTGAGTGAGGCAGTGGGGGCTGCGGACGCTGTGGGCGCAGCGACGAGGGCGCCGGCGCCGGTGAGGGCGAGCAGGGCGGCCAGCGAAGCGGAACGGACCGTGCGGCGAGTGCGGTCGTGGGGGGACGTCAGGCGCATGTCTCTTCCCATCATCGAGAGGTTGTCCAAGTCTCAAGCAACTTGCGAGACCAGTGTTACCCGGGGGAACAACACCACAGGACCCCGGTTTCGGCCATGTTCGAGATCCGTCGCACCCAGGGAGCGAGGTGTGCCCGAATGGCCTCTCTATGCGTCCCCCGGACTGCTGCGCCTCACTGACCCCGGCGTCCGTGAGCAGTTGGAGGTCCTGCCCGACTCCCTGGTCCTGAACATAGAGACGTCGGCCCGGCCCACAACCAGCAGCAGGGGAAGCGCAGGAACCGAACGGCCGACCAGGGCGCAGGTGAACGGATAGCGTGCTGTCCGACAGCTCCGCCCTGGTAGGGCGACCGATCCACCTGCCGACCGCTGCGGTCGGCGGCCAGCACGGAGGCGCCACGTGGTGAAGGCCGCGAAGCCAGCTCCCCGCGATTCGAAGCCTGCGCCCGGCCGGGCCAAGCCCGGGAAGCCCGGGAAGCCCGGAAAGCTCGGGAAGCCCGTGAAGTTGGTGAAGGCCGGCGGGCCTGCGAAGGCCACACCGCGGCGTCGAGGCGGTGCGGCCCGGCCGCCGAGTCTGCGGCGCCTGCTGGGCAAAGCGGCGGTGCTGACCGTGCTGATGCTGCTGGGGCTGTGGATGGTCGGCCTGGGGGCGCAGAAGCTGGCGTACGCGGCGGGCTGGGCCGGGACCGCCGGAACGATCCGGGCCGCCTCGTGCCACGACGAAGGCGGGTCCGACTCCCCTTCGTGGGTATGCTCGGGCGTCTACCGCTCCGACGACGGGAGCACAGTCGACCAGCATGCCTGGGTAAAGCCGTCCGGGAACGAGCAGGGCCACACGATCGACGTCCGCCACATGTCCGGCCACGACTACTCCGCCACCGACGCTGGCGCGCTGGTGACGCCGATCGCCCTGATCGTCTTCAGCGGCCTGGTACTGACGGGCGCCTTGTGGGGCGGCCCGGCCGCACTGCGGCGATGGGCGAACGAAGTGAGGGCGGCGCGCGGGCGCACACGCCGGGCGGGACCTCAGGATGGTGCGGGCAACCGGGCTTAGCTCGACTCTGTCGGGGATCTTGGACGGTCGGACTCAGCTGCCGAGCGTTCGCCAGGACTTTGACCGGGGGATCTCGTTCTGGTCCAGGAAGGTCTGGTAGGCGGTCGGCGGTCTCGGCGGAGAGGGTTCCTCGGTCGCCGACTGGCCGCTGAGTCGTTCGATGTTCACGGCGATGGCCGTGAGTATGTGTTGCAGGTGGGTTTTCGGCTGTCCGCGGTAGCGGCAGTGGCGCATGCCGTGTCCGTGGGCGAACTCATTGCTTGCCCTCGACTCCGGAGCGGACCGCGTAGCGGGTCTTCCACTAAATGTGTTGCCCCACCCGCATTTGCCTACATGCGTTTGCCTACGCATGTAGGCGTGCCGGAGGCCGTCGTTCACCACACCTGCGTATGCGCCCCTGCTCATTGCCGTGCGAAGGTGCGCGGCGTTCGGAACCGTCTCGGGATCGCTCACGCCCGCCACGGCATCCAGGCCCGCCACCGCGCGGTACTGCGGGAGCATCTTTGTCCTGTGAGTGGAGAAAGCTTGCAGCAATCTGTGCACAGGTTCTTCCCAGGTTCGGCAGCCGCTGCTACGTTCCACTCGAAAGCACCACAGCAGGCGGCCGATTGAGGCGGGGAGGGGTTCGTGAGACGCATGACAGCGCGACCCGCGAACGCCCACCAGGCCCGGCTGCTCAAGCTGTTGCGTGACGGAGGCCCCAACTCGCGTGCCCAGCTGGGCGATCGTGTCGACCTCTCGCGGTCCAAACTGGCCGTCGAAGTGGACCGGTTGCTGGAGACCGGCCTGGTCGTGGCCGACGGACTCGCCGCCTCGCGCGGCGGCCGCCGCTCCCACAACATCCGGCTGGCCCCCAATCTGCGATTCCTCGGCGTGGACATCGGTGCGACCTCGGTCGACGTCGCCGTCACCAACGCCGAGTTGGAGATCCTCGGTCATCTCAACCAGCCCATGGACGTCCGCGAGGGCCCGGTCGCGGTCTTCGATCAAGTCCTGTCCCTGGCCGCGAAGTTGAGGGCTTCTGGGCTCGCGGAGGGTTTCGACGGCGCCGGCATCGGCGTCCCGGGACCGGTCCGCTTTCCCGAGGGCGTACCGGTCGCTCCACCGATCATGCCGGGCTGGGACGGCTTCCCTGTGCGGGAGGCGCTCAGTCAGGAACTCGGCTGCCCGGTCATGGTCGACAACGACGTGAACCTGATGGCGATGGGGGAGATGCACGCGGGCGTCGCACGCTCCGTGGGTGACTTCCTCTGCGTCAAGATCGGTACCGGTATCGGCTGCGGCATCGTCGCCGGCGGGGACGTTCACCGCGGGACGACGGGCAGCGCTGGCGACATCGGGCACATCCAGGCCGTGCCCGGCGGACGCCCGTGCGCCTGCGGCAACCGGGGCTGCCTGGAAGCTCACTTCAGCGGGGCGGCCCTCGCCCGGGACGCCATGGAGGCGGCCCAACAGGGCCGCTCGACGGAGCTCGCTACCCGACTGGAGGCGAACGGCGGCCTCACCGCCGTCGACGTCGCCGCCGCAGCCGCCGCGGGCGACGCCGTCGCGCTCGACCTCATCCGGGAGGGCGGCGACCGCGTCGGCCAGGTCATCGCCGGCCTGGTCAGCTTCTTCAACCCGGGCCTGGTGGTGATCGGTGGCGGAGTCACCGGCCTAGGCCACACCCTGCTCGCCGCGATCCGCACCCAGGTCTACCGCCAGTCGCTGCCGCTGGCGACCGGCAACCTGCCCATTGTGCTGGGGGAGTTGGGCCCCACCGCCGGAGTCATCGGCGCGGCCCGTCTCATCAGCGACCACCTGTTCTCACCCGCGTAGACGCCCACTTCGAACTGGCCCTCTCAGCATCGCGCCCTGCTCGGCCCGGCCCCCGCTCGGCCCGGCCCCCGCTCAGCCCTGACCTCCTCAGCCCTGCCCTCCTCAGCCCCGCCCCGCCCTGCCCTGTTCGGATCAGCCCTGCTCCGCCCTGCCCTGAACCGGCCCGCACGCCAGCCGAGGGGAACCACACATGGCACCAGAAGTACCGCTGCTCAACATGTCCGGCATCACCAAGTCGTTCCCCGGAGTCCGGGCCCTCGACGGCGTCGACCTCGACGTCCTGGCCGGCGAGGTGCACTGTCTGCTCGGCCAGAACGGGGCCGGGAAGTCCACGCTCATCAAGGTCCTGGCCGGGGCCCACCAGCCCGACACCGGCACCATCCGCTGGCGCGGCGAGGACGTCACCCTCCGCTCGCCGATCGCCGCCATGCGCCTCGGCATCGCCACCATCTACCAGGAACTCGACCTGGTGGAACACCTGTCCGTGGCCGAGAACGTCCACCTCGGCCATGAACCCACGGCCGCCGGGTTCATCGTACGAGGAAAAACCGCGCGAAGTTCAACAGCCGCTCTGCTCAGGCGACTTGGACATCCCGAGATCGATCCCGGGCGACTGGTGGGGGAGTTGTCGGCCGCCCAGCAGCAGATCGTGTCCATGGCGCGGGCGCTCTCGCACGACGTACGGCTCATCGTGATGGACGAACCCTCCGCGGCCCTCGATCCGGACGAGGTCGACAACCTGTTCAGGATCGTCGGCGACCTCACCGCCGACGGTGTCGCCGTCGTCTACATCTCCCACCGGCTGGAAGAGATCCGCCGGATCGGTGACCGGGTGACCGTGCTCAAGGACGGTCGGGCCGTCGCCGTCGGGCTGCCCGCCAAGTCGACGCCGACCCGCGAGGTCGTCGCGCTGATGACCGGACGCAACGTCGGGTACGTCTTCCCCGACCGGCCCGACTCGGTGCCCGAGGGGACCGCGGTCCTGGAGGTCGAAGGGCTGGCCCGCGAGGGCGAGTTCGAGCCTTTCGACCTGCGGGTGCGGCCCGGTGAGATCGTCGGTCTGGCCGGACTCGTCGGCTCCGGCCGCTCCGAGATCCTGGAGACGATCTACGGTGCCCGCAAGCCCACGTCGGGTCACGTCCGTGTCGACGGCAAGGCGTTGAAACCGGGCAGCGTCCGCGCCGCCGTGCGGGCCGGACTCGGACTCGCCCCCGAAGAGCGCAAGGCGCAGGCGCTCCTCATGCTGGAGTCGGTCACCCGCAACGTCTCGGTCTCCTCCATGTCCCGCTTCTCGCGGGGCGGTTGGATCGACCGGGGTGCCGAACACAAGGCCGCGCGGGCCGCCACCCGCGAACTGTCGCTGCGGCCCGACAACCCGGACGTGCCGGTGCGCACCCTGTCCGGCGGCAACCAGCAGAAGGCCGTCCTGGCCCGCTGGCTGCTACGCGGCTGCCGGGTGCTGCTGCTCGACGAACCGACCCGCGGGGTCGACGTCGGCGCCCGCGCCGAGCTGTACGCGGTGGTGCGCCGACTGGCGAACGATGGCCTCGCCGTGCTGCTGGTCTCCAGTGAGGTCCCCGAGGTGCTCGGCCTCGCCGACCGTGTCCTGGTGCTGCGCGAGGGCCGCGTCGTCCACGCCGCACCCGCCTCTGAGCTGGATGAACACCGCGTACTCGACCTCGTCATGGAAGGAAGCCCGGCGTCATGACGCAGCATGTCTCCCCGCCCAGGGACAGCGCCGACAAGGTGCCGTCGACGAACGAAGCCCCGGCCTGGCGTTCCCTGGTGTTCCGCGCCGACGTGCGCACCCTCTCCCTGCTCGGTGTGCTCGCCGCGCTGATCGTCATCGGCGGCATCACCAAGCCCGAGGAGTTCCTCGACACCCGCAACCTTCAACTCGTCCTCACTCAGGCCTCGGTGATCGGGGTCGTCACCGTCGGGATGACCTTCGTCATCACCTCCGGAGGCATCGACCTGTCGGTCGGCGCGATCGTCGCCCTCTCCTCGGTGTGGGCGACCACGGTCGCCACGCAGGAGTACGGCTTCGCGGGCATCCTCTTCACCGCGGTGCTCGTCGGCGTCGGCTGCGGCCTGGTCAACGGGCTGCTGATCGCGTACGGCGGGATGGTTCCGTTCATCGCCACCCTGGCCATGCTCGCCTCGGCCCGCGGTCTGGCACTCCAGATCACCGACGGCCGCACTCAGATCGTCACTGTCGAGAACATCCTCGACCTCGGCGAGCGCGACTCCTACGTGCTCGGCGTCCCGCCGCTGGTGCTGGTGTTCGCGGTCGTGACGATCATCGGCTGGCTGGTGCTGAACCGGACCACCTTCGGGCGCCGCACCGTCGCGGTCGGCGGTAACGCGGAGGCGGCCCGGCTCGCCGGCATCGACGTCCGGCGCCAGCGCCTGTACCTCTACCTGCTGTCGGGGCTGTGCTGCGGGATCGCCGCCTTCCTGCTGATCATCCTGTCCGGCTCCGGCCAGAACACCAACGGCAACCTCTACGAGCTCGACGCCATCGCGGCCGCGATCATCGGCGGCACCCTGCTCAGCGGGGGGCGCGGCACCATCACCGGCTCGGTGCTCGGCGTTCTGATCTTCACCACGATCACCAACATCTTCGCCCTGAACAACCTGCAGAGCGACGTCCAGCAGATCGCCAAGGGCGCGATCATCGTCGCCGCCGTGCTGGTCCAGCGCCGTACCGCGAGCACGACCTGAGGAAAGGGTTCACCACGATGCCAGACACCACGCCTTTCACGAGCCGCAGAGGAATGCTCTTCGGGGCCGCCGCCGTGTCCGCCGGTGCCCTCCTTACCGGTTGCACCAGCAACGAATCGAAGGACGACGAGCCCGCCGCGAACGAGCGGCCGGCCGCCGACGACAAGCCCGGCAAGGCGGTCACCATCGGCTTCGCCGGCCCGCAGGCCGACCACGGCTGGCTCAACGCCATCAACGACAACGCCAAGAAGCGGGCCGAGAAGTACTCCGACGTCACCCTGGAGATCACCGAGGGCTCGAACGACACCGCCCAGCAGATCGGGCAGATCGAGACCCTGATCAACAAGAAGGTCGACGTCCTGGTCGTCCTGCCAGCCGACGGCAAGGCCCTGACCCAGGTCGGACTCAAGGCGATGCGCGCGGGCATCCCCGTCGTCAATCTGGACCGGGTCTTCAACACTCCGCAGGCGTACCGGTGTTGGATCGGCGGCGACAACTACGGCATGGGCCTCAGCGCCGGCCACTACATCGGCGAGAAGCTCAAGGGGAAGTCGAACGCCCGGGTCATCGAACTGGCCGGACTGGACAACCTGGAGCTGACCAAGCAGCGCACCCAGGGCTTCGACGACGCGCTGAAGAACTACCCCGACATCAAGAAGGTGGCCCGCCAGGCCGCCGACTTCACCGTCGAGTCCGGGCAGGCCAAGATGGCCCAACTCCTCCAGGCCCAGTCGAAGTTCGACGCGCTGTGGAACCACGACGACGACCAGGGCGTGGGCGCGCTGCGCGCCATCGAACAGGCCGGGCGCGACGGCTTCCTGATGGTCGGCGGGGCGGGCGCCCTGTCCGCCTTCCAGGCCATCAAGCAGGACAACGGCGTCCTGAAGGCGACCGTCCTCTACCCGCCGACCATGGCCGCCTCCGCGATCGACCTCGCCCGCGCCCTCGGCCAGGCCAAGGGCGTCACCGGCCTCGCCGAGTACGAGATCCCCTCGTCGATCACGCTCTACTCGGCCGTGGTGGACAAGGAGAACGTCGACCAGTACATGTCCACCGGCTTCAAGTAGGCGTCCCGCCCAAGGCGCCCGGTCCCTCGACGGTCCGGGCTGTACCCCCCACCGCGCCACGACCAGGAGGGCATCGCTTATGGCACATCCGCAGCAGTCAGAAGAGGCGGAGGCACAGCGGCCGGAAACGGCCGAGGCGAGGCAGCCGGAGAGGGCTGAGGCGAGGCAGCAGGAGTCGGCTGAGGCGAGGCAGCAGGAGTCGGCTGAGGCGAGGCAGCAGGAGTCGGCTGAGGGGACGCGGCAGGAGTCGGCTGAGGGGAGGCAGCAGGAGTCGGCCGAGGGGACGCGGCAGGAGTCGGCCGAGGGGACGCGGCAGGAGTCGGCCGAGGCGAGGCAGCCGGGCGGTCCCGCGGCAGGGAAGCCGCCGCTGCGCGTCGGCATGATCGGCTACGCCTTCATGGGCGCCGCCCACTCTCAGGGCTGGCGCACCGCGGGCCACGTCTTCGACCTGCCCCGCGACCCGGTCCTGTCCGTGATCTGCGGGCGGAACGCGACCGCGGTGCGGGCGGCAGCCGACCGGCACGGCTGGGCGAACGTCGAGACCGACTGGCGGGCCCTGATCGAACGTGACGACGTCGACCTGGTCGACATCTGCACGCCGGGCGACAGCCATGCCGAGATCGCCCTGGCCGCGCTGGCCGCCGGCAAGCACGTGCTGTGCGAGAAGCCTCTCGCCAACACCGTCGAGGAAGCCGAAACGATGACCGCGGCGGCCGAATCTGCCTACGAACGCGGTCAGTTGGCGATGGTCGGCTTCAACTACCGGCGGGTGCCCGCCACCGCGCTGGCCCGTTCCATGGTCGCCGAAGGCCGGCTCGGCGCGCTGCGGCACGTGCGGGTGACGTACCTTCAGGACTGGCTGGTCAATGCGGAGTTCCCGCTGACCTGGCGGCTGCGCAAGGAGTCCGCGGGCTCCGGTTCGCTCGGCGACCTGGGGGCGCACATCGTCGACCTGGCGCAGTACCTGGCGGGGGAGCAGCTCGCCGGGGTCTCCGCGCTGACCGAGACCTTCGTCCGGGAACGCCCGCTGCCCGGCGGACCGACCAGCGGCCTGGCCACCGTCTCGGCCAACGGCACCGGGCAGGTCACCGTGGACGACGCCGCCGTGTTCACCGGCCGATTCACCTCCGGCGCCCTCGCCTCCTTCGAGGCCACCCGCTACGCCACCGGCCGCAAGAACGCCCTGCGCATCGAACTCAACGGTGAACGCGGCTCGTTGGCCTTCGACCTGGAACGCCTCAACGAACTCGCCTACCACGACGGTACGGAACCCGGAGCGCACGCCGGCTTCCGCCGCATCCTGGTCACCGAACCCGAGCATCCCTACCTGGAGGCATGGTGGCCGCCGGGCCACGGTCTCGGTTACGAGCACACCTTCGTCCACCAGGCCCGCGACTTCGTCCACGCCATCGCCGAGGGCCGCCGACCCGAACCCTCCTTCACCGACGGGCTGCAGGTGCAGCGCGTACTGGCGGCCGTGGAGGAGAGCGCCGAGAAGAACTCCGTCTACACACCCATCGCGGTCTGAGGAGGTGCACGTACATGCCGCGCAGGTTCACACTGTTCACCGGCCAGTGGGCGGACCTCCCGCTCGAAGAGGTCTGCCGACTCGCCCGCGACTTCGGCTACGACGGTCTCGAACTCGCCTGCTGGGGAGACCACTTCGAGGTCGACAAGGCGCTCACGGACCCCTCGTACCTGGACTCGCGTCATCAACTGCTCGACAAGTACGGCCTGAAGTGCTGGGCGATCTCCAACCACCTGGTGGGCCAGGCGGTGTGTGACGCCATCATCGACGAACGCCACCAGGCGATCCTGCCGTCCCGCATCTGGGGCGACGGTGACGCGGAAGGCGTACGGCAGCGGGCCGCCGCCGAGATCGCCGACACCGCGCGGGCCGCGGCCGCCCTCGGGGTCGACACCGTCATCGGCTTCACCGGCTCCGCGATCTGGCACCTGGTCGCCATGTTCCCGCCCGCCCCCGAGTCCATGATCGACCGCGGGTACGAGGACTTCGCCGATCGCTGGAACCCGATCCTCGACGTCTTCGACGCGGAGGGCGTGCGGTTCGCGCACGAGGTCCACCCGAGCGAGATCGCGTACGACTACTGGACAACGCACCGCGCGTTGCAGGCCGTTGGCCACCGACCCGCCTTCGGTCTCAACTTCGACCCCTCCCACTTCGTGTGGCAGGACCTCGACCCGGTCGGCTTCCTGTGGGACTTCCGCGACCGGATCTACCACGTCGACTGCAAGGAGGCGCGCAAGCGGCTCGACGGCCGCAACGGCCGCCTCGGCTCCCACCTGCCGTGGGGCGACCCGCGCCGCGGCTGGGACTTCGTGTCGGCCGGTCACGGAGACGTCCCCTGGGAGGACGTCTTCCGGATGCTGCGTTCCATCGAATACGAGGGCCCGATCTCCGTGGAGTGGGAGGACGCCGGGATGGACCGGCTCCAGGGCGCCCCCGAGGCACTCACCCGCCTCAAGGCGTACGACTTCGAGCCGCCGTCGGCCTCCTTCGACGCGGCGTTCGGCGGCAACGACTAGACCAACTCCCTGTTTCCTTTCCAGATCAACTCCCCTTTTTTTCAGTGAGTTCCGGGGTGACGGCGCACCCCGGCGCAAGGCACCCGCATGGAAAACCCGCCCCTTCTGGAGGCACCCGTGCACACGAACGACGGCACCACCAGCACCGACAGAAACCGGACCGACAGAAACCGGACCGACAGAAACCGGACCGACAGAAACCGGACCGACAGCCGACGCCCGTCCTTCCGTAAGGCAGCCGCCCTGCTCAGCGGGGCCCTGCTGGCGGGCGCGTCTCTCACTCTCACCGCACCGCAGGCCGGCGCAGCCGTCACCGGCACGGACGCTGCATCCGCGGCTCCGGCCGCCGCGGCCGAGGACTTCCAGCAGGTCACCCTCGCCAAGGGCGAACCTGAGGTCGGTGAGCCCATATCGCTCGCCGTCCTCCCGGACCGTTCGGTCCTGCACACCTCACGCGACGGCGAACTCCGCCTCACCGACGCCGCCGGCTCCACCCGTCTGGCCGGCAAGCTCGACGTCTACTCCCACGACGAGGAGGGCCTCCAAGGCGTCGGTGTCGACCCGAACTTCACCGAGAACCGTTTCATCTACCTCTACTACGCACCCCCGCTGGACACCCCGGCGGGCGACGCGCCCGAGACCGGCACCGCGGCCGACTTCGCCCCCTTCGACGGCGTCAACCGGCTCTCCCGGTTCGTGCTGAAGACCGACGGCACCCTCGACAACGCCAGCGAGAAGAAGGTCCTCGACATCCCGGCCTCGCGCGGCCTGTGCTGCCATGTCGGCGGCGACATCGACTTCGACGCGGCGGGCAACCTGTACCTGTCGACGGGCGACGACACCAACCCCTTCCAGTCGGACGGCTTCACGCCCATCGACGAGCGGGACGGCCGCAACCCTGCCTTCGACGCCCAGCGTTCGGCCGGCAACACCAACGACCTGCGCGGCAAGATCCTGCGCATCAAGGTGAACGCCGACGGCTCGTACGCGATCCCCGACGGCAACCTCTTCGCGCCCGGCACGGACAGGACGCGGCCCGAGATCTACGCGATGGGCTTCCGCAACCCGTTCCGCTTCAGCGTCGACAAGAAGACCGGCATCCTCTACGTCGGTGACTACGGCCCCGACGCCGGCGCCGCCGACCCGGCCCGTGGACCGGCCGGCCAGGTCGAGTTCGCACGTGTCACCAAGCCGGGGAACTTCGGTTGGCCGTACTGCACGGGCAACAACGACGCCTACGTCGACTACGACTTCGCGACCAAGGCTTCGGGCGCCGCCTTCGACTGCAGCGCCCCGAAGAACACCTCCCCGCACAACACCGGCCTGACCGACCTCCCGCCGGCCCAGCCCGCCTGGATCCCGTACAACGACGGATCCCTGCCCGAGTTCGGCACCGGCTCCGAGTCCCCGATGGGCGGCCCGGTCTACCACTACGACCCCGCGCTCGACTCGCCCGTGAAGTTCCCCGAGGCCTACGACGGCGACTTCTTCGCCGGGGAGTTCGGCCGCCGGTGGATCAAGCGGATCACCAGCGACGACAACGGCACCGTGCAGTCGATCAACGACGTCCCGTGGACCGGCACGCAGATCATGGACATGGCCTTCGGTCCCGACGGTGCGCTGTACGTCCTCGACTACGGCCTCTCCTGGTTCGGCGGTGACGAGAACTCCGCCCTGTACCGCATCGAGAACGCCACCGACGGCCACTCGCCGGTCCCACAGGCCGCGGCCGGCCGCACCTCGGGCCAGGCACCGCTGAAGGTGAGCTTCTCCTCCGCCGGCACGACCGACCAGGACGGCGACGCCCTCACCTACAGCTGGGACTTCGGTGACGGCGGGAAGTCGACGGCGGCGAACCCCACGCACAAGTACACGGAGAACGGCACCTACACGGCGACCCTGACCGCCAAGGACCCGTCCGGCCGCACCGGCAGCGCGAGCGTGCAGGTCGTGGTGGGCAACACCGCGCCCAAGGTCACCCTCGAACTTCCCCAGGACGGCCAGCTGTTCAGCTTCGGCGACGCGATCCCGTTCAAGGTGAGGGTCACCGACCCGGAGGACGGCACCATCGACTGCTCCAAGGTCAAGGTCACCTTCGTCCTCGGCCACGACAGCCACGGCCACCCGATCACCTCGGCCAACGGCTGCACCGGCACCCTCCAGACCAGCGCCGACGGCGGCCACGACGACGATGCCAACATCTTCGGTGTCGTCAACGCCGAGTACACGGACGGCGGAGGCGGCGGCCAGGCCCCGCTCACCACGCACGACGAGAGCGTCGTCCAGCCCCGGCACCGTCAGGCCGAGCACTTCAGTGACTCCTCCGGCGTCTCGGTCATCGCCAAGGACACCGCGCACGGTGGCAAGACGGTCGGCGACATCGACAACGGCGACTGGATCTCCTTCACGCCGTACGTGCTGAGCAACGCCCAGAAGATCACCGCACGCGTCTCCTCGGGCGGCGCGGGCGGCACGCTGGAGATCCGCGCCGGCTCCGCGCGGGGCACGCTGCTCGGCAAGGCGACCGTCCCGGTGACCGGCGGCTGGGACACCTTCCAGGACGTCACCGCCAACCTGTCCCGCGCCCCCAGGGGCACGACCACGCTGTTCCTGGTCTTCAAGGGAAGCGGCACCGGAGCCCTGTACGACGTGGACGACTTCGTCTTCACCACGAGCTGAGCGGAGGTGATCTTCATGCGCTCAACCGGGCGCTTCAGTACGGCGGTTGTGGGCGCGGCCCTGCTCCTGGGCTGTGTCTCGGAACCCGCATCCGCACAACCCGCATCCGCACAACCCGCCGCCTCGGAGGCCACCACCTCGGAGGCCACCACCTCGGCGGCCGCCTCCCCGGAGGCCGCCGACGGCGCACGGGTGCTGGTCTTCTCCAAGACGGCCGGCTTCCGGCACGACTCGATCGCCGAAGGCATCGCGGCGGTCAGGGAGCTGGGCGGGACGAGCGGCTTCAGGGTCGACGCCACCGAGGACGCGGGCGCGTTCACGACGCGCAACCTGCGGCGGTACGACGCGGTCGTCTTCCTCTCGACAACGGGAGACGTCCTCGACTCCGCCCAGCAGCGCGCCTTCGAGAGCTACATCCACCGGGGCGGCGGCTATGTCGGCGTCCACGCGGCCGCCGACACCGAGTACGACTGGGAGTTCTACGGCGGTCTCGCCGGCGCCTACTTCCAGTCGCACCCGGCGATCCAGCCCGCGACGGTGACTGTCGAGGACCGCGCACACCCGGCGACCTCGGGGCTCCCGCGGGCCTGGGAGCGCACCGACGAGTGGTACAACTACCGCTCCAACCCCCGGGACCGCGCCCACGTCCTCGCCTCCCTCGACGAGTCGTCGTACACCGGCGGCACGATGAGCGGCGACCATCCGATCGCCTGGTGCCAGACCTACCAGGGCGGCCGCGCCTTCTACACGGGCGGCGGCCACACGAAGGAGTCCTACGCCGACCCCGCCTTCCGCCGGCACCTGTTGGGCGGGATCCGGTACGCCGTGGGCGAGGCCCAGGCGGACTGCCGACCGGAGACCGGCTACCGCCCGCTCTTCGACGGCAGCCCGGCTTCCCTTTCCGGCTGGAAGCAGGCCGGCCCGGGATCCTTCACCCTGGACGACGACGGCACGATCACGTCGTCCGGCGGGATGGGCCTGCTCTGGTACGCCGGCCAGGACTTCGGGGCGTACTCCCTGAAGCTCGACTGGAAGACGGCCAGTGCCACGGGAGACGACAACTCCGGTGTCTTCGTGGGCTTCCCGCCCTCCGACGACCCCTGGTCGGCCGTGAACAACGGCTACGAGATCCAGATCGACGCCACCGACGTCCCGGAGAAGACGACCGGGTCCGTCTACGGTTTCCAGTCCGCCGACCTCGACCGGCGCGACCGCGCGCTGAATCCGCCGGGGGAGTGGAACACGTACGAGATCCGGGTGGAGGGCGAACGCCTGCGCATCTGGCTCAACGGCGTGAAGATCAACGATTTCACCAACACCGATCCGGCCCGGAGCCTGGCTGACGGACACATCGGCATCCAGAACCACGGAGCCGACGACCAGATGGCGTTCCGGGACATCCGGATCAAGGAACTGCCCACGAAGTCCCCGGCACACACGGCTTCGCAGGGCGACTGAGCGACGGCGGGCGGGGGACGCCGGACCTCCGCCCGCCGTCATCTTCCCCACCTCGGGGTGCGTACGTCGTGTTCGAGAAGGAGGCTGCCCATGTCCGCGTCCGTTTCCGCACCGCGCGTCGGTGTCTGGCTGATCGGCGCCCGAGGCTCCGTCGCCACCACCGTCGTCGCGGGCTGCGCCGCGCTGACCGCGGGTCTGCACCCGCCCACCGGCCTGGTCACCGAGACCCCGGCGTTCACCGACAGCGGCCTGCCGGCCCTGGAGTCGCTGGTCTTCGGCGGCCATGACACGGTGGACTGCCCCCTGCCCAAACGGGCGGAGGCCCTCGCGGCCGGTGGTGTCCTCCCGCCGGGCCTTCCGAAGGCGGTCGAGGCCGAACTCGCCGCCGCCGACCGGGAGATCAGACCGGGCGGCCCTCTTCCCGGCGACGCGCGCGACGAGGAGGAACTCATCACCGCGTTCGCCGCGGACCTCGAGGACTTCGTACGACGCCACGAGCTGGCGCGGGCCGTGGTGGTGAACGTCGCCTCCACCGAACCTCAGGCCACCGGGGCGGCTCTGCCCGCCAGTTCGCTGTACGCGGCGGCCGCGTTGCGCGCGGGCTGCCCGTACGTCAACTTCACCCCCTCCACCGGTCTCCACCACCCGGCACTGGCGGCCCCGGCCGCGGTGAGCGGCCTGCCGTACGCGGGGCGCGACGGCAAGACCGGCCAGACCCTGCTGCGCTCGGTACTGGGCCCGATGTTCGCGCAACGGGCGCTGGCCGTGCGGGCCTGGTCCGGCACGAACCTGCTGGGCGGCGGAGACGGCGCCGCCCTCGCCGACCCGGCCGCCGCGGCGGCGAAGAACGCGGGCAAGGAAAGGGTGCTGGCCGACACCCTCGGCACCGTCCCCGAGGGCGAGGTGCACATTGACGACGTTCCCGTCCTCGGCGACTGGAAGACCGCCTGGGACCACATCGCCTTCGACGGCTTCCTCGGCGCCCGCATGATCCTCCAGACCACCTGGCAGGGCTGCGACTCGGCCCTCGCCGCTCCGCTGATCCTCGACCTGGCCCGCCTGACGGCCCGTGCCCACGAACGCGGCCTGACCGGCCCGCTGTCCGAACTGGGCTTCTACTTCAAGGACCCGGTGGGCGAGGGGCCCGCGGCACTGGGGGAGCAGTACGCGGCGCTCGTGGGGTTCGCGGAGCGGCTGCGGAACTCTGCCCTGGGGGCTGCCGAGCGCACGGACGAGCGCACGGACCGCCGCAGGGACGACCGTACGGCCGAGCGTACGGCCGAGCGCACGGAGGAGGGCCGATGAGCGGGGGCGGGACGAGGTCCGCGCAAGCTCAGGCCTGGGCCGAACTGCTGCGTCTCCCGGCCCTGTTCACCGTGCCGGGCGACGTTCTCGCCGGCGCCGCCGCGACCGGGGCGCACGCTCAGCCCCGCACCCTCCTCGCCATCGGCTCCTCCCTGTGCCTGTACGAGGCCGGCATGGCCCTCAACGACTGGGCCGACCGGGCCGAAGACGCCGTCGAACGCCCGCACCGCCCCCTCCCGTCCGGCCGTGTCCGCCCCACCGCGGCCCTCGTGGCGGCCTGCGCCTTCACAGGCGCTGGCCTGACCCTGGCTGCGGGCGCCGGCCGCCCCGCCCTCGCCGTGGCGATCCCGCTGGCCGCGACCGTCTGGGCGTACGACCTCGCGCTGAAGCACACCCCGGCCGGCCCCTTCGCCATGGCGACCGCCCGCGGCCTGGACCTACTCCTCGGCGCCGCTGCGGCCAGGAGCACGACGCGCGTGGGGGGAGCGGGGTCCGTCGGGGGAGCGGGGACGACGAAGGTCGGAAGGACAGTGGGGAGGGCCGCGAGGGCGGGGACAGCGACGGCAGGACTCCCAGTGAGGACGGCAGCGACGGCGAGGACGGCAGCGACGGCGAGGGCAGCGGCCACGGCGAGGACGGCCGGGGACACGGCGGCCCGGCACGGCGTCCGCCAAGCCGTCCCGTCCGCTGTCCTGCTGGGCGCGCACACCCTCGCGGTCACCACCGTGTCGCGCCGGGAAACCCAGGGCGGCTCCCCCTTGGCACCCCTGGCAGCCCTGGCCACGGCCGCCGTACTGACACGGCTCCTGACCCGTAGGCCCGCCACGGGGTCCGCCGCCGGGTCCGCCACCCGGCCCGGTGCCGGGCCCGGTGCCACCCCCGCGCTCACCGTCGACGGCGCCCTGCGGGCAGCCCTCCCCGTCGCTTACGCCGCGACGGTCGCCCGCCCCTACGTCCACGCCGTCCTCAACCCCTCACCTCCGCTCACCCAACGAGCCGTCGGCGGAGGCATCCGCGCGATGATCCCGCTCCAGTCCGCTCTCTCCGCCCGCTCCGGCGCCACCGTCACCCCGCTGCTCATCACGGCTCTGGCCCCGCTCGCGGCGAGGTTCGCGAGGAAGGTGAGCGTCACATGACCCCTGAAGCCCCTCACCCGACGACTCACTCGACGACTCACGAGACCAGGGACAGGCTCACCCGGGACCTCCGCGCGGCGCCCGACGCCTCCACGGACGGGCCCGCCCGGCCCGCCCGGGTCGCGACCAGCGAAGCGACACAAGGCCTCGGTCGGGACGTCCGTGCCTCCGCGACCCCCGCACCCACCGCCGAAGCCCTCTCCCGTGCCCCCCTCCGCACCCCCCTCCGCACCCCCCTCCGCTTCGGCTACGGCACCAACGGCCTGGCCGACCTGCGTCTCGACGACGCCCTCGCCCTGCTCGCCGACCTCGGCTACGACGGCGTGGGTCTGACGCTCGACCACATGCATCTCGACCCGCTCGCCCCGGACCTCCCGGCCCGTACCCGGCGTCTCGCGCGGCGACTGAACGCGCTCGGTCTGGCCGTCACCGTGGAGACGGGTGCCCGCTATGTGCTCGACCCGCGCCGCAAACACGGCCCCTCGCTGCTGGACCCCGACCCCGAGGACCGCGCCCGGCGCGTGGATCTGCTGATCCGTGCGGTCCAGGTCGCCGCCGAACTCGGCGCCCACGCGGTGCACTGCTTCAGCGGGATCACCCCGGCCGGCACCGACGTGGACACCGCGTGGAAACGGCTGGCCGAGGCGCTCGGCCCCGTCCTGGACGCGGCCACCGCGGCCGGCGTCCCCCTGGCCGTCGAACCCGAACCCGGTCACCTCCTCGCCACCCTCGCGGATTTCCACCGGCTGCGCGGCACCCTCGGCGACCCGGAGCCCCTCGGCCTGACCCTCGACCTCGGCCACTGCCAGTGCCTGGAGCCGCTGTCGCCCGCCGACTGCGTACGCGCCGCGGCTCCCTGGCTGCGCCACGTCCAGATCGAGGACATGCGCCGCGGTGTCCACGAACACCTCCCGTTCGGGGACGGGGAGATCGACTTCCCGCCCGTACTCGCCGCCCTCGCGGCCACCGGCTACCAGGGCCTGACCGTCGTCGAACTGCCCCGCCACTCCCACGCGGGCCCCCATTTCGCCGAACTCTCCCTCCCGTTCCTCCATCACGCAGCGGCGCCCTCACAAGGGAGCACTCCATGACCCACGCGCACGCCCACCCGGCGTCCCCGGCGGCCGGCACCCAGGGCACCACCCCCGCCCGCATCCCGCCGTCCGACCTGCACCACCGCCTCGCCGCCGACCTCGGCGAAGCCGCCCGCGCCTGGCTGGACCAGACTCTCGACGAGGCCGCCACCCACCAAGGCACCCACGGCCCCCTCCCCGTGTGGGAGCTGCGGCTGGCCGAAGCCGGACGACGCTGCGGCCCTGAGCACGCCGACGCCGTTCGCGTCCTCATCCTCCACGCGGCCCGCGTCGACCCGGACGCCCTCACCCGCGTCTACGTCCAGGGCACCGCCGCCGAACGCCGCGCCGTCCTGTACGCCCTGCCCCACCTGGTGCCCGGCCCCGAGGCCCTCCCGCTCGTCGAGGACGCCCTGCGCACCAACGACACCCGGCTCCTGGCCGCCGCCGTCGGCCCCTACGCCGCCCGGCACCTGCCTGCCCATGCCTGGCGGCACGCCGTCCTGAAGTGCCTGTTCACCGGTGTGCCCGTGAACGAGGTGGCCGACCTGGAACGCCGCGCCCACGGCGACGCGGAACTCGCCCGCATGCTCGGCGACTACGCCGACGAACGCACCGCCGCGGGCCGTCCGGTGCCCGAAGACCTGCACCGCGTCCTGACCCTGACCGGCCCCACGCCCACGCCGCCCGCCGACCCCGGCCCTCGCGGCTTCGACGGCAAGGAGTCCTGATGCGCCTCTTCGACCCCCACATCCACATGACCTCCCGCACCACCGACGACTACGAGGCGATGCGCGCCGCCGGTGTCCTCGCCGTCGTCGAGCCGTCCTTCTGGCTCGGCCAGCCACGCACCTCGCCCGCCTCCTTCCTCGACTACTTCGACTCCCTCCTGGGCTGGGAGCCCTTCCGCGCCGCCCAGTACGGCATCGCCCATCACTGCACGCTCGCCCTCAACCCCAAAGAGGCGAACGACCCGCGCTGTGTGCCCGTCCTCGACGAACTGCCCCGGTATCTCGTCAAGGACCAGGTGGTGGCCGTCGGCGAGATCGGCTACGACTCGATGACCCCGGCCGAGGACACCGCCCTCGCCGCACAGCTCCAACTCGCCGCCGAACACGGCCTGCCCGCCCTCGTCCACACCCCGCACCGCGACAAACTCGCCGGCCTGCGCCGCACCCTGGATGTCGTCGGGGAGTCCGCGCTGCCGCCCGAACGGGTCCTGGTCGACCACCTCAACGAGACCACCGTCAAGGAGGCCAAGGACAGCGGCTGCTGGCTGGGTTTCTCCGTCTATCCCGACACCAAGATGGACGAGGAACGCATGGTCGCGATCCTCCAGGAGCACGGCCCCGAGAAGGTGCTCGTGAACTCCGCCGCGGACTGGGGAAGAAGCGATCCCCTCAAGACCCGCGGGGTCGCCGACGCCCTGTTGACGCACGGATTCACCGACGACGAGGTCGACCGTGTGCTGTGGCGCAACCCCGTCGACTTCTACGGACTCAGCGGCCGCCTGGTCCTGGACCTCCCGGACCCACCGGCCACCCACGAGGGCAACTCCGTCCTGCGCGGCGGGGAGTGAGCCATGCGCTTCAGGCATCCCGACGGCAGCGTCGTCCACCTCGCCTACTGCACCAACGTCCACCCCGCCGAAACCCTCGACGGCGTCCTCGCACAACTCCGCGACCACTGCGAACCCGTGCGCCGCCGCCTCGGCCGCGACCGACTCGGCATCGGGCTGTGGCTCGCCAAGGACGCGGCGCACTCCCTCGTCAGCGACCCGTCCGCCCTGCGCGGACTGCGCACCGAACTCGACCGGCGCGGCCTCGAGGTCGTCACCCTCAACGGCTTCCCCTACCAGGGCTTCGGCGCCGAAGAGGTCAAGTACCGCGTCTACAAGCCGGACTGGGCCGACCCCGAACGCCTCGACCACACCACGGCCCTGGCCCGGGTCCTGGCCGGACTCCTGCCCGACGACGTCACCGAGGGCAGCATCTCCACCCTCCCGCTCGCCTGGCGCACCGTCCATGACGAGCAACGCGCCGAACAGGCCCGCAGCGCCCTGGTCGTCCTCGCCGAACGCCTCGACGCCCTGGAGGAGCTGACCGGCCGCTCCATCCGGCTCGCTCTGGAACCGGAACCCGGCTGCGTCGTCGAGACCACTCACGACGCCATCGCCCCACTGACCGCGATCGCGCACGACCGGATCGGCATCTGCGTCGACACCTGCCACCTCGCCACCTCCTTCGAAGACCCGGACACCGCCGTCGACGCGCTCACCGCCGCCGGCATCCCCGTCGTCAAGTCCCAGCTCTCGGCCGCCCTGCACGCCGAACACCCGCACCTCCCCGAGGTCCGCGAGGCCCTCGCCGCCTTCGACGAACCCCGCTTCCTGCACCAGACCCGCA
The DNA here is from genome assembly GCF_029893585.1 of Streptomyces sp. LBL. Taxonomy (GTDB): domain Bacteria; phylum Actinomycetota; class Actinomycetes; order Streptomycetales; family Streptomycetaceae; genus Streptomyces. The sequence continues at coordinate 28,842 of NZ_JARXYX010000044.1, forward strand.
CGTCCACCGCAGCGGGACTACGTGGCACCGACGACCTCGGCGAGGCCCTCACCGGCGACACCCTCCCCGACGCGGCACCCTGGCGCTCCCACTTCCACGTCCCCCTGCACGCCGCCCCCGCCGCGCCCCTCACCTCCACGCTCCCCGTCCTCAAGGCCGCACTGACCCGGCTCGTCGGCGGCCCGCGCCCGCTCACCCGCCACCTGGAGGTCGAGACCTACACCTGGCAGGCACTCCCGCCCGAGCTCAGGCCCCGCGGCCGGTCGCAGCTCGCCGACGGCATCGCCGCCGAACTGGCCCTCGCCCGCGACCTGTTGACCGACCTCGGCCTGAAGGAACTCCCATGAGCAGCCCCGCTTCCCGTGCTGCCGGCCCCGAGACCCAGGCCCCGCCGAGCCCCGGCCCGGGCGGCCCACACCCCGTCCCCCTCCTCGTCCTCGACGTCGTCGGCCTCACCCCCCGTCTCCTCGACCACATGCCCCACCTCAAGTCGCTCGGCCAGTCCGGCTCCCGCGCCTCCCTCGGCACCGTGCTGCCCGCCGTCACCTGCGCCGCCCAGTCCACCTTCCTCACCGGCACCCACCCGTCGGAGCACGGCATCGTCGGCAACGGCTGGTACTTCCGCGAGCTCGGCGACGTACTCCTGTGGCGACAGCACAACGGCCTGGTCGCCGGGGACAAGCTCTGGGACGCCGCCCGCCGCGCCCACCCCGGCTACACCGTCGCCAACATCTGCTGGTGGTACGCCATGGGCGCGGACACCGACTTCACCGTCACCCCCCGTCCGGTCTACTACGCCGACGGCCGCAAGGAACCCGACTGCTACACGCGGCCCGCCGCCCTGCACGACGAACTCACCGAGAAGCTCGGCACCTTCCCCCTCTTCCACTTCTGGGGACCCGGCGCGGACCTGGTCTCCAGCCAGTGGATCATCGGCGCCACCCGGCACATCCAGCACACCCGACACCCCGACCTGACGCTCTGCTACCTCCCCCATCTCGACTACGACCTGCAGCGCTACGGCCCCGACGACCCGCGCTCCCTGAAGGCGGCCGCCGCCCTGGACGCCGCCCTGGCCCCGCTGTTGGACGACGCCCGCGCCGAGGGCCGTACCGTCGTCGCGCTGTCCGAGTACGGCATCACCCGTGCGGACCGTCCCGTCGACATCAACCGTGCCCTGCGCCGCGCCGGACTGCTGGAGGTGCACACGCAGGACGGCATGGAGTACCTCGACCCGATGGCCTCCCGCGCCTTCGCGGTCGCCGACCACCAGATCGCCCACGTGTACGTCCGCCGGCCCGAGGATCTCGACGCGACCCGGGCCGCCCTCGACGGACTGCCCGGCCTCGAGCGACTACTAGACGACGAGGGCAAGAAGGACCACCACCTCGACCATCCACGCTCGGGCGAACTGGTCGCCATCGCGGAACCGGACGCCTGGTTCACGTACTACTACTGGCTCGACGACGCCCGCGCTCCCGACTTCGCGCAGCTCGTCGAGATCCACCGCAAACCCGGCTACGACCCGGTCGAACTGTTCATGGATCCGCTCGACCCCTACGTGAAGGTCAAGGCGGCGACGGCACTGGCCCGCAAGAAGCTCGGGCTGCGCTACCGCATGGCGGTCGTCCCCCTGGATCCCTCACCTATTCGAGGCAGCCATGGCCGCCTTCCCGCGAGCGACGACGACGGTCCGCTCCTCATCTGCTCCACCCCCCAGGCTGTCGGTGACCGCGTCGCGGCCACCGACGTGAAAGCACTACTGCTCCAACTGGCCGGTCTGTCCTGACTGGTCACCAGTGAAGCACCCACCACTGACAACGCCCCGACACATGGGAGTTCAGGCATGAGCCGCATGTCCCAGACCGACCCCGAACTCACCCACCGCCTCAGCCGACGCGGCATGCTCGGCGTGGCCGCAGGCACCACCGTCGCCGCCCTGCTGGGCGCGGCAGCCACTCCCGCGACCGCAGCCACCGACACGGCGACCGCAGCCACCGACACCGCGACCGCCGGCCGCGGCCGCCCCGTCCTGCCCCCCGGCCGGCTCGGCATCCAGCTCTACAGCCTGCGCGACAAGGTCTCCACGCTGGGCTTCGCCCCCGTCTTCGCCGAACTGGAGAAGTACGGGTACGACGAGGTCGAGTTCGCCGGGTACACCCAGGGCTCGGCGGGTCCGATCACGCTCGCCCAGCTCAAGCGGCTGGCACGCGACCACGGTCTCCACCCGATCGGCAGCCACGTCGGCTACTACGCCGACGACCCGAACGCCTACACCTTCGCCCAGAACCTCACCAAGGTCCTCGACGACGCCCAGGCCCTCGGCCTCAAGCACATCGGCACCGCCTCCGGCCCGTTCCGCTACGGCTCCACGGTCGACGCGTGGAAACGGGCGGCCGAGGAGTTCAACACCTACGGCGCGGCGGCGAAGGCGCGCGGCATGAAGTTCTACCAGCACAACCACTCGGAGGAGTTCTCCTTCGCCACCGACAACCCCAAGGTCCGGCTCTACGATGTGCTGCTCGCAGAGACCGACCCCGACCTCGTCTACCTGGAGATGGACATCTTCTGGGCGTACTCGGGCCAGTTCCGCTTCTCGAAGCGGCCCGACGGCACGCCCGCGCCCTTCGAGCCGCTCGACTACGTCCTCCGGCAGCCCCACCGTTACCCGCTCTTCCACGTCAAGGACGGGGTGAGCGACCCGGCGAACACGTACGGCTACCGCATGACCGACGTCGGCGACGGTGACATCGACTACCAGCGGTTCCTCTCCGCCGTGACCCGGCTGCGCGGTGAACGGCTTGCGCACCACTGGCAGGTCGAACACGACAACCCGGCCGAGTCCTTCACCTTCGCCCGCCGTTCGAGTGCTCACCTGCACTCGCTGCGGGAGAAGTGCTGACACCTCACCACCAGACATACGAGGAGGCCCTCCCCGGCTTTGGGGAGGGCCTCCTCGTATGTCCTGCGGATCAGCCGGCGGGCTGGGGTTCCGAGGCGGCTGATCCCTCGGACGTCCCCGGCTGCTGCAGCAGCAGCGCGATCGCCGCCGCCACCATCGACACACCGCCGGCCAGCGCGTACGCACCGTTGTAGCCCCAGGCCGCGACCACCATGGAGCCGAGACCACCCCCGAACAGGCCGCTGATCAGCTTGCCGCTGTACACCAGCCCGTAGTTGGTGGCGTTGTAGTTCTCCCCGAAGTAGTCGGGCGTCAGTGCTGCGAACAGCGGATAGAAGGCACCGCCGCCAAAGCCGGAGAGGAACGCGAAGAACAGGAACAGCCACTCGCTCTTGACGGCCCCGGCCCAGATCACGCCGAACTGGGCCAGCCCCAGGACGACGATCACGAACACCAGGGTGGGTTTGCGGCCCCACTTGTCGGACAGCCAGCCCACCACACCGCGGCCGACGCCGTTGATGACCGCCATGACACCCATCGACGACGCAGCGACCAGCGGCCCGAACCCGACCTCCTTGGCGAAGTCGACCTGGAAGGAGATCCCGAAGATCGACACCCCGGCGGTCAGCACGATCGACAGCCACATCAGCGGCAGCATGCCCGTCCTGATGGCCTCCTTCGGCGTGTACTGCCGTGCCGCGGGAGGGTTCTTGACGAGGCTGGTGGCGTTCTTCAGGTCGCCGGAGAACGTCAGCGGGTCCACGTCCGCGGGCCACCAGTTCTTCGGCGGGTCCTTGAAGAAGAAGGCGCAGCCGAAGACCACGATCACGATGTAGCACCCGATGAGGTCCAGCACACGGTGGTAGTTCGCGGTGTCGAAGCCGTAGTTGAAGATGAAGATGAACGGCAGCGATCCGTACGCGAATCCTCCGTTGACGAAGCCGGTCCGGGCGCCCCGCCGCTCGGGGAACCACTTGCCGACCATGTTGATGCAGGTTGCGTAGACCAGGCCGGCGCCGAGACCGCCGACGACGCCGAACCCGATGATCGCGAGCCACACGTTGCTCATGTGCGACAGGGCGAGGAACCCGACGAAGCACAACAGGGAGCCGATGTACATCGCCTTGCGGGCCGTCAGAATGCCCTTCTCACGCAGCCAGCCCGCCGGGAAGGCGATGCCGGCCTGGAAGAACACCCAGACGCTGAGGATCCAGAAGGTGTTGCCCTGCGTCCAGCCGTGCGCCCGGGACAGCGTGTCCTCCGCCGAGCCGTACGCGTATTCGAAGACGCTGATGGCCATCATGGCGGCCCAGGGCAGGTACACCATGAGCTTGCGGGAGTGACCGAGGATGTCCTGGTCGGTCTCGCCGACGCGGTAGACCCGGCCGCGGGCGTCGGTCACCTCACGGTAGGGACGGTCCGCGGCGTCGACGTGCGCCGACGTGCTGTTCGCCGCGTAGGGATCTGCCGTCATGTCACGCCATCTCCTCGCCTGACGGGTGGGGGTCGGGAGCCTTCACAGAAGCCCCGCCGCCCGCGCCCACCGATACTTCGCGCCGAGCACGGCCACCGGCTTCTCGGTCGTGTACGGGTACGCCACGACCCCTCGCTCGTACAGGTACTGGCAGGCCTCCTCGACCTCGACGTCGCCCGCGAGAGACGCCACCACGGGCTTCTCGACGCCGCGCTCCCGGAACTCGGCCACCACGCGCGCGGTGAGCTCCGCGAAGACCATCGGGGGAGTGACGATGGTGTGCCAGTAGCCGAGGACGAGCGCGTGGATGCGCGGGTCCTCGAGACCGAGCCGGATCGTCGCCTCGTACGTCGACGGCGGCTCGCCCCCGGTGATGTCCACCGGGTTGCCCGCGGCCCCGAAGGGCGGGATGAACTTCCGGAACGCCTCGTCGAGGTCCGGCGGGATCTCCATCAGGGTGAGGCCGTTGTCGGTCACCGCGTCGGAGAGCAGCACGCCGCTGCCGCCGGCCCCGGTGATGATGACGATGTTGTCGCCCTGGGGAGCGGGAAGAACGGGCAGCCCGCGCGCGTACTCCAGCATGTCGTTCAGACCGGGAGCCCGGATGACACCGGCCTGCTTCAGGATGTCGTCGTACACGGCGTCGTCGCCCGCCAAAGCCCCGGTGTGCGACCCGGCGGCTTTCGCCCCCGCCGCCGTACGGCCCGCCTTGAGGACGACGACCGGCTTCTTCGGTACGGTCGCGCGCGCGGCCTCGACGAAGGCCCGACCGTCCTTGAGGTCCTCCAGGTGCATCGCGATGCACTCGGTGTGCGGGTCCTCGCCGAACCAGGTCAGCAGGTCGTCCTCGTCCAGGTCCGACTTGTTGCCCAGGCCCACGATCGCCGACACGCCCGTCTTCGTGGTGCGCGCAAAGCCCAGGATGGCCATGCCGATGCCGCCGGACTGCGAGGTCAGCGCGACCCCGCCCTTGACGTCGTACGGCGTGCAGAACGTGGCGCACAGGTCGTGCCACGTCGAGTAGTAGCCGTAGATGTTCGGACCGAGCAGTCGTACGCCGTGCCGTTCGGCGATCGCCACGATCTCCGCCTGGAGTTCGTGCTCGCCGGTCTCCGCGAACCCGGAGGGGATCAGTACGGCGTTGGGGATCTTCTTGCGTCCCACCTCCTCCAGGGCCGCGGCCACGAACGTGGCGGGGATCGCGAAGACCGCCACATCCACCTCACCGGGAACGTCCGTGACACTCTTGTACGCCTTGCGGCCCAGAATGTCGTCGGCCTTGGGGTTCACCGGATGGATCTCCCCGGCGAACCCGCCGTCGACGAGGTTGCGCATCACCGAGTTGCCGATCTTGCCCTGCTCGTTGGAGGCGCCGATCACGGCGACCGCGCTCGGCTGCATCAGGCGGCGCATGGAGGTGAGGATCTCGTCGCGCGTGTACTGGCGGCGCGGTGGCGGCTGGGATTCGGCGAGGATGATCCGGATGTCCGCGGCGAGCGCCCCTTCGGGGGTCGCGATCACCGGGTTGAGGTCCACCTCCGCGATCTCCGGGAAGTCCGCGACCAGTTGGGACACCCGTCGGATCTGCTCGGCGACCGCCCACCGGTCCACGGCCGGCGCGCCGCGCACCCCGCGCAGGATCTCCGCCGCCCGGATCGAGTCCAGCATGGACAGCGCCTCGTCGGCGTCCACGGGAGCGAGCCGGAAGGTGACGTCCTTGAGGACCTCGACCAGCACTCCGCCGAGCCCGAACGCCACGACCTTCCCGAACGTCGGATCCGTCACGGCGCCGACGATGACCTCCTGCCCTTGGGGCAGCAGTTCCTGGACCTGTACACCCTCGATCCGGGCGTCCGCGTCGTACGCGCGCGCGTTGTCGACGATCTGGTGGAAGGCGGCCCGTACGTCCGTCGCGCCCTCGACCCCGACGATCACGCCGCCGGCGTCGGTCTTGTGCAGGATGTCCGGGGAGACGATCTTCATCACGACCGGCCCGCCGAAGCGCGCCGCGAACGCCACCGCCTCGTCGACATCGGTCGCCAACTCCTCGCCGGGTACGGCGATCCCGTACGCGTCGGCGATCACCTTGCCCTCGGGCGCGGTCAGCGCGGTGCGTCCCTCGGCCCGCACGGAGTCGAGGAGCGTGCGCACCCTCAGGGCGAGGTCTTCGGCCATCACGTCAGATCACTCCGTTCGACTTGAGCAGGCGCAGCTCCTCGCCGCCGAGACCGAGCTCGCCGACGTACACCTCTTCGTTGTGCTCGCCCAGCAGCGGTGAACTGGTCACGTCCACGGGGGAGTCGGAGAGCTTGAGCGGGCTGCCCACGGTCTTGAACTCGCCCCGCTCGGGGTGTGGCACGGTGACGACCATCTCGTTGGCGACCAGCGACCGGTCCTCGATGATCTCCTTGGTGGACAGGATCGGCCCGCACGGGATGTTGTGCGCGTTGAGCTTCTCCAGCACCTCCCACTTCGGGAGCGTGGCGGACCACTCCTCGATCAGCTGGAACATCTTGCCCAGCTTGGGCAGCCGGGCCTCCGGGGCCGCCCACTCGGGGTCGCCGGCCAGCTCGGGCCGGCCGATGAGCTCGCTGAGCGGCTGCCAGCCGACGGGCTGCACGATGACGTACACGTAGTCGTTGGGTCCGCCCGGCGCGCACTTGACCGCCCAGCCGGGCTGCCCGCCGCCGGACGCGTTCCCGGACCGGGGAACCTCGTCGCCGAAGTCGTCGTTGGGATATTCAGCGAGCGGGCCGTGTGCCAGGCGCTGCTGGTCGCGCAACTTCACCCGGCAGAGGTTGAGCACAGCGTGCTGCATGGCCACATTGACCCGCTGACCGCGCCCTGTGTTCTCCCGCTGGTACAGCGCCGCGAGAATCCCCGCCACGGCGTGGACGCCCGTGCCCGAGTCCCCGATCTGGGCCCCCGTCGCCAGCGGCGGCCCGTCCTCGAAACCGGTGGTCGCCATCGACCCGCCCATGGCCTGAGCGACGACCTCGTACGCCTTGAAGTTGGTGTACGGGCCGTCCCCGAACCCCTTGATGGAGGCATAGACGATCCGCGGATTGATCTCCTGGATGCGGTCCCAGGTGAAGCCCATACGGTCGACCGCGCCCGGCCCGAAGTTCTCGACCATGACGTCGGAGCGCCGGATCAGCTCGGTGAGGATCTCCTTGCCGCGCTCGGTCTTGGTGTTGAGGGTGATGCTCCGCTTGTTGCAGTTGAGCATCGTGAAGTAGAGGGAGTCGACGTCCGGGAGGTCGCGCAGTTGCTTGCGCGTGATGTCACCGGTCGGCGCTTCCAGCTTCACGACGTCCGCGCCGAGCCAGGCGAGGAGTTGGGTCGCGGAGGGCCCGGACTGGACGTGCGTCATGTCGAGGACGCGGATGCCTTCAAGAGCCTTGGGCGGTGTTGCCGTCGTGCCGGTCATGGCGGCCACCTCACTTGTACATGGTCTGGTTCATGGTTCCGGGGGCGTACGCGTCCGGGTCGACCCAGACGTTGATCAGCGACGGTTTGCCCGACTCACGGGCGCGCTGCAGCGCCGGGCCGATGTCGGCGGGATCCCGGACCTCCTCGCCGTAACCGCCGAGCATCTGGGCGAACTTGTCGTAGTGGACGTCGCCGAGGGTGTTGCCGACCCGCTGGCGCTCCTGGCCGTACTTCTGGGCCTGGCCGTAGCGGATCTGGTTCATGGAGGAGTTGTTGCCGACGATGCCGACGAAGGGGAGGTCGTAGCGGACGAGGGTCTCGAAGTCCCAGCCGGTGAGGGAGAAGGCGCCGTCGCCGAAGAGGGCCACCACCTCCTTGTCGGGCCGCGCCTGCTTGGCCGCGAGCACGAAGGGGACGCCGACGCCGAGGGTGCCGAGCGGGCCCGGGTCCATCCAGTGGCCCGGCGACTTGGGCTGCACGACCTGACCGGAGAAGGTGACGATGTCGCCGCCGTCGCCGATGTAGATGGAGTCCTCGGTGAGGAAGTCGTTGATCTCGCTGACCAGGCGGTACGGGTGGATGGGCGAGGCGTCGGACTTCAGACTGGGCAGCCGCTTCTCGATGGCGGTCTGCTCGGCGGCCCGCAGCTCGTCCAGCCACTCCTTGCGCCGGGACGCGCCCCCATTGCCGTATCCATGAAAAGCGAGCCCGGAGGCGGCCTCGGTCACCGACTTCAGCACCAGTCCGGCGTCGCCGACGATCCCGAGGTCGATGTCCCGGTTCTTGCCGACCGTGCGGTAGTCGAGGTCGATCTGCACGACGGTCGCGTCCGGGGAGAGCCGCTTGCCGTAGCCCATGCGGAAGTCGAAGGGCGTACCGACGATGACGATGACGTCGGCGTTGGAGAAGGCATAGCGGCGTGACAGCTGGAAGTGGTGCGGGTCGCCGGGCGGCAGGGTGCCGCGGCCCGCGCCGTTCATGTACGCGGGGATGTTGAGGGTGCGGACGAGGTCGATGGCCGCCTCGGTGCCCCGGGTCGTCCACACCTGGCTGCCCAGCAGGATGGCCGGTTTCTCCGCGTGCACCAGCAGATCGGCGAGCTTCTCGATGGCCTCGGGATCGCCGGCCGAGCGGGTGGAGGCGCGGTAGGCGCCGGGCTTCGGCACGCGTGCCCTGTCCACCGGCACCTTGGCGTCGAGGACGTCGCGCGGGATCTCCAGGAAGGAGGGGCCGGGCGCGCCGTGGTAGCACTCGCGGAACGCCATCGACACCATGTCCGCCGCGCGGGCCGTGTCCGGCACGGCTGCCGCGAACTTGGTGATCGGGGTCATCATGTCGACGTGCGGGAGGTCCTGCAGGGACCCCATCTTGTGCTGGGTGAGGGCCCCCTGACCGCCGATCAGCAACATCGGGGACTCCGCGCGGAAGGCGTTGGCGACACCGGTGACGGCGTCGGTCGTACCGGGACCCGCGGTGACGACCGCGCAGCCGGGCCTGCCGGTGAGCCGCGCGTAACCGTCGGCGGCGTGGGCGGCCACCTGTTCGTGCCGGACGTCGACGACTTCTATGCCCTCGTCGACGCAGCCGTCGTAGATGTCGATGATGTGGCCGCCGCACAGGGTGTAGATGCGGTCGACCCCCTCGGCCTTCAGCGCCTTGGCTACGAGATGACCACCGGAAATGACGTCCTGGGTGTCGTCGGGCATGGGGAAGTCCTGTCCCTTCGTAGGGGTGGAGCTCTCTCGCGGTACATTGCATACAGTCGACGAATACTGTATGAAGCTTGTTATCCCGCATCCGGTGGGTGGTGTCCAGGGGGCGTACGGCACTTTCGGTCATCGGAGTTCGGCCTCGCGATGACGTCACAGACGGGAGCCGCAATGGGCCTGTACGAACATCAGGCAAGGGGACTGTTCGAGGAGCACGGCCTCCTGGTGCCGAGGGCCGAGGGTCGAAGTCACCGACTCGCCCGGGGAGAGTCCGCGCGAGGAGATGGCCCGACTGGTGCTCGCCCGGTTGGAGGCGCAGCCTTTCGTCACTCATAGTTGAGATGAAGTTACTTTCAGCAGTCGCGGCACCTCGCCGGCGTCCTCCGTAGCCACGTACGACCGCCGCCGAACGTGCACCGAGAGCGGAGAACCCTGATGGTCGCCACCCTCACCCTCAAATCAGGCACGTCCTGGACCGACGCCTGGCAACGCTGCCTCGCCGTCGCCCCCGAGGCGTTCCGCGACGACCGCACCCTCAACCTCTGGGGAGCCGTCTGGCGAGCCGACGGCAGGGCCCTGCCCGCCACCAGCCCCGTCGACGGCAGCCCGATCGCCGGCCCGCCGCGCCTGGACCGCGACACCGCCCACCAGGCCGTCCGCGCCTCACTCGATCAGCACCGCGCCTGGCGGCACACGCCCCTCGACGAGCGCCGCGCCCGCGTCGCCGCCACCCTCGACCGCCTCACCGACCACCGTGAACTGCTCGCGCTGCTGCTCGTGTGGGAGATCGGCAAGCCCTGGCGGCTCGCACAGGCGGACGTCGACCGGGCCATCGACGGGGTGCGCTGGTACGTCGACGGCATCGACCCCATGCTGGACGGTCGGGCCCCGCTGGACGGGCCGGTGTCCAACATCGCCAGCTGGAACTACCCGATGAGCGTGCTCGTTCACGCAGTGCTGGTACAGGCACTGGCAGGCAACGCGGTCATCGCCAAAACCCCGACCGACGGCGGTGTCGCCTGTCTGACCCTGGCCTGTGCGCTCGCCGCCCGCGAGGGGATCCCTGTCACCCTGGTCAGCGGCAGCGGCGGCGAGCTGTCCCAGGCGCTGGTGCGCGCGCCCGAGATCGGCTGCGTCTCCTTCGTCGGGGGCCGCGACACCGGCGCCGCGGTGGCCACGGCCGTCGCCGACCTCGGCAAGCGGCATGTACTCGAACAGGAGGGACTCAACACCTGGGGCATCTGGAACTACACGGACTGGGACGCGCTCACCACGGTCGTGCCCAAGCTCTTCGACTACGGCAAGCAGCGGTGCACGGCCTACCCGCGCTTCGTCGTCCAGCGACAGCTGTTCGACGAGTTCCTCGCCGCCTACCTCCCGCCCGTCCGCGCCCTGCGCGTCGGCCACCCGCTCGCCGTCGAGAAGCCGGCCGACCCGTACCCGGAGCTGGACTTCGGGCCGGTGATCAACGCGACCAAGGCCAAGGAACTGCACGACCAGGTCGCCGAGGCAGTGGAGCGCGGCGCCGTACCGCTGCACCGTGGCAAGCAGGCCGACGCCCGCTACCTGCCCGGCCAGGACACATCGGCGTACGTCCAGCCGGTCACGCTCCTCAACCCGCCGCCGTCCTCCCCGCTGCACCACGCGGAACCCTTCGGCCCGGTCGACACCATCGTCCTGGTCGACACGGAGGCGGAGCTGCTGGCCGCGATGAACGCGTCCAACGGAGCGCTGGTGGCCACGTTGTCCACGGACGACCGGGCGACCTTCGACCGGCTGGCCCCGCAGATCCGCGCGTTCAAGGTCGGCCACGGCACGCCGCGTTCGCGGGGCGACCGCGACGAACTGTTCGGCGGGTTCGGGGCGTCCTGGCGCGGCGCGTTCGTCGGCGGCGAGTTGCTGGTGCGTGCCGTGACACGAGGGCCGGTCGGAGAGCGGCTGCCCGGAAACTTCCCGGACTACCACCTCATGCCGTGAGGGGGGACGTACGAGCGGGGCGCGTCAGCCGATCCCCTGTCGGTCCGGCCGCAGCGCGAACGTCCGGTCCGCGGCCGCCGGGGTACCGCGCGCGACGGCCTGCGCGAGCAGCGTCCGGTGGCGGAGCAGGGGGCCCGCCGCTCCTCCGGAGCCAGCAGGGCGAGATCGTCGAGCCCGATCAGCAGCCGCCGGCTGACCTGCGGACTTCCCACCGCACAGCCTCGCACCTCGGTGAACCCCAGATCCACCAGATCGGTCCACGCCGGCACCCGCTGCACGAGCCGCACCGCGCCCCGCCGGTCCCGGTACGGTGCCGCGTCCAGCGGGCGCCGGGACACCGCGGCGAGAAACTGCACGATCTGGTCCAGCGCGTGCACGGCGGTCGTCGGATCGTTGACCGCGGGGGGCCCTGAGCCCCGCGGCCGGGCCGTGCGTAGCCATCCAGTCGCTCATGGTGAGACCTTGGGGTCACCCCCGCCGCCCGTCCGGGAACGCCGCTCGGGCGACGGAAACGCAGGTGAAAGGCACTCCGAAAGCTTGGTATTGTTGTCCATGTCGCCGCACGGAACACCTCCGTCAAGGCGACGGACACCTCGTCCGGGTGGCGGAATGGCAGACGCGCTAGCTTGAGGTGCTAGTGCCCTTTATCGGGCGTGGGGGTTCAAGTCCCCCCTCGGACACCGACTGGTAGCCCACGGGTTGCCGCGAAGTTCTGGTTGAAATTCTAGGCGTCGTAGGAGATCCCCCGGCTGGTACCTCGTGGCCACCGACGACCGCAACATCCCCCCGGCCGCCGAGCGGTGGATGGCCGAACGGGCCGGCGCCCGCACCATCACGGTCCGCGCACCCCACGCGGTCGCCGTGAGCGACCCCGGCCCTGTCACCGATCTGATCTTGAGCGCTGCCCGCTGAACGGACCGAGGCGGCGATCACCCACGTGAAGAACCGACCAACAGGGGCCCCTGCGGACGCGGTGCCGGCTCAGGACGGAGACCCGGTTGAACGCGTTGATGGTGATCGCCACCCATACGTGGCAGAACGCATCCGACCGCTTCGGCAGCCTGGACGGCTGCGACGGCGACCGCCTTCCCGCGCCCGCCCTTCCGATGCCGACCCAGTGACCCCCGAAGTCCTGCAGTGGTTGGAGACCGTGCCGTCGACGTGACCGCCCGCACCGTCGTCTTCTCCGGCGCCTGCCGGAACGTCCGGACTGCCGTACCGGTTCATACCGGCAGCCCACGGCTTCTGGCCTCGCGGCGTCTGTGGTCACTCTCAGCAGGACGGCACGACCCCCGTCATCGCGGGGACTCCAGGCGCCGGTGGTACGGCCTCGGACATGCTCATCTCGGACAGAGATGACTGACATCCTGAACCATCGCCGTAGATGAGGAAGCACCCGAGGCGGCTCGGCGCTTGTCCCTGTGTGACGGCATCGAAGAAGCTGCCGGTCACCGCACAGCGCTTCCGCCCGAGCCGGCTTCCCGGCACAGTCCGTCAAGAAGGTGCACATGTCCGCATCATCCGACGTCCAGAACCCGCGCCGGCCCACGACCACAAAGGCCCCGCACGGCGTGCCGGGTTGGCTGATCGCACTCCTGGCCGTCGCCTCCGGCATGACGGTCGCCAACCTCTACTACGCCCAGCCCCTGCTGTCCTCGCTGAGCGACGTCTTCCACACCAGCACGGCCACCGCCGGCGCACTGATCACCCTCACCCAGGTCGGCTACGTGATCGGCATGCTCTTCCTGGTCCCGCTCGGCGACCGGTTGGAGAAGCGCAACCTGGTCACCGTCCTGCTGACGGTCACGACCCTCGCCCTCGTGGCGGCGGGACTCGCCACCAGCTTCCCCATGCTGCTGATCGCCTCCCTGGTCAGCGGCGCCACCTCGGTCGTCGCCCAGATCCTGGTGCCCTTTGCCGCCGGCCTCGCTCCCGACCACGCCAGGGGTCGTGTGGTCGGCCGGGTGATGAGCGGGCTGCTCACCGGCATCCTGCTCTCCCGCACTCTGAGCAGTCTGGTCTCCGACCTCGCCGGGTGGCGCGTGGTCTTCCTCGGCTCCGCCGCCCTGATGGCCGTGCTCGCGGTGGCCCTGTACGCGGCCCTGCCGCGGTCCGCGCCGACCACGACCATCCCGTACCACCACGTGCTGCGCTCCACCGTCCGGCTGGTACGCACGCACCCGGCGCTGCTGCGCCGTGGCCTCTACCAGGCGGCGATGTTCGGTGCCTTCAGCGCGTTCTGGACCACGGTCTCCTTCGTCCTGACCGGTCCCCGATTCCACTACTCACCGATCGGGGTCGGTGTGTTCGCCCTCGTCGGCGCGGCCGGCGCGGCCATCGCACCGCTCGCCGGACACTGGGCCGACCGGGGCCTCGCACGCCCCGTGACAGGTGTCGCCTTCGTGGTCGCCACCCTGGCCTTCGCGCTCGCCGGGTTCGGCGGACACAGCGTCGTACTGATCGCCCTGGCCGCGATCGTCATCGACATGGCCGTCCAGACCACCCTGATCCTGGGCCAGCACACTGTGTACCAACTCGACCCTGCCGCCCGCGCGCGCCTCAACAGTGCCTTCATCGCCATGTTCTTCGCCGGCGGTGCGGTCGGCTCCCAGCTCGGCTCCGTCGTCTACCACGCCGGAGGCTGGGCTCCCCTGACCGTCCTGGGCGCCGCCCTCCCCTTCAGCGCGCTTCTCTACTGGACCACCGAGCGACGCCGGCGTGCGGCGGCGAAGCAGGGCACAGCGAGCCGGTAACGGTGCGCACCAAGGGCGTCGGGTCGGGTCGGGTTGTGTCGAGGCGGAACCCGAGGGGTGGACTGCCCGGCAGAGCCGGCGAGTTCATCCGCGCCTGAGGAACGGCCTCGGCCTGCCGCCTCGGTGTACGCGAGCCTCGGTGTACGCGACCCCCGGTGTACGCGAGCGGGTACCTGGAGGTGCACAGGTCGGCGTCCGCACGACGCACGCCCTTCCGCGTACGATGCAGCGAAGATCGAAGATCGAAGACCGTCGCCTTCGCACCAGACGGAGCGTTGCCTGACCGGGAGCGGATGATGGATCTGCGCCAGATGGAGGTCGTCGTCTCGGTGGCCGACGCGGGTGGTTTCACGGCAGCGGCAAGGCGGCTGAACGTGGTCCAGTCCGCTGTGTCCAGCACGGTCCGCGCCCTCGAACGCGAACTGGGCGCCCCCTTGTTCGACCGCACCACGCATCGCGTCGCGCTCACCCCGGCCGGCGAGGCGTTCGTCCCCGCCGCACGCGCGGCACTCCGGGCCGCCGAACTGGCACGGGAGGCCGTCGATGCCGTACGGGGGCAGCTGCGCGGACGGGTGACGGTCGGCACGATGCAAGGGGTATGGGCGGGGCTCCATCACGCCCTGGCCGCGCTGCGGGCGGAGCATCCGGGCGTGGTCGTACGGCTGCGGCAGGCGGCGGTCGCCGACATCCGGCAGGCTCTGCGCGAGGGCACGGTGGACCTGGCCGTGGTGGCGCTCGACCGCCAGCAGCAGCGTGGGTTGACGACCCGGTTGCTGTCCCGAGAGGACATGGTGCTGGTGGCGTCGCCCGGGCGGTCGCTCGCCGGGGCGACGCCGAACGGCGAGGCCCATCTCGCCGACGTGGCCCGGCTGCCCCTGGTGGACTTCACACCCGGCTGGGCCATCCGCTACGAGGTCGACCGGGCCTTCCGGGCCGCGGGCGTCGATCGCGGCACGACGTTCGAGGTGAACGACATCGTCGCGGCGGCCGAACTGGTCCGCAACGACCTGGGCGTCTGCATCATGCCCAAGTCGATCGCGGACCGCTTCCCCGATCTGCCCCAGTACCGGTTCGGCCGGCACGCGCCGAGCTGGAAGATCATGGTGGTACGACCTCCAGGCGAGGCGCCCCCGGCGGTCGCCGCGCTGCTGCGGCACATCGCCTGACGGCGACCAGGGCCCTCTGGGCCCTCCCGGGCCGACGCCGCGCCCACCGTCATGCGGGCTGCGTGCCCCTGTCGGGCTGACGGGGCTCCACGCGGCAGGGCGCGGAGCGCTGCTGCGGCGAACTGGGTGAACGGCCGACGACGAGTCACACCGGCTGCGATGACATCGCCTTGACGCGCCGAGCGGGAAACAACCCCCTCGGCGAGCACCGCCTCCTCCAGTCGCAAGCACGGCCGGCGATGCGGAACCTCCGCTCCGGCGGACCGGGCAGGAGGGGGGAACGCTGCGGGACCACTTCGTGCGGTTCGACTCCCGAAGTGACCGGGCTCCGCGGTATTGCCACGCGCCGCGAAAGGACCGCCGCCCACAAAGTGGCGGTCCTTTGGCGGCGTTCGAGCTCCGGCAGGCCCGTTCCGAGGCGGGACCCTAGCCGTACGCCTTGACCTGCAAGGTCGCCGGTACCGTGGTCATGCGTCCGGCTTGAGGGCGAGATCCATGCGGCGGACCCGATCGGGCGGCACTGTCGTCCTCCGGCGCAGCTCCGCGTAACCGGACGCGGTGACCTGGAGGACGTGCGGGCCCGGTTTCGCCGAGAACACGGTGTAGAAGCCGTCCCTGACGGCCGGGTCCTCGGGCGTGGCCGTGGTGAGGGTGGATTCGTCCGGGTCCGCGGTGTCGCTGACGGTGGCGCCGACCAAGCCGGCGCCGGTTGTGCCGTCCCGGACCGTGCCGACGGTCAGGCCCCCGGGGGTGGGCACGAGGACGCGGGTCTGGACGTTCACGTCGTCGAGTGACCAGAAGTAGCCCCAGTTGGCGACGAAATGGAAGCGCAGCCGCACGGCTTTGTGCCCGGCGAACTGCCGGAGTGACACGGGCACGGTCAGGAGCTGCGCGGAGTCGCTGACCTTCGGCCCGGTCCAGACATTCTCCCAGGTGGCGCCGTCGTCCGTGCTGGCGTCCACGGTCATGTGCTGCTGGGTGGGGTTGGCCAGGTACGCGGTCCTGAAGGTGAGTTCCGCCGACTGCGCGGCGGACAGGTCGTATGCGGGGCTGATGAGTTGGCTGTCCTGATGGGGGCCGATCGGCCCGTTGTCGCTCTCGACGACGGCGAAGGCGCCTTCGCCGCCGGTGGAGTTGCCGCGTTGGGCCGGGTCGTCGAACTCCCATCCGTTGTCGGTACCGGCCGCGTTCACCACGCTCCAGCCCTGGGGCGCGGTCGCGGTGGACCCGAACGTCTCGGCTCGGTCGGCGAGTTCGAGCCGGTAGCCGACGGCAGTGGCGGTGTCGGGATCGGCGGTCAGTGCCACGTCCGCGGTGACGGCCTTGTTGTGGACCGTCACCGGCCGTGCGAGGAATTCGTAGCCGGGCAGGGCGGCGGTGACGTTCAGCGTGTAGTCGCTCCCCTTCGGCAGGGTCATTTCGTATGCGCCGGTGACCGGGTCGGTCCAGACCGGGGCTTCCGGGGACCCGCTCACGGCGAGTCGGGCGTAGAGCGGCCAGCCATGTCCTGACCCGTCTCTGACGGTGCCGTGGACGCGCTTGCGGGGGATCGGAGAGAGTCCGAAGTCGCGGGTGAGGGTCTGGCCGTCCGCGAGGTCGAGGGTGACCGGTGTGGTCGTCGTGTAGCCGAAGGCCTTCACCGTCAGGGCGTTGACCGCACCCGCGGGGAGGTCGAGCGTGTATGCCCCCTGCGCGTCGGTCGTGGCGATGTCGAGCCCGGACCCGACGGTCGCGTGGGCGACCGGCTTGCCGGTTGCGGCGTCCTTGACCGTACCGGAGAGGGTGCCGTGCGGTCCGCTGCGGAAGGCGGCCAGGCCCGCCGGGGTGCCCAGGCCGGTCGGACCGTCGTAACCGGTGCCGGCGTTGCACAGGTACGCGACGGAGCAGGTTCCGTTCGACCCGGTGGTGATGTCGTTGAGACCGACGCCGTTCGCCGCGTAGGGATAGGAGTTGGGGGAGGTGCCGGGGCGCGGGGGCCCGGCCAGCGCGTAGACGGAGGCGATCACCGGCGTCGCGACGCTGGTGCCGCCGTAGCGTTGCCAACCGGTGCCCTGTGAGCCGTAGGTCAGGTAGACAGCAACGTTGTCGGCGACGGCTGACACGTCGGCGACGCTTCGCCCCGTGCAACCGGTGTCCTGCTGGAAGTCCGGCTTCGTCTGCTGGGACGCGCACCCGGAGCCCGGTCCGTAGGAGCCCCTGGCCCAGACGGTCTCCGACCAGCCGCGGGCGCTGGCCGCGTCGGCCGTCAGGGTTGTGCCGCCGACCGCGGTCACGGACGGGAGGGTCGCGGGGAAGGAGACGCCGTATTTGTTGTCGCCGCTGGCCGCGACCACGGCGACGCCGGGATGGTCGTAGGAGGACCCGTAGGTGGCCAGGTCGGTCGGGTCGTCACCAGTCCTGCCATAGGAGTTGGAGACGTACTTGGCGCCGAGGGACACGGCCTCGTCCACACCGGCGGCGAGGTTTTCCAGACCGTCGTTGTCTGTCTCCACCAGCAGGATGTCGGCGTTCGGTGCCGCCGCGGAGACCATGTCCAGGTCGAGGGCGATCTCACCCGCCCAGGCGTTGTTGGAGAGCGGGTAGTGGGTGCCGCCGCGCTGGTCCACCTTCCTGAAGCAGCCGTTGGCCGTGGTGCAGGGAGGCAGGCCGTACTGGGCGCGGTAAACGGCCAGGTCTGCCTCGGCGTTGGGGTTGTCGTAGGCGTCGACGATCGCGATGGTCTGGCCGGCGCCCCCGTCGGCGGGCAGGCTGTAGGCGCTCTGAATGTCCTGCGGACCGAGGCCCGCGGGAACCTCGGACGCGCTCAGCCGCATCCTGGCCGGCTGGTCCGTCGCGCGCATGGCATAGCAGGTCGCGTGCCCCTTGGCCGGGGTGCCGCAGACGGGTGCCAAGTCGGGCTCGGCGTCGGATGCGTCCTGAACTGTGCCGGCCGTGGCCTGCGCGACCGCGGGTGGTGCGGCGTGCGCAAGGGGCTGGACGCTCAGGAGTGCCAAGGTCGCGACACCGAGAATCGCCGCGCCGCGATGGAATGTGCGAAAGGCTGGGAACACACCTCTCGCACGAGTGGATATCGACACATGACGCCAATCATGACTGGGCCCTCAATCCGGGCCGGACGAAAGTGAATACGCCTGATGTGCGGGCGATCAATTAGCCGATGCCAATTGGCAACCTGTCAACCCCCGAATTGTTGCGCGCATGTGTCGTCGTCGACCCGATCGAGACAAACCCACAGCAACGCATCCGACCCGGTCCGTGGCCTGCGCCCTCCTCGTTCAACATGCCATGCGCAGCCTCGGGGACCAAGCCGCCGAGGGGTTTCTCATTTGCGCAGGATCACATATTCCGCACGGTTCACCCTTGCCGGGCCGGGTGGGCAGGCAACAGAATGAAATCGCTCTCCCAGTTCTGAACTCCGCCCCATCCGGGCGTGTTTGTCTTCCGCCGGGAAAAGCGTCAAATCGAGTCGGGGAGAATAGCGAGAACGGATCGGACGAGGTTGTGCTCCGGCCCTTACTCGTTCGCGTTCGGTGTCTCCAGCGGCAGCCAGCCTCGTTCGGCTGCGCGGAGGGCGATCTGGAAGCGTGTTCTTGCGCCCAGCGCGGTGCCTGCCTCGCTCACGTGCTTCTGCACGGTGCGGCGGCTGATGTCGAGTACCCGGGCGATGGCGTCGTCCTTCATCCCGGTCGCCATCAGGTCGAGGATCGCCTGGGTTCGTTCGTCGATCCGTGTCCTCTCCCGAATCCGGCGGGGGGCGGGCCAGTCCTGCCGGCTTTCGAGTGATACCGGCACCGCGTGTTTCCAGATGGCCTCGAACAGGGCGGCGAGTGCGGCGACGAGGGCAGGTGAGTGGACCACGAGTGATCCTGCCGAGGGGCGGTCGTCGTGCACGGGCAGGAGGGCGGTGGTCCGGTCGAACAGGACCAGTTTGACGGGGAGCCGGGAGCTGAGCCGGAACTCGCCGCCGGCGGCGCTGCCCCGCAGCGCCGTCTCCAGTGACACCGTGTCCGTGAACCCCTCGGTGTCGTAGACCGACCGCAGCCGTATTCCCTCGCGGTACTCCGGCTGTGCGGTGCCCCCTTGACCGGAGGCAGCCGTGGGCCCGCTCACATAAGGCGGCTTGGCCAGGTGCAGTACTTCGTGGGTGCTGCCCTTGAGGAGGTGCGCATAGCGTGCGGCGACCTCCTCGTTGTCCTCCAGGACCTCCACCAGGTGCGGAGCCTGCGGGTGGGCCGCGAAGTCGTAGATCTCGTGAAGCTGCTCCATGTACAACTCGGCGTGGGCCAGTTCGGCGCGCCGGCGGGCCAGCAAGGAGCCCAGGGACGAACGTGGCGGGCCGGCCCTCCACCGCGGGGGCCGGCCCGCGATGGGGATGATCAGAAGCGCGTCCTCCAGAGACCGCAGTGCCGTCTCGGCCTCTTCGCGTGACGCGCCGACCGCTTCCGCCACGGTGAGGGCACTGGCGGAAGCGTGCCCCACCAGATACTCCAGGACTCGGCCGCTGAGCGAGTCCAGCCCGATGCCGGCCCAGGGGCTGTCCGACGTCACATCCATGCAGCCCGACGCTCCCGCTGTAGTGCGCTTCAGTGTTGAACGTGTCGCTGCCGTATCTCCGCGCACCGCCCGCGAGACGCAAGCGCATGTGCGCAACTGCGCGAAGCCGCGACAGCCGGATCTTGTCGCGCATGACGCGACACCGTCAAGGTGGGCACGCTCCCACCAGTCCCAAGGACGCGACTGGCCCTGCGCATCAACTGGCAGTACGCGCATTCAAGTCGAGGGAATCCTTTGACACGCCACTCCTCCGGAAGACGGCGCCGCCTGCTCGTGGTCGCGACCGCCCTCCTGGTCACCGCGGCGACCCCGCACGTGGCCTCCTCCGCAGACACCTCGCCGACCGACAACTCGGCCCGTGCCACCCGCACTTCTGACAACGTTGCCCCTTCCGTCGTCACCCTGGTGACCGGCGACAAGGTCACCGTCGCCCCCGGCGCGGGCGGCGGCCCCGGCACGATCACCGTGCAGGGACCCGACGGCGAGCCCACCGGCGCCCGCGTACTGACCGTGGGCGGCGACACCTACGTCTATCCCGACGCCGCCCGCCCCTACCTGGCGTCCGGCGCCCTGGACGCCCAACTCTTCAACGTCTCCCGGCTCGTGGCCGACGGCTACGACGACGGGAAGCTCAAGCACCTGCCCCTCATCGTCACCTACGGCGGCAAGGAGGCCCCCGCCTCCGCCCTGCGCAAGCGCGCCGTCGCCATGCCGGGCGATGTCACCGACGTGCGCCCCCTCACCAGCGTCAACGGGGTGGCCCTCGCCGCCGACCGCGAGGACACCGGCGCCCTGTGGAGCGCGCTCACCGGCACCGCGTCCGGCTCCGCGAAGGTGCCGGACGCCAAGGCCGACGCGGCCTTCCGCGGCGGCGTCGCCAAGGTCTGGCTCGACGGCAAGGCCGAGGCCACCCTCAGCGACTCGGTCGCCCAGATCGGCGCCCCCGAGGTCTGGGCGGGCGGCAACAGCGGCGACGGCGTCGACGTGGCCGTCCTCGACACCGGCTACGACCAGGGCCACCCCGACCTGAAGGACGCGGTCGAGGACAGCGCCAGTTTCGTTCCCGGCCAGGACGTCACCGACCGCCACGGCCACGGCACGCACGTCGCCTCCACGATCGCCGGCAGCGGTGCCGCCTCCGACGGCAAGGAGAAGGGCGTCGCACCCGGCGTCGACCTGTACGTCGGCAAGGTCCTGGCCAACGAGGGCTACGGCTACGACTCCTGGATCCTGGCGGGCATGGAGTGGGCCGCCCGCGATGTTCACGCCCGGGTCATCAGCATGAGCCTGGGCAGCAGCGAGAACGCCGACGGTGAGACCGTCCTCGCCCAGGCCGTGAACGAGCTGAGCGCCGAGACCGGCGCCCTCTTCACCATAGCCGCCGGCAACGACGGTCCCGGTGCCCAGACGGTCCGCTCGCCCGGCACCGCCGACGCGGCCCTGACCGTCGGCGCGGTCGACTCCTCCGACGCCCTCGCTGAATTCTCCAGCCGTGGCCCCCGCTACGGCGACGACGCCCTCAAGCCGGAGATCACCGCGCCCGGTGTCGGCATCCTGGCCGCCCGCTCGCAGTACGCGGCCAACGGCAGCGGCTCCTACATGACCGCCAGCGGCACCTCCATGGCGACCCCGCACGTGGCGGGCGTGGCCGCGCTGGTCGCCGCCGCGCACCCCGACTGGACCGGCAGCCGCATCAAGGACGCCCTGATCAGCACCGCCAAACCCACCCCCGACATCAGCGCGGACGACGGCGGCAACGGCCGGGTGGACGCCGCCGCCGCGGCCTCGGCGACGCTCACCGCCACCGGCAAGATCGACGCCGGTATCCACTCGCCCGGCACGGACACGGGCACGGTCCGGTCCACGGCGACCTGGACCAACACCGGCGACCAGGCCGTCACCGTGGACCTCGCGATGGACGCCCCCGGCGTTCCCGACGGCGTCTTCACCGTCTCCCCCAGCCGCGTCGAGGTCCCCGCGCACGGCACCGCGACCGCCACCGTCACCACCGACCTGGACAAGGCGGGCGACCTCCAGCGCCGGACCGGACGGCTGACGGCGACCGCCGCGGGCACCACGCTGACCCGAACCCTGCTCGGCGTCAGCACCCGCCAGCAGTTGTTCCACGTCCGCACCAAGGTCACCGGCCGCTCCGGCGAGGCCACGGACGGCGTCCTGACCTTCTACCGCAAGGGCGACGAGTACGCGGGCACCTACCTCTACAGCGACGGCCGGTCCGACGAACTGCTGCCGCCCGGCACCTACACCGTCTACGCCGACTTCCGGGTGGAGGGCAATCACGGCCCCGCCTCGGCCGGATACGCCCGCACGGTCATCCCCCAGGTGAAGGTGACCGGCACCACCGACCTCGTACTGGACGGCACCAAGCTCAAGGAGGTCAAGATCGTCACGCCGAAGAAGACCGAGAACTTCTCCCGGCGCCTGGACTACTACCGCACGTTCGAGGACGGCTCCTCGGTCGCCGACACCTCGCTGATCGGCGACGGCTACGACAGCATCTGGACGGCGCCCACCTCCGCGCCGGTTGACGGCGAGCAGTACGTCTCCGCCCGCTGGCGCAACCAGGAACCGCTGCTGTCGGTGACCGCCGGCGGGCACGAGTTCGACGACCTGTGGATCATGCCCGGCTCGACGAAGCTGCCCGAGGACGACTACGCCCTCGACCTGATCCACCCGGGCGACGGTCTCGCGGAGGACTACAAGGGCGTCGACGCCGTCGGCAAGGCCGCCGTGGTGCCCTGGGACTCCAGTGACGAGGACACGGCGGACTACCAGATCAGGGCCGCGCAGACCGCGGGCGTGAAGCTGCTGCTGTTCGTCAACGACCTCGACGGGCGACTGCGTGAGCCCATCATCAAGTCCTCCATCGAAGTGGTCGGCCTGTCCCGCACGGACGGCGACCGGGTGATGGCGAGCGTGGACGCGAGCACGAAGGGCAGCGTTCCGCTGCGAGCCGTCTCCCGCCCCGACACGGACTACCTGTACGACCTGGTCCGCACCTGGAAGGGCCGCATCCCCGCCAACCCCGTCTACGCGCCCACGACCGGTCAACTGGCCCGGGTGGAGACCTCCTTCCGCAATCCCACCGGCCGTGAGGTGTACGAGAACCGCTACGACATCCACCCCTGGACCGCGTACCAGGTCGGCACCAACCGGCTGAGCACGGCCGGCGCGCACCGCACCGACTACGTCAGCAGCGACAGCACCTTCTCGTGGACGGAGGAGGGCGAGCTCCAGTCCCTGTCCTACAGCGCGTCCGGATCCGTCACCTATCCGGCGGGCAGCACCACGGACGTGGAGTGGTTCGGACCCGTGGTGCGACCCCGCATCAACGGCAGCGTCCAGCCGCCCGTGCGCACCGGCGACCAGCTGGACGTCGTCATCCCGTCCTGGGGCGACTCCGGCGGCGACCACGCCAACTACGTGGCCTTCGGCAGCACCGACACCACCCAGGAGACCTCGCTGTACCAAGGCACGACCCTGGTCGCCGAGGGTGGCGCCGGGGTGAGGGCGACCGTGCCGGCGAAGAAGGGCACCTACCGTCTGGTGCACACCGCGACCCGTGACGCCACGGCCGCTTTCCCCTACTCGACCGCCACGCGCACCGAGTGGACGTTCACCTCCGCGGCGCCCAAGGACCTCGACGCCGGCGAGCAACTCCCGCTCGTCCAGGTGGACTACACCCTGCCGACGTCGCCGGACGGCAAGGCAGCCGCCGACGCCACCCTGCTCGTCACTCCGCTGCACCTGGAGGGCGGCTCCAACGCGGCGCCGCACACCAGCAAGGTGGAACTGTCCTACGACGACGGCGCCACCTGGACGACGGCACGCCTCAGCGGCAGGGGCAACGGCAAGGTGAGCCTGCTCCTGCACGCGCCCGCCTCCGCGCGGTACCTCACGCTGCGCGTCCAGGCCGGTGACAGCCGCGGCAACACCGTGACGCAGACCGTCGTACGCGCCGCGGGAATCGCCGGATGACCTCGGCATGAACAAAGCCGCCCGGCGGTCCCGCACGACCGCCGGGCGGCACTTGTCCATGCCCAATTCCCCACTGCACGAGCTGAGTTGACGTTCCGTCATCTCCCGTCCGTGCAAGCGGTCCACGCATGCCGACGCACCCCTGGCGGCGATTCGGCACGGGGGTGCTCATGAGAGAGAAGAAGAAGTCGGTGCACATACCACCCCTCAGACGTCCCGACCCGAGCGGCCTGCGCCTCGGGAATCGGATCGCGGCGGTCGCCCTGAGCGCCGCGATCGTGGCCATGTCCGGTGCGGCGGACGCCTCCGCAGACGATCGGACAGCGCTCTCCACCACGTCCTCCTCCGCTTCATCCTCCTCCGGCAAGGCCGACGGCACCGAGTCGTTGTGCGGTACGCCCTCGCCCGGCGAGGCGACCTGCTTCGCCATCCGGCGCACCGGTCCGTCCGCGAAGCGGCCCGGTGCCGTGGCCGCGCAGGCGCCCCCTGGTTTCGGCCCGGCCGACCTGCGCACGGCCTACGCGTTGCCCGGCGACGGCGGTGAGGGCCTGACCGTCGCCGTGGTCGTGGCCCAGGACGCCCCCACCGCGGAAGCCGATCTGGCCGTCTACCGCGCCCAGTTCGGCCTCCCGGCCTGCACCAGCGCGGACGGCTGCTTCACCAAGGTCGACCAGCGCGGCGGCACCGACTACCCGGATCCCGAGGCGGGCTGGGCAGGCGAGGCCGCGCTCGACCTCGACATGGTGTCGGCCGCCGCTCCGCACGCCCGCCTGCTGCTCGTGGAGGCGGACGACACCACCATCGACAACCTCGGCGCGGCGGTGCAGCAGGCCGTCACCCTGGGCGCCGACGTCGTCTCCAACTCCTACGGCACCCGGTACGACCTTTTCGACGAGGACCCGGCCGAGACCGCCTGGGACGCCTACTACGACCACCCCGGGGTGGCGATCGTCGCCTCCTCCGGTGACGACGACGCCGGCGTGTCCTTCCCGGCCGCCTCACCCCACGTCACCGCGGTCGGCGGCACCAGTCTGCGCCGGGACACCGGCACGGCACGCGGCTGGTCGGAGTCGGTGTGGTCGCACGACGGCTACGGCGCCGGATCGGGCTGCTCCCGCTACCTGCCCAAGCCGGCGTTCCAGCACGACTCGGGCTGCGATCACCGGACCGTGGCCGACGTGTCAGCCGTGGCGGACCCGGACACCGGCGTCGCGGTGTACGACAGCTACGGCTCGGCTGGCTGGGGCGTCTACGGCGGCACCAGCGCCTCGGCGCCCCTCATCGCGGGCGTGTACGCCGCCGCCGGTGCCCTCGCCGAGGACACCGAGCCCAACGCCTACCCGTACGCCGCCCCCGACGAAGCGCTCAACGACGTCACGGCCGGCTCCAACGGCACCTGCGATCCCGCCTACCTGTGCACCGCGGCCACCGGCTACGACGGCCCCACCGGACTCGGCACGCCGAACGGACTCACCGCCTTCCGCATGGGCCCGCACGGCCGGATCAGCGGCACGGTCACCGACGCCCGCACGGGCCGACCGGTGCCCGGCGCCGCCGTCCTGGCCGACGACGACCACCGCACCAGCACCGACACCCAGGGCCACTACGCCCTGACACTGCCCACAGGAACGTACGACCTGACCGTCGACGCCTACGGCTACGCCACCGCCGCACTCGGCAAGGTCCGCGTCGACGACGGCACCGACCTCGCCCGCGACCTGCCCGTCACTCCGGTGCCGAGCCGGACCGTCTCCGGAACCGTCACCGACGGCTCGGGACACGGCTGGCCGCTGTACGCGTCGATCACCGTGGACGGCACGCCGCTGGACCCGGTGTGGACCGATCCCGCCACCGGCCGGTACTCGGTGTCCCTGCCGACCGCTCGCACCTACCCGCTGCACATCGCCGCGGCCTACCCGGGATACCGGGCGGTGACCCGGGAGGTGAAGGTCACCGGGCGCGCGGTGAAGGCCGACATCGCCGTAGCGGTCGACGAGGAAGCGGCCCTGGCCCCCGGCTACGCGGTGCACCGCTCGGGCCCGACCGAGCCGTTCACCGAGACCACCGCCGCGCCGGCCGGCTGGTGGGTCGCCGACGCCGACTCGTCCACCGGCGGCTGGACCTTCGACGACCCCGGTGCGCGCGGCAACACCACCGGCGGCGAGGGGGCGTTCGCCGTCGTGGACAGCGACCACTACGGGGGCGGCGTCTCCCAGGACAGCCAACTCATCAGCCCCGTCTACGACTTCACCGACCGTACGGCCCCCCGGGTCGCCTTCGACACCGCCTACCGCGGTTACGAAGGGCAGAGCGCGGCCGTCGACGTCAGCACCGACCACGGCACCACCTGGACCACCGTCTGGCGGCACACCACGGACTCGGTGGACGGCCCGGCCCACGTCGAGATCCCCCTGTCCGACTACGCGGGCCGCGCCACGGTCCAGCTGCGCTTCCACTTCACCGGCAGCTTCGGCTGGTGGTGGGCCGTGGACGACGTCTTCGTCGGCGACCGTACCTACGACAAGGTCCCGGGCGGGCTGGTCGTCGGCCACACCCGGGACGCCAACACCAAGGAGCCGGTCAACGGCGCCGAGGTCACCGGCGGCGCCACGGGCACCTCGCCCGCCGTGTCCGTCGCGACGCCCGCCGACCCGGCCACCGCGGACGGCCTGTACCGGCTGTTCGCGCCGGCCGGTGACCACGGGCGCACCGGCACCGTGAAGCTGACGGCCTCCAAGTCCCTGTACGCGGACCGCACCGTGACCGCCCGCGTCGTACCCGACCGGGTCCGGACCACGGACCTCGCCCTGCCGGCCGGCCGTCTCACCGTCACCCCGGCCGCCGTCGCCGCCTCGGTACGGCAGGACAGCACGGCCCGCGCCACGGTCACCGTCCGCAACACCGGCGGCGCCCCGGCCAGCGTCCGGATCCAGGAGTCGGCCGACGTGTCCGCGACACCGCCGCAGGGAGAGGAGTGGCAGCCCGCTCCCGACCTCGCCTACGGAGTCATCGACAACGCGGCCGACACCTACCGGGGAACGGTGTACACCGGTTTCGGAATGGAGGGCGACGACACCGTTCAGGACGGCCTGTGGGCCTACGACACGACGGCGGGCGACACCGCCGGCTGGGTCCGGCGCGCCGACGCCCCACAAGCACGGCGCGGTCCGGTCCACGGCTTCATCGACGGCAAGTGGTACGTCGCCGGCGGCAAGGACGAAGCCGACCAGGCCGTCACCTCGGTCGCCGTCTACGACCCGGCGGCCGACACCTGGTCCACCGGTGCCGCCGCTCCCGAGGCATACTCCCTGGCGGGCAGCGCCGTTCTCAACGGCCGGCTGTTCATGGTCGGCGGCTGCGGTGTCAGTTGCGGCGTCACGGCCGTCCAGTCCTACGACCCGGCGACCGACAGCTGGCGGAGCCTGGCACCGTACCCGCTGCCGATCGCCTATCCCGCCTGCGGCGGACTGGACGGTCACGTCGTGTG
The DNA here is from genome assembly GCF_029893585.1 of Streptomyces sp. LBL. Lineage (GTDB taxonomy): Bacteria > Actinomycetota > Actinomycetes > Streptomycetales > Streptomycetaceae > Streptomyces. The sequence goes on from NZ_JARXYX010000044.1 coordinate 56,295, forward strand.
CGCCGGCGGGCAGTCGCCCGGCACGGGCGTCGTCGACGACGTCTACTCCTACGACCCGGCCGACGACACCTGGTCACCGGTCGCCTCCCTGCCCACCGGCGTGTGGGGCGCGGCCTACACCACCGCGGCCGGCCGGCTGCTGCTGACCGGCGGCTCCGTCGGCACCCAGGACACCGCGGACATCACGGCCGCCACCTGGTCCTACGACCCCGGCGCCGACGCCTGGCAGCGGCTCCCCGACAACACCACCCCCACCTACCGCGGCGCCGCGGCGGCCGGCCTGTACAAGATCGGCGGCAGTACCGGATGGGGCGACAGCAATGCCGTCACCACCACTGAACTGCTGCCCGGCTACGGTCAGACGGAGGCCGCCGACATCCCCTGGCTCAGCGAGGAGACCACCACGCTCACCGTCCCGGCGCACTCCGCCGTCACCCTGCGGCTCACGCTCGACGCGACGCTGCCCGAGACCCGGACCCCCGGCCGCTACACGGCCGCACTCGGTCTCGTCCACGACACGCCGTACACCGTTCCGCCGGTGCCGGTCTCGATGAAGGTCACCGCGGTCCGACCGCACTCCTGACCGGGAGGGAGCCGGGCCGGCACACGACCTCCGGGCCGGCCCGGCTCCCTCGTCGAGCACCACTTCCGGAGCATCCGGGCGGACACCCAGGCCGCACCCTTGTGGATCTTGATGCCGTTGGCTCCCAGGAAACCTGCGGCTTCCAGCGGAAGCCGGTCCTCATCGCGGCCACGGGGGTCACGGCGATCAGACCGTTGGCGCCCGTCAACGCGTCGATGGCGGCGGCAAGTTGAGGTGGTGGGAACCCGGTCACGAGGTTGTTGGCGATGGCGACGGCCAGCTCGCGCAGTTCGATGATGACGGTCTCCACGGCGTGGCCCTGAGCGGAGATCCCGCATGTCATCGGCGAGGCATTCATCAGCTTCCTCGAAGTGTCCTGCGTCTTTCTGGCCGAGGTTTCCACGGCGGCGGACGGACGGTGCAGCACCGCACGGGCGAGCAGTCCGCTTACGGACCCAGATGACGCCCTCGAACCGGACGGGTGGAGTCGCGCAGGGTGCGTTCGAACTCAAGGGACGCGGACTCCTGCGTGCCCAGGAGGTCGGCAAGATCCGTGAATTCGGTTGACCGGGGCGGTGCGGTGCGGGCTGAATGCGGGGCATGGCCGACATCGAGGGCGCGTACGACGATCTGTTCACGGCAGTGCCGAGCGCGCTGTCCGACCTGCTGGACGAGGGAGACGTAGGGGGCTCGGTCGCCGTCTTCGTGGACGGTGAGCCGGTGGTGGACGTGTGGGGCGGGTTCGTGGACGCGGACCGTACGGTGCCGTGGCAGCGCGACACGATCGTCAACGTCTGGTCCGTGACCAAGACGATGACGGCCCTGTGCGCCCTGATCCTGATCGACCGCGGCGAACTCGACCCGGACGCGCCGGTCGCCCGGTACTGGCCGGAGTTCGCTGCGGCGGGCAAGGAGAAGGTGCTGGTGAAGCATCTGCTCTCGCACACCGCGGGTCTGCCCGATATGGACGGACCGTTGACCGCGGCGGCCCTCTATGACTGGCCGTCCGTCACGGCACGCCTCGCCGCTCAGGCCCCCCAGTGGGAGCCGGGCACGGCGGCCGGATACCACTCGCTCACCCAGGGATTCCTGGTGGGCGAGGTCGTCCGCCGGATCACCGGCCGGAGCGTGGGGAAGTTCTTCGCCGACGAGGTCACCGGGCCGTTGGGCGCGGACTTCCACATCGGACTGGCCGCCGAGCACGACCACCGGGTCGCGTCCACGGTCCCGCCGCCGTCGCGGGACGAGGACTACACCTCGAGCGCGCCGGGCGGCGGGCCGGCTCCCGAGGACGGACAGGGGATCCGGGTCCGTGACGGCAACAGCGTGGCCTGGCGCCGCGCGGAGATCCCCGCGGCGAGCGGCTTCGGCAACGCCCGCTCCGTTGCGCTCGTGCAGTCGGCGATGGCGTGCGGGGGAACCCTGCGTGGGGTGTCGCTGTTGTCGGCGGCGGGCTGCGAACGCGCGTGGCAGGAGCAGTTCGCGGGGGAGGACCGCCTCCTGGGCATGTCGGTGCGCTACGGCCTGGGGTACGGCCTGTTCGGCACCACCTACGGCTGGGGCGGCTGGGGCGGCTCGATGGTCATGATCGAGCCCGAGTCCCGGATGACGGTGGCGTACGTGACGAACCAGATGCGCGAACCGGAGCACGACACCCGGGGGCTGGACCTGTTGATGACCGCCTACGACGGACTCCAGGGCCTGCGTGCCTGACCTCGCCGCAGGTTCCCGACCATCGCCGGATGCGGATGCGGATGGATGCGGGGTCCCGGGCGCGGATGCGGGGTGCCGGGGATCCGAGGGTCCGTGCCGTTGAGGTGCCACCCGGGGTCCCCGCTCCACGCTGCCGCGTTTGAAGGGGGCGGTGGACGGTCGGTGACGGAGGTGGCCGACGCGTTACTCGCGGCCGTCGGTAAGCAGCAGACGACGCGAGGGGGCTGGCTCGCACTCCGGCGTGGACCGAACTCATCTCCGTAGAGACACCGGGCATGTTCCGTCAGGGTGCTGTGCATGTCCCGGACCTACGACGACTGTTCGAACCCGGCCGCACAAGCAAAGGCAGGAAGATGTCTCTCCCCTCCACTCTCAACCTATAGCGCACGGGGGGGCTTGCGGCAAGACCCGGGTGGTGGCGCAAAATCGTCCGCCGAGGCCACAACCAGCGGAAACGGGGGCACGACATGCGTGCCGGTGCAGTGCGACGGGACACGACTGCCTTGGGGGTAAACGGGATGATCGAGCCGTACGTGTTGAGTCTCCAGGAGGTCGACGAGACGCAGGTCGCCGTCGTCGGCGGCAAGGGCGCGCACCTGGGCGGGCTGTCGCGAATCGAAGGCGTCCGCGTCCCGGCCGGCTTCTGCGTGACGACGCACGCCTTCCGGCGCGTCAAGGCGGAAGCGCCGTCGATGGACGACGTGATCGATCAGCTGTCGCGCCTGGACCCGCATGACAGGGAGGCGATCCGCACGCTCAGCGCGCAGATCCGCCGGACCATCGAGGAGATCGCCATCCCGGGCGACCTCGCGGCGGCGATCACCAGCGCGCTCGCTCAGCTGGGTGCGCAGACCGCCTACGCCGTCCGATCCAGCGCGACGGCAGAGGACCTGCCGACGGCCTCCTTCGCCGGTCAGCAGGACACGTATCTGAACGTTCTGGGGCCGGAGGCGATCCTCCAGCACATCAGCCGGTGCTGGGCTTCGTTGTTCACGGAGCGGGCCGTGACTTACCGCCGGCGGAACGGCATCGACCACCGTACGGTCCACATGGCCGTGGTCGTGCAGCAGATGGTCGTCCCGCAAGCGGCCGGCATCCTGTTCACGGCCGACCCTGTCACGGGCAACCGGAAGGTTGCCACCGTGGACGCCGGCTTCGGCCTCGGCGAGGCCCTGGTCTCCGGCATCGTGAACCCGGATGTCTACAAGGTGCGAGACGCCGAAGTCGTCGCCAAGACGATCGCCGCCAAACAGCGATCCGTCCAGGCTCTGCCGACCGGCGGTACGCACGAAGTGGCGATCGACCCGCAGCGGCAGGAGCAGCCCGCTCTGACGGACGCCCAGGTCGTGCGGCTCGTGCAGCTCGGGCGGCGGATCGAAGCGCACTTCGGCAGCCCGCAGGACATCGAATGGTGCCTGGTCGACGAGGACTTCCAGACCGTTCAGAGTCGACCGATCACGACGCTGTTCCCCATCCCTGAGGCGGGCGACGTCCCTGAGGCGGGCGACGTCCCCAAGACCGGCGACCCGGAGATTCACGTCTACGTCTCCGTCGGTCATCAGCAAATGATGACCGACCCCATGAAGCCCCTGGGGCTCTCCGTATGGCAGCTGACGGCCATGGCGCCGATGTACGAGGCCGGCGGGAGGCTGTTCGTCGACGCGACCCGGGCCCTGGCCTCGCCCGCGAGCCGCGCCCGTCTCCTGGACCTCGCGGGGAGATCCGATCCGTTGACCAGGGACGCGCTGGAGACGGTCCTGGACCGCGACGATTTCGTCCCGTCGATCCCGTCGATCCCGTCGATCCCGTCCATCCCGGCGCCCTCGCCGCCCCCATCGTCTCCGTCGCTCCCGGACGCGGGTCCCGGCGGGCCGACCACCGGCGGCGCGTCCGCCGCGGGCGAGCCCGATCCGGCCATCGTCACCGAGCTGATCCAGCGCAGCCAGGCATCGCTCGCCGCCCTGGAGCGCGACATCCGGACGAAGACCGGACCGGCGCTGTTCGACTTCCTGCGGGAGGAGGCCTTCGAACAACACAAGCGAATCCTTGGCGATCCGCTGAACATCCAGGCGATCATGGCGGGGATGGAGGCCACGTGGTGGCTCAACGACAAGCTGCGGGAGTGGCTGGGCGAGAAGAACGCGGCTGACACGCTCACCCTGTCCGCCCCCGACAACGTCACGTCCGAGATGGGACTGGCGCTGCTCGATGTCGCCGACGCGATCCGCCCGCATCCGGAGGTGGTGGCGTTCCTGCAGGGCGTCGAGGACGAGGATTTCCTGCACGAGCTGGCGAAACTCGCGGGCGGGACCGAAGCACACGCCGCCATCGAGGCCTACCTCGACCGGTACGGCATGCGCTGCGTCGGCGAGATCGACATCACGAGGCCGCGTTGGCGCGAGCGCCCCGCCACGCTGGTACCCGCGATCCTCGACAACGTCAGGAACTTCGAACCGGGCGCCGCTGAGCGGCGCTTCGAGGAGGGCCGGCAGAGGGCGCAGGCGAAGGAACAGGAGGTGCTGTCACGCTTGCGGGCCCTGCCGGAAGGGGATCGGAAAGCCGGCGAGACCAAGCGGATGATCGACCGGGTCCGCACCTTCATCGGGTACCGGGAGTACCCGAAGTACGCCATCATCAGCCGCTCCTTCGTCTACAAGCAGGCCTTGATGACGGAGGCCGAGCGCCTCGTACAGACCGGCGTGATTCCTGAGAAGGAGGACGTCTTCTACCTCACGCTCCAGGAATTCCACGACGTCGTGCGCTCGAGGCAGGTGGATGACCAGCTCATCCAGCGGCGCAAGGACGCGTTCCGGTCGTACCACGCGCTCACAGCGCCCCGGGTGCTCACATCGGACGGCGAGGCGGTCACCGGGGCGTACCGGCGCGACGATGTGCCGGCCGGTGCCCTGATCGGCCTGCCGGTTTCCGCCGGGACCATCGAGGGGAGGGCCCGCGTCATCCTCGACATGGCGGAGGCCGATCTCGAGACGGGCGACATCCTGGTCACGGCCTTCACAGACCCCAGTTGGTCGCCGCTGTTCGTCGGGATCGCGGGCCTGGTGACAGAGGTGGGCGGCCTGATGACCCATGGCGCGGTGATCGCCCGGGAGTACGGCTTGCCGGCTGTCGTGGGCGTTGAGCAGGCCACCCGGCTGATCCGGGACGGGCAGCGCATCCGTGTGCACGGAACCGATGGGTACGTCGAGATTCTGCCCTGACCGGGGCGAGCGGACTTGGGCTGTGGGGGCGCGTCACAACGCCGGGAGGAGCAGCGGCGTGTGCGGTGCGGGGACGCCGGGCGCAAGGACACTGGAACGGTGGGGTCTGGAACGGTGAGGTCTGGAACGCCGGGGTCTCGAACGGTGGGATCCAAGGCGCGAAGGATCCAAGGCGCGAAGGATCCAGAACGCAACAGATCCAGAGCGGGGAAAATCCCGTGCCCCACCCCGCCCTGGTTCCCTACACTCACCACAGATCGCGCACCGCCCAACGCAGCCGCACAGGGCCGCGTGTGTGCTGACGAGGCAGACCAGTGAGGGGAGACCGGCCGTGTGCTACCGCACCGCTGTTGTCGTTCCCCGGTCGCTGCACGAGGTGATCCTCGTGTCTTTGTCTGTCCGGTGCCCGCTGCGCGGCCGGTACCGGATGCCCGTGACGACGTACTGACGTACTGACTGACTCGCACCGTCAACTTCTGCTCCAGTAGCACCTGTTGACGTTCCGTCATTCCGTCATCTCCACGTCCACGCGGGAATCGCGCCGCCCTGTCACACCTCGTCCGAAAGGCCCTGGGCCGTGCGCACCCACCTCAACACCCTCACCGTCGTCCGCAACCTCGGCATCCTCGCCCATGTCGACGCCGGCAAGACCACCGTCACCGAGCGGATCCTGTACGCCACCGGCACCACCCACCGGCGGGGCGAGGTCCACGACGGCACGACCGTCACCGACTTCGACCCACAGGAACGCGATCGTGGCATCACGATCTCCGCCGCGGCCGTGAGCTGCGCCTGGGACGGCCACCGGATCAACCTGATCGACACCCCGGGACACGTCGACTTCGCCGACGAGGTGGAACGTGCGCTGCGCGTCCTCGACGGTGCGGTCGCGGTGTTCGACGCCGTCGCGGGTGTGGAGCCGCAGAGCGAGTCGGTGTGGCGGCAGGCGGACCGGCACGGCGTGCCGAGGATCGCGTTCGTCAACAAGCTGGACCGGGCCGGCGCCGACCTCGACACGGCCGTCGCGTCGATCCGGGAGCGGCTGCACCCCGCACCGCTGGTGGTGCAGTTGCCCATCGGCAGCGAGGACGGGTTCACCGGCGTTGTCGACCTGCTGCGGATGCGGGCGCTGACCTGGGCCGACAGCGATGAGACGGTCCAGGAGGGTCCCGTACCGGAGGCTTCGCTGGAGGAGGCGGTTCGGCGGCGCCGGCTGCTGGAGGAGGCCGTGGCCGAACGTCACCCGGCCGCCCTGGAGGAGTTCTGCGACCAGGAGACGCTCTCCGCGTCGACGCTCGCCTCCGCCCTGCGCGACCTCACGCACAGCGGCGACGGCGTGGTCGTCCTGTGCGGCTCGGCCTACCGCAACCGCGGGATCGAGCCGCTCCTCGACGCGGTCGTGGCCTACCTGCCGTCCCCGCTCGACGTGCCTGCCGTACGGGGCACGTACGACGGCACCGAGCAGGAGCGGGCCGCCGATCCGCACGCGCCGTTCGCGGCACTGGCGTTCAAGGTGCACGCCACCGCGACGGGACGGCTGACCTACCTGCGGGTGTACTCGGGAACGATCGGAAAGGGGGACACGGTGATGGAAGCGAGCACGCGGCGCAGCGAGCGCATCGGGCGGATTCTTCGCGTACAGGCCGACCGGCACGCCCAGGTGGACCGGGCGCTGGCCGGGGACATCGTCGCCGTGGTCGGACTGAAGTCCGCCCGGGCCGGCTCGACCCTGTGCGCCCCGGACGCCCCACTCGTCCTGGAACCGCCGAGCGTGGCCGACCCGGTCGTCTCCGTCGCGGTCGAGACCCGCAGGTCGGTCGACACCGACCGGCTGGCCACGGCGCTCGCGCGGCTGGTCGAGGAGGACCCGTCGCTGGTGGTCCGCACCGACCCCGAGACCGGGCAGACGCTGCTGTCCGGCATGGGCGAACTGCACCTGGAGGTCGCGGTGGAGAAGGTCCGGCGCGACCACGGGCTGGAGGTCGCCGTCGGCCGACCCGGCGTGTCCTACCGGGAGACGGTCGTTCGAGGGGTGTCCGGCCTGGTCCACCGGCACGTCAAACAGGACGGCGGGGCAGGGCAGTTCGCCCATGTCGTGCTGGATGTGGAGCCGCTGGAGGAGATCATGGGCTTCGAGTTCCGCTCGACGGTCGTCGGCGGGCGCGTGCCGCAGGAGTACGTCCGCGCGGTCGAGGCCGGCTGCCGGGACGCCCTCGCCGAGGGCCCGCTCGGCGGACACCCGGTGACCGGGCTGCGGGTCACCCTGACCGACGGGGCGACCCATGTGAAGGACTCCTCGGACACGGCGTTCCGCACCGCGGGCCGCTTCGGCCTCCGGGAAGCCCTGCGCGCCTCGACGATGACCCTGCTGGAACCGGTCGTCGAGGTCACGGTCACCGTGCCCGAGGACGCCGTCGGCACCGTCCTCGGCGACCTGGCCGCACGCCGTGGCCGCGTCTCCGGCTCGGTGACGCGGACGGCCACCACGGTGGTCACCGCCACCGTGCCGCTGGCCGAACTCTTCGGCTACGCGACCCGGTTGCGCAGCCGCACCCAGGGCCGCGGCACCTTCACGACCCGCCCCACCGGCTACGCCCCGGCACCGACCGCGACGCCGACGCGGTAGCCGGGCAGGACGGCCCCACCGGTACGCGGCGGTGGGGCCGCCCCACCCGGGCGGGTCCCCTCCCGCCGGGCCACCCGGCAAGCTGGAGTCGGCGCGACCTGTGGGTCTTCGACCACGACCAGTACGTGAAAGATGCGACGCGAACACCGTGTTGGTCGCCCGTTCGGGCGAGACGGTCGTCGGCACCCTGACGCTGGTGACGTATCCCGTGCCGAGCGGGCTGCGGGCCCGTATCGAGGACGTCGTCGTCGATCACGAGGCGCGCGGTCACGGAGTCGCCGGGCTGCTGACGCTGGAGGCCCTGCGGTTGGCGCGGGAGGCGGGCGCGCGGACCGTCGACCTCACCTCACGGCCGGAACGGGCGGCGGCGAACCGGCTGTACGAGCGGCTCGGATTCCGGCAGCGGGAGTCGACGGTGTACCGGGTACCGCTGCACGACTGACGGGACAGCCGGGGTGGTGGCGTTGGGGGCGGCGGGGCAGTGGCCGACGGGAACGGCCGGGCAGCGCCGACGAGGACGGTCAGGAACGGCTGATGGCCAAGGCCCGTCGAGAGCGGCCGCTGGGTGCGGTCGGGAGCGGCCGCTGGGCGCGGCCGAGCCCGGCCGCCGTTTCAGGACGCCAGCGGCTGAGGCTCCGACACCGGCACCAGTTCCTTCAGCTCCAGGATCTCCGCCACCGCTGCCTCCTGGGACCGGTACGTCCGCCACAGCCACCGGATGTCCCGGCCGAACGACCAGACCAGCAGGGCGAGAGCCAGGGCGACGACGCCGAACGTCGCCGGGTACGGCAGGAGGTCGGCGGCGGCCAGCAGGAGCAGGATGCCCTGGAGGGCGGCCACCGTCTTGCGGGCCGTGCTCGGCGGGAGCGGGGCGTTGAGCCAGGGCAGGGCGCGGGCCGCGGCGACGAACGCGTAGCGCATCGCGCCGATCAGCAGGACCCACGGGCCCAGCGACATCGACATATACACGCTCAGCACCAGGATCAGGAACGCGTCGACCTCCATGTCGAAGCGGGCGCCCAGCGGGGTCGAGGTGCCGGTGGCGCGGGCGACCTTGCCGTCGACCCCGTCGAGTATCAACGCCACCGCCGTCAGACCGACGAAGAGCGTCACCGGCGGGGAGCTCTCGAAGGAGTCCGCGACCAGGGCCGTGACCGCGCCGACCAGAGTCGCCCGGCCCAGGGTCACCCGGTTCGCCGGGCCGAAGGAGCACGGCCGGGTGCGGTGCAGGGCCCGGGAGAGCACCGCCCAGGTGGCGAAGGCGAAGACGAGACCGGTCAACCAGCCCGCCGGCCCCATGCCTATCGCGGTGCCGAGCAGGACCAGCAACAGGATCTGCACGCCCGCTCCCACCGCGGTCTCCTGCTGGACCAGTCTTGCTTCGTACGTGTTGTTCAGGGCCACCGCACATTCCTCCGGCCAGGTGACAGAGTCGATCAAGGCCGCGTACTGTGCGCGACCTGTGCACACCTCGGTACGTGAACCGCTTCCAGATCGTTCAGGAGGATGCCGATGAAGCGCACCGCACGCGCCTTCTGGCTCAGCTCCCCAGGCCACGGCGAGATACGCGACCTGGCCCTTCCCGATCCCGCCGACGGGGAGGTCGTCGTCCGCTCCCTGTACTCCGGAGTCAGCAGGGGCACGGAGACCCTCGTCTTCCGCGGCGGGGTCCCGGAGAGCCAGCACGCGGCCATGCGGGCTCCGTTCCAGGAGGGAGACTTCCCAGGACCGGTGAAGTACGGCTACCTCAACGTGGGAGTGGTCGAGGAGGGGCCGCGGGACCTGGTCGGGCGGACCGTCTTCTGCCTGTATCCGCACCAGACGCGGTACGTCGTCCCGGTGGACGCGGTGACGGTCGTACCGGCGAACGTGCCCGCCGAACGGGCGGTCCTCGCCGGCACGGTCGAGACCGCCGTGAACGCCCTGTGGGACGCGGCGCCGCTGGTCGGTGACCGGATCGCGGTGGTCGGCGGCGGGATGGTCGGCAGCTCGGTGGCCGCGTTGCTGGCCCGCTTCCCGGGGGCGCGGGTGCAGTTGGTCGACGCCGATCCGGGCCGCGCCAAGACCGCCGAGGCCCTCGGCGTCGACTTCGCCGCACCCGAGGACGCGCGCGGCGACTGCGATCTTGTCGTCCACGCCAGCGCCTCCGAACAGGGCCTCGCCCGGTCCCTGGAGCTGCTGCGGGCCGAAGGGACGGTCCTCGAACTGAGCTGGTACGGCGACCGGCAGGTCAGCCTTCCGCTCGGCGAGGCCTTCCACTCCCGCCGCCTGTCCATCCGCAGCAGCCAGGTCGGCACCGTCTCCCCGCGCCGCGCGAACCGGACGTACGCGGACCGGCTCGCCGTGGCCCTCGAGTTGCTCGCCGATCCGGCCCTCGACGCCCTCGTCACCGGGGAGTCCGCGTTCGAGGAGTTGCCCGAGGTGCTGCCGCAGCTCGCCTCGGGGCAGATCCCCGCGCTCTGCCACCGGGTACGGTACCCGGATCCCGGCAGAGGTGTCTGACCTGAGAAAAGAGTGAGAGTCCCGCTGAACAAGGGGACGCGAAGAGCCGTACTACACGGCATCCCCCGGCAGGGCTCACGCGGGGGAACCAGACGTGCCGCACCTGGAGGGTCGTCCGTTGTTCAGCATCACCGTCCGCGATCACATCATGATCGCCCACAGCTTCCGCGGCGAGGTCTTCGGACCCGCGCAGCGCCTGCACGGAGCGACGTTCCTGGTGGACGCCACGTTCCGGCGCGAGCAGCTGGACGACGACAACATCGTCGTCGACATCGGACTGGCCACACAGGAACTCGGTGCCGTAGTCAGCGAGCTGAACTACCGCAATCTCGACAACGAGCCCGACTTCGCCGGAGTCAACACCTCCACGGAGTTCCTGGCCAAGGTCATCGCCGACCGGCTCGCCGCACGCATCCACAAGGGCGCCCTCGGCGAGGGCGCGAAGGGTCTCGCGGGCCTCACCGTCTCCCTGCACGAGTCGCACGTCGCCTGGGCGAGTTACGAGCGTGCGCTGTGACCGACACGACGATGGAGCGGACCAGCGGGCTCGGTTACGTGCCCGTTCAGCACTCCGCCCTCAAGAACGCGGAGATCATCCCGATGTCCCTGCGCTCCGTGCACTTCGTCCTGCCGGGCGGCGTCCACGACCCGGCCGCGCCCAGCGGCGGCAACGCCTACGACCGGCGCATCTGTCTGGACCTGCCCGGCTTCGGCTGGCAGGTCCACCAGCACGCCGTGGACGGTACCTGGCCCCGCCCGGACGCGGACGCCCGCGCTGAACTCGCCCGTGTGCTGCAGGAACTGCCGGACGATACGGTCGTCCTGCTGGACGGGATAGTCGCCTGCGCCGTCCCCGAGATCGTCGTACCCGAGGCGGAACGGCTGCGCCTCGTCGTCCTCGTCCACCTTCCGCTCGGCGACGAGACGGGACTGGAACCGGCGGTGGCCGCGGAACTCGACGCCAAGGAACGCGCGGTGCTGCGGGCCGTCCCGGCCGTCATCGCCACCAGCGACTGGGCCGTACGGCGGCTTGTCTCCCACCACGGCCTGGCCCCCGACCGGGTCCATGTCGCCGCCCCCGGCGCCGACATCGCCCCCCTCGCCTCCGGCACCGACGGCGTCTCCCGGCTGCTGTGCGTGGCCGCGGTGACCCCGCGCAAGGGGCAGCACCGACTGGTGGAGGCCCTGGCCACGGTGACCGACCTGCCGTGGAGCTGCGTCTTCGTCGGCGGACTCGGGCACGACCCCGAGTACGTCGCCGGACTGCGGGACCTGATCGACGCGTACGGCCTCCAGGACCGCCTGCACCTCGCGGGCCCGCAGGCCGGCGCCGAACTCGACGCCAGCTACGCCTCCGCCGACCTCATGGTCCTCGCCTCCTACGCCGAGACCTACGGCATGGCGGTGACCGAGGCCCTCGCCCGCGGCATTCCGGTACTGGCCACGGACGTCGGCGGTCTCGCGGAGGCGGTCGGCCGGGCGCCCGACGGGGGCGTGCCCGGCATCCTCGTCCCGCCGGAGGACCCCGCCGCCCTCGCCGCCGAACTGCGCGGCTGGTTCGGCGAGGCGGACGTACGACGTCGTCTGAAGGCCGCCGCGAGAGGCCGACGGGTCGCCCTCGACGGCTGGGCGACCACGGCCCGCAGCCTGGCCGGAGTACTGGGCCGACTGCCGAACGAACCCAGGAGGGCGGCATGACGGAGACGGCCATGACCCAGCAGGCGGGGAAGATTCCGGCACAGCCGGGTCCCCGGGAGGCATCCGGGGCAGCGGGGCAGGCGGCTGTCATCCCCGGCGCAGGGCCCACCCCGCGTCCAGGCGCAGGGCCCACCCCGCGTCCAGGGGAGCGGCCCACCGTGCGGCTGCGGGACGCCGGGCCCGACGATCCGCCGCGATACGCGCCCGAGTGGCTGGAGTTGCGGGAGGGGGCCGATGCCGCCGCGCGGTCGCACGACCTGCTCGATCCGCTGCGGATCCGGCTCGCCAACCTGCCGGGGAAGGCCGGGCTGGTCATCCACGACGTGGGCTGCGGCACCGGCTCCATGGGCCGCTGGCTGGCTCCCCGGCTGGACGGCGCCCAGCACTGGATCCTGCACGACCGCGACCCCTACCTTCTGCACTTCGCCGCCGTCGCCTCCCCGCGCTCCGCCGCCGACGGCAGCCGGGTCACCGTCGAGACGCGGCGCGGCGACGTCGCCCGGCTCACCCCGGACGTCCTGTCCGGAGCCTCCCTCGTCACGGCATCAGCGCTGCTCGACGTTCTCACCCGCGAGGAACTCGCCACCCTTGCCGACGCCTGCACGGCCGCGGGCTGCCCGGCCCTGCTGACCCTGTCGGTGGCCGGCCGCGTCGAGCTCACCCCGTCCGACCCCATGGACGCGGAGATCGCCGCCGCGTTCAACGCCCACCAGCGCCGCGACGGGATGCTCGGGCCGGACGCGATCACGGTGGCCTGCGAGGTGTTCTCCGAACGTGGCGCCACGGTACGACTGCACCCGAGCCCCTGGCGGCTCGGCCCCGCCGAGTCCGCCTTGACGGCGCAGTGGCTGCGCGGCTGGGTCGGCGCGGCCGTCGAGGAGCGGCCGGAGCTGGCACCGCGTGCGGAACGCTATCTGAGCGAGCGGCTCGCTGCCTGCGAGGCGGGGGAGCTGACGGTCGTGGTCCACCACAGTGACCTGCTGGCCCTCTCCCGGCCGACCGGCGGAGCGTGATGCGCGTGGAGTCCGCGCGGCAGATCCAGCCGTCCCGGCGGCACCTCGCTCCGAGCGAGCGGCAGGCCGCGGCGTCCGAGGGACCCGTCGAGCTGTCCCGGCGGCCGATCCAGCCGTCCCGGCGGCACGCCGACCGGGTGGAGGTGTTCGCGCTTCCCACGGGTTCCCCCGCCCTGCTGGCCGCGCCGCTCGCGGCCCGTACCCGGGTGCTGGCGGCTCGGACCGGTGCGCTCGCGGCCAGGGCCGAGATACTCGAAGCCCGCACCGAAGCGCCCGTCTCCGCCGGCGACCCGTCCGCGGTCCGCACCGGCTCCGCCGTCTCCGAGGCGCGGATCGGCGTCCTCGTGACCGAGCCCCGGTCCTCCGCGGGCCAGGGAACGACCCGTCGGCGCACCGCCCTTCGCGGCGCGCTGGCCCGTCTCAACTCCCGCGCCGTCCGCACGCACATCGGCACCGTCGCCGGTGTCGCCATCCTCGCCGTGCTGCTGTGGCGCCTGGGCACCGGCGTCTTCCTGGACGGGCTGCGCCGGATCGACACGCCCACACTTCTGGTGGCCGTGGGGATCGGACTGCTCACCACCGTGTTCAGCGCCTGGCGCTGGGCGCTGGTGGCCCGGGGCCTGGGGATCCGGCTCCCGCTCGTAGGGGCCGTCGCCGACTACTACCGCGCGCTGTTCCTCAACGCGGCCCTGCCCGGCGGGGTCCTCGGCGACGTCCACCGGGCGGTCCGGCACGGGCAGAGCGCCGGTGACCTCGGCCGCGGAGTCCGCACGGTGGTCCTCGAACGGGCCGCCGGACAGGTCGCGCTGGCCGTCGTCGGCGCTGCCGTGCTGCTGACGATGCCCTCACCCGTGCTGGCCGACGCCCGGCACTTCGCCCCGCTGCTCGCCCTCGCCGCGCTGGGCACCCTCGCGGTGGTCCTGGCACTGCGCATGAACCGGGCTGCACCTTCCCGCCGGGGACGTGCCCTGCGCGCCGGCCTCGCCGAGGCACGCGAAGGACTGCTGTCCCGCCGCAACGGACCGGGCGTGGCCGTCTCGTCCGCCGTCGTCCTGGCCGGCCACATCGGGATGTTCGTGCTCGCCGCCCGGGTCGCCGGATCAGGCGCCTCCGTCGCCGCGCTGCTGCCCCTCGCCGTGCTCGCCCTGCTCGCCATGGGGCTGCCGGTGAACATCGGCGGCTTCGGCCCCCGCGAAGGCGTCACCGCCTGGGCGTTCGGCGCCGCCGGCCTCGGCGCGAGCAGCGGACTCGCGGTCGCCGTGGTCTACGGCGTGCTCAGCTTCGTGGCCGCGCTGCCGGGCGCCCTCGTCCTGGTCGCCCGTTGGTACACGGGCCTGCGCGGCGCGGAGGAGGGGGCCGGGACCGCTGTGACGGACCCGGAACCGCACCTCGCACCGGACGGTGACTATGCGCGTCCGGCTTCCGCGGCCCTCGTGGTGCCGTCCGCGGAGGTGAGCATCGAGAAATACGTTGCGAAGGAATCGGCGAAGCCCGCCAGCAGTTCCTTCCCCTTTTCCGCGGACCCCAGGGAAGGACGGCCTATGACGCCCGAATCGGTATAGGCGGACATTCCGACGGTGAGCAGATGACGGCGGTCGTCCGCGACGAAATCGGCCGACTCGTAACCGGGCCGGACCATTTCGGGATGGGCGTGCAGCAGGATGGAGGTCTCGATTTCCCCCGCGTGCATGTCCGTCAGCAACGAGGTCGTCACCCCGGCCCGCTCCCGGGCCGCCTCCCAGTCCTCCGGGGCCGGGAAGAGCGCCATCCGCTCACCGCGCGCGGAGGACTCCTGGACGACGTTGCCCAAAACGTAGTTCCCGCCGTGCCCGTTGACCAGCACCAGAGCTTCGACGCCCGAGCGGCGCAGTGAGGCCGCGATGTCCCGTACCACCGCGTGAAGGGTCACGGAGGAGATGCTGACGGTTCCCGGCCAGGCCGCGTGCTCGTGCGAGCAGGCGATGGTCACCGGCGGAAGGAGGTGCACCGGATACGCGGTGGCGATCTCCCGGGCTATCGCACAGGCGACGAGCGTGTCGGTCGCCAGCGGAAGGTACGGCCCGTGTTGTTCGAAGCTTCCGACGGGAAGGACGGCCACCTGGGTTGAGACGCCCGCCCCTCGCGTCCGTACGTCTTCGGTAGTGTCCGTCGGCACCAGACCGTACGCCGCCGACCGTATTCCCGAACCACTCATCTCTTCACGGCCTTTCGTCTCTGCTTAGGAACCAGATCATGACAGAAAAAATTGGCGTGCTCGGCAAGACGTCACCGCAGCGCACGGGTGTGGAACGCGTCGTGAATTCCCCGCTGCCCACCGTGTACGGGCATTTCCAGGCGGTCGGCTACCTCGATCACGACCGCGGTGACGAACAAGTGGCCCTGGTCCATGGCGAGATCGGCACGGACAACGTCCTCACCCGGCTGCACTCCGAGTGCCTGACCGGTGACGCCTTCGGCTCCCAGCACTGCGAGTGCGGCGACCAGCTCGCCTCCGCGCTGCGCGCGGTCGTCGCGGAAGGCCGCGGCATCGTCATCTACCTCAGAGGGCACGAAGGCCGGGGCATCGGTCTGCTCGGCAAGCTGCGGGCGATGGCCCTGCAGGCGGAGGGCCTGGACACCGTCGAGGCGAACCTGGCGCTCGGCCTGCCGGTGGACGCCCGCGACTACGGCGTCGCCGCCGAGATACTGCAGGACCTGGGCGTGAACTCGGTCCGTCTGATGTCCAACAACCCGCGCAAACGCGAGTCGTTGCTGCGGCACGGCATCCAGGTCGCCGAGACGGTGCCGCTGCTGATACCGCCGTGCGAGAACAACATCACGTATCTGCGCACCAAGCGGGAGCGGCTGGACCATCATCTGCCCCACCTGGACGCGGTCGTCAGCTCCTCCTGACCCACGGGCCCGGGGGGGGCGCCCCCCCCCCCAACCCCCCCGGGGGGCGCCCCCCCCGGGGGGGCGCGCCGCGGGGGGGGGGGGGGGGGGGGGGGGGGGGCGGCCCCGGGGGGGCGGGTGGAAAGGGG
>NZ_JARXYX010000045.1 GCF_029893585.1 Streptomyces sp. LBL
CTGCCACCGACACACCCTGACAGCCACACGCTGCCCGGTACAGCACCCGGACGGCGCGTCACGACAGGGCGAACGTTGCCTGATGCGGCACTAGTCCAGGCCAGGGCCCAGGCCCTGGTCCTCCAGCGCCTCGCTCAGGTCGCCGTAGACCGGCACGTCGCGCCGCACCCCTGTCAGCTCCAGGACGCGGGTGGCGACGCCGTCGGGCCGGGCCACCACCCGTACCCGCACCTCGGGCTGGAGCCGGTGGCGGACCTCGTCGACGAGGCGGACGCCCTGGGAGTCCATGAAGTCGGTCGCGGTGAAGTCCAGGACCAGGACCCGTAGCCGGTCGCTACGGGTGTCCACGGCGGACATGACCCGGTCCAAGAGGCCTGCGACGTTGGAGAGGTCGATCTCGGAGGGAAGGGCGACGACAGTGGTGCAGCCGGGCAGATCGCGTAGATCACGCAGGTCGCACGGATTCGGGAGGAAGGTCATGGTGCTCACCTGGCAGAACGCTCGTCCGGATTCCGGGGCGGCCACTTCCTGACCTGTCGCCCCCATTTCACCATGCCGACGACCATGCTCGAAAGGGCTTGCGTCCAGGCGTCGGCCAGACGTCACCTCGACGCAACCGAGCAGCTAAAGTGCTGTCCGTCCTGTGCTCGCAGTCAGGAATGTGCTGCGGAGCTCTCCTGCGCACGGCCGTTCGGTCGTGCACGCCGAAGAGGTTCGTGGTGTCTGCGTCCGACTTTCCTGATTTGCCCCGTTTTCCCGCCGGTTATGAATTGGCGGAAGCCCTGACGGCGGCAGCTCAGCAACTGCACGACACTGTGACCTCGCACAGCACCATGCACACGGCGGTCCATCTCGCCGTGCGTCTCCTGCCCGGCGCCGACCACGCCGGCATCTCCGTGATCGAGGGTACCCACCACCGCCGCACGGTCGCCTGGACCGACGAGGTCGTGCGCTCCGCCGAGGCCGGGCACACAAGACCCACCGGACCCACAAGACCCACAAGACTCACCGGATCCACCGGATCCACCGGATCCACCGGACAGGAGCAGGCGCCGTACTGGGAACATCTGTGGACCACGCCCGTCGTACGGCTGGAGGACAGCGAGGCCGACGACGGCGGGGCCGTCCTCTACCACCTGGGCCTGCGCTCGGCACTGTCGCTGCGGCTGCGCGCCGACCGCCGCCGGCTGACCGTGCTCACGGCCTACTCCCGCAAGCCGCGCGCCTTCGACGAGGCCGCCACCCGCGTCGGCCGGCTGTTCACCGCCCATGTCAGTCTCGCCCTCGACTCGGCCACCGTACGGGAGCAGTTGACGGAGGCCATGCGCACCCGGGACCTGATCGGGCAGGCCACCGGGATCCTCATGGAGCGGATGGACATGGACGCGGCGGAGGCGTTCGAGTCCCTGGTCAAGGCCTCGCAACGGGAGAACATCAAGCTGCGCGACCTCGCCCGCCGCATCCTGGACGCGCACGGCGCCGCATAACGGACCCGGTGGCGCGGGGAGTTAACGGGCGTCGACGGGATATCCGTACAGTCATGAGCCCCGAGATGCCCGACACGCTGGAAATGGCCATCGTGCGCAGCAGCGGACTCGACACGCTGCTGCGCGACCTGACCGATCGCGCGGTGCAGGCGGTGCCGGGCGCGGCCGCGTGCAGCATCACGGTGCGCCGCGGCGACCGGCTGCTCACCCTGGCCGGCAGCCACGGCCTGCCCAGCGGCCTCGACCAGCGCCAGTACGAGAACGGCTCGGGGCCGTGTGTGGAGGCCGCCGAGACCAGCGTCGAGCAGTACGCCCCCGACCTGCAGGCGGAGGCCCGCTGGCCCACGTACACGGAGTACGCGCTCTCCGTCGGCGTGCGCTGTGTGCTGGCGATCCCCATCGCCGTCGAGGGCGAAAGAGGTACCGCCCTCAACCTCTACGGTGTCGAACCCGGCTCGCTCGGCCCGGGCCGGGACGCTGCCCGCGCGTTCGCTGCCCGGGTGGGTGACACGGTCGACGTCGCCCTGGGCATCGAGCGCCGCCGGGAGTCCGTCACCGACGTGCGCACCGCGCTGCTCTCCCGCAGCGTCATCGACCAGGCGATCGGCATCCTCATGGCCCAGGAGCGGATCGACGCCCGGATCGCCCTGGAACGCCTGCGCCGGGTCTCACAGAACCACAACGTCAAACTCCGGGACCTGTGCACCGACCTGGTCGCCCGGGCGACCCGCGGCGCCGGGCGGTCCTCGGGCGACCGGAACTGAGGCTCGTCTCACGGGAATCGGAGGCGCCCTGTCAGGCTGCTCCCGCATTGCGGCCGGGAGGCGTCCAGTTGTCCAGTTCGTACGGATGCCTGCGGGGCCGTGCCCGCAGCGCCTACCGTGGCCCGTATGAGCGCGGAAGACCTCAGCCCCGAGGACCAGTGGCCGCTGCCGCCCGCCTGGATGTGGGACTGCGCCGAGTGCGTCCGCCGCTACGAGGCGATGAAGCACGTCCAGGCCGTCATCGCCGGACTGACCGCCGAGGACCCGGGCGTCGACTGGGACGTCACCGACAGCGTCGCCGGCACGCAGATCAGCCTGGGCCGTCATCTGGCCGACGCGCACCGCGAGGCGCTGCCCGACTGGGACCCCGCCTGCGCGACCTGCGTCGGCCACCGCGACTCCCTGGCCAAGCCCCGGGAGCGGACACCCGGCCTGCTGCAGGGAGCCGAGATGGCGGCCGAGGAGCATCGCGCCCGCCATCTGTTCGCCCCGCCACGCATCGTGGGCCTCATGTGACCGATCGCACGTCTCATGTGACCGATTGTCAGCCGTATGTGACCGATCGACGGGCTCATGTGGCCGATCAGAGGGCTCATCTGGCAGACCATCAAGCCTGCGGTAGCGCGTCCCCCTGGACCGCCTGCACGTCCAGCTCCACCTTCAGCGTCGTCCCGATGGCCGCGATCCCCGCCTGGACGACCTGGTTGTAGTTCATGGCGAAGTCCTCCCGGTGCAGTTCTGTCGTCGCCCGGAAGGCCGCCCGGGTGCCGCCCCAGGGGTCGGAACCGGTGCCGAGATAGGCCAGGTCCAGGTCGACCGGGCGGGCGACGCCGTGCAGGGTCAGGTCGCCGTGCACGGTCCAGCGGTCCGAACCGGCCACCGTCAGCCCGGTCGAGTGGTACGTGATCTCCGGGAACCGCTCGACGTCCAGGAAGTCCGCCGACCTCAGGTGGGTGTCGCGCATACCGTTGCCGGTGTCGATGGACGCGGCCTTGATGACCGCCTCCACCCGGGACTTGGCCACCTCGTCCGGGGCGACCTCGATCGAGGCCGCGAACTCCGTGAACCGGCCGTGCACGCTGGAGATCCCCAGGTGCTGGGCGACCGCGGCCACACTGGAGTGCGCCGGGTCGATGGTCCACGGGCCCGGCGGCGGCAGCTCCGTGCCCCCCTGCCGGGCCAACGTCACCGTGCCGACCGCGGCCCGGCCGCTCGCCGTGACGAGCGCGCTCGCGGCGGCGGGCGCGTAGCCGACGGCCGTGACGATGACGGTGTACGCCCCCGGTGCGAGCTCAGTCGTGTCCCGTACGGCACCCTCGGCGTCGGCCTCGGCGCGCAGCACCTGCGAGCCGGTCATGTCGGTCACCGTGACGACCGCGTGCGACACGGCCCATCCGTCCCGCGTACGGATCTTCGCGGTCAGTCCCATCCCGATTCTCCCTGAAAAAGCCTTACAAAATGGTCATAACGAAATCGGCCCGTGTCGGGCACGCCCTTGCTCGGAGCGTGCCCGTCACGGGCCGGAGTCCATCTACTCGCTGGGGTGGCTGAGTTCGATGTCGTGGTCGTCGGTGCCCTGTCCGGTGAGGGTCAGTGCGGTGGCGACCGGGGCGTAGCCGGTGGCGATGACGGTGTACTCGCCGCCGTCGAGGTCGGTGAAGGCGTAGGCACCGTCGGTGCCGGTGGTGGCGGTACCGATGACGTTGCCGGCGGCGTCGACGAGGGTGACACGGGCGTCGGCCAGCGGGCCGTGGGGCGCGTGGACGGTGCCCTGGAGCTGGGCTCCGGCGTCCAGGTCGACTTCGAGCCGGGTCACGCCGGTGGCGCCGACCTCGACCGGGAGGGCGCGCGGCCGGTATCCGGCGGCGTTGACGGCGATGGTGACCGCGCCGGGGACGAGGTCCGTGAACGCGAACTCGCCGTGTTCGCCGGTGGTACCGGTGGCCAGCAGGTCCCCGCGCACGTCGGTGACGATGACCATGGCGTCCTTGACCGCGCTGCCGGTCTGGGCGGCGCGGACGGTGCCGGTCAGGCCGCTGGTGCCGGACAGGAGGATGTCGTACGCCACCGGCTGGTCACCCACGACGACGGTGGAGGCCTGGGGCTGGAAGCCGTCGGCGGAGGCGATCAGTACGTAGGAGCCGGTGCCGGGCGCGTCCAGGGTGTAGGAGCCGTCGCTGTGGGCGACCGCCCGGCCCAGCTGCCGTCCCGCCAGGGAGATCAGGGTGACCGCGGCCCGCGGTACCGGAGCGGACTCCGCACCTCGTACGAAACCACGCACCGGGACACCACCGGAGGAGCCACCGGAGGCACCCGCGGATCCCTCGGGCCGTGCGATCGTGGCGACCGCCGCGAGCCGCTGCGTGCCGTCGGGACCCGCCTCGGTCGTCTCGGTCGTGGAGTCGGCGACCGCCCAGCTCGGGACGCGCTCCTCGGCGGGAGCCTGTGCCGGAGCCTGCGCGTCGGCCGGAGCCTGTGCCGCGGCGGCCGGAGCGGCCTCCGCCGGGGTCTCCGCCTCCGGCGAGGTGGTCTGCGCCAGCGCGCCCTTCGTCCTCAGGGGGACCTCCTTGATGAACAGCGTGATGAGGAAGGCGAGCAGCGCCGTGCCCGCCGCGATCAGGAAGACATCGGCGATGCCGTGGCCGTACGCGCTCTCCATGACCGTGCGCAGCGGCGCGGGCAGCTTGTCCATGTCCGGGATGGAGTCGCTGGACGAACCGGACGCGAGGGACGCGTACTTGGGGCCGAGACCGGCGATGCCGTCCTGGGCGTAGTCGCCGATGCGGGTGGCCATGACGGCACCGAGCGCCGAGACGCCCATCGCACCGCCGAGGGACCGGAAGAAGGTCACCGTGGAGCTGGCCGAGCCGAGGTCCTTCGGGTCGACCTGGTTCTGCGTGGACAGCACCAGGTTCTGCATCATCATGCCGACGCCGAGACCGAGGAGGGCCATGAAGACGGCGGCCTTCCAGTAGTCCGTGTCGTAGCGGATGGTGCCCAGCAGGCCCAAGCCCGCAGTGATGAGGACACCGCCGCTGACCAGCCAGGCCTTCCACTTGCCGGTGCGGGTGATGAACTGCCCGGAGACCGTGGAGGAGACGAACAGACCGCCGATCATCGGGATCGTCATGACACCCGACATGGTCGGCGACTTGTCCCGGGCCAGCTGGAAGTACTGGGCGAAGAACACCGTGCCGGAGAACATCGCGACGCCCACGAACATCGAGGCGATCGACGACAGGGTGATGGTGCGGTTGCGGAACAGCCGCAGCGGGATGATCGGTTCCTTGGCCCTGGACTCGACGAACACGAAGATCAGGCCGAGCAGGATCGAGCCCGCGACCATCGCGTAGCTCTGCCAGGACAGCCAGTCGTACTTGTCGCCGGCGAAGGTGACCCACAGCAGCAGCACCGAGACCGCGGCCGAGATGAAGAACGCGCCGGCCCAGTCGACCTTCACGTCCCGCTTCACGACGGGCAGGTGCAGGGTCTTCTGCAGCACGATCAGCGCGATGACGGCGAAGGGGACGCCGACGTAGAAGCACCAGCGCCAGCCCAGCCACGAGGTGTCGGTGACGACACCGCCGAGGAGCGGGCCGCCGACGGTGGCGACGGCGAAGGTCGCACCGAGGTAACCGGAGTAACGCCCGCGCTCACGCGGGGAGATCATCGCGGCCATCACGATCTGGGCGAGTGCGGACAGACCGCCGACACCGACGCCCTGCACGACTCGGCAGGCGATCAGCATGGCGGGGTTCTGCGACAGACCCGCGACCACCGAGCCCAGGACGTAGATGACCAGCGCTATCTGGACGAGCGCCTTCTTGTTGTACAGGTCGGCGAGCTTGCCCCACAGGGGAGTCGTCGCCGTCATCGCCAGCAGCGTGGAGGTGACGACCCAGGTGTAGGCGGACTGGCCGCCGCCGAGGTCACCGATGATCTCCGGGAGGGCGTTCGAGACGATCGTGGACGAAAGGATCGCCACGAACATCCCGAGCAGCAGCCCGGAGAGCGCCTCCATGATCTGTCGGTGGGTCATCGGCGCGTCGTCGGGGGCCCCTCCTTCGTGCCTGGCGTGGGCCCGCACACCGGCTGGTGTGGTCGTTGCCATGAAATTCCTTCTCTTACGTGGTGATCGCGGGTGTACGGGTGGACCGGTCCGGAGACCGTTCGAGCACGGGCGCGGTGGGCGTCCGGGATTCCGGGTGCGCGGTACGGGAGTCGTCGAAACTCGCTCTGAGCCGCGCCATGAGCTGGGTGAGCTGTCCGACCTCGTCATCGGTCCAGTCGCTCAGCCGTTCGGCGAGCATCTGGCAGGTCCGCCGGGTCAGCTCGTCGATCCGGTCGCGTCCCGCGGGCGTGAGGCGCAGGATGCGTGAGCGTTTGTCCGCCGGGTCGGGGGAGCGCTCGATCCAGCCGCGTCCGGCCACATGGGCCACATGCCGGCTGGTGACCGACATGTCCACGGCGAGCAGCTCCGCGAGCTTGCTCATGCGCATGTCTCCGTGGCGCCCGAGGAGCGTCAGCACGGCGGCGGAGCCGCTGGGGCAGTCGGACGGCAGGATCCGCCCCAACTCCCTGCGTACGGCGCCGAAGGCGCTGAACTGACGGATCAGCTCCTCGTACCGCGCCTGCTCGGCCATCTCGTCTCCCGTGTTCGTTGCTTAGGGCAACCATAGAACCGGTTGGTTGTTACAGGCAAATAAAAGCGGAGGGTTCCGAGACAAAAACTTGGCAAAGGCAAGTATCACTAAAGTAATCACGCAGGTGGTATGCGGTGATCCGGTCCCTCGGCCCACACTTGGGTCCCCTCCGGGGATTCGCTAGGGTCTCGGGACATGGCTAACACCCAGGGCCCCCAGGGCAACCATGACCCCGCCGGCAACACCCAGATGTTCCGCGCGTTCGTCGACGAGGCCCCTCAGGGCCGCCAGCAGCAGACGACTTCCGCCGGCGGCCCCCGCCTCGGCCTGATCATTGGCGTGATCGCCGCGGTGGTGATCGTCGCGGCCGTGGCCTGGCTCGCGCTGAAGTAACCAGGCGGAAGCAGCCGCCGGGAGCTGACGCGACCGCCGGAGGCTGAAGCAGCCGCCGGGAGCTGACGCACCCGCCGGAAGCAACAGATGAAACACCCGCCTGAAGCAACCGCCCGAAGCAACGCCTACGCGACTACTCCCACTGGACGGACACGTCCCGCGTCTCCACGTGCATCCCGATCGGCACGGCGCCGGCCGTCGACGCACACCGTCCAGGTCCTCATCTTCCGTGCCCCGACTTCGGTCGGGGCGGGGAGCGCCGCGGCGGACTCGAGCGTCGCCCAGTCGACGCCGAGTGCGCCGATGACGTGCGTGCCGATGACGTCCGGGCCAAAGGTCACGCTGCCCGAACACACCGCGGATCCCCCGGTGTTGTGCAGGCCGGGGGGCACGTCCTCGCCCTCTCCGCCCACGTCCTCGTCGCCTCCGCCCCTCCGCACGCGGGCAGGACACCGCCCGGACGGACGACGGCCGCCGACGCGCCGATGAAGGCGCCCCGACGGCCATGTGTCCATGCCACTCGAAGTCACTCGAAGTCACTCGAAGCATCGCGCCATGGTGGCAGACGCTCCGGCGGAGAGGACTCTCGCGGCTCCCCGGACGGACCTCAGTCCGAGATGAGGCCTTCCCGCAGCTGCGACAGCGTCCGCGTCAGCAGCCGGGAGACGTGCATCTGGGAGATGCCGACCTCCTCGCCGATCTGCGACTGGGTCATGTTCGCGAAGAAACGCAGCATGATGATCTGCCGCTCGCGAGGCGGGAGCTTGGCCAGCAGAGGCTTGAGGGACTCGCGGTACTCGACGCCCTCCAGGGCGGTGTCCTCGTAGCCGAGGCGGTCCGCGAGGGAGCCCTCGCCGCCGTCGTCCTCCGGGGCCGGGGAGTCCAGCGAGGAGGCGGTGTACGCGTTGCCGACCGCGAGGCCGTCGACGACGTCCTCCTCCGACACCCCGAGCACCGTGGCGAGTTCGGCCACCGTGGGCGACCGGTCCAGCTTCTGGGAGAGCTCGTCGCTGGCCTTGGTGAGGGCGAGCCGCAGCTCCTGGAGGCGGCGCGGGACGCGGACCGACCAGGAGGTGTCACGGAAGAACCGCTTGATCTCGCCGACCACCGTCGGCATCGCGAAGGTCGGGAACTCCACGCCCCGTTCGCAGTCGAAACGGTCGATCGCCTTGATCAGGCCGATGGTGCCGACCTGGACGATGTCCTCCATCGGCTCGTTGCGCGAGCGGAAGCGGGCTGCGGCGTACCGCACCAGCGGGAGGTTCAGCTCGATGAGGGTGTCCCGGACGTACCCACGCTCCGGGCTGTTCTCGTCGAGTGCGGCGAGCCGCAGGAAAAGGGAGCGGGACAGGGTGCGGGTGTTGATGGCCTCCGGAGCGGGGAGGGCCGGTGCCGGCGCGGCCTCGACGACCGCCGTTACTTCGTCGAGCGCGGGCGCAGCCTCGCTCTTTGTGAGCGTGAGCACCTTCGAGCTGCCCTGATCTGCGGACATGCCACCCCCTTTGGGTCGCGGGACGGTCGCGGCGGACGCTCCCGTCGGGGGAACGCAGCCTTCACCTGAATACCGGAGCCGAAGCCTCGGCAAACGCTCTTCCGGCAGAATGTCACATGTCGGCAACACGCTGTAGTGACATGTCGACATGTGAGATGTGAATACGCCCTGGATGAAGGGGGTCTGACGGTTATTCGACACCGAGGCTGCGTGATCCGCACGGGTGAGCGATTCGCTCTTGACGGTGACCAGTCGAACATGTATGCGGTTATGCCTCGATCCGGTTCGCGGAGCGCAGCCGCTGGAAGCTGCGGGCGAGAAGCCGCGAGACGTGCATCTGGGACACGCCGAGTTCCGCGCTGATCTGCGACTGGGTGAGATTGCTGTAATAGCGCAGCAGCAGGATTCGCTGTTCGCGTTCCGGAAGCTGGACGAGCAGATGCCGGACCAGGTCGCGGTGCTCGACGCCGTCCAGGGCCGGGTCCTCGTAGCCGAGCCGGTCCAGCAGTCCCGGCAACCCGTCGCCCTCCTGCGCGGCCTCCAGTGAGGTGGCGTGGTACGAGCGCCCGGCCTCGATGCAGGACAGCACGTCGTCCTCGTTGATGCGCAGCCGCTCGGCGATCTCGGAGGTCGTCGGGGTGCGCCCGAAGGCGGTCGTCAGGTCCTCGGTCGCGCTGTTGACCTGCACCCACAGCTCGTGCAGCCGGCGCGGTACGTGGACCGTGCGGACGTTGTCCCGGAAGTACCGCTTGATCTCGCCGACCACCGTCGGCATGGCGAAGGTCGGGAACTGCACGCCCCGCTCCGGGTCGAAGCGGTCGATGGCGTTGATGAGGCCGATGGTGCCGACCTGGATGACGTCCTCCATCGGCTCGTTGCGGGAACGGAAGCGGGCGGCCGCGTAGCGCACGAGCGGGAGGTTGGCCTCGATGAGCGTGCCGCGCACCCGGCTGTGCTCCGGTGTGCCCGGTCGCAACTCCTTGAGCTGGGCGAAGAGCACCTGGGTGAGGGCCCGGGTGTCGGCACCGCGGCTCCGCTGGGGTGCGGCTTCCACGACATCGGCGACTTCCTGGGGCGGCGCGGTACTGGCCGACACGGTCAACGCCACCTCTTCATCGGTCTTCATCGGTCGACTCATCCATCAAAAGCGGTCATAGCATCACAAGACATGTGCACTGTGTGCAAGCACCGCATCACCCCGTGTTGAGGGAAGAGTTGGGCACACGACGCGGAAAAGCCCCCCGCCGTTCCGGCGGGGGGCTGTGCAGCGCGGCACCTGAGTGCTGCCCTGGCGCTGCCAATGGTGGTGTCCTGGTACTGCCTGGTGGGGACCTGCTGGTGCCCTAGTACTCGTAGTCCGCGATCACCCAGGTGGCGAACTCTTTCCACAGGGCCGCGCCCGCCTGGTGCTCCGGATGCTCCACGTACCGGCGCAGCGCGGCCGCGTCCTCGAAGCCGGAGTTGATGGCGAAGTCGTACGCGATGGGGCGGTCGCTGAGGTTCCAGCCGAGCTCCCAGAAACGGACCTCGGGGATCTTGCCGTCGAGGGACCGGAAGGCCTCCTCGCCCTTCACCACGCGCGGATCGTCGCGCTCGACGCCCTCGTCGAGCTTGAAGAGGACCAGGTGGCGGATCATGAATTTCCTCCCTGAGCGACCCAGGACATGAAGTCGCCGATGGACTTCGCGGCGTCCGATACGCCCTCGAAGGCTATCTGGACGTAGTCCGCGGCCTTGGCGGGGTCCGTGATGATCACGTACAGCGCGAAGACCACGACTACATAGACGGCGATCTTCTTCGAGTTCACCGCCATTGCGGCCTCCCCTGTCTCCCCTGTCACTGAAGCGGGCGCTGATACGCCCCGACGAGCGCACATGATCGCACGAAGGGCCCCGTCTGACGACGGGGCCCTTCTCGCGCGGTAGCGGAGGGATTTGAACCCTCGGTGACTTGCGCCACACTCGCTTTCGAGGCGAGCTCCTTCGGCCGCTCGGACACGCTACCGAGGGAGACCTTACAGCACCGATGGGCGTGGTTTGAAATCCGTTTCGCGGGCCGCGGCGACGGTCAGCGGGCGCGGAAGAAGTCGGTGAGGATCGCGGCGCACTCCTCGGCGAGCACGCCCTCGATCACCTCGGGCCGGTGGTTGAGCCGCCGGTCGCGGACGACGTCCCAGAGGGAGCCGGCCGCGCCCGCCTTCTCGTCCCGGGCGCCGTAGACCACCCGGTCCACCCGGGACTGCACGAGGGCGCCCGCGCACATCGTGCAAGGCTCCAACGTCACGACCAGCGTGCAGCCGGACAGTCGCCACTGGCCCGCCCGTATCCCACCGCCCCCCTCGCCGGAGGCGCTTCGCGCCGCGGCGTTCAGTGCGGCGGCGCCCCGCCGGACGGCGAGGATCTCCGCGTGGGCCGTGGGGTCGCCGGTGGCCTCGCGTTCGTTGTGTCCGGCCGCGAGCACGGTCGTACCGTCCGGGGACAGCAGGACGGCACCGACAGGGACGTCCCCGCCACGGCCGGCCTGCTCGGCCTCGGCCAGGGCGAGCCGCATCGCGGCCCGCCAGCGGTCGCGTACCGGGTCCGGCGGTTCTTGGAAGCCCTGGTCGGTCAGCGGACGGTCTCCAGGGTCTCCGAGGCGCCGAGGGACTCGGCGATCTCGGTGAGCGCATCCGTGGAC
Source organism: Streptomyces sp. LBL (assembly GCF_029893585.1). Lineage (GTDB taxonomy): Bacteria > Actinomycetota > Actinomycetes > Streptomycetales > Streptomycetaceae > Streptomyces. The sequence continues at coordinate 11,456 of NZ_JARXYX010000045.1, forward strand.
AGCGCCTTGAGCACCTTCACGCCGACGCCGAGGTCGTCGAGGATCCCGGGGTCGCCGACGGGGCCGTGCGGTACCGCGTCGGCCGAGGCGCCGCCCTCGGTGTCGTCGTCCTCACCGTCCTCGGTCCCGTCGAGGTCGAGGGAGTCCAGATCGGCGACGTCGTCGTCCGGATTCCGGCCGAGCAGTTCGTCGGTGAGCAGGATCTCCCCGTACGAACTACGAGCGGCGGCGGCGGCGTCCGAGACGTAGATACGAGGGTCGTCCTCACCGTCGATCCGGACGACGCCGAACCAGGCGTCCTCCTGCTCGATGAGCACCAGCACCGTGTCGTCCTCCGGCGAGGCTTCACGGGCCAGGTCGGCGAGATCCGACAGGGTCTCCACATCGTCGAGCTCTGTGTCGCTCGCTTCCCACCCGTCTTCGGTGCGCGCGAGCAGTGCGGCGAAGTACACCGTGACTCTCCCACTGGTCATAGGCGTGCCGGTTGGGGGTCCCCCCGGCGGAGGTTGCGGGGCGGGGAGAGCTGGTGCTCCGAGCCCACCCACTCGGAATCGTGGCAGAAACAAGACGCTCAGGGGAGGTCTTCGGCTCCCTGTGTCTCCGGCTGCCGCCGATCTCCTGGCAGCCGAGGGCCCGTCGAGGTCTCACCAGCGCACTCGTTGCCGCCAACAGCGGATCGTACGCGGCTTTTCCAGGCGTCCGCGCGCGACCACGCACACAACGCCCACGCGTCCCGTGATCTTCCCCTGGTGGCCGCCTGCCGGGCGTGTCCCGGTCCTCAGCGGTCCCGCAGCGGCCCAAGAGGGGGATCGCCGGCCCTCAGCGGGGGATCACCAGCGGATCACCAGCGAAATACCGGCCGATCGCCAAACCGATACCGGCCGATCGCCAAACCGATACCGGCCGATCCCCGGCGTCATACCGGCGATCGCCGGCGGGATCCCGGCCGATCACCAGCGGAAGGTGCGCATGCGCATCGCGTGCCTGAGGCGGGCGGTCTTCGCCCGGCGGGGCTGGACGCGGTCACGCAGTTCGCGGGCCGCGGCCAGGTCGCGCAGGAACTGGGCCCGGCGTCGTCGGCGCTCGGCGTCGGTCTCCGGACCGTCCGGCCGATGCAGCAGACCGGGAATCTCCGGCCTTCCGTGAGAACCCGGGTTCCCCGGGTTCCCCGGGCTCTTCTGATTCCGCGGGTTCTCCGGGCTCTCCGAGCCAGTCAGTTTTCCCGGGTTCCCTGGATTCCCCGGGTTCCCTGGATTCCCCGGACTCCTGGGACCGCCCGACCGGCCCAGTGCGCCCGGCCTCCCCGTACCGCCCGGCGACTCCGGTGCGTTCGAGGTGGAGGACGTGTTCGAGGTGGAGGACGTGTTCGGCTGTCGGCGTGTCCCCGGCGGTGTGCGCGGCGACGGATCCTTGCGGGTTTCCCGGCCAGGCATAGGTTCATCACCCCAATCCGTCCCTCCCGCTTTCCCCCGAACGGGCGTTTTGACGCCAATGAACCGATGACGGGCGGACGTGAGCCGTGCCCGGTCCGTCCAGGGGCACCGGGCCCACCCCGCCCGGTTACTGTTGTCGCCATGCGTCTCCACGTCGTCGACCACCCCCTGGTCGCCCACAAGCTCACCGCGCTGCGCGACCAGCGCACCGACTCCGCGACCTTCCGCCGCCTCGCCGACGAGCTGGTCACCCTGCTCGCCTACGAGGCCACGCGCGACGTACGCACCGAACAGGTCGACATCACGACGCCGGTCACCGCGACCACCGGGGTCAAGCTGTCCTACCCGCGCCCGCTGGTGGTGCCGATCCTGCGGGCCGGCCTCGGCATGCTGGACGGCATGATGCGGCTGCTGCCGTCCGCCGAGGTGGGCTTCATGGGCATGATCCGCAACGAGGAGACGCTGCAGGCCTCCACGTACGCCACGCGCATGCCGGAGGACCTCTCCGGCCGCCAGGTGTACGTCCTCGACCCGATGCTCGCCACCGGCGGCACGCTGGTCGCGGCGATCCGCGAGTTGATCAGGCGCGGCGCCGACGATGTCACCGCTGTGGTGCTGCTGGCCGCCCCGGAGGGCGTGGAGATCATGGAGCGCGAACTCGCGGGCACTCCGGTCACGGTGGTCACGGCCGCGGTCGACGACCACCTCAACGAGCACGGCTACATCGTCCCGGGCCTGGGCGACGCGGGGGACCGGCTGTACGGCGCGGCCGAGTAGGCAGCGGACTCCGCATCACCGGGATCCGCATCACCGGGCTCCGGCCCGGTTCTCCCGGTACGACTGTTCAGCAGGTCTTTTTCGACGAGGTGGATGTCGGCTGCGGCGCGGCCATCCTGGCCAGGGCCTTGGCGGCGTCCGTCTTCGGCGTGAGGGTCTTGAAGCCGGTGCCGATGATCAGGTCGAGGTCCGTGCCCTTGCGGGTCGCGTCGGTGCGCTGCTCGGCGGCGCTGAGCTGGGCGGCGAGGACCGGCAGTGAGGTGTTCAGGGAGGACGTGGGGCCGAGCAGTACCCCGGCGCCCTTGACCTTCTTGTCGAACTGCTTGGTCGCGTTGCCCACGTCGCCGATCTTGAAGCCGCGCTTCTTCAGCTCGTCCGCGGTCTGCTTGGCGAGTCCGCCGCGGGGCGTCGCGTTGAACACGTTGACCGTGATCCGCCCCGGCTCGACCCGAGTGCTGATACCGGCGGAGGCAGAGGCGAAGGGGGTTGCCCGGGTGCCGCAGTCCGCCTTGGGACCGGCCGCCACGGCCTTCTTGCCGCCGCCGGTGAAGACGTCGATGAGCTGCAGGGTGCCCCAGCCGGCCAGGCCGAGTGCGGCGACGGAGGCCACCAGTCCGAACGCGAGCCTTACGTGCCGCCGGGGTCGGCGCATCCGGGGGTACTTGTCTCCCGTGATCCGGTACTTACCGCCCATGCCGGGGGGAGTCAGCATGCTCATGGGCGCAGCGTAGTGCGCCAGGGCGGCGATTCCTACTAGATGATCATTAGACGCCGCACAGTCCAACCCAAAAGGGCCAACCAGTCACCGAACGGTGGTTCAGTCGAGTTCCAGCACGCGTGCGTGCAGCACCTGGCGCTGCTGGAGTGCCGCCCGGACCGCGCGGTGCAGTCCGTCCTCCAGATAGAGGTCGCCCTGCCACTTCACGACATGCGCGAAGAGGTCGCCGTAGAACGTGGAGTCCTCGGCGAGCAGGGTTTCCAGGTCGAGCTGGCCCTTGGTCGTCACCAACTGATCGAGGCGGACCGGGCGCGGCGCGACGTCCGCCCACTGCCGGGTGCTTTCCCGGCCGTGATCGGGGTACGGCCGGCCGTTTCCGATGCGCTTGAAGATCACACGGAAAGCCTACCGGTCGAGACGTTCCGGGCGCAGCCTCCCGGCTCGGGCCGCGTGGGCCAAGTACGTGAAGATCATTGCCCATACCGGTCAAAAGGTGAGGGATGCCGGCGGCTGAGGGACAGCGGCGCACCCGGAGAACGTGAACCGGTGATCCGGACACCGCGGCGCCCGGATCCTGGTCAGCCGTGTCCCGGCTCCTTCGCCGGGGTCATCCGGGGCATCCGGGTCGTCGGAGTCGTCGGCTGCGGCGCCGGTTTCTTCGTGGTTTCCGGCTTCGGTGTGTTGCGTACGACCTCGGCGCGCAGCAGGCGCGCAGGACTGCGTACGGGTCTGTGGGCATGCCTGAGTTCCTTGTTCCTTGCCTCGTAGCTGCTGGCCGACGGAAGGAGACGGCCTGTCAGCAGCGCAGGACCACGGAGCGCAAGGCACGCACGGCGTACGGCGGAAAGGGCGACGCGGGAAGGGGGTGACCGCCCTCCGGTGCAACGGGCGCCGGGGACGGGACAAACGCGGGGTGCAGGGGTACGACGGCTCGGCGGACGGCGCCGGCCGGTGGCCGTACGGTCGCGTCCAGGACGTCGTACTCGACGGTCTCCGGGGACGCGACGGGCGCCGAGTGCACCGCGGCATGGGCGCCCCCCCGGCACGAGGACGGCGAGCAGCAGCACGAGCACCCGCAGCCAGGTCCGGCCGCGCGGCACACTTCGTACGGCGCTCATGCGGGGTCATCTCCCCGTGACACGCCGGTCGGTGAGCACGTCGGGGCGCAAACCACCCGTCCGGCGGACGCCACCGGTTCACAGCGCGCGCGGAACCTGACGGGCTCGGCCCCGGATGGTCGGCGCGGTGACGATCTCGACGACGCCGACCGCGACCAGCCGGATACCACCGACCTGGGTGAGGACCGCGACCGACTCGACCGTCTCCCTGGGGGAGCCGGTCGGGGTCTCGGCCATGATCCCTGCTCGGACCGCGTACGAGGGAGCGGCCGTTCGGGACGGGTCGCCGTTCGGGACGGGTCGCTCTGCTTACCTCGGCTTGCCCCGGCTTACTTCCTGGTGGCCTTCGCCGCCTTCGCCGCCGCCTTCATCTCCTGCTTGTGGGCCCGTACTTTGGTCAGCGACTCGGGGCCGGTGATGTCGGCGACGGACCGGAAGGACTCCGGTTCGCCGTAGGCGCCCGCGGCCTCGCGCCAGCCCTCGGGTCGTACGCCGAGCTGCTTGCCGAGCAGGGCCAGGAAGATCTGCGCCTTCTGCTTGCCGAAGCCGGGCAGCTCCTGCAGACGCCTGAGCAGCTCGCGCCCGTCGTCGACGCCCTTCCAGACGAGCTCGGCCCGACCGTCGTAGTGCTCCACGAGGTACTGGCACAGCTGGTGGATGCGCTTGGCCATCGAGCCCGGGTAGCGGTGCACGGCGGGCTTCTCGGACAGGAGCGCGGCGAAGGTCTCCGGGTCCTGCGCGGTGATCTCGTGCGCGTCCAGGTCGTCGGCGCCGAGCCGGTCCGCGATGGTGCGGGGGCCCTTGAACGCCCATTCCATCGGGACCTGCTGGTCCAGCAGCATCCCGACCAGCGCGGCGAGCGGGGAGCGCCCGAGCAGCTCGTCGGCCTCGGGGTCCTGGGCGAGGTGAAGGGTGACGTCCATGACCCCGATCATGCCCCCTGAGGCCTCGGGACGCTCCTCAGGTTCACGGCTGCCGGTGCCCCGGCGTGTGCCGCCGTTGCGTGGGAAGCGCCGGCTCCTCGCGGACGTACGACGTCAGTGTCCGGGGCGTCGCCGTGTCGCAGGGGGTGCGGACGTACGGCGGCCCCCAGGGGTTGGACGCGGGGCCGGTCGTTGTCGTCCTGCCGGAGACAGCCGTTCCGGACGTGTACCTGCCGGAGAACCACACCCAACTCGCCTTCCAGCAGCGGCGGTAGCCTTCCCGGGTGACCCCTGACGCACTGATCGCCCACTACGGTCTCGAGCCCATCCCGCGTGAGGGCGGGCTGTTCCGGCAGACGTGGGCGGGGCCCGAGCGGCCGGACGGGCGGCCCGAGGGCACCGCGATCGTCGCCCTGCTGACCGCCGGCCCCGGTGACTTCTCGGCCCTGCACCGGCTGCCCACCGACGAGATCTGGCACTTCTACCTCGGCGACCCGCTGAACCTCCTGCTCCTCGCCCCCGACGGCACCTCCGGGACCGCCGTACTGGGCCCGGACGTCCTCTCCGGCCAGCAGGTCCAGCTCACCATCCCGGCCGGCACCTGGATGGGCGGCCGGGTCGCGGCGGGCGGCGCCTGGACCCTGTTCGGCTGCACCATGGCGCCCGGGTTCACCTACGAGGGCTACGAGCACGGGGACGCGGCGGAGCTGACGGCCCGCTATCCGGCCGAGGCGGACCGGATCGCGGGCCTGTGCCGCCCGTGAAACCTCCCACGTGGTGAGCGGGGGGACCCTCCCGTCCGTACGTATCCGGAAGGCGGGCCGGAAGGCGGCAAGTCCACAGACGGAGAAATGACGTGGAGCGTGACGGTGAGTTCAGGACAGGACGACGACACCGGCGACTTCAAGGGCTGGTGCTGCTCGGCACCGTGCTGGTCCTGCTCGTCCTCGGCGGCGGAACCGCGTCGGCGCACGCCGCCCTCCGCGGCGCCGACCCCAAGGACGGAAGCGTCCTCAAGTCGGCCCCCCGCCATATCTCCCTGACCTTCACCGAGTCCGTCGGTCTGCTCGACGACTCCTTCCGCGTCCTCGACCCCGCCAACCAGCGGCTGAAGCTCACCGAGGTCCAGCACGCTCCGGACCGCTCCGAGACCGTCCGGGCCACCCTGCCCGCCAAGCTCGCGCAGGGCACCTATGTGGTGGCCTATCGGGTCGTGTCCGCCGACAGCCACCCCATCTCGGGTGCCTTCACCTTCTCCGTCGGCAAACCCTCCCCCATTCCGCCGGCCATCGACACCAGCTCGGTGGAGGACCCGGCGACCGCCAGTCTCTACAACATCGCCCGCTATCTCGCCTACCTCGCCGCCGCCCTGCTGCTCGGCACCGCCGTCTTCGTGACGGTGTGCCGTCCGCCGGACCTCGGCCCGCTGCGCAGGCCCCTGTGGGCGGGCCTGTGGATCCTGCTCGGGGCCACGGTCGCCCTGCTGCTCCTGCGCGCACCCTACGAGTCGGGGGTGGGCCCGGCATCCGCCTTCGACGCCTCGTCCCTCGCACGCACGGTGACCACCCGCCCCGGCGCGATGCTGCTGCTCCGCCTGGCCCTGCTGCCCCTGGCCGCCTTCTTCCTCGTACGACTGCTTCGGCGCACGGAGTGGTCCCGCGCCTGGCTCGCGGCGGGCGCCGCGCTCTCCGTCGGCCTGGCACTGACCTGGGCAGGCGCCGAGCACGCGTCCGCCGGGATCCAGGTGCCGGTGGCGATGACGGCGGCCGTCCTGCACGTGCTGGCGATGGCGGTGTGGCTGGGCGGCCTCGCGGCCCTCCTCCTCACCCTGTACCGCTCGTCGGTGGCTCCGCCCGCCATGGTCGCCCGCTTCTCCCGGCTCGCCTTCGCCTCCGTGACCGTCCTCGTCGTCACCGGCGTCTACCAGTCCTGGCGCGGCCTCGGCTCCCTCGACGCGCTCACCGACACCTCCTACGGCAGCCTGCTGACCGCCAAACTGGCCGCGGTGGTCCTCCTGTTGACGGCGGCGGCACTGTCCCGCGAGTGGACGGCCCGGCTGGCCACGGCGAACGCGGCGGAAGCTGCGGCTACGGGGAACGGGGCGGCTACGGGGAACGGGGCGGATGTGGCGGCGGAGGTCGAGTCCGAGGCGGTCGTACGGGAGCGGGTTCCGGAGCCGGTGGGAGGACCGTCCGGATCGGCCGCAGAAGGGGCCACGCAAGGGACCAGGGAAGGGGCCACGCAAGGGACCGGAAAAGGGGCCGGGGAAGGCCCCGTGCGCCCGTCGGGCCCCGGCGCCGAACCCGCCTCCACCCCCACCCCCAGCCCCTCCAGCCCCTCCAGCCCCCCCAGCCCCTCCAGCCCCTCCGCCCCCTCCGCCACCGCCTCCGAGGGCCCCGGCCGTCGGCGTCTGCGCCGCTCGGTGCTGGTCGAAGTAGCCGTCGGTATCGTTGTGCTGCTGCTCTCGACGGTGTTGTCCGGGACCCTGCCGGGGCGGGCCGCCGCTGAGGCGGAGAAGTCGGCGCAGGCCACGCAGTCGGGCGGGCTGCAGACCGCGTCCGTCACCGTCATCCCCTTCGACACCGGCACCCCCGGTGGCTACGGCAAGGCCCAGATCACCCTCCTCCCGGGCACCAGCGCCGGCGACTACTCGGTCGAGGCCGTGGTCTACGGCCCCGACGGCGGCCTGTCCAGCGTCCCGGAACTCCGTCTCTCCTTCACACTCCCCTCCCAGGACATCGGCCCGCTCAACGCCAACCTCACCGACAAGGGCGGCTACTGGGCCACGGACTCGCTCAGCCTGCCCATCAAGGGCGACTGGACGATGAAGGTCACGGTCCGGATCTCGGAGATCGACCAGGTGAGCGAGACGAAGACGGCGCGGCTCGGGGGTTAGCCAGGGAGGACGCTCCTATGGACGTCAGCCCTCGGCGAGGAGGCGTGACATGGTCTCGGCGGCGCGTACGGCGGAGTCCGCGCAGCAGTTGTTGAACAGGACGTGCAGCTCGTCCACTTGGCCGGCCTGGGCACGTAAGCGAGGAACCCATTCGGCGAGTTCGGCGGCGGAGTGGTCGTAGCGGAAGCGGTCCTCCTTGCTGCTGGTTCCCCAGGCGGCACTGCGTCCGTGCCTCGGCGTCCCCCGCCCGGCCGGGTACCAGCCGCTGCCGACCAGGGCACGGTCCGTCCACGAGCAACTGTCGACAAGGATGTTGGCCATGGAGGAGCGGTTACCCGGCGCTCAGGAAGGGACGCCACCTTCAGCCCTGATACGGCCCCTTCAGCCCTGGTACGGCCGCTGCTGCGGCTGCCCGTACCCCTGACCGCTCTGTCCGTCCTGACCGCCCTGGCCGCCTTGCGCCTGAAGCTGCTCCGCCTGCTCCTTGGTCACCTTCTGCTCCGCCCCGCAGAAGGTGCACTGCGTCCCGTACTTCGTGGAGATCGGAAACAGCGGCACGAAGAACAAGGTGAACTTCGTGACCCGCTTCCTGAGCGTGTGAGCAGACGGATTTCCGCACTGTCCACACACCAACGTCAGTATCGCGAGCTGGTACAGATATCCCTTGGTACCGAAGATGATCACGCCACTGATCCTTCCTGTGTCGCCGGTCCCCGACGAGATGCCGGTCGGCCGACGGTACTTCGACCCCGCCTCCTCACGGACAGCGCCCCGCCGCGACCTCGCGGGAGCCCGGGTCCAGGCCGACGTGGGGTGGCGAGGGGCCCGCCGAACCAGTCGCACGCTCGTCCTCAGCGACAGGGCCGCGTTCTTCTGGATGGAAACATTTCGTTAGCTTTTCCATAAGTGGAGCAGGCAAGGGAAATGCCCGCACGGGCGAACTTCACGGTCGGGAGCGCTAGCCGCGTGTAGTTTTGCGACCTGTACTCGCCCTGGCTGTGTTGCAGATTCCAGCGTACGCACCGCGGGCACCGCATGAGCGACAGAATGGCCGACCGCAGACCGACAAACTGAATATCAAGCCCCGCCTGTTCCACCCGACTGGGCTCGTCCGCAGTAAGCGCGTCGGGCAACAGCGTCACGGATCACCCCTGTTACTCTGCGGACCCAAGAATCATCCATAAGGGATGGAATGCGCCAGCCGGGCGAAATGTGCCTCACTCGAATACTGGCGCAGCGGGTCGAGAGGATACGGACCATGCAGGATTTTTCTCGTCGCGGCCTCCTCAAGGCGACGGCGGCCGCCGGTGCCGGCACGGTCGTTATCCCGGGCATTACGTCGGCAGAAGCCCCGAATGCGGGTGCCGCGGGTGCCGCGAGTGCCGCGAGCAATGGACCCGGAAGCGCGACATGCGAACCCGCGGCGCTGACCGGCCGGATCGTCCGTCCCAACGACCCCGGGTACGCGAGTGCGAGCCTCGGCTGGGACGAGCTCTTCGCTCACTATCCGCTGGTCATCGTCTTCGCCCAGAACACCCAGGACGTGGTCAACGCCCTCACCTGGGCGCGGCAGAACAACGTCGCGCTACGGGTACGGAGCGGCCGCCACAGCCTTGAGGGCTGGTCGAACGTGGACAACGGCATCGTGATCGACATCAGCGAGTTGAAGTCGGTCCGCATCGACACGGACTCGCGTACCGCGACAGTCGGCGCCGGGCTCAACCAGTTGGAAGCGGTGACCACGCTCGCGCAGCAGAACCTCGCGGTGACGACCGGAACAGAGGGCACCGTCGGCCTGTCCGGTGCGACGCTCGGCGGTGGATTCGGGTTTCTCACCCGCTGGCTCGGCATGGCCTGCGACAGCCTGGTGGGCGCTGAGATCGTCGTCGCGTCGGGCGCTCAGTGCGCCAAGGTGGTCCAGGCCGATCTGCACGACAACCCGGACCTGCTCTGGGCGCTCCGCGGGGCGGGAAACGGCAACTTCGGGATCGTCACGTCACTTACCTACAAAGTGGCCCCGCTGAAGAGCGTCGCTTATGTTCAGGCGACGTGGAAGGGAATCGGCGACCTGCACGGGGTCTTCGACGCCTGGCAGCGTACGGCACCGATCACCGAGGACCGCCTCGGAACCCAGCTGGAGATCCACAAAAACCAGATCCTGCTGTTCGGGGTGCTCGCCGAAGGATCGCCAGAAGAGGCGAAGGAATTGCTGGCCCCGATCCTGTCGGTGGGCAATCCCGCGGTCACCACACAGGTCGGCGGCTGGGGCGACGTGTATGCGGGATTCCAGATTCCGACCGAGGACGAACCCGCGAACTGGAAGTTCTTCTCGCAGTTCACCAGAAAGCCGTTCCCGGAGGAAGCGATCAGCGTGATCGCCTCGTTCATGCAGGACGCCCCGACCGATGACAGCAACTTCTTCACTCAGGCCTTCGGCGGTGCGGTCAGGAAAAGCCCCCGCGGCGGCACCGCGTTCCCGCATCGCGACGCCCTCTTCTACTCCGAACCCGGCGCCGGCTGGGGAACTCGTAGCGGACAGCCAGGCGTCTGCGACCCGCTCACCCCGCAGGCCCAGGCCTGGATCGCCGAGTTCAGCCAGGCCCTGCGGCCCTACGTGAACGGCGCCTACGTCAACGTGCCGAACATCGGAATGCAGGACTGGGAAACCGCGTACTGGGGAGCCAACTTCGACCGGCTGCGCGAGATCAAGGCGAAGTACGACCCCCACAACGTCTTCCAGTACGAGCAGAGCATCCCGCCCGCGTCGTGACACCGGGGCAGGCCGCCCACGACAGCAACGCCCTCGAACTCCGCGTCCGCGGCATCCCGCGGATCCGCTCCCGCCGCGGCCCCCGGGGGACGGACGACCCGCAGGCCGGCCGCGACGGAGGCCACCCCCGGGCAGCGGACCACGGCGGCGTCGTCCCGCTCCGCGCTGGTCGTCCGTGTCGCGGCAGTGGTGCTGTCCGTCGGTGTGGCCGCGGGCGCCGTTGCCGACGTGTACCGCATCGGCGACTCCGGAGCGAAGGCCGCCTGGCAGAACGGCTTCTCCAAGGCCGCCACGGGTGAGCGCGGCGACAAGGGCTGACAAGAGCTGACAAGGGCCGGACAAGAGCTGACACCACCGGCTTCCGGCCCGGAGCGGTCCTGCCGGCGCGGGCAGCTGCGCAGCCCGCGCACCCGGTGCTTCGCATGGAGGCGACACCGAAGTGGCAGACTGTGACGGTGCGAACACGTGACGAGGAACTGCTGGCCCGGGTACGGGAGATGAGGGAGCGCGGCAGCGCGCCGAAGCAGATCGCGAAGGCGCTGGGGCTGCGCCCGGCCCAGGCCACCGCGCTGGTCAGACGGGTTGCCGAGGCGGCGCTGGCGAACGTCGGGCCGGATGAGCGGCCGGTGGTGGGCTGCTGGGTCAACGCGGGCTGGAGTGTGGGACTGGACATGGCCAAAGCCCCGGAGTGGGCGGCGGCCGACCCCCTCGGCCAGGAGCCGGACCCGGGCACGGGCGGCTTCGCCCAGATCCTCCTGGCCCGCCAGGAACGTGCCAGCAGAGTGACCGTCACCGGGTTCCTGGTGGACGTGTACTGCCTGGGAGTCAAGAACGTCACCGACCCCGAGGTGATGGGGTCCGGATCCCTGACCAGTTACGTACCGATGTACTACTCGGCCTTCGAGTGTCGGCCGCTGGCGATCGCCGTGGAGCAGGCGCAGACCATCGTGCACGATGCGGTCGCCTACTCCCGCAGTCTCGGCTTCGAGCCCGCGGACGGCTTCGCCGACGCCGCAGTGCACCTGGGTGCCCCGCCCGGCGACCGGCCCGTCATCGGCTTCGGCCGGGACGGCAGGCCGTGCTACCTCTCCGGCCCTTACGACAACCCCCGCAAGGTGGTTCAGAACCTCGAGCGCACCTGCGGTCCGGACAACTACGACTACGTTGCCCACCTGTAGGAACGGGACGCGAGCGGCACGATGCGGGAAACGTGCCCGGTGAGGCGCTGGCTGAGGATACGAGACTCCTTTGCCGTGAACGGGTGACTGAGACGGGCGAAGCCGAAAGCCCCGACCCATCATCGGCCGAACGGAGACCAGGAGCGCGCCCGAGAAGGTGGCCGTGGTGGCGGTGGCCGAACAGCCCGTGGCCGCGGTGATCTGGGGGTTCAGCCCGGGGAAGGCGTGGTAGACGATTCCCCAGCTGGTGATCTGGGTGGCGCACAGGGCGGGCAGGGCGGGCAGGGCGGGCGCGAGGCCATGACCGGTCCCCCGTCCCGGTCACGGCCCCGCTGGTGTGGAGGTCGGTCATCGGCGGATCAGCAGCAGCCGCCCGCAGCGACCGGTTCCTTCGAGCCGGTGTCGGCCTCGACCGGGCCGGCGCAGCAGGTGCTGCCCTGCTGCTTGGCCAGAGAGCCGGCGTCGGCCTTGACGACGTAGACCTCCCAGGGTTCCTGGCCGGGTCCGTGGACCCAGACTTTGTCCTGGAGGGCGTAGCAGCAGGTGGTGTCGTCCTCGACGTCGGTGACCAGGCCGGCCTCGCCCAGGCGGGCGGTGGCGGCGTGGACGTCCTCGGTCGTCTCGACCTCGACGCCGAGGTGGTCCATGCGGGTCGCCTCGTCTGCGGTGCCTTCGATGAGGACGAGCTTGAGCGGGGGCTCGGCGATGGCGAAGTCGGCGTATCCGTCGCGGAGTTTGGCGGGCTCGGTGCCGAAGAGCTTGCGGTAGAAGGCCACGGATGCGGCGAGGTCGGGGACGCGGAGGGCGAGCTGTATGCGGGACATGGCGAACCTCCTGTGGTGGGTGGGGAGTTCAGCAGCCGCCGGACGCGGTTGCGGGGGTGCCGATGCCGATCTGCAGGATGGCCGGGGCGGCGCAGCCGCCGCCGCCCTCGCTGCTCTGGGCGGCGTCGGGGTCGTCGAAGAGGCCCGCGCCGCCGCAGACGCCGGTCTCCGGGAGGGTGAGTTCGACGCGCTCGGCGGCCTCCTGGTCGCCCGCGAGTGCGGCGGCGATGGAGCGGACCTGCTCGTAGCCGGTCATCGCGAGGAACGTGGGCGCGCGGCCATAGGACTTCATGCCGACCAGGTAGACATCCTTCTCCGGGTGGGCGAGCTCCGACAACCACGACGGGCAGTTGGTCGGTGGCGGGCACGTTGTTGATGGACACGGCCACGAGATTCCCCTTTGCTTCGATATTCGTCGATGTCCTTCAGGGGTAGCCTGGCACCTGTATTGACATTCGTCAACATAGACACATGTCGAATCTGGACTGGGGCTCCGGTGCGCACCCAGCTCGCCCGGCTCGGGTCGGCGTATAGCGGCCAATGCGGTCCACCCTCGGCCTCGCACCCTGGTTCGACATGTGTCAACATAGACGCATGTCGAATACGAGGGTGCTGCCGCTGCTTGAGCCCGAGGTCTCCGAGGCCGTGGCGCCGTGCTGCCCTCCGCTCACCGAACGGCCGCTGACCGTCGAGGAGGCCGAGAAGACCGCCCGGATGTTCAAGGCGCTCGGCGACCCGGTGCGGCTGCGGCTGTTCTCCCTGGTCGCCTCGCACGAGGGCGGCGAGGCGTGCGTGTGCGACATCTCCGACGTCGGCGTCTCCCAGCCGACCGTCTCCCACCATCTGAAGAAGCTCAAGGAGGCCGGGCTGCTCACCTCCGAGCGGCGCGGCACCTGGGTCTACTACCGCGTGGAACCGTCCGTGGTGGCCGCGATGAGCCAGTTCCTGGCATGGGCCGACTGATCCCCCAGGCCGCAGAGCCCGGGACGGCAGACTGACCGGCGGGTCGCCCGCGTCCAACCGGAGCGCGCCTGCGTCGAGTTCCAGACCTTCCTCGTGCTGTGGCTCATTCGGCCGATCGTCCGGGCATGAAGATGAGTGCGACCAGGGCCAGTCCGACCACGCCGCCAACGATTTGCATGCCGACGAAGCCCAGGACCGAGCCGGGCGCGATGCCCGCGAAGGTGTCGGTGAAGGCGCGGCCGATCGTCACTGCCGGGTTGGCGAAGGACGTCGACGAGGTGAACCAGTACGCGGCGCCGATGTAGGAGGCGACCGCGATGGGTGCGAAGCGCAGCTGGTTCGCCCGGGCCAGCCCGAAGATCAGCAGGATCAAACCGGCTGTCGCGACCACCTCACCCAGCAGGAGGTGACCCGCCGAGCGGTCGTGGATGGACCACTTCACGAGGGGCTCGGCGAACATCGCGTCCGCCAGGATCGCGCCCGCGATCGCGCCGACGATCTGCGCGGGCACGTACACAGCCACCTCACGCGGGGTGACCCCGGGACCGCCACGTCGCGCCGTCCACCACTCCGCCAGCGTGACGACCGGGTTGAAGTGCGCGCCGGAGACCGGGCCGAGCAGCAGGATCAGGATGCCGAGGCCGAAGACGGTGGCCGTGGAGTTGGCCAGCAGTTGCAGGCCGACGTCCTTGGTCAGTTCGGTGGCCTGGATGCCGGAGCCGACCACGACCGTCACCAGCAGGGCGGTGCCTATGAGTTCGGCGGCGGCCCGGGCGACCAGGGGGGTACGCGGCGGGGTGGCACCCGGCGCGGACCCGACGGAGGCGGGTGCTGGAGCGGTTGTCGCGGATTCCGCGGTCGGGGCTGCTTCGGCGGCGGTCATGGGCAGGCCCTCTTGTTCTCCGCTGCGGTGCGAGCGGACTCGGCCAGGTCGGCGAACTGGCCCGCGAGTGAGGCGATGACGTCGGGCTTGAGCCGGTAGTAGATGTACCGGCCGCACGGCTCCGTCTCGACGACCCCGGCCTCGCGCAGCACCTTCAGGTGGTTGGAGAGGTTGGTCTGCCGGGCGCCGGTCTCCTCCACCAGGTGGGTGGTGCACAGCGTCTCTTTGGCGAGCAGGGTCACTATCCGGAGCCGGAGCGGGTCCGCCAGAACCCGGATCAGATCAGTGTCGACTGACGTCATCATGGGCTGATACTTTCACACCAGTGGTGGCTGACATCACTGGGTGCTGATATCAATCGCACCTGATGCCGTCGTGAGACAAGAGAGACCTCTGATGTCCGACAAGCCCTCCGTGCTGTTCGTCTGTGTCCACAACGCCGGCCGTTCCCAGATGGCCGCCGCGTGGCTGACCCACCTGGCCGGGGACCGTGTCGAGGTCCGTTCCGCCGGCTCCAACCCGGGCGCCGGCGTCAACCCGGCCGCCGTCGAGGCCATGGCCGAGGTCGGGATCGACATCTCCGCCGAGGTTCCGAAGATGCTCACCGTGGATGCGGTGAAGGAGTCGGACGTCTGCATCACCATGGGCTGCGGCGACGCCTGCCCGGTCTTCCCCGGCAAGCGCTACCTCGACTGGACCCTGGACGACCCCGCAGGCCAGACTGTCGACAACGTCCGCCCCATCCGCGACGACATCGAGCACCGCGTCCGCGGCCTCCTCGACGACCTCGGCGTCCCGGCGTAACACTGACCGCGTCCGACGCCTCGCGGAGGGGGGGGGCAGATTGCTGTCGCTTGCTCAGGTTCCCAGCACGGCACGGTGAACCAGATCGCTGTTCACCGAAGTCGTCGACCCAGTCGGTCCCATCACGCCAACTGAGACCAAAAACTGAGACCACGCACGAGAAGGGCCCCACCGCGAACGGTGGGGCCCTTCGACATCGTGCCCGGTGAGGCACTGGCGGAGGATGCGAGATTCGACCTCGTGAGGGGTTGCCCCCAACACGCTTTCCCATTGTTCGCCCGACTGATGGGGGGCGTCCGGGGGCGTCCTGGCCTGCGGTGGAGCGGTCCGTGGAGGGATTCAGGACTCCGCCGAACAGAGCTGAACGAGACCGAAACTGAGACCAAGGCGTGGCTGGAACCCTGCCTGCGACGGCCGGGCGAGCAGAGCGGCCGCAGGATTCCTACTTGTTTGATAATCTCGGGCTATGACTGAAACGCCGTACAGCGTTGGCGAGGGGCCGGCGACCCGAGTGAGCCTCTCTCTCCCGGAGGGCACAGCCGAGGCGATCCGTCAGCGGGTGGGCAAGCGCGAGTTCTCCGCATTCATCACCGCAGCTGTAGAGCGGGAGCTGCGTGGCCAGATCCTGGACGAGTACCTGGCGGACTACGAACGCCGCAAGGGTCCGGTTTCTGAGCAGGACCAGGAGCGGGCACGCCAGATCTTCGACGAGGTATTCACCGAGGAGGGCCAGTGGCCCGCCGTAAGCTGAGCCACGAGGGCACTCTGGTTCTCGACTGCGAGGGCTTGTCGAAGCTCGTCAGCGATCACGCACCTGTCGTCGCTTTGGTCGCAGAAGCGCGTAAGCGCGGCATGGAGACGGTGATCAGCGCACTGACCATCATCGAAGCCGTGCACCGTCGGACGGACAGAGCTCGTCTCGCCTGGATCCTGTCGGGCGTGCGGATCGCACACATCGGGGACGAGGAAGCCAAGGCCGCTTCCGCCCTGCTCATCAATGCCGGGCTGCACGGCCACAAGTACGCCATCGATGCGGCCGTGGCCGAGATGGCACTGCGGCAACGGCGGCCGGTCGTTCTGCTCACTTCCGACCTCGACGACATGACGAAGCTCTGCGGTGACAAGGTACGCCTCGTGGCTGTGTGACGGGCGTTGCTCATGCGCCTCGAACGCGCAACGTCGGCGCGCTGTTCCAGGGCCACATGAGAGGGTTCTGCGGGTTCTGCGGGGTGGTAGTAATGCCAGCTCAGGCAATTGCGCACTGCAGTGCGCAATTGTCTGAGCTCACCTGGCCTCCATACGGTCGCTTCATCGCATCCATCAGGCGCAGTGAAGGCGGGGACATGACGAGTGAGGACAACAGTGAGCAGAACACAGAGGGGCGACTCGTTTCACGGGCTGAGATCGCTGCCCTGGCCGGCGTCAGGCGATCGGCGATCACCAACTGGGAACGGCGCCACGCCGACTTCCCCATCGCGCGCCGAGCCGGAGAGCAGGATTACTACCGGCTCTCCGACGTCGTCCGCTGGCTCGACACACGGCAGGTGTCGAAAAGGGACCGTCGTGAGTCGGAGCCCGAAGGCGTTACGTACGGCGATCGGGTCCGCGCCTCGCCGCCGTGGCGACAACTGTCGTCACCGGGCGGTTACACACCACTCGCGGCCTCCGAGGCAGACAGCGAGCGTGCCCGGTCGCTGTCTGGTGAGACGCTGGCCGTGCTGCTGGAGCGGTCGATGGCGCGGCGGTGGGGGGCTCGCTCCCTGGCAGGCTACGCATCGGCGAAGGCCCGGAAGAACTACGCCGGCACCAGCCCGATCACCCGCGCCTCCGGCAAGGTCCACACCGTCCAGGCCCGCTACGTCCGCAACAACTGTCGAAGGGCCCCACCGCGAACGGTGGGGCCCTTCGACATCGTGCCCGGTGAGGCACTGGCGGAGGATGCGAGATTCGACCTCGTGAGGGGTTGCCCCCAACACGCTTTCCACATGTTCGTCCGGGGGTTCGGAGACGCTCGGGTCCTGACCTGCGGTGGAACGGGTGGCGGTGGAGGTTCCGGATGGTGCTGAACGGAGGTGAATGCAACCAGAACTGCAACCATCGCCCCCTATTTGCCGCTCTCCGGGCCGTACCACTGGAGAGCCTGGCCGGTCACTGCCGCGATGCAGGCGAAGTCGTGGTCGCGGTGCAGGAGGGTGAGCCCTTGCAGCTCAGCCGTCGCGGCGACGACGAGATCCACCGCACCCGCACTGCGATGCTTTCCCTGTTTGGTGAGAGCTTCCTGGACCTGCCAGGCGCGGTCATAGGCGCGGTCGTCGACGGGAACCCAACCGAAGATCAGCCGCATGTCCTCGATGCCGCGCGCCCTGTCGGCGGCCGACCGGGCGCTGTAGAAGAACTCAAGCTCGGTGATCGGGCAGGTGGCGATGAGCCCGGCGGCTGCCGCCTGGTCCCAGCCGTACTGCTCCGCGTCCTCGCGCATGAACCGTGCAAGCGCGCTGGTGTCGATCAGGAACTGGGCCGCGTTCACCGGCGGTAGTTCGCCTTGTTCTCGAACAGCTCCAGATCGAACGCGCCGTCCCCGGCCGCGGCCCGCAGCCGGGCGAGTGCCAGGGCGCGACGCCGGCTCTCCAGCACTTCGCGAAGAGCGGTGTTGACGGTCTCCTTTTTGGTGTTCGTCCCGAGGGCTTTCGCCACGTCCGCGACCAGTTCGTCGTCCAGGTCGATAACCGTCCGACTCATGTTTCCTCCCTGATATCAAATGT
This sequence comes from Streptomyces sp. LBL, assembly GCF_029893585.1. Classification (GTDB taxonomy): domain Bacteria; phylum Actinomycetota; class Actinomycetes; order Streptomycetales; family Streptomycetaceae; genus Streptomyces. The sequence continues at coordinate 29,505 of NZ_JARXYX010000045.1, forward strand.
GGGGTCAAGTGTATCTCGTGAGGTGCCCGCGGGGTGGTATACCCGGGCACCCGGCCTTGGCCGCCGAGTCCTACGCGGGCATCACGCCATGGATGCGGGAGAGAGTGAAGACGCGTTCCGCTTCGCGCAGCTGGCACCAGGCGTCGAGGTAGGGCGGGGCGAATGCCAGGTCGCTGAGGGTGCGTACGGTCCGGTTGCCCGAGGTGGCGAGGTACTCGACCGTGATGGCCGCACCGGTGTCGATGGCATGGGCGACCTGGCGGACGTCGCTGTACGACAGGTGCTTCGCGTAGCCGGCGACGATCTCCTCGGTGTCCGTCGCGAAAGGCACCCCGCTGCCGAACGGGTCGGGTTCCGATGGGGGTCCCCCCGCTCGAGCGAAGCCGAGAGTGGGGGAGGTCGGCGGGGCCTTGAGCAGCCGGTCGGCCAGGACGTCGATCCCAGCGTCGGTGGGCATGTCCGAGGTCCGGGTTGCGGTGGTCCGGGGCCCGCGCCGCCCGACGTTCCTTCGCGGGGGCGGGACGGCAGCGGCGGCCCTCTGTGACAGGCGCTTTTCGATGCGTACCGTTCCCCTGGCGGTCTCGGCGACCGGGGCGTAGCCCGCAGCACGGAGCGCGGCGAGAGTCGTCGCGGGTGGGCTGCCGCTGACCAGGACGGTCGGGGCGAGCTGCCGCAGGGCGAGCTTGGACAGTGCGCGGTGGGCGGCGAGTTCGGCCAGGAGCGCGGGTTCGTCGCCGTGGATCACACAGGCCGCGGGGGCGATGCGCACCCGTCCGTGACCTCGTGCGGTGTCGGCGATGAGATAAGTCAGCGGCTGTGGCAGGGCCGTGGCGGAGCCGGCGACCAGGTCGGCTGTGATGTCGTCCGGGGTGCGGCCGGCGTCCAGGGCCCGGCGGATACTGCCGGCACTGAAGCGCCATACCGATGCCGTGCCACTGGTCTCCCGGTCGGCCATCGAATCCAGCAGCGCCGCGAGTCGCGCGGACGGGGTGCCGGTGACGACGGCGGTGAGGTCGGCGCCGATCCGGGCGGTCGTGGTCGCGGGGGGCAGCAGCCGCCGGGCCGTGATGTCGAGATCTTCGTCGGCGTGGGCCGCCAGGTGGGCACCGAGCGGGGACAGCGCACCCCGTGCCAGCACGCCCAGCAGTTCGCCTTCGCGGATCCCGGTGCTGAACGGTGCCGTGTCCTGGGGCGAGGCGTCGTCGGCGAGCGGACGGTGCCAGGCCACGAGCGGCCCCAGCTCCGAAGCGACCTTCACACCCTGTCCTGCCGGGAGCCCCGCTGCCGCGGTGAGCAGCCCGTGGCGGGCCTGCAGACAGCCGTCGCAGTCAGGCGCACCGGCGAGCGCGGGAAGCGCCTTGTTGTCTTCGTCGCGCGCCCGGGTGGGGGTGAGCGGCACTCGGGCCCCCAGGGCAGCCAGCGCCTCGGCGGCCTGCAAGCACGGCAGCGTGAGTTGCGGCAGGACGAGTGCCACGGACCCCGGACGTTGGAGACGGTCCGCCAGCTCCCCCACCGAGCGCGGTTCCGGAGAGGAGGCTGCGTCCTTCCGCATGGCGAGTACGCGTGCCAGGCGGGAACCGTCGAGTTCGCTCAGCCAAGTCGCAAGCGTCGATCGGGACTTCATGAGGTGCACCTCGACAGACAGGGAACGTCACAGGCGCGCCGAAGCCGCTTCGGCGCCAAGGCCAAGGATGGCGCAGTCCCATGATCTGCGGATGCCGTACGAAGACAGAGTCCGGGGGCACCTCCCCGCCGCGGGCCTCCTGCATGCCCTGCTGGAGAACGTCATGGCGTTGGCCAAGTAGCTTCCCCCCGGCCGTGCCGCGTCCGCGACCGGCTACGGACGCGGCAGGTGCAATACGGATGTTCTTCTCAGATGTGGGCTTTCCAGTTCCGAATCGCCTGGTCGAGGCTCGAACGGAGCCGCGCAGCTGCCGGAGAGCCTGGCAGAAGTTCGCCGTACGCCTGGCTATGCCGCTTGGCGATGAGCCCTGCGAGGTTTGCGGAACTCCGTGACGGATATACCAGCGACCTCTCTCGGTCGCCGAGCTCTTGGGTCAGGCCGAGGAAGCTGCGACCGATATGTAGGCCAGGCGAAGCGCTGTAGTGCTTTGCCTCGATCGCGGCGACGACCTTAGTGCTCCTCGGATGTACCGCAGCCTGGCGGCTGCGTTCGGCCTCCTGGTGCTCGATGATCGCCACATCGCACTCGTGTGCCACTTTCGACCGGCCGGCTACGTACACGCCCAGGTGAATCTCTAGCTGCTTCGGAGTGTCAGGGAAACTGACCAGCGCGTGGGTGAAGCTGCCTGACCAAAGGTTTCCTGGGGACCTGCGGAAGTGGAGCACACCAGTTGGGGTGGCACCGTCCTGTGTGAGGACAGCTCTTCCTCCGGCGTCGGTAGACGCTTCGAGGCAAAGCGTGAGCAGCGATGCCTCGTACAGGTCAGACTCGTCCGCTTTGTTTCGGTACACCGGCTGCAGGGCGCCGATGGCCAACTCGATGGCCTGTACCAGGTCGTCTCTTCTGCTCACTGGGAGACCCCCCGCCAGGAGTCGCTGTCATCAGCGAGCAGTCCTTGCACCGCTCGCAGCGCGATGTGCGCGCTCTCTGTCTCTTCCTGGAGATCAACACGAGAGGGAACGTCCAGTTCGGGGTCACCGAAGCGGATCTCAGGTTCCATCCGGCGCTCCATGGTCAGCTTCAGTGCTGAGTTGCGCGTCGCGTACATGGTCTCTGCCAGTGTGAGGAGGGCCTCGCGGATCAGCTCGATGCGCTCGTCGCCCGTGTACGGGATCACGGAGACATCGTTCCTCCCGAGTGGTGGCAGCTCAGTCTCCGCCAATCGGGATGCCCGCTCGTTGTACCTCCCCTCCTGCCGAAGGTCCTTCTCCGAGACTGCGCGCCCGTGCCGAACCTCCTGGTCCAACTCTTCAGCCAGCTTCGGCAACTCTTCTCTCAGTCGCGCCATGATCGCTTCGTACCGGTCGTAGTCGACGGCCACGCGTCCCCCACTCCTGCTGCAGTTGCCGGGACTCTACTCATGTCGAGTGACAGTCGTGTCGGCCTGCGGAGCAGACGCGGAGCCCCGCTTGGCTGGACCTCGGATACCTCGACCGCCGCCGGTATCGCTTCCCGGCAACTGCAACCACCAACGTCGAAGGCCCCCGCAGCAAGCTGCGGGGGCCTTCGACGTATTGCCCGGTGAGAGCAATGGCGGAGGATACGAGATTCGAACTCGTGAGGGGTTGCCCCCAACACGCTTTCCAAGCGTGCGCCCTAGGCCACTAGGCGAATCCTCCGCGGCAAACAATACAAGACGTTGAGGAGTGCTCGCGAACTCGTTCCCCCCGCTCAGATCCTGTAGCCTTGGCGCAGCCCCTCACGCGGCGCTATCTGACTGAACTCCCCCAGGGCCGGAAGGCAGCAAGGGTAGGTTGGCTCTGGCGGGTGCGTGGGGGGCGTCTGCGTTGCCGGTGCCGGAGGGCAGTGGCCGACGGGCGGAGCCCGATGTCAGTGGGCGCCTATAACCTCGTAAGCGTGTCGTCTCTCGCGTTGTACCGCCGCTATCGCCCGGAGTCGTTCGCCGAGGTCATCGGGCAGGAGCATGTCACCGACCCGCTGCAGCAGGCGCTGCGGAACAACCGGGTCAACCACGCGTACCTGTTCAGTGGTCCGCGTGGCTGCGGAAAGACGACCAGCGCACGCATCCTGGCGCGCTGTCTGAACTGCGAGCAGGGGCCGACGCCCACGCCGTGCGGCGAGTGCCAGTCGTGCCGCGACCTGGCGCGCAACGGCCCGGGGTCCATCGACGTCATCGAGATCGACGCCGCTTCGCACGGCGGTGTGGACGACGCGCGCGACCTCAGGGAGAAGGCCTTCTTCGGACCGGCCGGCAGCCGGTACAAGATCTACATCATCGACGAAGCCCACATGGTCACGCCGGCGGGCTTCAACGCGCTCCTCAAGGTCGTCGAGGAGCCCCCGGAGCACCTCAAGTTCATCTTCGCCACCACCGAGCCCGAGAAGGTCATCGGGACCATCCGGTCGCGGACCCACCACTACCCGTTCCGGCTGGTGCCGCCGGGGACGCTTCGGGACTACCTCGCCGAGGTGTGCGGGCGAGAGAACAGCCCTGTCGAGGACGGCGTACTGCCGCTGGTGGTGCGCGCGGGCGGGGGCTCCGTACGTGACTCCATGTCCGTCATGGACCAGTTGCTGGCCGGCGCGGGGGCCGACGGTGTGACGTACGCCATGGCGACTTCGCTGCTCGGGTACACCGACCGCTCGCTCCTCGACTCCGTCGTCGAGGCCTTCGCCACCGGTGACGGCGCTGCCGCCTTCGAGGTCGTCGACCGGATCATCGAGGGCGGCAACGACCCCCGGCGGTTCGTCGCCGACCTGCTGGAGCGGCTGCGGGACCTGGTGATCCTCGCCGCCGTGCCGGACGCCGCCGAGAAGGGGCTCATCGACGCCCCCGTCGACGTCGTGGAGCGGATGCAGGCCCAGGCCGGCACGTTCGGCGCCGCCGAGCTCAGCCGCGCCGCCGACCTGCTCAACCAGGGCCTGACCGAGATGCGCGGCGCCTCCTCGCCCCGCCTCCAGCTGGAACTCATCTGCGCGCGCGTGCTGCTGCCCGCCGCCTACGGCGACGAACGCTCGGTCATGGCTCGCCTCGACCGTGTCGAACGGGGCGTGAACTTCTCCGCGGGTGGCGGCGCCCCCGCCATGGGGTACGTGCCCGGGCCGGAGGCGCACGGGGGAACGGGGGGGATGGGCACACCGGTTCCGCCCGTACCGCTGCCCCCGTCCGGTAGCGGGGCGGCTGCGGCCCGGGCCGCGGTGCGGGCTTCGGGTGCGCCGGGGGGTGGCGGGCTCGGAAGTGGCGCGCCGGTCGGGCAGGGCGCGCCTGCGGGTGGCCAGGGCATGGCTCCGGGGTACGGCGGAGCCTCGGGGCAGGGCGCCGCCGATCAGGCCCCGGCCCCGGATCAGGACCAGGACCAGCACCAGGCCCAGGTCACGCCTGCCGGGGCGGGCGTCGGTGCCAGTCCTGGTCAGGGCGCGGCTGCCGGTCCGGCTGGCTCTACGGGGTCACCCGTCGGCCCGTCTCCCTCTCACCCCGGCGACGGACAGCCCCGGCAGCCCCGGTCGCCGGAGCAGCCCCAGCCCTCCCAAGCGACGCCCACCTCCGCCACCCCTCCGGTCGCCGCAGCCCAGGCGCCCGGCGCCTGGCCCACGGCGGCGGCCCCCGCGGGCGGCGCTCGACGGCCCGGTGGCTGGCCCACGGCCGCTCCCGCGGGCGGTGGCCGCCCCGCGGCCGCACCGAACCAACCCGTGTCCGCACCCGCCCCCGCGCACGCCTCCCCGGCCCCCGCTCCGACCGCCGCACCCACATCCGCGGCCTCCGCCGCGTACGTGCCCCCGGCCGGCGGCATGGACCCCCGCATGCTCTGGCCGAACATTCTCGAGGCGGTCAAGAACCGTCGCCGTTTCACCTGGATCCTGCTCAGCCAGAACGCCCAGGTGACCGGCTTCGACGGAACCACCCTCCAGCTCGGCTTCATCAACGCCGGTGCCCGCGACAACTTCGCGAGCAGCGGAAGCGAGGACGTACTGCGGCAGGCGCTGGCCGAGCAGTTCAACGTGCAGTGGAAGATCGAGGCGATCATCGACCCGTCGGGTGGCGGCTCGGCACCGCCGACGACCGGCGGCCCCCCCGGCTTCAACAACGGCGGAGGCGGCGGCACCGGCTACGGCGCGGGCGGTGGAGGCGCTGGTGGCTACGGTGGAGGCGGTGGAGGCGGTGGTGGTTACGGCGGCGGTGGAGGTACGGCCTCCGAGCGCACGCCCCCTCCCCAGGGCGCCTCCTCCGCGGTCCTCGCCCCGTCCCCGGCATCCTCCGCTTCCGCGGCCGCTCCTGCCCCCGCCGCCCAGCGGTCCTCCCCTGAACGCCCGCCCCCGGTCTCTCCCGAGGACGACACTGCCGAGGACGACGATCCCGATCTCGACGAGTCGGCCCTCTCCGGCCACGAACTCATCGTCCGGGAGCTGGGAGCGACGGTGGTGGAGGAGTTCACGAACGAGTAGCGGGCCCTCGAGCCGGACTCGTTGCCCGCAGCCCGCAGCCCGCAGCCCGCAGCCCGCAGCCCGCAGCCCGCAGCCCGCAGCCCGCAGCCCGTTGCCCGCAGCCGACAGACAGCCCGCAGCCCTTGTCCTTGTCGGCCCCTCCTTGGAGGAACCCACAACCGACCGCCCCCCACCCCTTCGGAACCCCGCACAAAAACCCCGTTAGGCTGACCCCGTGAAGGTCCTTGTCATCGGCGGCGGTGCCCGCGAACACGCCCTGTGCCGTTCCCTGTCCCTCGACCCCGACGTCACCGCGCTGCACTGCGCCCCCGGCAACGCCGGTATCGCCGAGGTCGCCGAGCTGCACCAGGTCGACGCCCTGGACGGCGCGGCCGTCTCCGCGCTGGCCGCGGAACTCGGCGCCGACCTGGTGGTCGTAGGCCCGGAGGCGCCGCTTGTCGCCGGGGTCGCCGACGCCGTCCGTGCGGTCGGCATCCCCGTCTTCGGCCCCTCCAAGGAGGCCGCGGAGCTGGAGGGTTCGAAGGCATTCGCCAAGGACGTCATGGCGGCGGCGGACGTTCCCACCGCTCGCTCGTACGTCTGTACGACCCCAGCGGAGGTCGAGAGAGCTCTCGACGCCTTCGGAGCGCCGTACGTCGTGAAGGACGACGGCCTCGCCGCCGGCAAGGGCGTCGTGGTGACCGGTGATCTCGAGGCGGCGAAGACACATGCCAACGCCTGCGAGCGTGTGGTCATCGAGGAGTTCCTGGACGGCCCCGAGGTCTCCCTCTTCGCCATCACCGACGGCGAGACGGTCATTCCCCTCCAGCCCGCCCAGGACTTCAAGCGCGCACTCGACGGCGACGAGGGCCCGAACACCGGCGGCATGGGCGCGTACTCCCCGCTGCCGTGGGCGGACCCGAAGCTGGTGGACGAGGTCATGCAGACAGTCCTGCAGCCGACCGTCGACGAGATGCACCGCCGCGGCACCCCCTTCTCCGGCCTGCTCTATGCCGGTCTCGCGATCACGTCCCGCGGCGTACGGGTCATCGAGTTCAACGCCCGCTTCGGCGATCCGGAGACCCAGGTCGTCCTGGCCCGTCTGAAGACCCCGCTGGCCGGCGTCCTGATGGCCGCCGCCACGAGCAACCTCGCTGACCTGCCGCCCCTGCGCTGGAGCGACGAGGCCGCGGTCACCGTGGTCATCGCCTCGCACAACTACCCCGGCACCCCGCGCACCGGCGACCCGATCACGGGCCTGGACGAGGTGGTCGCCGAGGACGCCCCGCACGCGTACGTCCTGCACGCGGGCACCCGGCAGGAAGGTGACACCGTCGTCAGCGCGGGCGGCCGCGTGTTGACCGTGACGGCGAGCGGCAAGGACCTCTCCGAGGCCCGCGACCGCGCGTACCGGGCCGTCGACCGCGTCCGTCTCGACGGTTCCCAGCACCGCACGGACATCGCGGCGACGGCGGCGGGGTTGGGGACGGGGACGGGGACGGCACAGGCGTAATCCTCGCCGCTCGGGATCCTCACCGTCCGGGATCCTCACCGCACGGGATACTCCCGTCCGCGAAACTCGCCGCCAGGGATCCTGACTGCCCGAGGTCCTCACGCCCCGGCGGTGGAAAATCCGGACGAACTCCCCGCCGCCGATAAACCCGACAGGCCCCGAATCCGTCTCAGGATTCGGGGCCTGATCCTTGCTCTCCGTCATCCACCTTTCCCCAAAGCCATTCCATCGAGTGACCGATGCCCCATCCGGCTGACGGGGGCCGGGACCCCAACTAGGGTGCGGCGCAGGCTTTCCGGCACTTGGCCCACCGGCATTGCGATGTCAGTGGTGGGTGCCACAGTGGGGGAGTGAGCAACGCCAGGAGAGCCAGACAGCCAGGACAGCAGGGAGGGGGTGTGGTCCGGTCGTGACCGGTATGGGTGTGGAGGCAGGCGCGCAGGCCGCGAGGCACCGGGCACTCGCTGTCCTGCGCATCCGCGGCCGGGCGTCGGCCGTCGCGCTGCTGCCCGCGGCCATCGCCGTGGTGCTGCTGGCCGGCGGTGTCACGGAGCACCTGGTGGGCCCCGGCTGGGACGCGGCCCGGTGGGTGACGGCGGTGGCCGCCGTCCTCGTCCTGCTCGCTGCGGGCGCCATCGCCCTGGTGGTCTCCCGCGCCCGTCCCGCCGTCAGCCCGACGGTCCGGATCGCCGAGGAGTCGGCGCCCGACCTGTACCGCTTGGTGCGCGACCTCGCCGACCGGCTCGACGTGCCCGCCCCTTCGGCCATAGCGCTCACCCCGGACTGTGACAGCTGGCTCGAGGACCGCACCCACCCGGCCCACGGGCCGCCCGTGCGGGAGGGCCAGGACGAGATAGCGGGTGTGCACAGCGCCCACCGCCGGCCCACCGCCGCTCCCGTGCTGGTCATCGGCTCCCCGTTCCTGTGGTGGATGCGCGTCGGCGAACTCCGCGCGGTCCTCGCCCCGGTCGTCGCCGGTACGGGACCCTCGGCGCACCCCGACATAGCGGCGGCCCGCCGTTTCGTACGAGGCCTGGACGCGGCCGTGGCCGTGGCCTCCACCCCCGGCCGCGACCCCGTGAGCCGCACGGTGCTCGCGGGCGTCGGCTGGGTCGCCCGGCTTCTGCTGCGCAACTGCCGCGGACATGCCGCCGAGATGGAGCGCGGGGTAGCCGCCGTGGCGGCCGAGCGTGCACAGGCTGTGGATTACGGCCTGCGGATCGTCGCCCAGGAGCAGGTGGGCCTCGCGTACGCGGGCTGGGACCGGCTGCTGACGAAGGTCGCGCTGCCCGCCTGGCGCATGGGCCGCTGGCCCTCCCGCCTGGACGCGGGCGTCGTCGCGGCGCTGACCGAGTTGTCCCGCCGGGACCGGCTGGCCGAGGGCTTCGCCTCCCGGCTGGGCGAGCGCCCCGCCTGTGACCTGCTGGAAGAGCCCGGCGCGGTGGACGAGGCGGCCTCGCTCCTCGCCGCACGCCTCTTCCATGGAGGACCGGCGGAGTCAGGTCCGGACTGGTCGCCGGTGGACTGGCAGGAGTACCCGGACGAGGTCGTCGACCGCAAGTGGCGCACGGACGCCGCCCGCCTGCACCGCACCCTCGACACCCTGGGCGTCCGCCGTTCCCCCGAGTCTGTGTCCCCGGCCCTCGTCGCCCCCACGCTGGCCCGGATCATCGACCACCTGACCGACCCGAACCCCCACCCCGACGGCACACCAACCGTGTCGGACGGGGCCTGCCGCCTCGACGCCGACACCGACGCGGCAGCGGCAGCGGCTGCCGTCACCCAGGCCGGGGCGGAAGCGGAGGGCCACGCCAACCCGGACGACGACTACGGCGTCGTACGCGACGAGGTTCCGGGCAACCACACCGCTGCACGCGAGGACGCCCCGGGCGGCTACACCGCCGTATCCGACGAAACTCCGCGCGCCCACGCCGACGCCGACCACCACGACGACCCCCACGACCCCCACGACCCCCACGACCCCCACGACCCCCACGATCAGGACGCCCCCCGGGACCTCCCCCCCGGCAGCGATCGCGGTGCCGTACTCGCCGCTCGGCTCAGTGCCGAGCTCGCCCGGGAAGAGGCGGCGGCCGTCCCGCGGGGAGGCGCGGCCCAACCCGCACCCGGACAGGGCAGCCCCGACACGGCCTTCTGGGACGACGGCATGCTGACGCTCTTCCCCCAGCAGCCGCCCCGTACCGGACGGGAACTGCTCGCCGACCACGTCACCGCGATGGTGTGCTGCGCCGCGATCGACAACGCCGGCGCGACCCCGGGCCTCGACTGGCTGGACGGCCCGTCGCTCATGGTCAACGGTGAACGGACGAACGACCTGGCCTCCCGCGTCCTCAGCCTCGTCGAAGACGGCAATCCGACGCCCCTGCGGGCCTGGCTGATCGAATCAGGCATACGCCCGGAAAAACCGGTTCGCCTCGGCTGAACGCCCGCGCCTCTCTCGGATCCCCTCATTCCACTTGCGGTCAGTTCGCAACGAACAGTGACAGCGTGTGTGCCTAATGTGATGTGCTGGGACCGATCGCGCACACGGTAAGGGCTCGCGACATATGACAGGAACGCGTCAGGATGCGGCAAGGCGTGGCAGGGCGCCGCAGGAACACGACACACGCCACGCGCCAAACACGCGCCAAACACGCGCCAAACGCCACACGCGCACACCGCACACCAAACATGCGCCAACGGGGGCACCAGGGAGGGGAGCGTCATGGGGTCGGAAGCTGGACCGCGGCAGATCCGCCGCTGGGAGTCGGGAGCACTCGCGCACGCCGTGGCGGACCCCTTCGGCCAGGGCCCCGTGCCCTGGCTCCGCGGCAACGTGACGTACTTCGACGACACCGGCCAGGTCGTCCCCTGGTACGTGGACCCGGCCCAGCAGTGGCCCACCGGCGAGAACACCACCGCGCGCCCCGGAGTCCCGGCCCCCCGAACCGCCGGAGGCCCCCGCTCCGCCGACGACGTGCACCGCCAGATCAAGGGCTTCATCTCCACCGGCGCGGTCGCGCCGGGAGAGGCCGTCGACTTCCACATCACCGTCGACCCGCCGCAGGAATTCGCCGTCGACATCTACCGCATCGGTCACTACGGCGGTGACGGCGCCGCCAAGATCACCACCAGCCCCCGCCTGTCCGGCATCGTCCAGCCGCATCCGCTCACCGCCGACCGCACGATCTCCTGTCACCACTGGTGGCTGTCCTGGCGCCTGCAGATCCCGAGCTACTGGAGCGTCGGCGCGTATGTCGCCGTCCTCACCACGGTGGACGGCCACCGTTCCCACGTCCCCTTCACCGTCCGCCACGACGACCCGGCGGACCTGCTCCTCCTGCTGCCCGACGTGACCTGGCAGGCGTACAACCTCTACCCGGAGGACGGCCGCACCGGCGCCAGCTTCTACCACGCCTGGGACGATGAGGGGAAGCTGCTCGGGGAGGCGGACGCGGCGACGACGGTCTCCTTCGACCGCCCGTACGCGGGTGCCGGGCTGCCCATCCACGTCGGCCACGCCTACGACTTCATCCGTTTCGCCGAGCGCTACGGCTACGACCTCGCCTACGCCGACGCCCGCGACCTGCACGCCGGTCACATCGACCCCACCCGCTACCGCGGTCTGGTCTTCCCCGGCCACGACGAGTACTGGTCGGCGAACATGCGCCGCACCGTTCAGCGGGCCCGTGACCACGGCACGTCCCTCGTCTTCCTCTCCGCCAACACCATGTACTGGCAGGTGGAATTGGCCCCTTCGCCGTCCGGTGTCCCCGACCGTCTGCTCACCTGCCGCAAGCGCAGGGGGCCGGGCAAGCCCGCGCTGTGGCGGGAGGTCGACCGCCCCGAGCAGCAACTGGTCGGCATCCAGTACGCGGGCCGCGTACCCGAGCCCAGTCCTCTGATCGTCCGCAACGCCGACCACTGGTTGTGGGAGGCGACCGGCGCGCACGAGGGCGACGAGATCGAGGGCCTGGTCGCCGGCGAGGCGGACCGCTACTTCCCGCGCGCCCCGCTGCCCGAGCATGACGAGCGCATCCTGCTCGCCCACTCCCCGTACACCGACGGCGACGGCGTGCTCCGCCACCAGGAGACCTCCCTCTACAGCACCCCCTCCGGCGCCCTGGTCTTCGCATCCGGGACGTTCGCATGGTCCCCGTCACTGGACCGCGCCGGCCACGTCGACACCCGGGTCCAGCGTGCCACCGCAAACCTCCTGGACCGCATCTGCAAACGCGACTGAGCTCCGTCAGCGCACCCCCACCCCAAGGCCGTTCCTCCGCGTACGGGAGAATCGACCCACTTGCACAGAACCACGGGGAGGAACCGTGTCCGGATTCGTCGAAAAGCCCGAACCGCTGCAGGTTCCGGGCCTGGTGCATCTGCACACCGGCAAGGTGCGCGACCTGTACCAGAACGAGGCGGGCGATCTCGTGATGGTCGCCAGCGACCGCCTCTCCGCCTTCGACTGGGTGCTGCCCAGCGAGATCCCCGACAAGGGCCGTGTCCTCACCCAGCTCTCCCTGTGGTGGTTCGACCAGCTCGCCGACCTGGTCCCCAACCACGTCCTGAGCACCGAACTGCCCGTCGGCGCCCCCGCCGACTGGGCGGGCCGCACCCTCGTCTGCACGTCGCTCCAGATGGTCCCGGTCGAGTGTGTGGCCCGCGGCTACCTCACCGGCTCCGGCCTGCTCGAGTACAAGGAGTCCGGCACGGTCTGCGGCCTCGCCCTGCCCGAGGGCCTGACCGACGGCAGTGAACTCCCCGCCCCGATCTTCACCCCGGCCACCAAGGCCGCGGTCGGCGAGCACGACGAGAACGTCTCCTACGAGGAGGTCGCCCGTCAGGTCGGCGCCGACACCGCGGCCCACCTGCGGCAGGCGACCCTCGCCGTGTACGGGCGGGGCCGGGACATCGCCCGTGACCGGGGGATCATCCTCGCGGACACCAAGTTCGAGTTCGGCTTCCAGGGCGAAACGCTCGTCCTCGCGGACGAGGTCCTCACCCCGGACTCGTCCCGCTTCTGGCCGGCCGACCAGTGGGAGCCGGGCCGCGCGCAGCCGTCGTACGACAAGCAGTACGTCCGTGACTGGCTGACCTCGCCGGAGTCCGGCTGGGACCGGAAGAGCGAGCAGCCCCCGCCGCCGCTGCCCGAGCAGGTGGTGGAGGCGACCCGCGCCCGGTACGTGGAGGCGTACGAGCGCCTGACCGGCATGAGCTGGAGCTAGTGCCGCGACAGGCAATGTTCGCCCCGTCGCGACGCCTGGCACGCTCCCCCACTGCCTTAAGGGCGTGGGAGGTGCCCCCACTCGCCGCACCGGGCGAAAGCCCACGTACATCCAGTACGAGGGCTTCCGCCCGGCACGCCGATAGCACGCTCCCCCACTCTCGGCTGCGCTCGAGCGGGGGGACCCCCATGACGCCGCTCCTTCTCGGGCAAACATTGCCTGCCGCGGCACTAGCCACACGCAAGGGACCCCGGCCGGCCGGGGTCCCTCACGAGCTGGACCAGGCGGCACGAGAAGACCCCGGTCATGATGACCGGGGTCTTCTCCACAAGAGCGGACGACCAGGTTCGAACTGGCGACCTCAACCTTGGCAAGGTTGCGCTCTACCAACTGAGCTACGTCCGCAGTGCGCCGTGGCGCGAGAGCAACTATACCCAACCTCGCTCCCGTGCGAGCCGCACCGCCGCGTGCCGGTTCTCCGCCCCGAGTTTCGAGACGGCCGACGACAGATAGTTCCGCACGGTCCCCTGCGACAGCGCGGCCCGCTCGGCGATCTCCGCGACGGGCGCCCCGTCGGCGGCGAGCTCCAGCACCTCCGCCTCCCGCCCGGTCAGCGGGGAGTCCCCGGCGGAGATCGCGTCGGCGGCCAACTCGGGGTCGACATACCGGTTTCCCGCGTGGACCGTGCGGATGATCTCCGCGAGTCGCTGGGCGCTGACCGTCTTGGACACGAATCCCCGCACCCCCGCCTCCAGGGCCCGCTTCAGATGCCCCGGTCGCCCGTGACTGGTCACGATCAGAACCCGGCAGTCGGGCAGCTCGGTCCGCAGTGATGTGGCGACCCTCACACCGTCCGCGCCGGGCATCTGCAGATCGAGTACGGCGACGTCGACCTGGTGCGCGAGCGCCATCGCCAGGGCTTCCGGCCCGGTGGCCGCCTCGGCCACGATCAGCAGATCCTCCTCCAGGGACAGCAGCGCCGTGAGCGCACCCCGGATCAGATGTTCGTCGTCGGCGAGCAGCAGCCGTACCGGAGTCGTCACGACACGACCTCCGCGTCGACCCCGGCGTCGACCTCGACCGTGCTCAACGGCACCTCCGCGACCACCCGGAACACGCCCCCGTCGACGAACCCGGCCTCCAACGTCCCGTCCACCGCCGCCAGCCGCTCCCGCAACCCCGCGAGTCCCGACCCTCCGCTCCCACCGGAGGACCGCACCCCGTCGTTCTCCACGGTCAGCACCGCCCGCGCTGCCACCGTCCCCCGTGCCATTGCCTTCCTTGCCACCGCCTGCCCTGCCACCGTCTGCCCTGTCACCGCACCCCCGTTCCCGACCTGCTCTTCGGCCGCCCGCGTTGCCACCGTCTGCCCTGTCACCGCACCCCCGTTCCCGACCTGCTCTTCGGCCGCCTGCCCTGCCACCGTCTGCCCTGTCACCGCACCCCCGTTCCCGACCTGCCCCTCGGTCACCCGCACCGCCACCGTGCACCGCTCCGCATCCCCGTGCCGCAGGACATTGGTGGTGGCCTCCCGCACCACCCACCCGAGCGCCGACTGCACCTCGGCCGGCAGCCCGGACACCGCGCCGCCGGTCACCTCGCACCGGATCCCCGCAGCCGTCAACACCCCCTTCGCGCCGGCGAGTTCGACTTCGAGGTCGGCTTCCCGATATCCCCGTACGACATCCCGCACCTCGCGCTGCGACTCCCGCGCGATGCGCTGCACCTCGATCATCTGCTCCACGGCCTCGGGCCGGCCGCGCCGCGCCAGCTGTGCGGCCAGCTCGCTCTTCAGTGCGATCACGGCCAGGTTCCGCCCCATCACGTCATGCAGATCGCGCCCGAAGCGGAGCCGTTCCTCGGCGACGGCGAGCCGGGCGCGGGTCTCGCGGGCCTCGTCGAGTTCGTAGACGGCGTCGAGGAGCCAGACGGAGAAGGCCGAGGTGATGGCGAGGAACCCGGCGCCGGCCAGCACGCTCAGCGCGATGACCAGCGTGGCGGGGCCGGGCAGGCCGATGGGGAACGCCACGAGCCCCGAGCCGGCCGCGAAGCCCGCCACGACCGCGAAGACCCGCCGCCGACGGCGGACGCCGAGGGCGATGATGCCGGCGCCGAAGACGAGCACGGTCACGAAGACCCCGGCCGCCGCGCTTTCGACGCCGTCACCCTCCGGGCCGCGCTCGGCGATCCCGATGGCCGCCACGGCGATCACCGCGGTGACGGAGCCGAGGGTCCACAGCATCCTGACCGGTTGCTCACGTCGGCCGCGCGTCCAGTCCAGCGCCGCTGACACGGTCATGGCACAGACGACGCCGTGCACGCACACCATCAGTGCCAGCCAGCCCGTCGGCCAGGTCGCCGGCCCCGCCCCCACAAGTCCGAGGACCAGCGGCCCGACGGAGACGACCTCGGTCAGCGTGAAGAAGTGGAAGCACCACCGTGTGTACGTTTCCACCTTCGCCGGAGTGCTCTTGTCCCGCCACCACCGCGCCGGCCCGCGCACCTGGTTCCCCCCGTCCATCAGCGCCGCGGCTCCCACCGGAACCACCGCCGTACAGCAAACACGCCGAAGGCGGTCCAGGCCAGCGCCGTCACCACCGGGCCCACCGCCTCGTACAGCGACAGCTCACCCGTCCAGCCACCGCGCACGAGCGTGATCACCGGTGACAGCGGCAGCAGTTCGAGCATGGGTGCCACCCGATCCGGCATCAACTCCAGCGGCACCATGACCCCGGAGCCCGCCATGGAGACCATCAGCAGCGGCATCGAGGTGACCTGGGCACTCTCCACGGTACGGGTGAAGCTCGCGGTGACGGCGGCCAGCGCCGCACACATCACCAGCCCCGACACCACCCCGATCACCGCGAGTTGGGGAGCCTTCGGCGCAGGAACGTCGAGCAGGGCCGTACAGCCCACCGCCAGGATCAGGGACTGCACCAGCCCGGTGACGACGGCCGGGAGCGCCGCCCCCGCCAAAATCTCCTGGTCCCGTGGCTCGCCCGTACGCAGCCGCTTGAGGACGAGTTCCTCGCGCCGCCCGACGAAGACGCCCACGAGCGCCGTGTACACGGCGAACAGCAGCGAGAACCCAATGGCCCCGGGCAGTAGCACTTGGCCGAGGCTCAGCCCCGAGCCCTTGAAGTCCATGCCGTCGAGCACCGAGCGGGCGGTGAGCGGCATTACCAGCGGCACGAACACCGCCGTGACGATCATGCCCTTGCTCCGTCCGAACAGCGTCAGCTCGGCCCGCGCGAGCGCCGCGACGCGCCCCGCCGGGGTGGTGACCGCCTCGCTCATGCCGCGTACTCCTCGTCCTTTGTGTCTTCTGCGTCCTTTGTGTCTTCTGCGAACTTCTCAGCCGTCTCCGAAGAGGCCTCGTGGGCGATCCTCAGGAACGCCTCCTCCAGCGAGGCCGACCGCACATCCAGCCGCCGCAGCTCGACCCCGGCCCGCTCGGCCCACCCCAACACCCCGGTGGCCGCCCGTTGGAGCTCCCGCGTCCGCAGCCGTACGACGTTCCCCTCGACCTCGTGTCCGACCACCCCCAGCTCACCGAGCGGCGGCAGGTCGCCCACGAAGTAGCCGGCGGGCAGTTCGAAGGAGATCCGGGAGGGCTGCGCGGCGGTCACCTCGGCCGGTGTCCCGGCGGCCGCGATCCGCCCCTCGTGCAGGATGGCCAGCCGGTCGGCGAGGCCCTCGGCCTCCTCCAGGTAGTGCGTGGTCAGCAGCACCGTCGTACCACCGTCGCGCAGCGCCCGTACCAACTCCCAGGTCTCCCGGCGCCCTTCGGCGTCCAGTCCGGTCGTCGGCTCGTCCAGGAACAGCACCTCGGGCCGGCCGAGCAGCGCGAGTGCCAGATCCAGGCGCCGCCGCTCACCCCCGGACAACTGCTTGACGCGTACGTCGACCCGCCGCTCCAGACCGACCAGCGCCAGCGCCTCCCGCGGCGGACGTGCCCCGCTCACACAGCCCGCCCACATGCGCGTGGTCTCCGCGACGGTCAGCTCGGACGGAAAGCCACCCTCCTGCAACATCACCCCGGTCCGCGGGCGTACGACGTCCCGTTCGGCGTGGGGATCCTGCCCGAGGATCCGCACCCGGCCCCCGGCCGGCCGGGCAAGCCCCTCCAGCAGTTCGACGGTGGACGTCTTTCCGGCGCCGTTGGTGCCGAGCAGCGCGAATACCTCGCCGCTGCGAACGGAGAAGGTGATGCCGCGCACCGCCTCGAACCCGCCCCTGTACACACGCCGGAGGTCAGTGACCTCAATCACGTGTTCGTGTTCGTTGGTTTCCATGCCTTCAGCGTCCCGGCACCACGGGTCCGGCATCAGTGCGCGATGTCATCAGTCGGCATGACAAATGTCAGACGGAGGAACGGGGGCGCGGACATGCAGGAAGCGGACGCGCGGGCATGCAGTCCCGTACGTCGTGGCTACGTCGTGGCTACGACGTAGCCAGGTGGGCATGGAAAAACCCCGGTCCAGTGGACCGGGGTCTCATTCCCGAGCGGACGACCAGGTTCGAACTGGCGACCTCAACCTTGGCAAGGTTGCGCTCTACCAACTGAGCTACGTCCGCATTGCCTCCGATCGGCTCTCACCGACCGGCGCGAACACCAGCCTACCTGATCCACAACTGTGGCTGGGTCGGCGGTGTAGAGCGGGTGACAGGAATTGCACACTGCGCCTTCCCCCTGGAAGGGGGATGTTCTACTACTGAACTACACCCGCATGTACTCCGTTGGGCTGGGCTTTTTCGGCCTCGCCCCTCGGCGTGCTCCAGACTCTAGCTGACCAGGTGGGGTGCAACGCAAGTCGGTTGTCCCGAGGGGCGGGTGACCGGTCGTCGGCCCCTGGCTCACTGGGCGGCGGTGAACGCCTCGTACACCTTCTTCGGGATGCGTCCGCGGGCCGGGACGTCCATCTTGTTGGCCTGGGCCCAGGCCCTGACGGCCGCCGGGTCGGGTGCGACCTCCGTCTGCCGGTACGTCTTGCCCGACCTCGACCGCTTGCGGCCGGCGTCCACGTACGGCTCGAGCGCCTTACGCAGTTTCTTGGCATTGACCTGGTTCAGGTCGATCTCGTACGACTTGCCGTCGAGTCCGAAGGCGATCGTTTCCGCCGCTTCCGAGCCGTCGATGTCGTCAAAGAGAGTGACCACGACCTTCTGCGCCACGAATATCGGTCCCTTCGTGCGACACCTCTGCGATGACGTGCCAAGACGTCTGGGAGATGCCGACTGTTCGCTTGTTAATGGGCAAAGTATCGGCTATTGCTAATTCATTTGTACAGTGCCCGGCATTGCAATGTGAAGCCCGACTAAATCTGCCCGCGTGTCTCCGGCGCAATACCTGTCGTGCATCGATCCTGGATCTTTCCCTGAACTTTTCGTGAAGGCACCCCTCCGGCCCCTGATCGTGATGGCCGTCACGTAGATTCCTACAACTCTACCCGCGTAGAAATTTTGTCCGGGTAGTCTGAAGACACCTGCAGGAACCTGCTCAGCACCACAACACCGGGAGTGCCAGTGGCACGCGTCGTAGTCGACGTCATGCTCAAGCCGGAGATCCTCGACCCCCAGGGCCAGGCGGTGCAGCGCGCACTGCCGCGGCTGGGTTTCGAAGGGATCTCCGACGTACGTCAGGGAAAGCGATTCGAACTGGAAGTTGACGGCCCGGTCGACGAGGCCGCGCTCGCCCGCATCCACGATCTCGCGGAATCCTTCCTCGCCAACACCGTGATCGAGGACTTCACCGTCAAGGTGGAGGAAGTCGCGGAGGCCGCGAAGTGACCGCTCGTATTGGCGTCGTCACTTTCCCGGGCAGCCTCGACGACCGGGACACGCAGCGCGCGATCCGCCTCGCGGGCGCCGAACCGGTCGCCCTGTGGCACAAGGACAAGGACCTCCATCAGGTCGACGCCGTGGTGCTGTGCGGCGGTTTCTCGTATGGCGACTATCTGCGGGCCGGGGCCATCGCGCGCTTCTCGCCGGTGATGGAGCCCCTGATCGAGCAGGCGAAGGCCGGCCTCCCGGTCCTCGGCATCTGCAACGGCTTCCAGATCCTCACCGAGGCCCACCTCCTCCCGGGCGCAATGCTCGGCAACGACCACCTCCACTTCATCTGCCGCGACCAGAAGCTGCGGGTGGAGAACGCGGACACCGCCTGGACGACCGACTACTCGGCCGGCCAGGAGATCAACATTCCGCTGAAGAACATGGACGGCCGGTACGTCGCCGACGAGTACACCCTGGACAAGCTGGAGGCCGAGGGTCGGGTCGCGTTCCGGTACCTGGTCCGCGGCGAAGCCGCTGACGGATCCGCCGATGGATCCGCCGATGGATCCGCCGATGGATCCGCTGACCGATCCGCTGACGGATACGGCAACCCCAACGGCTCGCTCCGGGACATCGCCGGCATCACCAACGAGGCCGGCAACGTGGTGGGCCTGATGCCGCACCCGGAGCACGCCGTGGAGCCGCTCATCGGCACCGGCCGCACCGACGGCCTCCCCTTCTTCACCTCGATCCTCAAGAAGCTGGTCAACGTATGAGCCGGACGCCTCTGGACACGGTCGAGCACGCGGCCGCGACCCCCGACGTCGAGCTGCCCTGGGCCGAACTCGGCCTGAAGAAGGACGAGTACGAGCGGGTCGTGGAGATCCTCGGCCGCCGCCCGACCGGCGCCGAGCTCGCCATGTACTCGGTCATGTGGTCCGAGCACTGCAGCTACAAGTCCTCCAAGGTCCACCTCCGCCAGTTCGGCGAGAAGGCCCCCCAGAGCGACGCGCTGCTCGTCGGCATCGGCGAGAACGCGGGCGTGGTGGACGTCGGCCAGGGTTACGCGGTCACCTTCAAGGTCGAGTCGCACAACCACCCCTCCTACGTCGAGCCGTACCAGGGCGCGGCCACGGGCGTCGGCGGCATCGTGCGCGACATCATCGCGATGGGCGCGCGGCCGGTGGCCGTCGTGGACCCCCTCCGTTTCGGTGCGGCGGACCACCCCGACACCAAGCGCGTCCTCCCCGGTGTCGTCGCCGGCATCGGCGGCTACGGCAACTGCCTCGGCCTGCCCAACATCGGCGGTGAGGTCGTCTTCGACGCCTGCTACCAGGGCAACCCGCTGGTCAACGCCGGTGCCATCGGTGTCATGCGGCACGAGGACATCCACCTCGCGAAGGCCTCCGGCGCGGGCAACAAGGTCATCCTCTACGGCGCCCGCACGGGCGGCGACGGCATCGGCGGCGCGTCGATCCTGGCGAGCGAGACCTTCGACGACGCCAAGCCGTCGAAGCGCCCCGCCGTCCAGGTGGGCGACCCCTTCCAGGAGAAGCTCCTCATCGAGTGCACCCTGGAGGCCTTCGCCGAGAAGCTGGTAGTCGGCATCCAGGACCTGGGCGCGGCCGGACTCTCCTGCGCCACAAGCGAGTTGGCGTCGAACGGCTCCGGCGGCATGACGGTCACCCTGGACGACGTCCCCCTCCGCGACTCGACCCTCTCTCCCGAGGAAATCCTCATGAGCGAGTCGCAGGAGCGGATGTGCGCGGTCGTGGAGCCGTCGAAGGTCGACCGCTTCCTGGAGATCTGCGAGAAGTGGGACGTCATCGCCACGGTCATCGGTGAGGTGACGGACGGCGACCGCCTGGAGATCTTCTGGCACGGCGGCAAGATCGTGGACGTGGACCCGCGGACCGTGGCCCACGACGGCCCGGTCTACGAGCGCCCGTACGCCCGCCCGTCCTGGCAGGACGCACTCCAGGCGGACGACGCCAACAAGCTTGCCCGGCCCGGGACTTCGGAGGAACTCAAGTCCCAGGTGCTGGCGCTGGTGTCGTCCCCGAACCAGGCCTCCAAGAAGTGGATCACCTCGCAGTACGACCACTTCGTGCAGGGCAACACGGTGCTGGCGCAGCCCGAGGACTCGGGCATGATCCGCATCGACGAGGAGACCGGCCTCGGGGTCGCCATCGCGACGGACGGCAACGGCCGGTACGCGAAGCTGGACCCGTACCACGGCGCCCAGTTGGCGCTCGCCGAGGCCTACCGCAACGTCGCCACGACCGGCGCCACGCCGCTGGCCGTCTCCGACTGCCTGAACTTCGGCTCGCCCGAGGACCCGGCGGTGATGTGGCAGTTCGCGGAGGCCATCCGCGGTCTCGCGGACGCCTGCCAGCAGCTCGGCACCCCGGTGACCGGCGGCAACGTCTCCCTCTACAACCAGACGGGCGACGCGGCCATCCACCCGACCCCGGTCGTCGCGGTCCTCGGCGTCATCGACGACGTGGCCCGGCGCACGCCCGTCGCCTTCCAGGAGGAGGGCCAGCTGCTCTACCTCCTCGGCGACACCCGTGAGGAGTTCGGCGGCTCGGCCTGGTCCCAGGTGATCCACGACCACCTCGGCGGCCTGCCCCCGAAGGTGGACCTGGAACGCGAGCGCCTGCTCGCCGAGATCCTGATCTCCGCCTCCCGCGACGGCATGATCGACTCCGCGCACGACCTGTCCGACGGCGGTCTGATCCAGGCGGTCGTCGAGTCGGCGCTGCTCGGCGGCAAGGGCGCGCGTCTGATCGTCCCGGACGGCCTGGACGCGTTCACCTTCCTCTTCTCGGAGTCGGCGGGCCGCGCGGTCGTCGCCGTCCCGCGCTCGGAGGAGCTCCGCTTCAACGACATGTGCGGCGCCCGGGGCCTCCCCGTCACCCGCATCGGTGTCGTCGACGGCGACACGGTCGAGCTCCAGGGCGAGTTCGAGCTGTCCCTGGAGGAGCTGCGCAAGGCCCACGAGGAGACGATCCCGGCGCTGCTCGCGTAAGCAGTCGTAGTCGTAGTCGTAGTCGTAGTCCGAAGCTGTAGTCGTAGTCGTCGTACGACGGTGAAGCCCCGCCCGGAGAGGTTCCGGTGCGGGGCTTCACGGGTCCGGGCGTCCACGCGGGCCGGCGGCTCGCCGGCTGCGGGAACTCCGGCAACTCCACGGAACCGCACCCGCACTTCCCGCTGATGGAGGGCCCCGACCCGGACACCGCCTGCGGCCTCCCCTTCCGTCGGCACGGCCTCGGCGTCCCGCGGAACCGCGAGATCTTCGACGCCCCCGCGACCTCGCCCAGTCGGCCTAGGCTGCTCTCCATGCCCCCGGCCAAGAAGCGCGCGCGCACCTACGACCCCGGCAGGATCCGCACCGCGATCCTCACCCAGCTCGGGCACGTGAGGGAGGCGGTCCGCACTCTCACCCCCGAGCAGTTCGCGCTCCCCACCCGGCTCCCGGGCTGGACCGTGCGGGACCTGGCCGCGCACGTGGCCATGGGCGTGGAGACGGTCAGCCGCACCATCGACCGCGACGAGCCCCCGCGCCCGGAGCTCACACTCCTGGACTGGCCGTTCGCCACCGCGGTCCGTGCCGACGACATCGCCGACGGCACCCGGCAGCTCGCCGCGGCCCATCCCGACCTGGACGCGCTGTTCGCCGGTACCGCCGCGCGTCTCACCGAGAGCCTCGCCACCGCCCCCGGCGCCCGACTCCTCGCCGCCCGCACCGGGGCCATGACCCTCGACGACTACCTGGTCACCCGGACCGTCGAACTCGTCGTCCACACCGACGACCTGAACGCCGCCGTCCCCGGCCTCGACGTCCCGTACGACCGTCAGGCCCTCGCCGCGGCCACCCGCCTCCTCGCCGACGCCCTCGCCGCGAAGGCGCCCGGCGGTTCCACCGAGGTGCGGATCCCGCCGTACGCCGTGGTGCAGTGCGTCGAAGGGCCCCGGCACACCCGTGGCACCCCGCCCAACGTCGTCGAGACCGACCCGCTGACCTGGATCCGGCTCGCGAGCGGGCGGGTGAGCTGGAAGGACGCGGTCGAGGAGGCGAACGTCAGAGCGAGCGGGGAGCGCGCCGACCTCGGCGGGTTGCTGCCGTTGCTGCGCTGAACCGCACCCGAGTGGAACCGATCACCCCGTACGTCCCGTCGAACCGACATGTACCGGCAGAAGCAGCGCACGAACCGGCAGAGGCAGCGCACGTACCCGCAGATGCAGCGCACGTACCCGCAGATGCAGCGCACGTACCGGCAGAAGCAGCGACTGATCACGCCCCTGGTCACGACGGCCGTCGTGGCCCTCCTCCCGCTCGCGGCGGCCTGCGGAAACGAGAAGGCGGGCGGCGGCGAACAGGCCGGCAGCGGCTCGGTCGGCACCGAGCGGCCCGTCACCGGCGTCCGCTGGAACGTCGACAGCGTCACCGTGGACGGCAGGACCCACCGCGCCCACGGGGACACCCACCTCACCTTCGACAAGAAGACCGGCAAGGCCGGCGGCAGGCTCGGCTGCAACCACGTCAACGCCAAGGCCACCGTCGACCCCGAGGCCACCGTCGACCCCCAGGCCACCGTCGATCCCAAGGCGACCGTCCGCGACGGGCATATCACTCTGGGCGCCCCGTCCACCACCCGAATGATGTGCGACGCCTCACTCATGGACACCGAAAAGACCCTGCTGAGCCTCTTCAACAGCACGCTCAGCTATCGAGTGGACGCCGACACCCTCACCCTGACCAGCGAAAACGGGAACACCCTGCGGGCCGTCGCCGAAAAGTGATCCATGAGCGCCGGCGAATCCCCAATTCGGACCAGTGCACGATCTCGCCTACACTCGGTTGCGTGCCACGTGGTGACGGTCGACTCAGTCATGATCTGCTCCCCGGTGAGAAAGGCCCCCAGGACGCATGCGGCGTCTTCGGTGTCTGGGCTCCGGGCGAAGAGGTCGCCAAGCTCAGTTACTTCGGGCTCTACGCCCTCCAGCATCGAGGCCAGGAATCCGCGGGAATCGCGGTCAGCAACGGCTCCCAGATCCTCGTCTTCAAGGACATGGGGCTCGTTTCCCAGGTCTTCGACGAGACCTCGCTCGGTTCGCTCACGGGTCATATCGCGGTCGGACACGCCCGCTACTCGACCACCGGTGCCTCCGTGTGGGAGAACGCCCAGCCGACGTTCCGTGCCACCGCGCACGGCTCCATCGCGCTCGGCCACAACGGCAACCTCGTCAACACGGCGCAGCTCGCCGAGATGGTCGCCGACCTTCCGAAGGACACCAACGGCCGCTCGACCCGCGTCGCGGCCACCAACGACACCGACCTGCTCACCGCGCTCCTCGCGGCCCAGGTCGACGAGGACGGCAAGCCGCTGACCGTGGAAGAGGCTGCCCCCGTGGTCCTCTCCCAGGTCAAGGGCGCCTTCTCGCTCGTCTTCATGGACGAGCACACCCTCTACGCCGCCCGTGACCCGCAGGGCATCCGCCCGCTGGTCCTCGGCCGCCTGGAGCGCGGCTGGGTCGTCGCCTCCGAGTCCGCCGCCCTCGACATCTGCGGCGCGGCCTACGTGCGCGAGATCGAGCCGGGCGAGTTCGTCGCCATCGACGAGAACGGCCTGCGCACCTCCCGATTCGCGGAAGCGAAGCCCAAGGGCTGCATCTTCGAGTACGTCTACCTCGCCCGCCCGGACACCGACATCGCCGGTCGGAACGTGTACCTCTCCCGCGTGGAGATGGGCCGCAAGCTCGCCAAGGAAGCCCCGGCCGAGGCCGACCTGGTCATAGCCACCCCGGAGTCCGGCACCCCGGCCGCCATCGGCTACGCGGAGGCCTCCGGCATCCCCTTCGGCGCGGGCCTGGTGAAGAACGCCTACGTCGGGCGTACGTTCATCCAGCCCTCCCAGACGATCCGTCAGCTCGGCATCCGGCTGAAGCTGAACCCGCTGAAGGAAGTCATCAAGGGCAAGCGGCTGGTCGTCGTCGACGACTCGATCGTGCGCGGCAACACGCAGCGGGCCCTGGTGCGGATGCTCCGCGAGGCGGGTGCCGCCGAGGTCCACATCCGGATCTCGTCGCCGCCCGTGAAGTGGCCCTGCTTCTTCGGCATAGATTTCGCCACCCGCGCCGAGCTCATCGCCAACGGCATGAGCATCGACGAGATCGGCACCTCGCTGGGCGCCGACTCCCTGTCGTACATCTCCATCGACGGCATGATCGAGGCGACCACCATCGCCAAGCCGAACCTCTGCCGCGCCTGCTTCGACGGCGAGTACCCCATGGATCTCCCGGACCCCGAGCTGCTCGGCAAGCAGCTCCTGGAGACCGAGCTGGCCGCCGGCCCGGCCGCGACGGCCGCCGCCGACGCGATCCGCCGTCCGTAGCCGGTCCGGTCCGCCCCACCTGCCGTACGACACGAAGGTTCTCCTGGCCATGTCTGAGACAACTGGTGCCGGCTACGCAGCGGCGTCCTACAAAACAGCGGGTGTCGACATCGAAGCGGGCGACCGCGCCGTCGAGCTCATGAAGGAGTGGGTGAAGAAGACGCAGCGCCCCGAGGTCCTCGGCGGCCTCGGCGGTTTCGCCGGCCTCTTCGACGCCTCCGCCCTCAAGAACTACGAGCGTCCCCTGCTCGCCTCCGCCACGGACGGCGTCGGCACCAAGGTCGACATCGCCCGCCAGCTCGGCGTCTACGACACGATCGGCCACGACCTGGTCGCGATGGTCATGGACGACATCGTGGTGTGCGGCGCCGAGCCGCTGTTCATGACCGACTACATCTGCG
This sequence comes from Streptomyces sp. LBL, assembly GCF_029893585.1. Lineage (GTDB taxonomy): Bacteria > Actinomycetota > Actinomycetes > Streptomycetales > Streptomycetaceae > Streptomyces. Next base: position 54,887 of record NZ_JARXYX010000045.1, read on the forward strand.
TCGGCAAGGTCCACCCCGAGCGGGTCGCCGCCATCGTCAAGGGCATCGCCGAGGGCTGTGTCCTGGCCGGCTGCGCCCTGATCGGCGGCGAGACGGCCGAACACCCCGGCCTGCTGGGCCCGGACGACTTCGACGTGGCCGGCGCCGGTACGGGCGTGGTGGAGGCCGACCGGCTGCTCGGCCCGGATCGCATCCGTACGGGTGACGCGGTGATCGCCATGGCGGCCTCCGGTCTTCACTCGAACGGGTACTCGCTCGTCCGCCACGTCCTGCTGAACCAGGCAGGTCTGTCCCTGGACGCGCGGATCGAGGAGTTCGGCCGCACGCTGGGCGAGGAACTCCTCGAGCCCACCAAGATCTACTCGCTGGACTGCCTGGCCCTGACCCGGACCACCGACGTACACGCCTTCAGTCACATCACGGGTGGCGGGCTCGCCGCCAACCTGGCCCGTGTGATCCCCGACACGCTGCACGCGATCGTCGACCGCTCCACCTGGACCCCGGCCCCGGTCTTCGACCTCGTCGGCAGGACGGGCCAGGTCGAACGCCTGGAGCTGGAGAAGACCCTGAACATGGGCGTGGGCATGATCGCGATCGTCCCGGAGGAGTCGACGGACGTGGCCCTGGCCACCCTGGCGGACCGCGGGGTCGAAGCCTGGGTCGCCGGCGAGATCACGGACCGCGGCGACCGCGAGACGGGCGCGGAACTGGTCGGGGACTACGCGGCCTGAACCGGCTGCTGGTACCCGGCGTGCACCGGCCGGTGCCACTCCGGGTGAACCGGCCACTCGCGGCGACCCATGTGAACGGCCGCAGTGCTGTCCGCGCGGAACCGGCCGGTCCCTACGCGCCGTCCGGTCCCGACGAGGTGACGCCGCGAACGACGTGACGAGGGCAGCGCAAAACCCGGTCCGGGAGGTGTGAACCGCCCGGACCGGGTCGAGCGCGGCTGGATCGTCAAGCCCCGCGGCGTTGCGATGTGGGACCGGACCCGTCGTCCTCGTCCTCATCGTCGTCGTTGTACAGATCCGCGTACTGGGAGTACGGGTCGTCGTCGTCTTCGTCCTCTTCGAACGGCTCGCCATTCGGCGGCTGACTCGAAGTCGAAGCGCCCAGCTCATTGGCCAGACGCGAGAGGTCAGTCCCGCCGCTGCTGTACTTCAGCTGGCGGGCGACCTTCGTCTGCTTGGCCTTTGCCCGGCCGCGCCCCATGGCTCGACCCCCTCGGATACGGGGCTCGGTGGCCCCAGAGTCTTGACACGCGTTCATGATCTGGAACGGGCTCTCCGTGGAGAGACCGGTCCGTAGGGCTTCCACGGTACCTGAGCCCACGCCCATACGGTACGTCGCCCGCAGGACATGCCCGCACCCAGGACCCTCGGGGTGTCCTGTCCCTGCTGGTCAACCGCGATTTTAACCACTTCTTGGCAGGCGACCCGCCGACGGACGTGAGAGTTCTCTCCAACTGTGCGCCGACGGGTACCGGTAGAACCCCGGGACCGCCTCTCAGTGCGCCCCGAGCCCGCGTCCCTCCGCCATCCGCTGCTCGGCGATCCGGTCGGCCGCCGCGGCCGGCGGAATCCCGTCCATCTTCGCACGTGCGAAGATGGCGAGCGCGGTGTCGTAGATCTTCGCCGCCTTCGCCCGGCACCGTTCGAAGGCGAACCCGTGCAGTTCGTCGGCGACCTGGATGACCCCGCCGGCGTTCACCACGTAGTCCGGCGCGTAGAGGATCCCCCGGTCGGCGAGGTCCTTCTCGACGCCCGGGTGGGCCAACTGGTTGTTGGCGGCGCCACAGACGATCCGCGCGGTCAGCACCGGCACGGTGGCGTCGTTCAGGGCCCCGCCCAGCGCACAGGGGGCGTAGACCGCGAGGCCGTCCACGCGGATCAGCTCGTCGGTGTCCGCGACCGCCAGCACGTTCCGGTGCCGCTCGGTGATCCGCCGGACGACGTCCTCGCGCACGTCCGTGACGAAGACTTCGGCGCCCTCCGCCACCAGGTGCTCCACCAGGTGGTGCCCGACCTTGCCGACGCCGGCGATACCGATCCGCTTCGCCCGCAACGACGGATCGCCCCACAGGTGCTCTGCGGAGGCCCGCATGCCCTGGTAGACGCCGAACGCGGTCAGGACGGACGAGTCGCCCGCGCCGCCGTTCTCCGGCGACCGGCCCGTCGTCCAGCGGCACTCACGGGCCACGACGTCCATGTCGGCGACGTACGTACCGACGTCGCACGCGGTGACGTACCGACCGCCGAGGGAGGCCACGCACCGGCCGTAGGCCAGCAGCAGCTCCTCGGTCTTGTCCCGCTCCGGGTCCCCGATGATCACGGCCTTGCCGCCGCCGTGGTCCAGGCCGGCCATGGCGTTCTTGTACGACATCCCGCGCGCGAGGTTCAGCGCGTCGGCGACGGCCTCCGCCTCACTGGCGTACGGGTAGAAACGCGTACCGCCGAGGGCGGGGCCCAGGGCGGTGCTGTGGAGGGCGATGACGGCCTTGAGACCGCTGGCCCGGTCCTGGCAGAGCACGACTTGCTCATGACCCCCCTGGTCCGAGTGGAACAGGGTGTGCAGTACATCAGCAGACGCGCCGGTTACGTCGGTCACGGTGGTGACTCCTGAGTAAGTAGCGGCGGGTGGAGGCCGGCTCCCGTGAGGATGGCGGGGGCTGTGAGCACGAGATTAGAGCCTGGGAGCCCTGCCCTCCGCTCAGTGCACAGGATCACCTGCTTCCGGAGTACGCACGTGCGACGATTTGCATAGTTTTCCCGCTCGTTTGTGTGCGGGTTCCGCAGGTTTTCCTGGCAGACGGCGGGGGAGGGAGCAGGCGTGCCCAAGGTGTCCTCCGTGATCGTCCCGTACGCGACCTATCTGCGCGTGTACGAACCGCTGGCCGCCTTCCCCGAGCCGGAGCGCAGCCACTGGGCGCGCTACGCCCGCCGCCCGGACCGGCCCTCGTACCAGGACGAACTGCGCGGGTCCCTGGCCGACTTGCTGCCCACCCCGCCGATCCCCGTGCCGGTGCGCGAGAGCGGCGACGCGTTCGTGCTCGACGCGGACGGGGTGGTGTGCGTCTGCCCGTGGCGCACCCGGCTGCGCGGCTGGCAGGCCCTGGACGAGCTCCCGGGGGAGCTCCCGCCGTCCGTCCTGGACACGGTGCTGCCCCCGGTCGTACGGCGTCAGGCGGCCCAGGACTACGAGCGCTGGCTGGCCCGCAACCCGGACGCGCGGCCCTGGATCCGCACGGCGACCTGGCAGGTGCCGATCAACTGGTTCGTGCTGGTGTCCGACGAGGAGCGGCGGTTCGACAAGGGCTCCGGCGCGATCCCGCCGATGCTGCGCTACCGCACCCCGATGGTGCAGGCCCGGCGGCGCGTGGCGCGCGGCCTGAGGGCGCTCAAGGACGCCATCGACGAGGGGCCGCTGATCGACGGACTGATCGACGTGGGGCGCTGGCTGGAGGAGTTCCACCCGCGCTCACTGGTGGAGCTGGACTACGGCGGCCTGGTGCACGTGCTGCCGGCCGGTGAGCTGGAGGACGACCACTCGGCGGCCGACGTGGCCGACGGGATCGAGGCCCTGCGGACCGGTGACGGGGTCGCCGCGGGCGAGGCGTACGCGCGGCTCGTGGCGCGGTGGCGGTCGGTGCGGGACCGGCGCTCGGCGAACTGAAAGTGCCTGGGGATCGCCTCAGGTCGCGAACGTACGTTTGACCTGACGCCCGTTTTGGGGTTTCGTCCTCGCACCGGCGTGTGTCCTGAGGTTTCGTCAACAAGGCACGTAGGTCCTGATCCGGGCGTTCGCACCAAGTGTGCGAAGTGTGGCAAGCGTGACAGAACGCACTTACGCGACTCTTGCGCCCCTTGCCCCTCCTCATGTCAAAATAGGACAAGGAGTCCGGGGAGACTCCTTCCGTCCTGTTGCGTGGCGATGTGGGCGGAATCTCTGCATTGCACGCTTTGGGGGGTCTGACGACTCCTGATCGTCCTGTGACTGATCGTCACAGTGTCGTGACTGTCCGCTATGGCATGGTCCATCGGCTTCCGTCGGTGATGAACACCTGGAGGGGCAATTCCATCGGTTTGGCCGACGTGGCTGGACGGATGGTGTAGTTGTAGTGCCGAGGACAAGCCGTTCGTCCTATAACCGACTCGACTCGTGTCCGCCATTTCGGGCAACGCGGGTCAAGGTGCAGAATTTAGAGGAAAGAACCGAGATGGTTCGGTTCTCCCGAGGAGGCCGCTCATGACCGCTCGCACCCCTGATGCCGAGCCGCTGCTGACCCCGGCTGAGGTCGCCACGATGTTCCGCGTCGACCCGAAGACGGTCACGCGGTGGGCGAAGGCCGGCAAGCTCACGTCCATCCGTACGCTCGGCGGGCACCGCCGTTACCGCGAGGCTGAGGTCCGCGCGCTGCTCGCGGGCATCCCGCAGCAGCGCAGCGAGGCCTGAACAACTCAATAACCGGGCATAACCGGCAGGTCCCCACTTGTCGCAACGCTCGGAACCACAGCTCCAAGCGACGCGGGTCCTGCCCCAACAGGCCCCACGCCCAAGCCCCTCCGGGCTTTCCGAGTACAACACAGGGTGCGTCGTCGATCGCGCTGGACTCCGCCGAGTCCAGCGCGATCTTTTTTGTGCGCGGAACGTGCCCGATGAGGGGGGTCTGTGAGCGGGCTTGTCGGAGTCTGGGGAGGGGTGTCGGATCTGCTGTGGGCATCCTCGGCGACCTGGTGCAATTGCACATATAAAATTGACCAGTTGTAGATGAGCCGTAAATACCGCAGTTTCAAAAACTCATGCAGTGACACCCGTCACACGCCAACGTCCTTGTTGCCTCCGGCTCATGTGCGCTAGCGGAGGCACGCGTTGGCGGGCCGGAACTCGCCGACGGTCACGCGGGGGCCGGACTTTCGTCCTCGATGCTCGCGTCCCGCTCGGGCGGCGCCTGGGCGGCCTGTGGGGCCCCGTCCAGCGCCAGCCGCAGCAGGCGGTGGCAGATCGGGCAGTGGCGCGTCAGATGGCCGTACGAGGAGGCGGCCGCCAGGTGCGCACGGAGTAGCGCCCGCGTCTCGTGCCTGACCGATCCCGATCCCGCCATACGACACCTCCAGAGGCCCCACGGAAGGCGATCCCTGACTTCTGGGTACCGGGGGAAGAGGACGCCGTCAAGACGGCGTGCGGTCCCACAGACGCCTCGGAGCGGGCGTCACGCACAGGAGAGTGTCCGGCCCCGAGGACCCGGCCCGTGGTCCCGGCCCTTTGCCGGGATACGTGGAGAGGCCCGCGTCCCTTGCGGGGCGCGGGCCTCTCCACGTACTGCGTGTGTACTGCTACTGCGGTCCTGACGGGATTTGAACCCGCGGCCTCCACCTTGACAGGGTGGCGAGCACTCCAAGCTGCTCCACAGGACCAGGTTTTGCGGCGCCATTCGTGCGTTGCGCTGCGAGAACAGACTGTACAGGAGGGTGAGCCCCGGGGCGAACTCACCCAGTGTGCGCCTGCTGTTACGGCGCCGCCGCGTCGATGGCCTTCACGATCCGCTTGTCGGAGACGGGGTACGCCGTGCCCAGCGCGTGCGCGAAGTAGCTCACCCGCAGCTCCTCGATCATCCAGCGGATGTCCAGCACCGAGGACGGAACCGGGCGCCCCTGGGGCATCTGCTCCAGCAGCCACGCGTACTCGTCCTGCATCTCGTGGACCTTCTCCATCCGGGACGTGTCCCGCTGGACGTTCGTCGGCATCTGCTGCAGCCGCCGGTCCGCGGCCACCAGATAGCGCATCAGGTCCGGCAGTCGCCGTATCCCCGCCGCCGTCACGAAACCCGGCTTCACGAGGGCGTCCAGCTGCTTGCGCACGTCGGTCAGGTTCGACAGCAGCACCGGGCTCCGTACGCCCTTCAGACGACGCTCACAGGCCTGCCAGGCGGCCAGCACCTGCTGCACCTGCCCCACCGTACGGACCGTCGTGTCGACGATCTCCGCCCGCACCTTGTCGTACAGCTTCCGGTACGACTCCTCGTCCCACGCCGGCCCCCCGAAGTCGCCGATCAGCTTGTCCGCCGCCGCCGTCGCGCAGTCGTCGAACAGCGCCTGGACCGACCCGTGCGGATTCGCGGACAGCGCGATCTTCTGCGCGTTCGTCAGCTTCTCGGATGCGAACTTCGCGGGGTTGACCGGGATGTTGCGCAGGATCAGCCGCCGCGTGCCCTTCCACATCGCCTCGGTCTGCTCGGCCTCCGTGTCGAAGAGCCGTACGGACACGGTGTTCGCCGTCGGTCCGTCGTCGACCAGCGCCGGGTACGCCCGCACCGGCTGCCCGGCCCGCCGCGTCTCGAAGACACGGGCGAGCGAGCCGATCGTCCAGTCGGTGAGGCCCCCCCGTTCGACGGACTCGCCGCCCTGGCGCTCCGCCGTGGCCGCTGCCGCCTGGGACAGGGCCTGCCTCGCCTTCGGCTTCAACTGGAGCTTCAACGCCTCCAGGTCCTTGTCCTCGGCCAGCTTCCGGCGCCGCTCGTCGACGATCCGGAAGGTGATGCGCAGATGGTCCGGGACCTTCGACCAGTCGAAGTCGTCCGCCTCGAACGGCACCCCGACCATCCGTCTGAGCTCACGCGCCATGGTCGTGGTGAGCGGCTCCTGGAGGGGCACCGCCGTGGCCAGGAACCGCTTCGCGAAGTTCGGCGCCGGCACGTAGTGGCGGCGGATCGGCTTCGGGAGGGACCGGATCAGCTCCGTCACCACCTCTTCCCGCAGGCCCGGAATCTGCCAGTCGAACCCCTCGTCCGTGACCTGGTTGAGCACGTGGAGCGGAACGTGGACCGTCACACCGTCCGCATCCGCACCCGGCTCGAACTGGTACGTCACCCGGAACTTCAGCGGGCCCTGCCGCCACGCGTCCGGATAGTCGTCCTTGGTGACCGCCTCCGCCGACTCCCGGATGAGCATCTCCCGCTCGAAGTCCAGGAAGTCGGGCTGCTCATGCCGCTCACCCTTCCACCACGAGTCGAAGTGCGCGCCGGACACGACGTCTTCGGGCACCCGCTGGTCGTAGAAGTCGAACAACGTGTCGTCGTCGACCACGATGTCCCGGCGCCGCGCCCGGTGTTCCAGCTCCTCGACCTCGCTGAGGAGCCTGCGGTTGTCGGCGAAGAACTTGTGGTGCGTCCGCCAGTCACCCTCGACCAGGGCGTTGCGGATGAAGAGCTCGCGGGAGGCCTCCGGGTCGATCCGGCCGTAGTTGACCTTGCGCTGGGCGATGATCGGGACGCCGTACAGCGTGACCTTCTCGTACGCCATCACCGCGGCCTGGTCCTTCTCCCAGTGCGGTTCGCTGTACGTCCGCTTCAGCAGGTGCTCGGCGAGCGGCTCGACCCACTCCGGTTCGATCTTGGCGTTGACCCGGGCCCAGAGACGACTCGTCTCCACCAGTTCCGCCGACATCACGAAACGCGGCGTCTTCTTGAACAGGGCCGACCCGGGGAAGATCGCGAACTTGGCGCTGCGCGCGCCCAGGTACTCGTTCTTGTTGCCGTCCTTCACGTCCTTCATACCGATGTGCGAGAGCAGACCGGCGAGAAGGGAGACGTGGACGCGGTCGGCGGGGGCGTCGTCCTCGTTGAGATGGATGCCCATCTGCTTGGCGACCGTGCGCAACTGCGTGTAGATGTCCTGCCACTCGCGGATCCGCAGGAAGTTCAGGTACTCCTGCTTGCACATACGCCGGAAGGAGGAGGAGCCCCTCTCCTTCTGCTGCTCGCGGAGGTGGCGCCACAGGTTGAGATAGGCGAGGAAGTCACTCGTCTCGTCCTTGAACCGGGCGTGCTGCTGGTCGGCCTGGGCCTGCTTGTCCGCCGGGCGCTCGCGCGGGTCCTGGATGGACAGTGCGGCCGCTATCACCATGACCTCCCGGACACAGCCGTTCTTGTCGGCCTCCAGCACCATCCGCGCCAGCCGCGGGTCCACAGGCAGCTGCGCGAGCTTGCGGCCGGTCTGCGTGAGCCGCTTGCGTGCGTCCTTCTCCGACGGGTCCAACGCGCCCAGTTCCTGGAGAAGCTGGACGCCGTCACGGATGTTGCGGTGGTCCGGCGGATCGATGAACGGGAACTTCTCGATGTCACCGAGACCGGCCGCGGTCATCTGCAGGATGACGGAGGCGAGGTTCGTCCGGAGGATCTCCGCGTCCGTGAACTCCGGACGGGCGTCGAAGTCCTCCTCGCTGTACAGCCGGATGCAGACGCCGTCGCTGGTACGGCCGCAGCGGCCCTTGCGCTGGTTGGCGCTGGCCTGCGAAACCGCCTCGATGGGCAGCCGCTGGACCTTGGTGCGGTGGCTGTAGCGGGAGATACGGGCGAAGCCGGGGTCGATGACGTACTTGATGCCCGGGACGGTGAGCGAGGTCTCGGCGACGTTGGTCGCCAGCACGATCCGGCGCCCGGAGTGCTGCTGGAAGACCCGATGCTGCTCGGCGTGCGAGAGCCGGGCGTACAGCGGCAGCACCTCGGTGAACCTGTACGCCTTCTTCTCGAGCGCGTCCGCGGTGTCCCGGATCTCCCGCTCGCCGGAGAGGAAGACGAGGATGTCCCCCTTGCCCTCGCCCAGCAGCTCCTCGACGGCATCGGTGATCGCGGTGATCTGATCCCGGTCGGAGTCCTCCCCCTCCTCCTCCAGGAGCGGCCGGTACCGCACCTCGACGGGATACGTCCGCCCACTGACCTCCACGATGGGCGCGTCCCCGAAGTGCCGGGAGAACCGCTCGGGATCGATGGTCGCCGAGGTGATGACGACCTTCAGATCAGGGCGCTCGGGCAGCAACCGCGCGAGATAGCCGAGCAGGAAGTCGATGTTGAGGGACCGCTCGTGGGCCTCGTCGATAATGATCGTGTCGTAGGCGCGCAGCTCGCGGTCGGTCTGGATCTCGGCGAGCAGAATGCCGTCCGTCATCAGCTTGACGAAGGTCGCCTCCGGACTGACCTGGTCGGTGAACCGCACCCTCCAGCCGACGGCCTCGCCGAGCGGCGTGTCCAGCTCCTCGGCGACCCGCTCGGCGACCGTACGGGCGGCGATCCGGCGGGGCTGGGTGTGCCCGATCATGCCGCGGACCCCGCGGCCGAGTTCGAGACAGATCTTCGGGATCTGGGTCGTCTTGCCGGACCCGGTCTCACCCGCGACGATCACGACCTGGTGATCACGGATGGCGGCCGCGATCTCGTCCTTCTTCTGGCTGACGGGCAGCTGCTCGGGATAACTGACCGCGGGCACCCGCCCGCGCCGCGCACGCATCCGCTCCTCGGCCTTCGCCACCTCCGCCTCGATCTCGGCGACAACGGCGGCACGGGCCTCCGGCTTGCGAATCCTGCGCGTGCCTTCGAGCCTGCGCCCGAGCCGATGCGCATCACGCAGCGACAGCTCGGCCAGGCGGGAGGCGAGATCACCGAGAACGGGGGTGCCCGGAGCGGGGGTGCCCGGAGCGCTGGCGCCGGGTGCGGGGTGCGTAGACATACGCGGTCCAGGATCGCATCCCCGCGAAATTCCTGGCGAACGCTTTTGCCGCCGGCGTCCGGGACGACACCGGAACGACACCGGAACGGCGAAAACCCCGTCCGGTGGGACGGGGTCTTCGGGGGTGGTGAGGTGCGTGGGTGGGTCAACGACAAGGGCCCCGTCCGTGTGGACAGGGCCTTTGGGTGGTGGCTGGGGCCGGGATCGAACCGGCGACCTGTCGCCCGCGGCGCAGCCGCTATCAGGCAGGGCCAGGCGATCGCTCGTACCAACTGAGCTACCCGGTCACGATGTTTCGGGGAAACCTCAGCGGTCCTGACGGGATGTGCTGGTGGTGAGGTGCGTGGGTGGGGCAACGACAAGGGCCCCGTCCGTGTGGACAGGGCCTTTGGGTGGTGGCTGGGGCCGGGATCGAACCGGCGACCTATCGCTTTTCAGGCGATCGCTCGTACCAACTGAGCTACCCAGCCACGAGGTTTCCGAGGAAACCTCAGCGGTCCTGACGGGATTTGAACCCGCGGCCTCCACCTTGACAGGGTGGCGAGCACTCCAAGCTGCTCCACAGGACCTTGCTGCGTGCACGACAGTGTCGCACACGGTGTTGCGTGCCCCCAACGGGATTCGAACCCGTGCTACCGCCTTGAAAGGGCGGCGTCCTAGGCCGCTAGACGATGAGGGCTATCGGCCCGCCTGGGCGCTTCGCAGCGCGTCGGGGACGTCAGAAGCATATGTGATGGCGGGAGGGATCGCCAAAACGGTTTACGGGGCGTTGGTGGAGGGGGTGGGGGAGGCCGTGGTGGAGGGAGTGGGGGAGGGAGTGGAGGACGTGGACGAGGTGGAGGAGGGCGACGGGGTGGCGCCCGGCTGGTTCTCCTTCGCGAGGTGGCGGCTGACCTCGGCCGTCGTCAGGCCCAGGCCGCCCAGCTTGATCTCGTCCCAGGCCTGGAGGCGGCGGGTGTCGCGGTCCATGTAGAGGATCGAGGCCTCGATGGGATCGGGGTACTTGCCTTCCACCGCGCGCAGACCGCTGCCGCCTGTCGAGCCTTCGATCCGCAGCCGGGTGCCGTACTTCATGATCTCCATGCCTTCGTGGTGGAGGTGACCGGCCAGGACCATCGGGACCGCGCCGTCGGCCTCGCGGGCCGCCGACGGTTCGTGGGCGACGGCGAGGTCGACGGGGGTGCCGGCCGTGCGCTGGTCGCGCAGGGCGGAGGCCAGGCGGGCGCCGGCCAGTTCCTCGGACGCGGCGGCGCCGGGCTTGCTGGAGCGGTCGGGGGTGAACTGGGGGTCGCCGATGCCGGCGAAGCGCAGGCCGGCGACGGTCTCGGCGTTGCCGTTGTCCAGGACGTGCACGTTCTTCATGCGTTCCAGGTAGCGCTGGGTGGTCAGGGAGTCGTGGTTGCCGCGGACCCAGACGTACGGGGCGCCGAGATCCCGGATCGGGTCCAGGAAGCCGTTCTCGGCCGCCGAGCCGTGGTCCATGGTGTCGCCGGAGTCGACGATCACGTCGACCTTGTACTGCTCCACCAGCGAGGCGATGATCTTCCAGCTCGCAGGGTTGAGGTGGATGTCGGAGACGTGCAGGACGCGGATGGTGGACGGGTCGGGCGCGTAGGCGGGGAGCGTGGAGGTGGCGTCGTACAGCTTGGTCACGTTGGTGACCAGGCGGGCCAACTCCTTCTGGTAGACGTCGAATTCGGTGACGATGCTGCGGGCGTTGCCGACCAGGGAGGGCGCGGAGGAGAGCAGCCCGGAGAACTTCGGTTCCAGGACGGATTCGGGGTTCCAGGTGGCGTACGCGGTTCCGCCCGACGCGGCCAGGAGGGTCAGGGCGAGGCCGCCGGCGGCGAGGGCGCGGCGGGGGCGGCGGTACACGGCGAGGCCGAGGGTGGTGGCGCCCGACACCACGGCGACGCAGGAGCGTACGGCGAGGTCGAGGGTGCCGTGCGTGACGTCCCGGCTGACCTCGTCCTGGAGGCCGGAGAGGCGTTCGGGGTGGTCGACGAGGGCCTGGGAGCGGGCGGGGTCGAGCTGGTCGACGTTCACGTCCAGGCGGACGGGGGCGTGGTGGCTGTTCAGTTCCAGCGCGCCGAGCGGGGAGATGTTGATCTTCGTGCCGCCGGTGAGTGACGGGCGCAGGGTCATCGTCGTGTTCATGGGGCCGACCGGGGCCCGTACGTTGCCGACGACCAGCAGGCCCAGCCAGGCGCCGAGGACGACCACGGCGGTGAGGCCGAGCGCGCGGAGCCAGGGCTGCGGCTGGGGGACGAGTTCGGCGGTCGGGTGGGGGCGGTGCGTGCGGGAGCGGCGGGCGGGGGAGAGGCGGGAGCGGCGGGCAGGGGAGAGGCGAGTGCGGGGGCGGGGGGTGAGGGAGCGGCGGGCGAGGGGGCGGGGGGTCCTGCGGAAAGTGTTCAGGAGGTTGCGGACGGCTGCGGGGACGCGGGGCATTGGTCGCGTATGCCCAAGTCCGGGTGCGGGTATGCGGGGGTGCTCAGGACTCTCGTACGGGCGCCGCGTACCGGACAATGGGTCTGTGCTGGAGATGACGCGCGAGGAGTTCGAGGAACTGGTCGCCGAGGCGCTGGACCGGATTCCGCCGGAGTTGACGCGGTTGATGGACAACGTCGCGGTGTTCGTCGAGGACGAACCGCCGGCGGACGATCCCGAGCTGCTCGGGTTGTACGAGGGGACCCCGCTGACGGATCGCGGGGAGTGGTACGCGGGAGTGCTGCCGGACCGGATCACGATCTACCGGGGGCCGACGCTGAGGATGTGCGCGTCACGGGAGGAGGTCGTCGCGGAGTCCCAGGTCACGGTGGTGCACGAGATCGCGCATCACTTCGGGATCGACGACGCCCGGCTGCACGCTCTGGGGTACGGGTGAAGCTCCGCTGACACGGTCGCGTGTCCTCTTGTGGGCGGCGGGAGTTGAACAGGTTGACTCCTTCACCCGCACCGGAGGTGGCTGCTCGTGCGCCCCTTGTACGTACCCGTTCGTCTGGCCGCCACGGTCATGGCCGTCGCCACTGCCGCCGGCTGCATGAGTGTGGGCGACGACGGAGGCGGGCGCGCGAAGCCGTCGCACTCGGCCGCGTCGCGGGGTGGTGAGGCGCCCGACGGCGGGGCGGCGGTGTCGGGCGGTGGTGCGGGGGCGGACGTGGCGGCCGGTGACGGAAAACATGGGGACGGCGGGCACGAAAAGAACAAGAAGGACAAGAAGGGTAAGAAGGGTAAGGGTAAGGCCAAGGGGGAACCGGTGGAGCCGTCGGCCCGGGCGTCGGCGGGAAGCGGCGGGGTGGCCTCGGCGGGCGGCAAGCCGGGGAAGGGGACCGGAAACGGGACCGGCAACGGGAACGGCGGGGACGGGGGCGGGGTGCCGGACGGTCCGGGAGCGCCGTCGCCGACCGGAGCGGAGCCGACGCCCACGCGGACGGTCGAGCCCGAGCCGACGCCGCCGCCCCCGCCCCCGCCCCCGCCGCCGGTGACCCCCGATCCCACGGTCGCCGAGCCCTCGTCGTCGGCGCACGAGCCCCCGGGGCCGCAACTGGCCCAGCGCCTACCGGCCCCTGAGGCGGGGTCACCGGCCGTGTGACCCACGTCAATGTGGATCGGTTTGCCATGGGGGGTCGGAGGTGCGTATGGTGGTAGATCGTTTGATCCTGATGCCCGGCGCCAACGCAGAGCGCGCCGTGTGGCGCGTACTCTCCTTTGCCGTGGCGGACCGCATTGAGGCGGTCGTTTGCGAAACACGGAGTTGACGGGCGCGTGCCGACGAGACTCCGGAAGGTTTCGCATACGCATGTCCATTTCCACCACTGATCACATCGCCGTGCCCGAGAACGAGGGCAGTGGCGAAGCCGAAGGCATGAACGAAGCCGCAGGCATCACCGAAGTCGCCGAGGTCAACGCGGCCACCGAAGTCACCGAAGTCACCGAAGTCATTGAGGGTGCGGCGGACGTTCCCGAGGTCACCGAGGTCACCGAGGGCGTGGCAGGCGTTCCCGAGGTCACCTTCGCGGACCTCGGTCTCGCCGATGCCATCGTGCGCAAGCTCGCCCAGAACGGCGTGACCGCCCCCTTCCCGATCCAGGCCGCGACCATCCCGGACGCCCTGGCCGGCAAGGACATCCTCGGCCGTGGCCGCACCGGCTCCGGCAAGACCCTCTCCTTCGGTCTTCCGGCGCTGACCCGGCTGGCCGGCGGACGCTCCGAGAAGCACCGCCCGCGTGCGGTCATCCTCACCCCGACCCGTGAGCTCGCGATGCAGGTCGCCGATGCGCTGCAGCCCTACGGCGACCAGCTCGGCCTGAAGATGAAGGTCGTCTGCGGCGGTACCTCCATGGCCAACCAGATCTACGCCCTGGAGCGCGGCGTGGACATGCTGGTCGCCACCCCCGGCCGACTGCGCGACATCATCAGCCGCGGCGCCTGCTCCCTGCAGGACATCGAGGTCGCCGTCATCGACGAGGCCGACCAGATGTCCGACCTGGGCTTCCTGCCCGAGGTCACCGAGCTGCTGGACCAGGTTCCGGCGGGCGGTCAGAGGATGCTGTTCTCCGCGACGATGGAGAACGAGATCTCCACGCTGGTCAAGCGCTACCTGACCAACCCGGTCACGCACGAGGTCGACAGCGCCCAGGGCAACGTCACGACGATGTCCCACCACATCCTCATCGTGAAGCCCAAGGACAAGGCGCCGGTCACGGCCGCGATCGCCTCCCGCAAGGGCCGCACGATCATCTTCGTCCGCACCCAGCTGGGCGCCGACCGTATCGCCGAGCAGCTGAGCGAGACCGGTGTGAAGGCCGACGCGCTGCACGGCGGCATGACCCAGGGTGCCCGCACCCGGACGCTGGCGGACTTCAAGGACGGGTACGTCAACGTCCTGGTCGCCACCGACGTCGCCGCGCGCGGTATCCACGTCGACGGCATCGACCTGGTCCTGAACGTGGACCCGGCCGGCGACCACAAGGACTACCTGCACCGTGCCGGTCGTACGGCCCGTGCCGGTCGTACGGGCACGGTCGTGTCCCTCTCCCTGCCGCATCAGCGTCGTCAGATCTTCCGTCTCATGGAGGACGCCGGTGTCGACGCCGGGCGTCACATCATCCAGGGCGGGACGGCCTTCGAGCCGGAGGTCGCCGAGATCACCGGTGCCCGGTCGATGACCGAGGTGCAGGCCGAGTCCGCGGGCAACGCGGCGGAGCAGGCGGAGCGTGAGGCCGCCCAGCTCGTCAAGCAGTTGGAGCGGGCGCAGCGTCGCGCGACCGAGCTGCGCCAGGAGGCCGACCGGCTGGTAGCCCGGGCCGCCCGCGAGCGCGGCGAGGACCCCGAGGCCGCGGTGGCCGAGGCGCAGGCGGCGGTCGCCAAGGCCGTCGAGGCCGCCGAGGCGTCCGTACCCGAGCAGCCGGCGGCGCGGGACGCCGACAAGCCGGAGCGTTCCTTCGAGCGCCGTGACGACCGGAACGACCGCGGTGGTGACCGTGGCGGCGATCGCGGTGGCCGTTCCTTCGAGCGTCGCGACGACAACCGCGGTGGTGGCCGTTCCTTCGAGCGCCGTGACGACAACCGTGGCGGCTTCCGCCGTGACGACCGGAACGACCGCGGTGGTGACCGTGGCGGCGACCGCGGTGGCCGTTCCTTCGAGCGTCGCGACGACAACCGCGGTGGCGGCCGTTCCTTCGAGCGCCGTGACGACAACCGTGGCGGCTTCCGCCGTGACGACCGGAACGACCGCGGTGGTGACCGTGGCGGCGACCGCGGTGG
>NZ_JARXYX010000046.1 GCF_029893585.1 Streptomyces sp. LBL
AGCCCGCCAAGCCGTCGGTCAAGTAGACGCCATCGGCGCCCGGGGCTGGGGAATTACGTGAACTCAGCCCCGGGGAAATACGTGAACGTCCACAGCTGCAACTGCTGCGCTTCGGCTGCTCCTACGAGGCGATCGCCGACACGACCTGCTCGGCCACCACGCTCCGCAGCCGCCGCGACGAGTGGATACAACTCGGCGTGTTCGCCCAGATCAAGCAGATCGCGCTGGACTCCTACGACCGAATCGTCGGCCTCGTCCTCGATCAGATCGCCGTGGACGGCTCCATCACCAAGGCGCCCGGAGGCGGCGAGGTGGCCGGTCGCTCACCGGTCGACCGCGGCAAACAGGGCCTGAAACGCTCGGGCATGACGGACGGGTACGGCATTCCCCTGGGTCGTGTCCTGGCCGGTGCCAACCGCCACGACTCCCCGTTGCTCGCCCCGACCCTTGACCGCCTGGACGACCTTGGGCCGTTACCCGACGACATCACCGTGCACCTGGACGCCGGCTACGACTCGGACAAGACCCGCGCGCTGCTCAGCGAACGCGGCCTGCACGGGCGCATCGCGCACAAGGGGGAGAAGGCGCCCATCCAGGCCAATCAGCGCTGGCATGTCGAACGCACCCACGCCTGGCAGAACGCCTTCTATCGGCTTGCCCGCTGCTACGAGCGGCGCGCCACCGTCATCGACACCTTCTTCGACCTCGCCGACACGATCATCATCGTGCGCAGTCTGATCCGGCAGGCATGGACCACACACCGCTGGGACACCCGTCCTCGACGCCCTCCATGACTGATCACCAGGGCACGGGCGTTCCGTCCCAGGAGAAGAAGCCACCGGTGGGGCCGTCGTCCGGCAGCAGGGCCAGGCGGAGGGCACCCTGCGCGGCCTCGGCCGGATCGCCGCTGGCAGCGGCGGCCCGGGGGTTGAGATCGGTGGCCCGCAGGCCGGGGGCGAGCGCGTTGACCTTGAAGCCGTCCTCGGCCAGCGTCTGGGCGTAGAAGACGGTGAGGGCGTTGAGGGCGGCCTTGGACGACCGGTAGGCGGCGCCGGCGCCGCTTCCCGGGGTGAACTGGGGGTTGGGGGTGGTGCTCCAGGTCAGCGATGCCGTGCCACTGGAGATGTTGACTATGCGCGGGCGCGGGGACCGGCGCAGGGCGGGCAGGAAGGCATTGGTCACCGCCACTACCCCGAACACATTGGTCTCGTATGTGCGCCGGTACTCCTCGACGCCGGTGTCGGTCGGCGGGGCGAGTGACGGCGAGATGCCGGCGTTGTTGACCAGCACGTCCAAGCGGTCCATCTGAGCCGCGGCCTGTGCGACGCCGTCGGGATCTGTCACGTCGAGGACCAGCAGACGGGCCGCGGCGCCGATCTCCTCGACGGCCCGCTGCCCGCGCCCGGGGTCACGGGATCCCACGTACACGGTGAGGCCCTCGGCGGCGAGCAGCCGGGCGATATGCTTGCCGATGCCCTTGTTGGCACCGGTAACCAGAGCTGTGCGTTCGTTCATGGCAACCACACTTCCCTGGTCGTGGGTGCCCTGCCAGGGACAGCCTGTACCAGGCAGTGGGAGGAGGCGACATGGCGCGGCAGGAGCTGGCGCACTACCTGCGGGACCGCCGGGCGGCCCTGCGTCCGCACGAGATCGGCCTGGCGGCGACGGGCACCGACCGCCGCACACCGGGTCTGCGCCGCGAAGAGGTGGCGGAGCTCGCCCACATGTCGGTCGACTACTACACGCGGCTGGAGCAGGCCCGGGGGCCGCGGCCATCGGCCCGGATCCTGGACGCGCTGGCCCGCGCGCTGCGGCTCACGCCGGCCGAGCGCAGCCATCTGTTCCGCCTGGCGGGTTCGAGCGCGCCGCCTGGCATCAGCGCCGTGCGGCGGGTGCGCCCGCACGTGGCCCGGATGCTGGAGAGGCTGCCGGAGACCGGTGCCATCGTCACTGACGCGGCGTACGACGTTGTCGCCTGGAACCCCCTGGCCCGGGCACTGCTCGGCGCCGACCTCGGAGGCGGGACGACGAACCTGGCCCGACGCCGCTTCCTGGGCCAGGGGCGGATGTACGGGAGCTCCAGCGCCGAGGAATTTGGGCACATCGTGGTGGCGCGGCTGCGCCGGGCCGCGGACCGCTACCCGCATGACCCGCAGCTGGCCGCGCTGCTGGCCGAACTGCACGCCAGCAGTGAGGAGTTCCGGCAGATCTGGGAGGCGCGTCCAGTCCACGCTCCCGGGCATCGCACCAAGACCCTGGACCATCCGGAGGCCGGTACGCTGCGGTTGAACTGCGACGTCCTGCTCGTGCCCGAGGATGACCAGGAGGTTGTCCTGATGACGGCCGACCCCGGATCACCTGCCGTGCGGGCCCTGCGCAGGCTGGCCACGCAGGCGACCTGAAACGAAGGATGCGCACAGGTCTCGACAACGGTCACAGAGCGTCGCAACTCAATAGTCACTCGGGCCTGTGCCCACCTTGATGCCGAGGCTTTCCACGCCGCCTATCCGCGCGGCCTCTTAAGGGCGCCACGTGTCCTCGCCCCTCCGTGGACACGAGCCGGCACGAGGCTCGCGCACACACCGGCTGGACAACGCGGGGTCTGGCATCCTCCTCAGATGCCCGAAGCCTGACGTGATGCCGGACTACTCCGCCATGAGCCTCCCGATCCGGGTGGCGATCTCCTGCACGTCCGTCGACAGGGCCTTCTTCTCGTCGAAGACCATCAGTTCCTCCTCGGTCGCTCCGGCCTCCATCCGGGCCAGCATGTCCTCGAGGTCGATGTCGTAGCCCACGGGGTTCTGCAGGTACAGCGGCGACTTCATGAACTCGATGGCTTGCTCGGCCGGGAACCGGTCGACGAAGCACTCGGCGTTGCCGCCGTCCGGGTCCCTGTAGTACAGCGACATGGTCGGCCCGTGGTCGAGGGCGACGATGGGCTTGTGGCCGAGGTCTCGCATCCGCTCGTACTGCCGGATCAGGGCGTGGATACCGGGGTAGGTGTAGGCGAGGTGCACCAGACCGGGCCGGGTGCGGTCCTGCTTCTTGTCCTCCGCCAGCTTGCCGAAGCCGATGCGGTGGTGCTCGGAGTCGTAGGTCATCGTCTTGAAGCCCGGCGAGTCGTAGGTGACCTCGCCGTCCAGCAGGTCGATGTACCACCGCATGAGCACTTCGGGCCGGTACGAATTGAGAACCGCGTGGGAGAACGCGCTCGGTTTCATGGTGGGTTCGCTCCTTCTGCTCTGTTGAACGGCTTACGGCACCGGGTGGACGGCTGCGTAGGGATTGACGGTCTGGACGCGGTTGCGCAGGACGCCGAGGCCCTCGATCTCGGCCTCGATGAGGTCTCCGGGCTGGTAGAACCCGTCAGGCACGCCGACGAATCCGCAGGTACCGGTGAACACGGCATCCCCGGGCGCCAGGCGGCAGCGCAGGTCGGCCTCACGCAGGACGCGTTCGACCTTCCAGCTCATCGCGCTGGTGCGATCGTGCTGGGTGACGGTGCCGTTGACGCGCATCACCATCTCCAGGTCGGGCTGGCCGTTGCCGCCGACCTCGTCCTTGGTGGTGATCCATGGGCCGATACCGGTGGCGTGGAAGGCCGACTTCGAACCCGGGAGGTCCATGCCGAGAAAGCTGGGACGCATGCCGCGGATGCAGGTGTCGTTGCCGACGGCGTAACCCAGCACCGCGGGCATGGGGTTGGCGCGGTCATCGACGGGGGCGCCGAGGACGACGACGAGTTCGAGCTCGTAGCAGAGCTGGGTCTGCGGCTGCGCTGCCTCGAGCCGGGCCCACTTGATCTCCTGCTCGGTGCCGATGATGGACTGCCGGGGCTTGTAGTAGAAGGGCGTGTCGATACCGGGCCAGGGCAGTACCCAGTTCGGGTAGTTGATGCCGGTGCCCACGATCTCGCTGCGCGGCGAGATCGGTGCGAGCAGCCTCACCGACTCCAGTGGCAGTGGGTCACCGGTGAGGCCGACAGCGGACAGCTCTCCGGCGGCGATCGCGGCGGCCCACTCCTCGAACGGTCCGCCGATGATCTGGACGGTGCTCGCTTCGGTGTTGACCGAGCCCCAGCGCTCCTGCGAACTGTCCCCGCGGTCGCAAAAACGTGCGATCTTCATGTCTGCGGTCCTCCCACAGGAACGGGCAGTACGCCGGGAAGGGAACCCGCGCCGCCCCAGCGCTGGCTTTCGTGAACCGGGTACGGGTTGGTGTCCTGGACGTGGTTTCGCAGCACGCCGATGCCACTGATCTCCAGCTCCAGACGGTCGCCCGGCAGGGCGATGCCCTGATAGGGAGCCAGGTAGCCCGGAGTACCGGTGAGGAGGACGTCTCCGGTGGTCAGGACCATGCGGTGGAAGACCTCGCGGATGGTGTCGTCGAGGCTGAGCCGCATCTCCTTGGTGCTGCCCTGCTGGACGACCGTGCCGTTGACTCGTGTCGTGAGGGTGTGGTCGGTCTGCTGCTCGAACTCGCCCCGGGTCACGATCCAGGGGCCGAGCGAGGAGCCCTGATAGCCCGACTTGGCTCCGAACAGATCCTCGCCGACGAAACTGGAGATGCCGTGTCGCAGCGTTCCGTCGTTGGCGATGGTGTAGCCGAGTACGGCGCCGAGCGGGTCGGTCTCGTCGATCTCAAGGGTGCCGAAGACCAGGGCCAGCTGGATCTCGTAGCCGTAGCGGGCCTGCGGCTGGACGGAGATCAGGTCGGGGAAGCGGAGCGTTTCGCCAGGGTCGGTGATCGAGGACAACGGCTTGTTGTACACGGGGCCGTCCGAGCCTTCGGGCGGCACGACGCCGCTGGTCCAGTTCAGACCGACACCGGCGATCTCACTGGTCGGCGCCAGAGGGGCCAGGAGTTTGACGGCACCGAGCGCGACCGGCTCGGCGTCGCTCTCGATCGCCGTCAGGTCACCCGAGGTGACTGCCGGGGCCCACTGCTCGAAGGCGCCGCGGATGCGGCGCACTGTCCCCGTATCCGGATCGACCACCCCCCAGCTCTTCTCGCCGGCGTACAGATATCGCGCGAGACGCATGGTGAACTCCTTTGGGTGAACGAGATCCGAGACGTGTGAGGGGCCAGAGAGGCGACAAGGAAAGAGGAGCGCCAGGAGGCGACCGCTCGGCGCTTTTGCCGGCCGCCGTCAGCAGGGCAGGGTTCGGAAGGTCTCCCTTACGGCCTTGGCAACGCGGTTCGCCTCATCGGCGTCACTGAGTTCGGCCGCCTTGCCGAGGAGTGCCATGGCCCGCCAGTCCTCGGGGATCTGGGCGCCCCGGGCCATGACCAGGGCGTGGAAGTGTGGCGCGCTCTCACCGGCCGACAGGACGTACACCTTCTCGGCGTCCCCTGCCTGCCTGATCGCGGAGGAAAGCCGTGCGAGCAGCGGCCCGTACAGCTCGGCCTCGGCTTCGGTGAGCTCCCAGATCCCCTGGTTGTGGCGGTTGGTGCAGAGCAGAAACCAGCCGGGGACGGACATCGCCGCACTGGCCGTCCAGTGCTTGTCGCGATGAACGAGCTGGGCTTCCGCGGTGCTCTCGACCGTCTGGCAGATGGGACAACCCTCTTCCGGCACGGCGAACCTCCTGATGTGAGATGTCGTCCGGGCACGCGGCCATGGCGAAGCCACAGTGGCGTTCCAGACGCACGGCAAGGGCAATCTGTCGGTGTGAAGGGGGCGATCCAACGCGCCGCCACAGAGCCTTAAATAGAGAGACCAATCGCTCTGTTTAAGGTCTTGCCAAGGCGGCAACTTGTCAAGAGAGAGCACTCCCTCTATTTTGATTGCATGGCTCGCGTATCCCAGGAACACCTCGACGCCCGGCGCCGGCAGATCCTCGACGGGGCCGCCCGCTGCTTCGCCCGCAGCGGCTTCCACGCCACGTCCATGCAGGACGTGCTGGACGAGGTCGGCCTCTCGAACGGAGCCTTCTACCGCTACTTCCGCAGCAAGGACGAACTGATCGCGGCGATCGCCACGGACGTGTTCACGTTCACACGCCTCACGTTCGAGAACGCCGCCCAGGCCGACCCGCTGCCGCCGGACGTGCTCCTCGGGCGCATTTTGCACGGGGTCTATGACAGTCGGCTGTCGGCGGCGCACCCGGACCGCCAGGGCCTCCCGCGCCTGGTCGTCCAGGTATGGGCCGAGACGCTGCGCAACCCCAAGCTGTTGGCCCTGCTCGGCGACGGCGACGACGGGATGCGGGCCGCCTGGGCAAGGCTGATCCAGGCCTACCAGGAACAAGGGCGGATACACACCGATGTCTCCGCCGATCAGATAGCACGGACACTCATCGTCGTGGGGCGCGGGTTCGCCCTGGAGAACGCGATGTTCGGTGATTTCGAAGTCGACGACCTGATCACCGGCCTGCGCGGGCTCATGGCCATGGTCGCCGTGGAGGACGGACAGGTGGCGCGGCGCGCCTGAGGCCGGCCGTGGCTGGAAGCCGGCCGAGTAAGCCGGCATGACGGCGCTGCTCTGCGCTTACCTTGTTGAACTCACCGAAAAGCCGAACGCTTTATCGAATTCCTGGAGCATGGAAGGCCCATCCTCAAGGGCCACGCTTATAGCCTGGGCTTCATCCATCAACATGGCTGAATACCTTCCTGTGACTCTCGTAGGTGAAGGCTGCGATTCCCCCCGCCTGTGAACCGATTCTGCAGGTGGTCTCCGAGCGCGCGCAGGACGCGGTCAAGGACTCCGTCTTCGGCGGCCTGGCCGTGGCCCGTGCGGCGAAATCCTCCTCGCTCGCCGACTCGGTGCGCTCCGCGTTCGTGCACGGCCTGGACGTGGTCCTGGTGGTATCCGGCGGCCTCGGCCTGCTCGGCGTACTGCTTGCCGTAGTGTGGCTGCCGCGCCATGTCGGTGCCGACACCGCCGAGCCCGCAGAATCTGAGCATGAAGCCGCAGACGCAGTCTGACCAGGCCGCACCGGTGCCTGGCCTGAGAGAACGCAAGAAGGCCAGAACCAAGGCCGCAATCCAGCGGGAGGCGGTGCGGTTGTTCAGAGAACAGGGCTACACGGCCACGACCATCGAGCAGATCGCCGAGGCCGCCGAGGTCGCTCCCAGCACCGTCTTCCGCTACTTCGCGACCAAGCAGGACCTGGTCTTCTCGCACGACTACGACCTGCCCTTCGCGATGATGTTCCAGGCACAGTCGCCCGATCTGACGCCGATTCAGGCCGAACGCCAGACGATCAGGTCGATGCTGAAGAACATCCCCGCGGAGGAACTGGCCCTGCAGCGGGAGCGGTGGGTGCTCATCATCTCCGAGCCGGAGCTGTGGGGCGCCAGCCTGGGCAACATGAGCCGGACCATGGAAGTCATGTCCGAGCAGGTGGCCAAGCGGGCCGGTCGCGCCCCGAGCGACGCCCCGGTGCGCGCCTACACCGGCGCGGTGTTCGGCGTGATGCTGCAGGTCTCCCTGGAGTGGGCGAAGGATCCGGAGATGGACTTCGCTGTGGCCTTGGACGAAGCGCTGTTCTGCCTGGAGGACCTGCGGCCCTGACCGCGGGCCGACACTGATCCGACCCAAGACCGGGCACCGAACAGCCACCGCACAGCCACCGCACGGGGCGGGAGCAGCGACCTCACCCCGACCGACAGCCGTACGCGGCGGTGCGCCCCCGCCTGCCGCGTACGGCGTCCTGAGAGTCCGGAACCATCCCCCGGCTGCCGCGCCAGGGACTTGAACCATCAGATGCCCGTGCGGGCCGGAGCCGCCGGGCGGTCCGTGCCCAAGGCGTCGGTGACGATGCCCGCTACCTGCTCCTGGCAGGCGTCGAGATAGAAGTGCCCACCGGGCAACACGCGCAGGTCGAAGGAGCCGCTGGTGCGCTCCCGCCAAGTGGCCGCCTCCTCGGGAGAGGTTCGCTCGTCCGCGTCCCCGATCAGCGCCGTGATCGGACAGCCGAGCCGCCCGGGACCCGGCGGCTCATAGGCTCCGACGGCCCGGTAGTCGGCCCGCAGCGCGGGCAGGACCAGGGCCTGCAGTTCCTCGCTGGCGAAGAACCTCTCATCGGTGCCGCCCAACGCCCGCAGGTGTACCAGGATGTCCCCGTCGCCAAAGACCTCCGCCGAGCCCTTCGGCCGGTAGGGCCGCGCGATCCCCCCGGAGGCGAACAGGCGCACAGAGCGGCCAGGACCGGCCGGACCCTGAAGCCGCCGCGCCACCTCGAAGGCCACGATGGCGCCCAGGCTGTGCCCAAACAGGGCGAAGGGCTTGCCGTCGGCGGGCAGCTGGTGTGATTCCGGGGTTCATAGTTGGTGTGGCAAGGGCGGCTTGAGCTGGGGTGTTGAGGTTTTTATGAGAATTGGCAGGGCGGGTTCTGGGTGCTGGATGGGGTGATGGTGGGGCTTCTGGCCTGGGGTTATTCGTGGTTGGTCGATAACGGTGGCGGGGTGTTGGTGGTGGTCTCTGGAATTTTAAGGGCTGGTGCTGGTTTCCGCTGGTCAGCTGATGAGGCTCTCTGAAATCCCAGGGCTGCTCGTCGCCTCGGCCGATCCCGCGTTCTACGGAGTGAGGAGCCTCGACGAGCACTGCGCGTGTCTTCGGCCAGCCTCACCGGCATGTCGGACGGACAAAATTCCATAGGGGTCCCCGCAGCAGCCCTCTACGCTCTCGGCATGCGGCGCAGGGGTGTCACGCGGGACGACGGCACGTGGGTGGGCCTGTCCCTGGAAGTGCAGGACCGCCACCAGCCGGGGCTGTGCGTGTTCACTGCCGGTGCGCAACTGCTGGTCTCCCAGATGTCGCAGCCTGTGCTGCTCGCCGTCGTCGATAAGCAACACGAGGGCGTGGACTTCTGGCGCACCGACGGGTACCGCTCCTTCGTCCCGCCCTTGCGTGCTGATGCGGGCCGCGCCCTGGCGGGCAGCCCGGAACGGTGGGCCCACCGTTTTGCGCAGTACCTCATCGACTCGCCGGGCAGTCCGTTGCACGAGGGCCGGTGGCTGCTCTCGTGCGAGAGTCCGCCCCAGCGCTGGCGCCACGCCGACGCCTCGCATGCCGAATACTGGAACTCGATGCTCGTCGACGGCCATCCAAACGGCTACATCGACTGGTTCCTCCATACTCATTCGTGGGAGGTCCTGCCGCTGCGGCCGATGCCCGGTGCCGACGACAGCCGGGTCAAGGCGTACCGCAAGCAAGCCCGTGAAGGGACACTCCCGCTCGAGGCGGTCACCCGGTGCGAGGGCAGCACGGGCTCGATGACCTCACGGTTCGCCGTGCTCGAAGTCCGGCCGTCGGGCAAGGAAGCGTCCCGCACCGCCCAGCAACAGGCCGGCGGACGCAGGCGGGACGGTGTCCTGCCGCTGCGGACCCTGCTGGTCGAACAGTCCGCCGAAGCGGCTCATCCGAACGGCTGCTGGACGACCAACCTACCCACGTGTCGGCGTCCGGACTTCTCTCCCCAGTTACGTACAGACGAACATCCCCAGCTGTCAGGCCACTTCAGTCTCGCGATTGATGGCCTTGAGCCGGCCGTGATCCGGCCGCTGCCGCCGGTGCCGGCCTGGCTGCGCGGGCCGCCGGGCGGCGCGCTCCCTGCCGTACGTCCGGGACGGATGGCAGGGAGCTCAGGATTCAGCGGGTGAGGTGGGCGTTGAGGATGGTCTGGACGGTGCGGTTGCCGTCGGCGTCGACGGCGGTGGCGCGCAGGGACACGGAGCTGCCGGCGGCCGGGTTGTGGACCTCCACGCCGGAGACGTCTCCCGGGCCGTCGTGGACGGTGCTCCAGTTCTTTCCGCCGTCGGCGGAGGCCTCGACCTTCAGCGAGGCGGCCGTGCCGCCCTGGACGGTCACCGGAACCCGGAATCGTTTCCTTCCGGCGGGCGCCGTGTTGTCCGCAGCCAGGAGCGTGGGTCAGTAACTGTGACTGAGCACGCTGGTTGGCCGCTGGGCGCCGTAGTTGGTCATTTCGGCGCTCATGGGCAAAGAGCACCTGTTCAGTCGAGGACCGCAGTGGCTTCGATCTCGACCAGATGGTCGAGGACATCCAGTGCCGCAACGCCGATCAGCGTGGTCGGCGGGGCCGGGGCGATCCCCAGCTTCGCGGCTGCCCGGGAGATCCCTTCCAGGAGCGGGGGCATCTTGTCGGGGGTCCAGTCGACGACGTAGAAGGTCAGCTTCGCCACGTCGCCGAAGGAGCCACCGACCTCGGCCAGGGCGGTGCCGACGTTGAGATAGCTCTGCTCGACCTGGGCGGCGAGGTCGCCTTCGCCGACCGTGACTCCCTCGGCGTCCCAGGCGACCTGCCCGGCGATAAAGACCAGTCTCGACCCGGATGCGATCGACACCTGCCGGTAGACGTCGATCTTGGGCAATCCGCTGGGGTTCATAAAGGTGATGGCCATGCTGCCTGTCTCCTCGTCCTGAGCGCCTGTGGGCACGCGTCCGCGCCGATCAAGACACTCACTCTCTTGTGGTTACTCAGAAACTGTAAGAGAGTGGACGCTGACGTGGAAGAACGCACTTTTCAGTGACTGGAGAACCTTATGGTGACCAAGCAGTTCACAGGCTCGCCCGAGGATGCAGACCTGGCGCGTGCGGGCTCCTTGGCGCGGGAGATCTTCTCCGATGTCGCCAACAAGTGGGCGTTCCTCATCGTCGAGGGTCTCGGTGATCGCACCCTGCGCTTCAGTGAGCTGCGGAACGAGATCGAGGGCATCAGCCACAAGATGCTCACCCAGAACCTGCGCATGCTGGAGCGCAACGGCCTGGTCGAGCGCACCGTGTACCCCACCGTCCCACCGCGGGTCGAATACACCCTCACCGAGCCGGGTCAAGCCCTGCGCGCCACGGTCGACGGAATGTGCGGCTGGACCCACCAGTACTTCGGTCACATCGAGGCCGCCCGCCGCCGCTTCGACGCCTGACGGCTGGCGCACGCGCCGCCGTGGGCCTGCCAGCTGCAATGCTCAGAGTGGCCAACCAGCGTGCTCAGTCACAGTAACCGACAACCCGCGTGCGTCTGGTGATCAGTTGTGCGGGATGATCCCGGTATGCGCGATCAGGAGGGGCTGTTCGAGGTCAAGCCCGAACCGCAGGGTGCCCCTCATCGCCAGCTCCTGACCTGTGGGGCGGCAGCGCCCTGCGGGCGGCCCGCCGCACTCGTTCGAAGGCACCCCGTCATGCGCTCTCGCCGCTATCCCTCGGACACCACGAACGCCGAATGGACTCTGCTCGAAGGACTGTTACCCACCCCGGCCTGCGAGACCAGCAAGGGCGGCCGGCCGGAGAAACATCCACGCCGCGAGGTCGTCGACGCGATTCGCTACGTCGTCGATAAGGGCTGCAAGTGGCGGGCCCTGCCTGCGGATTTCCCGCCCTGGCGCGCGGTCTGGGGGTTCATGGCCTGCTGGGGCAGCCGCCGGGATCATCGGCCAGATCCGGGACCATCTCGTCAGACGGATCCGCCGCGACCTGGGCAAAGGCCCCCGCGCGGTCGCCACTGTCATCGACTCCCAGAGGGTGAAAGCCGCCGAGACCGTCTCCAAGGCAACCTGCAGCTACGACGCGGGCAAGAAAATCAACGGACGCAAGCGCCACCTGGTCGTCGACACCCGCGGACTTCCCCTCATGATCATGGTCACTCCCGCCGACCTGCACGATGCCGCAGCGGCGAAGCAAGTCCTCTTCCGCCTGCGCCGGATGCACCCTGAGATCACGATTGTCTGGGCCGACTCCGCCTACGCCGGGAAGTTCGTCGACTGGGCAAAACAGCACCTCAACCTCACGATCAAGCCCGTCAGCCGTCCCGCGAGGGACTACGAACGGCTCATCCAGCACTCCGAGACCCTGATCAGCTGGGCCGCCATCACCCTCATGACCAGATGCCTCGCCCGGAAGGGCGCCACCCCCAGCTGGGCAAGAAAGCCGACACAGGCCAGCTGAACCCTGCTCGTCCATGCCACTGCGATCCACCTGCAACAGGCGGTTAAGCGTCAGCCCTGGTGTCGTACGCCCGCTGGCAGCTCTGGATCTCTCCGCAGTGGTCGACAGTCCAGTCGTAGAGCCAGCCGAACGGCTCGCGCAGGGACTCGCCCAGGGGTGTGAGCGAGTACTCGACGCCGACCGGTGAGGTCGGCAGCACCGTCCGCTGAATCATGCCGTTGCGCTCAAGACGGCGCAGCGTCTGCGTGAGGACACGTTGCGTGATGCCCTCCAGACCTCGCTTCAGTTCATTGAACCGGGTGGGCCGCACCAGCAGCGCCATCACCATCATCGACCACTTGTCCGCTATCTGGTCGAGGATCGGCCGGCTGGGGCAGTCCGCCCGGAAAACCGTCCGTGCTTCGGCGTCAACGCCGTACAGATCGGTGTCCTTCATGATCCTAGGTGCTCCCAAAGTGCGTTCTTGACCATCTGGGCGCCGTCGTCGACGGTAGGTATGCATTGCAAACCTACATGCCCAGCGGTAACCAATGGAGAACCTCATGACGAACGATGCCTACTCGACCCTGCGCGTGAGCAGCGAACACGGCGTCGCCCGGATCGTCCTCGACCATCCCCCGGTGAACGCGCTCGGAACGACGATGATGCGTGAGCTGCGGACGGTGCTGACGGGCCTCAGGGACGATCCTTCCGTCCGCGTGATCGTCTTCTCGAGCGCCGACCCTGAATTCTTCATCGCCCACGTGGACATGCACGTCGGCGAGGAGATGGACGTCCTCCAGGAACTCGCCGCATCCGCGCCGGCGGACGTCAACGTGTTCCAGGCGATCGGTGAGCTGATCCGCCACCAGCCCCAGGTGACCATCGTGAAGCTCGCCGGGAAGGCCCGCGGAGGCGGGGCGGAATTCGTGGCCGCAGCGGACATGGCGTTCGCCGCTGTCGAGACCGCTGGACTCGGTCAGATCGAAGCGCTGATGGGCATCATCCCCGGCGGAGGCGGAACGCAGTACCTCCGGGACCGCGTGGGTCGCAACCGCGCACTGGAGGTGATACTCACCGCCGACCTGTTCGATGCCGAGACCGCAGCGTCCTACGGTTGGATCAACCGGGCCCTGCCGGCCGACGAGCTCGACGAGTACGTCGACCGTGTCGCTCGTAACATCGCCGCGCTGCCCGACGGTGTCATCGAAGCAGCCAAGCACTCGCTGCCCGCCGATGACTTCAAGGAAGGGCTCCTGCGTGAGAACGATGCTTGGGCTTCTACGTTCAGTCTGTCGGCCGCTCAGCACCTGATCAGCAGGGGCCTGCAGGACGGGGCGCAGACACCGGCCGGCGAACGCGACCTTGAGGGACTGATGCGTAGCGTCGCGCGCTGATTGTCGGGCGGGTACATGACACGTCGCTGAACGGCCCCGCAGCCGTCCCGGTCACCACACCGGTGGACCCTCACGCTGACGGCCGAGCACCGGCGCAGGCACGGCACCATGTACGACGCGCTGAACAATGGGAACGTCGACGTGGGCGCGACTGCGGCAGGTGCTGGCCGGGCTGCCGCAGCCCGAGGCCGCCGACGGACGCTGGTCCTGGCGGTGGACGTCATCCACTGGCTCCGGCCGGACGCGCCGACCAGTCCGGACCGCTTGTTCTGTCTCGTCTACGGTCGTAGCGGACGCTCGTTGGACCAGTTCGTGCCCGGCTGGCCGTACTCGTTCGTCGCCGCGCTGGAGTCTGGCCGGACCTCGTGGTGTCAGATCCTGGACGCGCTGCGGCTGGGGCCGGCCGATGATGTCGCCGAGGTCACCGCGGCCCAGGTCCGCCGCGTGGTCGAGGACCTCATCGACATGGGGTGGTGGCAGCAGGGCGACCGCGACGCCTGAGACTCCGGAACGGCCTGTCAGATCGGAAGCCCGGCCGCGAAGCACCTACTTGCTGTCGGTGCTGAAGGCGCCGGTGCTGTGGCTGGTCTGGTCCTGCAGGTCCTGCAGGGCATGCCAGCTTCTTGCGTCGGTGCTGAGGACGTCGTGCAGGTAGGCGGAGACGGCGTCGGCGACGAGGACGACGCGGGCGGGGTCCTCGTCGGTGGTGTCCTTGGCGGCCTCGCCGGAGATTCCGCCGAAGAGGTGCTCGCCCTCGGCGATGGTGAGCAGTTGCTTCGGGGCAGGGCTGAGGTGGTAGGCGTCGGTGAACCAGTCCGGTCCGCGGGTGGACATGGCCGACTGGTCCTTTCCGCCGGCGATGACCAGGGCGGGAGTGGTCATGCTGGAGAAGTCCGGGCGCGCGAACGGGAGATACTTGAGTGCGAAGGGAGTCAGGGTGTCGCCGGTACCGGTCGCCGCGATGAGTGCGCCGGCCTTGACGGAGGGGTGGGAGAAGTCCTCGCCCGGGTTGCCCTCGGTGTCAAAGACGCGGGCACCCAGGAGGGCTCCGGCGGTCTGTGCTCCCCAGGAGTGCCCGACGACAGCGATGCGATCGCGGTCGACGCGGGCGGTCAGGCCGCTGAGCTGGTCGAGGATGTCGCTGAGGCCATCCAGGACAGCGTGCAGATCGGCTATGCGCACGCGCCAGATGGTGGCGAAACGGGGATCGTCGAAGCCGATGCTGTTGCGGCGGGAGTCCAGGTTGCGTGCGGTTGCTGAGGTGGTGGGTGCTTCGGAGCGTACGGTGTGGCGCTGGCTGGAGCAGGCGAAGGCGACGGGGCGGGTGGAGGCGCCGGTCCGGCGGGGGTACGCGGTGTCGGACGGGGTGTGGGAGCTGCTGGGTGAGGCGGGGGGAATGTTTCGGAGCTGAGGCGCCGGCTGGTGGCTGCCGGCGGTGAGGTGCCGGTTCCGTCGATGTCGACGTTGAGCCGGGTGATCCGCAGGGACCGTCGGGCGGGGCGGGCTTTGCTGACCGGGCGGGAGCCTGAGGTTGCCGGGTCGCGTCGGCCGGATCCCCTCAGCGAGCTGGGCCTGGACGTGGTGGCCGAGAAGGGCGGCGGTGGGCAGGTGTTTCTGCGGGAGCAGAAGCATCTGGCGCAGGTCCCGGTCCTGGTGCCGGGCGCCCAGGTGGTGCACACACCTGCCGTTCGGTCGGTGCTGCGGACAGTCGCGCACGCGGCCGCGGTCGGGGCGGTGGTGTGTTTGTACGGCGACGCCGGTCAGGGCAAGACCGTCGCGTTGCAGTACGCCTTGTCCCAGTTGCCGCACCCGGCCAGGGTCCGCCGGGTCCACGTCGGTGTGCACCCGACGGTTCCCGAACTGCGCCGGGTACTCGCGGACGCCCTCGAGCTGGGCAGGCGTCTGCCGCGCGGGGCGGGGGAGGCCGACCTGATGCTGGTGAACGCGCTCCGACAGCCCCGCGTGCTGGTACTGGACGAGGCGCAGCGCCTTCCGGGACCGGCGCTGGAGTTTCTGCGCGGGCTGTGGGACCACCCGGACACGGCGCTCGTGCTGGCGGGGGCGGGCAGTGAACGGGCGCTGCGCCGGGTGCCCGCGCTGGCCTCTCGGGTGCTGACCTGGGAGTTGGTGCCGCGTCTTCGTCCGGGCGAGGTAGCAGCGGCGATGGCGGCCTTCCACTCGCTGTGGGAGGAGGTGGCCGAGGACGATGTCGTGTGGGTGGACGAGCATGTGTGCCACGGCAATTTCCGGACCTGGGCGAAGCTCACCTCGCACCTGACCGCCGAGATCTACGGCAAGAGCCGTGCGGTAGTGGACCGCCGGATGCTGGAGCGGGCCTGCGCACGGCTGATGGGGCCGCTGTGACCGGCGCCTTGGGGCTGGGAGGGGGCGCTTCCCGCTCCGGCGTGCACGGGGACGGTGCGGACGTGCGGGGAGGCCTGCCTTCTTCCTCCCTGTCGGCGCTGCGCGGTCCTGCCGTGCGCCGGCTGCTCGCCCTGCGGCAGGAACAGAAATTGACCTCCCGTCATGTACGGCTGATGGCGGAGTCGTTGGAGGTGACGGAGCGCACGGTGTGGCGGTGGCTGGCCGCCGCCGAGCATGACGAGTCCGCGGCCGCGGAGCCTGGGGCACGGGCCCAGAGCAGGGACCGCTTCACCGTCACCTCGGAGGTGCGCCGCCTGCTGGCCTTGTGGAAGGGCAACGTCGCGGCGGTCCATCGTGAACTGACCGCTCGCGCGGTCAGGGGTGAGGGAGAGCCGCCTCCGTCGATTCCTACGCTGCACCGTGCGATCCAGCGGGACCTGACGCCGGGGGAGCGGGCCGGACTTTCAGCAGCTCAGAGGCTTGGTGTTTCTCGCCGATCAGCAAGGAATGCCGGGGTGGTCAACGACTCAGGATCGAAATCAAGTTCTCAGATCTGGTTCTGCCCGCCGTCGACGTAGATGTTCGCGCCGACAATGTAGCTGCTCTGTCCGGAAGCCAGGAACGCCACGGCGGCGGCGACCTCCTCAGGACGCCCTATGCGGCCCTTGGCCACGGTCGCGGCGACATTCTCCTTGACGGCGGACAGTGTCTCCTCGCCACCGAGAATATTGGCGAGTCCGGGAGTTTCGACCCCGCCCGGCGACACCGCGTTGACCCTGATGCCCCGGCCCTTGAGTTCGTTGGACCATGTCCGCGCGAACGACCGGACGGCGGCCTTGGACGCCGCGTATGCACCGAACGCCTCCATGCCGTTGTCGGCGGCTGTGGAGGAGATCAGGATGACCGAGGCGCCGTCATTGAGCAGCGGGAGCGCCTTCTGCACGGTGAACAGAGTGCCCCGGACGTTGACTCCGAAGGTTTGGTCGAAGTGGTCTTCGGTGGTCTGCTCCAGCGTGCCAAACGCACCGACCGCCGCGTTCGCGACGAGCACGTCCAGTCCCTGTCCCCGGGCGCGGACCGCGTCGTAGAGCCGGTCCAGGTCGGCTGCCTCGGAGATGTCGCCGACCACCGCGGTGGCCCTGGATGTTCCGATGGTCTCGATGGCGGCATCCAACTCGGTCTTGCGCCGGCCTGTGATGAACACGTGCGCGCCCTCGTCTGCCAGACGTGCGGCGGTGGCCAGACCGATTCCGGTGCTGCCGCCGGTGACCACAGCCGTCCTGCCCTCAAGCTGTCCCATGCGAGTGCCTCCATAGCCCTCTGTGTTGACCTGCTTCGATAGCCATACTCCAGGAACACCCCGGTACAGTGCATCACATATAGTCCTTATTTCTTTACGTATCGTCCAGAAGGGAGGAGCGCATGCTCGGCTCCGGCGATCCGATCACCGACGCCATCGGTCTTCTGCGCCCTCGCACCGTGATCGACCCCGGTCTCCATGCGGCGGGCCCCTGGGCGCTGCGCTTCGACCAGCCCGCGGATGTCAAGCTTGGCGTCGTCGCGCGCGGCACGTGCTGGCTGACCCTTGACGGGCACAAGCCCGTACTACTGGAAGAGGGCGACTTCTACCTGCTGGGCAACCCCCCGCCCTACGTCCTGGCCAGCACGCTCACCGCACCATCGCGCCCCGCGAAGCCGGTGTGGGGGCGCGCCAGGGACGGTGTCGTACGCATCGGCCCGGAGGCCGAGGAAGACACATACCTCTGCGGCGGGCACTTGTCGTTCGAGGACACGAACGCCCCAGCCCTGACCCAAGTCCTACCGCTGCTCGTGCTTGTCCGTGCCGCAGATCCCCGCGGCAAGCTCCTGGCACACCTCAGCGAGCTCCTGGTCTGCGAGACCAGGACCGCCGCCGCCGGCAGCTCTCTCGTCCTGAACCACCTCGCACAGGTCCTATTCGTCCACATGCTGCGCGCCCACGCCGAACAGGCCGATCAGCCCACCGGCTGGCTGGGAGCGCTCAACGACGACGGCATCGGTGCCGCACTTCGCGCCATGCACACCGACGCGGCACACCCCTGGACACTCAAAGAGCTTGCCGGCATCAGCCACATGTCACGTTCCGCGTTCGCCTCATCCTTCAAGAGCCGGGTTGGAACCACCCCGCTGGACTATCTGATCCAGTGGAGAATGAGCCTCGCCCGCGACGCCCTGAGCCGCGGCACACGAACGATCTCCGAACTCGCGTTCACGATCGGCTACAAATCCGAAAGCGCGTTCAGCACCGCATTCCGCCGCGTGGTCGGTTCCTCACCCAAACAATTCCGCGAAACATCAACCTGCGCGGTCAACGGCCGTCCGGATCAGGGCCACTGACCCCGTACCGCGACAAGTACCCGTTCTCGAAGCCCATAGTCAGTGATCGAAATCAGGTTCTCAGGCCCGCCGCCCTGACTGTTGGGAGGCGCCGTGCTGCCGGCAGGAGCTCTCCCGCGGATTCAGCGCAGCGGGACCACGACCCGGACTCCGGCGGCAACGCCTTAGCCACACACAGTGTCGTCCTCCCCGAGCGCCGCTGGCTCCGACCACCATCAGCGGCATGCCGATCAGTAGCGCTGGGATCGACAACCCAAAGGTCGCACAAGCGCACGGGTGACCAAAAAGGAGTCGCGCATGTTCGCGAACACACGGCTCGTTCGCACGGCGCTCATCTATCGACCGATTGATGAGCAAGATCGATAAGCGGCGGCGCGCTGCCGGATCGACGTCGGATCATGCCCATAAAACAGTGTCAGAAAGTCGATGTGCTCAAGAACTTGAGGAGCACCGTTTTCTGTACGATCCGGCGGGTGCAGCCACCCCGTGACGACGACATCGCCGATCTCCTCGCCCCCGTTCCGGCCGTACGGACCGGCAGCCTCGTGGGATACGCACGCGTGTCCACGAAGGGGCAGTTGCTCGACCGGCAGATCCACGCACTCGCCGCAGCAGGGTGCATCCGGATCTTCTCCGACAAGAAGTCCGGCAAGAACGCCGAACGCGAGGAACTGTGGAAGGCCCTCGACTGCCTGCGCGAGGGCGACACCCTCATCGTCCCGTCGCTGGACCGGCTCGGCCGCTCCATCCAGGACCTCATCGCAATCGTGTCCGGCCTGCGCAAGCGCGGCGTCGGCTTCACCTCGCTGCACGAGGCGCTCGACACGACCACACCCGGCGGGCGCCTGGTCTTCCACGTGTTCGCGGCCCTGGCGGAGTTCATCCGCGAACTCATCGTGCAGGGCACCAACGAGGGTCTGGACGCCGCCCGCGCCCGCGGCGCCCGACTCGGCCGCCCGCCGGCGATGACAGAGGAGCAGGTACGTCACGCCCGCGACCTGCTCGCCCGCCCGGAGAACACCGTCACCTCGATCGCGAAGCTCCTCGGCGTCTCCAGGAACACGATCTATAACTACGTGCCCGAGTTGAAGGGCGGTCGCCTCGCACTCGCTGAGGCGCCGAGCACGCCGGAACTGCCCCAACCCACCAGGTCCGAGGACTGATCACCGCCGTTTGCGGCTGGTGACAGCATTCTTACCGGCACCCCAAGCACTCTCATCTGCCCGTCTTGCGCCGTCAGGAGCTACGCTGACAGCCACGCAGTGCCCTCGCTGACCTCTTCCTGCTGCCTCACCGGTGGGCAGACGCCTTTGGACGGTGCATCACGAAGAAGCACGGGTCAATCTCCAGCATGTGCTCTGACCAGCACAAACGTCACCGGACAGTACGGCGAAGCACTAAGCAACACGATCACTCATGGTCTCGTAATGCGTAGGTCTCGGGTTCGAATCCCGAAGGCGGCTCCATGGGAAACCGCAGGTCAGGCCTCTGACCTTGCGATTTCTTTGTTTCCTTGACCTTGGAATGTGCGCACGTAGCGCTTCGGTCGCCTGTGCATGGAATGCGTAGGTCAAAGGTTTCACTCTCCGGGATCGGGGATGCGTTGTTGGTGCCGGATGTGGCTGCTGACCTGCAGTTTCTTTCGATCAGACCGCACTCAAGATCGAAAGAAACACAGCTTCTCAGCTCCACGTCCCGCAGTGGCCCTGAGTCGCATCAGTCGAGGGCGTGGCTGCGGCCGGTCTGCAGGATCTCGTCGGAGAGCTTGGGCTCGACGTGGCGTACGGCGCGGGCGAGCATCAGCGCGCCGACCATTTCGCTGAGCAGGCGGATGGCCCTGTGGCGGGCCTCGGCCGGGTCGAGCTCGTGGCCCTTCTCCTCGGCTTCGCGCAGGAACTCGGTGGCGAAGCCGGTGAGGTAACCCTTGACGCCTTCGGCGTACGCGCTCTGCACGGCTTCGCTGTGCCGTCCGGCGTCGGTGACCAGGGAGGCGGAGGGGCAGCCGCCGTCCTGGGCGTCACGGTGCGCGGTGGACAGGTACCCGGCCAGGACCCGCTCCAGCGGAGAGCCGGCCTGGTCCGGACCGTCCTCGATCGTCCGGGCCAGGACCCCGAGCGAGGCGGCGAAGGAGGCGCCGCACACCTCCACGGCCAGGTCGTTCTTGGAGGCGAAGTGGTTGTAGAAGCCGCCGTGGGTGAGTCCGGCCTCCTTCATCAACTCGGCGATGCCGACCGCGTCGATGCCCTGCGAGCGAAACATGCGGCCCGCCGCTTCGAGGATGTTCTGCCGGTTGCGGGCCTTGTCCTCCTTGGTGATCCGCGGCATGGCCGTCCTCTCGCGTCGCTCTCGACTTGACCTTTTCAATGACGCCTCTCATCATAACAGGAGTTCCAATGACACCCATCATCAAAGACCCGTGGAACGGGAGCGTCATGCGCGCCATCACCTACGACCAGCACGGAGAAGCAAGGCAGGTACTACGCCTGGTCGAGCAGCCGCCCCCCACTGCGCCCGCAGCCGGGCAGGTGCAGGTGCGGGTGCTGTCCCGGCCCATCCACCCCGGCGACCTGGCGGGAGTGCAGGGCTTTCCGGGTGCGCCGCAAGGGCGGTTCGCCACGCCACGCATTCCCGGCCTGGAGGGAATGGGCGTCGTCGAGATAGTCGGCGAGGGGGTGCAGGATCTGCGGCCCGGTCAGCGGGTCGCCTTCTTCCCGGTGCCGGGCGCGTGGAGCGTACTTCTCACGGCACCGGCCGATCTGGTGGTGCCGGTGCCCGAGGGCGTCAGCGACGAGACCGCGGCCCTGATGCTGGTCAACCCGGTCACCCTGCTCACTCTGTTGCGGGCGGTCGAGGACGCCCAGCACGGCCAGGCAGGTCCGGTGGTGCAGACGGCCGCCGGTTCGTCGGTGGGGAAAATGGTCAGCGCCGCAGCGCTCAAGCACGACATCCCGCTGGTCAACCTGGTACGCAGTGCCGCAGGGGCACAGGCCTTGCGGCAGCGCTTCCCCGGACTGCCGGCCATCTCGACGGCCGACGCGGACTGGCGCGCTCAGGTCCGGGACGCGACCGGCGGCCGGGGTGCCCAGGTCGTACTGGACGCGGTGGGCGGATCCCTGACCGGTGAGCTGGCCGGGCTGCTCGACGACGGCGGCACGCTGATCACCTACGGACAGCTCGGTCCCGGCAGCACGCCGCTGGAGTCGCTCGCGCTGCCACCGCGGGCCCTGACCGTGCGGGGCGTGTCCATCGGCCACTGGATGACCCGCACGCCAGAGGGACGGGCCGAGGACGTCGCCTTCGCCGCCCGTCTGGCCGCGACCGCCCCGGAACTCTTCGAGGTCGCAGCCGGCTACGACCTCGCCGACTTCGCGAAGGCCATCGACCATGTCCGCCGCCCCGGCAAGAGCGGAACCGTCCTGCTCACCAGCCCCGCATCCTGAACCCCTCGGAGGGCACTGCCATGAAGATCGGAACCCTGGGCTCCGGGACCGTAGCCCAGGCCATCGCCCGTCATGCCGTGGCCCACGGCCACCAGGTCGTACTGAGCAACAGCCGCGGCCCTGCCTCCCTGGCCGGGCTCGCCGACGAACTCGGACCGCTCGCCCACGCCGGCACCCCGGAGGAAGCCGCCGCGGCGGAACTCGTACTCCTCGCGGTCGGCTGGCCCCAGATCCCGGACGCGACAGCCGGCCTGCCGCACTTCGACGGACGCATCGTCATCGACGCCACCAACCAGTTCGCCTCGCCGCCCCCGCATACGAAGATCGCTGACCTGGGCGAGCTGACCGGCAGCGAACACGTCGCCTCACTGCTGCCCGGAGCCCGCGTCGTCAAGGCGTTCAACACCCTCTACGGCCAGTACATCGCCGCCGACCCGCGCCACCACGCTGGACGCCAGGTGCTGTTCCTCGCCGGTGACGACGCTGACGCCAAGACGACCGTCAAGGACCTCACCGCCGCCTTCGGGTTCGCCCCCGTCGATCTCGGCTCCTTGCGCGAGGGCGGACGCCTCATGCAACTCGGCGGCCCACTCTCCGGCCTCCACGCCCTCAAACAGGACTGAGCCGGCCCTCGCCCGTTCCTCGCCCTCCTCCTCATCCGCCCCTCGGCACAAGGAAGTTACTCATGACCACCCAGTCCCTGCTGCAGCCCGTCCGCCTCGGCGCGCTGGAGCTCCGCAACAGCGTCGTCATGGCCCCCATGACCCGCGCCCGCGCTCAAAACGCCGAGCTGGTCCCGACCGACCTGCACGCGACCTACTACGCGCAGCGCGCCGGCGCCGGGCTGATCGTCACCGAGGGAACCTGGGTCAGCCCCGACGCGATCGGCTTCATCCACGTCCCCGGCATCTACACCGACACGCAGACCGCCGGCTGGGCGAAGGTCACCGAAGCCGTCCACGAGGCGGGCGGGCGGATCGTCTCCCAGCTCGGCCATGTCGGCGCGGCCTCCCACCCCGACCACCTCGGCGGCCGCCTGCCCGCCGGACCCTCGGCCATCAACCCCGGCGAGAAGTCCTTCACCCCCTCCGGCCCGAAGGACACCCTCACTCCGCGCGCCTACACCGCCGCTGAGATCGCCGGCACCATCGCCGACTACCGCCATGCGGCCGAGAACGCCCGCCGAGCCGGTTTCGACGGCGTGGAACTCCACGCCCAGGTGTCCCACCTGATCCCGCAGTTCCTCAACCCCCGTCTCAACCAACGCACCGACGCCTACGGAGGCAGCAGCGAGAAGCGGGCCAAGTTCCTCCTCGACATCCTCGACGCCGTCACCGACGTGTGGGGCAGCGACCGCATCGGCGTGAAACTGTCCCCGGGCTGGACCAGCGGAACCGCGTTCACCGCGGACGAGGAGACACTCGCCGACTACGACCAGCTGCTCAAGAAGCTCAACGACAGCAGCCTGGCCTACCTGCACCTCCTGGGCACCCCCGGCAGCATCGAGGAGCGCATCGCCCTCTTCTCCCGCTACCGCGCCCACTACCAGGGCAACATCGTCGCCAACCTCGGCTTCACCCAGGCCCTCGGCAACGAGATCCTCGACCACGGCATCGTCGACGCGGTCTCCTTCGGCGCCCCCTTCATCGCCAACCCCGACCTGGTCGAGCGCTTCGCGCAGGGCCACCCGCTGGCCGACGGCGACCCGGACACCCACTACGCCGGTCACACCGAGGGCTACACCGACTACCCCGCCTTCACCGCCAACTGAGCAAGAAGATCTCCGTGAGCAGCAACATCCGAGCAATGATCGCAACGGAACAGACCCTGCCGGTGCCGGGATCGGTGATGGTGTAGCCGTCCTCAACCCGCTCCAATGGAGCCCCGGGACTGCGGCCAGGACCGGGGCGGGCATGGTGTCCCCGGTGAAGATCGCGTGCCGGACGGACGGGAGGGTACGGCCCTTGCCGCGGGCGGCGTCGGCCAGCAGCTGGTAGAACACCGGCACCGACTGGACCACCTCGGGCCGCTCCCGTTCGACCAGGTCGAGGAGACGGCCGCCGTCGGTGACATGATCCGCGTCGACCAGGACGACCCGGCCGCCGCGGGCGAGCGTCGTCCACACGTCCAGCAGGCACACGTCGAAGTTCAGAGGCGCGTAGTTGAGCACGGTCGTGCCGGGGCCGATTCCGAAGGTCGGGCCGGCCCAGGTCGTGAAACGGTCCAGCGCGGGGAGGGCCAGCGGCACGGTCTTGGGCAGGCCGGTGGAGCCGGAGGTGGTGAGCAGGAGGGCGGTTCCGTCGAGGTCGGCGCGGTCGGCGCGGTCGGCGCGGTCGGGGCGTCGGTCCGGCCGGGACGTGGCGGGTCTTCCCGGGCTGAGTACGAGACGTACCCCGGCCTGCTCGTACAGGCGGTCCAGGATGTCCTCGCCCAGGGTCGGCGAGGGCAGCAGCAGCGGGCGCCGTACCAGGAGACAGGCCAGGATCAGGGCGAGAGTCCGGGGCGACTTGACCGCGGGGAGGGCTACCGGCCCGTCCGCCGGGATCCGGATGAGCCGGTCCCGCTCCCGTTGCGCGCGCCCGAGCAGCGCCCCGTAGCCGACCGTGTGCCCCCGCCAGACCAGGGCGGTCGCCTCCGGGTTCCGCCGGGCGTGGTCCACGATGTCGTCGACGAACGAACGCGGCCCTGCGGCGATGGTGCCGTCCACGTTGTCTCCCTCCGGTCCCCGTTCGGCGCATGTTCGACGAACTCGGTGATCCTCATGGTGGTTTCGGTACCTGGAGGATCGTTGGAGCCTGGCTCGGCGGGCGCCGGATGCCGGACGTGCGAAAACGGCGGCCCGCCCGCGCCCCCGGTGAAGGTGGGGCGGGCCGGCCGCCGTCGGTGGGGCGGGGAGCTTTCTCAGTCGCCGAGGAGCGCGGCGAGCGCAAGGGCCGGGTCGTGCGTCGGCGGACCGGCGGGCCACCAGGTGCCGGACCGCTCCTGGTACGGGTACCAGCGGCCGTCGCGCCCGTATCTCAGCTGCAGCCCACGGCCGGACAGCGTCCAGCGATTGTCACGGACGACAAGGTCGGGCGACTCGTCGTCCTCCCAGCCCGTCGAAAGCGCCGTCCGGGCCCGGGCGACTTCGGACCGCGGGGGCTCCCACGCCTCTTCGAGCACCTTCAGTCCGGCGCCGCCGCCGAACCGCCAGGCCTCGGCCGCCCGGTCCAGCTCGTCCGGCCTGCCGCAGGAGTCCCGAAGCCGCCGGGGTACCTGAGGGTCGGGGTGGGTGGCGGCGATCCGTACGGTGTCCTGCCACACGTCGAGCGGCCGGGGCGGCTCGCCGATCAACCCCAGGGTGTACGAGAGCAGTTCACGCGCGCGTACGGCCGCGTCGGCGACGAGCCGCTCCAGCGGATCCGCCTCGATGCCGGTCACCGGCTCGGTGCTCCCCTCCGGCGGTTCGGGCAGGGGCGGGAGCCCGGGGAGGGGAACGACGGGGCGGGCGTACGCCTCGGCGACGGGGATCCCCTCGACCGCCCCGGTGGCCCGCGCGCCAGGGCGCCCCTCGCCGTGCTCGACCGCGTCGTCCTCGGTGTCCTCGATGTCCGCGGTGCTTTCAGGGTCCGCAGGATCGTCGGCCTCGGTCATGGCCCGTACGAGGAGGACGGACTTCAGCTCCTCCAGCGCCTCCGACCACTCCCGTCCCCGTACCAGCAGCAGGAGCTGCGGCTCCTCGTCGAGCAGCCAGGAGAACTGGTAGCCGAGCGCGACCGTGTGCGCGCACGGATGGTCCGGCTCATCGCAGTCGCAGTCCGCTCCGAGCTCCCCATAGCCGGGCAACAGCCCCAGCCGGGCGTCCTCGGCCGCCTCCAGCAGATCGGGCGGGAGCTCCCCGGCGAGTAGCGCCTCCGCCTCCGCCGGCCGGTCCGCGGTCCGCTCCCAGAGCGCGTCCCACTGGTCGTCGTCCAGTTCGGGGAGTTCAAGGCTCACGGTGTACGGCTCGTCCGCACCGCCGTACACCTGCGTGGCGACCCGCCCCGGGCTGACCGAGAGGGGGCCGAGGCGGCCGGAGCGGGCCAGGGCCCGTCCCTTCTTCAGCACATCCTCCTCGGGCCAGCCGTCCTCCATCGACTCCCCCCACGCCCCGCCCCACCAGGACTGGCCGCGGGTCCGACCGCCCTTGCGGGGCGGGAAGGCGGTGAAGCCCCGGGCCCGGTCGTCGTATTCCTCGCTCATCCCGCGCTCCTCAGCTCGACCAGGTTCGCCAACTCGTCGTTCCCGAGCCGGCTCAGAGCCTGCTCACCACTGCCGACGACCGCGTCGGCGAGCTCCCGCTTGGCCTCCATCAGCGTCGCGATCCGGTCCTCGACCGTGCCCTCCGCGATCATCCTGTGCACCTGCACCGGCCGGGTCTGGCCGATGCGATACGCCCTGTCCGTGGCCTGGGCCTCGACGGCCGGATTCCACCAGCGGTCGTAGTGCACGACATGGTCGGCCCGGGTCAGGTTGAGGCCGGTCCCCGCAGCCTTAAGCGACAGCAGGAAGACGGGAACCTCGCCGTCCTGGAAGCGGCGGACCATCTCCTCCCGCTTGGCCACGGGCGTCCCGCCGTGCAGCAGCTGGGCGGGAATGCCCCGGTCCCGCAGATGCCGTTCCAGCAGCCGGGCCATCGCAACGTACTGGGTGAAGACCAGCGCCGCGCCGTCCTCCGCCAGGATCGTGTCCAGCAGCTCGTCCAGCAGGGCCAGCTTGCCGGAGCGGCCGGCCAGCTTCGGCTCGTCCTCCTTGAGGAACTGGGCGGGGTGGTTGCAGATCTGCTTCAGGCCGGTGAGCAACTTGAGGACAAGACCGCTGCGGGCGATTCCCCCGGTCGACCTGATCTCGTCCATGACGGCGCGCACCTGCTGCTCGTAGAGGGTGGTCTGTTCAGCGGTGAGCGCCACCGGACGGTCCGTCTCGGTCTTGGGCGGTAGTTCGGGCGCCACCCCCGGGTCGGACTTGCGGCGGCGCAGCAGGAACGGCCGGACGAGACCGGCGAGGCGCCCGGCGGTGGTGCCGGTGCCGGGATCCGCGGGGCCGGAGGCGGACCGCTCGGCCTCGACCGGGGCGATCCAACGGCGACGGAAGTGGCCATGGGTACCGAGCAGGCCGGGGGTGGTCCAGTCGAGGATGGCCCACAGTTCGGAGAGGCTGTTCTCCACGGGGGTGCCGGTGAGCGCGATCCTCGCGTCCGCCGGGATCAGCCGCAGCGCCCTTGCCGTGGAGGAGGAGGCGTTCTTGACGTGTTGGGCCTCGTCCGCGACGACCATGCCCCAGCGGTGATCACCGAGCCGCTCGGTGTCCAGGCGCATCGTGCCGTAGGTGGTGAGGACGAAGCCGGTGTCCGCTCCGTCGAGGCTGCGGCCGGCGCCGTGGAAACGGCGTACGGCCGTGCCGGGGGCGAACCTGCTGACCTCCCGCTCCCAGTTGCCGAGCAGCGACGCAGGGCACACCACGAGGGTCGGGGCGCGGCTGCCCTCGTGCTCCTGGCGGAAGAGATGGAGCGCGATGAGCTGGATCGTCTTGCCCAGGCCCATGTCGTCGGCGAGGCATCCGCCCAGACCGAGCGAGGTCATTCGGGCCAGCCAGTCCAGGCCGTGCAGTTGGTAGTCGCGCAGGGTCGCGGCGAGCGCAGCCGGCTGCCCGACGGAGGCGTCACCGGCGGGGTCGCAGAGCAGGGCACGCAGGGCGAGCAGCCAGGCGCCGTCGGCGACCGGTACCTGCTCGCCGCCGATCTCCGCGTACCCGGTGAGGGCGATGGCGAGCGTCTCGACGGCGGTGAGGGGCCGCAGATCGCGTTCCCGGGCCTTGCGGGTGAGTTCGGGGCCGACGAACGTCCAGTGGCCGCGTATCCGTACCACCGGTCGCCCCGCCTCGGCGACGGCCGCGGTCTCCTCCTCGGTGAGCGGATCGCCGTCGAGGCAGAGCTGCCAGCGCAGCGCGACGGTGCCCTCGCCGCCGAGGAAGGAACGCAGGTCGGAGGGCGGGACGCGATCCGCGCCGACCGTGGCCCGTGCGGTCATCCGGTGGTTCGCCTCGTCGGGCCACCGTACGTCGACGCCGTGCGCCCGCAGCCGCGCCGCCGCGCCGCTCAGCAGCAGGGCGAACTCCTCGTCGTCGAGGTCGAGTTCACGTGGCACGGGGAGTAGCCGCGCGAGCGGCTCCCATATGGTCGCGGCGCGGCGCACGGCGCGGACCGTCTCGGCCTGGGCGAGCGGTCCTAGTGCGTGCGGGGCGCCGTCGAAGAGGTCCGAGGAGGTCAGTTCCACTGTCGGGTCGGCGAGATCGGAGACCAGGGGCACGACCTGTCCGAAGGGCACGCCGTTGGCGCCATGGACCAGCCGCACGGTCAGCGAGACCCGTACGCCCGAGTCGACGCCGACCGCGATCTCCTCCGCCCAGGCCCGCAGCTGCGGTACGTGCTGGGGCTCGGCGGCGGCGAACGCGGCACGGCCGCTGGCGGCTTCGGCGGCCGCGGTGCGCGGCAGGGTGTCGGCGACGGCGTCGAGGAAGGAGCGCAGTATCCCGTCCGGCCGC
This sequence comes from Streptomyces sp. LBL, assembly GCF_029893585.1. Classification (GTDB taxonomy): domain Bacteria; phylum Actinomycetota; class Actinomycetes; order Streptomycetales; family Streptomycetaceae; genus Streptomyces. Next base: position 28,023 of record NZ_JARXYX010000046.1, read on the forward strand.
GGCAGCAGCGTGCTGCCCGGGACGGGCACGGCGAGTGCCTCGGGTGGCGCGGCGGCGGCCAGTGCGCGCAGCCGCAGCACGTCCTCGGGATCGAGGGGGCCGGCCCGCCAGGCGTCGTAGCCGTCGGCGGAGACACCCGGCAACAGCCGTTCGCGGGCGGCGAGATGGAGCGCGAGCGCGGTGGCGGCACCCCAGAAGGCCGCGGCCGGGTGGACGGCGTCGTCGGCGCCCTCGCGGCCGTACTCGCGGCGGGCCAGGGCCAGGACCGGCAGGGCGTCGCTCACGGAGAGGCGTAAGACGGGGACTTTACGCAGCCCCTCGGCGGTGGCGAGCTCGGCCTCCCCCGCGACGCCGCAGGGTACGCCGGGCGGGCCCACGCCCTCCGGGTCCCAGAAGGCCATACGACCCGTACGGGCCGGGTCGCCCGGCTCGAAGGCGACCGCACACCGCGCCAGCCGTCCAGCGTGCTCACGCGCAATCCACATCATTGGTCCCGCTTTCCGCTTTCCCGATCCCGTTTTTCTTGTTCTGCGTTTCTGATCCTGCTTTTCCGATCCCGGTATCGCGGCCCACCCGCGGTCCACGGCCGCTCGAGCGCTGTCTGCGACGGTGACCGGAAATCCCGGTGTCTCCCCGCCGGCGCCGATCGTGAGCGTGCCGGCGACGAAGCGCCGACGGCTTGGAGTGGTCATCGTGCCTCTTCTCGATGGGAGGACGCGCCGAGCGGTGTGAGCGTCTCGGCGGCGGTCACGCCGCCTCCCGGGCCGACAGGGCCCGGTTGACATCATGTAGTCAAACTTGACCACTCTTCGCTGGGTGAAGTAAACGCCCCTCTGGCGATTTAGTCAAACTTGATTAGAATGCGGGCCACCGCGGGGCCACCGCGGGGCCGCCATGAGACCGGAAGAGTCCCAGGAATCCCTCACCGTTCGTCCCCGGGATGCCGCTTCCCCGTCGCGTACGGGTTCGTCTCCCCCTCCGCGAGCACGGCGTGCACCCCCATGAACGGTTCGCCCTCGCCCGCGAAGGTGTAAGCTCCGCCCTCGATGCGCCGGATGAGGTCGCGAGTCCACTGGGCGTCGGCGTCGGCCGAGTGGACCCACAGGTTCATGATCTCGCCGATGTGTCCGAGCTGACCTGGGCCGTCCTGGGGCGTGTAGTACTCGGTGACCGCCTTGCGCCACTCCTGGATGGCCCGTACCCGATCGTGCAGCAGTCGCAGCGCCTCCTCGCGCTCCAGGTCGACGATGAAGCCGAGCGCCGCGGCGAGCACGTCCGACTTCTGGTCGTACGCGGTCAACGAATCGCGTAGCAGCAGGAAGTACTCCTCCGTGCCCTTCCCCGTCACCTCGTACTCGGTCCGCGGCGGGCCGCCGACCGTGGACGGGGCGGTTTCGTGCGCGTGCAGCAGGCCCTGTTTCTCCATCTGCTTCAGGGCGTGGTAGATCGAGCCCGGTTTGGCGTTGGACCACTCGTGGGCGCCCCAGTACTCCAGGTCGTTGCGCACCTGGTAGCCGTGGGCCCGCCCGTGCTGGCGCACAGCGCCCAGCACGAGGAGACGGATCGCTGACATGCGCTCCAGGTTATGACGTCGGCGGCGCACGACTGCGGCGGAGGACCGGTGGACGTCAGGTCCTGGCTTTTCGGCCGCGACGTGGCTGTTCTGCCCACAGCAACTGCCTGCCCTGCCGGCGCCGGTGCACCACCGGACCAGGCGACAGGGGCGGCCGTGCACGCTGGTGCTGACGAAGACCCAGGATCTGTTCACCGGTGAGCAGACGGTCCGCCGTCAGGCCGCGGCCGACCTGGCATGGCTGATGTCGCTGCGGAACCGATGACCACCGAGCGGGTACGACGCCGGCTCCTCGCCATGCGTGCACCCGCAGAGCGCAGTGATCTGGGCTATGCGGTCACCGGTCGGCGCTGCCGGGCGGGATCGGCCACCATCAGGCGTCTCTTGCTGGACATGCCTTGTTCCCTGTCCGCTGATGTCCCAAAAAAAGACGGTCAGCGTACCTCCCACCCGCTTCTCCTCGTCCCTGGTCGGCATTGACAACCACCCTCGCACCCCTTCACCATCATTCCACTAATCAAGTAGTGGAATGATGGTGGTGATCGTGGAGTACCGCATCGACAGGCGGAGCGGGGTCCCTGCCTTCCAGCAGATCGTGCAGCAGACCAAGCAGGCCCTCCGGCTGGGCGTACTCGTGCCGGGTGACCGGCTGCCCACCGCCAAGGAGGTCGCCGCGACCAGCACGGTCAACCCGAACACCACCCTCAAGGCGTATCGCGAGCTGGAGCGCGAGGGTCTGGTCGAACCGCGACCGGGCCAGGGCACCTTCGTACGCCGCACGCTGGGCCGCCCCGAGACGGGCACCGACTCGCCGCTGTACGCGGAGCTGGTGGCGTGGATGTCGAAGGCGGCCGGGGCCGGTCTGGAGCAGGAGGACGTGGCCGCGCTGGTCGCGTCGGCGATGGAGAAGCAGTACGCCGCCGGGAACGTGGCGGCAACGGGGTCCGCGGCAACGGGGTCCGCGACAACGGGGTCCATGGGGGCCACGACAACTAGGAGCACAGGTGAGTGAAGGTATGTACGCGGGGGAACCGGCGATCGAGGCGTACGGGCTGGGGATGCGCTACCGGCGGGGCTGGGCGTTGCGGGACTGCTCCTTCCGGCTCCCGGCGGGACGGATCTGCGGCCTGGTGGGACCCAACGGGGCGGGCAAGACCACGCTGCTGAGCATCGCGGCCCATGTCCTGCAGCCGACGAACGGATCGATCAGCCTGTTCGGTGAGGCTCCGGGCTCGGTGGAGTCCGGTCGGCGCACAGCGTTCCTCGCCCAGGAGAAGCCCCTGTTCCGCCGCTTCACCGTGGCGGAGACCCTGCGTCTGGGCCGGGAGCTGAACCCCGGCTGGGACCAGCGCGCCGCCGAGGACATCATCCGCGCGGGCAACGTGCCCTTCGACGCGAAGATCAGCACCCTCTCCGGAGGCCAGCGCACCCGCGTCGCCATCGCCCTCGCCTTCGGAAAGCGCCCCGACCTGCTGCTGCTCGACGAGCCGATGTCGGACCTCGACCCGGTCGTGCGCCACGAGATCATGGGCACCCTCCTCGCCGAGGCCGCCGAGCGCGGAACCACCGTGCTGATGTCCACCCACGTCCTCGCCGAACTGGAGAACGTGTGCGACTACCTCGTCGTCGTCTCCGGCGGCGGAGTGCGCCTCGCCGGTGACGTGGACGAGCTGATGTCCGTGCACACCCTGGTCACGGGCGCCAAGGAGGGTGACGGCATGCCTCCCGCCCCCGCCTTCGGGCACCACACCCTCGTCGAGTCCCGGACCAGCGGACGGCAGTTCACCGCGCTCATCCGCCCCGAGGGCCCGGTCACCGGCCCCTGGGACATGAACGCCCCGAACATGGAGGAACTCCTGCTCGCCTATCTCCGCTCACCCGACGCACCACCGCTGATCACCCCCACCGCCCAGGTCCACGGCCAGGGGTTCGGCACCGGGGCGGTGGCGGCATGAGCACCTTCACCCGCAGCTCGACCAGCACCTCGACCGGCTCCACGAGCGACGGCAAGAACGGGACCATGAACGGGACCACCGACGGGACCTTGAACGCGACCACCACGGAGGCCAACCGGCGCCCCCGACTCAGCGGTATGACCTGGCTGGTCTGGCGCCAGCACCGGGCCGCGTTCTGGACGATCCTCGCCGCCACCGCGCTCTCCGTGGCCTGGATCGTCTACCAGCGCGGCCAGCTGGTCGACTTCCTCGACGGCTACGGCTATCCCGGCAAGAGCCTCGACGAGGCGGGCGGCAAGTTCCAGCAGTACGACGACGCGTTCTCCTTCGTCTCCATGGGTCTCCAGGCGATACCCATCCTGCTCGGTGTCTTCCTCGGCGCCCCGCTCATCGCGGGCGACCTGGAGAACGGCACCGCCAAGCTGGTCGCCGCCCAGTCCATGAGCCGGACCCGCTGGCTCGCCATGAAGCTGGCGCTGGCCGGACTGGTGGTCGTGGTGAGCACGGGCGTGTTGTCGGCGGTGTTCGGCTGGTGGTGGAACCCCGTCAAGTCCGAGGTCACGCTCATGGACTGGACCTCGGGCGCCGCGTTCAACACGACGGGCCCGGTGCCTGTCGCCCTCACCCTCTTCTCCGTCTTCGGCGGGGTGGCGATCGGTGTGGTGCTGCGGCGCACGCTGACGGCCATGGTGGTCACCTTCGGTTTCACCGTCGTCCTCCAGCTCGTCTGGGGCTACTTCCTGCTGTCGCTCGGCAACGTCGTCACGGTCACGACGAACAAGGGTGTCACGGGCGATAACGTGTCCCCGTCGCTCCCCCACGGCGCCTACGAAATCGACCAGTCGTATGTCACCGGCAGCGGGGATCTGGTGGGCTGGAGCACCTGTTCGGGGTCGCACACCGACGCGGCTCGGCAGGTGTGCTTGGACAAGGCCGATGTCGTGGGCTGGTCGGTGCAGTACCTCCCGATGTCGCAGATGAACGCCATGCAGTGGTTCGGGGCGTCGATTCTGCTCGCCCTGACCGCCGGTGTCGTGGCGTTCCTCTTCTTCTGGGGTCGTAAGCGGCTCGTCTGAGTCCCGTCCCCCGCGCGCCTTTCGGAGGGGCGCCTCTTCCCACCCTTTGATTCCTTGTCCCGTCGGACGGGCTGCTTTGCTGCCCGGAAATCCGGAGCCGGCCGGTCTGGAACCGTACCGGCGATCTGTCGTCCACGGAGAGCACGGCCAAGGCGGGTACGCGTTTCTCTGTCCCGTTCACGGTCGAGGGCGCGGCCACCGCGCGCACCGCCCGCAAGTCGGCCTTCTCCGTCTCGTACGACGACGGCCGGACCTGGCACCCGGCGAAGGCGGTCGACGGCAAGCGCCTCGACCTGCGCCACCCGGCGAAGGCGGGCACGGTCTCTCTGCGCGTGACGCTCGCGGACAGGGCCGGCAACACCCTGAAGCAGACGATCCACCGGGCCTACCGGACCGTCAAGTAGGCGTCTGTACACGTGTGTTGGTTGGACGCCCGGGTCGGCTTCGGCCGGCTCGGGCGCTCTTGCCGTGAACGGGACCCTCTGACCGTCGGAAAGTGGGAGGGGTCGGAGGGGAGTGTGCGACATCCCGCGAGTTCCCCTGAGCCCCCATCCCCGGCCCCCGATCGAGCGCGGCTGGGTGTGGTGTTGACCTTCTTAGTTAATGAGACTAGCCTACAGCTAATCGCATTAGCCATTTGGTGGAGGACGGCATGACCGAGCACCTGAGAATCGGCAAGAACACCATCGCCTTCGACGTGACCGGGGAAGGTCCCCTGGTCGTGCTGGCGCACGGTATCGGCGACAGCCGGCACTCCTACCGCTTCCTCGTTCCCGGCCTGGTGGCCGCCGGTTACCGGGTCGCGAACGTCGACATCCGCGGGTGCGGTGAGTCCAGCCTCGGCTGGGACGGTTACAGCCGCACCGACATCGCCGGAGATCTGGTCGCCGTCGTGCGTCACCTCGGCGGCCCGGCCGTGATCATCGGGCAGTCGATCAGCGGCGGCGCCGCGACCATCGCGGCCGCCACTGCGCCCGACGTGATCAGCGGAGTGATCGAGCTGGCTCCGTTCACCCGTGCGCAGCCGGTCGACCTGGGCGGGCTGATCCGGGTCAAGCGCTTCCGGACCGGGTACACGCGGATGGCGCAGGTCATCGTCCGGGGACGCCTGACGGACTGGAAGAAGTACCTCGACGTGGCCTACCCGGCCAAGCCCGCCGACTGGAACAGCGAACTGGCCCGCATTGAGGCCACGCTGAGTGAGCCCGGCCGGATGAAGGCCCTGCAGGACATGTGCAAGTCCAAGCCCACCGACGCCGGCACCCAGCTCGCCCACGTCACCTGCCCGGTCCTGATCGTCGAAGGCAGCCTGGACCCCGACTGGGCCGACCCCCGCGCCGAAGGGGCGAAGATCATCGCCGACCTGCCCGCCGGCCTCGGCGAGCTGGCCGTGATCGACGGCGCCGGCCACTACCCGCACGCCCAGACCCCCGACCAGGTCCTCGCGCTGGCCCTGCCGTTCCTGGCCAAGGCGGCTGCCGGTGCCTAGGGCCGGACTCACCGCCGCAACGGTCACCGAAGCCGCCGCCGCCCTGGTCGACGAGGTCGGGTTCGACCAGCTCGGCATGGGCCTGGTCGCCGAACGGCTCGGGGTCAAGACCCCCTCGCTGTACAAGCACGTCACCGGCCAGACCGACCTCGCCCACCGGATCGCCATCCTGGCCATGAACCAGTGCGCCGACGCCATCCGCGACGCCATCCAGGGCCGGTCCGGCACCGAAGCTCTGGCCCGCGGCGCACAGGCGATGCGAACGTTCGTCAAGGACCACCACGGCCGATACGCCGCAGCCAACGCCGCCCGCCCGACCGGACCCGACGACCCCCTCATCGACGCCCTCAACCGGGTGGTCGACTCCTGGGCGGCCATGCTGCATGGCTACCGGATCGACCCCGACCAGCAGATCCACGCGCTGCGGATGCTGCGCACCGTCCTGCACGGATACGCATCCCTGGAAGCAGCCGGCGGGTTCCAGTTTGCGACCGACATCGACGACAGCTTCAACTGGATGATCGACTTCATCGACCACGGCCTGCAGGAGACCACGGCCACCAGCACCAACAGCGCCCCCTCCCGCGGGGCCGCGCCGGGCGTGACGCTCTGACCGCCGTGGACTGCGCTCCACGCCAGTCCCCGGCCCCACCGGCCAGCGGTGGACCACCCGCTCGCCGAACCCCCGTCCCTCCCTCCCGCGCCAGCCAGAAGTGGAAACCACCATGAAGCCGGTCCTCACCGCCGTTATTGACATCGACGCCACCCCGCAAGCGGTGTGGGACGTCCTCACCGACTTCGCCGCCTACGGCGAGTGGAGCACCTTCTCCGCAGCCGAGGGAACCGCTCAAGTGGGAAGCCGGCTCACGATGCGCATGCCGGGCATGACCTTCAGGCCCACGGTCACCGTCGCGACGCCTGGCCAGGAACTGCGGTGGGTCGGCACGCTCGGCATCAAGCAGCTGTTCCACGGCCAGCACTCCTTCGTCCTTTCCCCCAACCACGACGGCACCACCCGCCTGACCAACCACGAGGAATTCTCCGGCGCCCTGGTCACCCTGATCCGGCCCTTCCTCAGAACACCCAAAAGAGACGGGTACGCCACCTTCAACACCGGCCTCAAGCAGCGGGTGGAACTCCGCACCGAGCTCGGGCCGGGTGCGTGAGGTGCCGGTGACCGGGGTGGTCGCGGGGATCGGGATGGCCGCCGCGATTCCCTGCCCCAGACCCTCCCGGCTCTGTCCACAGCCGGTCCGGGGGTCAGATCGCGCTGGTCTCGGCCTGTGCGCATTCGACGGTCCGGGAACTGTGCCCTGCCTGCCGGGGGAGCGGGGCGCCGGCTCGGGCGAGAAGGTGCAGGGCTGCCTGGGAGCCCGAACCGCCCTCGGCTGTCGCCACGACGACGCGCTGCCCCGGCTCCTGAGGGATCGTCAGAGTCTGCAGGTTGAGGTCCAGCTGGCCGACGAGAGGATGACGCAGACGATAGGCCGCGATATCCCAGTTCCTGACCCGGTTCTCGGCCCAGAGGGCGGCGAATTCCGCACTCTTCATGGCCAGTTCGCCGATCAGCGCGGCCAGCGCCGGATCATCCGGATACTGACCGACGGCAAGTCGCAGCTTCCCCACCACCGCCCTGGCCTTCTTCCGCCAGTCCACGAACAGGTCCCGGGTGTGGGCGTCCAGGAAGACCAGCCGCGCCATGTTCGGGCGGCGGCCCGGCTGATCGGGTATGCGCCGGTCCAGATGCCCGGCGAACAAGGAGTGTCCCGTACGGTTCCACGCCAGTACGTCACTGCGGCGCCCCAGCACGATCGCGGGTGCGTCACCGAACGCTTCGAGCAACTGCGTGGTCGTCTCACCCAGGTGCTCGGGCATCAGCCTGCGGCGCTTGCCGCTGCGACGCGTGGCGCGAGCCAGATCGTGCAGGTGAGTTCGCTCCACCTCGTCCAGACCGAGGGCCCGGGCAAGGGCGTCCAGCACCTCCGGTGAAGCGTTGAGCGACACCCCCTGCTCCAGCCGGGTGTAATAGGAAAGGCCGATCCCCGCCAACTGGGCCAGTTCATCCCGTCGCAGCCCCGGCACGCGCCGCCGTTCTCCGAAATCGGGCAGCCCCACGTCAGCCGGCCGCAACTGCGCCCGGCGCGTCTGCAGGAAGTCGCCCAGGCCCGGTTTCTTGTTCATGCGGCCGAGTATGGACGCCCCGGTGCCGCGTAGCGTCTCTAACGAGCCTTGGTTTTCCTTGGTGTAGCTGGGTTTTCGGCCCTGGTGGAAAACGGTCTCGGTTGCCCGGGTCGCCGTCCTGCCGCCCGTGGTCGGGTGGTGGGGGTGGCGTGGGCGTGCAGGTGGAAGCCTGTGCCGAGGTGTGTCCCGCGTGGCCGGTGCGGCCTGCGGGGTGGGCTCATCGTGTGCGGTGCCTGCCGCCGCTCACGCCGCTGGCTGCGGCGTAGGGGTGGCTGGACGCTTTCCACCCGCTCCCGACGCCGCTGATGCGGTGCTCGGGGGTGTGGGTGGGGCGGAGACCCCGCGTCGCCTGTTGGGCGCGGGGCGGTTTCTCGTGGGCACGCTCTTCGTCCGGTCCACGGAACGTGTCTGCGGGCCGGACGAAGAGCGGGCGGGGTGGGGAACATGCTGGACCGGCTGGTCCAACTCCTCGACCGTGCTGCGCAGCAGGTAGCTGCCGTGGGCGCGGTTGAGGATGCATTGGTGTTGGTGCGTGAGGCCGCGGGCGCCGATTCGCTGCCAGGCCGCCACGTCGCGATCCGCGCTGTAGCCGCAGGCCGTGTTCGGGCAGGTGGCCCATTTCCAGCCCGTTTTGGGGTTGTCGGGGGCCGTGTGATGGCGGAAGTCTGTGAGGCAGCGCGGGCAGTACTTCGAGGTGCCGCGGGCCGGGACGATGACCACCGCGATGCCGTAGCGGGCGGCGTGGTGGATGGTGTCGGTGACGATCTGGCCGCGCACTGATGTGGACAGGCGAGTGTTGAGGGTGCGGCCCTTGCCACGTGCCTCCATGTCGCGGAGGTCTTCGAGATAGATCACCGACGCGTCCGCGGCACGGGCGTGCTCGACCATGAACCGGGCCGCTGTGCGGGCGATCGCCCGGTTCAGGTGCTCACGGCGGCGGGAGATGCGACGGTGCTCTTCGCGTAGCACGGTGAGTTTCGCCACGACCAGGGGGGCGGGTCGGATTCCGGCCGCCCTGCGGCCCTCGGCCAGGCGCTGAAGGTGAGCGACCTTGGTCCACAACTGCTCGGCCTGGATACGGAGTCGGTCGGCCTTGGCCAGGATGCCGTTGATGCGCAGGAACGCGGGGCGTGCGTCGGTGTGTACGACCGGTTCGGGGCCGCCTTCGAGGGTGAGGGTGCCGCCGGTGAGCAGGGTGTTCAGTCCGTAGTCGAAGGCCACGGCCCGCACATGCCCGGCCCGCTGCGCCTTGGGCACGGCCGTGCTGTGGGCGACATCCAGCCGGAGGCGTCCGTTACGCACGCGCAGGGTGGGGGTGTGCAGCGCGGCGGTGGCCTCGATGGTGGGCGGGAGCCTGAACCGCACCACGGCCACATGCCAGTCGGCCCGCGAGCAGGGGCCGGGGCACACCGGCAGCCGTACCGTGAGGACCGCGAACCGGGCCGGATCGTCCTCGCAGCGCTCCAGGGTGGCCAGTTGCCTGTCGGCGGCGGCCAGCACCACCTGACCACCTGCCCCCGGCGCGGCCTCCAGCTCGCACACATCGGCCGGCAACCGGTGATGGGCGGCAGCAAAGGTGAGGATCTGCCGGGTCCGGGCGCGCAGTACCGAGGCCGCGGTCCTCGCCCCGTCCGGCACGGCGGCCCGCAGCGCCTCCCACTCCCCGGGCGTGCGCCGCATCGGGTCGAGGTTCTGGGCCGGCCAGGAAGCCAGGACGCCCTGAACCACCTCGGCTCGCCAGTGCGCGGAGCGCAGGACGCGTCCTGCCTGTTCCTCGGCGATCCGCCGCACCCGGTCCGACACATACACACCGGACGGGGCCGTAGCCGTCCAGCCCAGGGTACGCAGCGCCATCCACGCGTTCGGGGGCAGCTTCTCCCCCGACGGGGCCTTCCCCGAGGCCAGCAGGTCCAGATCCTCCCGGCTCCAGTGCGCGGCGATCACCTCAGTGGCCATCGCCTCCACCAGATCCGTCAACCACCCCACCCGCACAGCCAGCACCCCGGCATCGAGGACTTCACCACTGACCGTGTCCAGAGCCCGGAACCCCGACGCGGAGGCACACGCCACCCGCACCGTCTCCCCTGCCCCCACCGCGATCTTCCGCCGCACCGACCTACACCTCACGCTTCGCAGGAGCAGGAGCAGGAGCAGGAGCAGGAGCAGGAGCAGGAGCGGGAGTCGCGGCGGCAAGGAGGCGCTGGCGTGCCTGACGGGAGCGGATCCCGTAGAGACGGCCGGAGAACGAAGCGACCAGGGACATGAAGTCGGCCAGGAGTTCTTCGGTACCACCGGGGGCAGCCGATTTGGGATGCAGAACCTCTACCCTGACCTGGTCACGGGCCAGCAGCGCGGTGATCCAGGCAGCACCGAAGCGAGCGAGACGGTCCTCGTGGGTGACCCGCAGATGAGTGAACTCCCCTGCCTGAGCCCGCTTGAGCAGGCGATCCAGGCCCGGACGACGCTCACGCATCCCCGAGGCCCGGTCCCGGAACACCGCCACGACCTCACCAGAGGCCGACGCCCGCAACTCAGCCTCCTGCGCACCCAGCGAGGACTCCTGCCCCGTAGTGCCGCAGACCCTTACGTACAACGCCTCGCGTCGCTCACGGACCTGCTCACCCCCACTTACCAGCAGCTCCAGGGCGGCAGACGGGAAGCGACGCTCCCGGCCGACCCACACCACGTCGATCCTGCCCGTATCCGCCCAAGTCCGCAGCGTGTCCGGGTGCAGACCCACCCGACGCGCGGCCAACGACAGACGAAGAAGCTCCATGACCCAAGACGCTAAACACCCACAACACCCGGCATCCACACATGAGTTGATTCACCACTCGAAACCATGAACCGAACCTCATCGCCCCGCCCGCAGCCACGATCTGTGATACACAGCGAAACCCAGGAACGCCAAGCTACTCAGTGCACTGTTAAGGACCCTGCCCCTGCCACGGTTACCCGGGCGGCGGTCACGGACCCGCCAGGTGGCGACGAGGGCGGTGGACATGGCCACCGACGACAGCCGGGTACGCGTCATGAAGGCTGCGAACGCAGGGACAGCGACATGGCCGCGACGTGGCCGCGACGAAGCCGAAGACCATGGGACGCCACTGCTCAGGCGCAGGATGCCGCGCTCACAACGGACCACGCGCCAACTCAGCACGGCACGCGGGGGAGTATTCGCGTGCCGTCGCTGTGCAGCGTGCCCCTGACGGGGGCAGGCTGCCCGCGGGCCGCGGAGGCAGACTCGGATCCACGAACGGCAAGCACCACCCGCACCCTCACCGAGGGGAGCCGGCCGTCTGACCGTTCAGTAGCCGCCGCACGACACTGCCGCTCACGTCGCAAGCGTGGCGCTTCAACAGCACTTCGCCATGGCCGTGTTGAGAAAGAAAGACACTGATACCGATGAGACTGAGGCTTTCCGCAGCCGCCGTGGTCCTTGCCGCGCTGGCGACAGCCGGCACGACGCTGACCACCACCGCCGCCCACGCCACCCCCGGCCAACACATCAGTGCCGCTGCCTACAGCCGGCCGCACCAGGCGCAGGCCATCGACGCCGGTGGGCCGAGGGTCTTCCCCCACTCGGTGGACTACGACCCGCACTCGCGGAGGTTCGTGGTGGGTTCGCTGGCGCACAGCACCATCTCCACCGTCAGCCCGGACGGTACGGTGCGTACCCTCGTCGACGACAAGCGGCTGGTGTCCGTCCAGGGAGTCCGCGTCGACTCCAGGCGGAACCGGGTGCTGGCCACGAATGTGGACTACGGACTCGCCGACCGCTCGTCGCCCACCACGAAACTGAGCGTCGCCGGTGTCGCGAGCTACGACGCGACCAGCGGGCGCCGGCAGTGGTACGCCGATCTCAACAAGGTCGCGGGCGACGGCAAGCAACACCTGCTGGCCGACGTGACGGTGGCTCCGGACGGCACGGCATACGCCGTCGACCAGCTGACCCCGACGGTGTTCCGGATCGACCGCTACGGGCGGGCCTCCGTCCTTCTCGACGACGATCTCCTGGCCGGCACGGTGGACATCCCGGACTTCCTGACCGGTGTGGGTGCGACCGCCGTGGCGTGGATGCCAGGGGACTTCCTGATCGTCGCCAAGGCCGACGGCAGCCTGGTGCGTGTGCCGACCCGCCACCCCGAACAGGCCGGTGCGGTACGGCTTTCCGCTCGGCTCTCCGCCCTCACCGCGGGCATCCGGGTCCTGCCGGACGGCTCGATCGCCGCGGTCAGCAGCGGCCTGCTCACCGGAAAGGCCGCCGTAGTGCAACGGGTGCGCCCCTGCGACCACTGGAAGGCTGCCACCGTGACCGTTACCGACAGCGTCGCCGACCCGGTCACCAGCGCCGTCACGGCCGGCCCCCGAGGCTCGACGTATGCCCTCAGCGGTGGGCTGGCCGCCCTGCTGATGGGCATGCCCAACGACGGATTCACCCTGCGCCCCGTCGACGTCGGGTGATCTCTGCGGCGGCCCCCACTCCACCGTGCTGACTACTCGTCATTCCACTCGTCATTTCCGAACCCTTGCCTGCCCACGAACTGTGGCACCCACGAATACGAAACGAAAAGGACACACCATGTCTGCGCTCTACACCACTGAGGCCCTCTCGACCGGTGACGGCCGAAACGGGGAGGTCCGTTCCCTCGACGGCGTACTCGACGAGGTGCTCGCGGTCCCGAAGGAGATGGGCGGCCCCGGCGGCGACAGGACGAACCCCGAGCAGCTGTTCGCCGCCGGGTACGCCGCGTGCTTCCACAACGGACTTCGGCTGATCGCGGGGCAGCAGAAACTCAAGCTGGGCGAGTCGACGGTCCGGTCCGCGGTGAGCCTGCTCGCTCTCGACAACGGCGGATTCACCCTGGCTGTCACGCTGACGGCGTACCTGCCCGGCCTGGAGCAGTCCACCGCCGATCAGCTGGTGAAGACCACGCACGAGGTGTGCCCCTACTCCAACGCCACCCGGGGGAACATCGAAGTGACCCTCAAGACCACGGTCTGAGGTTCTCCGGGCCGCCCAGGCCCGTTTCATGACGGAGGCTCCCGCTCGGTGAGAGAGCTCATCGGGCACCGGGAGCCGATCCCACCGCGGTTGCGTGGACTCCTCGGCCGCCCGCACGGCCGCCTCTGTCAGCGCCCCTGCCTCCTCCGGACCGTCCAGGTGGTGAGGGGCGCGTGAGTGCATACGTGCGAAGGGCCGTCGTCCTTTCGGCCAGGGCCCGGGGGTCACAACCGGCCGTTGTGCCGAGGCGGCGGGGGCGGGTGGAAGAGGAAGCTCTACGGAGAACGGCCGGTAGGGATCGGCCGTCGCGGGAATCGAAGGAGCACCTCATGAAGCGCATTGTCGTTGCCCTGGCCGTGGCTGCCGTGTTGGCGGGAGGTGTGGTGACCGCGTGGAACGTGTTCGACAACTCGTCGGTCGCCACCGTGGGCGGAGCTGATCACACGGTTTCCCGCACGGAGGTCGAGAAGCTGGCCAAGGAGAACTACGGGATCCCCTTCGTCCAGGACGGCCCGCAGTCCGTGAGCTGCCCGAGCGGGCTGCACGCGAAGATGGACGACACCGTGGCGTGCACCGCCGTCTTCAAGGGCGAGAAGAAGACGATGCTGATCTCCGTGACCGGGGTGGACGGCGACCGGGTGAGCTTCGACTACGGCCTGTCGAAGTAGGGCGAGGCCTTCAGGGCCCGGCAGCCGGCGCAACGGGCCCGGTCTGTCCCAGTTTCTCCGCTTTCCCGTAACGGCGCGTCAACGCGCCTGTCACAGGGGTGCCTTGGTGCAACTCCTACGCAACGCATCGCCCGGCAACAGGCCTCCTATGAAACAACCGTGCCCGCTCAGCCGGAGCGAACGACCGATACGACACCGCTTCCCAGGAGTACCGATGCGCGTCAAGAAGATGCCCGCCCTCGCCCTCGGCCTCGCTGCTGCCGTCCTCTCGTTGACCGCGTGCGGCAGCAGCGACGGATCGAGCGCTTCCGCCGACACCAGCGCGTCCACCGCTGCGAGCAGCTCGACCGGCGGCCAGGGCTCGACCTCAGGTTCCTCCTCGTCCGACTCCTCCGTCGGCGGCAAGGGCTCGACTTCGGCTTCGTCCTCGTCCGACTCCTCCGCCGGCTCCAGCAAGGGCAGCGAGCTCGCTGCCCAGTCCTCGACGTCGGCCTCCAGGTGCAAGACCGACCATCTCGCCCCCAGCGCCACCGCCACGGGGACCAAGAACGAGATAGTCGTCAACCTGAAGAACACCGGTTCCAGCGCATGCAGCATGCACGGCTTCCCGGGCGTCCAACTCGTAGGCCCCGATGGCCTGGGCGACACCGGGCCCGACGCCGCCCGCACCGACGTCTCCGCGTCCACCGTCACCATCGGGCCCGGCGAGGAGACACGCTTCCTGCTGCACTTCATCCCGGACACCAGCGGCTCCGGCAGGACCTACACCCGGCTCTCCGTCACCCCGCCCAACGAGAAGGTCTCGGAGATCGTGGATCTCAACGATCTGGCCTTCACCATCTCCGCCTCCAGCGGCAACGCTCCGGACGTCTACGTCGACCCCGTCGGCTACCACGTCGGCTCCGGCAAGTGAGCCCAGCAGCAACGCCCTCGCAAGCCGCCCGGCCAGTCCGAGCTCGGACGAGCCGGGCGGGATTGCCGGGCCCGTGTTCAAAGGCGTTGGGTCCGCACGTCGCCGGGCTCCATGTCGGCGCCGACTGTCGGCTCAGGGTCGTGTGTCAGTCGGCGTAGACCTCGAACTCTCTGAGTGCCCAGCCGTACCCGCTCGTCGGCGCGCCCGTCTTGGCGGAGGCCCAGTCGTCGACGCTCAGCAGTACATAGCGGGCCTTCGTCGGCGTGAAGTTGTACGTGTGCAGTTGACCGCACGTCGTCACGCCGTAGGCAGAGCAGGTGGCGGTGCCGCCGGCGGCGGTTTCCGTGGCCACTGTGGTCCAGGTGCTGCCGTCGTCGGAAACCTTGACGGCGTAGTTCACCGGGTAGTTCTCCCAGTCGGGGTTGACCACCACGCGTCCCACGGTGGTGGCGGTGCCCAGGTCCACCCGTAGGCTCCACGGCGCGCCGCTGGTCGACTGCGCCTGTGTGGAGGGGTCGCCGTCAACGCCGTTCTCGCTGGGCTTGCCCCAGTCGATCGCCGGAGTTCCGTTGATCATGTCGACTGGCTTGGACCGGGCGACGTTCGACGCCGACGGGGGCGGTGTCGTCGACGCGCTCCAGGCCTGCGGTGCGGCGTTCATGGTGAAGTCGAGGCGGCCGCCGCCCGTCAGGTTTGCCTGGCTGAGGAACGGCTTCGTGATGTTCTTGCCGTTGAGTCTGAGTGCCTGCACGTACGGGCGGGACGCCGCGTGCGGGGACGAGATGACGAGCGGGCGGTGTGTCCCGGGGAGGTCGAGGGTGACCTTGTCGAAGAAGGGACTGCCCACGGCGTACTGGCCCGAGGCCGGGTTCACCGGATAGAAGCCCATGGCGGACAACAGATACCAGGCCGACATCTGGCCGGCGTCCTCGTTGCCGGTGAGTCCGTCCGGGGTGTTGTGGTAGTTGGCGTCGGCGATCTGCCGTACCAGCTGCTGGGTCCGCCACGGCCGGCCGGTCCCGGCAGCTGGAATGCCTGGGGGAGCTCAAGATCAACCCCAGGGGTGGCGGTGAGCCGCCGACGGCGGGCCTCGGTGCGCAGGGCGAGCTGGGCGTAGCGGCCGTCGAAGGCTTCGCGCTGGCTGATGAGGAGGATGTCCGCCAGATCGCGGTAGCGGCTGGAGGGAGATCCCTTGTGCCGCTCGTACATCGCGCAGACCTTGTCCGCCAGGTGGTTGACGATCGGGTAGAGTTTCGCCTCGGGCCAGTCGGCGGGCCAGGCGAGGTCGATCAGGGGCGTGATGCGGCGTACGTCGGGGGTCGCGCTGGGAGCGTGCCCGGTGACCACGTCCACTTTCACCACGCCGACCTCGTGGGTACCCATGTGCACGCGGAAGACCTGCTTCGCGCCGGCGGCCCCGTTCTCGTGCATCGACGTCCGGGCGGGCGTGAAGCTCAGGTAGTCGTCCAGGTCGTGCGCGGCAGCCTTGAGCAAGTCGGTGACTGCTTCGCCGATTCCGCCCCCGGTGTTGCTCTGGATGTCGATGTCCTGGCTGAGCCGGGCCGCCGCGGCGTACCGCATGAGCAGCGCGTGACCGCCCTTGACGATCCAGGCATCGGGCTGAGCATGGAACACCCGGGCCACCAGGCGGCTGAAGAAGTAGGAGCTGAGCACGTCGGCCACGGGCAGGCCCTCGCTGCGCGCCAGGAGCTGTGCTTTGTGCTTGAGCGCGCCGTAGAACGCGGTGGGGCTCGTATAGGTCTCTCGTGCCATCTTGCTCCTGTAGCGCGCGGACACAGACATTCAGCCTATGTCCGCACGCGTGAGCGAGTAAGCCGGATAACCGCCCTGCGCGGGCAAAGCGTTGAGGGCCGGACGCCCCGTGCCTGGCCCTTCAGCCCCCCACCGGTACAGGTTCCGACTCGCCGGCGTCGGCCAGCAGACGGCTGAGCAGGTCATGACCTGACGCGGACGCGGGCAGGCCGTATGCCGAAACGAACCCGGTAACCTGCTGCGCCACAGTCCGCAGATCGACGAGCCCGAGGCGTGCGGCATCGGCCACCACGCCCCCGATATGGCCGCCGTCCAGACCGGCGTGCAGCAGATCCGTGATGGTTCGTCCGGGGGCAGTGACCGGCAGGCCGTCAACGACCGTGATCTGTGCGGGTTCCGGTCCGGGACCGGGGTGCAGGCGCACCCCCGCCTCGGACGGCCCACGGTCGTCGGCGAACATCTCCACGGTGCCGACGGGCAGATCGCCCAGCCCGTGCAGGCGGCAGGCTGAATTATGGGAGATGACACCGGAGTTGCCGGTCAGACGCTGCCAGGCAAGCCTTTCCGGTTCCAACTGGAGCCAGGCCACCTTGATGTCCAGATGCGGGGGCAGAGGCGCTCCGGCGAGCTGGAACACGCCTACTCCTGCAACCGTCAGAACGTCCGAATGAGCCAGAGCGTCGAGGGATGCCGCCTCCACGCCCACCTGTTCGGCCTGCTCGGCCGTGATCAGGCCCCACTGCTCAGCCGTCACACGGCCGAGCTTCACCAGCGCATCGACGTTGTCCACCTGTCCATCATCGCAGCCCGGAACCCGGCCGCTACGCTGACGTCATGCGTATCGGGGAGGTGCTGAACCGCTGGGGCGTTTCCCTCACCGTAACCGTCATGATCACCGCGCAGGCCCTCACCACAGCAGTAGCGTTCATCGACGAGTACCGCCAGGTGTTCGGGGCCGAGCCGATCTGCCGGGTCCCGACCGACCACGGACTGAAGATCGCAACGAGCACCTACTACGCCGCCAGGAACCGCGAGCTGAGCGCCCAGTCGGGTTCCTGCCGGCCGCGTCGTGCTTGTCGTAGCCGACGTGATCGGTGATCTCGCCTTCCAGGGCGGACTCCAGCACCCGCTTCGTCAGCTGCTGCAGCAGCCCGCCCTGCCCGGTCAGCTGCAGCCCCTCCGACCGGGCACGCTCCACCAGCATCGCGACGAGCTGCTCGTCGGGCACGGGCACAGGCTGCCCAATCTGGGCACTCTCGACAGGCTCCACGGTCTGCAACTCCAGGGCGGTATCAGCCATTTGATATCTCTCCCATGATCGTCGGGCCCGCCATTAGATTTACACTCCCGAACCTGGCCGTCGACGAGACCGAACGCACCGCCCTGGTCCGGCTTGCCGACGTTTGCGACGGCTGGGAGGTCATCTACGAGCCCGCGTCCTGATCCACCGCTGGGCCCCGGTGCGGCGGCTGTGAGCGCACGCCTCGTTGCCTGTGCGGCCGGACCAGTGCTCAGCTGCTTGGCGTTGTGGCTGTTGTGGGCTGGTTGTTGATCCAGGACAGGCCGCCGAGGTCGAGGTGGTGGCGGGCGCGGGTGACGGCGACGTAGGCGAGGCGTGCGTCGGTGTCGCTGACGGGTTCCGGGATGGGGTGTCCCTGGTCATCTAGGTGGTCGGTGTCTTTCGGGGGTGGGAAGTCGTTGCCGATTTGGACGGTGGGCCAGTCGCGGCCTTTGGCGGTGTGGGCGGTGGAGACGGTCACGTCGGCGTGGGTCTCGTCGGAGAGCTGGTCGACTGCGGTGAGGATGGCATCGGTGCCGTGGGTGTCGATGAGGTCGACGAAGGGCTGCAGGTCGCGTCCGGCGGGGTCATAGGCGGCGTAGTCCTGCAGCTCTCCCCAGGAGGGAAACAAGACGAGTTCGGGGTGGGTGGTGCGCCGGCCGTCTTTGAGGTCGCGGGCGGCGAGGGCGAGGGCGGCCAGTTGCCGTCCGCCGCGGGTGAGGGCGACGCAGTGGCCGGCGGCGAGCAGGCGCATGACTTCGGCCATGGCGCCGATGTTGGTGCGGCACAGCACCGCATCCGGCCGCTCCAGGCCACCGACACCAGTCGTGATCGTGTTGGTGCCGGTGAGGCGGATGGGGGCGTCGGTGAGGGTGAGCCACCGGTTGGCCTCTTCGGCGATCAGGGGGCCGAAACGGAAGGAGCGGGTCAAAGTGAGGGCGGTGGCGTCGAAGCCGGTCATGACGTCCCGGGCGCCGCGCCAGCCGTAGATGGCCTGGGCGGAGTCGCCGACCATGACGAGCTGGGTGTGGGGGCGCTGGGCGGTGAAGACTGCCTCGAGGACCGGGTTGGTGTCCTGGGCCTCGTCCAGGAGGAGGAAGTCGGCCTCGAGCCGCGGCTCGGTCAGGGCCCACATCTTCAGGTAGTGGTCGTGTTCGAAGCGGACCATCCCGTGGTCGGAGTGGTGCAGGTCCGCCCACGCCTTGTGGGCGAACGGCAAGACCTGCTCGGCGAGATGGGCATGCTCGCCGGATGCCGTCAGGCCGCGCAGATGCGGCACATGGTGGTGGGCCAGGGTGCGGTCGGCTGATTGGCAGTAACGGGTCACGGTGCGCAGCACGGTGTGGGAGAGCACGCGAGCACTGATCTCATGATCGCCGATGCGCAGCGGCCGGGTGATGCCGAGGGCCTGGCCGGTCTTCCAGGCGGGCTGGCGGGGGCTGTTGAGCCGGCTGGTGTAGCGATGGCCGACGGCGGCGTAGGCCGTGGCGTGGGCGGTCTTGCACGCCACGGTGCGGGGGAAGCGGGTGGCGGCATCTTGTGCGATGGCCTTGTTGAAGGCGAGGTAGCGGCCCCGGCGGCGAGTGTCGGCCGCGAGCAGGCCGAGGGTGCTGGTCTTGCCGGTCCCGGCGCCGGCCTGCAGGACGAGATGGTGACCGGCCCGGAAGGCGTCCACGGCATGGACCTGTTCGTCGGTGGGCGTGTGCAACAGGAGCTCCGCGATAGAGAAGAGAGACCGAAAGGGCAGGGGCGGCTGCAGCGGCCTGCGTCGGTGTGCTGCAAGGGCGCCGGTGTTACGGCGCCGGTGTGTGGCGGTACGGACGGCTGTGCAGGAGGCTGGCCACGCTGGTCAGGACTTTTTCGGGCGTGTGGTGCGCGAGCAGACCCTCGAGCCGGGTCGTCAGGAGTCGGGCGCGGTCCTGTTCGTCCCGGGCAAGAGCCTCGCTCACACGGCGTCGCAGCACGTCCTGGGGCCGCTGCCCAGTGGCGGCCGCGGCCTGGCGCAGGGCCTGGTCGGCGGTGTGGGGGAGTGCCACGTTGAGCATCACCCGACCGCGCCGGTCCGGGTAGTGCGTGGTCAGGACGTCGATGGGCAGCAGCGCATCCAGTCGGCGCCGCAGCGTGTGGAGGGCGCCGCCGCGGCTGCGTGCGCCGTGGACTGCCATCAGCCGGGTGCGGTCCGCGTTCGTCGCCACCGGCACACTGCGGCACGCGCGCCGGAGCTCACCGGGCGTGATGGGCCTGGTCAGAATGATCTCGACGGCATGGTGCGCCATCACGGCCGCACCCCGTGCCGTGCGGCAGGCCCGGGACGGCGGCGGGCAGCGGCAGGCAGACGGCTGTGGATGTGGTCATGGTGGCGCAACGGGTCGAAAGGCTCCCACTCGGACACCGCCAGGTCGGCGGCCGTGGACGAAGTGGCGTGCTGCGCACAGCGCTGGGCGCGCCAGCGCAGTTGCTCGGCGTAGGGGAGGGGGCCGAGGTCGTAGACGGCCATGACGTCAGCGGGCAGAGCCAGTTGACCGCTTTGGGCGGTGGCTGGCATGAGCGTCCAGACGCCGCCCGGGGCGTCGGAGGTGAGTACGGGGCTGGTGCAGCGGTGGCGGTGTCGGGTCTGGGCGACGCACTGGATCTCGTCCACCGGCCGGGATGCGAGGTAGCGGACGTACAGCAGTTGCACGATGGGCCGGGCCGGGCGGCAGAGGACCGGTTCAGGCGTCTGGCCGGGCGGTGAGGCCGGGGGAGGGGCGAAGAGGCCGGCGTCGATCAGGCGGCGGGAGCGCACGGCCAGCGACCGGCGCAGCCCGGCCAGCTTGGGTGGAGGCGGGGGTGTCTCGCGGGCGGGGCAGAGGATGGCGTGCGGCAGACGGCACCAGCGGCTGCCGTCTCCGGCCGGGTGCGCCACACCACAGCTGACGTGCCAGCGGCAGGCTTCGGGCACTTGGGCGGCGGGCAGTTCGTGCGGGTGCAGAGGGACCGGGTGCTGATCGCTGCGGTGGTACCACTCGATCGGGTTGCCGCAGTCGCGGCACTGGCCGCTTTGGCCGCAACGCAGCAACCGGGTCGGGCTGCCGGGGGTGATCTGCAAGGAGCGGCGCATGCGGTGAGCAGGGACCGGGCTGGTGTCCCGATGACGGGGGGCGGGAGATGGGCAGTGCATGCGCGCGAACCTGCCAGCCGACACGCCGAACCTGTGGCAGCGCTGCCGCCGGATCGCCCACTCGGCCTCACCCAATAAGACGGAAGTGCGAGTAGCCGACCGCGTGTTCGGGATGGTCTCGCCGGTTTGGGTGATCTACGGCAGCCGCCCGGGCGGGCTGTCAGTCCCCGCTCGGCCCGGGCAGGTCATGCCCGCGGCACAGCGTCGCGAAGAGCTCGTCGAACGGGGTGCCCAGGGTGTGGGCAAGGGCGTGCCAGGTCTTCAACGTGCCGATCGTGCGGCCCTGCTCGATCTCGATGACGGTGCGTCTGGCCAGGCCGCTGCGGGCGGCGAGCTCGTCGTAGCTCCACCCGCGCGCGGCTCGCAGACGCGCGAGCTCCAACCGCAGCGCGTCGAGGTCCGGATCGGGCGGCAAGATCGTCACCCGTCCATCCGACGGTGCAGACCCCTGCCCTGTCAGTGCAGACCTCTGCCCTATTTTCCCAGGTGACGGCAGCCGCGAGAGGGCAGAGGTCTGCACTACGGTGGCGGCCGCCCCCACACCCCAGAGCGGGACCAGCGCGGACACAACCGGAGGAACACGCGCCCATGAGGCTGCGCACAGCATGTCCGGCGACACCACGCGCCTGGACCGTGGAACTGCGCTCGCATGCCGGCGGCCTCGTCCTCATCTGCCGGCACTGCCCGCACTCCATCACACCGATCACCGCGGTCTCCGCTCGTTCGACTGCCCTGGCCCACCTCGCCCGGCACGTACGCGGTGACCTGCGTCCCCCGCACCTGCGGATCTGCCAGTGCCACGAATGCGGCTGCCGCTGGCACCCACGGCACCGCGGCTGCGCCGGCCCTATCCGCCTTCTCCTCGCATGCGAACGCGGCGGACGGCTGTGGCGGCTCACCGACGCCTGCAGCGCCTGCGCCGCTGTGACGGCACGGGCCGCCGTCGTACCGGACACCGCCCTCGCCCGGGCGCCGCAGCCACCGGCGGCCGCTCGGCAGCGCAGACGTCCCAAGGGGCCGGGGGAGCGGATCCGGGTCCGCGAAATGCTCAGCTACCTCGCCGCTGCACTCCCAGAGAGCACCTCGGCTGCCGCACGCCTGCTGGCACTGCAGTGCGCACTGCGGATGAACACCCACATGCGAGTCCGGCTGTCCAAGGGCGTGCTGCGCAGCCTCCGCCTCGACACCGCCGAGGGCCCGTGGAACGAGCTGGAGCACGCACGATGGCTGCGTATGGCTCCCGGAGGTGCAGCCAACGAGATTGCCGCTGAACTTCTTGATCTCACGCTGCTCGGCCAAGCTCCAGCCCGCCCCGACCGAAGACGTGCCGCGGACTGGGCCCTGCGCGCCAGTTCCTCAGCAGCACGGGCTATCGGGCCGCTGCCCCGACTGGCCAGCGTGTACCTCGCGGCGAACACGGACCCGGAACTCGGCACTGGCCCGGGCGACCTCGAGCAGATGGCGCGCGCCTGCGGTACCCGGCCCGCGGAACTGGCCAGCCCGCTCGATCAGCTGGCGAGAACAAGATTGCTGGGGTCATGGCAGGGTGTGTCAATTTAACGGCTGATCTTGGTTGTTGAAGGTCAGCTGTTGCTAGGCGTGAGGCGGCCCTCGAAGGCGATCTGGAAGGCGTTCAGGGGTGCCTTCCAGCGCATGGTCCACCGCTTGCGGCCCTTGCCGGTCGGGTCCAGGCTCATCAGCGCCATGTAGATGCACTTCAAAGCGGCGGCCTCGTTGGGGAAGTGCCCGCGGGCGCGGACGGCCCTGCGGATGCGGGCATTGACGCTCTCGATCGCGTTCGTGCTGCAGATGACCTTGCGTATCTCGACGTCGAAGGAAAGGAAGGGCACGAACTCGGCCCAGGCGTCCGACCACAGCTTCACGATCGCCGGATACTTCACTCCCCAGGACTCCTGGAACTCCAGGAACCGCTCCGTCGCCGCGTCCTCGCTGGGTGCGGTGTAGACGGGCTTGAGTGCCTTGGCAACCTTGTCCCAGTCCTGGCGGGCCGCGTAACGGAACGAATTGCGCAGAAGATGAACCACGCACGTCTGGACAATCGTGCGAGGCCAGACGGTTTCCACGGCCTCGGGTAGGCCCTTGAGCCCGTCGCAGACCAGCATCAACACGTCGTCCAGGCCGCGGTTCTTCAGCTCAGTGAACACATGCAGCCAGTACTTGGCGCCCTCGCCGCCGTCGCCGGCCCAGATGCCGACGATGTCGCGGGTGCCGTCCACGGTCACCGACATCACCACGTAGATCGGACGGTTCGCGACCTTCCCGTCCCTGATCTTCACGTTGATGGCGTCCACGAACAGGACGGGGTAGACGCGGTCGAGGGGCCGGTTCTGCCATTCGGCCATGCCGTCCATGACCTTGTCGGTGATGGTGGAGATGGTCTGTTTGGACACCTCCGCTCCGTAGACCTCGGCGAGATGAGCGGCGATCTCCCCGTGAGTGAGGCCCTTCGCGGACAAGGAGAGCACCATCTCGTCGACGCCGGTCAGACGCCGCTGCCGCTTCTTGACGATCTGCGGCTCGAAGCTGCCGGCGGTATCGCGCGGCACCCTCACCTCCACCGGGCCGACATCGGTCAGCACGGTCTTCGCCCGGGTCCCGTTGCGGCTGTTGCCGTTGTTCTTCCCGGCCGGATCGTGCTTCTCGTAGCCGACGTGGTCAGTGATCTCGCCCTCCAGGGCGGACTCCAGCACCCGCTTGGTCAGCTGCTGCAACAGCCCGCCCTCGCCGGTCAGTTGCAGACCCTCGTTACGGGCACGGTCAACCAGCATCGCAACGAGCTGCTCGTCCGACACCACACTCGTCGGTGCCTGAACCACCTGCTCGGCCTGCTCGTTCTCCACGGCGGTCTCCGTCATCAGACGCATCTCCTTGATCATCAGATCCGCCGTTGATTAGACACTCCCTCATGGCAGGCCTGCCCGGACTCGGGAGACCTTCAGTGGACCCTCGCATGCGGCACGGGAATCCGTGTAGACGATCACGGACAGGAACCCGCCCGAGGGAACCCGTGAACCGCTCCGGGTCTGATGGAGGCTTGGTCTCTGTGGTGGTTCAGTTTTGTGGCGGGTTGGGGTGGTGGGCGTGGATGGTGAGTCCGGTGATCTGGCCGGATTGGATGACTGGGCCGTGCTGTACTCCGCCGTTGATGTTGTTGTGTACGGTGCCCGGCCGCGCCGCTTCGCTCTGTAGGCGCTGTAACGATGTGAGCAGTTCGCGTAGTTCGGTGCCGGAGACGGCGCGGGCCTCCAGTAGATGGCGTAGGTATGCGTTCCACTGTTCGACGGTCGCGCGGGCTCCGTGTGGGTGGCCTGTGGATTGGGAGGCGAGGAGTCGGGCCCGGGTGGCGTCCAGGTCGGTGATCGTGGAGTTGCTTGGATCGTTGCGTGTGAGGAACCGCCGCAGGAGTTCGCGGGCGTGCGTCCAGGAATCGGTGACCATGAGTGAGACCAGGGTGGTCGCTCCCGAAGCGGTCAATGCGGCCAACTCGTTGTCCATGGTTCTCCTTCAAGTAGGGCTCGGACTCCGGGTCTTCGGCCGTCTGCGTCATCTGGGCTGTTCTGGTTCTTCCGGCTGGTCGTCCGGGTGGGCGGCGAAGGCTGCTGGCGGGTCGTAGCGGCGCAGCAGTTCATCGGCCGTCTCGTGTTTGTCCTGCGTTCTGATGACGTCGGCGATCTGCTTGGTGAGCATTCCTCGTCGGTCATCTCCGCTGGTGAAGCCCATGCCGGTGAGGAAGGCCTCGAAGTGGTCAGCGGCTGTTGGTTCCCGTTCGGCAGGAGCGGAGGGCCCGTTGGCCGTGGGGATGAGGCCCTGAAGCCGCTCGGGGATGTCGGTGTCGTTGGCTGCGGCGGTGAGCTGGGCAAGGAGACCGAGGTCTGCCACGGTCTTCTCTATGTGGTTGTCGTTCTTGGCCAGCCACCAGACCACCGCGCTGCCGGTGTCCTTGAGTACGTCGTCGCCCAGGTACTCGCGCTTGCTCTGCTCGTACTTGCGCTGGTGTTCCCAGACCGCCTTGTCCTTGCGGACCTCAGCGAGTTTGGTCAGCCGTTTCTGATCGGATTCGTGCAAGGTGAGCGTGATGTTTTCTGCCATGACTTGGAGGTGTCCGGTGTGGTCCGGGCGCATTCTGCTGAGGGCACCGCTCAGTTCGTGCTGGACGAGTGAGGCTCGGCCGGGCTCCCGTTGTTCGGTGAGTGTGCGGGCGCGGTCCAGCACCGCTTCGACGGCGAGGCCGGCCGGGTTGAGGACGGGGTCGTCGCCGTGGGTTTCGAGGGGGTGCCACCGTACGGTGGCGGAGAAAACGAAGTCGTAGTCGGCCCACCTGCTGGGCAGTGCGACGCGGCTGACGTGGTGTTCCCTGCGCTCGATCGGGGTGGCGGGGAGGAAGTTCGTGAAGTCGGCGGGTAGAGAACCGCGGCGCTTCGCGGCGATCTTGAAGGCTGCAGCGGGAGCTCCGGCGACGGCAAGGGCCAGGGCGGCCCACGCCCATGTGGGCCACCCCTGCACCAGGCCGAGGATGGTCAGCAACAGGGCACACAGGACGGTGAGGAAAATGGTCGTCGTCTTGCGGCCGGTGGTCATCGTGTAGTCCCCCTGGGCGGTGCGGGCGGAGTCGGTGGGGCCGGCGGGCGTAGGCCCTGGGCCGCGGAGATCTTCTGGATCAGGCGTTCGGTGGTTGCGGCGCCGGATGCCCGTCCTCCTGGGGCGGTGGGCTCTGCGGCGCGGGCGACCGAGTACAGCGCTGCGAGGGTGCTGCCGTTTCGGCCTGCGGCATCGACCAGCAGACCGAGCATCCGGTCGCGATGGTTGTCGGCGGTGCAGGCCGTGTGCAGCCACCGTTCGGCATACGGCTGCCAGTGCGGCTGCGGCAGTCGGGCGAGCGCCTCCGCCCAGCCTGCTACCACGCAGTCCTGGACGCCCTTTTCGTCGATCAGCGGGCGCGGTGCGCCTGCTGGGTCCGTGAGTGCCTCGGGGTCGCAGATCCGCAGGAAGAGGCGGGCGTCGACGGTCGGTGCGGTTGAATGACAGGTGAGACGGTCGAGTATGCGGCGGCGAAGTCGCGCACTGGTCACGGCAAGGCGGCACAAGGCATCGAGAGCGGGGGTGGCGCCGCGCTCCCGGCGGGCCAGGTGATGCAGGCGGGTCACAGCCTGGTCGGGGTGGGCGGGCGCGATCACGTCGGTGCAGACGCGTAGGAGAACATGCGCGAGGCTCCCCGTCAGATGCTTGTCCCTACACCAGTAGTAGACGAGCATCCGCAGACTTCGGCCGTAGCGCGGGTCGCTCAGACCGCAGGCCAATGCATCTACAGCAGCCTCCAGCCGGGCACGGCTTGTGGGCGCAGCGCTCCACTCCTCCGCCAGGAATGCCAAATCGTTTCCCCGTCCGGTGCGCAAGTACTGGTCGGCGAGCCGGCTCACCAGTCTCTTGCGCAGGTCCTGCCTGATGTGCGGATCGTCCAGCTCCGCACTCTGGACGGTCCAGGTGCTGAACAGGTGCCGAAGGTCAGGCATGTGGTCCCAGAAGTGGGCGCGGACTGCGGCGTCGTAGTCCAGCCTGTCGAACCGCACGCGGCTGTCCGGCCCGGCTGCTGCACCGATCTCCTTCAAGCGCTCGGCCAGATCTTTGCCTTCGAGGAGAGGCGTCTCGTCCCGCGGCGTGTTGAGGGTGCTGAGCAGGAGTGCGGCGCCTCGGTGGATGACGTCAGCGTGCGCGCCGTGGAGCATGGCGGTGGCAAACTGCAGCGCCCGCTGGGCAGCCGTGCACCGTGTCGCGACGAGTTCGGAGACTTCCTTGCGCCACTGCGTGCGCGCGTCGCGGGACTGCTCGCACCAGGTGGCGAACCCGTCACGAACCGGAAACGCCGCACGGGCTCGGCGCACGCGGTCGGCGAAGTGCGCGATCTCCTCCATCGACGGCTCTTCTGCCAGGAATTCATCAAGCGCCGGGGCAGGAAGCCCGTACTCCTCATACGGAATCCGGTGGAGTCGCAGATGCCGCCGGAAGACCTCCATGGCCGGCGGGCGCGCGATATCGGCCCGGTAGGGCTGGAGGCGAGACTCCAAGGCGCCGTCATGCGGCATGACGACCACCAGATGCGCCTGCTGTTCCTGCACCGCCTTGCGCAGCGCAGACAGGTCCCTGCGCGTCTGCGCCCATTGGGAGACGTCCGCCTCGGCAAGGTTCAGCAGAAGCCGGTCACCGACGCCGACCAGGCCGGGATCGGTGAGGACCCCCTCCTCCTCGCCGGGCAGAAGCTCGCGGAAGATACCGGTGCTCTGGTGAACCTCGTACAGCAGGACGCATGCTGCAGCGGTTCTGCCGCTGCCAGGAGCGCCGTGCAGGATCACGGTACTGCTGGCGTCGAGGACACGGCGTGCCATGCCCATCCCGGCGGGGTCGACGAACTGCTGCCGGACAAGGCGGAGCTGGTCATCTGCGATGCTGCGCGGACTTCGGCCGGGCGCCTCCTGGTCCCCAGCGCCCATATTGACGGTGTAGCTGTAGAGGTCGCCCGAGCCCGCGTGCACCGGGCCTCCGGGCTGCTCGACGCGCGCGGTGAATGTATCGCTCACCGCTCGTTGTCCTCGGGCTGGCCCGATTCACCGAAGCGGTGGTGGATGTCACCACGTTGATCACCCTCGATGTTCGTCATGCCGTCGCCCGAGTAGTGCCGGTCACCCGAAATGTGGCGCGAGTTCTGGTAGAGGTTTCCTTGGCCGGAGTGCACGGGACCGGTCGATCCTTTGATCACGGTGTTGCCGACGTCTCCGGTGAAGTCCCGGCTCTGCACTGCCGTTCCGCTGACGGCGCCGGCCGAGTTGGACACGGAGCCTGGACCAGCCGCCGGTACTTCGGCGTGCTCGAGGTCGTACAGCTCGGGAACCATCTCGGCTACCAGGTCACCCAGGCGCTTCAAGTCCGCTTCTGCGTTCTGCGTGTCCAGCCGCACGGACTGCAGCTCGGCCAGCCTCGCCAGCTCCTGCGGCAGTCTCTCCTTGCGCAGGCGTTCCGTCCCCCTGCCTGCGAGGACGGGCACCACCGGCACTCCGCAGTTGAACGCCTCCACAATCTCCTTGCGGACCCAGTCCTCCGGGTCACGCAACCGGGACTGGAAGTTGAGCCAATCGGCCCCGATGACCGCCAGCACCAGAGCACTGCGGCGCACGCTCGCCAGGAGCGCCTCGGGGTAGGCGGAGCCCGGAGAAATGGACCGCGAGGCGCGAAACGTCCGGTCCTTGCCGAAACGGTTGGCAAGCTCGTTGTCGATCAGGGCGGCGATGTCATTGCCGTCGCCTGTCCGGTAGTTGATGAACACGTCGGGCATGCCAGGTTCCTCTCAGGAGACCGGAAGTCGGGACAGCACTGCCAAGCGTGGCTCCAGCCGGCGCACCACGGCGTGACCGGAATGCCGGGCCAGGACCCGGGAGAGGCGACGGAGGTCGATCGTCACGGTCGCGGACCGAACGGCCACCACCCCATCGAGCAGCGGCGCCACCAGTGCGCAGGCGTGGTCGATCTCACCGTGCGACGCATAAGCCAGCGCCCGACGTATGCCGTAGCGCACCTGCGTGCGCACCGCCTCAGGCGAGACCAGTGCGAGTTGGCGGTCCAATTCCTCGGCTGCCTTCCGCACTTGGCCGAGGTCGAACAGACACCACCCGGTGATCATGCCAACCGAGTCAGGCAGATGCATGCTGCCGATCACCGGAGCCTCACCCTCGCCTTCCTGGACGGCCAGCAGTGTCCGGGCCCGGTCCAGAGCACGCATGCACGCATCACCATCGCCGGCCAGAGCGTGCCCCTGAGCCTCACGCTGCGCGGCAAGACCCCGGATCCGCGGCGGGAGCGTGCCACTCTGCGCCCGACGCGCCAGAGCAACGGTCTGCTCGGCATCGTCCTGATACAGCGTGACCAGGGCCCGCCGGACCAGCGCATACCCGGCCAGTGCCCGGTCGCCACCGGCTGCAGCAAGGTCCACCGCACGCTGCGTCCACCACAGCGCCGCCTGCTCGTCACCCGTCTCCTGCACCAGCCAGCCGACGTACTCGGCGTACCGGGAGCCCAGCGCCAGCAACTCCTGGCGTGTGCCGGAATCCACATGCGCGGACAACTCCCGCAACGTATGGGTCTGCGCTATCAGCCCGGGCAGCAGGAAGCCGGGCTCAACGCTCTGGCCGAGCCGCCGGTAGTGCGTGAACAGCGAACGGGATGCATCCAGCATCCCCACGCCCCCGGTCGGCGATACGCGGCCCTGGCCGCCCGTACGCCAGCTCATCAACGAGGCTGCCCCGGCGCCTACGACCTGCCGCCGACCCACTGGCTGAAACCCACTCGAACCATCCGGTGACAGCCGCATCACCCACTCCTCCTCATTGACCCCATATGGAGCCGGTTCCTTCGGCACGTCAGTAACGGGCGGGGCGACCAAAGCGATCAACGCTCCGCCGGCGTGGAGGGCGGCGTCGCACAACCGAGCCAGATCACGGCTGGGCGCTGCAATGCCTCGTTCGACCTTGCTCAACTGCGCCTTGCTGTAGTGCACGACGGCCGACAACGCTGTGAGACTCAATCCGGCGCCCAAGCGCCGCTTCCTCAGCTCTTCGCCGAACTCGCTGGACGGCAGAAGCACGGAAAACCTCCAGGACCGTCCACCCAGGTGCACGAGGGGTGCTGCACGAAAGAGTGCGGCACCCCTGACTGGACGGACAAGGCAAATGGCACTGTTTCCCGTTTCCTCTCCGCAGACGGGAGGCACTACTCGCGACCAGAGGGACCCGCCGCCTGCCTTCACAAGGAGGCGCGACGACGCCCCACCGCGGCCGGCCGGATGCCTCTCTCGCTGCGGATGCGGGCGTTGGCATTGCGCCAGTGCAGGCGCGAGTGTGAGCCGACGGACGGTTGGACGTGGCTTGGGGGGAACGGCTGCTGCCGCGCTGGAGTGCGGGCGGTCCGCCAGCGATCGCAGGGACCCCTACGGCAGCCGTATTGATCATCAGCACCCGTGCGCTGGGGGTCCGCTACGGTACGAGCGAGTCTCCGCACAGACCAGATGGGATCTCCGTTGGTGAACAGCACTCATGAGGGTGCGCTGCCTGCTTTCCGGTTGACTGTGACGGGTGGTGGGACCGGTGGGCATACCTACCCGGCGCTGACCGCCAT
Source organism: Streptomyces sp. LBL (assembly GCF_029893585.1). Taxonomy (GTDB): domain Bacteria; phylum Actinomycetota; class Actinomycetes; order Streptomycetales; family Streptomycetaceae; genus Streptomyces. Next base: position 58,275 of record NZ_JARXYX010000046.1, read on the forward strand.
CCGGGCGCTTCGGGACCGGCTCGCGGGGTCCGGGCGGGTGCTGGAGGTGCTGTGGATCGGTGCAAAGAGCGGGCTGGAGGCCCGGGTTGCTCCCGCCGAAGGGATCCCGTTCACCCCGGTCGCCACGGGCAAGATCCGCCGGTCGTCGAATCCGCTGAAGATGCTGTCGGCCGCCAACGTGCGGGACATGGCGCGGGTGCCGTTGGGCGTGGCGCAGGCACGCAAGGCGATCGCGGCATTCCGTCCGGACGTGGTGCTGGCGACCGGGGGCTATGTAGCCGTTCCGGCCGGACTCGCGGCGGATGTGCGGGCGGCCGCTGGTGCTGCACGAGCAGACGGTGCGGCTGGGCCTGGCCAATCGCAAGCTGGCCGGGTCGGCGACGCGGATCGCGGTCTCCTCGGAATCGACGTTGGAGCTGCTGTCCGAGGAAGCACGCTCCATCGCCGTGGTGACCGGGAATCCGGTACGGCCCGAGGTGCTGAGCGGGCACGGGCAGAAGGCGGTCGAGGCACTGGGGCTGCGGGGTTTCGACGGCCGGCGGCCCACCGTGTACGTCACCGGTGGCGCCCAGGGGGCTCAGCAGATCAACACGGTCGTCTCCGAGGTCCTGCCGTGGTTGCTGGAGCACGCCAACGTCATCCACCAGTGCGGGCCCGACCACGTCGAAGGTCTGCGGCAGCGGGCAGCCTCCCTCCCGGCCCAGAGCTCGGGCCGCTACTGCGTAAGCGGATTCATCGGACAGGAGCTGCCGGACGTCCTGGCCCTCGCGGACGTGGTGATCTCGCGCAGCGGGGCGGGCACGCTCGCCGAGCTGACCGCACTCGGCAAGGCGGCCGTGTTCATCCCGCTGGCCACCTCGGCAGGCAACGAGCAGGCCTACAATGCGCGCCACTTGCAAGAGGCCGGGGCCGCGGTCGCGCTGGAGGGTGAGGTGACGGCGCAGCGGATGCAGGACGCGTTGGGCCCGCTCCTTGCCGATGCCCGCCTGCGGCAGGCGATGGCGGAGCGGGCCCGAGCGTACGGCCGTCCGGATGCGGCCGAGCGGCTCGTGGACGTGATCCTGTCGGCCGCTGAGGACGCAACGGCAGGTGCCGGGAAGCACCGCGCTCGATGACCTCGTGACCGCGCTCGAGTAGGTCTAGACCGAGGTAGCGATCCAGTGCGTGGCGACTGTGACCACGCCCGTGCCTATTGTGTATGCGGCACCAAGCGCTGCACGCCACAGCAATACCTTGGCTCGGCGTCGGTACCGCCGATGGCGATCTTCGCGGCCCTCCGATTGACGCGGACGTGCGTTTAGTTCATGGTGCTGCGGGATGGGTGCGGTAGACATCGTGGGCTCCTCTCCGCCGGACGGTCCGGCTACCCGTCAACTCCACATCTCCGCAGGTACGTTGCGGCAGAGAGCAAGACCAACTTGCGGTGTCTCGCGCATCTTGCGGGCCGCGCAACGGGGAAGGAACAGTGACCGAGGAGCAGTCAAAACAAAGCGTCGTGCCGGTGCCAGGGAGGCCTCTGCCACTGTTGTCACCGCTCAGAGACGATCTCGGAGAAGAGCAGAGATCCCTTGCTGAACATCTGCGGAGCCTGCGCGAACGCATCGGACTTGCATCCTCGGAGCTGGCCACGGCGCTCGGTGTGGATGCCACCCGGCTGTCGCGCTACCTGTCGGGTGAGGATCTGCCACAACCGCAACTTCTCACCAGCCTTCATCAGCTACTCGCCAGCCGGAACGGCGAGTACTCGACTGACGAGACAAGCAGGAGAAGCCGGGCCCTGCTGTATGCCGCCGCTCGGTCGAAGGGCCCGCTGTCCGCCCGCGCGTACGAGATTGCGGGACTGCAAGAGAAGCTCCACGAACAGCAGGCAGAAACGGCCCGTTCTCTTGCCGAGCTGCAGGCAGAGATGCAAGACGAACGTGATCATCGACGCCGTGACGAGGAGGAGATTGCCCGCCTTCGACAAGCTGGTGTGGCAGACCGCGATGAGCAGATACGCCGGCTGGAGGTGGAGCGAGACAGTGCACTGAAGAGGGTTGCCGAGCTGGAAGACCTGGTCGCTCAGACCGGTGCCCTACTGCAACTCCAGCAGCACGATGCCCAGCATGCGGAGGAGATGGCTGCCGAAACTCAGCGCGCACTGGACTGGTGGGAGCACGGTGAAAAGCTTCCGTATCAGCGCCAGAAGTTTGACCTAAGACGCCATCCGCTTATCGATCACGGGGCTGGCCTGGTCGAACAGGGTTCCTGATCGGGTGATCGCGGGAGAGCCGACGCATGACAGCAGGGCCTCTTGGTAGTTCGGGGGTGCGAACCAAACCGATCACCAGGAGGCCCTGTTGCCGCAGTCTTTCGCGCTTGCGTGCGTGGAGTCCAACTCGCCGTCCCTGTCGTGTGACTGCCTCGCGCACAGGTTCGGCAACGCGGCAGACCGGCCGGACCGCACCCGGTGCTATGGCTCCGACATGACGGAGGCAGAGTGGCAGGTCATCCGGGCCGTACTACCGGTTCCGGCCTGGCTGGAGGGGAGGGGCGGGCGGCCGGAGGGCTACTGCCACCGCGTGATGATCGACGCAGTCCGCTATGTGGCCGACAACGGGGTCAAGTGGGCCAACCTGCCCGTGGACTTCCCACCGTATCGACGCGTCCACGCCTTCGCCCGCCGCTGGCAGGTGATGGGTCTACTCGCCGAGTTCCACGACCGGCTGCGCGACCGCGTGCGGGACAAGGAGGGCCGCTTGCCGGACCCGACGGCCGCGATCGTGGACTCGCAGTCCGTGCGGGCAGCGGCGAACATCCCGCGCTCCACCTCGGGGTGGGACGGCGGGAAGAAGGTGGGCGGCCGCAAGCGGCACCTGGTGGTGGACTGCCTCGGCCTGGTCCTGGCCGTTGCCGTGACTGCGGCGAGCGTGCAGGACCGCGACGCCGCTGTCCCGCTGCTCGAGCAACTGCGCAAGGTGTACTTCTCCATCCGCCTGGTGTGGGCGGACGGCGGCTATGCCGGGCGGCTGGTCGACTGGGCGGCCGAGAACCTCCGCCTCACCCTGGAGATCGTCAGACGCACCGACGACACCGCGGGCTTCGTGGTGCTGCCGCGCAGGTGGGTGGTGGAAAGAACGCTCAGCTGGCTGATAGGGAGAGCAGTGCGGGTTCGGGGATGTGCGCCTCTTGGATCGGTTTCATGTCTATCGGTACGTGCTCGGCTACGGCGAGGCTCTGCGCACGCCCGCTTTCTCCGATCGAGTCGGCTCCACGATACCGATAATGCGATATGAGTATAGAAAATGAGTTTTGAGTGCTAGAATCTGCTCTATGGGTATGAGCCTGGAAGAGCGGGTGCGGTCGGCGGTGGCAGCGCTCCTGCATGCGGCCGGCGAGTCGCAGACCGATCTCGCCGCCGCTCTTGGCGTGAGTCAGGCCCAGGTGAGCCGTCGTCAGTCCGGTACCGCGGCCTGGAGTCTGACCGACTGTGAGGCAGTCGCCGCGCACTATGGCATCGACGTCCTCGAACTCCTGGCGGGCCCCACTCGGGCCACTGAGGCGCTGCCTGCCGCGCGCCGCCGCGTCCCCGGCCGCCAAGCCGCCATTCAGCGTCCTGCTGCCGTCGAGGGAGGCGTGTGATGACGGACTTCGGTGCGATCGACGCACTGCTCTCCGGCGCCAGGCAGGAGGTGGCGCTGCCGCCCGTCGAGGAGCGGCGCCGACTGCGGGAGGGGCTGAACGTCTCGCGCGCTCAGCTCGCGCAGGTGTTGGGCGTCGGCGCGTCCACGGTCGGGGGCTGGGAAGCCGGCCGGGAGCCGAGCGGCGAGGTGCGGGAGAAGTACGCGTACTTCCTCGAGGGAGCACGCACCAAGCTGGACGCCTCCGCGGCCGCGGAAGTATCCGCCGGAGCTCCCGGCCCGGGAGACGACGGCCCGGCGGAGACGGACGAGGCCGTCGCTACGGATGACGCCGACGGCGATGTGCTGCCTGCGCCTCAGCCGTGTGTGCTGTGTGGGCAGCCGGCCCGGCACCAGGTCGAAGGGTTCCCGCAGCACCTGGACCCTGCCGAGTGCGGCACAGCCGGGTCCGCGCAGCCGCACGAGCCGGCGCCCCGGAAGGAGTCGCGGCAGCCGGCGCCCGCCGCACGGCAGAACCGGGCGGCCTCCGGCGTCAAGGTGGTGCCGGTCGGCCGCCGGGTGCAGGCGGCTTCCGACACCCCGGACCTGATCGGCTCCGCGGTCGCGGCCGCGCTCGCCGAGCACGCTGGCGATGTGGAGGCGGTGACCGCGGCGCTGGTGAAGCGGGCGATCCCGGACGCGATGGCGCTGCTGGACCACACCCGCAAGGGCGGCCGCTACGACGTCGTCGCCCACCCGTGGCTGCCTGACATCCTGCGCAAGCAGACCGCCCGCGGCGCCGACCAGATCTGGGAGGCCCGCCCCAAATGGACCCGCCCAGAGCTGCCTGCCGGCGTACACGAGGTCACGGCCCTCGACATCAACGGCGCCTACCTGTCCGCGCTCAAGACGCACCTGCCGCTCGGGCAGCTGGAGCACTCCACCGGTGATCACCACGACCGGCGCCGCGCCGGCGTCCACCTGATCACCCCGTCGGTGTGGGAGCACGATGCGGTGCTGCCCAACCCGCTCGGCAACCGGGACGAGCCCGGCCCGCTGTGGGTGACCGAGCCGACCCTGCGCCTGCTGCTGCGCCTGTCGGGCCCGAAGTACGGCCTGTGTGAGCCGCCGGAGATCCATGAGTCGTGGACCTCGGGGGCCACCGAGAGCCTGCTGGAGAAGTTCCGCATCGCTCTCAAGGACGCCCGCGACCGGGCGATTGCCGAGGACGACGAAGTGACGCTGGAGTACGTGAAGGCCATGTACTCCAAGTTCGTCTCCACGATGGGGGAGTCGAACTACAACCGGGAGCTGTACCGCGCCGACTGGATGCACCTCATCCGCTCCCAGGCCTTCGTGAACCTGTGGTGGAAGGCGCACCGGGCCTACGACGAGGGCCTGATGGTCGTCCGCGCGATGGGCACCGACGAACTGCACCTCACCGGTGACTGGCGGGCGGTGTTCCCCGAAGGCCGCGGTGTCACCGAAGTGAAGGTCAAGGACGTCTACACCGTCGGCACCGACCAGAACCCGGCCCCCGAAGCCCATGACAGCACCTCCTAGCGCCGCTCACTCGCCCTGCGCCATTCCCCTCGCCGGGGCGGGTGATTGGCCCTCACCAGCCCGTACAGTGATCCACCGACCGAGAACCCGGAAGAGACGATGCCTGAGCGGAACATCGAGTTCGGCAAATACGGCGCCCGCGGCATCAAGGGCCACGAAGCCGTCGCCCGCCAGCTGGACGCCCTCGCCGGCTACATCGCGACCCCCATCACCGCCCGGCGAGGCCTGCAAGCGCGCCTGCACTACCTCACCCGAACTCCTCACGCCCGCACGGCTGCCCGGGCGGCCGGACTGACCGTCACCGACCGCACCCTGCGCGCCTGGACGGCCGGGACCCGCACCCCCTCGAGGAAGAACCTGGAGGCGATCGAGCGGGTCTACCGCACCGTGCGCCGCGAGAACGTCGCCCGCTACCTGGCCGCCCGCCTCAACCGCGACGGCCGCGGCACCCGCGTGGAGATCCACCCCCTCAACCAGTCCCACGTCTCGCGGCCGCGCCAGCGGCCGGTTGAGTTCCGCGCGCTCAATGTCCGCCGCTGGGACCGGATCGTCGCCGCCTGGGCGGCCGGCGACGACCAGGAGCTCGACGACGCCTGGGTCGACCTGGTCGTCGACCTCGGCTCCCAGTGGGGCCAGTACGAGTACGTGACCAACATCGGCTTCGCCGCATGATGGCGCCCTCCGCAGGCACGACCCCTCACGCGAGATGTCTGTGAAGGCGGTCTGCAGGGCGAGTAGTTGAGGCGGAGCTCCAGGCCCTGGACTGCACCTACGCGCGCGTGGCGGGCCTGGAAGGAAGAGGCGAACCTGACCGACCCGGACGACTCCGCGTACAAGCCGCTGCACAACAGGTGCCACACCGTCATGCCCGGCGGGCTCGACCCGGAGACGAGGGGCGACGCCATCACCCGGCTGGGCAAGTGGGCCGAGCTGGGCTTCCGCCCCACCTGGCACTCCCCGCGCCGCGGACTGGCCACCAGCTCCAAGCGCGCCGGTAACGACCGCAAGGTCATCACCAAGCAGGGCGGATGGGTCGAGAAATCCGCCGCCGTGGAGGGCTATTTCGAGGAGGATGACGGCTGGGAGGAGAACGCCCTGGTCAAGGTGCTGTAGGGGTGTGACACCCCATCGGGGACGCATCTATGGATGCGCAAGGTGGAGTAACCGACCTTCTGACCTGCGGTTTCACGCTGGATCCGGTTCAAAGGTGGTAATGTTTTTCTGTCGGCTGGGGATAGCTCCAGGCGGCGCAGAGAGACCCGACCCGGCGGCATCCGGGCCAGGCCCCTCCACGCAGTTCACGAGCCCGGCCGAGTTAAAGGCGGCCGGGCTCGCTGCATTTCGCAGCGGGGCGCGGACCGATACCGGCCGGTCGTGAGGCGGACTCAGTGACGTCACTGAGTGAACTGCACCGCCAGCGCGATGATGGCCACCAGCAGACTTGCCACAGCCAGGAAGACCTGCCACCTATCTGGCTCTGGCCACTTCTCCCTGTCGGGCTTGTCCCACGGGGCGCTCATCAGCACCACCTCACTTTCCCCCTCCCGGTCCGGCACCAGGCGTGCTGATCCCAGGGGGTCTGTGAACCGGCAGCCCCCGCTGCTCAGTTCGGAAGGATCCGTGAGGCAGGGCCTACAATACCCTTGCTTTCCAAGGGGCGTTGCGGCCTAGGCCGCATAAAGTGCCCAGTGAAGTGTAGATACATCGCACAATCGAAGTTTCTTTGACGCTGAGAGCTCACAATCACACGCGGTACACCGCGCCCACCTATGAACGTGTGGGCAAATTTTTTTCGCTGCCTCCACTCAAAGGCAACGGTTGATGCCTTTGAGTGGAGGCCGACTGTCCGGGACTCCCAGAGAGATAACGTCGCCAGAGCCACAGCATCGCGGCAGTTGAGCAGCCCTGGGCCGCGTGGACGATGTGCCCAGCGGCCCAGGCGACGCGTCTCACACCAGCTTTAGCACCGGCCTGGTGTCCGGCATCCCCAGCAATTCCCTTACGTACGTCAGCGGCCAGGCGAGTTCCTGGGCCAGTTCTCGTACGCTCAGCCCCGTCTCCCGGATTGCCAGATCGAATGCCTGGGGCAGCAGAACCGGCTGTTCCCCCGGGTAGCCGCTGACCGGCTCCGCGGCGAAACGGGCTGGCCGTCCAGGGCTCGCAGTCGCTGGTACGTCCGGCTTGCCGTGGCGTCGGTGCGCCCTTGGACTGCACCAGCGGCGCCGCCTGGACGTTCATGCCTCCCGCCGACCCCGCCATCCGGGCCATGGTCATCGCCGAGCTCTACCGGCACAGAGCCGACGGCCACCCGGTGTGGAAGCTCCGGGCCCTCGGCCAGGACTGGGGGGAGGGGTCCGACGGCCTTGCACGCGCCTACGGGGACAACGTCGAATAGCTCGGCGGCGAGCATGATTTCTGCGTGCTGAGCCGACCTGCCCAACAGTCCAACGCAGGAGGTCTACGGGAACGCCCCTCTTCAGTCGTCCCTGTCGTAGAGCAGCCGTTCCACGTAGCGAGCCACGGGCACGTTCGGGTGGATCTCCAGTTCGTTGCCGAGGATCCTCTTGGCCCACATGGGCACGAGGACGGCGGCGACCGAGGGCAGGGCAGTGCGGCGTTCCCGCGAGAGCGAAGCGACGGAAAGCAGCAGGAACTGTGAGGCAAAGGCTCCCAGCCCGGTCTCGCGACACACGTAACCGAGAGCCGGACCACCGAGGACCACCACGGCCCCCTTCCAATGGGTGCAGAGCAGCGCACCAGTCGCGGGCGTGATGCCGCGGCCACCCGCTCCACGGAGGAAAGGAGACCAATTGTGTCCGGCGACGACGAGTGCGGCGTGTAAGGCGAGCGAGCGTCGGCTACGTCCGGCCAGCCTTGTGGCGACGTAGCCCTTTGCAACGTCCAACGCCGATACGATCAGGAATGGTGCCAAGCCTGCAGCACGATACGTGCCGGTCGCCGACACAGATTCCGGGTGGGCAGCGCGTAGGTCGACCCCTAAGGTGTACTTCGCCACGAGGTGCGCGGACGGCAGTGCGCCGATGAGGAAGGAGCACCCCGCCCGCCACAGGCCCTCGCCGAGCGGCCCGACTCGCGTCGTGCTCCCGAATACGACGCTGTCAGCCACCCACGGCTCCCAAGGCCCGACCGTGTTTGACGTGCCCTGTTTGAGGCTGCTTGCCGACCATCGCGGTGAGGGAGCGGACGAACTCCGTCATGCGGTCGGTCGCATCACGGCCGCCGGACGACAGAGCTGCGACGTCCTGTTCGATGTCGGCTGCGCGGTTCCGGATCTCCTCCTCCAGGAGAGCGGCGATGGAATGGGCCGACATAAGTTCCAGGATCCACTGTGGTCCGCCAAGGTCGAGCTTCCTCAGTCGGGACGCCACCTGTGCGGCAAGGTCTTCTCGGTTGTTCGCGCACAGCAACTCAATCAGGATCGCGACAGGCCTTGTGAACTTTCCTTGTCCGAGGTCGCTTGGCACTGTGGCTTGGTCCTGCAGGAACATGTCGTTGTAATCGTCGACCAGTTGATAGAGCACACCGACGCGGTAGCCGAGTCGCTCCATCTCAGCGAGCGTTCCGCTGTCTTTGCCGCTGATCACCGCAGCTCCGGCGGCGACACAGGCGAAGGGCGCACCGGTCTTCAGACGGATCAGTTCCTCGTAGGGTACAGATCTGAAGTCGTACCAGCCTTGATGCCAACCGATGTCCATGCTCTGCCCAAGTGGCACCAGTGTTGCCATCATGTCCAGTTGGCGGCGTACCCCGTCCTTCTCAGCCAGGGTGAGGCTGTCCTCGTGGAGGGGATAGTGGGAACAGGACCGTACGATGCTCGCCAGGTTGATTGTGTTGCTGACGTTCTCGCTGACGTGTACGGCCTGTTCGCGGTCGCGAAAGTGGGCGTTGTCCTGGACGTCGTCCACTACAAGTGACGCGGCGTGATACAGCTCGACGGATGCGGCCAGTGGCTGCACTTTCTCCGGGGTGCCGCCCAGGAGGTCGCCGCACATCAGCGCGAACAATGAGCGAAGTCGCTTCCCCTTTCGGGCCAGCTGCCGTTCAACCAAGGCGCGCATCCGGTCTCGATGGGGCCAGGGCCAGAATTCGAAGCCGGCCCGCATGAGTTCGTCGATTCCGCGCAGCTGTTCGGCGAAGTGGTCGTGCAGAGCGGCATTCATGCGGCCGCCCCGTCCCTGGTCGGCCGCGGCCAGCCCCTGGCCAACCGTGAACGGTACGCGGCGTAGTGGACGCAGCCGAGGATGATCAGTGAGAGCCAGCTCATCAACGGTTGTTTCAGCAGCACCATCGACAAGGCGGTGAGGTTGATGGCAGCAACCGCGCTCCTGGCGGCTGCCTTGCGCGCCACGATTCGCCCCATCCATACCTGCGGAAAGTAGGTCACAGCAAAGATTCCCACGATGCTGGCCATGACGAGCCAATGAAACGCCAACACGGCACCGAGCGACGTCGCGATGCCCATCCCTCCTCTGAACCCCATCTGCGCTGGCCAGATGTGTCCGGAGACGACGGCCACGATCGCCAAGGTGACGACGACATCCCCTACCTCCAGACGGACACCGGCCAGGACGACTACGCAACCCTTCAGCATGTCCAACAGCAAGATGATCACAAACCACTGCCAACCGAGGACCTTCCCCACGTTCTGCGCACCCGCATTGCCGCTGCCGAAGTCCCGGATGTCCTGGCCGATGCGCTCCTTCGTCACGTAGTAGCCGGTCGAGATGCAACCGACGACGTAGCTCACGACGACATAGCACGTCACGAGTGCAATATGACTTGCATTCATCCGATTTCCATCACAAATCTCATTTCAGGAAGGCAAGGGACAGCAGGCCCGGGGGGTCTATCATGATTTAGGTGTTTTTAGGCCCTTTGGCCTAGTGGTTTTTGGTTGGTCCGACTGGCCTATACCCGTCCGGCGGTAAGGCGGCCGT
>NZ_JARXYX010000047.1 GCF_029893585.1 Streptomyces sp. LBL
CCGGCGGTGCGGGACGAGGGTGTGACCCCGCCGCGCATCCCGACCGAGGAGTCCGGACCGCAGCAGCCACAGGCCTCGGCCCCGCAGAGCGGGGAGGCGGGAAGTGGCTCCCAGGGGCCGGGACAGGGTTGGGGCGGCTCCGGGTTCGCGACCGAGAACGGTGGTCCGCCGGTCACCCGTCCCGTCGACGGCCCCCCGAGCGAATCGGGAGCGACCGCGGCTGAACCGCCAGGCTCCTTCGGCCACCGAGAATCTGGCAGCGACTACGAAGTTTCCTCCTTGGGCGGCAGCACGCTCGGAGACGACCGTGCATCCCTGCCGAGCGGGAGGGACGACGGTTCGTCCACCGGGAGCAGCTCAGCGGGGGAGGGCCCGGTCGGGCTGCGCGGTGGAGGGGGCGAGGAGTTCGGCAACCGGACCACGACGGAGAGCGACGGCGCGTCCCGGTTCGGCAGTGGCGACCAGGTTTCCATCATTCGTCAGGACGGTCTGACGGACGATGCTTCGTCCCTTGGGGACGGGGCCCGCGTCGACAACGCCAGCACGGTTTCGGGCATGTCGGCCCATGATGAGCACATAACCTACGCTCCTCCCGCGGCCCAGCCACCGGCCGGACGGTCCGGCACCGAAGCGCCGTCCGGAAGCGCTGGGCGGCAGGATTCGGGAAGGAGCACGGAGGGGGCGCCGCCCGTCCTCAGGGGATTCGAGACGCCTCCGATCTCCGAGTCGTCCGGGGTACCGCGTACGGAGCAGCTTGGTCCGCGGCCTGCTGATGTGAGGGGTGAGGTCGAGACCCCGACGCCTGGTATTGAGCAGGCGCCGACACGGCCCGAGGGCCTGGAGTTGCCGCCGCAGCAGGACATTCGCGGCCAGCTCCGCAATGTCGAGTCGGGGCCGCCTGAGTCGTCGTCATTCGGCGAGCCCGGTCTGACACATTCGGCTGACTCGCCGGGTCCGATTCACCAGGGCGTTCCGGAGCGTCCGGCGGAGAGGGCGGGGCAGGTTCCTGAGCATGTTGCGGAGGCGCCGCCACGGCTCGACAGCGCCAACCTGGAACAGGCGCAGCAGCCCGGGGGACGAAACGTTCGCGACTGGCTCGATCAGGTCGAGTCGGGGCCGCCTGAGTCGACGCACCCGGCGGAGTCGCTGGGGCCGATTCACGGGGGCGTGCAGGAGCGTCCGGGGGACTCGCCGGGGCAGACCCCTGAGCATGGTGCGGAGCGTCCGGCGGAGTCATCGGGGCAGACGCCCGAGCCCGGCACCGCCGGGCCGATCCGGAATCTTCACGAGTCCGGCACGGACGTACAGACCCCTCAGCGGTCGGGCGAGTCGGTCGTGCGGCAGGGGCCCGAAGGCGCCCCGGAGGCAGCAGGTTCTCAGCGTTCCGTTCTGCCGGTTTCCGACAGGAACGGCATCCCAGGCCCACACGATGTCCGGACGACTGGCCGATCCGAGGAGATCGCCCAGGGTTCGCAGTACCGGGACGAGGCGCCTCCCGCCGCCACGCCGGAGGAGTCGGCCACGCCGCCGCTGGACCGGACCGGCTCCGAGGACTCCTCCCCGGTCACCCCGATCCCGGCCGCCCAGCCGGCGGGGGCGGGGGGGCATGCCCTCCCTGGAGGGGTGGTGCGTGGCAGTGCCGAAGGGCAGTCGCCGACCGCCCCGAGGCCGCTGGTGGCATCCGAGGGTGGGAACGTCCAGAGGCCTGGAGTAGTACGGGAAGGGGCAGGGCCCTCTGAAGAGGTGCTGTCCCCGAGGCCGGCCACCGAGAACGCTGCTCCCAAGCCGACGGCAGGCCGGTCGGCCGCGGACGCCGCCTCTTTGACGAGCCGCGACGGCGTACGGCCCGACGGCGTACGGCCCGACGGCGTACGGCCCGACGGCGTACGGCCCGACGGCGCCGGGCAGACCGCCACGGCCCAGTCGTCGGTTGCCGGGCCCGCCGCGGAGCGCTCGACGTCGACGGCGGGAGCGGAGCGCTCGACCGCGGGAGACGGAACATCCCCGCCGCCCCGGCCGCCCGGCCCGCGGCCGGAGGTGCGTCCGTCGGAGCCCGGGCACGAGAACCACACCGGTCCCGCGGAGCCGGAGACAGGTTCCACGGAGTCGGCCCCCCAGCACGGGCCGCCGCTTGCCCATGAGAACGCGCTTGTCCAGGAGGCGCGCTTCCAGGCGTGGAGTCGTGCCAAGGACGAGATCGTCCGCACCACAGAGGAGAGGTTCACCGACGAGGAACAGAAGGCCCAGCAGCAGGAGAAGGCCGACCAGGCCCTGAACGCGGCTCACGAGGCGTACCAGCTGGAGAACACGCACGGGGTGCCCGAGCCTCGACCGGACCGCCCGTCCTGGCGGCAGACGGTCGAGACCCGTTTCAATGAGCGGTGGCAGGCCGATCTGGAGGAACTGCAAGGCGGCCTGATCTCCAGGGAGCAGTTTGACGAGAGGTTCGGGCGCCTGACCAGGGCGCTGCCGGACGACTTCGAGATCGCCGCGGCGGCCGACAGCGCGCGGATCACGGCCGAGCGGGCCTTCGACACCGCTATGGACCAACCGGACGGGTCGTCGGTCAGTCTTCCGAACACCGTGCGGGATCGGGCCCGGGCGGAGTTCGGCGAGGAGGCCGCGGCCGAGGTGTACAAGGCGGTCGCCGGCTTGCGGCACGGGCGGATGGATCTGGCCACCTGGGACGAGGTGCACCAGAGGGGCAATGAGCAGCTCGAGGAACTGAATCAGGGGCTGCGTACCCGGCTGGAGCTCGAGGCCGCAGCGGATGAGATTTTCAACCGGGCCGGTGCCCTGTCGGGCGTGGATCCGAAGTATCTGAGTGAAGTGCGGACCGAGTTCGCCCGGGATTTCGCGGCGACCACCCGGCAACTGCCGGACTCGAGCGGCCCCGAGACGCGCAGGCTCCCGCATGACGAGTGGACGCGGCAGCGCCACCAGCTCGAACCGGCGGTGGACCAGCTGATCGACCGCTGGCGTGGGCGGTTCGACGCCAAGGTCGTCGAAGACGGTCTGCGGTCGGAGACCGAGCGGAGTCTCACGCACTACAAGCCTTTCTGGCGCGACGTCTCGCGGCACGACGACCGGCTGTTCGACAGCGTGGACGACGCCGAGGTGCTGGCCCGGTACCACGAGGATCTGCTGGAGGCGGCGGAGGGGGAACAGGGTGCGGGCGCGCCTGGGCAGCGGTCGGCTCAGGAGTGGGCCGACCACGTGAACCGGCTGAATGGCGCGCAGGAGCGGATGAACGGCCAGCTGCGCGCCCGGTTCGAGAACGAGGCGGGTCTGCTGCGGCAGTTGCGGGAGGCGGAAGGCCGGTTGCGGGACCTGGACGCGAGTGGTGCGGCCGCGGATCGGGTCCTGGAGGACCTCCGTGGGGAGCTCACCCGTGGTTACCGGGAAAGGGTCGGCTGGCCGGACCGGGGCGTGTGGCCCGAGGAGCAGCTCTTCGAACGTGAGCTGCTGTTCCGCAGGGATGTTTTCGAGCCTGCCGTCCGTTCGCTGCCGGATCGTCTGCAGTTCGAGCGAGGGGCGGAGCAGGCGTTGCAGGAGGGGGCTGTCCGGCTCCATGACGTGACGTCCACCCTCAGCGAGACCGGTCACGTCACCAGGAAGCACGCGGTGAGTGATGAGACGTTCGACGAGCTGATGCAGGGCGCCCGTACCGAATTCGCGACGTCTTATCACGAGATCTACGGCCCGGAGCAGCAGCGTGACGTGCATGCCTGGCTGGACGCGGAGAAGAACGGGGACGACGCCTTCGGCAGCGCGCTGGCCCGCAGGGCGGCGGAGGCCGAGTACGAATCGCCGCAGGCGGTGCGGGCAAGGGTGGATGAGGCCGCGGCACAGGCCGCCTGGCGGGAGGGGTTGCTGCGGAGCTACCGCGAGCTCGCCGGCAAGGGGTGGGCACTGGAGGACCTCCAGAAGTCGGTCGGGCTGGATCCGGAGGGGCTGAGGTCGCCTCAGGCGCGCAGGGGTTATGAGCAGGGCCTGGAAACGCTGCGGGAGGAGTTCTCGGCGAGCTGGGACACGGCGCGGCAGCAGGGTCCCGATGACGCCGGCGCTGCCCGTCAGGAACTGGTTCAGGAGACCCGGGAGCGCTGGGAGGCCCTGGCGGAGGAAGCCAGGGCGAGCGAGGAAGCGTACCGGCAGTGGCAGGCGAACCCGGCCTGGACGCTGCGTTACCCGAAGCTGGACATCAGCCGTGACGAGTTCCGTGCGTCCTTCGCGGAGGAGGACGCGCCAGGACCCCAGCAGGCCAGGGAGCAGCTGCTGGTGGAGGAACCGGCGGGTCACCTGGGGGCCGAGCAGCTCACGACCCACGCGCCCGAAGAACCCGCCGCGGGCACCCGCACGGATACTCGTTCACCGGCCCGTTCGGCGGCCGACGCCGCGGCCGTCGAAGAGCTGGCCGCGATGCGCGACACCGTCGAGGCGCGTGACCAGGCAAACCAGTATTTCGACTCCCGTCGCGATGTCTTCCCGCACTTGCGGAACGGTGATGCGGCCCGGCACCTGGAGCCCCTCCGCAAGTGGTTCGCGGAGACCAGGTCCGGGTTCCCGCTCACGCACGGACAGCCTGAGCCGGACGAGCAGCTGGGCCGGGAGCTGGATGAGAAGCTGCGGCAGGCGAACGACGAGCTGGCCGCGCTTCAGCACACCCGTAGCCTCTTCGACCAACACGTCGTCCGCGGCTCGTCGCTTCTGCAGTCGGTGGAATTCCGCAGGACGCCGCAGTTCTCCCAGCTCGTGGGGGACTTCCAGCAGGCCGTGATGGGCGAGGCGGGCCCCATCGGCGCCGAGTCGATCACGCAGGTCGAGCCGGACCCCGCCCTCATCGAGGAGTTCGAGCGCCGGTACGCCGAAGCTCGCAACGCCTTTTTCCGTGACGCAGCATCGTTCGCCGAAGCCCTCCGCACCGGTGGCGAAGGGCCGACCCCCGACCTGGTGGCCCCTCGTGTCACCTGGAACGGTCCGACGCGGGCGTGGTACGCGGGGCAGCTGGACGGACTTCGGCAGCAGTATGAAGCCGAGGCCGCCGCGGCGGCTTCCCTGCCGGACCAGGCGAATGCGCTGCACCAGTTGCAGGAGCAGGTCAGTGAGACGGCCAAGCACCTGCGGGCACGGGCCGAGTGGGCGGCTCACCTCAGCGACGAGCTCGAGCAGCACTCCGCGCTGAGGTGGTCCAAGAACGGTGCGTGGGACCACAACCTGTCCTCGTGGTACGACCGGGAGAAGGCGGCCGTTGCCGAACCGCTGCTCCGTCGGCTGGCCGACCGCGGGCCGGGCGTCCTGGAGGACGTCAGGGCGGAGCTCGACCGGCGCGTCGGTGCACTCACCAAGGTCGCCGAGTCCAGGCACATGATCTACCAGGACTTCCAGGGGCTCCTCGCCGACGCCCCCGAAGAGCAGATCCCGCTGTCTTCGCCGCACACGGTCGGCTGGGCCAACGAGCAGATCGACGCGGCGAGGCAGGCTTACGTCCAAGCACGTGAGGCCGCCGCGGCGGCGGACGGTGCGTTCGTTCCGGCTCCGTCCCACGTCCCGGCGGCTGATTGGCGGACCCGCACCTGGGAGACCGATCAGGAGCAGCTCCGGGCCACGTACGAGCAGCGGCTGGCCGAGGCAGCGGCGACGGAGGAGTTCCAACAGCAGCGTGCTGCGGAACGGCAGGCCTTCGACGGACTCTTCGACGAATGGGCCGTCGGCAGCCGTCATGGATTCGACGCCGCGCGGCTTGGCCAGATCCGGGATCGGGCCTGGGACAGCCAAGGCCGTTGGGCCGACGCCGACTCCGGTGTCGCCCAAAGCCCCTACCAGCGCGCGCACGCGGCCTTCGACGCGGAAGCCGTACGCCAGACCGCGCTGGACAGGGGGCAGGCCGAGTACAACGCGAGCTTTCAGGAATGGCTCAACTCGCTTCACGACCCGACGGACCTGGTGCGCGAAGAAGAGGCCCAGCACATCGAGGCAGTGTGGAAGCAGGTGGGCGCGCGCTTCGACGAGCAGCTGCTCGCGTCCGTCAACCGGATCTTCCCGGATAGGTCGGACATCCTCGGCGACCTGAACGCGAGGGTGGAGGAGGCCGAGAACCTGCTGCCGTCGATGGTCGGCGATTCGCTGTGGAACCAGTTCGCCCTGCGCCTGGGTTACGAACAGACGCAGTCGCGTCTGGAGTCGGATGTCAACCGGCTTGCGGACTCCTACCAGGACTCCATCGGCCGTGACGGCCGGGCGCTCCTCGCGGCTGTGGGGATCACCGACGAGAGCGGCCGGGGACTGCGCGGCTCGATGTCCGAACCGGTCGGCGAGATCTCCGCCGCGGGCAGGCTCGCCGTGCTGCGCGAGGCACACAAGGCTATGGACGAGGCCTTCACCAAGGAGATCGGCCCGGCGGCCCGCAGGCTGTGGCGCCGGACGGGGGACGAGGAACACCCTCCGCGGGGCGATGTGTCGTCCCTGCTGGAGTCGTGGTACTCGCGCATGGCAGCGGGTCTGCCGGCGCAACTGGCCGTTCAGGCGGCCCGCGAGCAAGCGGTGCGAAACGCGCTGCGGGACACCGAGGCCACCGTGGACTCCTGGGCGGCCGAGCCGCCCGCCCTGAGCGAGGCGTTCCGGGAGCGGTTCGACATCCCGTCCGGCAACGTGCCCGCGCCCTTGCTGCGTGGCTTGCAGACCAGCATCGCCGCCCACCTCAATGCCGAGTTCGGCAGGATCTTCAGCGGCGATCGTCCGCTGACGGAGAAGTTGGGCGACTGGACGGCCGCGTACGACGACATCACCGCACCCGACCGGGTCCACGCGCTGCTTCTGCGGCAGCAGGCACGCGGCGCCGCGCTGAGGTCGGCAGCCGCCGTCTTCGACGAGCAACTCGAGGCATGGCAGCAGGACAATCCGGACCACCAGCTCTCCGAGGCCGACGTCACGCGGGCGCGGTCGGACTGGGACGAGCGGACGGCGTCCGCCTTCGACCTGGTCTTCGGCGGTGTCGGGTCGCCGAAGGACATGACGGGGCGCCTCTGGGCGTGGGACGCCCAGCAGTCCCGTGAGACGGACCTGTTGCCGGCGTACTTCGCCTTCGAAGCCGGTGTCGCGCAGGTGGTGCGGGGCGCGGCCGACTCCTACGACGCTCTCAGCGCCGGTCACCGCCTTGACGAGGATCTGCGGGATGAGTTCCGCGGCGATTTCATCGACTCGTATCAGCGCTGGTTCGCGCCGCAGCCGGTCTCGGGACTCTGGGCGGCCCGCGTGGCCGCGCAGGCCGATACGTTCACCACGACACGCCCCGAGAACGCCTCCCAGGCCGGGGACGACGCCGCTGCCCTCCACACTCCGCAAGAGCCCTCCGAGACCGTCCAGGAACCGTCGTCGGCCGCCCCCGGGCCCGTGGCGGATTCGCTGGAGGACAGCGGCCGTCCGGCGGACGGCGCGATCCAGGACTCGCCGGCACCGCAGCCGCACCTCCCTGGGGAACTCCCCGTTGTGGAAGCCGACGAGGTGCTGTATCGGGCCCTTGCTCCGTATCTGCCGCAGACGACAGAGGCGCCCGGCTCTGACGGTGCCCGGTCGGGGTGGATACCGGCCTCCGCGGTGGTGGATCACGCGCGGGCCTGGTGGTCGCAGATGGGGGTCGCGCCGGCGACGACTCCGGAGGCGCTGGCGGCGGCGGCGCAGCGGGTGGCCGACCGGTTGTCCCGCGGCGAGTCGCCGGTGCCGTACATGCTGGAGGACGCGACAGGAGGTCTCGCCGACCCGCTGCGCGGTGGGCTTGTTTTCGGTGTCGAGATCAAGTTCGAACTCCCCGCGGACCTCACTCACGAGCAGCGGAAGGACGCATTCGCCGCGATCATCAGCGATCTCCGCGCGGCCGGGCTGACTACGCAGACCGCGATAGGCGAATACCACGACGCGGCGGGGCGGGGTTATACGGAGGCCAGGGACGGGTGGTTCCTGGAGAAGGACCCGTCGGTGCCCGCGGGCGCTGAGTTGATCAGCCCCCTTATGCGGGACACTCGCACGGGGTGGCAGGACCTACGGACCGCCCCGGGCATCCTGCGCAAGCACGGCGCGACGGTCACGCGCAGGACCGGCGGCCATGTCAACGTGAGTACTCGTCAGTTCGGTACCGATGTGCGTCGGTACGACGATCTGCGTCAGAGGTTCTCCGGGAGCCATGCCGAGCATTACCGGACGTCGAAGAACCCGCAGTTCGAGGCACACCGCGGTCAGAAACATGCCCGGCCGCTCCCTGAGCAGGCGCCCGGGGGATATCACGCGGTCTGGGACACCCCCAGTGGGAGGAACGAGGACGCGCTGAGCTTCAAGCGGGTCGAGGGCAAGGGCACCGATCATGTGGAGTACCGGGCGTTCGACGGGACTCTGGACGAGGGGAACATCCAGGCCAACATCAAGGAGGCGTTGGGCGAGGTATACGCAGCGCTGCGGTTGGCTGACGACCCGGATCGGCGGGCACCCGCCTACGCTGCGCCTGACAGCCACGCCGACGTGGTGCAGCCGGTGCTCCGTGCGGGGAACGGGCCGGGCGAGGTCACGGTGTTCGGGCCAGACGCGCCGGAGGTCACCCAGCGTTTCCGCGACAAGCTGGACACATACTTCTGGCGGGCTGAGGACCGTGAACAGCAGATGGCCAAGTTCGCGGTCACGTCCTGGTACGGCGGCCTGGGGACTCGCCAGTCCGATGACGCTGCTGCCGGCCTGCTGAATCCGGTCCGCGTTCCGGGCCTGGAGAAGCTGACTTCCCTGGGCAGTGTCTTCGTGAAATCTCTGCCCGGCGCCGCGGTGTTCCGGTCCGCCGAGGGCCTGTCGGACCGGGGGGAAGCCGCGACGGCGGACAGGCTGCGCGCCATGTTCGAGGGCGGCGACGCCTTCGTGGCGCTGGTCGCGTTCAACCGCCCGCCCTATGTGCCCAACGCCTTCGGTTTCGGGGGAAGCCAGCGGATGGGGGCCGCGGACTTCATCACCATGCTGCCCCACCTCGGCTGGTCGCCGGGGACTCCACTGGTGATCGCCCACCCTGTCGAGGACACTCCCGGATCTCTCGTCCAGTGGAGTTCCGACGTGGCCACCGAACTGGGACAGCCGGTCTATGTCCCGGCCAGCGCCGATGAGTACGCCGGCGTGGTGGAACTGCCCTCGGGCCGGTTGGCCGGCATCCCGGGCCTTGAGGTGTTCGGCCCGGTCGGTGGCACGGTTGACGACGACGGCGACACGGTCACACTGCCGCCGACCGCGGTGCTGAGGGTCCGGCCCGCGGGTGCCGTCGGTGCCGGGCCGGCCGAGGCGTGGCCGGCGGGGACCGGGTATGTGCGCTACCCCTGGGGAGAAACCCCGGCCGACGACACGCAGACCGACATCGCGCCGAACGGTGCGGCGCTGACCGCCGACAGCGATGCGAGCACCCGGCTCCCGGTCGACCTCCAGCCGTCCGAGGACACCCAGCCCGCGCCGGACTTTGAGCGTTGGGCCAACGCCCCGGACGCCGACGATGACGCGATGTCGCTGTCTTCGGATGAGGGCCAACTGTCCGCCGCACCATCCACCGAGCGGCAAGGTATGGCTGGGCCCCCGCAGTTCGCGGTGTGGGGGGCCGACCCGGCTGTGTCGGCGTTCCCGGCTGTCCATGAGCCGAGGTATCCGGGCCTCTACGCCGGGCCCTCGCCGGTACACGACGAGTACGTGCGGCGGTCGGCGGACTACGGGCGTGCTGCCGCGAAGGTGCTGGCGGCCGATCCTCTGGTGTCCGAGTACGCGCGGGTGGCACTCGGACGAATGGTGGGCGACGTCCAGCGACGGTTTGCCGGCGACAAGCGTGCGGACGCCTTCGCGCCCCACCTGTGGGACCCCCGCTTGGACGAGAAGAACCCGGCTCCGTTCGACTCGTTGATGGCAGGGATCGAGCAGCTCGCCGCGGTGTACGCGCAGGAGCTGGAGGGGTGGCCGGCTCCGGTTGGTGTGCGGCCGAGGAATGCCGCGTGGGATGCCGCCATGGAGCGGCGTGGGTATCAGCCCTATGCGAAGCTGACGGAAAACGAAAAGCAGCTTGAGCAGGCGCGGCAGATCGAGTTGATGATCGGCGTCTACCGGCATCTGAAGGTCCCGCACGAGGATGTGCTGGAATTCCGGGAAGCGCTGGCGGGATGGTATCTGCAGAATGAGAACGCGCTGCCGTGGGAGTGGTTCCTGGATGTCTCGCATCACGCCGGAGTGTGGGACAAGGAGGTGGAGCCCGATCCATGGCTGACGGATCTTTCCCGGGTGCACGGGTGGATCCATGGCGTACTCGACCCGATGGATCGGTTGCCTCATGGGTCGCTGAAGGACGATCGGGCGATATGGGGCGTGCTGGCGCAGTTGCCGCATGTCCCGGTATACGAGCGGATGACAGAGGCGTTGCTGAGCGGGGAGGTCACCGGTCAGGGCGATTGGGTCCACCCCCTCCGCGTCCTGGGTAAGGGGCTGAGCCACCAGGCCGATCCGGGCGCTGACGTGGATCTGTGGCGGAGGCGTCGGGAAGCATTGCGTGATCTGCTGGACCATAACCCCGGGGCTCTGCATGCGCTGAGAAATGTGAAGCCCGGGCACGCGATGGCGTTGACGTTGGCCTCCGGTCAGGACGCGACGTTCTTCGAACCGAATCTCACGCTGAATCGGCTTCGAGCGCTGATCCGTCTGGCGGGGCAGCGTGCGAAACCTGACGATCGGTCGTCGTGGCCGGCACTGATGCTGCGTGATCCCGCAATCGATGCGGTGGTTGAGCGGTCCGGAGCCGCGGCGGAGGTGAAAGCGGCGGTTGACGCTTTCGCCGACTCGGTGGACGAGCGGATGCTGGCCGAGGTGCGCGGGCACATGTCGATGGGCGAGGAGGCGATGGAACTGCTGCTCGCCGAACCGGCGGGCGGCGGTTTCCTGTACTATCCGCGGTTCTTCCCTGGCTCGTTGTTCGGAGGTCCGAAGCCCTATGCGGCCGAAGACAAGGAGTCCAGGTTCGCGCCGTTCGAACTGGGGACGTCGAACCGTGATGTCGCCATCGCGACACTGAAGGAGCGGGCGGAGAACCTGGACCTGAGCAAGTGGCATCCGGCGCTCGTGAAGGTCAAGAACCAGGTGTCGCTGTTCAAGAATTCGATTTTCTCTCGGACGCCCGAGGCGTTTTCAGTGCAGACGCCTTATCCGATGTGGGTGCGGAACATTCCACAGGAGGACGGTCGTACACACGGTTACTCGTGGAGTGCGAAGCATGACCTGTGGTATTCGGAGATCACGGTCGCAGAGGTGGAACGGCCGTCGAAAACCCCGTGGGACAACGATATCCTGCTGCGAAACGTCTACTCGGAATCCGGCGTATTGGTCGGGCTGAACGGCTTCAACGCCCGGGACGCTGCCAGAAGGCGAATATCGACCGCGTACTTCCCGAATTTCCCCGGTTACGTGGTTGCCGACCGGCACATGAATACCGTGGGCCCGCTGCAGCCCTGGCCGCAGCCGATGACGCAAAAACGGGGCGCCGGACCTGTGTTTGTTGTCAAGGTCTCGCACGGCCTGGAGCACTCGACAAGCGGATTGGGACGGTTCGGTCCGAAGCGCGTGAGCGGTTCACAGGACGGCCGCTCCACCGCACGATGGATGGCGGCCGCGGGGATGTCCGAGGCCACTCCCTTGCTGATGTGGCCCTGTTTGGTCGGCAGCGAGGTTCCTGGCGTGGAGCCAGTGGCGCAGTTGTCGGCCAATGAGCATCCTCCGCAGCGACTCATCTACGCCGCGAACGTGCCCACGGGCGATCAGAACTTCAAGAGAATGGGCACGGTGGGGAATCCCTACCTGCAGCCCGGTTGGGGGGCCCCCGAACCCCGGGTCGCGCCGTTCCTGTCGCGGCGCCACAACGGTTCGGGCGCGCAGGCAAGGGTGACCGATCCGTACTTCGCCGGTCAGTCGGCGCGCTATGGCACCGGTTTCGCGGAGTGGGCTTCGATCGCGGCGGATTACGAGGGGGCGCTGCGAGAGCTCTGGTCGAGCGATCCGGTGGCGCGTGAAACCTTGCGAGACTTCGTGTCGGCGCTGTCCGCAAAATACTCCCCGGCCCTCGACCGGAGTGGACTGGCGGGTCTGTCGTTGAATGAGCTGATGGTCGCCGCCGGTGGCGTGCTGTCGGCGGGCGGACATCTCAAGGATCAGACCACGCTGGCTGCTGACGAGGCCGACAAGGCGCGACTCCTGGGTGAGCGCGGGATCAGGACAATCAGCGGCCGGGCGCAGAGTACGCAAGAGTTGTACCGGAAGTACGCGGAGCTGGGTCTGGACAGCGCCAAGTTCCCGTTGTTCGTGAAGGGCGTGCTCGGCTGGGGCCTGTCCCGCTATCCGCTCTCCACGCTGCTGAGCGATCTCCACGCGTCCGGGATGAGTGCCAATCAGGCCGCGCTGACCGCGGCGCTGGCCGGAAGCGCGGTGCACCTGTACGGCTTGGTCGACACCGTGTTCGCCCCACGGGACGGACTGCCTGCCGGCCCTCTCGCGAACCGCTTGCGCCCGCCGCACTGGCAGTTGTACTCCAGGCTCCTGTCGTGGCCGGAGGCCGCCGGCGGTATCCGGGTGCCAGATGGTCTGAGGATGTCTGTGCGGGTGCTGTCGATCGCCGACGACCTCCCGCTCATCCCGGCGGGTTCGGAGGCCGTTTTCGGCGCGAGCACATGGGCGGCGAGGCACCAAGCGGTTCGTGACGCCTCGTGGATCGGCCCGGACTCTCCGCTGGACGGGCTGGATGCGGCCCACGTGAGCGCTTTGTTCGCGCTCAGTGACGATGCGAACGAACCGCTCTTCGGGGCGGGACTCGAAGATCTGCCCGGCGCCGAGCGCGAGCAGGAGCTGGAAGAGGTGGTGAAGGATCAGCTAGCCGCGGCGATGGGCGGCGCGCGCCTCCCGTCCCCGCTCCGGCAGTCGGAGATCATCGCGCTGGTCGAGGCGGCGGCAGCGGCACGCGAGCAGCAGGACAGGGTCCGGTTCGGCGAGATTCGCGACCAGTTGATCGCTCTCATCACCCCGCTGGCTCGGCGGCTTGCCGTCATGATCCCCGTAATTGCGGGGCTGGCGACGGAGGGGCTGGCGGCACTGCCGCCGGTGAACCGCCCGATGTTCATCGCCTTCCCGGTCCCGGGCGATGAGGCCGTGTCGAGCCTGACGGCGTCGCAGCTGCGGCCGCGCCAGCGGGTCTGGCCGGATCCGGAGGCGGCGCTGGCCGATCTCGAACCGGTCCCGCACGGGTGGCAACGGGGCGTGGTGATGGTGGAGAAGTCCTCCGCCCACGACATGACCCCGCTGGCGTACGACCCGAGCAAGAAGCAGATCCGGTACGCCACGCCGCCGGATCTCCTTTACCAGTCGCACGGGCTGGTGAAGGACCCCGCCGGTAACCCGTACGCGGCGTTCCGGGCGGTCGAGGTGCCACTCGCCGACCCGCTGGCGGCGCTGAACGCGGTCAAGGCCGTCGCCAACGCGGCCCAGGTCCAGCCAAGGGCGCGACGGGGTACCAACGCGAGCACCCAGCGTCCGGCTGAGACCCGGTCGGCCGAGGACACCCGGCCCACGCCGGCCCATCCCGACTCCCTTTACCGCAACTCCTCCGACCTCCGGGGGCCGGCAGCCGGGGACCACAGCGGGGCGCCCAGCGCCGACCGGACCGGCGCGCCCGCGGCCGAGCAGACCACGTCGGAGCCGCAGCCGGACGAGGCCAGGGACGTCGCCGAGCCCGCGACCCCG
Source organism: Streptomyces sp. LBL (assembly GCF_029893585.1). Taxonomy (GTDB): domain Bacteria; phylum Actinomycetota; class Actinomycetes; order Streptomycetales; family Streptomycetaceae; genus Streptomyces. The sequence continues at coordinate 13,774 of NZ_JARXYX010000047.1, forward strand.
ATGGCCGGCAGGCTCCGGCTGCCGCCGTACGTGGAGTCGATGGAGAGTGCGGGACTCGGCGGTCTGTCAGGGCTCGACAACCTGGGGTGGGTCGCCGAGCGGGTAAGGAGGACGACCGCCGGCGGCGATCCGGGGCCGATCATCGCCGAGCTGAAGTCCCGCACCGGCGCCTTCCTGGGCGAAGGCGTTCCCTTCCAGGTCCTGGGCGGGGACCGCAGGTATTACGACGTGACGGTCTCCATCAGGCGCGCTGCCGACGAGCCTCGGCCGCTGATCGACCTGCTCGGCGACGAGAAGACCAAGGACAAGGACGTGGCGGGTCTGCACTCGCTGTCGTCGTCCACCTCCCGCTCGACGAAGTCGACGCACGGCTGGGCGCTCAAGGCGACCGGCCTCGTCCTGCTTCCGACGCCGAAGCCGGGCGTGCTCGCCGGCGCCACGGCCGAGATCAACTGGTCGTTCGGCCGGACGTCGAGGGAGACGAGCTCCCAGGAGACCGCGTCGTACAACCGTCTGCTGTCCAGCCTCGGCGGCTCGGTGGACGTACCGCGCAAGGTGACGGTGACTGTACGGACCCAGAAGGCGGGCGTCCCGGCGGCCACGGTCATCAGCGGGAACGCTTCGGCGAGGACCCGGGTCCCCATCAAGGAACTGATCCCGGACGGTCCGAGGTCGTGGGACCGCCCGCTGGAGGGGCTGTTCGCGCGGGCCGCGCGCGCGGTGCAGTTCGCCGAGTCGCTGGACGTGCTGGCGGTGACCGAACCCGGTGGCCAGTTCGAGGGCGGCAAGGGTCTGTTCGACGTCATCCGCTCGGCGCTGCACCCCGCGGTCACCGCGCCTGGTGCCCCGGGCCGGTCGGCGGCGTTCAAGGACGGGACAGCAGCCAAGCTCACCGAGGACCTGCACGCCTACCTGAAGAAGTGGACGCCGTCCGGCGAGCTGCTGAGCAAGGACGGCAGCGTGCACGGTGCGTACCGGGCGCACGCCGAGATCCTCGCGATCACGCCGAGCCATCCCGTCGGCGACATGTTCTCCCGCCCCTCTCGGCAGTCGGACCGACAGCAGTCGACGACACGGACTCACGGCCTCGGCGGCCGCTTCGGGCTCGGCCCCGCCGTCGGTCTGCTGACGATGCCGGGTGGTCCGCGGCTCCGGCTCGCCGTGTGGCCCACGGCGACGGCGGGATCCAACCGGCTGGTCTCCTCGTCTTCCTCCGTCACGACGGTGTCCGGTCGGCAGATCACCGGGCCGCGGATTGTCTACCGGGCCCGGGTGCGGGTGCACGTGGAGGGCACCGGCGCGCGTTCCAGGGCGATGCGGGCGGGGCGGGGCGGCGGGCCGACGTACACGGACGTGACCGCCTGGCTGAGTCTGCGCCCCGAGGAGGCGGTGTCGCTGATGCTGAAGCTGCTCGACGGCATGCCGACGATCGCCCCTCTGCTGCGGCAACCGGGGTACGAGCGGACGCTGCCCTTCGGCCCGTCGAGCGCGAGTGTGGGGCCGGGGTACGAGCGGACGCTGCCCTTCGGCCCGTCGAGCGCGAGTGTGGGGATGTCCTCGGTGGACACCGCCCAGCTTCTCTCGGAGCTTGAGAAGCTCTTCGCGGACGACCCGCGCCTGGCCGGGTTCCTGCCCGGGTTCGGCGCTGCCAACAAGTCCGGTCTCTTCACCAGCCGTTCCGACCAGCAACGGCAGCGTCACAACTACCGGGTCCTGACTGACGCGCTCTCGCCCGACAACGTCTCGGAGCGCAAGGGCACGGGGTTCAGCACGGGCATCCCCGTGCGGCTGCACCGCAAGGGCAGGCTCGACAACGAGTACGTCCTCGTGCGGGTCAAGCTCCGTGAGGAGACGAAACCGGATTACCGGGGAGACATAGCCGACTGGAAGCAGCGACACACCGCCAAACTGGCGAAAAGCGGACAGAGTGGCCACAGTGTCGAGGACGGCTTCTCGGTTAACGGCACGCTGTCGGCCAAGCCCGTTCCGGGACATCTCTACCTGACACTCGCCGCCGCTCTCGGCTGGTCCAGCGGCCGGGCCGGCCAGGGCGGTCCGAACACCGAAGTCCGGAAGTCGACCACGGGGTCACCCGACTCGAGCGTGTTCGGCATGACGGTCGGGTTCGACGTGGAGATCACCTTCGTCGAGCGGGAAAGGAACTGGCGGCGGTACGCGCTGCCGGGCCGTCCCGGCCGGCAGACCCCGCCCACGACGACGGTGGCCCGCACCGGCGCCGCCGCCGACGCGGCGGACGACGTGCGCCCGTTCGACGTCGACCCGGTGAAGGTGCGGCTGACGACCCCGACCGCCCTCACCCTGTCCCCGTCCCAGCGGCATCTGCCGCACATCCCGGCGGAGACCCGGGACGTCCCGGTGCCCGAACTGACCGGCATCAACATGATGTACGACCGCCAGTGGGCGGCTCCGGCGCGTGAGAAGCGGGAACTGAGGCAGTGGCTCGCGCTGGAGATCGTGGGCCTTGAGGGGGAAATCCCCGAACTGGCCCAGCAGTTGCTGACCGAGGCCGCCGACGGCGACGACGTGTTCACTGTCCCGGGTCTGGAACCGGCGCTGTGGATCGAGGAGCGACTGGGCTCCGACGCGCTTCCGGCGGGTCTGGAAGAGGGCACCAGGAGCGCCTGGCTCGTCGACGGGCTGCGCTTCGAGCGCCGGTGGGACACCGTGACCGGTTCGGTGGGTACCCGGTTCCATGTGCTCAGCCCTTCCGTGATGGAAGTGCTCGACGGACCGGCCACCGAACAGTGGCTCAGCGGCGGGCATCAGGCCGTCGGTGTCAAGAACGAGGCCAGGTTCGTGAGGACCTCGCTGATGGCCGCCGGTGCCGGGACTCCCTCCGAGTCGACGTGGATGCTCGGCGGCCTGGCCCCCAACTACGGATTCAACAAGTCCGCCCAGTCCTCGCTCATCTCCGCCGGTTTGATCGACCGGATCAGCTATACCGAGGCCGATCACCGCCTCGTGCTGCTCCAGGCCGACGTCGAGGTCCTCATGGCCGCCGAGGCGAAGGTGGGCTTCGACGCCGCGAAGCTGGAGACCGGTGGCCGGCTGCTGTCCCGGGCCGGCGCCGCGCTGGTGACCGAGGAGTACGCACGCGCCATCGGTCTCGGAGCGCAGGTCGACGAACGTCTGCGGGCCAAGGGGATCACTCCGCCGGTGCCCGTCGCCGAGGTCGCCGAGGTCGCCGAGGACCGGCCCGAGTCGGCTGCCGCCGCCTCCCCGGGGAGGCGGACGGCCGAAGGCCCGAGGGACCGAGGGTTCATTCCGTTGCCGACCATCGCCGAGGTCGCCGAGGACGGGCCCGAGCCGGCTGCCACCGTCTCCACGACGGAACCGGCGCCTGCCGCCGCCGAGCCCGGGACGTCGGCGTCTTTGGCTGAGTCCGGGACATCGCTGTCCCAGGCTGAGCCAGAGACGTCGCTGTCCCAGGCCCAGGCCGTGACGTCGAAGACCGCCCCCGATTCCGCGGCCGGGCTGCAACTGCCGGGCAACGGACCGCTGGGGCTGGGCGACATCGAGCACGCGCCCGACTTCCTGCGGCTGCTGCCGGCCCTGCGCAGTCGGCTGGCCGACAGAACCGGCACGGACGCCGAGGAGTCGCTCCCCGACGACCTGCTGCCCGAGCGGTTGCTCGACGACAGGCGGCACAACACCGAACGCCTCGGGAATGTGCTCAACGGCGCCACGAGTCTGCTGGCAAGCCTGCTGGACGGCAGCGTGACGGTGGAGCTGTTCCGGCAGGACAAGGGCAGGCGCACGTTCTGGGCCGAGCTGGTGCTGAGCCGGGAGGAGGGCTCCTTCGACAGCCGTCCCCAGCAGGGCCGGGCGATCTCCTTCACGACGACGGCCGTGCTCGACGATCAGACCGCCACGTCGGAAGGCAGGGGCTCGGGGCTGGACGTCCCCCTGTTGCTGCTCGGCGCCGAGAGCGGTGTGGCGGGGGTGCCGGCGGTGGGGAGCGCCGCCCAGCATTCCTTCGGCGAAACCGTGCGCAACGCGCTCATGGCCAGCGTGACCCTGACCATCCCGGACAAGGCGGGGATGGTCAGGGTCAGGATTCCGGTGTCGGCACGGTTGGACCTGTACGACGGGCCACCGGAGAACACCGCTCCGATCGCCACGGTGGAATTGGAGGCGCCGCCTGCCGCCGAGGACGGCTCCACGGTCGACGACGACCGCTACCTGCTGTTCCGTCTTCCGGAGTCGGATCTGCGGGCGCTGGCCGGTCTGCGTCCGCCACGGGCGCTGCCCCCGCTCGGCGGGCGGTCCGCGCCGCTGGTTCCGCTGCCGCAGTGGCGCGTCGCAGGCGTGCAGCTGCCGTACGAGGCGCAGGCCTACCTGTTCCAGGGTGCTCCCCGGGTAAGGGCAGGAATGGCCGCCTTGGCGCGGAAACTGGGGGCGTCCTCGAACTTCCACGCCATCGACAAGTCCGCGGCGTACACCGTACGGGAGGAGGTGTCCACGGAGTGGCTGCAATCGGCGCTGCCGGTGGGGTCCACCACCGGGATCGGGTTGCCGCCGACGTTCGTCAAACGGTTCTTCGGCACTGAGGACCTGGACGTCGCCCTGTACACGCGATTCACCCACGGTGAGGTGCTCGCAGCGGGTGAGACGGCGCTCTTCGAGTCGGTGTCGGGTGCCGAGCCGGGCACGATGGCGATGTCCGAGCAGGGGCAGGGCGGCACGTTCGGAGAGAGCGGGGGCGTCTCGGGGCAGGGGCTCCCCGTGCCGGCCTGGATGAACTACGCCCTCACCAACGTGCACGACTACGAGCCGGGCCCGGTCCGCACATCCGCTCACGCGGTCAGCGGGGCCTCGCAGCGGACCGCCGGAAACGCGACCGCACTGGCCTTCGAGGGGCCGTCCGCGCTGGTGCAGTTCACGGTCGATCTGCGGCTGGTCGCCAAGCGCCGGGACAACGTCGGGCACGCGCTGGGGTTCAAGGACACCCAAGCCGAACTGGACGTGCCGATCGCGCACCCCGTCCCGATCCGGCTCACCCGGGCCTCGGCGGAGCTGATGCTGGCCGCGGGCGCCATCACGGACCCCGACCACCACGTGCTGCGCTCGCAGATCAGGGTGGAGAAGGTCCTTGACGGTGAAGGGCGGCCCTCGGGGCTGACGTCGTTCACGCCCGAGGAGGGGTACCGCAACGCCGCGTACCGGGATGTGGCGACGTACCGGGAGTACACGCAGTGGGGGAAGGACGCCGACGGTAAGCCGGTCCCTGCGCAACGCCCTCTGCCGCTGGCGCCGGACGCGAAGCTGCAGGTCTGGGGCTCGCACGGCGACACCGGTGGGCGTTTCAAGGGAGTCACGCAGGACGGGAAGACCCTTTCCTTCGACGCGGACGGGCTGGGGGCGATCCTCAAGGCCGAGCTGGCGGCGGACACCACGGACATCCTGCTGGCACCGTGCGTGAGCGGTTGGGACCCCGAGACGCTGAAGGAGACGGCGAAACGGATCCGCGAGCGGACCAACATCGGGGTGCACATCTCCGATGGCGGCGATGTGACGGTCAGTCCGCCGGAGGGCGACGATCCGGGCCGGATCCACACCCACCCGAAGCCCGACGGCAGCCCCGCGGACTTCATGTCCGACATCCCCGCAGGCCGCCCCCCCGTCCTCCTGACGCCGGTGGCCTCGGCGCGCCGGCCCGCCTACCCGCCGTCCCGGTACCGCAATGCCACCGGCCCGCAGGCCCAGCACCACCCGTCGGTGGTGGTGGCCGAGGGCGGCCCGCGGCGGTTCCCGTTCGGCGAGGCCTACGTCGTCGAGTTCGGCGGCGACGGCAGGACCGTAGGTCTCCCGTTGAGCAGCGCCGACGCCGACGCCTTCTCCTCCGCGCTGGCCACGCTGCCGCCGGACGCGGCGGTGGTCGTCACGGGCGCCGACCTGACGGGCGAACCGTCGCAGGATCCGCTGGTGTCGCCGATCGCGGGCCAGGACCTGTCCAACCGCTCGAACCGGTGGATCTGGGCCACCAGGAACGGACAGGACCCGACCGGGGCCGACGAATGGGTGGGATTCCGTCCGGAGCCGACGAACGAGGAACTCGCCTACGCGGCGCAAACACTGACGGGCGACCAGGGCCGCGCCGCCGATGTGCTGAGCTGGAGGCGGGTGATCGGCCTGGTCTACGGGCCGCTGCTGGAGAACAACGGCCAGGCGTTCGGGGCGATGCTGCGCGTCATGCGGATTTCGGAGCAGGAGCGGCTGGCCGACGAGAACCACCTGCCACTCACCTGGCAGAACCTGCGGGGAGAGATCTCGGGGTACTACAAGGCGCTTTCCCAGCCCGAGCCGGAGCTCGCACAGGCGCTGCCGACCGTGCTGCAGGGGGTCGTGAACCTGTACGGGACGGACCTTGAGCTGCCCTGGGACGCATTGGTTCCCGAATACCACGTCGACCCCAGCCGGTTGGCCGTGCGCTCCGCGGAGCAGGCCGGCGAGGCGGAGCTGCCCGCCTCGGCCGATGAGTCGCTCGGACGGCCCGCCACCACGCCCACGCGGGAGCCGTACCCGTCCCCCGAGCCGTGGAACACCTCCTTGGCGTCGTCCGGGGGGACGCACGTCTACACGCCGCGTTTCCCCTCCTTCTACGACGATGACGCATGGGAGACGAGGAGCGCCAACCATGAGCGTGCTGTGGCCAAAGCCCAGGAGACGAATGAACATGCCGGCCTGCGGGCCCAGCAGGGAGTCCGGGAGCTGCACCGGAGGCTGCGGCCATATGCCCGAAACCCTCGCCGTTTCTTCTTCTCGCCGGAGGACCCTGACAACTTCGACTGGTTCGGGGAAATGGAGCGTTTGCTGGACGAGAGGGGGAAGCCGCCGCTCCACGACCTGATGAAGGCGTTCGCGCAGGCCGCAGCGCACTACATGGAGGAGGAGGGACTGCCGGAGAGCGGTTCGCCGGCGGCCGGCACCACCGATGACGCGCAGCTGCGGGCGCTGGGATACCGGGTCGTCGGGGACGGCCAGGAAGCCGAGGACCTGTTCCGCGTCTACCAGGACATCGGCCTCGATCCGCTGCTCTTCCGAGAGGCAGTGGTGTCCTGGCTGGTGGGCCGGGAGGACGGCCCGTCCCTGGTGGTCGTGATGAGGGCGGCGCAGCACTTCGGACGCGGCCCGACGGAACCCGACTTCCTGAACATCGCGACGTCCCGATTCGACGCCTCCCGGTTCTATCCCTGGATCGATGCGGCCTTCGACTCCCGTAGGTGGCTCGGCACAGCGGTGGGGGTACTGGACCCCGATCTGCGCCAGCCGCACGAGGAGATGTACCGGGCATCCGTGGACTGGCTCGACGAGGATCTCACCGGAGTGAGCGACCCGGTGGGCTCCATCGAGTCCTTGGCGGTCCACGGCGCGGGCACAAGCCAGACGGCCAGGGGCGCGACTCCTTCGGTGGTGGCCGAGTGGCGGCAGCGCCGTGCGGCCGTGCGTGACTGGCACCTGCGCTACGAGGCCCCCAGGCTGCTGATGCGGAACATGCGCTCCGGTCACTGGGCGGCGCTCTACCTGGCCGGTGGCCCTGACGGCAGGCTGCTGAGCGTCTGGCCGGACGGACGGGCACTGCGCCAGGTGGTCCGGCAGGTGCTGGATGACGCGTTCCAACCGGACGGTCGGCACGACGCGCTGCCCCTGCTACTGCTGCGGGACGAGCGTTTCCGGCAGTTGGTGGAGGAGGCCGGAGACGACCTCGGGCGGGCCACTTCCGAAGCGCGGGAAGCCATCCGACACCGTGCCACGGAGCTTGTCGACCAGATGGGCGACGAGCTGACCGGGCATGCGCACATGCTCGAAGAGGCCACGCACTTGCTGCCGCCTATGACCGGTCAGCGTGCGATGTGGTCGTCGTGGGCGCCCGGATCGCTGGAGAGCCGGCGCGCTTACCTGAGCAGGGGCGAGGTGCATGTATCCGCCCGGCACCGGGCGACGGCCAGCACGGACGCGGCCTTCCGTGAACTCGTGAACTCGGCCGAGAGGCACGGAGCTGCGCATCCGGAGCTGTTCGAGGTCGTGGAGCCGGAGCGGGAGCCGGCCACGACGGCCCGCGACATCTCCCTCGCCGCCATGCGCCCACAGGACCGCAGGCTCGTCTACCCGGCGGCGGCCGACTTCCGGGTGATCAACGAGGAGGTGCGTTACCACCCGGCGTTGGGTGGTAACTACGCGCATGTCACGTTGGTGGAGATACCGGCACCCATCCCGGAAAAGGTCTGGGACCGGCCGATCGTCACCCTTCCGCTCCTCACCGAAAGTGGTCGGGCTTTCGGCCTGACCAGCGAGAGCGTCCTCGAGATGGCCGCTCACGATCGCCTTTTCCACTGGGACCGCGTCAGTCACTACCGGAACTGGGACGCTTCGGCGGACAAGGCAGTGGGCCCGTCCAGGCCCGTGGAGTGGAGGCAGGGCCGGCAAGGGGCGAGTCAGGACGCTGCCGGTCACCCCTCGGCCGCCTACTGGATGGCGCACGGCGAGCCTCAGAAGTACTCCGTTCCTTCGCCTTACGGGGTCAAGGCCGCGCTCGGCCTCGAGGTCGGCCGCTACCAGCGTGAGCTGTTCCGCCGGATGGGCGTGCCCGAACAACTGCCGCTGGCGCTGATGACGTGCTCCCCGGCGAAGGAGAAGCTCGCCCAGACGACAGCCGATCAGCACGGCGGGCGCCCGCTCTACGGCGCAACGGACGTGGTCACATGGCAGCTGCATGTCGGCTCCCCATCGGTCAATATCATGATCAACCGCAAGCCGACCGAACAGGACAAGACCTTCCTCGCCTTCAGGGCCCGGGACCCACAGCAGATCCGTGCGGACGAGGTGAGCGCCGCCGCTCACTTCAGCGGACAGGCGGCGCGCTACGGCCGCCTCACCACCCTGCCCGACTGGCTGCCGGCCACTGTGCGCTACGACCGGGCGTTCGGCGAAGCGGTCAGCCGGTCCGCCGGGCCGCTCGCCGCGGCCCGCCAGGTCCTCCAGGCTCTGCGCGCCGGCAAGCAGGACGCGGAGTTCTTCCGGGGCAACAGCCTGGTCGGGCCCGAAAAGGCTATGCAGCGGCTGCTGGACCAGAACGGCACCGCCGACCTGCGCGAGGTGATGACCGCGATCGACGAAGCGGCCACCGGCGGGCGGATGTCGCCGTACATACTCCCCGGCGACATGGACATCGACCATTCGGACGGATTCGTTGAGGCGGAGGGCGGGTTCAGAACCCTCTCCACCGAACTCACTGATCCGATGGACTTGTTCGCTGCGTTCCGCGATCTGGACCTGACCGATGAGAGTGACCACTCCTTCCTGCTGGCCGTCATCGGGTGGCAGCTCACCCTGCCCGACGGCGACTACTCGCTGGCCGACATCCTGCGGGCGTACGACTCCGACCGGCCAGAGATCAGGGCCGCCCTGACCAGCGCGGTCGACCTGTACGGCTGGGCTGATGCGATCGTGCGCGGTGATGTCCTCGGCGGTGACATCAGTAAGGACCTCGTCGCGCGCCTGGAGCCCCCGCACCACCGGGTATACCGAGATGCCCACCGCTGGCTCGGCCAGTGGGCGACGGACGAATTCCCCGCACCGCCGGGGCTGCGGCTGGCCCCCGGACATCGCGCCGCGCTCCCGCTGCTCAGCGGTCCCGGCGCGGAGCTGATCCAGGAGCGGTTCGCCGCCGACGGCCCGGCCACCTCGGCCCGGAGCAGGGAACTGCTGAGTGAGGCGGTGCGCGGCGCCGTGTCCCGGGCCTTCGACTCGGGCTCCCACACATACCCGCGGCCGTTCCTGCGGGACGGGCGGTTCCAGGAACTGGCCGACGACGCCCGGGCCGGCGAAACGCCGCAGGAGTGGCAGGCCGACATCAGGGAACGGCTGCTCAACCGTGCCGAGCAGTTGACCGACACCCTGCACATGGAGCTCCCCGAACACCTGGGGATGAAGGCGGAAGTGCTGGCTCTGTTGCCCTCCGCCGACACGCCGGCGGCCTGGACACTCTGGGCGCCGGGCGACCTCGCCGACGGTCTACCGGGCACCCTGGACGCTCTCATGGTGCCCAAGGGCCAGCGGGCGGGTCTGAACGGGGACACCGTGATGGAGTCCCTCGTGAACATGGCCTCCGAGTCCCGGCCCGGGCAACACCGGGTGGTCGTAGAGGTAGAGAAGACCTCCGGCCGCGACGTGTCGGGCGAGCAGGCGACGTACGCGGCCGACACGGTGGCCTTTGTCAAGCGCCGGGCCCTGGCCTATGACGAAAATGACCAGCCCTACGAGTACCTGCTGGTGTCGGAGGCCGATCGGGACAGCGGGATATCCGGTAGTCGGACACCCGGGGAGTCCGAGCAGCAGGAAGACGAGGAACTGTCTGACTACACCTCGGAGAGTGACGCTGAGTCGTCTGACTCGATGGATTCGCTGGAACGCGATCTGACCGCGGCGCTCGAGCAGCAGGAGGACGAGGACTCGGAGTCCCGGGCATCGAGCCCCGCGATGGACGGCGAGGCGGAGCCGGCGCCGCTGATGTTCATGGGCTCCCTCCAGGACGGCGACCCGCCCCGCTACCGGGCATCTTCTTCGTCCGCGGGTGCGATCAGCCGGGGCCGCCGGATGAGCGTGGCGCTTGCCGGAGTCTTTGCCTCCGGCAACTCCCGTCAGCTCCTCGAGTTGGCACAGGTCTCACAGAACAGGCGGCATGAGGCGATCGAGGAACTGCTCCGCGCGTCCGCCGCGCGGGTGCGCTACGAGGGGGACCCGGGCTCTTATGCGGAGGTGATCAGCGGGAACGGTTGGCCGCAGGCCGCCGGGGAATACGAGGCCGGCGCGGCCTCTGTCTTCGCTGTGCAGCGCAACGTCGAAGAAGCGGCGGCGCGGGCCTTCGAAGCGTTCCGTGCCTGGGAGACAGCCCGGACCACTTTCGCGGCGGACCGAGGAAACCGAGGTTTCGTTGACAGGGTGCTGGGTCGTGGCGGGCCTGACATGGAGTCCGAGTCGACGGCCGCCAGGCTCCGGGAGGACGCCCCCAGCACACGGCTGGTGTACTGGCTGGGCCGGCTGGAGGGCTACGGGAACTCGGCGCCCGAGTTCGAGGCCGGCTGGCCGTCGACGTTGGCCGAGTTGGGGTATATCCGGAGCGGAAGGCCTCAACTCGATCTGCCCACCAGGCTGATGGAGGTCTACCGGCGGCTCGTCATCAACGACACGCTGCCGAAGGATGACGTGCCGTTGTTCCTCAAGGCGTTGATGGCGGGGATGGTGCATCTGCTTCCTGAGGGTGCGGGCCTGGCGCGGTTGTCGATGTTCGAGATCCTGTGGTCCGCCCGGCTGGCGGGGCTCGGTGACGCGGCTCTGGACCGGAGCCTGAAGCAGGCTCTGGTCCAGGGCGCGCCCGGAATGTACGAGTGGGTCGACAGGGAGCTCGAGCCCTGGGCCGGTACCGTCGATCCCCAGGGACAGCGGGCGCTCACGCCGCCCCATCTGGCACTGCGCTACGACGCCGCCTTCGCGCCGCTCCGGCTCACCCCGGAGGAGGAGCAGGCGGGGCGCGAGATGGGCCTGGACCCGCGGCACGTTCACGCCCTGGGGCGCCAGCAAGGAGCGCGGGATGAGACGAACCCCCGGTGGCGGGAGGACAGGTCGCTCGTTGACGCCATGCGGGAGAGGGCATTCCGCATGCTCCCGCCTGTGGAGCGGACGGTGTACTGGGCGTCCGTGCGCACCCGTCCGGGTTTCCCGCTCGCCGGCGCCTTCGACGAGGAGGTCCCGGACGAAGTCTTCTTCTCCAAGGAGGACGCGGTCCGAGCGGTCAGGGTGGGCCCGAACCAGGACCTCGTGCTGTACCAGGTTCCCGCCTCGACCGCTCGTGATGTCACCCGCCTGGCCGACTACGACACTCCTGTGGCCCGTTACCTGCCGGGGACGAATCTCAAGGGCCGCTACGACGGCTTCGAGAGAGTGGGGCCCCTCGGCCAGGTGGCGCAGGTCGTCTCAGGCGTCGAGGTCAGCCCGATGCGCACGTGGCACGCGGAGTGGCACGCGGAACAGGTGGTGCGGCGGGACATCGTCACGCGAGACGGTGTCCGGCGGATAGGCGAGACGTACTACACCGCTGCCGACCAGGAGTTGCGGGCGCCGTTCCTGAGGGACCTGGAGGATGTCGACGAGTTTGAGGTCTGGGCTCACGACAAGCAGGGGCGGTTGGGCACTGCGACTTATGGTCTGCCGGGCGCGGAGGCGACCTACTTCCACGTGTTCCAGCACGGCAGCGACTTCTTCGGGCCCGGTGGTGATCGGGCCCTCGTGAGGCCGCGCGCCGAACAGGCGATGCGGCGCCTCAAGAGGTTGGGTGCCACTCACCTGTTCCTCCAGTACTGCGGCGACGAAAGCGGGCGCCCGATACGCGAACTCGCCGAGCTCGCCGACGATCTGGAAATGGAGATCATCGGGTACTCCGGCCCGGGCGCGCTGGCAAGGTCGGGCCCTGGCCGCGCCAAGCTGCACCTCCTTCTCGACCGTAACAACAACCCGTCCCATCTGTGGCTTTACCACGACGAAGGTGACGTGGAGGGGTACCCCAGGGAGCGGCCGAGCTTCGGGGCGCGAGGGGCAGACCGGGAGTTCGGACAGCTCACCGGCTGGGAGCTCGCGGAGCCGAGGGGACTGGAGTATCCGGACGCCACCCTGGTCAACGCCGGCGGCTCCGCCTTCGGCGGCGCCCGTCGGGCACAGCGACAGGCGGAGGCGGAGGCGGAACGGGCACAGGCCGCACAGGCCGAGCGGCACAGGGCATTCGAGGCGCTGGCGAACTCGAACGCGGACAGCCACGCGGAGTCGATCACAGGGGGCAGCTGGGGAGACGTGGCGGGCGAATACGAGAGTGCCGCGGCCTCTGTCTTCGCCCTGCAGCCGAACGTGGCAGAGGCGACGAACCGGGCCTTCGAAGCGTTCAGCGCCTGGGAGGCAGCCCAGTCCGCTCCCGCACCGGAGCGAGGACAACGTTTCGCCGACAAGCTGCTGGGTCGTGCCGTGACCGGCCAGAACGTCGACGCCATGCTCCAGCGGCAACCGGACCTCAGCGAACGGATGGTGTACCGGCTGACCCGGCTGGAGGGCTACGGGGACTCCGCGTTCGAGTTCGACTCGGGCTGGTCGCCGCTGCTGACCCGCTTGGGCTATCTCTGGAGACGAGACCACCAACTCGATCTCCCCACCAGGTTGATGGAGGTCTATCGGCGGCTCGTGCTGGACGGGAAGCTGCCGAAGAGTGACGTGCCGTTGTTCCTCAAGGCGTTGATGGCGGGCATGGTGCATCTGCTGCCTGAGGGTGCGGCCCTGGCGCGGTTGTCGATGTTCGAGATCCTGTGGTCCGCCCGGCTGGCGGGGCTCGGTGACGAGGGCCTGGACCGGAGCTTGAAGCAGGCTCTGTCCCAGGGCGCGCCCGCAATGTACGACTGGGTCGACAGGAAGCTGGAGCCCTGGGCCGGTGTCCGCGAAGCCCGGGTACAGCGGTCACTCACGCCGCCCCGTCTGGCGCTGGGCTACGACGCCAACGTCCCGATGCGCGGCCTCACCCCGGAGACGGAGCAGGCGGGGCTTCAGCGGGGCCTGGAGCCGCGGCATCTGGATGTCCTGGGGATCCTCGGGACCCACCGGATACCGAAGGCCGAGCGCTACGTACGTGAGATGGGGGAGAGAGTCTTCGTCGCTCTGCTTCCCCCCGTCGACCGGACCGTGTACTTCGCGCGCATCCTGTCTCCGAGCGACGCCGGCATCAACAGTGGCCTCGGCCGTCTGGCCACGGAGAAGGCCTACTTCTCCATGGCCGACGCGCTGCGCGAGCTGAAGGACTCCGGGGTGCACCTCCGCAGCCTCGCGCGTGGCCAGGCGATCGTGCTGGTCGAGGTGCCGAAGTCGGCCGCTCGTGATGTCACCGGGCTGGTCACCGGTGACACTCCTTCGGCCCGTTACCTGCCGGGTACTGAGTTCCGGGTCGGTGGCCGCCACTCCCGCGCCATGCGTATAGGCGACCTGGAGGTGATGGTCGCCTCAGCTGTCGAGAGCACGCCGATGCCCACGTGGCGCGGGGAGCGGCACGCGGACGAGGTGGTGCGGCGGGACATCGTCACGCGAGACGGTGGCCGGCGGATGGGCGAGACGCACTACAACACCGCGGACCTGGACTTGCGGGAACCGCTCCTGTCGGATCTGGCGGATATTGACTCGATCCAGGTGTGGGCTCGTGACCAGGCGGGACGTTTGGGCGCGGCGACGTGGGAGCTGCCGTTCCCGGAAGATGAGACTTTCCACGAGTTCGGGCACGGCCGTGTCTACGCCGGGCCGGGCGGTCTGAGCCTCTTGAGGTCGGACGCGCAAAAGGCGGTACGGCGCGTCCAGGCGATGGGGCTCAGTCACCTGTTCCTCCAGTACTGCGGTGACGAAAGCAACCGCCCGGTGCTCGAACTGTCCGAGGTTGCCGTGGAATCGGGGGACACGACGATCGTCGCGTACTCCGGTCCGGGCTCGCTCGCCCCGGCTGCCGCGGCCCAGGCCCGTGCCCAGCTGAACGCCCTTCTCGACGGTAACGGCGCCCCCACGCACCTGTGGATCTACCGCCCCGACGGCGAGGTGGAGGCGTACCCGAGCAGGCCGCCGGGCACGGGGCGGAAGCAAACGCTGCAGGAGGGACAGCTCTCCCGGTGGGAGCCCGCGGAGTTGCCGGGTGCGGAGTACGTCAACCGGCGTCCGGGTGCGGCTGCTCTCAACTATCGGCACGAGGCGCTGTTGGCCGCGATCAGCGCGAGGGCCGGCGATGACGCGCGGGTGCGGTTCGAAGAGTTGTATCAGCACCCGGGGGAATGGGGTGCGGACACCTTCGTGGTGAACCGGCAGACGCATGCCGTTGTCGACGAGCAGACGCTGCACGAGCCGGCGCAAGCGCAGGCGCTGGACGAGCCGTTGGGCCGGCAGTTGCTGGACGCGGGCATAGAGCCGGTGGAGGAAGAGCCGTCGCTGGCGCTTTTCTCACCCGAGGTGTACAGCCACGAGCTGTGGGGTGACGCGGCCCGCCGGTATGACCGCACGTTCGCAGAGGCCATGGGTGGTGTCGAGGATGTCCTCGGGGCGGTCGAGGACGGCTACGAGGCGCTGCATGACCTCCTTGTGCCGCTGGTGGATCCGGATTCCGCGCAGGAGCTGAACCTTCGGCGGGAGCAGCTGGATACGGACAGCGTGGCGGAGCTGGTCGGCGCCTTCCGGCGGACGGCCGTGGAATACCGTGCGGACCTCGCCGAACTGTGGAACGACGTGTCGCCGGTCGAGCGCGGGCCGGTCGAGGATGGCTGGCGCGAGGCGATGCGCGAGCGGGGTCTGCGTGCGGGTGTGGCGGCCTCGGACGATCTTGGCTGGCTGTTCGTGGTGCACCGGGAGCTCGGGTTCGACGAGCCGGAGCGGCTGTTGTTCCGGGAGGCGGTGCTGGCCTACATCCTCGGGGCGGGGCTCCCCGCCTTCGACGTTCTGGAGGCTTCGCACCTGGCCGGGTTGGGTGACGAGTACGAGCGGTCCGTGGTTTCCGGGAGGGGAGAGGGAGTCGAGCTTTACGGGCTGCTGGACAAGATGATCACCGACCATGAGGAGGACATCGACGCGGACCTGTGGGACGACCTGGTGCCTCCGGACCGGGTGATGTACGGCCAGTTGGGCGGTGGCTATGAGATGACGGCGGGCGCCACGCGGGCCGCCCGTGACCTGAGGCTGCCCCTGCATAACGCGTCCGCCCTGGTCCGCCTCGATGAGCTGCCCGAGATCGTGGACGATGACAGTGCTGCTCTGAGGGGCCTCATCCGGGGTCTGGCGGCCGAGGGGCTGGAGATGCTGCCCGCGGCCGGCGTTGAGGCGTGGGTGGCGGTCTGGATGCCCCGGGAAGTGGTCTTGGAGCTCGGCGACGTGGCCCCTGTAGGTGCCGATTTCGTGCGCCTGCGGGTCTCGCGGGACGACGCCGGCCGGATGGCCTTCGGTGAGCCGTCGGACGAGTCGGCCTTGATGTTCTTCCGGGTCCTTGAGTCCGCTGCGCGTGACGTCACGTCGCTGCTTCCGCCTGGCACGATGCGGACGCTCAGGTATCCGCGGGGGGTGCCGGCCGAGATCACCCGTATCCGGCCGGAGCCGGATACGGGCAGCTCTGTGCTGACGCTGAGGGAGGTGGATCCGCGGCCTGCAGCGGTCGACGATGAGTCCGAGGCGGGCTCGGTGTCGGACGACGGTGTGACGCAGGAGGCGCCGTCGGGAGACGGTCCGCTGCCGCAGACACCGGTGCGCTATCCCGAGCTGTACGACGATCCGCGGTGGAAGGCTGCGGTCGCAACGTACCGTCGCGCGTGGGCGACGGTGTGGCGTTCCGATCGGGCGGTGATCGACGCCCTCCAGAGGAGCCTCGCCGAGCTGCGTCGCAGTGTCGGCGAGGAGTCGGCGGCGCCGGAGCAGGGCCTGCCGACGAGGCTGGGGGCTTTGGTAGAGGCCTTCACGGATGTGCTCGCGGACCACAGCCAGGTCTTTAGGGAGCTCTCCCACTACCGTGAGGGACGCGATGCCGAATGGCTTCGCGTCATGGGTGTGGAGCGCGGCCTGGATGCGGCGGAGGGTGCTCCGAGCTATCTGGAGCAGCTGTTCCTGGTACACCGGGAGCTTGGCTTCGACGAGGCCGACCGGTTGTTGTTCCGCAAGGGGCTGCTGTCCCACTACTACGCCATCGACCATCCGTTCGATGTGCTGCGGGCCTCGCACTGGGCGGGGTTGGGCGACGAGCGTGAGCGCGCTGTGCTCGCCAGTGAGGGCGTCGAGCTGTACCGGCTGCTGGATGAGATGCTCCCCCCGCGCCGGAACATCGCCCCGGCGCTCGGTGAGGATCTGGTTCCGCCGCATCTGGCGGTGTACCGCGAGTTGGCCGGTGACGAGTGGGTGGACGCAGCTCGTGCGGCCGCCCGGGAGAGGGGCCTGGCGCCGGAGTATGGCGCTGCCCTGCGAGGCATTGTGGCCCGGGATGTCGCCGATGACGGTGAGCTGCTGGAGACCCTCGGACGCGGTCTGGCTGCCGAGGCGTTGGAGTTGCTGCCGCCGGTCAACGAGGCGGCCTGGTGGTCAGAGTTGCTGCCGGCTGACCATGAGATCGAGACCGGCACGGAGATCGTTCACGGGGACTTCATTGTCGCGCGTCCCACCATGGGCGACGCCGTCAGGGAAGCCGGTGCCGTGCCGGAGGGGCAGCGGCGGACGTTCCACGGCGTCCCGGTGTCCACCGCGCGTGAGGTCACCGCACTGATGGGTGGTGGGCGGCGGCTGCTGATGTACCCGCCCGGCGCCAGGCACGGGGCCATGAACTACTCGCGGGTTCCGTCCGGCGACGCGCGTGCGATGTTGGAGGAGTTGGCATCGCGGCCGGTGTCCGTCCTGAGCCGGGAGGATGATCTTCCTCGGTTGCGCGAAATCCGTGACGAGGATGACGACCTGACCGGCTTCGGGTACTTCCCGGACGCGGACTGGGCGGTCCGTGCACCGTTGCTTCGGCGGGTGCCCGAGGTCCGCACGATGTGGGTGTGGCGTGAGGACGATTCTGGTCGGACCTGGCGTGCGCGCGCGGATGTGCCGACGGCGGCCGATGCTCCGGTCTTCTTCTACGCCACCCATGGCGACACGCTGAACGAGCGCACCGTCGTCAATATGGCCAGGTTCGCGGTCAGTGTGGCGGCCGGGGCCGAGCAGGAGGGCCCGGTCCAACTGTGGGTGACGGCGTGTGGCCCCGATGTTCAGCGGCCCGCGTGGGATGTCCTGGCGAGCCATGCCCAGCGTCTCGGGATGAGGGTGGTTGAGTCCGACACCGGCGTCTCCTTGGCGATAACCCCTGGGGAGAGGGCGGACAGTCCCCCGGAGATCCATGTGTTCCCGTCTCCCGGTGGTGGGCCCGGTTCCCTGCGGGTGCGTGAGCCGGACGGCCGGGTGGTGTCGTATCCGCGGCAGGGCCAGCTCACGTCCCGGTGGGAGCTCGGCGAGTTGCCGGGTGCGGAGTACGTCAACCGGGACCGGAGCTCCGCCCGCGCCATCGCGGCTGGTGTCCAAGAGAGTGACGTGGAGGCGGAGGGGGACGAGAGGTCGCTCCAGGAGCGGGTGTTGGAGGCAGCGGCGGCCGAGGTCGCGGAGTTCCGGGAGCGGGTGCTGGATGAGCTTCCCCGTCAGCCGGATGTTGTGGAGGAAGAGCCGTCGGACGACACCGAGCCGGAAGAACCGGCACTGATACAGGAGCCGATTCGCTATCCCGGGCTGTACCGCAGTGAGCAGTGGAAGGCCGCGTCGGAGCGGTACCTTTCCGCGTTCGCGGCGGTCACGGGCGGGGCCCGGGAGGTGAACGAGGTTGTCCGCGAAAGCCTTGCCCGGCTGAACCGCACTGTTCTGGCACTGCCGGAGGTCGCGCGGGACGGCGAAGCTCCGGAACGAGGCATGGAACGCCGGCTGGAGCAGGAGCAGCAGCTGTCCCTGCCTGAGATGATCAGGCACTTCCGACAGACCCTCGATCGCCGTAGTGAGGAGCTGGCCGGACTGTGGAACTGGTCCCCGGTGTTCGCTGGGCCGGGTGACCGGAACTGGCAACGGGCCATGGAGGACGAGCGCGGCCTGCGGGTGAGCCGGCCAGATGTGACGGATGGTCTTGGCTGGCTGTTCGTGGCGCACCGGGAGCTCGGTTTCGACAAGCGGCAGCGGCTGTTGTTCCGCGAGGCTGTGCTGGCCGCCGCCCCCTGGGTGTCTCACTCTTACGGCGCCTATTCCCTCTTCAGTGCTTTGGAGGCTTCGCACCGGGTTGGGCTGGGCGACGAGCATGAGCGGGCTGTGGTCAGCGAGAAGGGTGAGGGCGTCGACCTTTACCGGTTGCTGGGAGAAATGGTCGCCCCGTATGCCGATGACCTCACCCCGGAACTGAGGCGGGGCCTGGTACCGCCGGAAATCGCGTTGTACCGCGAGTGGGCCGATGCTCCTCAGCTGGACCAGCACGGTCGCCGGACCGCGCAGGCGATGGGCCTGACGATGGAGCACGCCGGCGCCCTGGCCGGCCTCAGCAGGCCGCTCGAGCGCGGCGAGCACGGGGAGGTTCTGAACGCTCTCGCACTGGGACTGGCGGCAGAGGCGCTGGAGCAGCTGCCGCCGGCCAACAGGGAGCTCTGGTTCGCGGAGCAGCTACCGGATCCGGACTCCATCGGCCTTGGCACGGCTATGGGTTTATTTATGCTCAGTGTGCTGAGTCCCTCGCGGGAGGACGCACAGAGAGTTCACGCAGACAGGGAGACGCAATACGCCGCGGCGGGCTACGAGCCGCAGCAGGGGCCGTTGGTCTTCTACCGGATGCCGGCGTCTGCTGCGCGTGAGGTCACGGGGCTCGGCGGGCGGCTCCCGCGGTTCAGGCCTGTTGGCAGCATGTTGGAGGTCACCGATGTTCGGCATGAATCGGATGCGGGCAGCTATGTGGTGACGCTGCAGGAGCAGAGTCCGCAGCAGCCCGCACCTGCCGGGGGGCGGCTTGACGATGTGCGGCGGCGCCAGATCCGCGGCACTGACGGCGAGTTGGTCGGCGACGGGTACTTCAACGACCATGACTGGGCGATTCGGGAGCCGGTGTACCGGTGGCTTCCGGAGGTCACCAGGCTGAGGCTGTGGCGTGAGGGTGCGGGGGCGGTCTGGGAGCGCGCGTCCGTGTCGGTGCCGTGGGGCCGGGATGCCCGGGTCCGTTTCTTCGCCGGGCACGGTTCCGGGCTCGGCAGCGCTGAGGGCACCGGCAGGATCATGTCATGGCGGGCCATGGACAGGGACTTCACCGATGTGACCCTGCTGGCTTGCGGCCCGGGTGGGATGACCCCTGAGTCGGAGACCTTGCGGACTGCCGCCCGTGAGTACGGCGTGGTGATTCACGAGATCCCGGTGGAGGTGTCGTACGGTCCGCTTCCTGAGGAGGGTGAGCCCGGGGAGATCGACGTGCTCCCGGGCGAGGGCGGCGTGTCCGGTTTCCTTCGTTCGTATCATCCGGATGGCCGGGTGGTGCGGACGCCGGCGCAGGAGCCTGCCGAGTGGGAGGTGGCGCCGCGTCCGGATGCGAAGTACGTCAACCGGGACCAGCGTTCCGGCCGTGCCGCTGCCGCTGCGGCTGCGGCTGCGATTGCGGAGGAGCTGGAGGGCGGCGAGGACCGTGCGGCCGCGGTCGAAGGGGCGTTGGGGCTCCGGGACGGGTTGTATCTGCGTCACCTCGTGATCGATCCGCGCGTAGGGGCCGTACTGCGCGATGCCGATGAGGAGTCCTGGTCCGACTCGGACTCGTCGTCGGACGAGGAGTACGACTCGGACTCGTCGACGGACAGCACGGCAGCGGCACCGCGGGGAATGGCGCCGCTGCGGCAGACAGCGGTTCGTTACCCCGGGCTGTATGACGTCGAGGGGAACTGGGAGGGCCTGCGGCGAACGTATGGCGACTCCTTCGGGAAGGTGATGTCGGCCGCTCCGGAGGTGATCGACGCCGTTCGTGCCGCCCTCGCGGAGCTGTACCGCACCGTCGCCCGGCTGAACCCGGATCTTGAGGAGGACGTAAACCGAAAGCTGGTCCAGCTGACCGAGGACCGGCCCGAAGATGCCACCGGTCTCCTTGACAGCTTCAGTGAAGCGGCCGACGAGCACAGCAGTCTCCTCGCCTCGCTGTGGCGCGAGTTCTGGAGCCCGCGTGAGCCGCGCGACGAGGAACTGGTCGTGGCCATGCGCGAGCGCGGCCTGACGGTGAGCCTGTTCCCGTCGGACGACCTTGAGCGGCTGTTCGTGGTGCACCGGGAGCTTGGGTTCGACGAGCGGCAGCGGTTGTTGTTGCGCAACGCGGCGCTGGGCCTCTACGTCGGCTCGTACGACCTGCCGTTCGATGTTCTGCAGGCCTCGCACTGGGCGGGGCTGGGTGACGAGCGCGAGCGGGCTGTGCTTGCCGGCGCTGAGGGGGTCGAGGTTTACCGGTTGCTGGACGAGCTGATCGCCCCGTATACCGAGAACATCGGCGACCCGCTGCTGAGGAATGGGCTGGTGCTTCCGCACCTGGTGGCTTTCCGCGCGTTGGCCGGTGATGCGCTGGTGGATGAGACCAGGCAGGCCGCCGCGGAGATGGGCCTCAGCCCGGAGCATGGCGCCGCGCTGCGCCGCGTCGCACAGCTGGGCGGGACGGCCGACGATGACGACTCTCTTCTGAACACTCTCAGCCGGGGTCTGGCGACCGAGGCGCTGAAGATGCTGCCGCCGGTCAATGAAGAGGGCTGGCGGGCAGTGTGGCCGCCGTCCGTGACGGTCACGCGTCCGGTCGGCACGGTGCTTCCGCCCCTGAAGGGGTTCTTCAAACTGACTGCCTCGCGGGAGGACGCCGCCCGGACAGCCGACGGCGTCCCGCGGGACGGGGCGCTCCTGCAGTTCTACCGGGTTTCCCGGGTCACTGCACCTGAGGTCACGGCGCTGGTTTCGCCCGGCGGGCAGCGGGTGTTCATGTATCCCCCTGGGATCAGGTACGAGGTCACCGACGTCCGGCTGGAGGCGGACTCGGGTAACCGATCGCCTTACGGGAACGTGATGACGTTCCAGGAGGTGAATCGGACGTCCGTCCCCGCTGCGGAGGGGGGCGACGGTGTGCGGCGCCGTGACATCCTCGATCGGAACGGTGAGCTGGTCGGCGACGCGTATTTCAACGACGCCGACTGGGCGGTCCGGGAGCCGGTATATCGGTCGCTTTCGGACGTCACCGAGTTCGCGGTGTGGCGTCAGGGCTCGGGGCCGGGTCTGGAGCGCGCGTCCGTGTCGGTGCCGTGGGGCCGGGATGCCCGGGTCCGTTTCTTCGCCGGGCATGGTTCCGGGCTGGGCTTCGCTGACGGCACCGGCGAGATCATGGCGGAACGGGCCGAGTCGGCCGGGTTCACCGATGTGGTACTGCTGGCCTGCGGCCCGGGTGTGCGGGGGCCGGGGTCGGGGATCTTGCGGGAAGCCGCCGGTCAGTACGGCGTGGTGATTCACGAGATCCCGGTGGAGGTGTCGTACGGTCCGCTTCCTGAGGAGGGTGGGCCCGGGGAGATCGACGTGCTCCCGGGCGAGGGCGGCGTGTCCGGTTTCGTGCGTTCGTATCATCCGGACGGCCGTGTGGTGCGGACGCCGGCGCAGGAGCCTTCCGAGTGGGAGGCCGTCGAGTCGTACCCCGGTGAGGAGTACGTCAACCGGTACCAGC
This sequence comes from Streptomyces sp. LBL, assembly GCF_029893585.1. Taxonomy (GTDB): domain Bacteria; phylum Actinomycetota; class Actinomycetes; order Streptomycetales; family Streptomycetaceae; genus Streptomyces. The sequence continues at coordinate 36,050 of NZ_JARXYX010000047.1, forward strand.
GTTCCGCCCGTTCCGTTGCGGATGCGCTTGCCAGGGAGCTGGAGGGCGGCGAGGACCGTGCGGCCGCGGTCGAAGAGGCGTTGTTGGGGCTCCGGGACGGGTTGTATCTGCGTCACCTCGTGATCGATCCGCGCGTAGGGGCCGTACTGCGCGATGCCGATGAGGAGTCCTGGTCCGATACGGACTCGTCGTCGGACGACAGTGCGGTGGCAGGGCCGGAGCAACTGCCAGGAGACGGCCCACTGCCGCGGACACGGCTTCGTTACCCCGGGGTGTACGCCGAACCGCGGTGGACGGAAGCGACGGACAGGTACAACTCCGCGCTCAAGCTGATCTTGTCGGACGATCCGGTACTGAGCGATACCGCTCGCGACGCCCTCGTCGAGCTGTACGGTGCCGTCGCGCGGCTGGACCCGGGTTCGGCGGACGAGGCGAGCGAAGGTCTGCGCTTGCTGGAGCAGGACCGGTCTCGGGGCCTGTCTGATCTGATCCGGGAGTTCCTGTTTACGTTCCAGCTGTACCGCGACGTCCTCCCCGTCCCGCGGCCCTTGCGTGCGGAGCTCGACGAGGGCTGGCACCGGACGATGAATCACGAGCGGGGTCTGGCGACGGCGCGGCGGGCGCCCGACCACCTCGAGGGGATTTTCGCCATGCACCGGGAGCTCGGATTCGACGAGCGGCAGCGGCTGTTGTTCCGTGAGGCGGTGATGGCCGCCGCCGCCGACCTCTCGGGTGGCTACCAGCCCTTCGATGTTCTGCGGGCCTCGCACTGGGCCGGGCTGGGCGACGAGAGCGAGCGCGCCGTGCTCACCGGGGAAGGAGCCGACCTCTACAAGCTGCTGGGGCTGATGATCGCCTCGCGTCCCCGAACCATCGCCCCCGAGGTGATGCGGGACCTGGCGCCGCCTCAGGTCACGCTGTACCGCCGGCTGGCCGGTCCCCGTTTGGAGGGCGTCGAGGAGGCCGCCCGCGTCATGGGTCTGCCGCCGTCGTTCGTCGACGCCCTGGCCCGCTCCCGACGGATGGTCGCCGGCGCCGTCCTGCCCGGCGATGACTACCTCCTCGACACTCTCATACGGGGTATGGCGGACGAGGCGCTGGAGATGCTGCCGCCGAGCAACCGGGACGGCTGGTGGACGGTTCAGGAGTTGGAAGAGCCGCCCGGCGAGGGCCTCGCGGTCGGCGAGAGGATGCGCCGCGGAACGGGCGAGGCCCTCGCGGTCTCCAAGGTCGGCACCGCCGGTCCGGCCGCTCCGGGATGGCGTCACGTGCACTACCGCGTCCCGGCGTCCACCGCCCGGGACGTCACCGCGCTGGGCTTGGGGCTCATCTACCCCTCGACCGTCGAGCACGAGGTCACCGCGGTACACCACCTCAGCACACGCGACGAAGCGGGGCGCGTCGTCTCCGAAGACCTGGTGACCGTGCAGGAGGTCGACGCGCGGCCACAGAACCCTCCGGTGTGGAACGACGGCGTGCTGCGGCACGACACCCTGAATCCGGAAGGTCAGTGGATCGGTGACGCGTACTTCACGGCCACCGAGTGGGCGTACCTCGAGCCGCTTTACCGACGGCTGCCGGAAATCACCAGGATGGCGGTACTGCGCGAGGACGGAACGGGCCGGCTGTGGCGCGCGTATGCTCCGGTGCCGTCGGGCTTCGGTCCTGGCGCCTCCTACTCCTCAGGACACGGGTACGCGCTGGGTGACGTGGAGCGCACCGCCCACCTGATGGCGTGGAACGCCGCGGCGCGCGGCTTCACCGACGCGGTGATAGTGGCCTGTGGCCCCGAAGCGGTGACGCCCGAGTCGGACGTCCTGCGAGATGTCGCCGGCCAACTCGGAATATCCATTCATCTGTTCAGCCCGATGGCGGTCACTCCCGGCGACGACGAAGACGCACCCGGGGAGTTCGCCCTCCTTCCGGCTTCCGCCGGCGGGATCGGGGGAGTGCGCAGCTACCGGCCGGACGGCCGGGTCGAGTCGTATCCGAGGGAGAACGAGCTCTCCGGCTGGGCGCCCGCGACCGCGCCGGATGCGGTGTACGTCAACCGGCAGGCGGCGCCTGTGGTCAAGCGTCCGGAAGAGGTCGCGACTGAAGGCGAGTTGAACCCGCGGCCCGCGCCCCCTCTCATCGGGAACGACGCAGTGCCGAGGGGCGCCGCGGGGCACGTGGCGGGCTGGCGTACGGCGCTGCTGCGCGACTCGCGCCGGGAGGAGCTGGCGACCCGGCACGAGCTGGCCATTGTCGAGGCCCTGGGCGATGACCCCCGGGTGCGGGAGACCGCTCTGCGCGCCGTCCGTGCGCTGGACACCAAGCTCTCCGCGGCTGCCGACGCCATGGCGCCGGCCCGGGTGGCGAGGCGGAGCTTCCTGACCGACCTGCTGCAGCCGGACTCCGACCCGAGCACCGCGGAACTGATCGACGCCTTCGTCAGGAACGTGCTGACCGCCAGTGAATACTCGTGGGCCCCGCTGGACACGGAAGGCGACTACTACCGTCAGGTCCACGTTGAGCGCGGTATCCGGGTCCGCCAGGGGCCGCGGAAGGTGATCGGCAAGATTCTGGACGCCTTCCTGGCGCTTCCGGAGGTCACCGCGGCGGACTTGCCGCGCTTCCGTGAGGCCCTGATCGCCCGGCTTGGCCACGACTACTCATTCTTCGACATGCTCCTGGGCTCCCGCCAGGTCATGGAGAGCGCGGCTCCGCCCGACGCCGTGGAGCGCGCCGCGCTGGCCGGGGACGCCGCGGAGCTGCATGTGCGGCTTGACGAGCTGTTCCAGCCCCGTGCGCGTACTGCGGACCCGGGGTTGCTGGAGCGGCTCAGGCTGCCGCACGAGGTGGTGTACGCGGAGCGGACGGCGCATCTCACGGAGCCGAATGACGTACCCGTGCCCGGCCTGGATCTCGGCCACGCGGTGGCGCTGCGCATGCTCGACCGGCTGGACGAGGCCGGCCTGCTGGCTCGCTGGATCGACACCGGGGGGCGGATCGGTCGGCGGGAGTGGGGTGCCGGGCTGCGCGCGGAGGTCGCCCAGGGGTTCGCGTCGGGCAGGTTCGCGTTCCCGGCGCTGCTGACGGAGCACCCCCGCTTCCGTGACGTGGAGGGGCAGGCTGAAGCGCTGGACGCGGTGAAGGAGATCCTGAGAGATCTGCGGACCCGTATGCCGGAGCACGTGGGCATGGCCGCCGAAGGGGCGGAACGCCTGGATCCGGTGAACGCGCGGATCCTTTGGGTGGGCCCACAGCCCGCCGACGACGTGTTCGCTCTGCCGCAGTTCCACAAGGCGACGATGGACGAGGAGACGGCCCTTCGGGACCTGGGCTGGGTGGCTGATGCCGGCGCGGAGCCGATGCTCTTCGAGATGTCCGTGTCCACCGCCCGCTCCATGGCCGGTTACACGTCGACCCGGACAGCTCAGTCCGGGGAGGTGCGGTACCCCCACGAGACGTGGGTGCGTCGGCTGTCGGTCGATGTGCGGACGGACCAGGCGGGGCGGTCCTACCGCGTGGCGCGGGTGGAGGAGACCGAACCGCCGGTGCCCGGACCGCGCGTGGTGCAGCCGTCCGGTTGGGATGACCATCGGCCGGTGGCCCGTGAGATCAGGGACGGGAACGGCCTCTGGACCGGTGAGGCGGTCTTCGACCGGACCGATCACAGGCTGCGGGCCGGGGCACTGACACGGTTGCGGGATATCACCGCGTTCAGCCAGTGGCGGGGGTCCGGCACCGACAGGGTGAGTGTTGAGCGCGCGATGCCGGTCGTTGACGGCACCACCGCGTTCTGGGTGGGCCATGGTCCCCGGGCCGGCGATCCGGTCGGGGTCGAGCGGTTCGCGATCAAGGTCGAGGGGATGGCGGCCCGGGTGGTGGCGGCAGGTTTGACGTCGATCACCGCGCTGGCCTGCTTCACGCCGGCATCGCTGGCCGAGGCGGCCGACCGGCTCAGGCCGCTCGTGAACAGTACGGACCTGACGGTCTATCTGCTGGATTCCCGGGTCGCGGTCGTCCCGGGGGAGGGTGACGGGCGGGCCCGTATCCATGTGGCTCCGGCCGAGGGGGGCCGGGCCGCCGGCTTCTTCGCTGTGCGGCCGGGCGTCGCGGGCTACGAACGGGTCCCCGCGACGCTCGCGGGAGCGGCGGACGCGCCGCTGACGTCCCGCTCCTACCCGGCGCCGGCGTACTGGAACGACGAGCCGGATGCCACGTGGGCCCGCTTCACCTTCTACGGCACCGACGCATGGCAGGACGCGGCGGAGGCGTGGGAGGTGGCCGTGGCCCAGGGACTGGCCGGCGATAAAGCGGTCGTCCATGGCGTGAGAATAATCGCGGAAAGGGTCCGCCGGTTCCTCGCCCGCGTCCAGGGCGATGTGGGCGCCGCCCGGGCGTTCCTGCCGGGCGAGAGGGCCCGTGCGGCGCACGGCGTTCTGTGGGACTTGCTGACGGCCCCGGTCATGACTCGTGACATGCTGCGGCGCCTGGTGGACGGACTCGGGAACGCCGTCTACGCCAACCCGGACCGCTTCTTGACGGCGCAAGCGCTGATGGCCAGGCACCCGAAAACGAACGTTCACGGTCTGCCTGTTGATGTCCCGAAGGTCATCCCGTACCCGGACGGCATGCGAGCCGAGTGGGGTGGCCGGCTGGGGTACCGGCTCGGTAAGGGTCTGCCCGAGGGGCCCGGCCTCTTGCTGCGGTTCGCCGAGGTGCTCGCCGACGACGACCGTCAGTTGATGCGGTTCCGGGAAGGGCTCTTCGCCGCGCTCGTGGACGGTGGCAAGGACAGTCCGACGGCGGCGGACCTCTTCTCCGCATTCCAGGGCGTGGGCGTGCGGGAGGAGCATGAGCCGGAGATCTTCGCTGTCGATGCCTCCCGGTGGTACAGCTGGATGGAAGCGACACTGGATCCGGTCGGTCGGTCAGGCTCTCGAGTGTCGAGGGCGGATCTGGTCCTGCCGCATGCGCGGGTGTATGCGCGGTGGGCGGCGAAGCGGCTGGTGGACCCGGCGCTCCCGGACGTCGTGGCCACCCTGATCGACCCGTATACCTCCAAGGCCAACTGGGCGGCCGGGCCGGAGCGTCGGGCGGCGTTCCGGCGGTGGATGCTGCGGCAGCGGGTTCCCTACATGTTGGACAACCTCCTGCCTGCCCATCTGATCGCCCTGCACCTGGCCAGCAGTGACCATGGGCTGATGGATCCGCGGTTCACGGAGTCCACCGATGAGGCCAGGGCTCTGCTGCGTGAGCGGGTTGAGGGGATCGTCCGGCAGGAGTTCGAGGCAGGCACCCACGATTACCCGCAACTGCTGGCGAGCCATCTGATGTTCCAGGAGACGCTCAAACGGTTCGTCCGTCAGGAACTGGCGTCGGTGCCGGACGAGTTGCTGCAGGTGGCGGGAGATCTCGCCGTCGGTGAGCCGCATGCTGAGTTGCCGTCGCACACGGAGATGGCGATCGAGGGGCTCGCTCTGCTGCCGGGTGCCCGGCGCGTGTACGAGGTGAGCGTGGAGAGGGGATTGCCGGACGACCCTGACGCCCTGAAGGAGGCGCTGTTGAAGCGCGCCGCCTCCGCGGTGGGCCCGATGCACCCCACCAGGGTGAGCAGGGAGGCCGCCGTTGACGCGCTGTCGAAGGATCCGGCAGACGGGTTGCCGGTGCTGTGGGATGTGGAGAATTCCACGGCGCGGGACGTTTCCTGGATCGCGACGCGTCCGCAGGACGCGCTGGCGCTGTACGAACGGGCGACGCGTTTTGAGGGTGTTGAAGTCGAGCTTCCCGGCGACGGTCGCCCTTACGCGCGTGTGGTTCGGCGGGAACTCCCGCGGCCGCTGGAGCCGCAGGCCTGGAACCGCCCCCTCCTCAATCGGACCGTCACCGATGCCAGTGGCTCACTGGTCGGCATCACCAGCCTCCCCAGCTACCAGATCACGGACGCATACGGCCGCGGCATCCACTCGCGGTCGATTTACCAGGACGCGCGGACCGACAAGTCCGGCGAGGTAGTGGACCGGGGCATACCGAAGGCCGTGCCCTGGACGGGGAAGACGTTGTCAATTGTCACGCACAGTGACGGTTACTTGCTCTGGTCACCCACGCCGTATGGTCTGAAGTACGTCGACCCCTTTGACGGGAGCCTGTATCTGGCCCAGCTGATGGCCAGTACGGGTAACGGCTTCCAGCGTCTGCTGTCGTTTCCGTGCTACAGCGGCTGGGACCGCAGCGGCACCGGCTCGGTGAGCCAGTGGCTGAGCTACGGGACGGGGCTCGGAGCCCACGGCCCGAACGTGCGATCCGGGTGGTCGGATTCCGGCCGCCGCACGGAGCTGCTCAGGTTCCCGGGCGAGCACCCTGCTGACTGGGTGGCGTCCGAGCCGTGGAGCCGGGTGGAGTGGGCGGAACGTGTCCGGCTGGTGGGGCGGGACGTCGCGGGCCATGTGACGGGCTTGCGTGCGGAGTTGCAGCGCGATCCACGCTGGCCGGAACTGGCCGACAAGTACGAGAGTGCCTTCGCTGAGGCCATGGGCCGTGACATCCGGGTGCGGCAGCTCGCCTTGAGCGCCGCTCGCTGGCTGAACAGTGAGATTTCCGCTCCTGCCGACCCCCTGGACCTGTGGCGGACGGAGGGCCGGAAGGCCCTGTCGGACGTGTTGCGGCAGGACTCCCCGAACACCCGTGAACTGGTCGACGCGTTCGCCAGGAACGTGCTGACCTACAAGCAGTACCGTCGGGCCCCCGTGGATACGAAGGGTGACTTCTTCCAGCAGGTCCACCATGGGCGCGGCATCCCGGTCGTCCAGGGCCGGCGGTCGGCGGTCACCACGCTTCTGGACAAGTTCCTGGCGCTGCCGGAGGCCACCGTGGCGGACTTGCCGCGCTTCCGCGAGGCCCTGATCGCCGGGCTCCCCGACTACTCCCTCTTCGACATCCTCCTGTCCTCGCTCCCGGCCATGGACCAGGGGCCGACCTTTCCCCCTGATGCCCTGGAGCGTGCGGCGCTGGCCGGGGACGCGGTGGAGCTCTATGCGCAGCTCGACCACCTGTTCCAGCCCCGCACGCGTACCACGGACCCGGCGCTGCAGGAGCGGCTCAGGCTCCCGCACGAGGTGTGGTACGCCGAGCGGACAGCGCACCTCACGGAACAGAACGCAATGCCCCGGTCCGGCCTGGGACGTGGCCACACGGCGGCGTTGCGCATGCTCGACCGGCTGGACGAGGCGGGCCTGCTGGCCTCCTGGGTCGCTACCGGGGGCCGGATCGACCGGCAGAGGTGGGGCGCCGCGCTGCGTGCGAGGGTCAGCCAGGAGGTCGCGGCACGCGGCTTCGCGTTCCCGGAGCTGCTGATGGCCTACCCCCCCTTCCGCGAGGTGGCGGAGGAGGCCAGGGCGAAGGACAGCCAGGACGTGACCCCCGTGCTGGACGAGTTGGAGAAGATCCTGAGGGATCTGCAGCCTCGTATGCCGGAGCATGTGGGCATGGGCGCCGAGGCGCTGGAACTGCTGGATCCGGTGGACCAAACGGTGTATTGGGTGGGTCAGCTGCCCATCGGGGGTCTGCCGCGGTTCCACGCTGCGACGACGGACCGGGAGTGGGCCCTGAAGGAGTGGGGCCGGGTGGCTGGTCGCGTCGATGAGGGACCGCGGCCGGTGATCTTCGAGATGGATGATTCCACCGCCCGCTCCGTGACCGGCTACACGTCGACCCACTCGACCCGCCCCGGTCAGGTGCGTTACCCCCACGCGACATCGGTGCGCCGGCTTTCCGACGTACGTCCGGTGGAGCATGCCGGGCAGTCCTACCCCACCGTGCGGGTGGAGGAGGCGGAGCTGCCGTGGCCGGCGCTGCGTCTCGTCCAGCCGTCCGGTGAGCATGCCGGTCAGCCGGTGGCCCGTGACGTCACGGACGTGATGGGCGCCTGGATGGGGGAGTCGTTCTTCGACCATGTCGACCAGGCGCTGCGGTCCCCGGCGCTGCCACGGTTGCGGAATCTCATCCGTTTCACCCAGTGGCAGGGGTCCGGCACTGACAGCGTGGGTGTTGACGCCGGGATGCCGGTCGTCGACGGCACCACCGCGTTCTGGGTGGGCCATGGTCTTCGGGCCGGGGGCCCGGCCAGGGTCGAGCGGTTCGTGGACCAGGTCGCGGGGATGGCGGCCCGGGTGGCGGCGGCGGGCTTCAAGTCGATCACCGCGCTGGCCTGTTCCACGCCGGCGTCGCTGGCCGTCGCCGCCGACCGGCTCAGGCCCATGGTGAACAGGACGAAGCTGACGGTCTATCTGCTGGATTCCCGGGTCGCGGTCGTCCCGGGGAAGGGCGACGAGCAGGACCGGATTCACGTCGACGCGGACAAGGACGGCAAGGCCGCCGGCTTCTTCGCTGTGCGGCCGGGTGTCCCCGGCTACGAACGGGTCCCCGACACGCTCACCGGGCCCGCCGCCGAGCCGCTGACGTACCGCTCCTACCCGCCGGAGGCGTACTGGAACGATGACACGGCCGACGATGAAGCCCTCCCGCCGCGTTTCCCGGCCTTCTACGGCCCGAAGCCCGACGGCAGCCCGAGCCGCTTCGACGAACTGAGCAAGGAGTACGAGCGGTCGCTCCGCGAAGCGCTTTCCTTCACCAGCGCGTTGATCACCGAAGCGGCGAAATCGGTCAAGGTGCTGCACGCCTACTTCGAGAAGCACATCGGCCTGCGGAAAGCCGACCGCCTGTTCGCACGCAGTAGGCGTTCCGAGTCCGACTACGCCCAGGTCGCTCGCCTGGTGGACGAGTTCTCCGACGCCACCTTCGAGGAACGTATGGAGGCGTTCGAGCGGGCTGCCTATGCGCACCCCAAGTATCCGGAGGCGTTGCGCCGACTGTGGAAGGAGAAGCCGCGGCTGAAGCCGGAAGGGCTGCGGGGCGTGCCCGACCTGGTGGAGCCGCACTCGCGCAGGACTCGAGCGCGTCTGCATGGCCAGTACGGCCTGAGGCTCACCGACGGCCCGGCCGAGAGCATCACCTACCTGATGCGTTTGAGTCGGGTGCTGCAGCTGTCGGACAACTCCGTGGGGGACTTCTGGCTGGCGCTGATCGGCTGGGGTCTGAGGCGCAACTCGCTGGTGGAGGTCCTGGCGGCGCTGCGCAAGGCCGGGGTGCGCGATGAGCTGGATCTCCCCGAGCTCGTCGACGCGGCACGGCTCTACACCTGGAGCGACTCCATGTTCGCTCCCCGCCGCCTGATCATGAAGGAGTCCGTGCCAGGTTCCCCCCTGAAGCCGGGTTCGCCCGCCTGGGACTCGCTGCGGTTGCCGCACGAGCGGTACTTCCGCGAGGAATGGGCCCGATTCCCGTCCGCGGTTGAACAACGCCTTGCGGAGATCGCGGAGCTGGCCGGACTGGAGGGCCTGGCGGGGCGTTACGTCGATCCCCGCCTCAGCGTGGATACGACCCTCACTCGTCGTCGGGTGGCCTTGATGGAGATGCTGGAACACCAGCGCACCGAGGATGGAGTGCACAGCATCAGGACAGGGCATCTGCTTGGCCTGTATCTGGCCGGCGGTCCGGACCGCCACCTGATGAAACTCCTGGTGGGCACCGGTCGGCAAGACGAGGACGAGACGGTTCGGCTGCTCCGGGACGCGGCGCGCGAGCTGGTGTCGCAGGCGTTCGGCGAGGAGGTGTACGAGGAGCACCGGTATCCGCTGGTCTTCCGTATGGACTCGCGGTTCGGGGAACTGCTGAGGGAGGCCGCGGAGCTTCGAGCGGAGGGCGTACCGCATCGGAACCGTCTGGCGCAGATGCGGGATCGGCTGGTCCGTCGGGCAGAAGACCTGGCGGAAGAGCGGCTGCCGGAGCTGATCGGCTACGCGGAGCTGGCCGTCGAGGCGGTCGAGCTGCTGATGCCGGTCAACGGACCGGTGTACTTGCGTACCTTGGCGAACGGGGCGCGTCCTTTGGACGCCGCGTCGACCGACCGGCGGTCCGTGCTCACCGAGGTTTTGCGGGGTGCCGGGGAAGGTGGTCGTGGGGAGCTCCCGGTGCTCTATGAGGTGGAGGAGTCCACCCGAGCGCGGGTCATCGCCCCCTTCATTCGCAACGCCGGCGAAAACTGGGGCTTTGCCCTGTACCCGGAGGCTGTCTCCTACCAGCCTGGCAAGCCCCGGGTGGAGCGCGACGAGAGCACCAACCAGAGGTATGTGGTGGTTCCCCTCAGGGAACGGCCCGTGGAGAGTTCCGAGCCGGTGTGGAACAGCGAGTTCATGAGCCGGGTGCTTCGCAAACCAAGCGGTGGGCCGGTCGGGGCATTCTTCGCATCCATATTCGACTGGGTCAAGGGTGGCATTCATCTCCGCGCTGTCACTCAGACGACCAGCTATTACGTTCTCCGTGAAAGAGTGAATTCCGTTAACTTGATCGAGGACCGGCCGCGCGTGCTGCCCTGGACGCCCGGGAACGTGGGCTTCCTCGTCATGCACGCGAATGTCAGCGCAGCCGTACCGTCCCGTTATGGAATGAAGAATGTGAACGGCCCTCAGGTAGGTGTCTACGCGGCGGAGTTGCTGGACCCTGGCGCGGGCAGAAAGGACTTCCGGCTCGCGCTGGTCGCGTGCCACGCCGCAGATTCCCATCGGGATGTTCCCCCGCTGGTACAGGGCGTGGCCGACTGGAGCAAATGGGTCACCGCAGGCGCCTCCGGCTCCGTCCAGACCACGATGGACGAGATCCAAACCGTCTCGGGTGCACGAGTGAAGGACCGGAACGCGTTCATACTCGAACCCACCGCCGACGAACCGGAACCCAGGTTCGATACGTTCAAGCCCTGGCCGCGGAACAGTCTGGCGCCACGCCCTTGGTCGTTCACCCAGCGGGGTCATCGCCTCAAGGGCCTGACGAAGTTGCCGGAGTGGCCCAAGAGGGCCCTGGAGTACGAGACCTGGCTGGGCATGGAGCTGGCCCGGGACGGCGAGGCGCTTGACGCCGCTGGGCGCGCCGTGGAGGTGGCCACTGGTGTCCGGCCTTCGCGCTTCGCGGACCTGTCGACACTGATGCACCAGTTCTTCCGGTCGGCCCTGCCTGGTGAGGTGAATGACTACGACCGCATGCTGATCTCAAGGGAGGAACAGGCGGTTTACGACAACGCCGGTATCCGGCGTATCCGAGCGACGGCCGTGCTGCCCAGGGAGTTGCTCCAGCGGTACCAGGATCTGATCGGCCCCAGTCATGCCCAGCTGCTGGCCTTCCGGAAGGCGGTGGTGGGCTGGCTGGTCACCCGCTCCTCGCCGTACGTTCCCCACTACTCGCTGTACGAGGTGCTGGATGCCTCGGACCGCGCCAGTGCGGTTTTCTTCGATGTGGAGGAAGCGGTTGCTCTGAAGGGTGTCGGGACGCATCTGTATCTCTGGGCGGACCGGGCTTTGGCGCCCCGGACCGGCGGGCCGCGGCCGGCCGGTGTGCCGCTTCCCCCGCACGTCGCCGTCTACCGTGACAGCACCCGTTGGCTCGTTCCCGAGGTCACTGGCGACGGTGTCGTTCCCGAGGGGATCGTCGACGCGCTCACAGGAAGGACGGCGAGCCCCATTGTCCCCCTTACGGGGCTGCGCGACAGGCTGGAGGCGTCGGAAGCGTGGCGCCGGCGTCAGCCCGGACGCCATCCGCTGGACGGGCTGGACGACGCGCATGTCACGGCCCTCCAACTGGTGACCGGTGGAACGGACGCGGCCCTTTTCTACTGGATGATGACCGCCGGCGACCAGACCGTCGATGAGCTGCGCGAGGCCGTGGCCTCTGTCATCGAGCACCTGTTTGCCAGGGGGAAGGCCGACTTCCCGTGGCTGTTGATGAAGTACACGAAGTTCAACGGGATCGCTCGCGCGGCGATCGCCGCGTACGGGACCGACTCGGAGGCGGTGCACCGCGAGCGGGTGCTGGACGCGGCGGAGAGCGCGCTGGACGCGGTCCGAGGCGAGATGCCGTGGCACCTGGCGATGGCCTATGAGGCGCTGCGCAGGCAGCCCGGTGTGGGTGAGAACGTGTTCTGGGCGGTTCGCGAAGCGGAGCCGCTGACCGGTGAGCCTGGCGATGAGCCGCCTGGTGAGCTGGACGTCGTCCGGGTGCCGGCGCTGCACGAGGCACGGCTGAACGAGGAAGCGGCCAGGAAGTCGCCGTTCTATGCGGGCGGTCACGCGAACCCCCATGGTGGCATAAGGCTGTTCGAGGTCATCGGGTCGAAACGGGCCCGCGATGTCTCGCCGGTCGCCCGCCGTCCTGAGCTGGGTCAGGTGTTGTTCAGCCGGGAGACGTGGCTGGACGTGGTGTCCCGTCGGATACGACGCGACGCCAAGGGCCGGCTCTACGAGCACACGCTGCTGCGGGAGAGGGAGGAGTTCGGGCCGGCGCCCGCGGTGCCGGTGCCGGAGCCGGTGCCGGGGAACGGGCGGCGTTCGGCGACGTATCCGATGCGGCCGGCCGAGACCGCTGGGCGGGAGACCCACCCCTCCCACAGGGGAGAGTCCCGGAAGCCCTCGGTGCACGAGGAGACCGATCGTGGCCGAGCGCGCCGGGAGTCGGGGTCGGCCCGTGCGGAGGGCCGGGGGGCGAGGCGTGACAACCGGACGCGTAGGGGTTCCGCGCCCCGGGCGGCTGTCAGCCCCACCCGGTATCGGGTCGCCCCCGGCGGCCGTGGCGTCGGGCTGTTCCACTTCATGCCGGAGGACTGGGCGCCGCGTCTGGCGCCGTACCGCAGGCTGGCCGATGCGGTGCACTTCGTGCAGTGGGCGATCGACGAACGCGGCAGCCGGATCGCCCGCCGGTGGCAGCTGCACCGCGTCATCCAGGGTGGCATCGTGTTCTACGGTCGGCACGGGAGCGATGTGACGCCCCCGAACGTGGAGAAGATGCGCCAACACCTGGACTTGGACAGTGTCAGGAACGTCGTCATGCTGGAGTGCGGTGAGGGGCTGACCCCCGCCACCGCCGCCGGCAGCCGTCAGGGCCGTCAGGCCGGCGCTGTGGCCAGGGCGCTCGGAAAGTGGGTGTGGATTCCGCCGGGCGGGGTGGCGGCCACCCTGGCGCCGGGCAGTGACAAGCCGGAGATTCACCTGCGAGAGGACGGGCGGGGTCGGTCCACGATCTGGCTCGCCTTCAGCCCGGTCACGGGCCTGCCCACACAGCCCTCCGCCGACGGGATCCCGGGCGAGGAGGTGACGGGCGTCGCCTTGTACCCCGCCCCCCAGGACTGGAACGCCCGCACGGCCGAGTCCCGCACGGCCGAGTCCGCCACGGCCGAGTCCGCCACGGCTGAGTCCGCCACGGCCGACGACGCCGCCCTCCCGCCGCGTTTCCCGGCCCTCTACGGCCCCAACCCCGACGGCAGCCCGAGCCGCTTCGACGAACTGAGCGAGGAGTACGAGCAGACGCTCGGCGAGGTGATCCGCAGCGTCCACAACGTGCACTTCGAGCTGACGGAGTCACTCAAGGCCCTGCACGCCTACTTCGTGCAGCACATCGGCCACCATGATGCCGACCGCCTGTTCACACGCAGGGCGCGTCCTGAGTCCACCGCCCGCCAGGTCGCTCGCCTGCTGGACATGACCTCCGACGCCACCTTCGAGGAGCGTATGGAGGCCTTCGCGCGGGCGACGTTCTCGCACCCCAGGCGTTCGGAGGCGCTGGGCCGGCTGTGGAAGGAGCATCCGTCGCTGAACCCGGATGGGCTGCCGGGTGTGCCCGACCGGGTAGTGCCGCACTCGGACGACGCCCGCGCGCTTCTGCATGGCCGGTACGGTCTCCGGCTCACCGACGGCCCTGCCGAGAGCGTCACTTACCTGATGCGTGTGCGCCGCATGCTGAAGGTACCGGGCGGCTACGCGGGGTACTTCCAGCTGGCGCTGATCGGCTGGGGCCTGAGGAACAACTCGCTGGCGGAGCTCCGGGCGGCGCTGGACAAGGCCGGGGAGCGCGGTGAGCTGGATCCCCCCGCGCTCGTCGACGCGGCGCGGCTCCACACCTGGAGCGATTCCCAGCTCAATCCCTACAGGTTGATCCACGGCAACCCCGAGCTCGCTGACCTGTTCGGTCCGGGTACGCGCGCCTGGGGCCTGCTGCGGATGCCGCACGAGCGGTACTTCCAGGAGGAATGGGACCGCTTCTCTCCGCTGGTCCGCCAGCGCCTTGCGGAGATCGCGGAGCTGGCCGGGCTCGAGGGCCGGCCGCTGTCCTTTGCCGTTCCCCGCGACGCCGAGGACGCGACCACCTGGCATCGCCGGCTCGCCATGATGGAGTTGCGGGAAAGCCAGGGCACCTCCGCCGGGATACAGAACATCAGGGCCGGACACCTGCTCGGCCTGTATCTGGCCGCCGGTCCCGACCGCCACCTGCTGGAACAGCGCTTGGCGCACCCGGACGGACCGGAGGCGCTCGGGCTGCTCCAGGACGAGGTCCGCAAGTGGGTGGTGGAGGCACCCGGCGAGGACGCGCCCCCGCACTTCTTCCGTATGGACCCGCGGTTCGGCGAACTGCTGGAGGAGGCCGCGCAGCTTCGGACAGCGGAAGGCGAACCTCGCCCGAACAGCTCGAAGCGGAACGAGGAACAGCTGGCCGATCGGGCAGTCGCGCTGGTCGAGGAGCGGCTGCCGGAGCTGACCGGGTACGCGGAGCTGGCCGTCGAAGCGGTCGAGCTGCTGATGCCGGTCAGCGGGGCGGTGTATGTCGGCTTCTTGACGGACGGGCAGATGGACGACCCCCGTAGCCATGGCCTCGGCGAGCGCGTTCTCCATCTGCCGCGCCTGTCCGCCGTGTCGGTCGACCCGGAGTCCGTCCTCACCTGGCTGTTCCGGAGGGACGTGGAGCCGGGGGAGATCCCGGTGCTGGGGGTCGTGGCCGAATCCGATGTCGCCCGGGTCGTCGCTCCCTTCAGCGGCGACCTCGACCGACACCCGGGAATGGCTCTTTACCCGGTGGCTGTCGACCTCTGGCCCGGCACGCCCCGCGTGGTGCGCGACGAGCGCACCTACCAGAGGTATCTGCTCTTGCCCTTCGAGGAACGGCGCGCGGAGGTTTCCGAGCCGGCGTGGAACCGCGAGTTCGCGGCCCACACGATGCGCACATCAAAGGGCACGCCGATTGGGCAGGCACTGCATTCCGCGAGCGACTGGGTCAACCGCCGAACCGCTTTGGGCGACCTCACCAAGAAGGCCACCACTTACCGTGTCCAGACCGGCACCGCGAAGGACGGCAGCTGGGTCGTCACCGGGGCACGCGCACTGCCGCTGCGGCCCGGACACACGGCCTACCTCTCCGCGCACTCCAACTCGCGCACCATGGATTCCCCGTCGCGCTACGGCATGAAGAGTGCGAGCCCCGCCCAGGTGGGTAGCTGGGCAAAGCGTGTTCTGCACGACATGAAGATCCCCGGCGAGTTCGGGCTCACGCTGATCGCATGCGATTTCGCGGGGACCGCGGCACAAACCATGACCGACTGGAGCGAGCGTGTCAGCACTGCCGCCACCGGCGGAGTCAACCCTGCGTCTACACGCCGGATTCACAGCCCTCGTGTCCAAACTCGCTCGGGGGCGAAGCTGACGGACCCGCTGGTCGTTCTCGAACCCACCCCCGACCACCCGGAGCCCAGGTTCCACGTGTTCGAGCCCCGGCCGCGGACCCGGCGGGGGCCGCTTCCCTGGTCGTTCACCAAGCGGGGCCATAGCTTCATCGGCCTGGTCAAGGAGGACGAGTGGGACGCCCGGGCCTATGAGTACGAGACCAAGCTGGGGCTGAGGCTGAGCCGGGACCTCGACGCTATGCGCCACGCCGTGGAGGTGGCCACTGGCACCCGGCCTTCGCGCTCCGCGGACCTGCCGACACTGATGCACCGGTTCTTCTACGCGGCCCTGCCCGGCCGTGAGGTGAATGACTACGATCGGCTGCCGCCCTCCAGGGAGGAACGGGCAGCTCACGACGAGGTCGGTATCCGGCGTACCCGAGCGACGGCCGAACTGCCCATCGAGTTGTTCCAGCGGTACAACGAGCTGGTCAAACCCACCCACGCCCAGTTGCTCGCCTTCCTCAAGGCAATGGTGGGCTGGCTGGTCCCCCGATACTCGCTGTACGAGGTGCTGGACGCCTCGGTCCGAGCCGAGGTGGGCTTCGACGGGGAGGAAGTCGTCGCGCTGCAGGGTGCCGGGACGCATCTGTACCTCTGGGCGGACCAGGAGCTGTCGCCCCGGACCGGCCGTCCGCTGTTCCCTCCGCACACCGCCGTTTACGGTGACAGGACCCGGTGGCTCGTGCCGGAGATCACCGGTGACGGCCTCGTTCCCGAGGGCATTGTCGACGCGCTCGAAGGAAGGACGAACAGCCCCGATGTCCCGCGCAGGAGGCTGGAGGACCGGCTGAACGCCCTGGCCGCGTGGCGCGGGCGCCACTCCGGGCATCCGCTGGACCGGCTGGGCGACGGGCACATCACGGCGCTCCACCTGGTGACCGGAGGAACGGACGGGTTGCTCTTCTTCTGGATGTCGACCGCCGACAGGCCGACCGTCGACCTCCTGCGTCAGGGCGTGCGCTCCGTCATCGATGACCTGTTCTCCAGACAAAGCATCCAGTTCCCGCGGCTGCTGATGAAGTACGGGAGCTTCAACACGACCGCCCGTGCGGCGATCGACGCGTACGGGACGGGCCAGGATCTGGCTGTGCACCGCCAGCGGGTGCTCGACGCGGCCGAGAGCGTACTGGACCGGGTCTTCGCCGAGCTCCCGCAGCACCTGGGGATGGCCCATGACGGGGTGCGCAGGCTGCCCGGTGTGGGCGAGAACGTGTTCTGGTCGGTTCGTGAAGCGGAGCCGCTGACCGGCGAGCCTGGCGGTGAGCCGTCTGGTGAGCTGGACGCCGTCTGGGTGCCGGAGGGGCACGAGGCGCGGCTGAACCGGGCAGCGGCCATGAAGAGCCCGGTCCTGGCGGGCCATTCGAACCCCGCAGGTCGGAAAAGGCTGTACGAGGTCGTGCAGTCGGAGCGCGCCCGTGACGTCTCGCCGGTGGTCCGCGACCCCGACTTGGGCCAGACGTTGTTCGACCGGGCCACGTGGCTGGACGTGGTGTCCCGCCGGATACGCCGCGACGCCGACGGTGAGCTCTACGAGCACGTCCTGCTGCGGGAAAGGGAGGATTTCTGGCCGGTCACCGCGGAACCGGAGGGTCGAGGCGCCCGGCCCGCTCGTCGGGCCACTGGTCCGGCGGCCCCGGAGCCGGTGCCGGGGAGGGCGGAGCGTCCGGCCGAATCCGCCGGGCGGGACCGCCATGGCTCCGGCAGGGAGGGAACCCGCGAGCCCCGGGTGCACAAGGAGGAGACCGATCAGGGCCGCGCGTCCCGTGAGCAGAAGCCGGCCCGCCAGGCGGACACGGAGGCGGGCCGGTCCGCGCCGACGCAGGCCGGGCCCGCGCCCCGGACCGCCAGCCCCAACTGGTACCGGATCGCCCATGAGGGTCGCGGCGTCGGGCTGTTCCACTTCACGCAGCCGGAGTGGGTCCGGCGCGAGCCGCCGTACAAGCTGGTGCACGCCGCGAAGCACTTCGTGCAGTGGATGCGCGACAGTGACGGCGACCGGTTCGGCCGCCGGTGGCCGTTGAAGCGGGTGATCCGAGGTGGCATCGTCTTCTATGGTCAGCACGGGAGTGAGGGGGCGGCTCCGGATCTGGAGAGGATGCGCAAGCACCTGGACCTGGACAGTGTCGAGAACGTCGTGATGCTGGAGTGCGGTGACGGGCTGACTCTCGCCAACGCGGTCGGCCGCCCGCAGGGCAGGCAGGCCGGCGATGTCGCCAAGGCGCTGGGCAAGTGGGTCTGGATACCGGAGAACGGTGTGGCGGTCAAGGCCGCGGGCAGTGCCGAGCCGGAGATCCACCTGCGAGAGAACAGCCAGGGCCGGGTCAGCAGTTGGCTGCGGTTCCACCCGGAGACGGGCCTGCCGTCGCGGCCCCCGGGGCCCTCCGCGTTGGGTATCGAAGCCGAGGAGTTGCCGGACGGCTCCACCTACCCCGCCGCCGAGGACTGGAACGCCCCCACGGCCGACCCTCCCCTGGCAGACGCCACCACCCTCCCGCCGCGTTTCCCGGCCCTCTACGGCCCCAACCCCGACGGCAGCCCGAGCCGCTACGACGAACTGAGCGAGGAGTACGAGAAGACACTCGGCGAGGTGATCCGCGGCGTCTACAGCGTGCGCTTCGAGCTGGTGTTCTCGCTCAAGAGCCTGCACGACTACTTCGTGCGGCACATCGGCCAGAGGAAGGCCGACCGCCTGTTCGCACGCAGCGGCCGCCCCGAGTCCGCCGCCGACCAGCTCGAGCGCCTGCTGGACGAGCACTCCGATGCCACCTTCGAGGAGCGTATGGAGGCGTTCGCACGGGCGTCCTACTCGCACCCCAGGCATCCGGAGGCGCTGGGCCGGTTGTGGGACGAGCATCCGTCGCTGAACCGGGATGGGCTGCCGGGTGTGCCCGACCGGGTAGTGCCGCACTCGGACGACGCCCGTGCGCTTCTGCATGGCCGGTACGGCCTCCGGCTCACCGACGGTCCGGCCGAGAGCATCACGTATCTGATGCGCGTGCGCCTCATGCTGGAGATGCCGGACGGCCTCGAGAGGTACTTCTGGCTGGCGCTGATCGGCTGGGGTCTGAGGCGTAAGTCGCTCAGGGAGGTCCTGACGGCGCTGGACAAGGCCGGGGTGCGCGATGAGCTGGATCCCCCCGCGCTGGTCGACGCGGCCCGGCTCCATGCCTGGAGCGACTCCCTGCTCAATCCCCGCCGCATGCTCACGAGCGAGTCCACGGCCGATTCCCCCCTGGGTTCGAGTGCGTCCGTCTGGGACTTGCTGCGGTTGCCGCATGAGCGGTACTTCCGGGAGGAGTGGCACCGGTTCCCTTTCCCGGTGCGACAACGCCTTGGGGAGATCGCGGAGCTGGCCAACCTGGAGGGCGGGTCGGAGTACTACGCCGATCCCCGCGTCAGCACGGATGCGACCCGTGAGTATCGCCGCCTCGCCTTGATGGAGTTGCTGGAACACCAGCGCACCGATGACGGTGTGGGGAACGTCAGGGCCGGACATCTGCTGGGCCTGTATCTGGCCGGCGGTCCGGACCGCCACCTGCTGCGGCCCCTGGCGGACTCCGGCCGGCGGGATAAAGCGGAGACGCTTCGGCTGCTCCGGGACGCTGCTCGTAGGCTGGTGGTGCGGGCGTTCGACAAGGCGGAGCACGAAGAGCACGGGTATCCGCTGGTCTTCCGTATGGACTCGCGGTTCGGGGAACTGCTGGAGCAGGCCGTGGACCTTCGGGCACCGGAGGGCGCACCGCGCCGGACCAGCTTGAAACGGATGCGGGATCGGCTGGCCAATCTGGCGGGAGTGCTGGTTGAAGAGTTGCTGCCGAAGCTGATCGGGTACGCGGAGCTGGCTGTCGAGGCGGTCGAGTTGCTGATGCCGGTCAGTGGGCCGGTGTACTTGCGCACGTTGGTGAACGGGGCGCGTCCTTTGGATGACGTGTCGACCGACCGGCGGTCCGTGCTCACCGAAGTGTTGCGGGGGGCCGGGGAGAACGGCCGTGGGGAGCCCCCGGTGCTCTATGAGGTGGAGGAGTCCACCCGAGCGCGGGTCATAGCCCCCTTCATTCGCAACGCTGACGAGGACCGGGGCTTCGCCCTGTATCCGGAGGCTGTCGCCTACCAGCGCGGCAAGCCCCGGGTGGAGCGCGACGAGAGCACCAACCAGAGGTATGTGGTGGTTCCCCTCAGGGAGCGGCCCGTGGAAAGTTCCGGGCCGGCGTGGAACCGCGAGTTCATGACCCGGGTGCTGCGCACACCAAGCGGCAGGCCGGCCGGCGGATTCCTCGCATCCCTGAGCGACTGGACCGACGCCGATATCCCTCTCCGCGCCGCCGCCCAGGCGACCCGCTACTACATTTCCCAGGGAACCAGGAGGATGGGAGGGAAAAAAGTCGACGTCGTCGAGGACGGTTCGCACGCGCTGCCCTGGCCGCTCGGAACCCCTCTCCTCGTTCTGCACAGCAGGGTCAGCGGGACCGTACCGTCCCGCTCCGGAACGAAGCGTGTGAGCGGCCCCCAGTTGGGTGTCTACGCGAAGGAGCTCCTGGCCCCCGCCGCGGGGAAAGCCGACGACTTCCGGATCGCGCTGATCGCGTGCCACGCCGCGGCTTCCCACCAGGCCGTTCCCCCGCTGGTACGGGGCGTGGCCGACTGGAGCGAGTCGGTGACCGCAGGCGCCTCCGGCCTCGTCACGCACCCGTTGGACGAGATCCGAACCGTTTCGGATGCGCGGGTGAGGGACCGGGTCCCCTTCCTGCTCGAACCCACCGCCGACGTACCGGAACCAAGGTTCGATGCGTTCGCGCCCCGGCCCCGGAACAGTTTGGCGCCACGCCCTTGGTCGTTCACCCTGCGGGGCCATCGCCTCAGTGGCCTGGCCGGGGAGCCGAAGTGGTCCGAGAAGGCCATGGACTACGAGACCGGGCTGGGCCTGGAACTGTCCCGGGGCCGCGACGCGCTTGACGCTGCTTGGCACGCCGTGAAGGTGGCCACTGGCACCCCGCCTTCGAGCTCCGCGGACCTGTCGACACTGATGTACCAGTTCTTTGGGCGGGCCCTGCCCGGCAAACGGTTGGAGGACTACGACCGGATGCCGCTCTCCGGGGAGGAACAGGCGGCTTACGAGGAAGCCGGTATTCGGCGCACCCGAGCGACGAGCGCGCTGCTCCGGGAGTTGTTCAAGCAGTACAAAAAGCTGATCGACCCCAGCTACGTCCAGTTGGTCGCCTTCCGTAAGGCGGTGGTGGGCTGGCTGGTCCCCCGCTACTCGCTGTATGAGGTGCTGGAGGCCGCGGTCCGAGCCGAGGTGGGCTTCATCGACGTGGAGGAAGTCGTCGCGCTGAAGGGCTTCGGGACGCATCTCTCTCTTTGGGCGGACCGAAAGCTGGCGCCCCGGACCGGCCGTGCGCTGGTCCCTCCGCACGTCGCCGTGTACCGCGACAGGACCCGTTGGCTCCTCCCGGAGGTCACCGGTGACGGCCTCGTTCCCGAGGGCATTGTCGACGCGCTCGAAGGGAGGACGAACAGCCCGGATGTCCCGCGCTGGGGGCTGGAGGACCGGCTGGACGCCTTGGCGGCGTGGCGTCGGCGTCACCCCGGGCATCCGCTGGACCGGCTGGGCGACGAGCACATCACGGCGCTTCAGTTGGTGACCGGGGGAACGGATGCGGCGCTCTTCTACTGGATGACGGCCGTGGACAGGCCGACCGTCGATGACTTGCGCGAGGGTGTGCGCTCCGTCATCGATGACCTGTTCTCCAGGCAGAAGGATGACTTCCCGTGGCTGTTGATGAAGTACAAGAAGTTCAACAGGGTCGCCCGTGCGGAGAGCGCCGCGTTCGGGACGGGGCGGGATCTGGAGGTGCACCGCCGGCGGGTGCTCGATGCGGCGGAGAGTGTGCTGGGCGATGTCTACGGCGAGATGCCGTGGCATCTGGGGATGGCGTATGAGGCGGTGCGCAGGTTGCCCGGGGTGGGTGCGAACGTGTTCTGGTCGGTTCGTGAAGAGGAGCCGGTGACCGGCGAGCCTGGTGATGAGCCGTCTGGTGAGCTGGATGTCGTCCGGGTGCCGGCGCTGCATGAGGCGCGGCTGAACCGGGATGCGGCCATGAGGTCCCCGATCTATGCGGGTGGCCATGCGAACCCCGCCGGTGGGAAGAGGCTGTTCGAGGTCATCAAGTCCCAGCGCGCCCATGATGTTTCGCCGGTGGTCCGGGATTCCGGGCTGGGTCAGACGTTGTTCGGCCAGGACACGTGGCTGGATGTGGTGTCCCGTCGGATACGTCGTGATGTCAGGGGCCGGCTCTACGAGCACGTGCTGTTGCGGGAAAGGGAGGAGTTCGGGCCGTCCACCGTGGAACCGGATGGTCGTGGCGCCCGGCCCGCGCCTCGGGCCACCGATCCGGACCGGGAGCCGGGGCCGGTGCCGGGGGCTGGGCGGCGCCCGGCGACGAATCCGATGCGCCCGGCCGAACCCGCCGGACGGGACGGCCGTCGCTCCGGCAGGGAGGAGTCCCGGAAGTCTTCGCGCCGGGAGAGCGATCGCGGTGGCCGCTCGCGCCAGGAGCGGGAGTCGTCCCGTCGGGCGGACGGGGGAGCGGGCCGTTTCGCGCGGGCGGAGCCAGGTCCCGCGCCCCGGGCTGTCGGTCCCGCCTGGTTCCGGGTCGCCAACGACGGTCGTGGGGATGGGCTGTTCCACTTCACGGTGTCGGAGTGGGCTCGGCGCAAGCCGGCGTACAGCGAGGTGCGCAACATAAAGCATTTCGTGCAGTGGGCGGGCTACGGTCGCGACCGGATCGGCCGCCGGTGGCCGCTGAAGCAGGTCGTCCGAGGTGGCATCGTCTTCTATGGTCAGCACGGCAGTGAGGGGGCGGCTCCGGATCTGGAGAGGATGCGCAAGCACCTGGACTTGGGCAGTGTCGAGAACGTCGTCATGCTGGAGTGCGGTGACGGGCTGGCCGGGGTGCCCCTTGCCGATGTCGCCAGAAGCCGTCAGGGCAGGCAGGCCGGCGCTGTCGCCATGGCGCTTCACAAGTGGGTGTGGATACCGGAGTTCGGTGTGGCGGTCACCAAGGCGCGGGGCAGTGACGCGCCGGAGATCCACCTGAGCGAGAACAGGCAAGGCAAGTCCACCATCTGGCTTGCGTTCGACCCGGAGACGGGCCTGCCCGCGCGGCCCTCCGCCGACGGGATCCCAGCCGAGGAGGTGACGGACACCACCTTGTACCCAGGCGCCGAGCACTGGAACGCCCCCACGGCCGACCCTCCCCTGGCAGACGCCACCACCCTCCCGCCGCGTTTCCCGGCCCTCTACGGCCCCAACCCCGACGGCAGCCCGAGCCGCTACGACGAACTGAGCGAGGAGTACGAGCAGACACTCGGCGAGGTGATCCGTGCCGTCCGCGAGCTGGACTTCGAGGTGGTGGACTCGCTCCGGGCACTGCACGACTACGTGAAGCGGCACCTCGATGAGGAAACCGCCGCGCGACTCTTCTCGCGCAGTGAGCGTCCCGAGTCCGCCGCCGACCAGCTCGAGCGCCTGCTGGACGAGCACTCGGATGCCACCTTCGAGGAGCGTATGGAGGCGTTCGCACGGGCGTCCTACTCGCACCCCAGGCATCCGGAGGCACTGCGCCGACTGTGGGACGAGAAGCCGTCACTGAACCCGGATCGGCTGCCGGGCGTGCCCGACCCGGTGGAGCCGCACGCCCCCGCCACCCGTGCGCTTCTGCATGGCCGGTACGGCCTCCGGCTCACCTACGGCCCGGCCGAGAGCGTCACGTATCTGATGCGTGTGCGCCGCATGCTGGAGATGCCGAATGGTTCCGTGGCGAAATTCCGGCTGGCGCTGATCGGCTGGGGTCTGAGGCGTAAGTCGCTCAGGGAGGTCCTGGCGGCGCTGGACAAGGCCGGGGTGCGCGATGAGCTGGATCCCCCCGCGCTGGTCGACGCGGCCCGGCTCCACACCTGGAGCGAAGCCCAGCTGGCTCCCCGCAGGCTGATGTGGGACGACTCCGGGATCCAGGACCGGTTGTCCACCACCTCGCCCCTGGACGCCATCACCATGCTGCGGCTGCCGCACGAGCGGTACTTCCAGGAGCAATGGGGCCACTTCCCTTCCCTGGTTCAACGACGCCTCCAGGAGACCGCGGAGCTGGCCAAACTGGAGGGCCGGCCGCGGCCCTCCGCTTCCCGCGCCGCCGGGGACACGACAGCCGGATCCCGCCGGGCCGCCATGATGGAGTTGATGGAACAACACGGCCTGTTCAATGGACGAGGGGTGCAGAACCTCAGGCCAGGACACCTGCTTGGCCTGTATCTGGCCGGCGGTCCCGACCGTCATCTGCTCGAACCTCTGCTGAACTCCGGTCGGTGGGACGAGGCGGAGACGCGTCGGCTGTTCAGGGCCGCGGCTCGCGACCTGGTATTGAAGGCGTTCGGCAAGGAGGAGCGCCGGTATCCGCTGGTGTTCCGCGTGGACCAGCGGTTCGACAAACTGCTGAAGGAGGCCGCGAAGCTCCTGGCAGCGGAACGCGCACCGCGCGGGACCAACCGGGCGGCCGAGTTGGAGCGGGTGCGCGATCGGCTGGTCAATCAGGCGAACGCGCTGGCCGAAGAGCTGGCGCCGGAGCTGACCGGGTACGCGGAGCTGGCCGTCGAGGCGGCCGAGCTGCTGATACCGGTCAACGGCCCGGTATACCTCGGCTTCTTGGCGGACGGAGCGCTGGACGACCCCCGTGCTCTGGATCCCCGTACTTACGCCGACAGCCGGGGCGTTGTCCCCACGCTGCGCTTGTCCGCCGTATCGGTCGACCGGCGGTCCGTCCTGGCCTCGCTGTTCCGGAAGGCCCAAAAGGCCCGGAAGCACGGCGTTGTGAAGTATCCGGTGGTGTTCGAGGTGGCCGAGGCCACTGTCCCGCGGGTCGTCGCCCCCTTCATCCCCGACCCCGGCCGATACCCGGGCATGGCCCTGTACCCGGAGGCTGTCGACCACCGGCCCGGCAAGCCCCGCGTCGTCGATCAGAGCTATGTGGTGGTCCCCCTCGAGCAGCTGCCCGCGGAGAGTTCCGAGCCGGCGTGGAACCGCGAGTACATGCCCCGGACGGTGCGCACACCAAGCGGCAGGCCGGCCGGGGAGGCATTCCTCTCCGCCTTCGACTGGGCCCGCGCTGAAATGCCCCTCCGCGCCGCAACACAGGCGACCACCTACCACGTTTACGTTGGCACCGGCGGGAAGCTGAGCCAATCCGGTGAGGTCGTCGAGGACCAGCCACGTGCCTTGTCCTGGCAGCCCGGGGAAGCGGCCACCCTCGTCCTGCACCACCAGGACGGCGCCATATCCATAAACTCACGCTATGGACTGAAGGTCGGGAGCATCCCCCAGATAGGCAGCTACGCGAAGCGGCTGAAGGCACCCAGTGACTTCCGGCTCGCGCTGATCGCATGCTATGCCGATGATCAGCTGGGACAGGGGCTGGCCGACTGGAGCGGGCGGGTCAGCGGTGGCGCCTCCGGCCGCGTCAGGCACCCCCGCGGCGACGACCCCGAGACCGTCTCGGGAGTGGTGCTGAGGGATCCGCTGCTCGTGGTCGAACCGACCCCCGACAACCCGGAACCCAGGTTCGCTACGTACGTGCCCCGGCGGCGGACCGGTCTGACGCCGCGCCCCACGTCGTTCACCCGCCAGGGGTACCGCCTCAGCGGCCTGATGGCGAAGGCGGAGTGGCCCGACCGGGCCATGAAGTACGAGACCGCGCTGGGCCTGACGCTGACGCTGGACCTCGACGCGCTCGACGCCGCTCGGCACGCCGTGGAGGTGGCCACCGGCACCCCGCCTTCGTCGAGCGCGGACCTGCCGGCGCTGATGGACAGTTTCTTCCGGGCGGCGCTGCCCGGCGAACGTGTGAAGGGCTACGACCGCAAGTCGCTCTCCACCGAGGAACTGGCGGAGTACCGCTCCCGCGG
This sequence comes from Streptomyces sp. LBL, assembly GCF_029893585.1. GTDB lineage: Bacteria > Actinomycetota > Actinomycetes > Streptomycetales > Streptomycetaceae > Streptomyces. The sequence goes on from NZ_JARXYX010000047.1 coordinate 61,584, forward strand.
TATCCGGCGCACCCGTGCGACGAACGACCTGCCCCTGGAATTGTTCGAGGAGTATGCGGCGCTGGTCGACCCCGCCAACAGTCAACTGCTGAGCTTCCGCAAGGCCATGGTGGGCTGGCTGGTCCCCCGCTACTCGCTGTACGAGGTGCTGGAGGCATCGGTCCATGCCAACGTGGGCTACGCCGACGTGTTGGACGCCGTCGCCGCGCGGGGCGTCGGGACGCACCTGTACCTCTGGGCGGACTCGGCCTTCGCGCCACCGTCCGGCGCACCGCGGCCGGCCGGCGCGCTGATCCCACCGCACCACCAGGCGTACCGTGACGCCACCCGCCGTTGGCTCACCCCCAGGCTGACCGGCGACGGCCGCAGTCCCGGGGACGTTGTCAAGGTGCTGAGCGGAGGGGAGAACAGCCGCGACCTGTCCCGCGTGGACCGTGACCGGCTGAGGGCAGCGGAGAGCTGGAGCAGGCGCCATGGAGGAAGCATCCTGGACCGGCTGGGCGAGGCGCACATCATGGCGCTCCGTCTGTACACCGGGCCGGACAAGCCGATCTTCCACTGGTTCGGGACCGCCGGTGAGCCCACCCAGGACTCCCTGCGTCAGGAGCTGCACTCCATCGTCGAGGGGCAGCTGTCCCACGGCAGCTCCTCGTTCCCGTTGCTGCTGATGAAGCACCGGGAGTTCCGCAAGGCCGCCGAGCAGATCTCCGCGGAACGGAGCCGTCAGGGCCGGGCGAGGCACCGTCAGCCGTTGCTCGACGCGGTCGATCGGGTGGTCGACACGGTCTTCGCCGAGATCCCGCTCCACCTGGCGATGGCCTACGACGGGCTGCGCAGGCTGCCACCCGCCGGCGAGAACGTGTTCTGGGCGGTCCGTGAACGGGAGCCGCTGACCGGCGCACCCGGCGAAAGGCCCCCTGGCGAGCTGTCCCATGTCGATGTGAGGGAGGGGGACGAGGCGCTGCCGAACCGCCTGGCGGCCATGAAGGACCCGGTCCCCGCGGGCGGCCACGCGAAGCCTGCCGGCCGGATAAGGCTGCTGGAGGTCATGGAGTCCGGCATCGCCTCCGACCTCTCGCCGATCGTCCTCGACCCCGCACGAGGCCGGACGATGTTCAGGCTGCCGGCGCGGCTGGACGTCGTGTCCCGCGAGATACGCGAGGACGCCGGCGGGGAGCCCTACGAGCACGTTCTGCTGCGCGAAAGCGACGCGCCGGACCCGGCCGCCGCGGACCCGGCCGCCGCGGACCCGGCCGCCGTGGAGCCGGACGGTCGCGAAGCCCCGCCCGCTGACTCGGCCACCGCTCCGGTGGGCCCGGAGGACCTCGCGCCCCGGGCCGTCGGTCCCGCCTGGCACAGGGTCGCCGACGAAGGTCGCGGCGAGGGGCTGTTCCACTTCACGCCGTCGGACTGGGCCCGGCGCATGGCGCCGTACAGCGAACTGCGGAACGTGAAGCACCTCGTGCAGTGGCAGCGGGACAGCGACAGCAACCTGGAGGGGGGCCGCTGGCCGCTGCACCGCTTCATTTCGGGTGGCTACGTGTTCTATGGCCGGCACGGGAGCGACGTGACGCCCCCGGACCTGGCGGAGATGCGCGAAAACCTGGACTTGGACAGCGTCGAGAACGTCATCATGCTGGAGTGCGGTGAGGGACTGAACCGGCTGCCCCTCGCCGACGCGGCCAACAGCCGCCAGGGCAGGCAGGCCGGCGATGTCGCCATGGCGCTCGGCAAGCGGGTCTGGATACCGCAGGACGGTGTGGCGGTCACCCTGGCGCCGGGCAGTCGCGAGCCGGTGATCCACCTGCGTGAGGACGGCGAAGGCAAGGCCACCATCCTGCTCGGGTTCGACCCGAAGACGGGCCGGCCCTCACTGCCCCCGCGCCCCGCCGCCTTGGGCATCGAAGCCGAGGAGTTGCCGGACGCCACCTCCTACCCCGCCCCCGAGGACTGGAACGCTCCTGTCGACACCGACCGCTCCCGTGAGATTCCGGCTGAGGGCGCGGAAGACGCCGAGCACGCAGAGACCGCCGCATCGCGCGGCGCGTACCGGCGCACCGGCCCCCGTGCCGCCGAACTGGACGGCACGGGCTTGGCGCTGCACGAGTCGCCGGGGGCGGGTGGCCGGCTGCCCGACACTCTGCTGTTCACCGTCCGGTACGCGGCCCCCGACGCGTTGCGGGACGCCGGGATCGACACGTCCGACGCCTTCCGTGACTGGCTGGAGCGGCACGTCACGGACAAGGACGTGCCCGAAGACGCGCTGCCCCCGCTGGACGGCGGCCGGAACATCCCGGTGGACCTGCTGACAGCGATCGGTGTGCCGCTGACCCCCGATCAGCGATTCGAGGGCGCGTTCCTCGGCGGGCTTCCGTCCTCGGAGGTCATGGTGAGTACGGTCCAGCAGTTCCGCCTGCTGATGCGGGACCCGTCGTACGGGGGCGAGGGCGGCGGCTCGCTCGGGGATGTGCTCTCGGCGGTGGTGGCCCGCGACCTCGGCGTCGAGGTGGCCGTGGTGGGCCCGGACGGTGCGGTGAACTTCCACGGAGGCATCAAAGACGGCCGCCGTACCACGGCCGCCACGCCTCCCGCCGTCCTCGTCCGTGACGGCGACCGCTACCTCGCCGGCCTTCCGCTCGGGCCCGGCGAAATCCGCCAGAGACTGAACGACCGTCCATGACCTTCCCCCGAGGGATGGACAACAATTCGATATGCTCGCCACTCCGCATATTGATGCCTTGTGAAGCAGCGGCCGCTACGTCGACTCTCTCACTTGAGGACGTACCGTCAACAAGTGTTTTTCCCGGCCTTTCTCCGAATCACCTTCGATTTACCGAATGAGGATGCACAGTGAGCAAGACAGCGAAGTCGAGCGAAAGCGTCGCCCCGGCGAAGTCCGATGACCGGGAACCGGTGGCCGGGTCCGCCGTGAGCGAGGGCGCGGACGAAGCCGTCGAGCAGATCGACGGCGCCACCGAGAACATGCCGGATGTTCCGGACTCGATCCGCGAGGCCGCCCGGCTCGCCCCCGACCACTGGCTCGGCATGGTCGACCCGACCTGGCGCGGCGAGGCCGCACCCCCCGAGTGGGCCGTGGTCGGCCAGTGGCGGTCCAGCCCGGAGGGCGAGATCGTGGAGTGGCGGGACAACGAGGACTACAAGCCTTCTCCCACCGCGCTGGGCTGGCCGGAGCCCGCCGACAAGGTCGACGCCGCGGTGCAGTTGGCCGCGACCGGGTACGGGCCGGGCGAGGACGTCACGGAGGCGCTGGCCGCCCTGCCGGAGGCAGCGGTGTTCGTCACCCCCTCCGGTGACCCGCTGCCCGCCACCGCGCCGGACGGCAAGACCGCCATCGTGCCGGTGTTCACCTCGCCGGTCTATCTGCACACGTCGGGGCGCCTGGCGTTCGAACTGATGCCGATACCCGAACTGCTCGACCGGCTGCCCGAGGGGCACCTGCTCTACCTCAACCCTTCGGCGCCGGTGAGCATGACCCTGGAGACCGAGATGCTGCGCGCGGCGCTCGCCGGCCCGGACGCCCGGGAGTCCGAGGAGGAGCCCGCGCCCGCTGAAGCGGTCGCGGCACAGGGCAGGGGCAAGAGCAAGGCCGTTGGCGACGACACCGACGAGGAGGCCGCCGCGCCCCCGAGCCGTCCGGCTCGGCGGGCCACCGTGCCACGTACCACCTCGACGCGGACCCGGTCGGCCGAGTAGGGGACCGGCCAGGAGGGGCGGGCGGCGGGGGTTGGTCCCGCGGATCGAGCGGGAGCCGCAGGACGCGTGAGCGCCGATCTGCCCGGACACCTTGGGCAGATCCCCCGGGAAGGCCCGAGCCGCATCACTTCCTTCCCCGGGGGCGGGCGTCAGCAGGTCGCGAGTTCCAGACCGCTGCGGGCAGCGCCCGGTTTCACTGTGCGGGGCGTTCTGGGGGGCCGCGGCCTTGGTACGGCGCGGTTGTGCCTTGGCCGGCGGTCCGGACCCCGGTCGCCCCGTTTCCTTGCGCTCCATGGCCTGTTCGCCGGGCGTTTGAAGTGTGATCGATCGGTGGTCGTCGGCGGAGCCTACGTTCGCGAACGTGACCTTTTCGCATTCTGGCTCGTAGACGGGTCGGCCGGAGATGACCGCGAGCATCGTCCTGCCGCATGGCTTGGAGTGGGTCTCCGCGCTGGCTGGTGGTGAGTGGCCGGAGGCGATGGAGGGTGATCTGTGGGATCTGGAGACGGCGCACAGGGAGTTCGCGGCTGAGATCCGTGCGGTCGTGCAGGAGCTCGGTCCGGTTGCGGGGCAGGTCAAGTCGGGGATCTCGGGTGCGACGGCGGATGCGTTCGAGGCGTATCTGGAGCAGATGCTGAAGGCTCTGCCGGATGTGGCCACGGCGGCGGACCAGTTGGCGGACTCGTGCAACAACATGGCGTTGCAGGTCCAGTACTCCAAGAAGATACTTCTGCTGACGCTGGCGTGGATGGCTGCCCAGATCGCGTTTTTGGCGTGGTGGGCTCCGGAGGCTGTGCCGGGGATTGTCGCGG
>NZ_JARXYX010000048.1 GCF_029893585.1 Streptomyces sp. LBL
CCTTCGTCTGGTACCGCATCGCCCTCGGCATCCTGGTGATCGTGCTGGTCAGCATGGGCGCGCTGAGCCCGCACGCGGCGGAGTCGTCCGGCTGAGGGCTGTTTGATCTCTGGTTACGCCCATCTGTGGCTGGAGGTATCCACAGGAGTTTGTAGGTGTTTCCGGGTCCCTGGGCTTGGTCATCTCCCACTTCTCTCCCGCCCTCCCCCGTTACGGCGACACCGCCCGCAAGTTCATCGACCTGAACTCCATCGCCGACCTGCGCTTCGAGTAGGCCGGCGCCTGCTACTGCGGCTGGGGCACCGCGCCCCGTACAGGCTGTAGACCTTCACCGTGTTGGGAGTGCTGGGCGCGGGCGGCAGCTCTCCGAGAGGCTGATGGGCCGGGGTGTGGTGGTCAAGGACACTTACCTTCGACGATCCGGATCGCTCCACCGTTGGTCATCAGCAAGGAGGACCTGGTCTGGGGACTGGATCAACTCCGGGCAGTACTGTATTCGTGAGTCAGCGGAGACATCCCCGGGGGCAGTTCATGACCAGTCTCTACACGCACGCCGGTGGCGACGACGCACTGCACCGGCTCGAGGAGATCTTCTACACGAAGGCCCTCGCCGATCCGGTGCTGCGATCCTTGTTCCCCGAGCGCCAGCCGCACCATGTCGAACATCTGACCTGGTTCACGGCGGAATCCTTCGGCGGGCCTGATCGTTTCAGTCGCGAGTTGGGCTTCGACCACATCATCCAGGTGCACCGCCACCTGAACATCACCGACGAGCAACGGCAGCGGTTCGTGGCACTCTACGTGGAGGCTCTCGACGAGGCCGGCCTCCCCGGCGATGAGCCGTTCCGCGAGGCGGTGCGCTCCCACGTCGAGTTCGGCTCGCAGGTCGCCCAGCAGAACTCACGTGCCGAGAGCGAGGCCGAGCTGCACCCCCTCCGCGAGGTTCCGCTGTGGACGTGGCCAGGAGCCGTCGAGGACTAGACCAAATGCCGCTGTTCAGGGCTGGACCTTGGGTTTTCGCTTGGTCGGGGCGGTCTTGGAGGCGGGGGTAATGGTGACCGCATCGGCGGGCGGTGCGGCGGGCTGGGGCCAGTTGCGGTGGTGGGGGCCTTTGAGACCCCAGTTGGACATCTTGCGCTTGACGACGCGGGGGAACGTGCGGAGTCCGCGGATCGGTAAGAGGCGGCGGGTGATCTCAGCGAGGGCTCGGTCCCAGGCCGCGGCGAGGCGCTCAGGGGGAAAAAGCCGCCTGGGCGGGGACCTGGCGGCGCACAGCGCGCAAGGAGCGGGTGAAGGACAGCCGGTCGGGATCGGTCCCGGTCTGTACAGCGGCCTGGTGCATGACCTGGCGGACGGCGTGGTGGACGAGGAGGAAGCCGTAGACCTCCTGCTCAACGCCATCGGGGTGCCTGGAGCGCAGGACCACGTCCCGGCCTCCACCTCCGCGCCTCGATGATCTGTATCAACGACCTCCTGCAAGCAACTGGTTGTGACCGAGCATCCCGGTTGGCCGGGCTGAACATGACAGTTGGCCACCGGATGGCCACCCTGGGCGCGGCTCCGCGCCTACAGAAAGCCGAGGTGCGGATCGGCGCCGACCAGCTCACTGCTGGCGGCCCACAGGCGTGCGGCGACGGCCGGGTCGGCCATATGGGAGGGGACGGGTTCCCGCCGTGGTGTGCCACGCAGGCCGAAGACCCTCGGCCCCCACAGCTGCCCTCCCTGCACCTCCGGATCGAGGACGGCACGGACGACGGGCCAGGCTCCGGCGTCCTTGCCCTGCACCAAGAGCCCGGCGGGCAAGGCGCGCAGCCGCTCGCCGGGGGTTGTCACGCGTACCGGCGGGCGGGGCGGGGTGAGGGAGTCCAGTGCGCCGCCGGGGTGGGCCACCACACTGAGCACCGTGCTACCGACGGCACGCAGGCGGCGATCGAGTTCGAAGCCGAAGCACATCTGCGCCAACTTCGACCGGCCGTAGGTACGCTCGGGCCGGTAGTCCTGGGCCGACTGCAGATCGTCCAGGTCCAGTCGCTCGGACCGCGCCGCGAAGCTTCCCACCGTCACGATGCGACCCGCCGACGCCGCGGACAGCAGCGGGGCCAGCCACTGGGTGAGCGCGAAGTGGCCGAGGTGGTTGGTGCCGAACATCAGCTCGTGGCCGTCCCCGGTCTCCCGACGCGGCGGGTCGTCGAGCGCGACCCCTGCGTTGCAGACCACCGCGTCGAGATGATCGAGGTCCAGCCTGTCCACGGCGGTCTTCAGAGACGGCAGGTCGGCGATGTCCAGTTGAAGGTGCCGCACCTGCGCCCCGGAGACGCGCGAGCGGATCGAGGCCATGGCACCGTCGGCCTTCGCGGCGTCCCGGCTACCGAGTACGACAACGGCGCCGGTGGCGGCAAGCTGCTCCGCGGCGAAGTAGCCGATCCCGGCGTTGCCCCCGGTGACCAGGAAGATCCTGCCCTCGGCAGAGGGCAGCCGGTGAACGTCCCACGGTCGGCTCTGGGATGTGGAAGACACGACGACAAGCTCCTTGCGCTGTGGGGCAGCGTGCTCATGGAGAGCACCAATGCGCCCAAGGTGGCAACCTCCACCGACATACCGCCGACAGATCACGGTCACCGCCGACAAATTCCCGACACCGTTCCTGAAGACTGAGTGGAAGTGAGTCCTGTCGCCAGGTCTCGTGCTCAGCCGAACGCCCCGGACGAGGGCCGGCAGGCCCCGTCGGACCGACCAGCCCCGGTACGCCACTCACACCCGGGAAGGCAGCAGCCCCGCTTTTCCCCGACTCCCCCTGCACAGCCGCGAGTTGGAACGTACCGATCGACGATCTCCTGCCCACCCGTGACCCATCACATACGAGTCGGGTAGCCGTCCAGTAGCGCACTGTCAGTGCTTGCCCCTAGGCTTGTACGCATGTCCACCAATTCCCTTGCTCCTGGCTTTGTGCGGTCTGCTGCCGAGGTGAACGAGCAGATCCGGGCACTCTGGATGCGCGCGGGCGGCACCCTCTCGGCCCAGGAGCGCGCGGAGTACGAGCTGTTGGTGGTCGAGTGGGCGGCAGCGATCCGCGGCGAGGTCGTCGAGGCGGCCTGAGCCCGACGAGGCCTCGCATCCTGGCGAATCCCTTCGGGAGCAGCTCCCGAAGGCCCTCCGGGGAAGCCCGGAGGGCTGAGCGCTCAGCCCTCCGGCAGCAGCTCCTCACCGACCTCTCACCGACCGCCCGACACCCGCAACACCGCACCCGTCGCGTACGACGCGTCCGGTGACATCAGCCAGGCGACCGCCGCCGCGATCTCCTCGGCCTGCCCCGGGCGCCGCAGCGGAATCGTGTCGGCCGCGCGCCGGGCCCGGTCCGGGTCGCCCATCGTCGCGTGCATCTCGGTGTCGATCACTCCCGGCGCGATCGCGTTGACCCGGATCCCGTCTCCTTGGCCAGCCCCAGGGTCAGTGCGTCGACGGCGGCCTTGGTCGCCGCGTAGTGCACGTACTCGCCGGGACTTCCGAGGGTCGCGGCGGCCGAGGACACGTTCACGATGACACCGCTCCCCCGGGCCGTCATGAGCTGCGCCGCTCGCCGCGAACACAGCAGTGTGCCCAGCAGGTTGACGTCCACGACCCGGCGCAGGTTTGCGGTGTCCGCGTCGGCCAGCCGCCCCAACGGCCCGGTGACCCCAGCGTTGTTGACCAGCCCCGTCACCGGTCCGAGCCGCTCCTCGGCCACGTCGAAAAGCCGCTCGACGTCCGTCTCGACCGCGGTGTCCACCCGTACGGCGACACTCCGCCGCCCGGCGTTCCGCACCCCCTCCGCCACGGCTTCGGCAGCGCCCGCGTCCCGGACGTACCCCACCACCACGTCGTGCCCGTCCGCGGCGAGCCGCAGACAGGTGGCCGCCCCGATCCCCCTGCTCCCACCGGTGACGACTGTGACGGAACCTGCCATGGAGACCTCCCCGAACGAGACAGCCAATGATCGATCATCGATCAGCTTAGGGTCGTGTCTGACCGGCCGTCGCGGACTTCTCCGGTTTCACCTCCGCGTTCGCGCAGGCCAGGCGGCTGACGGCAGCCGAATATCACCGCGCCCCCCTTGGCGCAGCCCCCGCCATGCCCAACACTGAGCCGATGACGCAGCGTGTGGAGCTTGCCGCCGTGCTGGACCGGCTGGCCGTGGACGGACTGATCACCGACTACGCGGTGGCCGTGGACGACGGTGACTGGGAGGCGTACAAAGGTCTGTTCACCGCCGACGGGCGGGCGGACTACCGCTCGGCCGGAGGTGTCGAGGGGAAGGCAGGGAAGGTCGCCCGGTGGCTCGAGGAGAGCCTGCGGGTGTTCGACATGCGCCAGCATCTGATCGTCAACCGCCGGTTCAGCTTCGGCGTGCTGGAGCACGGCATCGACGACACGGCACGGGTCCAGGCCGACTACCTCAATCCGATGCGCCTCGCCGAGGCCGGCGACGGCGACGGCGACGGCGATGGCTCGGGTCCTCCCGACTTCGTGTGCGGCGGGCGGTACGACTTCGGGCTGCTGCGCACCGACGACGGCTGGCGGCTGCGCGAGGTGATCGTCCGGGAGAAGTGGCGGCGCCTGCCGAGCCGGCCCCCGGCAGCTGTGGTCGACTGAGCCGATGTCCGCTGTCCCCGGGCCGTCGAGAGCACGCACACTGGGGCATCCACGGGGTAGGAGGCGCCCTATGATCTCTTTCGGCCGCTGGCTCGCCTCCCCGTGGCGGCGCTCGACGCTCGCCGTACTGGCCGGCGCCCTGCCCGTACTCGCCTTTCCCGCCCCGTCCCTATGGTGGCTCGCCTACGTCGCCCTCGTCCCCTGGATCACGCTCGCCCGGTCGGCGCCGACCGGGAAACGGGCGGCGTACGACGGCTGGTGCGGCGGGTTCGGCTTCATGCTGACGATGCACCACTGGCTGTTGCCGAGCCTGCACGTGTTCATTTTCGTGCTCGCCGCGCTGCTCGGCGCGCTATGGGCACCCTGGGGCTGGCTGGTACGGCGGTTCCTGGCCGGGACGCCCTCGCGGGGCCGGATCGCGGCCGCCCTCCTCGTTCTGCCGTCCGGCTGGCTCGGCGTCGAACTCGTGCGCTCCTGGCAGGGGCTTGGCGGACCGTGGGGCGTGCTCGGCGCCAGCCAGTGGGAGGTGGAGCCCGCGCTGCGGCTGGCCTCCGTGGGCGGGGTCTGGCTGCTCAGTTTCCTGATCGTGGCCGTGAACGTGGCGGTCGCCGTCCTGGTCGTGGTCCGCGAGTCGCGGATGCCGGCCGTGGCCGGTCTGCTGGCGACGGCCGCCGCGGCCTCGGCGGCCTGGGTCTGGTCGCCGCGCCCCGACACCGACGCCGGCACCGGCGACCGGGCCAGGATCGCGATCGTCCAGCCCGGCGTCGTGGACGGCGCCGACAGCATCGTCCGCCGGTTCGCCGTCGAGGAGCGGCTGACCCGGCAGCTCGTCGGTCAGGACGTCGACCTGATCGTCTGGGGTGAGAGCAGCGTCGGCTTCGACCTGGCCGGCCGGCCCGACCTGGCCCGGCGGATCGCGGCGCTCTCCCGCGACACCGGCGCCGACATCCTGGTCAACGTGGACGCCCGGCGCTCCGACAAACCCGGCATCTACAAGAGTTCGGTCCTGGTCGGCGCCGGCGGCCTCACCGGTGACCGCTACGACAAGATGCGGCTCGTCCCCTTCGGCGAGTACATCCCGGCCCGCTCCCTGCTCGGCTGGGCCACCTCGGTCGGCAAGGCGGCGGGCGAGGACCGCCGGAAGGGGTCCGAGCAGGTGCTGATGAACGTCGGGCACGGCCTGCGGATCGGCCCGATGGTGTGCTTCGAGACGGCCTTCCCCGACATGACCCGCCATCTCACCGAGGACGGCGCCGACCTCCTCGTCGGCCAGTCGTCGACGTCGTCCTTCCAGCACAGCTGGGCCCCGGACCAGCACGCCTCCCTCGCCGCGCTGCGCGCCGCGGAGACGGGCCGCCCCATGGTGCACGCGACGCTGACGGGCGTCTCCGCCGTCTACGACGCGAGCGGCCGACCCGTCGGATCGTGGCTCGGGACCGGCAGCAGCACCGCCCAGGTGTACGACGTACCGCTGGCGCGGGGCGTCACCCCGTACGTCCGCTTCGGCGACTGGCCGGTCCACGCGGCGCTGCTGATCCTCGCCGCGTGGGCCGTCACCGAGGGCGTACGGACGCGGCGGGTCAGGCGGCCCGCTCCTGAACCGCTCGCAGCACCCGCTCGCACAGCTCATGAGTCGCCAGCGCGTCCCGGGCGCTGAGCACGTCGCCCGTGCGCACGGCGTCGAGGAAGGCGAGCACCGCCTGCTCGATGCCGCGCTGCCGGGCCACCGGCACCCAGTCCCCACGCCGCCGGATGGTCGGCTGGCCCTTGTGGTCGATGACCTCGGCGAGGTTGACCACCTGGCGCTTGGTGTCCTGCCCGGACACCTCCAGGATCTCCTCGGCCGAGCCGCTGAGCCGGTTCATCACGCCGAGCGCGGTGAAACCGTCCCCGGCGAGCTGGAGCACGACGTGGTGCAGCAGGCCGCCCTCGACGCGGGCCCGCACGGTGACGTCGTCGACCGGGCCGGGCACCAGGAAGCGGAGCGTGTCGACGACGTGGATGAAGTCGTCGAGGATCATCGTGCGCGGCTCCTCCGGGAGCCCGATCCGGTTCTTCTGCATGAGGATCAGCTCGCGCGGATGATCGGCGCACTGCGTGTACCCGGGGGCGTGGCGCCGGTTGAACCCGACGGCCAGGCTCACGTTCCGCTCCTCCGCGAGGGCCACCAGCCGCTGGGAGTCGGCGAGTTCGTACGCCAGCGGCTTGTCGACGTACGTCGGTACGCCCGCCGCCAGCAGCCGCGTCACGATCTCGGGGTGCACGACGGTCGGCGCGTGCACGAAGGCCGCGTCGAGATCCTGTGCGAGGAGGGAATCCAGGTCGGTGTGGCGCTGGGCCGCGGGGATGTGGAAATTCTCGGCGACCCGGGCGAGCGTCGCGGGGGTACGGGTCTGCAGGTGCAGTTCGACCCCGGGCTGCCCGCCGAGCACCGGCAGGTAGGCCTTCTGTGCGATGTCGCCCAGCCCGATGCAGCCGACTTTCACGGGGACTCCCTCACTGCTTGCCTGCGCCTGCGCCTGCTTCCACGGCAGCATACGGCGGCGAAGGAGGCAGCCGGTCGGCGCTACCCGGTTGATGTTCCGTTGCGGCGCCGGGGCGTTCTGCGTGCGAGCGCCGGGCCTGGAGGAGGTACGGGCGGGGCCGGGGAGCTGCTGGACACTCCCCGGCCGGGGAACTGCTGGACGGAATACCCGGCGGCCGATGGAGGCGCGGAAAACCTGTGGTGGGGTCGGGCAGGTCAGGCGAAGATGCGGGTATGACGACGACCGAGCGCCACGAACCCGCCACCAACGCCGACGAACGCGCCATGCTGGAGGGCTGGCTGGACTACCACCGGCAGACCCTCGCGTGGAAGTGCGAGGGTCTGAGCGACGCCCAGTTGCGGACCCCGTCGGTGGAGCCCTCCGAGCTGTCGCTGATGGGGCTGGTGCGGCACATGGCAGAGGTGGAACGGGGCTGGTTCCGCAAGGTTCTCAAAGACGAGGCCGTGGGCCCGATCTACTACAGCGACGCCGACCCGGACGGCGATTTCCACCTCACGGACGCGGACACCTGGGACGAGGCGTACGCCACCTGGCAGGCCGAGATCGAGACCGCCCGGCGCCACGCGGCCGGGTTCGGCCTGGACGACATGTCCGAGGGCAAGCACCGGCGCAGCGGCGAGCGCTTCAACCTGCGCTGGATCGTCACGCACATGATCGAGGAGTACGCGCGCCACAACGGCCACGCCGACCTGCTCCGGGAGCGCGTCGACGGCGCCACCGGCGACTGACGTCAGCCGCACGGGGCCGGACCCCGCCGTACGGGGTCGGAGATCACCCGTGCGGGGCATTCTGAGCCGGTCCGTCGTCCTGGTGGGCGCCGTGGCCAGCAGAGTTGCGCGCGTGCATCGAACGACGACCACAGTAACCCTCCTGGTGACCGTCGCGGTCTCGGCCCTCTCCGGCTGTGTGACGGTCCAGCGTCCCCCTGAGTCCGGCCCGGCCGGGGCGCCGTCCCGGCCGTCGGACGTCCGGCCCGACAGCCGGGCGAAGCCGCGGATCGTGCAGGCGCCCGCCCGTGAGGCCCTGGGGAAGACCGGCCCGTCCCGCCGCCCGACACCCGCGGCGCCCCCGTCGCACGCAGCCGCCCCGTCGGATCCGGCGCAGACCCGGCACCAGCCGCCCCGCATGAAATCGGACCCTGCGGATCACCCGGCGCGTCCCCGCCCCCGGTACCCCGAGGCCGGTCATCCTCGGCAACCTCGCGTCGAGACCCCGGACGTGACCGGGACGGTCCCCCGGAACCAGCAGGACGTCTGCGCCCTCGGCAGGACGTACGGCGGCTGGCGCGCGGACAGCCCGGAGGCGACGATCTGCGACCAGGCGTATGGGCGTTGAGCGCGCCCGTACGGGCGTGAGCACGACCGTACGGGCATTGAGCGTCACGTTCCGGAGCGGGGGGCCGCGAGACTTTCAGGGCCGTCGGCCCGGCGGCCCCCACGCTCCCCCTCCGCCGGAGTCCCCCTCCCCCAGCCGCGACTCCAGTCGGCTGATCGCCGCCCGCACACCGTCGCCGTACCTGTCGTCCCCCAGCGCGTCGGACGCGCTCCGCGCCCGGCACAGATGGGTGCGGGCGGCCTCGGCGCGGCCGAGCTTCACATAGTCGGCCGCCAGGTTCAGGTGCAGTGTGGGGTACAGCGCCCGCACCGCGAGTACGTCCTCCGGCCGGCCTCCGTGGTACTCGGCGGGCCGGTCCTCCGCCAGCTCCTCCGCGGCCGTCAACGCCCGCAGGTCCCAGGCGAGTTCGTCGCACGGATCGTCGTGGGTGTCGGCCAGGTAGTGGGCCAGGGTGCAGCGGTGCAGGGCGTCGCCGTGCTCGCCGATCTCCGCCCACAGGTCCAGGAAGCGGTGGCGGGCCTCCTCGCGGTCCCCGGCGTGATGCAGCATGACGACCTGCCCGATCCGTGTCATCAGGACATCCGCGGCCGCCTGCCCCTGTCGCTCCGCCACCGCACCCTCCGCACCCTCGCCGGCTGTCCCTCCCGACGCTAACCGCCCCCACCGACAATCCCGGTCAGGCGGCACCGGACCATCCCGTGGGCAACGCCCCGGCGACAGCCGACCCGGGTGTATGCCCGACCAGCCACCACCGCGGCGGCACTCACCCCACCCGAGCCGCCACCCGGCCCCGCTCCGCCGAGGTCAGCCAAGATCAGCGAGATCAGGGATCCGCCAGTCGATGGGCTCGTGCCCCTGCCGCGCCACCGCCTCGTTGATCTGCGTGAACGGGCGGGAGCCGAAGAACCTCTTCGCCGACAGCGGGGAGGGATGCGCGCCCTTGACCACCACATGCCGTGTCTCGTCGATCAGCGGGAGCTTCTTCTGCGCGTAGTTGCCCCACAGCACGAAGACCGCCGGGTCCGGCCGGTCGGCCACCGCGCGGATCACCGCGTCGGTGAATTTCTCCCAGCCCTTGCCCTTGTGCGAGTTGGCCTCGCCACCGCGGACCGTGAGCACCGCGTTGAGCAGCAGTACCCCCTGCTGGGCCCACGGCATCAGATAGCCGTTGTCCGGGACGGGCAGGCCCAGCTCCTCCTTCATCTCCTTGTAGATGTTGCGCAGCGACGGCGGGGTCCGCACACCCGGCCGGACCGAGAAGCACAGGCCGTGCCCCTGCCCCTCGCCGTGGTACGGGTCCTGGCCGAGGACGAGGACCTTCACCCGCTCGTACGGCGTCGCGTCCAACGCGGCGAAGACCTCTTCGCGCGGCGGGTACACGGGACCATGCGCCCGCTCCTCCTCGACGAACTCCGTCAGCTCCTTGAAGTAGGGCTGCTGCAGTTCGTCGCCCAGAATCCCGCGCCAGGACTCGGGCAGCATGGCGATGTCGGTCACGTCGACTTCCTTACGGTGTGCGGTCGCTGCGGAGCGGTCACCGCGACGTGCGGCAGCCCCAGGCCACAGAACCTACCGGCGACCACTGACAATCGCCGCCGAGGACGACGAAACCGCCCCTACCAGCTGGGTTTCCGGTACAGCTGCCACACCGTCATGATCGTCGACGGGTCCAGCGCCCGCTCCGCCCCGGAGATGTCGTCGTTCGCCGCCACGTACTGCCGGCCCTGCCACAGCGGCAGCAACCGCACGTCGTCGACGAGGATCTGCTGGGCTTCCTCGAAGTCTTTCGCCACGTCGGCCCGGTTGCTCTCGCCGCGCGAGCGGGGCAGCAGCACGCCGGTGATCTTGGGCGCCGGGTAGGGCGTGCCGAGCGCGTTCTTGTTCCCGACGAACGGGGCGATGAAGTTCTCCGCATCGGGGAAGTCGGGGAACCAGCCACGCCCGAACACCGGGTACTCGCCCTTCTGGTAGCCCTCGACGTACGTCTTCCAGGGACGGCTCTTCAAGGTGATCGTGAAGAGGCCGGAGCCGTCCAGCTGCCGCTTGAGCTCCTGGAACTGCTGGGCGGTCTCGGAGCCGTAGCGGTCGGTCGTGTACCAGAGGGTCAGCGGAACGCGCTGGGTGATGCCGTCGTCGGTGAGGATCCGGCGGGCCTTGGACGTGCTGGGCTCGCCGTAGTAGTCGAAGAAGCCCGTGGTGTGACCCGTGAGCCCCTTCGGGACCATCGAGTACAGCGGGTCCACGGTGTCCTTGTAGACCTTGTGCGCGATCGCCGCCCGGTCGACGACCTGGGCCACGGCTTTGCGTACGGCGGGCTTGTTCGCCCACGGGTCCTTCGGGTTGAACACCAGGTAGCTGATGTCGGTGCCCGAGCCCTCGACCAGTTGGAGGTTCTCGTCCTTCTTGCTTTCGAGGGAGACGATGTCGTCGGCCGCGAGACCCCGGTAGGTGAGGTCGATCTGCCGGCCCCGCAGCGCCTTGACCATGGACGAGGAGTTGTGGAAGTAACGGATCGTCACCGCGTCGTTCTTGCGCTGCGCGAAGCCCTTGTAGCTCTTGTTCGCGACGAGCTCGGCCTTCTTGCCGTCGTCGTTCGCCCGGAGCGCGTACGGTCCGGACCCGGACACCTTGCCGTCCTTGCGGAGCGAGCGGGCGGGGTAGTCGGCGGGTTCGACGATCGACATGGCCGGGGTGGCGAGCACGAACGGGAAGGTGGCGTCGGGCTGGTTGAGGTGGAAGACCACCTCTCGGTCGCCCACCGCCTGGACCCGGTCCAGGCTGCCGAGGAGCCCGGAGGGGCCGCTCGGTGCCTTGATGGCTCTGATCCGGTCGATCGAGTACTTCACCGCCTGCGCGTCGAGCGCGTGCCCGTCGGAGAACGTCACACCCTCGCGCAGTTCGCAGCGGTACGTCCGGCTGGAGCTGTCGGTGAACGCGCAACGCTCGGCGGCGTCGGGCTGGGGCGTGGTCGCGCCGTTCGGGTAGGCCAGCAGGGTCTGGTAGATGTTGCGGAACAGCTCCCAGGAGCCGTCCCAGGACGCGGCAGGGTCCAGCGTGCTGGGGGCGCTGGTGGTGCCCACCACGATCGGCCGCCCGGCGTCGTCGGAGGAGCCGGACGACAGGACCCCGCATCCGGTGGCCAGGGCCGACAGGGACGCGAAGGCCGCCACGTGTTGCCGGCACCGTTTCCGGTTGAACACGCGCACGCTCCTCGATCTGCCGTACCAAGAGTCGGCAGACCATATCGCAGCGTCCCGCGGGCCGAAACCTCCCAGTGAAAGGCCTTTTGACCGGCCGGTCGATGACGACGTTGTCATCGACCGGCGAGCGTCCCGTGCGTCGACACGGGCGCCGTTTCCGACAACCGGCACCCGTGTCCATGGGCCCAAGCTCAGGCCACGCCGAAGCTCAGGCCACGTCGAAGCTCAGGCCACGCCGGCGTTCAGGAAGATGCCGCCGTCGACGACGAGGGTCTGGCCGGTGATCCAGTCGGACTGCTCCGAGGTGAGGAACGCGGCCGCGCCGCCGATGTCGTCGGGCACCCCGAGCCGGGCCAGCGGGTAGCCCGCGGCGGCCTCCGCCTCCCGGCCCTCGTACAGGGCCTTCGCGAACTCGGTCTTCACCACGGCCGGGGCGATCGCGTTGACCCGAACCCCGGGCGCGTACTCGTGCGCCAGTTGGAGGGTCAGGTTGATCATCGCGGCCTTGCTGATGCCGTACGCGCCGATGAAGGGGGAGGCGGAGACGCCCGCGACGGAGGCGATGTTGACGATCGCGCCGCCGTTGTCCTTCTGCCAGGCGTGCCAGGTCTTCTGGGCGAAGCCGAGCGCCGAGACCACGTTGGTCTCGAAGACCTTGCGGGCGATGTCCAGGTCCAGGTCGGCGATCGGCCCGAACACCGGGTTCGTGCCGGCGTTGTTGACCAGGAAGTCGACGCGGCCGAAGGCCTCGATCGTGCGCTCGACGGCGACGGCCTGATGTTCCTCGTCGTGGGCCTTGCCCGCGACACCGATGACGCGGTCGGCGCCGAGCTGCTCGACGGCCTCCTTCAGCGCGTCCTCGTTGCGTCCGGTGATGCAGACGCGGTCGCCGCGTGCGATCAGTGCCTTGGCGACGCCGAAGCCGATACCGCGGCTGGCGCCCGTGACGAGTGCGGCCTTGCCCGAAGGCTCGGGGAGTTCCACCGAAGTCATGTTCCTGGTCCCCTAGTCGAGCGGTCCGCCGGCGACGTACAGCACCTGACCGGAGACGAAGCCGGCCGCATCGCCCGTGAAGAAGGCGATCGCGTCGGCGACGTCCGCGGGCTCACCGACGCGGGCCACCGGGATCTGGGTGGCGGCGGCGGCCTTGAAGTCCTCGAAGCCCATGCCGACGCGGTCGGCGGTGGCCTTGGTCATCTCGGTGGCGATGAAGCCGGGGGCGACCGCGTTGGCGGTGACGCCGAACTTGCCGAGTTCCTTGGCGAGGGTCTTGGTGAAGCCCTGCAGACCGGCCTTGGCGGCGGAGTAGTTGACCTGGCCGCGGTTACCGAGCGCGGAGGACGAGGAGAGGTTGACGATCCGGCCGAAGCCCGCGTCCACCATGTGCTTCTGGCAGGCCTTGGACATCAGGAAGGCGCCGCGCAGGTGCACGTTCATGACGGTGTCCCAGTCGGCGACGCTCATCTTGAACAGCAGGTTGTCGCGCAGCACGCCCGCGTTGTTCACCAGGATGGTCGGCGCGCCGAGTTCCTGGGCGATCCGCGCGATGGCCGCCTCGACCTGCGTCTCGTCCGAGACGTCACAGCCGACCGCGAGGGCCGTACCGCCGGCCGCGGTGATCTTCTCCACGGTGTCCTTGCAGGCGGCCTCGTCGAGGTCGATCACGGCGACCGCGCGACCCTCGGCGGCGAGTCGTACGGCGGTGGCGGCGCCGATGCCACGCGCTCCGCCGGTGACCACGGCTACCCGCTGCTCAGTGGTGGACATTGCTGGTTCTCCTCGCCCTCGAGAAGGACGCCCATCAAGTGAGCGACCGCTTAGTACCTTCAGCAGACGTGACGCTAGAAGCCCTGGCACCCGGTGTCAACGGCAGGCCGGGGTGTGTGATCCATTACCTGCGGGGCAGCCCTCGGTCCGGACCGGCCCCGTCGTCATCGTCCCCCACCGGCGCCCGTGCGGCCGGCTATGTCGTGAAGCATCGGCGAGCCCGACGACCGGCCCGCGGCGACGCGGGGCACGGAGACGCGGGGCACGGAGACGCGGGGCACGAAGACGCGGGGCACGGTCACCGCACGAGCAGGTCGAGCAGCCGGTCGGCCTCCGCGGCGGGATCGGCCGTCAGACCGGTGTGGACCGGCCCCGGCTGGACGATCGTCGAGCGCGGCGCGATCAGCCAACGGAAGCGGCGGCCGGGATCGTCGGGCGCGGCCTGCCCGGCCGCCTCGCCGCCCGCGCAGACGCCCTCGACGGCCGCCAGGGCCGCCCGTACACCGGGCACGTCCGCGTCGGGGTCGAGGGCGAGCAGCTTCGCCTCGTCGAGGTGGGTGCGGACGCCGACGTAGCTCTTGGCCCGGCAGTACACGAGGACGCCGGCGTTGACGCACTCGCCACGCTCGACGCGGGGCACGACCCGCAGCAGGGCGTACTCGAAGACGTCACGGTCGCTGCGGCGGCCGCCCCTGATGATGTGGCGCTCGCTCACTCGGCTCCCTCGATGCCGTTGACACGGTCATGGACGACGGCGGCCCGGGCGACCAGCGGCCGGGCGTAGGCCCGTCGAAGGTCGTCCGGCGTCTCGAAGCCGGGTTCGTCGGCGAGCCATATGTCCGGGACCAGCGCGGTGACCTCGGCCAGGAGGTCCTCGGTCACCAGCGGCGCCAACGCGGCGGCGGCTGCGGTGATGTCCGGCGAGAAGGACGCGAGGACGTGGTCGGAGGCGTCGTAGGGGCGGGCCGCCGAGGCCTCGGCGCCAGGCCAGTTGTGGTGCCAGATCATGGTCGCGCCCTGGTCGATGAGCCACACCTCGCCCTGCCACCTCAGCAGGTTGGGGTTGCGCCAGGACCGGTCGACGTTGTTGACCAGCGCGTCGAACCAGACGATCCGCCCGGCCTCCTCGGGGCTCACCGCGAAGGCGAGCGGGTCGAATCCGAGGGCGCCGGAGAGGAACTCCATGCCGAGGTTGGTACCGCCGCTGGACTTGAGCAGCCCCTGCACCTGCGGATCGGGTTCACCGAGGCCCAGATCCGGATCGAGGTCGACGGTCACCAGCCCGGGCACGCGGAAGCCGAGCCGCCGGGCGAGTTCCCCGCACACCACCTCGGCGACCAACGTCTTGCGGCCCTGCCCGGCGCCGGTGAACTTCAGGACGTAGATACCGAAGTCGTCGGCCTCGACGAGTCCCGGCAAGGAACCGCCCTCACGCAGTGGTGTGATATAGCGGGTCGCGGTGACTTCCTTGAGCATCGCCCCAGGTTACCGGCCGACGGCGAAGCGACAGCTGTGGCTTACCCTCCTCCGACCTCGAACACGTTTAGATCTCTACAACGCCTGAACAACCGGTGCCCTCAGGCCGTACCCCTGGGTAGATTCACGAAGCTTGCAATGAAGGGAACGTCAGCATGACGACCAGCGAATCGCTTCCCCCCGCCATGGCGCCCGCCCGTCGTACCGTCGTGGCGGCGGTCGGCGCGGCCGGACTCGCCGTCGCGCTGACCGCCTGCGGATCCTCCGACGACAGCTCCTCGTCCGACTCCTCGAACGCCGAGACGGGCGCGAACGCGAGCGGCGGCGACGCGGGGGCGGGCAGCAGCGCCTCGTCCGGCTCCGGCGGCTCCGCCCTGGCGAAGACCTCGGACATCCCCGAGGGCGGCGGCAAGATCTTCAAGGACCAGGGCGTGGTGGTCACGCAGCCGACAGCCGGCACCTACAAGGCGTTCTCATCGAAGTGCACGCACCAGGGCTGCGCGGTGAGCAGCGTCGCCAACGGCGTGATCGTCTGCCCCTGCCACAAGAGCGAGTTCTCCGTGACCGACGGCAGTGTGAAGAAGGGTCCCGCGACGCAGCCGCTGCCCGCCGAGCAGATCAGCGTGAGCGGGGACTCGATCACGCTGGCGTGACGCGTGCGCGCCGAGGCCGCGTGAAGCAGCCCAGCACCTCGTCCGTGGTCGCGACCGTGGCGACCAATGCGAGGGTGTTGCGGATCATCACCGGGGTGTATTCGGAGGGTACCCCGGCGATGGCGTCCGTCGGCACGACGGCCGTGTAGCCGCGGTTGACGGCGTCGAAGACCGTGTTGGGGATCGCCACGTTGGCGGACACGCCGGTCACGACCAGCGTGCGGCAGCCGAGGTTGCGCAGCAGCGCGTCGGCCTCGGTGCCCTGGATCGGCGACAGTCCGTGCAGCCGTCGTACGACGAAGTCCTCCTCGGTGACCTCGATGGGGGCCGCGACTCGGACCGCCGTGGTGCCGGACAGCTGCTGGACGGGCAGCCGTTCGGCGGCGCGGAAGAGTCGGGCGTTGCGGCTGGCGCCCCTGCCGTCCGGGCGGCGCTCGGCGATCGCGTGGATCACCTGGACGCCGTTCTCGTGCGCGCCGGCGACCAGGCGGGCCACGTTGGCGAGGGCGCCCGAGGAGCGCGCCTCCTCGGCGAGTGCGGGCAGAGCGCTGTCGGGTCCGACGACGCCCTGCTGGCACTCGACGGTGAGCAGGACCGTGGTCACGGGATCGAGGAGTTCGCGGAGCTGTTCGTAGGACGGCACGGCTCACCCCTGGCCTTCGACGGTGTGGGCGGCGACACTAGCCAGCGTTGCGTGGGGACGGAAGACTGCTCATCCTTTTCTGACGTGATGTCAGAGGATTTCCTCTGACACGACGTGAGAGAAAGAGGGGGTCGCATGACCGTCACGCAGCGTCGGGGCCGGAAGATCATGATGACGCCGGGCGAGCTGGACGAGTTCCTCACCAGTCAGCGCACCTGCCGGGTCGCCACCGTGTCCGCGAGTGGCGCCCCCCATGTGAGCACTCTCTGGTTCGCCTGGGACGGCACCTCGATGTGGCTCTACTCGGTGGTGCGCAGCAAGCGCTGGACCGATCTGCGGCGCGATCCGCGGGTCGCGATCGTGGTCGACACGGGTGAGGAGTACGACGAACTCATGGGCGTCGAGCTGTCCGGGGCCGTCGACTTCGTGGGCGAGGCCCCGCGCACCGGGGAGCTCTGTGCGGAACTCGATCTTCCGGAGACGCTGTTCGCCCGGAAGAACTTCCGCCTGGAGGAGATGCCGCACGACGGCCGGCACGCGTGGATACGACTGACGCCGGAGAAGATCGTCTCCTGGGACTTCCGGAAGCTGGGCCCCGCGTAGCTCAGCAGGTCCTCAAGGCCGCCTGCAGCAAGGCCGCCACCGGCGGTCGGGTCCAGCGGTCGGGTCCAGCGGTCGGGTCCAGCGGTCGGGTCCGGCGGTCGGGTCCGGCGGTCGGGTCCGGCGGTCGGGTCCGGCGGTCGGCGTCCGCGCACCACACCGCGTACGCGTACCGGCGGTGGACGCGGTGTCGCACCGGCACGGCCCAAGCACGCCCCGGCCGCATCGGATCGCGCCCGAACCGGAACGCCTGCTTCATCCCGGTCGTCGCGAGACCGCCGGTGTCGCGATCCTCGGCGAGTCGCCGCGCCGGCCGACGCCGGTCGGCGCGGCGACTGTGCCGCGGGCGCGGTGCGCCCCCGGGTCAGGCCGAAGGCCGGTCCGCAGCTCACGCCCTAGACGTAGCTGCGGACCGGGG
Organism: Streptomyces sp. LBL; assembly: GCF_029893585.1. Lineage (GTDB taxonomy): Bacteria > Actinomycetota > Actinomycetes > Streptomycetales > Streptomycetaceae > Streptomyces. Next base: position 17,268 of record NZ_JARXYX010000048.1, read on the forward strand.
CCGGTCTCACGGCGGAGGCGATCGCGTCCGCGAGCGGACCGGTCTCCTCGGCTGTGAGGGTCGAGACGGTGACCCGGATGCCGGGCGGCGCGCTCATCCGGAAGCGGGCGCCGGGTGCGACGCCCCAGCCGGAGTGCAGGAGACGGGCCACGGCTCCGGTCTCGTCGGGAACGGGGACCCACACGTTCATGCCGCTGCGTCCGTGGGCGGCGACGCCGCGCTCGGCGAGGGCGTCGATCAGCGCCTCCCGCCGGCTCCGGTACGCGGCCGCCACCGCCGGTCCGTCCACGGCACCGTCGGCCCACAGCCGGACCACGGCCCGCTGCGTCAGCAGGCTCACCCAGCCGGGCCCCAGGCGCTGCCGTCCGCGCACCCGGTCGACCGTGACGGTGTCTCCGGTGAGCACGGCGAGCCGCAGGTCGGGGCCGTAGGCCTTGGCGACCGAGCGGACGAAGGCCCAGTGGCGCGTCACGCCCGCCAGCGGGTGCAGCGGCAGGTCGACGATGCCGTGGCCGTGGTCGTCCTCGATCAACAGGGTCTCGGGGTGCTCCCGGACGACGGCCCGCAGTGCCCGAGCCCGCGGGGCGCTCACCGACGCCCCGGTGGGGTTCTGCGCGCGGTCGGTGACCACCACGGCACGCGCGCCCGCCACCAGGGCGGTGCGCAGGTCGTCGGGCAGCGGTCCCTCGTCGTCGACGCCGACGGGGATCGTACGCAGCCCGAGCGCCGGGACGAGATCGAGGGTCCGGCCCCAGCCCGGGTCCTCGACCGCGACGCCGTCGCCCGGTTTGAGGTGCGCCGCGAGGACGCGCTCGACGGCGTCCAGCGATCCGGAGGCCACGGTGAGCGGTCCGGCCGGCACACCGTCCGCGTCGAGGCCGGCCCGGGCGAGCCGCGCCAGCTCCGGCTCCACGGGCTCGGCCCCGTACAGGACCGGCTGCCGGTCGCCCTGCTCGGCCGCCGCCGCGAACGCCCGCGCGAGCGGCGGCAGCAGGGCGGGGTCGGGATTGCCGTCGGCCAGGTCACGCACCCCGGCCGGTACGTCGGCGCGCGTCTTCTCCCGGCCCGTCGTGGCGGGTCTGGGTCGCACCCGGCTGCCCCGGCGTCCGGCGGTCTCGATGACCCCACGCTCACGCAACGTGCGATAGGCGGCGGCGACCGTGTTCGGGTTCACCCCCAGCGTGGCCGCCAACTCCCGCATGGGCGGCAGCGGTTGACCCGACTCCAGCGCACCGGCGCCCACCGCACGCTCGATACTCGCGGAGATGTCCGCTGCACGCCGCCCTGCGATCCTATATTCTCCTAGCACAAAGACGATTATGCACTAGTGCAATGGAGACCGCCATGCAGGGGACCCCGCAGCCGACACCACCGCCCGCCGCCTACGCCTCGACCGACCGTACGGTCCCCACGCGCTCCCCCGACCGGGCCTCCTACGACCAGGACCTGGTGCACGCGATACTCGACGAGGGGTACGTCTGCCACCTCGGCTTCGTCCGCGACGGCGCGCCGGTCGTCCTGCCGACGCTGTACGCCCGGGTCGGCGAGCGGCTCTATGTCCACGGCTCGACCGGCTCGCGTCCGCTGCGGATGACGGGACGCGCCGACGCGGGCCTGCCGGTGTGTCTCACCGTCACCCATGTGGACGCGCTGATCCTGGCCCGCTCGGCCTTCCACCACTCGCTCAACTACCGCTCCGTGGTGGTGCACGGCGTCGCCCACGACGTGACCGATCCCGAGGAGAAGCGGGCCGCCCTGGACGCGCTGGTCGACCATGTCGTCCCCGGCCGGGCCGCCGACTCCCGGCCCGCCGACAGGAAGGAACTGGCGGCCACCGCGGTGATCCGCCTCGACCTCGAAGAGGTCTCCGCCAAGCTCCGCACCGGCGGCGTCAACGACGAGCCCGCGGACCTTGCCCTCCCGCACTGGGCCGGCGTCGTCCCGCTCCGCAAGGGCTACGCCGCACCGGTCGCCGACGCCGACCTGGCCCCCGGCACCGAACTCCCGGACTATCTGGCGATGCTGTGAGAAACGGGGCCCCTTCAAGCGCACGCGAAGGGGCCCCTCCCGTCACCCGCGCACCGGTTCCTCGTCCGCCGCACCTCCCCGCGTCTCCGCCAACGCGAGTCCCGCGACCGACCCGAGCATCAGCACGGTCCCGGCGAGCGTCGGGGCGGTGAGCCGCTCCCCCAGCAGGGCGACGGCCAGCACCGCCGCGCCCACCGGCTCCAGCATCATGATCACGGACACGGTGGCGGGCCGTACAACGGCGGCGGCCGCGAAGTACAGGGCGAAGGGCCCGATGTCACTGACTCGGTAGGCCAGGGAGCCGACGGCACCCGCGGTGCCCCAGGCGACACCGGCGACGATCAGATAGGAGAGGCCCCGCCCGACGGGCAGGCCGACAGCAGCATTCGACACGTGATTCTCTCCGCAGACGCGCGCGGGGCGCGTCCTTCGCAGAGGCACGCCTGGCGCGGAAGTTCGGGAAGGACGCCCGCTCTGCGGGGTCCACGGAATTCTTCTGCGAGCAGCACCGTCACGCCCCGCGACGCGCGGGGCGTGGTTTCCGGAGGGCTCGCCTCAGGCGGCCGGCGGCGGAAGGACGAGTGCGTCGGAATACATGATCGACAGCCTACGCGGCGGTTCCCCGGGCCGACAGTTGCTTTTCGCCGCCACCGCCCGTCACCGGCTCCGCGGAGCCGGTGACGGGCGCCGACGACTGCGCGATGAACGCGCCGGCCAGGACGATCACACCGCCGATGATCTGCGGCGCCGAGAGGTGCTCGCCGAGCAGGATCCAGGCGAGCACGGTCGCCAGGACAGCTTCCAGACAGGCCACGACGCCCGCGACCTGCGGAGAGAGCCGGCGCACCGACAGCACGCCCGTGACGTAGGCGAGGACCGTGCCGACGAGCACGATCCAGCCCAGGAGCAGACCGGCCGCGACCGGAGTGCCGTCCATGTCGGCGGTGTGGGCGAGGAGAGACCAGTCCATGTTCCAGGGGCGCGCGACGGCGCTCAGCACGGCGGTGCCGACGAGGAGGCCGTAGGCGATGACCCCGAGCGGGTCGGGTGCCTCGTCGCCCGAATCGCTGCCCTGGTCGGACAGCACGAAGTAGCCGACCTGGCAGCAGGCGGCGCCGAGCGCGAGCAGGAGGCCGAGGGCGTCGAAGCTCAGGCCCGACCAGACCTCGACGACACAGGCAAGGCCGGCCACCGCGAGGACCACCCCGAGCGCGGCGGCCCGCGTCACCGGCCGCCGCTGCACGAACCGCACCCAGCCGAGCACGAGCGCGGGCGCGAGGTACTCGACGAGCAGGGCGACCCCGACGGGGATGCGGGAGATCGCGACGAAGTAGCAGGCCTGGACACCGGCCACGGCGAGCAGACCGAATCCGGCGAGCAGCGCGGGACGGCGGCGCGGCAGCCCGCGGTGGCGGACGGCGACCGGCACCATCACCAGGGCGGCGCCCGCCACGCGCAGCCACACCACGTGGAGCGGGTCGAGTCCCGCCTCGATCAGCGGCTTGGCCGCGACTCCGGACCCGCCGAAGGCGAGCGCGGACACCAGTGCGAGACCGAGCCCGACGCCCCTTCCCCGGTGGCTCTGACTGCTCTCAGACGTATGCACCGGCACATGATGACAGGCAACGACATGAGCTTCACCCCCGTTGACACCTGTCTCAGCGACTGGACCCGGCACGTGCCTCAGTGACGGGACCGGACCCGCCCGCTGCGCGCGGCTGACACTCGGACGGCCCGCCGTAAGCGTCGCGGGCATCCACGAAAGGAAGCATTTACGCCCCCGAGAGCGCGCTGCTCGTCGGCTGAGGACGCCTCGCTCCGCAGATTCTGACGGTTCATCAGTATTGAATGTTGCGGGCCCTGCGGCTACGTTCCGCGACACCGTAGCCCGCCCGTAGCCCGACACGAAGAGGTGGTCGCATGGCCGAAATCAGCGCGGAGGCCCGTCTCCCGGCGCCCCCGGAGAAGATCTGGGACCGGCTCACCGACTGGCCCCGGTACGGCGAGTGGAACGCGACCCACACCAGTTTCCCCAAGGGCGGTCCGGAGACCCTCGCCGTGGGCGGCACATTCCAGGAGAACATGAAGCTCATGGGTTTCCCGGCCGAGGTGGAGTGGACCATCGAGGAGCTGGAGCCGGCCCGGGTGTTCGCCATCCGCGGCAAGGGCCCGATGTCGGTGGTCGTCGCCACGCGCTACACCCTGACCCCCGAGGGCGACACGACGACCGTACGCATCGACGGCGAGTTCACCGGTGCCGCGGTCTCTTTGATGGCGGGCAAGCTGAAGGACTCGGGGACGGCCGCGCTGAACGAGTCACTGCGCAAGCTGTCGGGGCTGGTGGGCTGACGGCCTCCGACCCGGAGGCAGTCCACACGAAGGTGCCCCACGGATCGCTCCGCGGGGCACCTTTTCCGTCGCCTTCTTCCGTCGCCTTCGCCTGACGCCGTCTTCTTCCGTCGCCTTCTGACGCCGCCTTCTGACGCCGAAGGACGGTCAGTCCTCGTCGGCGAGGATGAGGTACAGCTTCTTGCGGGCCTCATTGATGACGGCGACGGCCTTCTCGCGCTGCTCCTTGCTGCCCGTCTTCCACACCTGGCCGAAGGCCTCCATCAGACCGAAGCCGGCCTGGCGGATCTCACCGAGGACCTCCCAGTCGACACCGCGGGAGGCTTCCTCCCAGGGCGCGTCGGGCCCCTCCTCGGCCGCAGTGCGACCGGCGTCGGTGAGCGAGAACAGCTTCTTGCCGCCCTCGGTCTCACTGACGATCAGCCCCTCGTCCTCCAGCAGTTGGAGGGTGGGGTACACCGAGCCGGGGCTGGGCTTCCATGCCCCGCCGCTGCGCTCGGCGATCTCCTGGATCATCTCGTAACCGTGCATGGACCGGTCCTTCAGCAGGGCAAGGATGGACGCGCGCACATCGCCGCGCCGCGCCCTCCCCCGCGGTCCGCCTCGACCCCTGGGACCCCAGGGGCCCGGCCCGAAGCCGGGCCCGCCGAAGCCGGGGCCCCCGGGACCACCCGGCCCGAAGGGCCCGAAGGCACCACGCCGGCCCTCGAAACCACCGCGGCCGCCCGGGCGACCTGCACCACCGTGTCCACGCTCGTATCCGTGGGAACGCATCGCCATCACTCCATTCCATCGTTGATCTGTCGCGATACTTCAACGATATATCGGAAGCACTCGCAAGACAACCCCCTCCATGCCACGCGTCGCCGACCTGTGCCAGTGAACGTTGATCGATTGCCACTGAAGGGTGATCGATGGCTGTCTGTGTCAGTGAAGGATGACGACTTGCAGGTTCGTGCCAGCCAAGGACGACCGTTGGTGGCTCTGTCGTTTGGCACTGGCAGGTCTCGTTAGGATCTTCTGATCATGGACGTGATGACGGGGAACGAGATGATCGCCATCCCGCCGGGGCAGGTGACGCTGTCGGACCGGCGGACACAGCGCAGTTGGTCGGTCGAGCTTGCGCCCTACCAGCTCGCGGCATCCCCGGTCACCCAGGCGTTGTACGCACAGATCACAGGCCAGCGGCCGAGTACCACCGCTGGCGACCAGTTGCCCATCGAGTGCGTCTCCTGGTGGGACGCGGCGCGGTTCTGCAACGCCCTGTCCCAGTGCGCCGGCCTCACGCCCGCGTACCACTTCCGTGCCGAGACCAAAGACATCGAGTGGGACACGTCCGCCGACGGGTATCGACTGCCGACCGAAGCCGAGTGGGAGCACGCCTGCCGTGCTGGGACGACCGGGCCGCGCTACGGGGAGCTCGACGAGATCGGCTGGTACCGCGGCAACTCGCACGAGCGCATCCACGAGGTGGGCGGCAAACGCCCCAACTCGTGGGGGTTCTACGACATGCTCGGCAACGTCTGGGACTGGTGCTGGGACGTCTACGACGCCGAGGTCTATGGCGCCTATCGGGTGCTGCGTGGCGGTGGTTGGTTCGATGAGCACTGGAGTTGCCGGGCCTCCGCGCGGCGCCGCAGCCACCCGACTTTCCAGGTCGACGACGTGGGATTCCGCGTCGCGCGTTCCGTCATGAGCTGATCCACGTCGTGTGCGGCCCGGCCCGCGCGGGGTCGATCGGGCGATAGCGTGATCCTCATGACGGCTGAAGACGAGGCGCTGGTCGGCGGCATGGCGAACCCGGGGGCAGTCTTCCGCCGAGGGGAGTTGGTGGAGCGACCGGCACCGCGCAACGCGCGCGCTCTCCATGCCTATCTCCTTGCGCTGAAGGAGCACGGCTTCGACGCGGCGCCGACCCCTGTCGGTCTCACTGCGGATGGCCATGAGCTGCTGACTTTCATCCCTGGCGACGTGGCTCTGCCGCCGTTCCCGGACTGGGCGATGACAAGTTCTGCCCTCGAATCGGTGGGGAGCCTGCTGCGGCGTCTGCATGAGACCAGCGCGGCCGTCGCGGTCGACACCCATGCCGAGTGGCCCCCGGACCTCGCCGACCCGGAGGGGGGAACGATGTTGTGCCACAACGATGTGTGCCCGGAGAACGTCGTCTTCCGCGACGGTCGTGCCGCAGCTCTGATCGACTTCGACCTGGCGGCCCCGGGCCGTGCTCTGTGGGACATCGCCATGACCGCGCGCTACTGGGTGCCCATGCTTGATCCCGAGTCCACGGCCGCCCTCCATCCCGAGGGGCTGGATGCGGCCGCACGGCTGCGGATTCTCGCCGACGGCTATGGCCTCGCGGCGGAGGACCGCGCCGAGTTGCCCGGCGTCATCGAGCAGGCCACGGAGGTCTGCCGAGCCTTCGTCGCCCGCCGCGTGGCCGGCGGAGACCCCGTCTATCTCCAGGCGTTGGCCGAGCGTGGTGGATGGGAACGCTGGGACCGCATGCAGACCTGGCTGGTGGACCACCGTCAGACGTTCACAGCTGCCCTGCTGCACTGACCGGCTTGGACGTTCGAAAACAGATTCACAAAAGCATCGCCTTGCGTTGGCGGTATGACTTCTGACGGCAACGCTGGGAGCACGTCCGGCGCTGTGGCCTGCTGCGTCCTTCGGGTAGGGGGCCCGAACAGACTGTGCAGGGCGGCGTTTCCACGGCTTCGTTGCGGGTCGGGGCGAGGGCGTCAGCCCTCACCCCGACCGTGGTGGGTGAAGCCGCGGGTTCGAGCGGTGGGTTGGGGTCCGGGGACGCTGGGGCTGTCTGTTGAGTGTGGTGTTCTTCGGATGGATGGGTGCGCCAGCGGTGGGCTCTTTGGCGACACCGTGCTGAGCATGTGCGGCGTCGTGACTGTCCGGGGCCGGGAGGCAGCGGGTGCCCGCAGACTTCGCATGTCCCCAGGGGTGTCGGTGTCGGGTTCCGGGGTTGGGCCGATGGGCGAGTTGGACGCGGTGGTGTCGTCCGCCAGCGATGTGCCGCTTGTCGGCAGCGTTGAGAACACGTGCGGCGCCCGCTCTTGGCAGCGTTCGGCGGCAGGGGGACTTCGCAGATCAAGCAGATCGGTGATGCGTCGACTCGCGGTCCGGAAGGTGCTTCGGGCTGTGGCGTGCGTCGCTGTTGCCGTTCGAGGTAGGCGGCTCGTCGGCAGGCCGACGAGCAGAGAGGGCGGCGCTGTCCGATACGCATCCGCATGATTTTCCTGCAGATCCGGCAGCGTTCCCGGCGCCACTGGCTGGCGGGGTGGCGCTTTCGGTATCTCTTCTGTCGGCAGGCCCTCGAACAGGTCAGCGGCTTGACGCCGAAGCTCGCTTTGGACTGTATGGGGGCCCCGCATTCCTCGCAGTTGACCGTGTTCAGGATCTGCCGGAGCTCGGCCGGGTCGCGGCCCGCGGCGGCGGCAACGCGGGGCCAGGTCGGACTGCCCCGGTGCATGGGCGGTTCAGCGAGGTATTTCCGCAGGTAGGCGGGAGGAAGGTAGTTCGCCTTAGCGAGGCGGGTGATGAACGAGGCGACTCCTTCTCCCTATCGTGGACGGACCTTGAACGGAAGGCGGGCGACATCGGTGTCCGGGGCCGACGACGTCATCCGTCGGTGCCGGGCTGCTTGCGGCGGGAGGCGATGTCGAGGTCGACGGCCAGCAGTCCTGCTTTGGTGATCATTTCGGTGCCGGTGAGGATGGCGTCGACGGCGGCCCCGCGGAGCTGGTGGGACAGGGTGCCGATCATGCCGCCGGTGCGGGTGTGCAGGAACCGGTCCAGGCGGGTGAGGGTGCCAGGCTTGTGCTGGTGCAGCAGGAGGTTCGCCTCCAACTGGGCGACCAGGGCCTTCCATTCCGCGTTGTAGGGGAAGGGGTGGGTGTCCACTGCCGTGAACCGGGCGGCGATCTGGTCGCCGCGGGTGCCGGTCAGGAGACTGCTGTCCTCGATGTCGATGCCCGCGTAGGCGAAGGTCGCCGGAATCCGCTCGGAGAAGTACTTGAGTGTGTCGGACGCGTCGGCTCCGGTGCGGGTCTGCAGCGAGATGTTGTGGATCTCGTCGACCAGGACGAGGCCGGTGCGGGCCTTGGTGCAGACGCCGACCACGGCTTCGGTGAGGTCGGTGATGTTGGAGCTTCGCAGGACCGGGAGACCGAGGAAACGGGCGAACTCGGCGGCGATCATGCGGGGTGTCGCGGCGGGCGGAACGGTGATGTAGATGACCGGTATGCGCTCGTCCTGCCCGGGGTGCCGGCGACGGTCCTGGAGTTCGTGGGCCAGGCCGAGCTGGGTCAGAGCAATCGTCTTGCCGGTGTTGGCCGGACCGGTGACGATCAGGCCCCGGCGTGCGCTGATGGCACCGCGGTTGAGGACGGTCAGGCGACGTCCGCAGGTGACGGTGCGGCGGACGGTGGAGGTGGCGACCACCTGGAGACGGGCGTGGTGGTCGAGCCGGTCCTCGTCGTAGTCGTACTTTTCCTCTTTGCTCAGGGTGTCGTACTCGTTCTTCGTCAGCACGGTCATCGTGGTGCTGGTCGTCGACGCGACAAAATGCTGCCAGCCCGGCAGGACGGTCAGGTACTGGCCGAAGTCGTCGTGCGGGCCGCTGTCGGGCATCGTCGTCATGATCTCTTCCAGGGGTCCTCGAGCGGGTCGAAGAGCCCCAGCGGGATCACCTCGGCCATGGTTTCGTCTTCCTCCGCCGGCTCGTGCGGGGCGGGTTCGTTCTGCGTGCTCGGCGGTGGCGGTGTTGTGGCCGCCGTCGGCGTGGTGGCCTTGGTGCGGGCCGCGACGCGGCGGTCCTTCTTGGCCGTTGCGGCTTTCCTGCTCTTCTTCGCCGTCGGCCGGGCAGGACCGGTGTGTGCGCGGGTGAGCAGGGCGGCGACGGCCTCGGCGAGTTCTTCCTCGGTGGCTTTGGGCAGTTGGTGGCTGACGTGGTCCCAGGCCAGGTCGCCGAAGGGGACCGGAGCCCGGTTCAGGTACTTCCAGGTCGCCTGGACCCATTCGCCGCGGTGATTGCGTACCCAGACGCGGGAGACGTCGTAGGGGTCACGGTGGACCTCCCAGAGCCCGCGTTTGGCGGTGATGCCCGAGTCGCGCCGTCGCATCGGCCCGAGTTCGGGGGCGTCGTAGGTGCGGTTGTTGATCCGGATGCCGTAGGAGTTGACGGCCCGCCAGGCCGCGGGCAGGAGTTCGATGTAGTCCTGGCCGCTGAGCGCGACCGGGACGTAGCCGCAGGCCTCGACCAGGGCGGCGTACTTCTGGTTGGGGGTGAACAGGCGTCCCGGGTGGTCGGGATCACGCAGCCCCTCGTGCGGGCGGTTCTGCCACTTCGCGACGATCCACTCGTCCAGCAGGTCCTGGAGTTCAGGCAGTGACCACAGGTTCTCCTCCTCCGGGTGCCGGCCGCGGTGGTCGGTGTTGCGGCCGGTGTAGCCGGGGAGGAACTGGGCGAACATCGTCGCGACGGAGCCCAGCATCTTCTCGATGTGACCCTTCTCGAAGGGCGAGCCTTTGTGCGTGGGCTGGAAGTCGATCTCCAGGAACCGGCAGGAAGCCCGGAAGTTGTGCGAGACGAACACCTTGCCGTGATCGCAGACGATCATCTCCGGGACGATCACCGGCTTGGCCGCGGCGTGATCGAGGCGTTCGTCGATGGTCAACAGGCGGCGGTGCGGCAGCACCGAGCGCGACATCTTCAGTGCGTCGATCCAGCCCGGCCGCATCAGTTCCGGCGTGACCGTGCGGGCCAGCAGCACGCTGGCGTCGACCGACTTCGTGGTGGGCCTGAGCACCGCCGCGGTCAGCGTCCTGGACGCGACGTCGATCATGCCGGTCAGTTCGACCTTGCCGACCACTCCGTCGTCGAGGCGGACCATGACGTCCAGCGGAGTGGAGTCGATCTGCATGACCTCGCCCGGAGCCGACACCGTCAGCTCTCCGAACGGGGCAGCGGCCCCGTGGGCCTTCGACCTGCGGGTGACCGCCGACCCGGTCGTGTGCGTGCCCACCGCCAACCGGTCCAGCAGGCGGTAGAGCGTTCGCCGCGACGGCAGTTCGGCCAGGTCCCCGCCGTCCTCCCGAAGAATCTCCCCCGTCCTCCAGATCAGGTAGGCCCCGTTGCGTGTCGAGGTCTCGACGCCCTCTTTGATCGCCTGCCGCATTGCCGCGACGACGGCGTCAGGTGCGTCACCGAACTCCTTGCGCTTGCGGACCGAACGGTGGTCTCCGGTGGTGGTACTCAAGGACAGCGCCGGTATCCCGACCGGGTCAGATCAACCTCCGCGGCCTGCACCCGCTCCTGAGAGCCGAGATCCAGTGGGGACTGTTCGTCCACGCCCGTGGATCGGGCAGGCGCTGGGAACTCACCCAGATCCAGAGCCTGGCGGACTACTGCCGCGACCACGGATTTCACTCGCTCACCGACTTGACTGCCGACAGCGTGGACCCGGACGGGGAAGGGGGTCGGCTGACCACAGCCGGCCGGGATGCCTCCTACCTCGCCCGGATCCTCATCGACCTGCTCACCCCGCTCTATGTGACGCCGGAGCAGACCCGCGAGCAGGGTTACCTGAACACCGAGCACTTCGGCGCAGGCTGAACAACCGGTCGCCACGCATCGACCTGACCCCGATATCTCAGCGATGACTCCGAGACCTGGCCTGGGATCATTTCGCCGCGATACTGCGATCCCCGAGCTGCCCGCGCTCAGGTCACACCTTCGACGGCACCCGGAGAGCCTGCACCGAACTCAGCGCCTTCCTGGAGATCCAGGCCCCGGCGGCGGTCACGACCCACGGCTGCTTCGGCCGCACCACGTTCATGACTTCGCTGCTGACCTCCTGGAGTTCCCTCATTCGATCAGGTAGTCGGCCGCACAAGCGAAAGCTAAGAGCTCGTAACGCAATCTTGGTGACATGTGCTGGTAAAGCATGTGCGGTGTGATGATCCGGCCGTTGATGGCCGTGTCCAGGGCATCCTGTACGTCTTGGCCAGCAAACTTTCGCCTTGCTCCAGCAGTTCAAACGCCTCGCTGTCCGTCGCGAACGGCTCCTCGAACTCCACGACGCCTTCGTTACGTTGGCCTGCAGCCTGATCTGGAGACGGCTCAAGAACGTCAACTCATGACCCTGTGGCGAGCTCATAGGGCGTGGCGGCGGCGTGGCCCCTTGTTGGATGGGGGCAGCCAGCTGGCTGCCCCCATCCAACGCTAGATAGTGGTTTATGCCTTCTGGGTCAGAGGGTCAGTTGATCGAGGATGCCGGCCACCTCCGCCGACTTGAGCAGAAACCCGACGTGGCTGGTGGCCAGCGTGTGCACGTCGTACGGGTTGCCAGGCGTCAAGGCATCTGCTTCAGCGATCAGGCGGTCCTGCATGGCCACGGGAAGCGACCGGTCATCGGTGAGACGGATGTATGTGCGGGCAATGCTGCCCCAGGTGTCGGCGTGACCACGCGCGTCGGCCATCATCACCGCCAGGGACTCGTCCGGCTGCAGGATGTTGAGGAATGCCCGGAACTGTTCATCGGTGCCGTCCGCCATCATCGCCGCTTTGAGCCCGGCCAGCATGACCGGGTCGGCGGTGCGGTAGTTGGCCCGGCCAACGCCGAGTTCGGCGGGATCGCCGACGTTCAGCGCAGCCAGCGGTGCGAGCAGGTTGTCGCCGAACTCGGGCTCCTGCATGTACTCGATGGGGTTGGAGCGTTGCACGCACGACCAACCGGAGATGTAGACGAGCCGGCTCACCAGGTCTGGGACGATGTTGCCCACACCGGTGATGGTGGTTCCACCGAGGCTGGCGCCCACCAGTACCACCGGCCCGTGCTCGGCCACCCGCCGGACGACATCGACGACCATGTCGACGTTGTCCTGCAGGGTGATCCCAGCCAGTTTCGACGGCTCGGCCGCCCACGCATCGAGATCCTGCGGCGCCTGGTAGGCGGCCGGGTACTGCGCGTCAAAGCCATGCCCCGGGAGATCGACGGCGAAGCTGCGGTGGCCGAGCAGCGCCAGTTCGCGCTGGACAGGAGCCCACATCAACGAACTGGAGCACACGCCGTGCACGAGCACGAACGTCGCATCCGCATCGCGGGCCTGGCGCGGACGGGCAGAGTTGCTGGAGACAGATGTCATACGGGTCAGTCCAATGTCCGGTGGGCGGCGCGGCAGGCATGTCTGAAGGCTGATGCCTACGTGGTGCGCCGCCGAAGCTGAAGAGAGAAACGAGCGCGCCTGTCACCAGGCGCAGCGCGGTTCAGAGCCGGGCGCACGCAAGCCGACGGCAGCGATCATCCTGCGCACGCCACCTGGTCAGGGGCAGCACGCAAGGCGGATGCGCTGACCGGCAGCGGTGCGCGTCGGCGGTCAGGGCCGAGCGACACCCGCAAGGCAGTGCCGTGAGACGCGATGGTCTTCTGCGGGTTCCTCGGCTGGCGCCCGTCGCTGAGCGACTGCGGCGGCAGACGTCTTAGGCGGTCCGAAGCCGGACGAACATGTAGGACATGACGAGCACCCTACCTGATCACCGCCAAGGCCGATCCCGTCCCAGCTGTGGAGAGCACGCCTCGAACTCCGCACGTCTCAGGTCTCGTTGGACGGACCATCGACAGACTGGGACACGGCTCCTTCTCTTACCTCCTGCATAGACCCAATGATTGGTTCGGAGAAGCGACGCTGCTTGAATCCTGCGGATACGTGCCAGTGCCGCTCGGCGGTGAGGACTACGTCGAGTTGCTGCCCGAGCGCTGGCAGGCAATCAACGCCTACGGGATCCGCATCAAGCACCGCACCTACGACAGCCGTTCTGGAAGCACCTGCACCGCGTCGGAGTCCCCTTCGGTGAGCTGGCCTGGGACCACGCTCGCGCCCAGGTCCCCGGCGGCACCGAGGAACAGATCGCAGATGCGGCCGCAGCCCTGCTGCGCCGGGCCCACGTATCTGCTCGTGGACCATCTGCGGTGGCTGGAGCGGAAGTGCTTGGCCTTCGATTCGGTCCAACTGCGGCACCTTGAGCGGTACATGGGCATCGTCGGCGCCGAGGTTCGCATGCCGCTGGGTAAGCCGTGGCGGGTCGGGAAACACCCCTACGGACGGTCCGCGCTGTCGACCGCGGCGGCTTGCCTGAAGGGTTTCTACCTGCATCAATCTTCCCTCGGCGTGAACGGTGAACTCGGCAGGAGGCTCGATACGTCCCGGCTGCCGTCTCGGGTGGACAAGCGCCGCTCGTTCCTCGGGCACGTGAAGAACGCCCTGCCCACCAACCCGCTCGCGCCCTCGGGGCCGCACCGTCGGCATCCGAAGATGCCGCCGGACGGGGCGAGGGAGAAGCTGCTGGCCACGGTGAATGCCGCCCGGGACCGGCTGGTTGTCGACTGGCTCGCCGACGGGGGTCTACGGATCGGTGAGCTCTGCGGGCTTCACCTTGTCGACCTGCACCTGCGTGAGAACGCGGTCTGCGGCGAGTGCCGCACCCCGCACCTGCACGTCTGTCACCGTCCGGGCAATCCGAACCGGGCCGAGGCGAAGACCAAACACCCCTGGCACATCGAGCGCGGCACCGTGACCGGCGGGCTGATCAAGCGGGTCAGCCCGGCGATGGTGCACAGCTACTTCGAGTACGTCACCACCGAGTACCCGCGCGGGGCCGGGCACGGCATGCTCCTGGTCCAGCTGCACGGCGCCGATGTTGGGCAGCCGTGGGCGCCGGTCGGGGCCCGGCGGATGCTCGGCCGGGCTGGGAAACGCGCTGGTCTGGGGCTGGTGAAACCCCATGCCTTCCGGCACAGCTTTACCTCGGCGGTTCTCGACGCTGCTGACGGCAACCTGCTGATCACCGGGATTGCCGGCGGCTGGGCGTCGGCCTCGATGGTCGACGAGGTCTACGGGCACGTGGATGTCCACGATCCGGCGTTCGATGCCGCACTGCGCGCGGTCTGCGGTGAGGCGTGATGCGGCGGCAGGAGTACCTTCGGCCGCTGTTCGCTGAGCGTCCGGACCGGGTCGGCCGCGACCGGCTGGAGATCCTGACCGCGCTGATCGGAGGGCCGTCCTTCGACCCGGTCTACCGGCCCGACATCATCGAGATCCCGCGCGGCCACGCGATCTACCGGTGGGAGTGCGTCGTCAACAGCTGTGAACGCACCCGGACGGGCGGGTCGGACCTGTGCTCGGAGCATCAGCGGCAGTGGGTCTGCGACAGCGAGAACGGCGTGGGCCGAGCCGCCTTCGTGGCCGCCGCCCAGGGGCTGGAGCGACACGTCGGAGCGGAAGAGGCCATCTGCCAGATCTGCCCTGAACGGCCTGCGGCACACAGCGACTTGCGGCTGTGTCAGCGGCATCTGAGCCGGTGGACCATGCGCAAGAAGGAGGGAGATGACAGCGACTCCTTCGCGGCCTGGGCCAGCGGCGAACAGACGTACCCCGGCTACGGACCCTGCGGCGCGGTCGTCTGTCCGAACCTGGCCGACTCCCCGCTGGGGTTGTGCTCGTGGCACGGCAGCCGCTACCGCCGTGACGGCAGGCCCGGTGGCGCCGCGATGCCGCACAGCTGGTGGCAGCGATACGAGAAGTTCGGGAAGACGGTCCCGATTGAGTACGGCGACCAGGCGGCATTCCGACGCTGGTACACCGCCGTCCCCGCGCATCCGTGGCCGGGGCAGATCAACCTGCGCGGGCTACGGCCCCTGGTGCGGGCCGAGATCCAGTGGGGACTGTTCGTCCACACCCGCCGGGCCCGGCCCAGCCGGTGGGATCTGGGCTGGATCCGGTCGCTGGTGACCACGTGCCGCACGTTGGAAGTGAACTCGCTGATCGACTTCGAGTTCGGGACCGGCGGTTCTGCCGGGTTCACCGGCGCGATCGCCAAGAAGATCCTGCACGAGCTGAGACTCGTCTATTTCACTCCGGCCGAAGCCAAGGAGGCCGGCTTCCTGGAGACCGAACACTTCGGGGTGCTGTTCCCGCATCGCATGAGCCACTTCGACCTGTCGAGTATCCCGCAGCGCTGGTTGCTGGACCTGACCTGGGACTATCTGGCTGATCTGCTGCGTTCGCCACGTTGTCCGAGGTCGGGTGGCCCGTTCGACGGTTATCGTCGGGCCGCGCTGGAGTTGGGAGTGTTCCTGGAGCTTGAGGCTCCGGACGGTGGCCATGACCCCGCCGTCCTTCGAGGTGAGCACGCCCAGCGGTTCGTCGCCGATCAGCGGCACCGTGAACGCGAGGGTCTGGAATCGCTGGCGGTCAAACGGCCGGGCGGGGCCGCAGGCATCGTGACCCCGACCACCCGGTCGGTGGTGTTCAACGCGATCCGCAAGCTGCTGCGTGACGCGTTGGATACCGGTGTCGCCGACAAGCTGGGTCTGGAAAGAGAGTTCATCACCGCGCTCCCGACCGCCGGTGCCACCACGGGCAGGACTGCACGCCGTCCCTTCCCTGACGAAGTCGCCCAGGCGCTGGCCGCCGAGACCAACCTCGCCGAGTTCGCGGCCACCTATGACCTCAATGACAACGGGGCCCGTGACATCTGGGAGACCACCGTCACCACCGGCCGTCGCATCGGCGAGGTGATCAAGGTGCGGTGGGACTGCATCGGCCGCTACGGCGGCCTGGCGATGTTCTGGCACGACCAGACCAAGGTCGGCAATTACGACGTCGCGATCCGGATACCCGAACGCCTCTACGAGATCCTCGCCGAACGCCAGCGCAAGACCCTGGACCGGTTCACCGCCCGTTACGGCTACCGGCCGACCGGTGCCCAACGCGCCGGGCTGGCCCATTTTCCACGGTCTACCGCAGTCAGGACGGGACGGTGTCGCTGACCCATCAGTGGTTCTATAGCCGGTTCCGGCCCTGGGTGGACGCCATGGACCTCGGCCACTACGTCCCCCACCAGGCTCGCCATACTCTGGCCACCAGCCTGTTGCGCCACGGGGCGACTTTGACCCACATCCGCCGCTATCTGGGACAGGTCAGCAGGCTCAAGCTCTGGCGATCGACCTGTCCCGCCGAAGTACCCCGGCCGAGGGCGGGTTCTGCACCTTCCAGCCCGTCGTCGGCGGCGGCGCCTGCCCCTGGAATCTCGACTGCCACAACTGCGACAAGTTCGTCCTCTCCGGCGCCGACCTCCTCTACTGGCAGCGAAAGCGTGAACAGTGGCGGCTGCTGGCCGAGGGCGCCCCCGACGACGCCACCGCCGACTACCTCCACCGCTACTTCGATCCCACAGCCCGCGCCATCGACGGCCTGGAGAAGGCCCTGGCCGGCCTCGGCCTCCTCGACGACGCCCTCGCCCTGGACCTGCGCAAACCCCAGGACTACTTCCACCGCGTGTGGTCCACCGCCTTCCGCGCCGCCGACCTCGCCGACGCGGCGCAGAACGACGGCGAGTACAGCGATACGCGCACAACCGAGGACACCGACCCCGAACAGGACGTCGCATGAGCACCGGCACGGTCCGCGAACCCCGCACCGCCGCGGCCTTGGCCGCCCGCCGCCGCAAAACCGAGACCGCCCTCCAGCGCGTTCATGACGCCATAACCCGCCTCCGGCGCGAGAAAGCCCAGGTCAGCGTCGCCGCAGTCGCCCGCCGAGCGGACGTCTCGCGCACCTCTCGCCGCCGCGGCCGGAGTCCGCCAACGCGCCCTGGGACTGGCCCTGCCCGAATTCCTCGACGCCGACGTCGACGCCACCGACAAGCCCGGCACCATCGGCCGTCCGCGCTCAGCCCTGCACACCGCCATCCAGCGTCCCGCCTGCCGCCGTTGCACCCACGCCGCAGGCATCACCATGACCGTGACCTGCTGGACCACTCATGGCCGCAACGTCTGTCTCCGCCACCGACTCTGGATCGGCAACGGCATCGCCAACGCCGACGAGCAAGTCGACATCAGCAGGCTCCCCGACACGCTACGAGCCCAGAGACACCACCGAAACCTGGTGGCCCGCCACGGCCGCCGCTGGGTTCGCAACGCCTATCCGGATGCGCGAAAAATGTACTTCGCCTGGCTGCAGCAGTCCGCTGACCCGTTCGATCTGCTCGACACTGCACGCCGCATCCTCACCGACGGCACCGGGAAACTCCCCTCTCCCGACCTGACGCTCACGATGGTCTTCCACCCTCAAGTCGTGACGCTCGCCGGACTTCTCGCCGGCCGGGAGTGGGAACGCCGCGCTGTCGCCACCGGCCACGTCACCCGGCTCGTCGAGCAGATCACCGTCCGCAACATCCTTCTCGGCTACGTCCCCAAGGACCGCAAGGACCCCCTGATCCAATGGGTTGAGCAGCACTCCTCCACCCACAAGTTCGTCGCCTTCCACCGAAGCCCGAGGATCTACGACGCGTTCTTCCCTCGCGAAACGATCCCGCCACCGCGCCAGCCCGATGAAGCCGACGCGGAAACACGGTGGAGCCCGTTCCACCCCTACTACCGCTGCTGAGCCCGAGTACAGCCTGCTCACATTCCGAGCGACGGGGACATTGGGATTCACCCCGGTGGTCCTGCCAGGGCCTTGATGGCCGGGCGCAGCAACGCGGCGATGTAATCCGCAGGAGCCTCACGAAGCGCGGCCAGGCCGAGGAGCTGATGGCCGATGGTCACGCCCAGCAACGCGGTGACGACGAGTGCGGCGCGCAGTTCGGGATCCTCGGCAGCGGGCAGGGCGGCACCGACGCTGTCGATCTGCCGGCCGAGAGCGGCACGGACGTGATCGGCTGCCGCCTGGTCGGTGAGCATCGACCGCATCATCGCCAGCATGCCCTCGGGAAGACCGCCGAGCTTGAGGCCGAGCGAGGCCAGCAACTGATCGACGAGCTCGTCGGCATCAGTGGCCGTCAGCGGGGCGGGCAACGCCTGCACGGCTTGGCTGAACAGCTCCCGCTTCGAGCCGAAGTACTGCATGACCAGAGCCGGATCGACGCTCGCTGCGGTCGCCACGGCGCGAATGGTGGTGCGCTCGAATCCCTTCTCGGCGAACAACTCCCGGGCGCTGTCGAGGATGCGCACCTCGGTCGCTCGGCGGCGGTCGGCGCGGGACTGGCGGAGAGTGGACACCAATTCACTCTACAGCCGTTGACCGAACTTCCAGCCGACCCTACGGTGAGTGGGTCAACAAATGTTGAGCGAATGGAATGACCCCCGTGTCACATCTGAATACACCTCCTGTTCGCACCCCTCACGAGGTGCTGACCTGCTACTACCAGGCCATGCTCGACAAGTCCCCAGACGATCTCGCCGATCTCTACACCATCGACGCGGTGCACGAGTTCCCGTTCACCTCACCCGGCTTCCCCTCATGCCTCGAGGGTCGTGAGGCCGTGCGCGCCGGATACCGGGGAGCCTGGGGCGCCAGCCCCGTCCAGGTGAAGGAGGTCAGGAGGGTCGCGGCCTACGAGACCGCCGATCCCGAAGTGATCGTCGCCGAGCATGTCGTGGTCGGAACGCTGCCGACCAAGGCCACCACGTTCACCGTCCCAGGTCTCCTGATACTCCACGTCCACAACGGACTGATCACGCGAGTCCGCGACTACATGGACAGCTTGGGCGTCGCCAGCGCCAGAGCGTGAAGGCCCCAAGCAGTACAGCGACTGCCCGACCCGAGACGGGACGGCACTCAGCCCGTTCGCCTCTGGCCCCGACGTCTGTCTCAACGAATCAAGTCCCCACGTCTCAGCCAATCCAGTCCACACAGGTCAGCGCAGGAGTGGACGACCAACTTCGTTGAGACAGGACAGTCGCCGACCTGCCTCGGTGGTCACCGGTTTGGAGTCAGCCGCCGCCGGCCGGTCTCCGGATCGGGCCAGCGGCTCTGGATTGGCCTTGGTCCATCACTTCACCCAGCGCCTAGCGTCGAGGTATGCGCATCCGAATTGTCGACGCCTTCACCGACCGCCCCTTCGCCGGCAACCCGGCCGGGGTCCTGCTCCTTGACGCCTTCCCGGACGACGACCGGCTCCAGAAGGTGGCCCTGGAGATCAACCACCCGGAGACCGCGTTCGCCCACCCGCTACCCGAAGGCGGCGAGGCCGACTGGGCGCTGCGCTGGTTCTCACCCGCCGCCGAGATCAACCTGTGCGGCCATGCCACCCTCGCCACGGCCCACGTCCTGCACACCACCGGCGCCCACGAAGGCCCGGTACGGTTCGCCACCCGCAGCGGCGTCCTGATCGCCACGCCCCGCGAGGACAGCTCGATCACCCTGGACTTCCCGACCGCGCCGCTCACACCCGTCGCCCTCCCGGACGGGGTGACCAAGGCCCTCGGCGTCGAGCCGCTCGCCGTCTTCGACACCGGCCAGAGCATCGGCGACCTGCTGGTCGAGGTCTCCGACGAGAAGGCGGTCCACGCCCTCGACCCGGATATGAAGGCCCTGGGCGCCTGCTCCGAGCGCGGCGTCATCGCCACCGCCCGCGCCGAGGACCCCACCCGGGGCTACGACTTCGTCTCCCGCTGCTTCTTCCCCAACGTCGGCATCGACGAGGACCCGGTCACCGGCAGCGCCCACGCCGCCCTCGCCCCGTTCTGGTCCGAGCGCCTCGGCCGCGCCGAACTCACCGGCCTCCAGGCCTCGGCCCGCTCCGGCCGCGTCCGCACCGAACTGCGCGGCGACCGCACCCTGCTGAGCGGCAGCGCGATCACCGTCATCGAGGGCGAGCTGCTCGTCTGAACCGTGCGGGACGGGCGTACTCGAAGAGCACTACGCGACCGGCGCACAAGATATACAAGGCATACAAGGCATACAAAAGGGTGTACAAGAAAAAAGGGCGTAGGAGATCGCCCTACGCCCCTCCCGCACAGCCTCACGCGGTCGGCAGCCAGCCCACCTTCCCGGCCAGCAGCGCGTAGCCGACGAACGCCCCGATGTCGAGCAGGGAATGCGCCACCACCAGGGGACCCACCCGACCCCAGCGGCGGTAGAGGTACACGAACACCACGCCCATCGCCATGTTGCCGATGAAGCCACCGATGCCCTGGTAGAGGTGGTACGAGCCGCGCAGTACCGAACTGGCCACCAGCGCCGTGCCGGGCGTCCAGCCCAACTGGCCCAGGCGGCGCAGGAGATAGCCGACGACGATGACCTCTTCGAGGATGGCGTTCTGCATCGCCGACAGGACCAGCACCGGGTACTTCCACCACACGTCCGGCAGCGCCTCGGGCACCACCGTGAGGTTGAAGCCCAGACCGCGCGCAGCCAGGTAGAAGGCGATTCCGGTACTGCCGATCACCGCCGCGATCCCGGCCCCGCGGCCGAGGTCCGGCCACGGCCGGGTCCGGTCGAAGCCGATCGTGCGCAGGCCCTGCCCCTCACGCAGTAGAAGGTGCGCGACCAGCGCCACGGGCACCAGCGCCGAGGCGATCCCGAACAACTGCCAGGCGAGATCGAGCCAGGGACGACCGGGTGCCGCTGATGCGTTGAGAGTCGCCGCCTGATCCTTCAAGCCCCCCGGTTTGGTGACCGATCCGACAAAGCTGATCAGGGCGGACACACCGCTCGCACCGAGCGAAAGCCCCAGAACGAGCAGCGTCTCGTCCCGGAAAATCCGTCGCGAGAACCGCTCCGGAGGAAAAGAACCGGCCACCAGGCCCGCCTCCGACTGCACACCTGCCTCCAGTTGAGTAATGCCGCCGCATCCCCGCCGCGGCCCCGCTAGGGTCTCGAAAGAAGTTACGAAGATCGTGCGCGACTGGCCGTCGGGGGGTGGACGCCGTGCAGGCGTACCTCCCCCCCTTGTTTGCATGCCGTACGGCCGGCGTCGGCACGAGGTTCAGCAGGCAACAGGGAGGGGCACCACCGTCATGGGACGTCACAGCTTGCCCGATCAGTATGGTGCGGGCGACAGCGACCCCCGTCCACGCGCCCGCCGCCGCGTGGTGGCCTTGGCGACAGCCCTCGTGCTCACCGTGGCCGGCGGCACGGTGGCCGCCATCCAGGGCGGACTGCTCTCCTTCGGCTCCTCCTGCCAGGACGACCCCGTACGGCTGAGGCTCGCCGCCTCGCCCGACCTGGCGCCCACCCTCGCGGCCGCGGCCGAGCGGGCCCGCGACGACGACCTCACCTCCGACGGTCGCTGCGTCGCCGTCACGGTGACCGCGCGCGACGCGTACAAGGTCACGGACACGCTGCTGGCCGGTGAGAAGACCGGCGTCCAGGTGTGGGTCCCGGACTCGGACCTGTGGCTCAGGCGGCTGGAAACGGACAGCGGCACGGCGGACGTGTCCCAGGTGGGCAACGTCGCCTCCACGCCCGTCGGGATGGCGATGGTGCCGACGGCCGCGAAGTCGCTGGGATGGCCGAACGAGACGTACAACTGGCTGGAGCTGGCGGGCGCCGCACTGCAGGGCGATTCCCTCAGGCTCGGCGCGGCCGACCCCGTGCGCAGCGCGACCGGGCTGCTCGCGCTCACCCGGCTGAGTTCCGCCGCCCCGCAGACCGAGGCCGGGGACACCCAGGCCGCGGCGATGATGAAGACGCTGTCACAGCGCACCACGGACAGCGACGGGCAGCTCCTGGAGACCCTGCCACGCGACGCCTCGGGCGCCGAGCAGGGCAACCCGAAGCGCAATCAGGCGCTGATCCTGTCGGAGCAGGCCGCGTTTACACACAATTCCTCGGCCGACGGTGGCAACAGCCTGGACCTCTTCTATCCCGAGGACGGTGCGCCGCGGCTCGACTACCCGTACACACTGGTCGACCAGACGGGGCTGACCACCGACGAGAGCCGGGCCGCGATCCGCTTCCTGAGCTATGTCCGACAGCCGGAACAGCTCCGGCTGCTGCAGCAACGCGGCTTCCGGACGTCGGACGACGAGGTGCCGGACACACTGGTCGCGAAGGCCGGCGGCAGCCGTCCGCAACCGTACCGGGAGCCCGCCGCCGAACCGGCCGCCGAGGAGACGCTCCAGGAGGCCCTCGGCGTGTGGACGATCACAGTGCAGAGCGCCCGGATCACCACGGTCGTGGACGCCTCCTCGTCCATGTCGGAGAAGGCCCCGCGCACCGGCCGGTCGCGGATGGACGTCACCAAGGCCTCACTGCTCCAGGCCCTCGCCACATTCACGCCCGAGGACGAGATCGGGCTGTGGGACTTCGCCACCAAGCTGGACGGCGACAAGGACTACCGCGTGCTCGTGCCGACCGAACGCCTCGGCGACCGGGTGGGCGGCGGCACCCAGCGGGACCGGCTGACGGCGGCGTTCAGCAACCTGGCGCCGGCGCCGAACGGTGCCACGGGCCTGTACGACACCACGCTCGCCGCGTACAAGGCAGCCACGTCCTCCTATGGGAAGGGGAAGTTCAACGCCCTGGTGGTGCTCACCGACGGGGTGAACCAGGACCCGGGCAGCATCTCGCGCGGCACCTTGATCTCGGAGCTGGAGAAGCTCACCGACCCCGAACATCGGGTGCCGCTCATCGCGATCGCCGTGGGTCCTGACGCCGATCGCGCGGAGGCCGAGCAGATCGCCCGAGCGACCGGCGGATCGGGGCAGGAGGTCAGTGATCCCGCCCAGATCCACTCGGTGATTCTGAAGGCGATCGTGGCGGCCGGCGCACGGGCAGCGGGCCAGGGCTGACGCATCTCACCCGGCCGGCGGGTGACGCGATGTGCCGGCCGTTGACGCGACGTGGCCGCCGTCGGCTGACGCGATGCGCCGGCCGTTGACGCGACGTGGCCGCCGTCGGCTGACGCGATGCGCCGCCGTCGGCTGACGCGACGTGGCCGCCGTCGGCTGACGCATCATGCCCGCCCTCCCGCTTCGCCGCACCGACCCCTCTTACCGCCGTCCCGCCCTCGCCGCACGGACGCCTCCCTCAGCCCAGCGGCACCGGCTCCGGCAGGCCCACCGGCCAGGTGTGCACGGGCTCGCCCTTGTGCATCAGCTCGCAGTAGCGACGGGTCGTCGCGGCCAGCGCGGCGTCCCGCGACAGCCCGCCCTCAAGGGCCCGGTGGAAGGTCGCCGCCTGCCAGGACGCGCCGTTGACCCGACGTCGGCACCGCTCCTCGATCACGCCGAGGTACAGGTCGCGATCGGCGGGCTCCACTCCCCACGCCTCAAGACCGGCCTCGGCGAGCGGCAGCAGTTCCTCACGTACCAGGGTCACGGCGTCGACCTCGACCGTGCCGCCGTGACGGCCGCGCCGGGGCCAGGTGAAGCGGGCGTCGATGCCGTGCTTGCAGGCGGCGTCGAAGTTGGCGGCGGCGGCCTCGAACGGCAGCCTGGTCCACACCGGCCGGGACTCCGCGGAGAGGGCGCGGACCATGCCGTAGTAGAAAGCCGCGTTGGCGATGACGTCGGTGATCGTGGGTCCAGCGGGCAGCACCCGGTTCTCGACACGCAGGTGCGGGACGCCGTCGGCGATGCCGTAGACGGGGCGGTTCCAGCGGTAGACGGTGCCGTTGTGCAGGACCAGCTCGGCGAGGGTGGGGACGCCGCCCGCGGCGATGACCTCCAGCGGGTCCTCGTCGTCGCAGATGGGCAGCAGGGCCGGGTAGTAGCGCAGGTTCTCCTCGAAGAGGTCGTACGCGGAGGAGATCCAGCGTTCGCCGAACCAGGTCCGCGGGCGCACCCCCTGGGCCTGGAGTTCGGGCGGGCGGGTGTCGGTGGACTGCTGGAACAGCGGCGGCCGGGACTCGCGCCACAGCTCGCGGCCGAACAGGAACGGCGAGTTGGCGCCCACGGCGATCTGCGCCGCTGCGACGGCCTGGGCGGCGTTCCACACGTCGGCGAAGCGGTCCGGGGTGACCTGGAGGTGCAGTTGCACCGAGGTGCAGGCGGCCTCGGGCGCGATGGACTTGGAGGTGCAGGTGAGGCGCTCCACACCGTCGATGTCGAGGGCGAAGTCCTCCCCGCGGGCGGCCACGATCTGGTCGTTGAGCAGGGCGTAGCGGTCGACGTCCGAGAGGTTGGAGGAGACCAGGTCGTCCCTGTCGAGGGTCGGCAGAATGCCGATCATCATGATTCCCGCGTCGAGTTCGCCCGCTTTCCGGTCGGCGTATGCCAGCGAGGTGCGGAGTTCCTCGGCGAGCCGGTCGAATACACTCCCACTCAATCGGTGTGGAGCTATGTTGACTTCCAGGTTGAACATGGCGAGTTCTGTTTGGAAATCTCGGCTTGCGATGCGTTCGAGCACCTGCGCATTGAGCATTTTCGGCATGCCGTCAGAGCCCGTGAGATTCAATTCGATCTCCAGCCCCATGAGGTTCTTCGGGCGATCGAACCGCTCCTCGACCAGGAGTCGCTCCAGCCCCGTCAGGCACTGTCGGAGCTTGTCGCGGTAGCGCTGGCGATCGGACAGGTCGTACTGGCCTGCCGCGACCTTTTCCCCCATCGAAGGGTCCTCCTTCATCGGGCGGGCCGTGGATCCGGCCGCCGGTGTCCGGGTCAGGTGGGATGATGCCCAGCCGAGACGATCGATAACGCCCCGGACGGGCTCGGCAGCCGCTACTCTGGCAGATGTGACCGGTGGCACATTCGCCGGGCATGGTGCACGCTGCGGTTTCGGGTTCCCTGAAGAACTCGTGAAAAACGCCGATGAGAATGGGCCGTCCGTTGCCCGGGCATTTTCCGAGGTCATCGCCGTGCGATCGCCCCGGAATCGGGAGGATTCCCGCGAAATCGCCGACCGATTGAAGTCTTGCCCTACTCGTGAGAAACGGCTAGACGAAACACAGTCTGAACATATGTCGTATAAACTCCGCGAACAAGGCAGAAGGCTGGCATCCGCGGCCCTCGATCCTGCCGTCAGGTGACGTGCGGCAGGCCTCACCCACATCCCCGGTATCGGACCACGGCCCCCACCTCTCTTGCCCCGCGAGCAGACAGCGCCGTCCGCCCCGCGCCACCCCGCCCCGCCCTCGCGCCCCTGTGCCTGTCGAATGAGAGGCGACCCACCATGCCGCTGCATGTCCCGCCGGCTCCCGCGCCAGCCCTTCGCACCGTCCTCACTGCCCTCGGTTCTCCCACCGCGGTAAAAGAGGCCCGAACTCCGTCCCTGCTGCACGCCCAGGGGCCCACCACGGCCGAACTGCCTCTGCCCGTGCACGTCCTGGACGGGATCGACGCCTCGGGCATCCCCGTCACCCGGCTGACCGGCTGGCGTTTCCTGATCCGCTGCGCCGACCGCGCGGTGGCCGCGGCTGAGACGATGCTGACCCCCGACGGGTGGGCGTTCTCCCACTTCTTCGAAGGCCCGTACATCGCCTCCACCGAGCGTGCGCTGCGCCAGGCCGAGACCATGACCCAGCCCTACCAGCCGCGCCTGCTGTCGGTCCCCGGCCTGTACATGCTGACGTTGTGGTTGCACGGTGACTGCGCCGCCGACGGCGCGACCGGTCACCCCGCCGCCACCGACCTGCTCGTCCCGCTGGCCCCCGCCCCGCCCGGCATCGCGGCCCACCGACCGCACCGGGTGGCCGAACTCCTCCCGGTGCTCACCCATCGGGTGACTCCCACGCCGCTGCTCAGCTCACCCGCCTGAAATCCCTCGCCTGAGCGACCTTCGTACCCCGTTCCCGCATTCCGGGCAGCGGGGTACGACGCGTTTTGCACCACGATTTCCAGTGCTCAATTGGCGCACAGTCGCTCACGCTCGCTCGTACCCGCTCACCCTTGCTCGTACGAGCACTTTATGGCTCGTGCGAGCCGGACGGAGCCCCTGACCCGTCCGGACTAGCCCTATCCGGCCACTGCGAACCATCCGAAGTGACAGTGCAGTTGGGATGAACCGTCTGGGCGGGTGAGGCGTCATCAACCTGTGAGAAGCGGCGCTGCTAAATCCCTGCGGATTGACGTCCGTGGGGCAACACTTGGTTCAGACCGACTTATCGTTACGGGGGGCGGCCATGAACGACGCTTCAAGCCGCGGAACAGACACGACAGCCATTTCATCCGTCAGGACAGAGCGAAAGATCCCACCAATGTGCCAGCACCAGCCGCCGTGCCCTACAGCCGACTCCGCCGACCGGGAATCCGCCCGTCTCGTGGCGCACCACCCGGAACAGGGATGGAGCCTGCTGTGCAACGGCGTCCTGCTCTTCGAGGACACCGGTGAGCTCCTGCCGGACGGCCGGGTCATCGCCCCGCACCGTCCGCTGGCGAGCCAGGTGATGACGGCTGCCTGAGCCTGACCGACCGGGCGGTCCACCGCGCCGCCCGGAGTACCTGAGGGGCTGGCTCGCAGCGTCGACTGCGCACCGGCCCCGACGTATGTCCGGGGTCGGTCACTCCCCGTAGTCCCTTGTGCGGGCTGCCGTCACGGAGGTGTCGCGGGACAGCGACATCCATCCGTCGATGTCCCGCGGCCTGCTCACGTACGGCACTCCCGCACTGCATCGGGTCACCCGACAGATCGACCGGGAGACCGCGCTGACCGTGTTCAGGATCTCCGCCCTGGAGTGACCGGCCCTGACCCCGCAGGCGCACGGGACAGATGGCGAGCCGCCGGGAATCGCCGTACGCCATGACGCTGGGTGTCCGCCCTGTCGCCCGCCCCGATCCCTCGCACAGCCCGGCCCCTGCACCTGGCCCCCACGCCTGTCAGCCCGCTGACCTCCGCTTGACGTGCTTCTGGCTCCCGCCGCATCAGTCTTAACGCAAGCTTGACGGCCTCCGCCCCCTCATCCGCAGGCCCGGGCGTCACTCTCCGCTTACGCTGGTTGCGCCGAATGCGTGATGGCCGGATCCACACGCCGACCCGCATCTCAGGAGCACGCCTGATGGCCACCACCGAACACCCTCCTGCCAGTCGTCTGCGCTCCTGGATGCTGGAGGACCTCTCCGACATGGGCCGGGACGGCGGCCACCAGGGCCCGCACGCCACACCCGAACCGGCACACAAGGGCCAGCGATGGTGGCGGGTGATGTGCCTGACCGGCGTCGACTACTTCTCCACCCTCGGCTATCAGCCGGGCATCGCGGCACTCGCGGCCGGTCTGCTGTCGCCGGTGGCGACCATCGTGCTGGTGATCGTGACTCTGGCGGGCGCCCTGCCCGTGTACCGCCGTGTGGCCGAGGAGAGCCCGCGCGGCGAGGGCTCGATCGCGATGCTGGAGCGGCTGCTGTCCTTCTGGAAGGGCAAGCTGTTCGTCCTGACCCTGCTCGGCTTCGCCGCCACCGACTTCCTGATCACCATCACGCTCTCGGCGGCGGACGCCTCGACCCACCTGGTCGAGAACCCGCACCTGACCAGCACCCTGCACGACAAGCAAATGCCGATCACCCTCGTTCTCGTGGCGCTGCTCGGCGCGGTGTTCCTCAAGGGGTTCCTGGAGGCGATCGGCGTCGCCGTCGTCCTGGTGGGCATCTACCTCGCACTGAACCTCGTCGTCGTGTCCGTCGGTCTGTGGCACGTCGTCACCGCGAGCCATGTCGTCACCGACTGGGCCGGCGCCCTGACCGCCGAGCACGGCAACGTCTTCGCCATGGTCGGCGTGGCCCTGCTGGTCTTCCCGAAGCTCGCGCTCGGTCTCTCCGGCTTCGAGACCGGCGTGGCCGTGATGCCGCACGTCCAGGGAGACCCGGACGACACCGACGAACAGCCCACCGGCCGGATCCGGGACACCAAGAAGCTGCTCACCACCGCTGCCGTGATCATGAGCTGCTTCCTGATCACCACCAGCTTCATCACCACCCTGCTGATCCCGGAGAAGGAGTTCGAGTCCGGCGGCCAGGCCAACGGCCGCGCCCTCTCGTACCTGGCGCACAACTACCTCGGCAGCGCCTTCGGCACGGTCTACGACGTCGCGACCATCGCCATCCTGTGGTTCGCGGGCGCATCCGCCATGGCCGGGCTGCTCAACCTGATGCCCCGCTATCTGCCCCGTTACGGCATGGCACCGCACTGGGCCCGCGCCGTGCGCCCGATGGTCATCGTCTTCATCCTCATCGCCTTCCTGGTCACCTGGATCTTCGACGCGGACGTCGACGCGCAGGGCGGCGCCTACGCCACCGGCGTGCTGGTGCTGATCAGCTCCGCCGCGATCGCGGTCACCATCGCCGCCCGCAAGGCAGGCCAGCGGAAGGGGGCCATCGGCTTCGCGGTGATCTCGGCGGTGTTCCTCTACACGACGGTCGTGAACGTCATCGAGCGTCCCGACGGTGTGAAGATCGGCGCCTGCTTCATCGCCGGCATCATCCTGGTTTCCCTGCTGTCCCGCCTGGCCCGCGCCTTCGAGCTCCGCGTGACCAGCGTGACGCTCGACGACATGGCGGAACGTTTCATCCGGGACATGGCCAGCCGCAAGATACGGTTCATCGCCAACGAGCCCGACCGGCGAGACAAGGCCGAGTACCGCGACAAGATCGAGCAGATCCGGGCCGACAACGACATGCCGGAACAGGAGGACTTCGTCTTCGTCGAGGTCACCGTCCTCGACCCCTCCGAGTTCGAGGCGGGCCTGACCGTACGCGGCGAGGTCCTGCACAACCGCTACCGCGTGCTGACCCTGGAGTCCGCCGCCATCCCCAACGCCCTGGCGGCCCTGCTCCTGCACGTCCGCGACGCGACGAAGTGCACCCCGCACATCTACTTCGAGTGGACCGAGGGCAACCCCTTCGCCAACTTCCTGCGCTTCTTCCTCTTCGGCCAGGGCGAGGTCGCCCCGGTCACCCGAGAGGTCCTGCGTGAAGCGGAACCCGAC
Organism: Streptomyces sp. LBL; assembly: GCF_029893585.1. Lineage (GTDB taxonomy): Bacteria > Actinomycetota > Actinomycetes > Streptomycetales > Streptomycetaceae > Streptomyces. Next base: position 46,306 of record NZ_JARXYX010000048.1, read on the forward strand.
CGGGCACGACGACCTCGCGTCCACACGGGCTGAGCGAGTCGGGCGGGGTGGGGTCGGGGCGCCGGAGCACGGGCATCACCGGGCCGATCCGCTGGGGCAGGGAGACGAAGCGGACATCCACAGGCCGATCCTCTTTGGTGCGGCGCCGACGCGGAACCCACCGGCCACCCCCCACCCGCGGTTCCCCGACAGCGCCCCTATCGTGACCGGCATGCAGTCCTACACAATCGGCCAGGCAGCACGGCTCCTCGGCGTGAGCCCCGACACCGCGCGCCGCTGGACGGACGCGGGCCGGGTGGCGACCCACCGCGACGACAGCGGCAGAAGGGTCGTCGACGGGCGGGACCTGGCCGCGTTCTCGGTGGCACTCGCCAAGGCCGGAAGCGACGAGGAGGACACACCGTACACCTCCGTCCGCAACGCCTTCCCCGGCATCGTCACGGCGATCAAGCTCGGCGATGTCGCCGCCCAGGTCGAGATCCAGGCCGGCCCACACCGGCTCGTCTCCCTCCTGACCCGCGAGGCCGTCGAGGACCTCGGTCTGGAGGTCGGCATGGAGGCCACGGCACGAGTGAAGTCGACGAACGTCCACATCGACCTGGCCTGACCGGCGCTCCCCGGAGACAGTCACTTCCACAGAGACGCACATGCGTGCCACATCGTGCGGGCCTCGACGCCCGTCTCGTCGTCGATCACGGCACCTTCCGCCTCGACGTCACCCTCACCGCCGCCCCCGGTGACGTCGTCGCCCTCCTCGGCCCGAACGGTGCAGGCAAGACCACCGCCCTGCGCGCCCTCGCCCCACTCACCGACGGCCGTCTATGCCTGGACGGCGCCGCGTTGGACCGTACGCCCCCCGAATCCCGCCCCGTGGGCGTCGTCTTCCAGGACTACCTGCTCTTCCCGCACCTGTCCGCCCTCGACAACCTGGCCTTCGGCCCGCGCTGCCACGGCGTGACCAAGGCGGCGGCCCGTGCACAGGCCGCCGAATGGCTGGACCGCATGGGCCTCACCGACCACGCCGGGACCAAGCCCCGCAAGCTCTCCGGCGGTCAGGCCCAGCGCGTCGCCCTCGCCCGCGCCCTGGCCACCCACCCCCGTCTGCTGCTCCTGGACGAGCCCCGCGCCGCTCTGGATGCCCGCACCCGCCTGGAGGTCCGCGCCCAACTCCGCCGCCATCTGGCCGAGTTCGAGGCCGTCGCCGTCCTGGTCACGCACGACCCACTGGACGCCATGGTGCTGGCCGACCGACTCGTCGTCATCGAGCACGGCCGGGTCGTCCAGCAGGGCGCCCCCGCCGACATCGCCCGCCATCCCCGTACGGACCACATCGCGCAACTGGTCGGGCTGAACCTCTACAAGGGCCAGGCCGAGGGTCACACGGTCCGCCTCGACGCAGGACCCGCCCTCACCACCACCGAGGACCTCGCCGGCCCGGTGTTCGTCGCGTTCCCACCGAGCGCCGTGACCCTCTACCGCGACCGGCCCACCGGCTCCAGCGCCCGCAACCTGTGGCGCCGCGAGGTGGCCGGTCTCAAGACCCACGGCGACCAGATCCGGGCGGACCTCACCGGCGAACTTCCCCTCGCCGCCGACCTCACCACGGTTGCCGCGGCCGAACTCGACCTGCACCCGGGCGCACCGGTCTGGGCGACCATCAAAGCGATGCAAACTCATGCATACCCGACATAAGACCCATCGACGGCTACGGTGGGGACCCCTGGCCCCTCGGACCCCTGGTCCCTCCCCCCTCTGCGAGGCCTCGCCGTGAGCCTGAGCATCCGCAACCAGCTCCCCGGTACCGTCACCGCCGTCGCCCCGGGCGAGGTGATGGCCACAGTCACGGTCCGCCTCGACGGCGGTCAGGACCTCACCGCCGCGATCACCCTGGAGGCAGTCGAGGAACTGGGCCTGGCCGCGGACTCACCCGTTCGCGCCCTGGTGAAGGCGACGGAGGTCTCCCTCGCCACCGCTCCGGTCGACGGGCTCTCCATCCGTAACCAACTGGCCGGCGTTGTCCAGGAGATCGCGACCGGCGGCGCCATGGCCTCCGTCAAGATCTCCGTCCAGGGTGCCGACCTCACCTCGGTGATCACCAGGGACGCCGCCACGGACCTCGCCCTCGCGGCAGGCACCCCGGTCGTCGCCCTGATCAAGTCGACCGAGGTCTCCCTGGCGACCGTCTGACACCTCAGACACACGGAAGGGCTCCACCGGCACACGACCGGACGGAGCCCTTCTCACTTACAACGTCTCAGCCCTCGTATACGACATGTCAGGGCTCGTATACGACAGGTCAATGCTCATCCATGACGTGTCAGCCCTCGTACGCGTCCAGCGGCGGGCAGGAGCAGACGAGGTTCCGGTCCCCGAAGGCCTGGTCGATCCGGCGCACCGGCGGCCAGTACTTGTCCGCCACGGACACACCGGCAGGGAAGACGGCCTCCTCGCGGGTGTACGTGTGTTCCCACTCGCCGCCCAGCGCGCCGGCGGTGTGCGGAGCGTTGCGCAGCGGGTTGTCGTCCGCGGGCCATTCACCCGAGCCGACCTTCTCGATCTCCGCGCGAATGGCGATCATGGCCTCGCAGAACCGGTCGAGTTCGGTCAGGTCCTCGGACTCGGTCGGCTCGATCATCAGCGTCCCGGCCACCGGGAACGACATCGTCGGCGCGTGGAACCCGTAGTCGATGAGCCGCTTGGCGACATCGTCGACACTCACCCCGGTCGCCTTCGTGAGCGGCCTCAGGTCGATGATGCATTCGTGCGCGACCAGCCCGCCGGGGCCGGTGTAGAGCACGGGGTAGTGCGGCTCGAGCCGCTTGGCGATGTAGTTGGCGCTCAGCACCGCCACCTGCGTGGCCCGCTTGAGTCCCTCACCGCCCATGAGCCGTACATACGCCCACGAGATCGGCAGTATGCCGGCGGATCCCCAGGGCGCGGCCGAGACGGGGCCGACACCGGTCTCCGGTCCGGCCGCGGGCTGCAGCGGGTGGTTGGGCAGATACGGCGCCAGGTGCGCGCGCACACCGACCGGGCCGACGCCCGGCCCGCCGCCGCCGTGCGGGATGCAGAAGGTCTTGTGCAGGTTCAGGTGCGAGACGTCACCGCCGAAGTGGCCCGGCTTGGCCAGCCCGACCAGCGCGTTGAGGTTGGCGCCGTCGACGTACACCTGCCCGCCCGCCTCGTGCACCTGCGCACAGATGTCGGCGACATGCTCCTCGAACACACCGTGCGTCGAGGGGTACGTGATCATCAGCACCGCCAGCTCGTCGCGGTACTCCTCGATCTTCGCCCGCAGGTCCTCGACGTCGATCTCACCGTCGTCGGCGGTCTTCACGACGACGACCTTCATCCCGGCCATCACGGCGCTGGCAGCATTGGTGCCGTGCGCGGACGACGGAATCAGACACACCGTCCGCTGCTCGTCCCCGTTGGCCCGGTGGTATCCGCGTACGGCCAGCAGTCCGGCCAGCTCGCCCTGCGAACCCGCGTTGGGCTGGAGCGAGACCTTGTCGTATCCGGTGACCTCGGCGAGACGTTCCTCCAGCTCCCGGATGAGCGTGAGGTAGCCCTGGGCCTGCTCGGCGGGCGCGAACGGGTGCAACTGCCCGAACTCGGGCCAGGTCACCGGCTCCATCTCGGTGGTCGCGTTGAGCTTCATGGTGCAGGAGCCCAGCGGGATCATGCCGCGGTCGAGCGCGTAGTCGCGGTCGGCGAGCCGGCGCAGGTAGCGCAGCATCGCGGTCTCGGAGCGGTGCTGGTGGAAGACGGGGTGCGTAAGGTAGTCGTCGGTGCGCGACAGCGCGGCCGGCAGGGAGTCCGCGGTGGCGGCGTCGAGCGCCTCGATGTCACCCTCGACCCCGAACGCGGCCCACACGGCAGCCAGCTGGGCCCGCGCGGTCGTCTCGTCACACGCGATCGACACCTGGTCGGCGTCCACGAGCCGCAGGTTGACACCGTTCTCGCGGGCCGCCGCGACGATCTGGGCGGCCTTCGCGGGCACCCGGGCGGTCAGTGTGTCGAAGTAGGAGCCGTGCACGACCTCGACCCCTCCGGCCATCAGCCCCGCGGCGAGGATCGTGGCGTACCGGTGGGTGCGCCGCGCGATGGTCTTCAGGCCCTCGGGCCCGTGGTACACCGCGTACATACCGGCCATCACCGCCAGCAGCACCTGCGCGGTGCAGATGTTACTGGTCGCCTTCTCCCGCCGAATGTGCTGCTCCCGCGTCTGCAGGGCGAGCCGGTAGGCCTTGTGCCCGTCGGCGTCCACAGAGACACCCACGAGCCGCCCGGGCAGGCTGCGCGCGAACTTCTCGCGCACGGCCAGGTATCCGGCGTGCGGTCCCCCGAACCCCATCGGCACACCGAACCGCTGGGTCGTCCCGACCGCGATGTCCGCCCCGAGCTCCCCCGGGGACCTCAGCAGCGTGAGCGCCAGCAGATCGGCGGCGACGGTCACGAGCGCGCCGAGCTCGTGGGCCTGGTCGATGAGGGGCTTGATGTCGCGTACGGCCCCGGAGGCGCCCGGGTACTGGATCAGCAAGCCGTTGATCTCACGTCCGGCGATCTCCGCCGGGATGCCGGCACTGAGGTCGGCGACGACCACCTCGACGCCGGTCGGCTCGGCACGCGTCTCGATCACGGCGACGGTCTGCGGCAGCGTGTCCGCGTCGACCAGGAAGAGACCCTTCTTGTTCCTGCCCATGCGCCGCGACAGCGCCAGGGCCTCTGCCGCCGCCGTACCCTCGTCGAGCAGCGAGGCACCGGAGGTGGGCAGCCCGGTGAGCTCGGCGACCATGGTCTGGAAGTTCAGCAGGGCCTCGAGCCGCCCCTGGGAGATCTCCGGCTGGTACGGCGTGTAGGCCGTGTACCAGGCCGGGTTCTCCATCACGTTCCGCAGGATGACGGGCGGCGTGAAGGTCCCGTAGTAACCGAGCCCGATCATGGAGTCGAGAACCTGGTTCCGGTCGGCCAGCGAACGCAGCTCGGCCAGCACCTCGGCCTCCGTACGCGCACCCGGCAGATCGAGCGCGTCGGCGTTCTTGATCACGTCCGGCACCGCGGCGGCGGTGAGCTCGTCCAGCGAGCCGTACCCGACCTGGGCGAGCATCTTCGCCCGCGCCTCCTGGTCGGGCCCGATGTGACGCTGCTCGAAGGGAATGCCCTGCTCGAGTTCGGAGAGCGGAATGCGATAGGCGGTCATACGGAGGCCTCCTGGTCTGACACGACCTTCGAGGGTCACCACGGCGCGGGTACCCGGACGGCCTCCCCCTCTGTCATCTCAACCTGAGAGCTTCACCGGGCCTCCCGAAGGTGCCCGGCTTTCACCGTCGGTGAGAGCGGAGGCCGTCGACGCCGTCGACACCCGCCCTGCTTTCCAGAGTGGCCTCGTCCGTGCGGTACGTGTGCCTGAGAGATTCCGGGGAGGATTTGCTCCTTCGGCGCCTCCGGGTGGTGTCCGGAGGACTCTCCCGCACGGGGTCAGCAGCCGGTAGCCAGCCTACCAGCGAGAGAGACGACCGGGCGTTCGAGTGGCCGCCTCCCTGATTGTGCTCTTTCGTAGTGCTTACGGATGAGTTGCGACCAAGTGGAGGGCCCGTGCGCACCGACATCGATCCGCGCAACCTGATCGGCCGCAAGGCGTTCGACCGCAACGGCACCAAGATCGGCACGATCGACGAGGTCTACCTCGACGACGCGACCGGCGTACCGGAATGGGCGGCCATACGCACCGGCCTCTTCTCCAGGGACGCCTTCGTCCCCCTGCAGCCCAGCGAACTGATCGAGGGCACCCTGCGCGTCCCCTTCGACCGCGCCCTCATCAAGGACGCCCCCGACTTCGGAGTGGGCCGCCACCTCTCCCCCGAACAGGAACTCCAGCTCTACCACCACTACGGTCTCGACATCTCCGCTCCGCCCCCGCTCCCGGACCGCGACTTCGGCAACCTGGCAGGCACGGACGACACCTGACAAGCAACGCACCGGACGCACCGGACGTCCCCGACGCCACACCCCCCAAGCCGCACCCGCCGACACCACCGAGCCCCCACAAGGACCACCCGGACCGACAACGAACCCAGCACGCAGGCCACGGAGGGGAACCCGGAACGCGGATAGGAACCCGGAGCGCGAAGGGGAACCCGTAACGCTCATGGCAACCCGGCGCCGCCCGAAGGCCGCGTGCCCAAGGCACCCGCCCCTGTCACGCCTGCGCCAAACTCCCCGGCACCAACGGCAACGGTTCCGCCACCTCCAAGTCAGGATCATCGGTCCGAAACGTCCGCACCCGCCCCGGGTCCGAGTCAGGCGTCTCGAACCGCACCGTCACCCGTCCGAGCCCACTCCCCTGCACCCATCCGTGCCCGTACCGGACATGCCGCACATCGTGCCCCGAGGGCCACCGCCGCTCGACCGGCGCCTCCGGCTCCGCCTCAATCGCGTCCTCGGCCTCCTCCACCGAACCGGCGTCCACCTGCTCCTCCGCGGCCTGCGCGAACAGGTCCTCCTGCGTGTAGTCGGCCAGCCCACTGACACCCACCCCGAGCAGCCGTACTCCCCCGGTCGTATCCACGGAGTCCAACAACCGCGCGGCTGCCTCCCGCACCACCGCCGGGTCGTCCGTGGGCCCTCGCAGGGTCTCGGACCGGGTCAGCGTGGAGAAGTCGTACCTCCGCACCTTCAGTACGATCGTCCGCCCCGACAGCCCCGCCCCACGCAACCGCCGCACACACCGGTCCGCCAGCCGTTGCACTTCGAGCCCCACCCGGGTCCGATCATGGATGTCGACGTCGTACGTGTCCTCCACCGACACCGACTTCGCCTCCCGCTCGGCCACCACGGGCCGCTCGTCGCGCGCCAGCGCCATGGCATACAACCCGTGCCCATGGGCCTTCCCGAGCAGCCGAACGAGTTCGTCCTCGCCCGCCCCGGCGATCTCCTCGACCGTGGTGATCCCGGCTCGCCGCAGATGGTCCCCCGTCGCCGGGCCCACCCCCGGCAGCGTCCGCACGGGCAACGGCCCCAGCATCGCCCGCTCGGTCCCCGGCTCGATCACCACCAGTCCGTCCGGCTTGGCCTGCTCCGAGCCGATCTTCGCGAGCATCTTGGAGGCGGCGAGCCCCACGGACCCCGTCAGTCCGGTCACGGCCCGTATGTCCCCCCGTAGCCTCACGCCGACGAGCCGCGCCGACTCCTCGTCCCCGGCCGCTCCGCCGGCCTCCAGGTCCACGAACGCCTCATCCAGACTCAACGGCTCCACCAGCGGCGACAGAGCCCGCAACAGGCCCATCACCTGCTCACTGATCGCCCGGTAGAACGCGAAGCGCGGCACGAGATACGCGGCGTTCGGTGCGAGCCGCCTCGCCTGGGCCATGGGCATCGCGGAATGCACCCCGAAGACCCGCGCCTCGTACGACGCCGTGGCCACCACCCCACGCGGCCCCAGCCCACCCACGACGACGGCCTTCCCGCGCAGGCTCGGCTTCGACGCCTGCTCCGCCGAGGCGAAGAAGGCGTCCATGTCGAGGTGCAGGATCGTCGGCGCGCTTCTCACATCTCCGATGCTGCCCTACGCCACTGACAATGCCCCGCCCGAAGAGCGGAGAGGCGCTCAGACCGCCCGGTTGCGCCGCCGCGCCAGCTCGTCCGTGGGATTGTGCCCGACGAGAGTCTCCCCCGTGTCTACCCGCTCCCCGTGCAGCTGCGAGAGGGCGCTCTCGACATCCCGCCACACCACACCGACGGCGATCCCGAAGACGCCCTGGCCGCCCTGGAGCAGCGCGTGGACCTCGTCGGGCGTGCTGCACTCGTAGACCGTGGCGCCGTCGCTCATCAGCGTCATGCGCTCCAGATCGCTGAAGCCGCGCTCCCGCAGGTGCTGGACCGCGGCGCGGATGTTCTGCAGCGACACACCGGTGTCGAGGAAGCGCTTGACGATCTTCAGGATGACGACGTCCCGGAAGCTGTACAGACGCTGTGTCCCGGAGCCGTAGGCGGGCCGCACACTCGGCTCGACGAGGCCGGTGCGGGCCCAGTAGTCCAGTTGCCGGTAGGTGATACCGGCGGCTGCGCAGGCCGTCGGACCGCGGTAGCCGATCTGCTCGGACGCCATGGACGTCGCCCCTCCGCTGCTCGGCACGGCCGTCGGTCGCTGCGGAGCGTGATCGGCCGCGTTGCTGTGAAGCGGGTACGGACCGCTCTCCCCGAAACCGCGTCCGGGGGCACCCCCAGCCGTACCGTCGCCGCTGATTCTCACGCCGACCTCCGTCCTTGACCTGCCTCCTCGAAGGTAGGCAGTCACCAGGGGTGCGTCAACGATCGCCACACTCGCCACGCCGAGTGATAATCACCCTAAGAGTGGTTTCCCGTGCCCCACCGCGGGGAAAGGCTAGCCGAATGCGCCCGGGGCGGACCGCAGGGCGCTCTCCCGGACCGTTGGCACAAGCCGGCACGTGAGGCGTCAACGGACGAGAACGGCCCGGCGAGGACTGTTCCTCACCGGGCCGCCATGAGTCTCACTGACTGCTGGTGCCGAAGTCCTCGGGCGAGATCTGGTCGAGGAACTCGCGGAACTTCTCCACCTCGTCCTCCTGCTCGTCCGGGATCGCGATACCCGCATCGTCGAGCACACCGTCGCTGCCGTAGATCGGCGTTCCGGTGCGCAGGGCCAGCGCTATGGCGTCGGACGGACGAGCACTCACCTCCACCCCGCTGGCGAAGACCAGCTCCGCGTAGAAGACGCCCTCACGCAGCTCCGTGATGCGCACTTCACTGAGTTCCTGACCGACGGCCTCCAGCACGTCCTTGAACAGGTCGTGGGTCAGCGGTCGTGCGGGGGCCATGCCCTGCTGGGCGAAGGCGATCGCCGTAGCCTCCCCAGGCCCGATCCAGATGGGGAGGTAGCGGTCGCCTCCCACTTCACGCAGGAGCACGATCGGTTGGTTGGAGGGCATTTCGACCCGGACACCTACGACATCGAGCTCGTTCACACAGCAACCCTAGGCCGTGCCCGGGACGTTTGGGTAGTCGGGCAGGAAACGGGGGGCCGATCCGGCCTCCGCGGACCGGCCCGATCCGGGACAGGCGCAGGCGCGTCTCAGGGAAGCCGCACCCCGAGAGCCGTCTGCACCAGCGCCGCATGCAGTTTCACCGCCAGTGAGGCCAGTTCCTTCGTACGGGCTTCGGCATGCGCCCTGGTCTGCGGGTTGCGGTGGCGCCTGAGCGGGGCCACGACCTGGTCCACCAGACCGGCCTCACGATCGGCGGCGGCCTTCATCACCCGCAGATGCCGCGGCTCGATCCCGAACCGCCCCAGCTCGGCGACGAGGGAGGCCACCGTCACGGTCTCGACGTCATAGGCCCCGTCCGGCATTGGAGCGATGAGCCCGTACGACTCCCACTCCTGCAGCTCCTCCTCACCGATCTCCGCGGCGGCCAGCAGCTCGGATCGCCCGATCCGAGCCACCGTGGGCCCTTCGACGGCCTCCGGCGCGGCCCCTCCGTCCCCATGACGACCCAGGACCGGCAGTTGTACGGCCTCGCCGCGCTCCATGGCCTCCAGGTGCTCACGGATCACCTTGAGCGGCAGATAGTGGTCCCTCTGCATCCTCAGGACGTGCCCCAGGCGCTCCACGTCATGGGCGCTGAACTTGCGATACCCGGAGGGGGTCCGCTGCGGCTCGATGAGCCCCTCCGACTCCAGGAAACGGATCTTGGAGATGGTGACTTCGGGAAACTCGTCGCGCAGCACGGTCAGCACCGTGCCGATGCTCATCAGACCACCGTCCGCGGCGGCGGTGCCGTGTCCGGCACCGCCCCTCGGTGTTTGAAGCATGGACCTTCCCTCGGGGTCCCCCCGGACGACGTCCGGAGGAGGCTCAGTAGCCCCGCTGGCTCGCGTAGAAGACCAGGCGGTACTTGCCGATCTGTACCTCGTCGCCGTTGTTCAGAGCGACCTGGTCGATCCGCTCACGGTTGACGTACGTGCCGTTCAGGCTGCCCACGTCGGCGACCGTGAACGAGCCGTCCTGACCGCGACGGAACTCCACGTGTCGGCGGGAGACCGTCACGTCGTCGAGGAAGATGTCGCTCTGCGGGTGACGCCCGGCCGTGGTCAGGTCGCCGTCCAGCAGGAAGCGGCTGCCCGAGTTCGGACCGCGGCGCACCACCAGGAGCGCGGAGCCGAGCGGCAGTGCGTCGACGGCAGCCTGCGCCTCCGGGGAGAGCATCGGCATCTGCGTCTGACCGGTGGCCTCGGCATCGTAGGCCTCAAGGCCCGAGATGGAGATCGTGGACGTGGTCTCGGACGGACGCTCCGGTGCGGCCCCAGCCCGCAGCGGGGCACCGCAATTGGAGCAGAAGCGGCTGTTCTCCGCGTTGCGGTTACCGCACCTCGAACACACCAGGGCCGACATGGACGGATCCTCCTGCCGCGGCTGCCCCCCGGGGGCATGGGAAGCGTACGGGTCGACGGAAAACCCTCCACTCGTACCTGAGGTTGACGGTTGCCCGAAACCTATGGCGCCGGCCTGGGCAGGGTCAACAGACGCCGCGCCCTGACCTCCGGAAGCGTCACCGCCCGGACCACCGACCTGGTCCCGGAACAGCGGACGCTGGCCCTCCGCGTCAGGCTGTGCGCGATGACGGGCGGTCGCATTGTCGCTGCCCTCTCGCGCGCTCTTGCCGAACAACTTCGCAAACAACTTCACGGGCGATTCCCCTTGACCGAAACAGACCCGCCCGTGGGGCAGGACGAACCCTGATTGAACACACCGGTCGACCCGGACACCCTCACAACGTCCGTAACCACCAGACAGTTTCCACCACGCACCACCCATTCGGTGCGCCGACCCCCCGCAACCTCATGCCCTGGCAGGACGTCGCCCATGCACCCCCTGTTCACTGCGCGGACGACCGAGCGTAGTCAGGCCGCTTCGCCGCTCGCAAGGCGTCCACGACGATCTTGCCCGACCGCTCGACGGTCACGGTGGCCTGCTCCTTCTCAAGAGTCTGCACCACGCCTCCAGGAATGTTGAGCGCCGGTTCAAGGTCCTGCGGCTTGCCGATGACCTTGAAACGAAAAGGAGCGTTGATCTTGTTCCCGTCGACGTTCACACCCTTCCCGGAGTCCGTCAGGTAGGTCCCCGCCACGACCCGCACGCCGTTCACCTGGATCGCCTCCGCGCCGGCCGCGCGCAGTTCCTGGATCGCGTCGAGCAGCATGTCCGCCTTTACCGTCCCTTTCGTGTCGTCGATGGTCATCGTGATGCCGGGCCCTTGCGCGGCCACGGTGCCCGCGAGGATCCCGAGCTGCCTCTCCTTCTCGATCGTCTGCTTGCGGGCCTCCTCTGCCTGGTCGGAGCTGTTCTCCAGCTCGTCCCGCTGCTTTTCGAGGCCCTGCTTCTCGTCGTCAAGACGCTGAGTACGGTCGTCCAGTTCATCAAGGATGCGCACAAGATCCTCCTGGCGGGCACCCCGTAGCGCGCTGTCGTTGTCGCTGGTCGACGCCACCTGCACGGCGAGGCCGAAACCCAGACCGAACAGCAGCACCGCGACGATCAGTTGGGCCCGGGTCACCCGCGGCGGCCACAGCCCCTTCACCAGCCGCTGCCGGCCGGTCAGCTGCGGCTGCTCCTGTGCGGCGTCCCCGCCCCGAGGCGGTGCCCCGGCGGGTGCCTCCTCGGGCAGCTCCTTCCGGAGCCGGTTGTCGGGCGTCTCGTCCTGATTGCTCATCCGCCTCACGCCCGGAAGACGTGCCTGCGGATCGCCGCGGCGTTGGAGAAGATACGGATCCCCAGGACGACGACGACACCGGTCGACAACTGGGCGCCCACACCCAGCTTGTCGCCCAGGAACACGATCAGCGCGGCCACGACCACGTTCGACAAGAACGACACGACGAAGACCTTGTCGTCGAAGATGCCGTCGAGCATGGCCCGCAGACCTCCGAAGACGGCATCCAGTGCCGCCACGACGGCGATCGGCAGATACGGCTCGACGACCGCCGGAACCTCGGGCCGGACCAACAGGCCGGCCACGACTCCCACGACGAGGCCCAGTACGGCGATCACGATGTGCCCTTCTCAGTTCTCGGCTGTGCTGTACGTACGATCACACTTGGCGCGGCGGGCAGCCGGAGGCCCCCCTCCACGGAGATGGCGGTCCGGATGCCGAAGTTCTCCTGCAGGGCGTGCAGATACAGCCCGTCCGCACTGTTCTGGAACCTGGTGCTCAGCCGCTTGCCGTCCCCGACGGCAAGCACCGTATACGGCGGCACGAGTGGCTTGTTGTCGACCAGTATCGCCTCACCCGCGGCACGGATCGCCGACAGGGCCGTCAACCGCTGCCCGTTGACGGACACGGCCTCGGCGCCCGACGCCCACAGCCCGTTGACCACGCGCTGCATGTCGCGGTCGCGCACCCGCCCGGTGTCGGAGAACCCCGCGGTCTCCCGCGGATCGCCGTCGCCGCCGGTGCTGGCTTCCTTGGCGTCGTCCACAACCAGTTTCACCCCGGGGCCACGCACCTCGGTGGCGCCCGACAGAAGGCCCATGAGCTCGGCCTGATCACCGTCGCCGCTCTTCAGGGCCTCGCGCTGCCGGGTGCTCACGTCGTCGCGCAGTGCGTCGACGCTGCTCTCGAGCTTGTCCGCGGCCTCGGTCTCCCGGTCGATGCGGTCGATCAGTTCCTCGCGCTCCTTGGCGACGACGGGGGCCGCCACCCGCGCCTGCGCCGCCCCGACGGTCACCACGAGTGCCGCGAGCACCAGGCCGGCGGCCAGACCGAGCTTCGCCCGGAGCGTCTTGGGCAGGCCGCCCGCGCCTTCGGCCTTCTTCCGGGCGGCGGCCTCGGCGTACCCGTCGTCGAGGCTGTGGTCCATGACGTTGGTGAGCAGCGACATGGACGCGTCCGGACGCGGCGCGCGCGTGGGGGTGCTCCGAACGGGGGGCGGCTGCGGCATGCCGCACATCGTCGCACGCCGCGACCACTGCCTCCGAATGGCCCCACCGGCGTGCCGGACAGGCCCCCTTGGGGGCACTTGTCCGGCACGCGCGCGCGGCAGGCGATTCAGCGCCCGGCGCTGTCCACGACCGCCGACCACTCGTCGAGCAGGGCCTGCGCGGAGGCGTCGTCCGGCCCTTCGGCCCACAGATGCGTGACCGCTTCGGCCGGGTCGGGCAGCACCATCACCCAACGACCGTCGGTCTCCACGACCCGTACGCCGTCGGTGGTGTCCACGAACCGGTCGCCGGCCGCCTCCACGACCCGCCGCATCACGAGCCCCTTGACGGCCCAGGGAGTCGCCAGATCCCGCTTGAGGACGTGCGCCCGCGGAATCCGCGCGTCGATCTGGCTCAGCGTCAACTGCGTCCGCGCCACCAGTCCGATCAGCCGTACGAAGGCCGCCGTACCGTCGAAGACACTGCTGAACTCGGGGACGATGAAGCCACCCTTGCCGTCCCCGCCGAAGATCGCCGACTCGTCGCCTCCCACGCGGGTCAGATCGTCGGGAGAGGTCGTCGTCCACTCGACCTGGGTCCCGTGGTACGCCGCGACCTGCTCGGCGATCCTCGTGGTGGTCACCGGCAGCGCCACACGGCCGCTGCGCCGTTCCGCGGCCACCAGGTCGAGCATGACGAGCAGGGCCCGGTCGTCCTCGATGATGCGGCCCTTCTCGTCCACCAGGGACAGCCGCTCGCCGACGGGGTCGAAGCGCACCCCGAACGCGGCCCGCGAGGACGCCACGATCTCACCGAGCCGCACCAGCCCCGACCGACGCATGTCGGCCGTCTCCGTCGGCCTGGACTCGTCCAGGCCCGGATTGATGGTCAGCGAGTCCACCCTGAGCTTGCCGAGCAGGCTGGGCAGCACGAGCCCGGCGCTGCCGTTCGAGGCATCGACAACGACCTTGAGACCGGACTCGGAGATACCCGTCGTGTCGACGTTCCTCAGCAGCGATCCGGTGTACGAGTCGAAGACGCTCGCCGGGAAATGCAGGTCACCGATCTCACCGGGGAACGCACGCCGGTACTCCTGCCGCGCGAACACCCGGTCCAGCTTCCGCTGACTGCCCTGCGACAGATCGGCGCCGTTCCCGTCGAAGAACATGATGTCCACGGAGTCCGGCACGCCGGGCGTGGTCCGGATCATGATCCCGCCGGCACTACCCCGCCCGGTCTGCTGCCGGGCAACGGGCAGCGGTACGTTCTCCAGGTCGCGTACGTCGATGGCGCTGGTCTGCAGGGCGGAGATGACCGCCCGCTTGAGCGCACGGGCACCACGGGAGTGGTCCCGGGCCGTGGTGACGGTCGAGCCCTTCTTGAGGGTGGTGGCGTAGGCGCCGGCAAGGCGTACGGCCAACTCCGGCGTGATCTCCACGTTCAGGATTCCGGAGACACCCCGCGCGCCGAACAGATGCGCCTGTCCCCTGGACTCCCAGATCACCGAGGTGTTGACGAACGCACCTGCCTCGATGGTCTTGAACGGGTAGACTCTGACGTTCCCCTGCACGATCGATTCTTCACCGATCAGGCACTCGTCGCCGATGACCGCGCCGTCCTCGATCCGGGCCGCACGCATGATGTCGGTGTTCTTTCCTACGACACAGCCTCGCAGATTGCTGTGCTGCCCCACATACACGTTGTCGTGGACCACGGCCTTGTGCAGAAAGGCCCCGCTCTTCACGACCACGTTCGATCCTACGACGCTGTGCTCACGGATTTCCGCGCCGGCCTCGACCTTGGCGTAGTCGCCGATGTACAGGGGCCCACGGAGTTCGGCATCGGGATGCACCTCGGCACCCTCCGCCACCCACACGCCCGGAGAGATCTCGAAACCGTCGATCTCGACGTCGACCTTGCCCTCCAGGACATCGGCCTGCGCCTTCACATAGCTCTCGTGGGTACCGACGTCCTCCCAGTAGCCCTCGGCGATATAGCCGTAGACCGGCTTGCCCTCCTTCATCAGCTGTGGGAAGACATCGCCGGACCAGTCGACGGACACATCGGCCTCGACATAGTCGAAGACCTCGGGCTCCATCACGTAGATGCCGGTGTTCACCGTGTCCGAGAACACCTGGCCCCAGGTCGGCTTCTCGAGGAAGCGCTCGACCTTTCCCTCTTCGTCGACGATGGTGATTCCGAATTCGAGGGGGTTCGGCACACGTGTCAGGCAGACCGTGACCAACGCACCCTTTTCCTTGTGGAAATTGATGAGTTCGGTGAGGTCGAAGTCGGTCAGGGCATCACCGGAGATAACGAGGAAAGCATCGTCCTTCAGCGCCTCTTCGGCGTTCTTGACGCTTCCCGCGGTACCGAGTGGCTTCTCCTCATTGGCATAGGTGAGCTCCATCCCGAGCTCCTCACCGTCACCGAAGTAGTTCTTGACCAGTGAGGCCAGGAACTGGACAGTAACGACGGTCTCGTTGAGCCCATGCCTTTTGAGCAGCCGCAGAACGTGCTCCATGATCGGCCGGTTGACCACCGGCAGGAGCGGCTTGGGCATGCTTGAGGTCATGGGGCGCAGGCGTGTGCCTTCGCCTCCGGCCATCACGACGGCCTTCATGTCGGAAGCGTCCTCCTCGATAAGAGATGACGGTCTAGCCGACTTCATCCGTCCAGATTGTCCCGCACTTTTCGGTCGCGGGCCAACGGGCCGATACAGCCGCGGCAATGGGCGAGTTCAGTCGGCCATGGCGTCCGCACGAACCAGGCGGCGGACTTGTACCACATAGAGGACTCCTGCCCACCAGTACAGGGTTGTACCCCATCCGGCGAACGCCCATCCGAAAATAGCAGCGAGTGACGAGATCCATCCACTTGCGTCACTGAGCAGGAGCAGCGGGAAAGCATACATCAGGTTGAACGTCGCTGCCTTGCCCAGGAAGTTCACCTGCGGCGGCGGATAGCCGTGTCGCCTGAGGATCCCCACCATCACCAGCAGCACCAACTCCCGGGCCAGAAGTGCAGCGGTCAACCAGAGTGGCAGAATCTCGCGCCAGGTCAGACCGACCAAAGTCGTGAGAATGTAGAGCCGGTCAGCCGCGGGGTCCAGGAGCCGGCCGAGGCTGCTGATCTGGTTCCAGCGGCGGGCGAGCTTGCCGTCCAGGTAGTCGCTGATGCCGCTCAGGGCCAGCACCAGAAACGCCCAGTAGTCACTCTTGGGGCCACCAAGCTCAGGCCTGAGGACGAGCCACAGGAAGAGCGGCACGCCGGCGAGCCGCGCCATGCTGAGGATGTTGGGGATGGTGAGGACCCGGTCTGTCTGGACGCGGGTCTCCTGGACCTCCACCCGGGGGCCTCCTGTGGGAAACGGGCCGACGATGCCCCCTGACCTTACCTCAACACAAAAAAGCTCTGGCTCTTGGGCTTGTCTGCCCAAGAGCCAGAGCTCTAAAAGGAGTTCGGCGGCGTCCTACTCTCCCACAGGGTCCCCCCTGCAGTACCATCGGCGCTGTAAGGCTTAGCTTCCGGGTTCGAAATGTAACCGGGCGTTT
>NZ_JARXYX010000049.1 GCF_029893585.1 Streptomyces sp. LBL
AGGCCTTCGGGGGCGGCGGTCAGGACGACGTGGGGGGCGTCGCTCTCGCGGAGGCGGATCGTTCCTCTGGGGGTGGTGGCGAGGTAGAGGCAGTTGCCTTCGGGGCCCCCGCTGTACGACGACTTCTGCCAGTGCAGATCGGGCATCCGAGACTCCTCAGAGGGCGTAGAGCACATGCTGGACAAGGGCCAGCGAGTCCTTTACTGAGTGTGTTTCTGGGGCCAACGATACGTCGATGGGCGGGAGGGCGTTCTCCGCGATGCGGTTGAACAGGGCGCTGTACTCCTCCAACTGACTCTGCTGCACCAAGTAGTGGGAACCCAAGAGCTGTTCGACCACAACAGTGCCCAACCTCGGGTTGGCGGAGACGACATGCGCGAAATTTCCGGTGAGGGCGGCGTGTGCCTGGGCCGTGAACGGATAGATCCGGATGGTCACGTTCGGCAGTCGCGCCAGTTCGATCAGGCGCAGCAACTGCTCCCGAACGACCTTGGTGCTGCCGAACCGCATGTGCAACGCGGACTCGTGGATGATGGCGTCCACGGAGGGCGGATCGTCGCGCGTCAGGATGTGCTGCCGTTCCATGCGGAACCGCAACCCTTCTTCGATGTTCGTGAAACCCAGGTCTGGGCTCGTGAAGATGGAGCGCGTGTAGTCCTCGGTCTGGAAAAGGCCCGGGATGAACACGGGTTCGTGCGTCCTGATGGCCACGGCCTCTGATTCGAGCTCGGCCAGATTCAGAGGGTCGGGACCCATGTGCTTCCTGTACGCGCGCCACCAGCCTCTTCCGGTGGATTCGGACATGGCTACCAGTGCCTCGATATAGGGCTCCTCTGAGCAACCGTATGTGCGGCAGAGGTCGAGCAATCGCTCGGTGAGGACCGAGGTTCGGCCGGCCTCGATGTGGCCCAGTTGGCCGCGCGTCATGCCGATCCGCTCGGCGGCTTCGCTGGTGGTCAATCCCGCTTGTTCGCGCAGTTGTTTGAGTTCGAAGCCGAGCCGTCGCTGTCGTTCGCTGATAGTGGTGCGCAGTCCCACGGGTTCTCCTCGGTGATCGGCCCAAAGTCTGCCCCTTGGGGGGAGGTTAGTCCATCAATTCTGGTTGGCAGGTTGCTCGCGAGAGCCTTTTATCGCTACGGTGAGTGCGGAATCGATGACACTCCGAATCCGACCAACTCCTTCTGCCCACAAGCGAGAGTGCACCCGAACCGGCAGCCGGCCGGACCCGGGCGGAGCCATCGCGGGCACCTCACCACCTCCCTGGAGGAGCCGCCCCATGGACCCATCCCGCCGCGCCGCCCACCGACCCGCCCAAGTCACCCACGAATACAGCCTGTTCGCCCCCGCTGACGCCACCGCACCCCGCCTCTGTCGGGACTTCGTACGTGCCGTCCTCTTCACCCACGACCGGGAGCACCTCGTCATGCCCGCCGCCCTGTGCACCTCCGAACTCGTCACCAACGTCCACCTGCACACCAAGGGCACCACCATGCTCCGTATTCGGCTCACCCCTGCCCGCTTCCGGGTCAGCGTCTTCGACGAGAACCCGGATCCGCCCGTCGTGGCGCACCCCGCCGTGGGGGTGGTCGCCTGTTGGGGGAGGGGGCTCGCGTTGGTCGCGGAGATGGCGGACGTGTGGGGTGTCGCCGATGAGAGGGCGGGGCGCTACGCGAAGGGGGTGTGGTTCGAGTTGGGCGGCTGCGCGGTGAGCGGCGGGGTGGCCGGCGGTGGAGCGGTGGATCGTTCCGGTTTCGCTCGGACGGGTGAACCAGGGGTGGCAGCAGTCCTCGGACTGACAGGTGACAACTGACAGGAAGCGCTTCTTGACGCTGCTCCGCCAAGTTCGAGAGCGCCTGCACGGCCGTCAAGCTCAACCGCGAACTTTTCGAACGTAATCGCCCGGACAGGTCCTGGACCGTGATCGCGCGGACCTGGTCGCGGATGGCGACGTCGAGGTCGGTGGCGGTCAGACCGAAGGTGCGCGCCGTCCCGGCCGCGTCCGGCGTGGAAACTCGTGGGTTCTCCCCGGACGAGTACGCCCTGTCGGTCAGGGCGAGGTCAGGACGTGGGCGGGCCGGGTGCGCCAGCTGTTGTTCGGATGCGCATGCCAGTTTTCAAGCCACGTCAATTGTGCAGCAGCCGAACCGGATCAATCCCGACTACGCGGCGCCCCGGTGTGACGAGCACGTTTCGGACGTGTCATTCGGCCGGCCCGGACCGGGCGGGACCAGATTCGGCCACCACTTCCCTGTCGCCCATTCCGGTCGCCATTCTCTGCGCGCTCGGAGGCTGTCGCGGATACCGATGGATGCGAGGGTTCTGCTGGTGACGGTGAGACTCCAGGGGATAGGATATCGCGCGCTGCTCGCGATGGCGGTCAGTGAGGCCGGGGGTGGGGGCGACGGCACCGTGATTGAGCTGCACAGACACGCAACCCGGGGCCGTCCTGCCCGAGGTCGTGGACGCGCGTTTGCTTTTCCTGACCCGCGACGCTTACCACTCACCCACGAGATCCTCATATGATCACCACGAAACGGTCCACGCAACAGCAGTGGGCCCTTTTTTCTTCCGTGACGTTCGCGCCCGGCGTCCGCGCCTGGGGTCACGCATTGGACGTGTAGCGAGAAGCGGGTTCTTTGTTTTCACGACAAGAGAAGTGTGGAGTTTGATGCCATGAACCAACTCGGCAGAGACACGCGCCGGTTAGCCTTAAGGCTTGTGGAGCCACCGGCGCGCATCGCGTTATCTGTGCTTTTGCTGGCAGGCGGCGCCGTGGGAGCGACGGCCGGACCGGCCGTCGCTTCGACCGCCGACGGCACGCTGACGGTTGAGGTGCTGCGCGACTTCTTCGGCACCGGCGTGATCAACGCGACGATGGACGTGCCGCAGCGGGGCATGAAGGTGGAGATCTCCGACCCCGCTGGGCACGTTGTCACCGGTGTCACGGATGCCACCGGAAAGGTCGCGGTGTCGCAGTCGAACGTGCTGAGCGGCGGCCAGTACCGCGTCGACGTCAGCGTCCCGGCGCCGTACAGCGGCTATCTGCAGGCGGCGCCCGCGTCGACGGCGGAGAACCACTTCGACAGCTTCACGTCGTTCGTGGATGTGTCGGGCGGAAAGAACGCCTCGGTGGTGACGGGGGTGTGGGATCCGGCCGACTACGCGCTGCCGGACTCGCGGTACTTCGTGCCGGTCCACAACGGTGCCAACGGGACCGACAACCGGGCGCTGGTGGCGTTCGGGACGAAGAGCCGGGGCACGTGTCCCACCGATGTGGCGTGCCCGAGCACGCTGGCCACGCAGGACCAGGTGGGCACGACGTTCGGGTTGGCGTACGACAAGTACCGAACCCGGCTGTTCCAGAGTGCGTTCGCCCGCCGGTACGCCCCGTACGGACCACAGGGCGGTGGCGCGATCTACACGGTGCCGGTCAGCGGCTCGGGCGCGCCGGAGCTGTTCGCGCGGGTGCCGGACGCCACGGTGACGCCGCACGACACCGCCAACATGATCAAAGATCCCGGGTTCACCGACGCGCCGGGCAAGGAGAGCATCGGTGGCCTGACCCTGTCCGAGGACGGCTCCACGCTGTACGCGGTGAACCTGCGGACCCGCAGCCTGGTGAGCTTCGACGCGACAGGGGCCACCGCCGGGGCGCCCAAGTCGACGGTCCCGATCCCGGACCCGGGGTGCGCGAGTGCCGACGACTGGCGGCCGTTCGGTCTCGAGGTCCACAACAACACGCTGTACGTCGGCGGCGTGTGCAGCGCGGAGAGCACGCAGCAGCGCGCGGACCTGAAAGCCGTCGTCTCCACCTACGACGGCAAGCGGTTCACGACGGTGCTGAGCCACCCGCTCACGGAGGAACGCGGCAGCGTCATCGGTTCCGGCGACAAGGCCACTCACTGGAACCCGTGGAACACCAGCCTGGGCACGTGGGACGACCGGCAGACGGGCAACCCCTTCATCGACCCGCAGCCGGAGCTGGCCTCCCTCACCTTCGCCCGCGACGGCTCGATGATCCTGGGTTTCCGCGACCGGTTCATGGACGTGCTCAGTTGGGGAGGGCTGGACCCCCGCCCGGGGAACGACACGCCGGAAAACGGCATGTCCGGTGGTGACATCACCATGGTCTGCGCCACTCCCACCGGTGAGTACCAGTGGGAAGGCACCGGAAGCTGCCCCAACCACGCCACCCCCGCCAACAGCGGCGGCCAGGGCGCCGATGTCGTCGAATACTTCCCGGGCGACTCCTACGCCAACGCGCACCATGAGACCGCGCTGGGGTCGGTGGCCTATATGCCGCAGCAGCAGTGGGTCGTCAGCACGGAGTTCGACCCGGTCGTCAACGTCGCGACCTCAGGAACCGGGTACCACAACATCGCGACCGGTGAGGGCCCGGGCAACAACCCGACCGCCAACGGGTTCCAGTTCGTCAGCCGGGAGCAAGGCGGGTTCGGCAAGGCCGGCGGGCTCGGTGACATCGCGTACGCGGCGGCGAACGCGCCGATCCAGATCGGCAACGTCGTGTGGTTCGACGGCGACCACAACGGGATCCAGGACCCGGGGCACGTGCTGCTGCCGGGGGCGACGATCAACCTGATGGACGCGGACGGCAAACAGGTCGCCACGACCAGGACCAATGCCGCCGGCGAGTACTACTTCGGCGGTGTCGGCGCCGCGTACGAGCTCACACCGGGCGCGAAGTACACGGTGCAGTTCGACGTGTGCACCGCGGACACCAGCAAGGTGCCCGAGCAGCCCCCGGCGAGCGACCTGCGGTTCACACTCCCGCGGGCCGGTGCCGACCGTGCGCACGACTCCAATGTGACCCCGCCGACCACCGGACCGTTGTGCAACGGCTCCGCGCCTGTCACGGCGCCGGACAAGCCGGGCGGGGTCGATCACACGATCGACGCCGGGGTGTACATCCCGAAGCCGACCCCGACGCCGACGCCGACGCCGACGCCGACGCCGACCTCGACCTCGACCTCCACGCCGACTCCGACGCCGCCCGCGGCCTCCACGCCGCCGTCGCCCGCGCCGCCTGCCAACCACCCGGCCCCGGCCGGTGGAGGCGGGGGTTCGCTGGCGAGCACCGGTACGTCCGGGCTGGCGGAGATGATCGGCATCGTCGGTCTGCTGGTGGGCGCGGGCCTGGTCATCGCGTTCGTGGCCCGCGATCGTCGCGCCCGGCACCACTGAAAGAACCGCACAACAGTGATCCGCCCGTCCGCGTTGTGGATGGCGCGGACGGGCAGATCACGTCTCGGCCGGTCCACCGGGGCCGGCCTTGGCGTGGTCTGCCGCCGGACTGCCGAGTGCCGCCGCGAGCCCGCGGCGGCCGGACGGTGTGGTGATCGAAAGGATGAGGCGGAGAGTGTCAGCGTCGAACCGCGCCCGGAGCGAGAGAATCCGGCAAGCCGCACCGGGGCGTCCGGCTGACCGGCGCCGATGGCCGCGTTCGCGCCCGGCCGCGGCCGTCATCGGCATCGCGGCCGTCATCGGTGTCGCGGCCGTCGCGGTGGCCGCGTTCCTGGTCGCCGACGGCGGTGCCGGCGGTCCGCGCCCGCTGACGGCGGATGAGGCCAACCGACTGGCGATCACGCGATTCCGTAACTATCAGGCGCAGGGCCGCGCGGTGACGATAACGGTGCCGGGCACTGCCGGCGGGCTGACCGTCACCGGGTCCGTCGACTATCGGCGCAAGGTCGGTTACGGCGTGGTGCAGGGCACCGGGCGCGACAAGTCCAGCGACGGGCTGATCCAGTGGACGCCCACCTCGGTGCACGTCCGCCCGATGACGGACGCCCCGGCGCACGCACCCGCGTCACCGCCCCTTCCGGGCTGGCACGACCGTCCGCTGCTGTCGTCCGGCAGCGCCCTGGACACCTCCCTGTCCATCGCGCTCGGTCTCGGCGGCGACCGGCCGGACAACGCCCAACTGCTGCCGCAGAACGGCGCCGCCTGGTGGGGGCGGGAGCAGGTGGACGGGCACCGGGTGGACGTCATGACGGGGCCGTCCTCGCCTGGCCACTCCGGTACGGCGGGCAACGTGCGCTACTGGATCGGCTCCGACGGCACCATGTACCGGGTCCGCGTCAGCGTGGCTTCGCAGCCGGAGCCGGTGGTCGTCGATTTTGACACCCACACGTACGTTCCGGTCAAGCCGATCCCCGTGACCACCCCGACCCGGTAGCCGCTGTTCAGGACGTCCGCACCCGCGCGTTCGCGGCGAGCAGGGACGCCGGCGGCAGCCGGATGCCCTCCGTTTCCGGCAGGGCCGGGACGGGCGGGACTGTGGTGGCGCCCGCGGTGGCGGCGTCGGGGAACTGCGGCTGCGGAGCAGGCTCCGCGACCTCGGTGAACGGGATGCCACCGGGTGCCGTCGGTGCCGCCCACGTGCCCGCCCGCGAGGACGAGCCGAGCGGAAGCGGGCAGGCCGCGGTCGTCGCGAGCCGGGCAGGCACGGTGGTGCGCAGATCGTTGCCCCGCAGGCAGTTGCCCCGACCCCGCGTGGCGGTGGGGAACGTCCAGCCGATGTCGACGCCGTTGCCGGTGAACGTGTTGTCCACGATCTGGTTGCCGACCGGAGGTATGTCGGCGGTCGCGGTGATCATCAGCCCGGCGTTGCTGTTGCCGGCGATGCGGTTGCGGACGAACCGGTTGTCGCTGCCGCCGTCGATGCCGGCGCCGATGCCCCACCCGCCGTCCGCCTGCTCCGGGGTCGCCGTCTGCTGGTTGGCGGCGATCAGATTGCCCGCGATGACGGCGCCCGTCTGCGGGAGCAGTTTCTCCTGGTGGTCGGAGTTGGTGGTGAGTCCGACCCGGTTGCCGACCAGGCGGTTGGCGACCACGTACATGTCACCGCTGGCGTTGGTGCCTTCGTAACCGACCGCGTTGAGTTCGGCGACGTTGTCCCGCACCACGATGTTGCAGGGCTTGCACTGGCCGACATAGATCCCCGAGTCTGCCCCGCCCGACGCGTACGAATGCTCGATGACACCGTTCTGCGCGGAGAACGCGTAGATGCCGTACAGACCGTTGCGGGTCGCGGTCACATACGAGATCAGGAACGACTTCAGCAAGGTGACGGGCTCCTCGCCGGTGTCGTAGCCGCCGCTTCCCCCCGATAGGCCGGCGGCCGCCTTCGCCGAACCGGTGACCAGGACCCCGTTCTGCGTGTTGTTCTCCACGGTCAGGTTCTCCACGGCCACCCCGGGCGCCGCGACGACGACACCGTTCGGCTGCCTCAACCGCCCGTCGATGACGACCTTGTCCCGGGACGTGCCGCGAAGAGTGATGCGAGCCGTGGCGATCCTCACCGACTCGTGGTACACACCCGGAGCGATCAGCACCAGGTCACCGGGCCGAGCCAGGGACACCGCAGCCGAGATCGTCGGGGCATCAGCAGGTACTCGGATCGTCACCTGCGCACCGGCCGGTCGCCGGCCTTTGCCCGATCCTTCATCGCCGCCGCCGCCGCAGCCTGCAACCAGTGTCAGCGTGCCCACCACCGCCGCCAGCACGCGAAGAGCTAATCGAGGCATGGTCCCCAGTCTGGCATGACGCCCAATTCCACGCCAGAATCGGGAGGTTGACCGGCACGCGCGATTCCGTTGTGGCACTCTGCACCCCATGCGCCGAGTCGATCACCACCCGTCACGCCGCACCTTCCTCGATGTCACCGGCGCCATGATGGCCGCCGGTCTGACCGCCGGGTGCACATCGGACTCCGCCCAGCCTGGTCGGCACGCCCCCACCCCAGGGGCCACGCCCATGCCGGTTCCGGCGACGGGCCGCCATCAGGCAGGCATCACACTTCCCCAGCCGGCCCAGCCCAACCTGCTCGCCGTGGTGGCCGACCTCGACGCCACCGGGGCTCCCGGCCCGTTACTGGCCGAACTCGGCCAGGCCATCCGCACACTCACAGCGGGGACCGACACGCGGCTGCTGGGCCTGCCGCCGGGCGACCTCACCGTGACCGTCGGGGTGGGCCCCCGGCTAGTGCGCACGGCCGGTGCCTCGCTGCCCGGCGCGGTCGACCTCCCGCGGTTCTCCCGCGAGCGGATCGCCCCGCGGGCACGCGGCGGTGACCTGCTGATACAGATCTGCGCCAGCGACGCGCTGCTCCTGCCGGTCGTCGCCGCCGCGCTCCTGGACCACGCCGGTGACCGGCTCCACGAACGCTGGCGGCAGTCCGGACGCCGCGGCACGAACGTGCCTGTCGGCAGGGGACTCACCGCTCCAAGAAACCCGCTCGGTTTCATCGACGGCATCGTGGGCCCGCGCACGACCGCAGAACAGGAACGCGACCTGTGGCTGGCCGGACCCCCTGCGGTCGCCGGCGGCACCATTGCCGTACTGCGGGGTATGGAACTCGACCTGCCGCGGTTCGCCGCCCTGTCCGTGGCCGAACAGGAAGCGGTCTTCGGGCGGCGCCGCGCCAGCGGCGTCCCCCTCTCCGGCGGCCCCGCCGCTTCGGGCCCGGAACTCGGAGCCAAGACACCGGACGGGCGCTATCTCGTCCCCGCGGACGCCCACGTGCGCAGAGCGCACGCCACCGTGGTCGGGGTCGGGCTCATGCTCCGCCGCTCCTACAGCACCGACGAGCCCGCCCCCGGCCTGCTCTTCATCAGCTTCCAGAACGACCTGCGGACCTTCACCGCCACCCTCACCCACATGGACACCTCCGACGCACTGCTGTCCTTCACCACCACAACCGCCAGCGCGACCTTCCTGATCCTTCCCGGCTTCGACCGGCAACACCCGCTCGGTTCCCAGCTGTTCGGCTGATCACGATCAACTTCCTCATGGACCGCATCCAGGTCCCCGCGTACACCGGCGCCGGACACCCGCGCACCCGGACCGCCCGCGTCCTGGCCGACCGGGCGTACTCGTCCGGGGAGATCGGCGCCTGGTTCGGGGTGTTCGGGTAGTTCTGGGTGTGCGGCCCTCGGCGGTCAGGTGTCCGACTTCGTAGAGGCGCCCTTCGTGGAGGCGCCCTTCGTGGAGGCGCCCTTCGTGGAGGCCCTCTTGGCGAAGGCGCCCTTGAAGAAGGCCAGTTCGGCGAAGCGTTCGCCGATGCGGCGGTGGGCGGCGGCGTCCGGGTGGAGGGCGTCGGGCAGCGGCAGCTCGGCGTGGTCCCGCTCGCCGTAGAGCTCGCGGCCGTCGAGGTGGTGCAGGTGCGGGTCGTCGGCCGCCCGTTGGGCGACGATCCGGGCCAGCTCGTCCCGGATGACGCCGAGGGTGAGCTTCCCGCTCGCGCGTTCCGCCGGGTCGCCCATCGCCTTGAACCGCAGCTGTCCGGTGCTCAGGGAGCTGAAGTCCGGGGCGCTGGGGCCGGGGGTGTCCTCGTGGATGGGGCACAGGATCGGCGAGACGACCAGCAGCGGGGTGGTGGGATGCCCTTCGCGGATGGTGTCCAGGAAGCCGTGGACCGCGGGAGTGAAGGCGCGCAGCCGCATCAGGTCGGCGTTGACCAGGTTGATGCCGATCTTGACGCTGATCAGGTCGGCCGGGGTGTCCCGCAGGGTCCGGGCGGTGAACGGGTCGAGCAGGGCGCTGCCCGCCAGGCCCAGGTTGATCAGCTCCACCCCGCCGAGGGAGGCGGCGAGCGCGGGCCAGGTGGTGGTGGGGCCGGCGGCGTCCGAGCCGTGGCTGATGGAGCTGCCGTGGTGCAGCCAGACCGGGCGGCCCGGGTCGGAGGCGGGTTCGACGGGGGCGTCGGTGCGCAGGGCGAGCAGTTCGGTGGTCTCGTTGTGCGGCAGCCAGATCTCGACGTCCTTGGCGGTGTCGGGCAGGCCGGTGAAGCGAAGGGTGCCGGGCGGGCCGGGCCGGTGTTCGGCGGTTCCTGCGGTCATGTCGATGGCGAGGGTGTCGCCGCCGGTCACACTGCCCCGTCCGGCCGGGCGGCCGTCGACGAGCAGCTCGTACACCCCGTCCGGGCGCGGCGGGGCGCCCACGTAGGTCCGCTTGGTGGGGCGGGTGTCCAGCTCGACGGCGGTGGCCCGGGTGCGGAAGGCCAGCCGTACGCCGGAGGGCTGGGACTCGGCCATGGCCAGCTGGGGGTCGGCGCACTGGGCGCGGGCCCAGGCGGGCAGCCGGTGGGGGAGCAGGCCGTGCTCGGTGCGCTCGACGTCGAGGGCGCCGCGCAGCAGGTCCGCGGCGAGGGGCGTGGTGATCCAGGTCATGGTGTCGGCCAGTTCCGTAGCAGGGAGTCGAGGGCGTCCAGGATCCGCGTCCAGCTCTCCTGGCTGTCCGGCGCGCTGTGGCTGAAACCGCCCGCCAGTTCCAGGCTGACGTAGCCGTGGAAGACGCTGCCGAGCAGCCGGACCGCGTGGGTCTGGTCCGGTTCGGTCAGGTCGTAGCCGCGCAGGATGGCCCGCGTCATCGCGCTGTGCCGTCCGCCGGCGCTTGCGGCGGCTGCCTCCGGACCGAGCCGGTACTGGGCCGCCGCGTAGCGCCCGGGGTGCGCGCGGGCGTAGTCGCGGTAGACGTCGGCCAGGGCGGTCAGGGCGTCGTGGCCGGCCCGTCCGGCCAGCGCGGCGGCGCCCCGGTCGGCGAGTTCCTCCAGGGCGAGCAGGGCGATCCGGGTCTTCAGGTCCTCGGAGTTGCGGACGTGCGAGTACAGGCTCGCGACCTTGACGTCGAACCGTCGCGCCAGTTCCGAGACGGTCACCTGGTCGAAGCCGACCTCGTCGGCCAGTTCGGCCCCCGCCCGTGTCAGCCGCTCGGCGGTCAGTCCTGCGCGCGCCATGGAAGCCCTCCTGTTCGCTTGAAGCTATAGCGCATCTTCCTCTTCCTAATAGTTTTAGGCAAGTGGGTGAGCGTGTTAGCCGTGGTTTTCGAGTGCCGAGTGCCCGAGTGCCCGAGTGTCCGAGCCGTCCGAGTGCCCGAGTGTCCGAGCCGTCCGAGTGCCCGAGCGTCCGAGCCGTCCGAGCCGTCCGAGCCGTCCGAGTGTCCGAGCGCGAGTTCACGCCACCCGCGGGCACTCGGCGGCTCATGCACGGAAGGAGCGGGTCGTTGCAAGGGGCCGTACGGAAGCCCGAATGCGCCCGGATGTGGCTCGGGTGCGGCCCGGATGTGTCCCGGATGGAACAGGTCGTACGACCGCTTTTCTTTTGCGGTGGCGGCGTGGGGAGCCGTGTTGCGGAGCCGGTCCGGTCCGCGCATAGTTGCGCTGCACAAGACGCGGGAACCGGGGGTGGGGCGGGGTGATGGCCGGGCACGGGACGGAGGAGCATCCCCACGGTGCCGACCGACTGTGCGACGCCGGGGACCGCGTGTACGCCCGCGCCGTACGGCGGGGCCGGGTGCCCCGCGGCGACGCGGAACCGGTCCCCTGCCTGCTGGAACTGGCTTTGCTGCACCCCGACCCCGACGACATGGACTGGCTGGTGCCGACGGCCCCCCAGGAGGTCATGACCCGGCTGCTGCGCGGAATGTACGACGAGGTCAGCGCGAGCCGGCGGAGGGTGGGCTCGGCGGTCGAGGCCTTCGAGTGGTACGCCCGTCTCGGCGGCCCGCGACCACGGGCGGCCGCCGCCGAGGGCAGCGCGATCCGGGTCCTGGACGGCCTCTCCCGTATCCAGGCCGCGATGGACGAGGCGACCGAGGCGTGCACGACCGAGGTCCTCACCGTGCAGCCCGGTGGCATCCGCCCCGAACACGAACTGACGGAGGGCCTGCACCGGGCGCTGGCCCTGCACGGCCGGGGCGTGCGGATGCGCGACCTGTACACGCACGTGGCGCGGCACGGCCAGGGCCTGCTCAACTACCTGGAGCTGATGGACGGCGCCGTCCAGGCGCGCACCCTGGACGAGGTGATCGAACGCCTCATCCTCTTCGACCGCACGGTCGCCTTCATCCCCGCCAACGCGGACCGCACCCTCGCCCTGGAACTGCGCCACCCGGCGCTGGTGGACTACCTGGTCACGGTCTTCGAACGCCTCTGGCGCCTGGCGATCCCGCTGACCGCACCCCTCCCCGACACCGGCATCGAGGGCATCTCCCACCGGGAACAGTCCATCGCGGCCCTGCTGGCGGAGGGCCACCAGGACGCGGTGATCGCGGAGCGGCTGGGGATAAGCGTCCGTACCTGCCGGGCCCATATCGCGCGGCTCTCGGAGACGCTGGGCGCGGTGAGCCGTACCCAACTGGGGGTCAGGATCTCCCAGGTGGGGCTGGACGGGCTGTCACGACCAGGCGGCGCGGGAGAGACTGCCCGCCCCTGCCGCACCCTTCCTGATCAAGGATCCCGGACCGTCCGATGAGATGGCCGAGCTGCGCCCGGCTCTCGCTGCCGAGCGTGGCGGCGGACCGGGGTCACAGGTCCCCTCCCACCCCCTCCCGGCTCAGTGCTCCTGCTTCTGCTCCTGCTCCTGCTCCTGCTCCAGGATCCCCGACTGGGCGATCAGATAGCCGAGTTGGGCCCGGCTGCCGCTGCCCAGGGCCGTGGCCAGCTTGGCGATGTGGGCGCGGCAGGTGCGGACGTTCATGCCCAGGCGGCGCGCTATGGCCTCGTCGACGTGCCCTTCCACGAGGAGCTTGGCGATGGCGTACTGGATGTCGGTGATGCCGCCGGACGCGGCGTCGTACGGTGCGCTGGCGCTCATCGGGACACTGCGGTCCCACATGTACTCGAAGAACTTGATGAGATGCCGGACCAGGCCGGGGTGCCTGAGTTCCAGGGCGACCTGCTGGTCCTCGCGGGCGGGGACGAAGGCGACCGTCTCGTCGCAGATGATCATCCGTTCCACCACCTCGTCGGTGGTGCGGTACTCGGCCTTGCCGTTGGAGAGCCGGGCACCGTAGGCCAGCTTCTCCGGGTTGTAGCGCGCGGTGTGCTGGTACAGCGTGCGGATGCGGACACCGCGTTCGATCAGCGGCCGGTCGCGTTCGAGACCTCGCATCAGGGCCTCTTCGGAGACGCGGCCGCTCGGCTGCAGGGTCAGCACCTCGGTCTGGCACTGGGCCGTGGCGAGGTTGAGCGCCGCGTTGATCCGGTCGCTGCCCTCCAGCACGATGAGGGCGTCGCTCGTCGTGGTGGCCTGATTACTGAGCGCCATGAAAGGCTCGAAGGTGTCGGCGAGTCGCAACGACAGGCGCCGGCGCTCGGTGATCTCGCGCTCTAGAGGATTGAGCCGCTGGGCCAGGGCCACCGCCGGGGGTACGGGTCGCAGCAGGTCCGGGTCGTCCGGGTCCGGGTGGAGAAGGGCGAGCTCCACGAGGCAGGGAGCTGCCTCCGCGTCGTCGCGGGGAACGCGGCCGGACCGCAGGGCGGTGGCGTAGATGCGGCCGCCTTCGTCGCACAACTCCGCCATCGGATGAGGATGTGTCCCTTTAGTATGGTTCGTTGACAAAACTCCACCCCCCAGGGTCCTGAACATGCAGGAACATGATGCATCGATCCTGTGGCCATGACGTGCCCGAATGAGCCATCGTCGTATGCGACGGGGGAAAAGGGGACCTTCAAGTGAGGACGAAGCCGACTATGCGTAACAGAATGCTTCGCTCGGTGCTTGTCGCCGCCTTCTCCGCCGTCGTCGCCCTCGGTGTGCTGGGGGGCTTCTCCGACGTGAGGGACGAGGTTCGGGCGAACACCGTGTGGCCGAGCGTGGGCGCGAACTCCGACGTCGTCACCGGTGAGGCGGGTTCTGTGGCACAGGAATCCGGGAGCTGACGTGACCACTCCACCGGACGACCCTTCCTTCCGGCGTGAAATGGCGACCGCCTACCGCTCCGGCTGGCACTTCATCGACCTGGCCACCGCGATCCCCCACGCCGGTGACTCGTTGATGGTGACCGTCTTCGGTGAGCCGGTCGTCGTGACGCGGGACGAGGACGATGACCTGCGAGCGTACCGGTGCCTGCGCAAGCCCCGGGGGGCGCCACAGCCCGTACGGTGTGCCATCCGGTACGGAATGATCTTTGTGAACCTGGACCAGCGGGACCACCGTCTGGTGGAGTCGGACACCCCCGTCCCGCGGACCATCTCAGCCACCCCCCGCAGTGCCTGACGCGATTCCCCCGTCGTAATAGATCGCGCAGGTGCTTCCCCCCGCAGCGGCGTCACCGTGACCTGAACACGGTGACGCCGCTGCAGTTTTACGGGATATTTCAGGATGGCGGCCGAATCCCATGGTGGCTGAAACTGGCCGTTACCTCTACGCCTTTACCGATCACCCGCGGGTATTTACCGACCGCCCATGCGCTTTTCGGGTTCGCGGACCCGGCGCCTTTTCCTCCTGTCGGGGTGCTCGGCTCCACTCGGCTCCACTCGGCTCCTTGTGTGGATCTTCTTCGCCCTTCACCTTGAGTGGAATAGACTCAAGTTTGTGTACGTTGCTTGAGTCAGCCAGCTGAGTCGGCGCTGACGGCACTGACGGCACTGACGGCACTGAGTACGACGCAAGGAGGAGAACGCGAACGTGGACGCCGAGCTGACCAACCGGAGCCGGGACGCGATCAACGCGGCCGGCAACCGTGCCGTGACCGAGGGGCACCCCGACCTCACCCCGGCCCACCTGCTCCTGGCGCTGCTCCAGGGACAGGACAACGAGAACATCACCGACCTGCTGTCGGCGGTCGACGCCGACCAGGCGGCCGTACGCTCCGGTGTCGAGCGCGTGCTGGCGGGCCTGCCCAGCGTGACCGGGTCCACCGTCGCGCCGCCGCAGCCGAACCGCGAACTCCTCGCCGTGATCGCCGACGCACAGGAACGTGCCAAGGACCTCGGGGACGAGTACCTGTCCACGGAGCACCTGCTCATCGGTATCGCCGCGAAGGGCGGCGCGGCCGGCGACGTACTCTCCGGACAGGGCGTCACGGCGAAGAAGCTGCTGGAGGCCTTCCAGGAAGCAAGGGGAGGACGCCGGGTGACCACTGCAGACCCCGAGGGCCAGTACAAGGCCCTGGAGAAGTTCGGGACCGACTTCACCGCCGCGGCCCGCGAGGGCAAGCTCGATCCCGTCATCGGACGGGACCAGGAGATCCGCCGCGTCGTGCAGGTGCTGTCCCGCCGTACGAAGAACAACCCGGTCCTCATCGGTGAGCCCGGCGTCGGCAAGACCGCCGTCGTCGAGGGGCTCGCGCAGCGGATCGTGAAGGGTGACGTGCCCGAGTCCCTCAAGGACAAGCGGCTGGTCGCCCTGGACCTGGGCGCGATGGTCGCCGGGGCGAAGTACCGCGGCGAGTTCGAGGAGCGGCTGAAGACCGTCCTCGCCGAGATCAAGGGCTCCGACGGGCAGATCATCACCTTCATCGACGAGCTGCACACCGTCGTGGGCGCGGGTGCCGGCGGCGACTCCGCGATGGACGCCGGCAACATGCTCAAGCCGATGCTGGCCCGCGGTGAGCTGCGCATGGTCGGCGCCACGACCCTCGACGAGTACCGGGAGCGGATCGAGAAGGACCCGGCGCTGGAGCGGCGCTTCCAGCAGGTGCTGGTCGCCGAGCCGAGCGTCGAGGACACCATCGCGATCCTGCGCGGTCTCAAGGGCCGCTACGAGGCCCACCACAAGGTGCAGATCGCGGACAGCGCGCTGGTCGCCGCGGCCACCCTCTCGGACCGGTACATCACCTCCCGCTTCCTGCCCGACAAGGCCATCGACCTGGTCGACGAGGCGGCGTCCCGCCTCCGCATGGAGATCGACTCCTCGCCCGTCGAGATCGACGAACTCCAGCGTGCCGTCGACCGGTTGAAGATGGAGGAGCTGGCGCTCGATCGGGAGACCGACCCGGCCTCCCGTGAGCGGCTGGAGAAGCTGCGCCGCGACCTCGCCGACAAGGAGGAGGAGCTGCGGGGCCTCACCGCCCGCTGGGAGAAGGAGAAGCAGTCCCTCAACCGGGTCGGTGAACTGAAGGAGAAGCTCGACGAGGTCCGTGGCCAGGCCGAACGGGCCCAGCGCGACGGCGACTTCGACACCGCCTCCAAGCTGCTGTACGGCGAGATCCCGGCCCTGGAACGGGACTTGGAGGCCGCCTCGCAGGCCGAGGAGGAGGCAGCCAAGGACACCATGGTCAAGGAGGAGGTCGGCTCCGACGACATCGCCGACACCGTCGCCGCCTGGACCGGCATCCCGGCCGGCCGGCTCCTGGAGGGCGAGACGCAGAAGCTGCTGCGCATGGAGGAGGAGCTGGGCAAGCGGCTGATCGGCCAGAGCGAGGCCGTGCGCGCCGTGTCCGACGCCGTACGTCGCACCCGCGCCGGCATCGCCGACCCCGACCGCCCCACGGGCTCCTTCCTCTTCCTCGGCCCCACGGGCGTCGGCAAGACGGAACTCGCCAAGGCGCTGGCCGACTTCCTCTTCGACGACGAGCGGGCCATGGTCCGCATCGACATGTCGGAGTACGGCGAGAAGCACAGCGTCGCCCGCCTGGTCGGCGCCCCGCCCGGCTACATCGGCTACGAGGAGGGCGGCCAGCTCACGGAGGCGGTGCGCCGCCGCCCGTACAGCGTGGTGCTGCTCGACGAGGTGGAGAAGGCCCACCCGGAGGTCTTCGACATCCTCCTCCAGGTGCTGGACGACGGCCGCCTGACGGACGGTCAGGGCCGCACCGTCGACTTCCGCAACGCGATCCTGGTGCTGACGTCCAACCTGGGCAGCCAGTTCCTGGTCGACCCGATCACCAGTGAGCAGGAGAAGAAGGAGCAGGTCCTGGAGGTGGTCCGCGCCTCCTTCAAGCCGGAGTTCCTCAACCGGCTCGACGACCTGGTCGTCTTCTCGGCGCTGACCAAGCCCGAGTTGCAGCGCATCGCCAGGCTCCAGATCGACCGCCTGGCCAAGCGGCTCGCCGAGCGCCGTCTCACCCTGGAGGTCACCGAGGAGGCCCTGGCCTGGCTCGCGACCGAGGGCATGGACCCAGCCTACGGCGCACGCCCCCTGCGCCGCCTGGTCCAGACCGCCATCGGCGACCGCCTCGCCAAGGAGATCCTCTCCGGCGAGATCAAGGACGGCGACACGGTCAGGGTGGACGAGTTCGGCGACGGCCTGATCGTGGGGCCTGCGACCGGCAAGACGCTTTGAACACTCCGAACACTCCGAACACTCTGAGCGGGATGTCCGTGCGACACGGGGGCCTTCGAAAAGGCCCCCGTGTCATCGGAGTCATCCGAGTCATCCGGGAGAAAGGTCTCCTGTCGGAACGTCTCCTGTCGGAACGTCTCGTGTCACGAGGCCAGTACCCAGATCACCATCATGGTGAGCAGGCCGGCCACGAGCAGCGCCGGCAGCCCCAGGATGAGGGCGACCAGCCACCACCTGGTCCCTCCCACCGTCGCCCCGCTCTGTGTCGATGTCATGAGCACCACCCCTTTGCACATCGGCGGTCCCCCACCGGTCGGATCCTGTCAGCCGACGGCTGACAGTACCCGTCGGGCTTGCCACCCCCCTCCCCGCATGGGGGAGGATGGCAGGATCCGTACGAAGGGAAAATCACGGTGACCATCGACCCGTCCTCGATTCCGAACTTCGGGGGCCAGCCCGAGCCGCAGCAAGGACCAGCGGGCCCCGTCGTCCCGGATCAGGATCTTGTGAAGCAGCTCCTCGACCAGATGGAGCTCAAGTACGTCGTCGACGACGAGGGTGACCTCGCGGCGCCGTGGGAACAGTTCCGTACGTATTTCATGTTCCGTGGTGAAGACGACCAGCAGGTCTTCTCGGTGCGGACGTTCTACGACCGTCCCCACAAGATCGACGAGAAGGTCCTGCTGCTGGAGTCCATCGACGACTGGAACCGGCGGACCTTGTGGCCCAAGGTGTACAGCCACACCCACGACGACGGCACGGTCCGCCTCATCGGCGAGGCGCAGATGCTGATCGGCACCGGGGTGAGCCTGGAGCACTTCGTCTCCTCCACAGTGAGCTGGGTGCGGGCCGCCATCGAGTTCGACAAGTGGCTCGTGGAGCAGCTCGGCCTGGAGCAGGAGGTCGACGACGCCGACAAGCCCGACGATGCCAACGAGGACGAGTAGACCCTCGCAGGGCTGCAGCGGCGCGTTCGCGATCATGACCTTGCCGGCCAGGTACGCGTCGTAGGTGAAAGCCCACGACCATGCTGCCCGGCAGGCAGCGCATCGTGCGCGACGAGAGCCCGGCCAGGGCACCGGCCATCACGGCCGCGTGCCGGGGCCGGGCTTTCGCCGTACGCGGCGGCACCGGCGCGTGGGGCAGCTCGGTCGCTGTGGCGGCCGTGGCGGCCGTGGCGGCGGTGACAGCCGTGACAGCCGTGGCGACGGTGACCGACCGTGTCGAGAGTGACGGCCGTGGCGGACCGTCAGGCACGGCTCGGTGCCGGCTCAGGCCCCTGCCCCGGCTCCGGCTCAGGCCCCGACTCAGGCCCCCGCCCCCGCCCCGGCCCCGACTCCGGCTCCGACTCAGGCCCCTGCCCCGGCCCCGACTCCGGCCCCGACCGCGGCTCGGCGAGAGGCGCTGCCGGGCGGCGCGGGAGCAGCAGCGGGGTCGCCAGCAGGAGCACACCCGCCAGACCGATGGCGGTACGAGGTCCGAACAGGCTGCCCAGCACGCCCCAGGCGGCGGTCAGGAGCGCGGTCGTGGCCTTGGTCGTCACCGCCCAGGCGGTCAGCGTGCGGGCGACCCGGTCGGTCGCGGTGCGTTCGAGGCGGTAGGTGGCGCAGACGGGGTTGAAGACCCCGCAGCAGAAGATGAGCCCGAGCTCGACGCCGATCACCAGCAGCAGCCCTCCGGTGCCCGGCCCCAGGAAGGCCAGGCCGACGGGCCAGACCGCGCGCAGCGCCCCGGCCACGACCAGGACCTGATGCTGCCCGAACCGGGTGACGAGCGGCCGGGCCAGCCGCGAACCGAGCAGCCCGCCGATCGAGGGCGCGGCGAAGGCGAGTCCGTACTGCCACGGTGCGAACCCGAGTCGGCCGAGCATCAGGACGGCCAGGAGCGGCTGGGCGGCCATCACCAGGCCGTTGAACAAAGCGGTGTTGAAGAACAGCGGCCGCAGCGACGCGTCGGCGAGGATGTACCGCCAACCGTCGAGCAGGTCCCCGGCCCGCACACGCGCGGACTCCCGGCGCTCGGGCGGCGGTTCGTGACCGCCCATCGCGCGGATGCCCAGGGCCGAGAGCAGGTAGCTGACCGCGTCGGCCACCACGGTCGCCACCGGACCGAGGAGCCCGATCGCGGCGCCGCCCAGCGGCGGCCCGATGATCGTGGTCGTCCAGGCCGTGGACTCGAACCGGGCGTTGGCGACGAGCAGGTCCTCGGCCGGCAGTAGCGTCTTCAGATACGCGCCGGAGGCGGCGCGGAAGGTGATGTCGGCCGCCGAGACGACGACCGAGACCAGCAGGAGCTGAAGGAAGGTGAGCACGCCGAGCGCGAACGCGGCGGGGATCGTCAGCAGCGCCGCGAACCGCACCAGGTCCATCCCGATCAGCACCGGCCGCTTGCGACGGAACTCCACCCACGGCCCGAGCGGTGCCGCCACGGCCGCGCCCACCGCAGTGCCCACGGAGGAGAGCGCGGCGACCTCGGCCGGTCCGGCGTGCAGCACCTCGATGGCGATCAGCGGGAACGCGCCGAAGGCGAGCCACGTGCCGAGCGCGCTGGTCCCATACGCTCCCCACAGCCACCCGAACGGCCGCCCCAGCCGATGTCCCATCGGCCGCCCCAGTCGATGTCCGAGCCGCCGCCTCAGCCGGTGCCCGCTCCTCATGCCCGCCGCCCCTCGCCAATAACCCGCACAACCGATCAGCGATCGGAAGCAATCCGAAGTATCAAAGCGAGCCCCGTACCCAGGGATCTAACAACCGCGGGGCCGTCAGCCACAACCAACAGTTGTGCCCCGTGCACCTATGGTGTCGGCATGGACCTCGACACCGTCCGGACCTTTGTCGCAGCCGCCGACGCGGGGCAGTTCCAGGAGGCCGCCGCCGAGCTGGCGGTCACCCAGCAGGCCGTCTCCAAGCGCATCGCCGCGCTGGAGCGCAACCTCGGCGTGCGGCTGTTCACCCGCACCGCGCGCGGCGCCGAGCTCACCATCGACGGACAGGCGTTCCTGCCCCACGCGCGCGAGCTGTTGCGCGTCGCCGAGCGCGCGGTGGCGTCCGTGCGCACCGGCCGCCGTCCGCTGCGCGTCGACGTGATCGCTTCGCGCAGCGCGCAGTCGGGCCTGATGCGCGGCTTCCACCACGCACATCCCGACATCGAGCTCGACGTGATGATGCTGTTCGACATCGAGACGGCCGTCGCCGCCATCCGGTCCGGTGCGATCGACGCGTCCTTCCGCGCCGTCGGCGCGCCCGGCCGGCCCCTGCCCGAGGACATCGAGTCCGTCCGGGTGCTCGACGAGCAGCTCCAGCTCCTCACCGGCCCCGCCCACGCACTGGCGGGCGCCCGGTCGGTGACCGTCGCCGACCTCGCCGGGCACCGGATCTGGATGCCCGGCATCGTCCCCGGTACCGAGTGGGCCGCCTACTACGACGACCTCGTCGCCGAGTTCGGCCTCACCATCGAGGCGACCGGCCCCAACTTCGGCTCCGACGCGCTCCTCGACACCATCGCCGACACCCCGGCCCTGGCCACCTTCATGGGCGAGCCGACCCGCCTCGTCTGGCCCGCCGGCCACGGCCTGCGCCGCATCCCGGTGACCGACCCGACGCCCGTCTACCCGCACTCACTTCTCTGGCACCGCGACAACCCCCACCCCGCACTGCCCACCCTCCGCGCCCACCTCACCGCCACAACGGCCGGCCACGACACCACCGGGACCTGGACGCCGGACTGGGCGATCCCGCGCTGAACGCCACCGCGTCTGCGATCATCGCGGCCGGATCGCCGGCCGACGAAACCGAGCTTCTGCCGGATGCCCCGTCGGTACCGCCGTGTTGAGTGTCGCCCCGGAACTGCCGGATGAGTGGTGGAACGCGTTGAACGCCTCGTTGGACGCGCTGGCGTACTGGTGAAGGGGTGGTGTTCCGACCCTGCGCTATTCGGGGTGGCCGAGTGGGCTCGTTATGAGGGGCCCAGCAGGGCGGTGGTGAGCCCGCACAATGCCGTGATCAGGTCCTGGCCCAGGAGGCGCCAGGAATCAGCCGCCGCGGCGGGGGCGATACGGCCGTGCGCCAGGTCGTACTCCAGCTCGGCGAAGGCGTGCACCGAGAGTTGGCGCACCATGGTGCCGTGCCGCGCGAGGAGCTCGGGGCTGGTGGAGTCCCGGCGGATGGCACCGATCTCGTCCAGGAGGCGGAGCGAAGGGCTGTTCTGATGCTCCTGCAGAGCGTAGTCGCGGAGTGCGGGCTCGACCAGGGCCTGGGCGGAGAAGCGGGCACTCCATGTGGGTGTGCCCGCTTCGATGTGGTGCTGGATGTGCGGCAGGATGACACAGCGGTAGTGCTGTTCAAGGCTTACGGTGTCCTGCTCGCGGACTGCCTCCACCATGGCGATCCGGTGTGTCTCGACGAGACCGGTGTGGCTCGACAGAATCGCCTTGATGAGCCCGTCGCGGGTTGTGAAGTGGTACTGAACCGCTGAGTTGTTGCGCTGGTCGGCTGCCTCGCTGATCTGCCTGACCGAGACGCCTGCGAAGCCACGCTCGGCGTAGAGCCGTTCGGCGGTGCGCATCAGTTTGTCGCGCGCGAGCGCCGAGCGGGGAGAAGGCGGGGCAGCCGGGCCGGAAAGTGTCATTCCGTCAGGTGAATGGCCCCGGTCGGGCAGACTGCGGCTGCCTCACGGACGGCTTCGACATGCTCCGGCGGCGGAGCACTGTCCAGCACGACCACAACACCGTCCTCCTCTCGTTGGTCGAAGACCCCCTCGGCCCTGGCCACGCACATTCCACTGCCGCAGCAGGCTTCCTGGTCAGCCGTGACCTTCATCGTATCGTTGCCCTCCCGGTCGCCCACCGTGCTGCACCGCCGGTCACCAGATGACCCACATGTCCTCGAAGCCGCCCGCCGCGACCCCGTCGCGGACGCGGAGGTCGTCAGGGGTGTCCCGCAAGCGAAGACCGGGGAGGCGTTCGGCGAAAGTGGCCAGGCACACCTGTAGTTCCACCCGGGCGAGCGTCTGACCGACGCAGAAGTGCGGTCCGGCGCCGAAGGCGAGGTGCTGGGCATTGTTCTCGCGGCGCGGATCGAACCGGTCGGGGTCGGGGAACTTGTGCTCGTCCCGGTTGGCGGCGTGCAGGTTGACGAACAGCGTGCTTCCGGCGCGCACCGGCACCCCGCCGACCGCCGTGTCCTCGGTGATGAACCGGGGTATGCCCACTCCGCCGAGCGTGTCCATCCGCAGGACCTCTTCCACCGTGCTCGGGATCAGCCCCGGATCGGCACGCACGGCTTCGTAGCGCTCCCGCTGCGCCATCAGCAGGGCCGTCATCTTCAGGATCATGTTCGAGGTGGTCTCATGCCCCGCCAGCAGCAGGCCGACCACGGTGTTGATGAGTTCGTCGTGGCTGAGCCGGCCGTCCCTGGTGTCGGAGATCTGGGTCAGCTCACTGAGCAGGTCGTCTCCCGGGTGGGTCCGCTTGCGCTCGACGAGATCCGAGGCGTAGGCGTGGAACTCCCGGTGCGCGTCGTCCACTTCCGACTGCGTGTAGCGCGTCAGCGTCAGCAGGACCTCCGACCAGCGGGCGAACCTGTCCTGGTCCTCGCTCGGCGCGCCCAGTAGCGCGCAGATCACCCGTACCGGAAGGGGAAGTGCCACGGCCGCACGGAGATCAGCGGGTGAGCCTTCGGCCACCATCGCATCGACCAGGTCGTCGGCCATCTGCTGAACGCGCGGGCGCCACGCCTCCATCTTCTTGATCGTGAACGCGGGGCTGATCAGTCGGCGCCACCGTCGGTGCCCCGGACCCTCCTGGTTGTCCACGTCGCCCTCCGCGGGCCGGTTGAATAGCCCGCCGTCCTCGGTGGTCGACATGCGTGCGGCGCCCTGCCGGGCGAGATTGCGGCTGAACCGCGGGTCGGTCAGCAGCCCACGGACCTCTTCGTAGCCGGTCAGCAGGCCGACGACGTCCCCGCTGGGCATCCGTACCTGTGCCACGGGGCACTTCGCCCGCGTCTCGGCCCACTCCTGCGGGGGCTCCAGTGTGTTCGGCTGGTCGAAGGGGTAGTCAGGGATTGCTTCAGTCATGGGGGGACTCCTCCGGTGTCGGGGATGACCTGTGATCACCGTAAGACACTCGCCTTAAAACGAGGGCCGCCTGAGGAAGGATGGCCGACAATCGCCCTGGGCGGTCGGCCCTCGATGCAGCAGGAGCGTCTCGTCTACGGCCCGCTCGGTCGTCAGGTGGACGATGCGGATGAGGGGCAAGCCGTAGAGCCGGATCAAGGCGCCGACGATCCGAAGTTCCAGAGGCAGTGAGCACGAGCCATGGGACTGAAGCATGATCCGCCAACTCCGACGCTCGCCCCCGGCACTTCAAGTTCTCCATCAGGAGGGCGGCGACTGCGTGGAGGTGGCCGACGGGTTCCCCGGCGCCGTCCCCGTCCGTGACAGCAAGGCCCCCTCACGGTCCCGCCCTGTGCTTCGAAGCCGGCTCCTGGGCCGCGTTCATAGGCGAGTTGAGGACTGGTCAGCACCGCGTCTGAGTCGACCACGTCCCGGTCAGTGCCCGTCTTCCGGGCCCGCCGGTCCCTTGTCCGCGAGGGTCCGGCGGGCCACGGACCTCCTCAAAGAACCGGGGGAAAGAACTACCCACCCACCCACCCGCCCCGGCCAGGAAGCCCGCGTCACCCGTCCGAGTGACCGGCTTG
This sequence comes from Streptomyces sp. LBL, assembly GCF_029893585.1. Lineage (GTDB taxonomy): Bacteria > Actinomycetota > Actinomycetes > Streptomycetales > Streptomycetaceae > Streptomyces. The sequence continues at coordinate 23,726 of NZ_JARXYX010000049.1, forward strand.
CAGGGGCGGGATACGGACGGTTACGTTCACCGCGACAACCACAAACAAATACGGCCCCCGGCCGGGACTGGCATCCCGAACGAGGGCCTGACCAACCAGGAAGAGCTGACCTTCCCGATGGCTGACTCGCAGTCTAACGCGCCCCTGCGCGCCGACGCCGGAGCTCCGACCTCCGGCGTGATCCACGTACGCACCCGCCTCACGGCCGAGTTCACCGTGATCTCCAACGCCCTCGCCCAGCGACGCGGCAGCGCGGTCACCACCGGCGTCGCGGTCTACATCCTCTCCCTGCCCGACGGCACCCCCGTCACCATCGCCGCCCTGTGCAAACACTTCGACGAGGGCGAAATCCTCATTTCACGCGCCCTCACAGAACTCGAAGAAGCCGGATACCTCGAACGCCGCCGCGAACGCCGCCCCACCGGACAGATCCGCACCCGAACATTCTTCTACGACATCCCCGACGGCAACCCAGACCCAGCCCCAGACCCGGAAAGGGACCCAGACCCAGACCCGGAGCAGGACGGCCCGCCCGAACCGCCCAAACCGCCCCGCCCCCGGAAGCCACCCACAGCCGAACAAGCCACACCCACACCCACGCCCACACCCACACCCACACCCACACCGACGGCCACAAATGAAGCGACGCCGGTGTCCCTCCCCGCCCAGGAACAACCGCAGAAACCCGCGTCACTCTCCGACGCCGACCCCCAGGCAGTCGCCGTACTCACCACGCTCCGCCGCGTCGATCCACGCCTCGTCCTCTCCGAGCAGGAAGCCGTACGCCTGGCGCCGTCCGTCACCCAATGGCTCACCGCCGGAGTCGCACCCTCCCAGATCACCGCACTGCTCACCGCGCGACTCCCCGACCACTTCCTGACCCGCCCCGCAGGCATCCTCGCCTTCCGCCTCCGCGAAACACCCCTCCCCGCCCCACCCCCACTCCCCGACCCCCAGCACACAAAACAACCAACCGTGCAGCCCTTCCAAACCTGCGACGGCTGCGAACGAGCCTTCCGCGCCCCCGCCCCCGGCCACTGCCGCGACTGCCGACGATCCGAGGAGCAACTGCCTGCTGCCGCCTGAGGCGAAGGGTCTTCAACTGTTGCGGATGAGGCGTCTGGCCGACCGCGCCTACGGGTGCGTGTCCGTGATCGCGATGACCTCGTCGAGGTGGTCCAGGGCGGCCTGCAGGTCGTCGATCTTGGCCTGGATGCGCTCGCGCTCGGCTCGCAGCATGGCTCGTTGGTCGGCGTCGGTGTGCCCGGAGTCCCAGCACGGAAGGAGTTCGGTGATCCTCCGGCTGGTCAGGCCGGCGGCGAACATCTGCTGGAAGAAGCGGACCAGGGAGATGGCTTCCTGCCGGTACAGGCGCTGGCCGGACGGGCTGCGCTCCGCGATGAGCAGCCCTTGCTGCTCGTAGTAGCGCACGGCGCGCACTGAGACGCCGGCACCCCGTGCCACCTCGCCGATACGGATCAACCGCTCGGCTGCGGCCATGGTGACTGTCATGGTGATTCCTCTCACCCCTAGGCTTGGCGACCAGCACTTGCCTCTGACGCTAGCGTCAGGTTTTAGCGTACCGGCCATGGACATCAACAACTCCGTCGCCCTTGTCACCGGAGCCAACCGCGGCCTGGGCCGCGCCTTCGCCCAGCGCCTGCTCGAACGGGGCGCCCGCAAGGTCTACGCGACGGCCCGCCGACCGGAGACCGTGGACCTGCCCGGAGTCGAGGTGCTGCCCCTCGACATCACCGATCCCGCATCCGTGAGGGCCGCCGCCGAGGCCGCCCCGGACGTCTCGCTACTCGTCAACAACGCGGGAATCAGTACAGGGACCGACCTGGTGACCGGTTCGCTGGACGCGGTGCGGCACGAGCTGGAGACCAACATGTTCGGCCACCTGGGAATGATCCGGGAGTTCGCGCCGGCGCTCGCCAGGAACGGCGGGGGCGCGATCGTCAACGTCCTCTCCGCCATGTCGTGGTTCGGGGGCAAGGGCGCCAATGCCTACCACCTGACCAAGGCCGCCGCCTGGGCCATGACCAACGGCGTCCGCCTGGAGCTCGCCGACCAGGGCACGCTCGTCACAGCGGTACACCTCGGCCTGGCCGACACCGACATGACCGCGGGCTGGCCCGTGGACAAGATCGCTCCGTCGGACCTGGCCGACGCGGCGCTCGACGGTGTCGAGGCGGGCTCCGCCGAGGTCCTCGCCGACCAGTGGAGTCGGGACGTCAAGTCCCGTCTGCCGCTGACTCCGGAAGAGTTCAACGCCGCAATGGACCGCGCCCTGGCGGCGCTGATGGCGGCCTGAGGGGCCCCTCGGGCCGCACGGACTTCGGTCGGCTGCTTCTCCATCGGCCTCTCGAACTCCTCTACTTGAGGTTGAACTCGTGGCGTCGTGTCGCTGATCAGGCGGGTCCGATGGTCAGGCGGGTCCGATGGTCAGGCCGGTCTCGGCGAGGCAGTACTCCAGCCGTAGTTCGTGATCTTCATTCCTGAGTGGTTTGTCGTCGGTAGTGGCTGGCTTGGGATCGGGCCTGGTGGCGGCGTCGCCAGTTCGACCAACCGAGCCGGTGGGCCGGTGCTGCGGTTACGGGGTTCGACCCGGGCGAAGCGCCCCGCGATCCGGCCCATCAGGCCCTCGAACGCGTCCCGCCAACGGGTGGATTCTATGCTGTGACCTGCGGCCACCGTCTCTTCGTCAGTCCACACAACTCACGATGATCAACGGTGGCCGCACCCGTCTCCACAACGCGTCAGGGTCGCGCAGTTCCGCCTGCCGTCCTGAGTCAGGAGGACATGTGCAACGTGGCGAAGTCTGGTGGGTGGAGTTCGACGAGCGGCGGCTGGTCGTACTGCTGGCGGCAGACGACACGTCCAGGATCCGGGCGATGCAGGTCGTCACTCCTGCGGGCGTCGACATCAGCGGTCTGGGCGTCGAAGTGCAAGTAGGTGCCATGGAAGGACTGCCCTTTGAAGGCGTGCTGCGGTTCGCGTTCCCGTGCCCGGGCTTTACCCCCTGCACGTGGCTGACCACCGTGTCCCAGGACGACCTGATCGAGCGGGCGGGCGTCCTGTCCTCCGCGAAGCTCAGCGAGATTGAGGACGCCCTCCGTCTCGGCGAACAGGCGAAGGAACGGACCCCGGCGACAACCGCGAAGCTCAGCGAGATAAGGGACGCTCTCCGTCTCGGTGAACTCGGGTAGGCGGAGAGATGCCACTCACCATCGAGATCACGATCTACGGCTGGAGTATTAGGTGAGCGAAAAGCCCCAGCGAAGGGCCTCATTCTCGATTTCGATTTGCTCCTGATCCAATTCGGCCTTCCGGGCAGGATCCAGGTTTTGCACATTGAGCATTGCCTGCACGGAGGCGTAGCGGATTTTCGCCTTCTTGCGCCGACTCACGAGTTCCAGATTCACCAGAATCCACTCAAAGAACGCCGAGAGCAGGACTGCAATCAGTGGAGCCAAGTACAGAAATACTTTGCCCGCTACCTTGTCTTGGTAGCTTTCGCCAACAAAAGCAGCTAGACCGACGCCGGCGCCAGCCCCGGCGAGCGACGCCTTGAGGGCGTCAGCGTTGAACGGCGTTGGAACGGCAGGTCCAGTCTGAGTAATACCGTTCCGTTGCGGGGGAATTGTCACGCGTCACGTCCCGCGGACCTACTGTCGTACTCATTGAGGAATCGGTCAAACCGGGCCGCTTCGCCTGCGTCGGCCAGATCGAGGTCCACCAAATGAGCATCGCGACCCTTCACCTCGAAAGTGACTTTGTGGCCAGTGATATCGACCTGCACAGAGTTCAACCGGCGTAATTGCGCCAGTTGTCTAAATGCGCGCCAACCGACCGGAATGAACGTAGTAATTACGGCGGCCAACATGGCGGCAATATTGGCTCCCATCGACCGACCTCCCCCCTGATTCGGCGCGGTTCCCGCGTTCGCGCGAGTGTCAACTAGGAAGTATACCTGCCCAGTTGAGCGGTCGCAGTCACTTCCGATTGGTCATTTAATACTCCAGCAGTGGATCGTGATCTTGCTGGCGGGCGCGGGCGCGGGCGCGGGCGCGGGCGCGGGCGGCGCGGCCACCGATGATCATCGGTGGCCGTGAAGACGAACGAGGAGTCGGTGGCCGCAGGTCACAGCATAGAAATCGCTGCTCACCGAGACACCTGGACGACGGCCACAGCCTTGGCCGAGCCAATGCCGTGCCGCTGCGGTCGTTTCGTATCCGCGCGTGCCAGCCACCATTCCCCCGTGCCTGACCGAACCTCATTCACCCCGAGCCTCATTCGACCCGAACCTCATTCGAATGGAGGGGCGCCCGCGTTCAGGACGCCAGGCCGCGCAGGCGGTTGGTGGCCTCGGTGAGGACGTCGTCCCTCTTGCAGAAGGTGAAGCGGACCTGGCTGTGGCCGGCCTCGGGGTCGTCGTAGAAGACGGAGTTGGGGATGGCGACGACGCCGCAGCGTTCGGGGAGGGCGCGGCAGAAGGCGTAGGCGTCCTTCTCGCCGAAGGGGGTGATGTCGGTGGTGATGAAGTACGTGCCCTGGGGCTGGTAGACCTCGAAGCCGGCTGCGCGGAGGCCGTCGCCCAGCAGGTCGCGCTTGCGGTGGAGGTCGGCGCGGACGGTGTCGAAGTACGCGTCCGGCAGGCGCAGAGCTTCGGCGATCGCGTACTGGAAGGGGCCCGCGCTGACGTAGGTCAGGTACTGCTTGGCCGTCCGGACGGCCAGGACGAGCGGGCCGGCCGCCGTCACCCAGCCGACCTTCCAACCGGTGAACGAGAACGTCTTGCCGGCCGACCCGATCGAGACCGTCCGCTCGCGCATCCCCGGGAAGGTCGCCAGCGGCACGTGCTCGGCCTCGTCGAAGACCAGGTGCTCGTACACCTCGTCCGTGACCACCAACAGCTCGCGCTCGACGGCCAGTTCGGCGATCGCGGTCAGCTCCTCGCGGGTGAGGACCGTGCCGGTGGGGTTGTGCGGGGTGTTGATCAGCAGCAGGCGGGTGCGGTCGGTGACGGCGGCGCGCAGTTCGTCGAGGTCGAGGCGGAAGCGGCCCTCGTGCGGGCGGAGCGTGACCGGGACGCGGGTGCCGCCCGCCATGGCGATGCAGGCCGCGTACGAGTCGTAGTACGGCTCCAGGGCGACGACCTCGTCGCCGGGCTCGACCAGGGCGAGCAGCGCGGCGGCGATCGCCTCCGTGGCGCCCGCGGTGACCAGTACCTCGGTGTCCGGGTCGTACGACAGGCCGTACCGCCGCTCCTGGTGCGCGGCGATCGCCGTCCGCAGTTCCGGGACGCCCGGGCCCGGCGGGTACTGGTTGCCGCGGCCGTCCCGCAGCGCCCGTACGGCGGCCTCCCGGACCTCCTCGGGGCCGTCGGTGTCGGGGAAGCCCTGGCCCAGGTTGATCGACCCGGTCCGCAGGGCCAGGGCGGACATCTCGGCGAAGACCGTCGTCCCGAACTCGGCGAGCCGGCGGTTGAGGAGGGGGCGTGCGCTGGAGGTCATACCGGGCATCCTGCGCCCAAGCCCTGGACTTCCTCAACTCCTCCGAGGAGTCCTCTGGGGATTCCTCTGAGCAAGGGAGCACCGACTCCCGGAGTTTCCCCCGGGAGTCGGTGCTCCCTCCGGAACACGTTTCCGTGTGCTGGTCGGGATCAGGCGGGCGGCCCGTCGAAGGCGGCCCAGTCACTCCACGCGTCGTCGGGGTTCATGCTCACCTTCCAACTGGACACCGATCCGCTGTCGGTGCCGACCACGATCTGCGGCCGACCGTCCGTGAGGGTTGCCGCGCCTACGCTGCGTGCCGAACCCGGCAGACCGTTGAACTTCGTCCAGTCGGCCCACGCTGTGTTGGGGTCGGTGGCCACCTTCCAGGTGGTCCACAGTTCACCGGTGTCGGTCACAGCGAAAACCTGCGGCCGACCGTCCGTGAGCGGGGCCGCCGCCAGTGACGCCACTGTGCCGTGGTGGAAGTCGAACGGCTGCCAACCGATCCAGCCGGCATCAGGGTTGGTGTCCACCTTCCAGTTGCTGAAGAGGCCCCGGCTGCTTCCTGCGAAGAGTTGCGGGCGGCCGTCCGTGAGCCGCGCTGAGGTCATGGCGCGAACAGACATGATTTCTCCGTCCTTTCCGACGCCATGCCGGGCGAATGCGCCCGGCACGATCTTTCCCCCGTCACCCAGCCTTGGCCGGGCCGCAGGAGCACGCCATCTGAAGGCTTGTCGATTACTCCGAACGGGTGAGGGCTGTGAGGGCCCTGACGGCTGCGCTGGGCCCCGTGCAGCGCCGCGTGGACGGTGCGGCGCCGCAAGGCCGAGCCGCGATACGTGGCCCCGGGTCCGCCTCGGTGCGCAGGTCAGGGGACACCCCTGTTTTCAGCATGATTTAGCGCGGAGCCCCGGGCGTTCACGCCCGGGAGGAAGCGCTTCTTGACGCTGCTCTGACCGGCGCGGGTGCACGGGTCTGCGCTGTTGGCCTGAGCCGGCTCAGGCGGGTAGTTTCTGGTTTTCGATGTACTCCTTGATGACGGGGAGCGGGGCGCCGCCGCACGAGGCGGCGAAGTAGGAGGGCGACCAGAAGTGCTCGCCCGACAGGTATTTGCGGATGTGGCTGGGGAACTCCGGGCGCAGGCGCCGGGCGGAGACGCCCTTGAGGGAGCCTACGAGTCGGGAGATGGCGACCTTGGGCGGGTAGTGCACAAGCAGGTGGACGTGATCGCGTTCGCCGTTGAACTCCCTTAGTTCCGCGCCGAAGTCGGTGCACACGTCGCGCATGACCTCTTCGCAGCGCCGAAGGGTGTGAACGACGCTACGGCCCCTGCGGATATCGGGGTTTGGCTCCCAGCGTGGTGACGTGGAGTAATGTTACGATCACTCCCGTGAAGATTGTGACGCAGGTCAAACTCATGCCGGATGCCGTGCAGGCATCCGTGCTCGAGCGCACCCTGCGCACGGTCAATGACGCCGCGAACCGGGTGTCGAAGGTGGCGTTCGAACGCGGCGTGCCGCGTGAGTACGAGCTGCGCAAGCACACCTACGCCGAACTCAAAGCCCGTGGGCTGGGAGCTCAGGCCGCGCAACACGTCATCAAGAAGGTGCGCGACTCGTACACCACGCTCAAGGCCAACATCCGGGCCGGGAATCTCGGCAAGGAAGGCTCCAGGCGTCGCCGCAAGGCCGAGTCCAAGCCGGTCACGTTCCGGCCCCAGGCCGCGCAGCCGTATGACGACCGGTGTTTGAGCTGGCAGTACGACCAGCGGACCGTGTCCATCTGGACCGTGGACGGCCGGGTCAAGAACGTCTCATTCGCGTGCTCCCCGGACGCGCTCAAGATGCTCCAGGCGCACCGGCAGGGCGAATCCGACCTGATCGAGCGTGACGGCGTGTTCTACCTCGTCGCCACCTGCGAGGTGCCCGAGGCCGAGCAGTACGAGCCGGACGGCTTCATCGGTGTGGACCTCGGGATCGAGAACATCGCCACCGCCTCCAGCGGTTACCTCGCCGCCGGGCGGGGGCTCAACCGGTACCGCAAGCGACAGCTTGCCCTGCGGGCCAAGCTCCAGAAGAAGCGCACCAAGAGCGCCAAGCGGCGGCTCAAGGCCCGTGCCCGAAAGGAAGCGCGGCACGCCGCGAACACCAACCACATCATCTCCAAGACGATCGTGACCGAGGCTGAACGCACCGGGCGCGGCCTGTCCCTCGAAGAGCTCAAGGGCATCCGCAACCGGGTACGGCTCCGCAAGCCCCAACGGGTCGCACTCCACTGCTGGGCCTTTGCCCAGCTCGGAGACTTCATCGTCTACAAGGCCAAGCGGGCCGGGGTGCCCCTGGTCTTCGTTGATCCCGCGTACACGTCGCAGACGTGCGCCGAGTGCGGCCACGTCGACAAGCGAAACCGTGTCGACCAGGGGCTTTTCATCTGCCGGGGGTGCGGGGTCGTTGCCCACGCCGACCGGAACGCTTCCCACAACATCGCCACCCGTGGCGAGAGCGTGTGGAACGCGGGGCGTGAGTCACGCGTCCCTGCCACCCCATAGGGGTGTCTGGACGGAGGAGCCAACCCAGCAGCCAGCTGGGCACTACCTCCAAGCCCGGTCCTTCACGGCCGGGTCAAGTTGACACCCTCAGGACTTCCTCAACTCTGCTTTGGCTGCCGAGAGGGAGGGGCATCACCCTCGCACGCACCCAGTGAGGCGCCCACGGGGGGCCGCTTCGGGGGAATCGGAAGGAGGGTGACGCCATGGCCTTCGGCATCATCCTGGTAATTGCCTGCTTCGTACTGATCCTCGCCTTGCCCGGCCGCCGCCGCCGGCGCCGCGCGGCGCGCGGGGGCGCAGATGGCGGGCATGGCGCGCGGGGCGGGCGGAGCCGCTCCAGGGACAGCTGGTGGGCTGGGGGCGGGGCGTCCGCCGGCGCCGGCGGTTCGTCCGACGGGGGGTCGTCAGGCGGACACCACGGCGGTCACTCGTGCGGCGGCGGCTCGTCCTGTGGTGGCGGCTCGTCCTGTGGTGGCGGGGGCGGATGCGGGGGCGGCGGCAGCTGAGCCGAGCCGCCGCTCCCGGGAGGCAGCTGACACGGGGCAGCTGAGCTTCCGGGAGGGGCGGCCCGCTTCCGCCGGCTCGTCGTCACTCATGGCGCTCCGGATCAGTCATTTCATACGCCCGCCGGGTACCGCTCCCGGCGGGCGTAGCGCTGCTCCGGCGTACGCCGGGGCGCCATGGCGTACGCCCCGGCCGCCCTGGCGTACGCCAGGGTTGAACAGTTGAGCTGTGCAGCCCTCTGAGGGATGGAAACCGCACTAAGTTGGGTAAAAAGGCTGTGGAACTGTCACAGTTCATGATTTCCTCTCAATCACCCACACAGCCCCTCGGACGTCCCGCACAAACTTTTCTGACACTCCGACTGGGCCGACCGGGCCGACCGGGCCGTATTCCCTGGTGCCGACCCGGGTGCGCCGGACCCACACCTCTCCTCTCCTCTCCTTCTCCTCCCCTCTCCTACTCCTCCCCCTTTTCTTTGCGTGCTTGCGGAGCCGACCCATGCTCACGACCCTCAACACCTCCTACACCGACACGCGCGCGGCCGACCTCGCCTGGGCCCTGGGGCGCGAGCCGCTTCCCGCGCTGGCCGCGCTCGACCTCGAACTGACCGGAGCCAAGCTCCAGTTGCGACTCCTCGGCGCGTCCCACCAGGTGCTGCTGGAGGAGGAGCAGGGCAGTTGCTCGGAGACGGTGGCGTGCATCGCGGGCAGCAGCCCCCCTCTCCCGCTGGGCGTGGCCAGGCGCGTCGGCGACTGGGAGTACGAGTTCGCCGCCCACGTCGAGGCCCTCTCCCCGGGTCAGTTCGCGGGCCGCGCCCAGGAGTTGCTCGCCCTGGTCGCCGACCACCCCCACGGCCTCGCGGGCGTCTTCCCCGGCAGCCCGTACGCCTTCACCGCGATGCTGGCCCAGCGTCACGAGGGGCAGGTGCAGTGGCGGACCTGGCACGCCTACCCGCAGGACGGGCAGTTGGTGGCGACGCGGACGAAGGTGGGGTCCCGGGTGTCCGTCGGCGCCGGTCAGCGTGGGCTCAGCCGCTCCGGTGCGTGACCGCCCGAATGCCGGGGCGCCCGAACGCCGGGGCGCCCGACTGGCCCGGAGTTTCCACACGTGTGGGTGACGAAGCGTGCTGTGGCAGTAACGTAACGTCGCCATGTGATTGAACCGCACGCGCCCGCTCCGCCCGGCACCGCGCCGCCCTGGGCGGGCCCGGCGCGGCTGCCCGTCCGCCCCGGCACGGGCCGGTTCTTCGTGCTCGCCGGTGTCTTCGTGTGCGCGGCCTGCGGACTGGTGTACGAACTCGAACTGGTCGCCCTTGCCTCGTACTTGATCGGCGACTCGGTCACCCAGGCCTCCGTGGTCCTGTCCGTCATGGTCTTCGCGATGGGCATCGGCTCCCTCCTCGCGAAACGGCTGCGCTGGCGGGCCGCGGCGGCCTTCGGAGCGGTCGAGGCGGCGCTCGCTCTCGTCGGGGGCTGCAGCGCGCTCGCCCTGTACGCGGTGTTCGCCTGGACCGGCGCCTGGGGCGGCCTGTGGGAGAGCGGCCCCCGCTGTCTCCTGGTCGCCTTCTCGCTCGCGATCGGTCTGCTGATCGGCGCCGAGGTCCCGCTGCTGATGGAGCTGATCCAGCGCATCCGGCGTCAGGACGCGGGCGGCGCGGTCGCCGACCTGTTCGCGGCGGACTACGTGGGCGCGCTCGTCGGCGGCCTCGCCTTCCCCTTCCTGCTGCTGCCCCTCCTCGGCCAGTTGACCGGCGCGCTGCTCACCGGCACGGTCAACGCGGTCGCCGGCGCCGTACTCGTCCTCGGCCTGTTCCGCCGCGACCTGACCCGACAGGCGCGCTGGCTGCTGCTGCTGGTCAACCTGGCCGTCCTGGCCGCCCTCGCCACGGCCGCCGTCCTCGTCGACGACTTCGAACGGGCCGCGCGGCAGGCGGTGTACGGCAAGGACGTACGGGTGGCGGTGCAGACGGACGTCCAGGAGGTCGTCCTCACCGGCGGCACCGACGGCCGCCCGCTCGCCCTCTTCCTCGACGGCCGGCTCCGGGTCAGCGGACGCGACGAGCACCGCTACCACGAGGCCCTGGTCCACCCCGCGATGAACGGCCCCCACGCGCGTGTGCTCGTCCTCGGCGGCGGCGACGGACTGGCCGCCCGCGAGGTGCTGCGGTATCCGGGCGTACGCCGCGTCGACGTCGTCGAACTCGACGAAACGGTCATCCGGCTGGCCCGCCAGGACCCGGCACTGTCACAGACCAACGGCCATGTGTACGGCGACGCGCGCGTGCACGTGACGATCGCGGACGCCTTCGGCTGGCTGCGCGGGGCGCCGTCGGCGGCGTACGACGTGGTGATCGCGGACCTGCCCGACCCGGGCATCACGGCGAGCACCAAGCTGTACGCGCAGGAGTTCTACGGTCTCGCCCGCCGGGTGCTGGCCGACGACGGGCGGCTGGTGGTGCACGCCGGGCCGGTCTCCTCCCGCCCGCGCGCGTTCTGGACGGTGGAGACGACGATCCGCGCGGCCGGCCTGCATACCGCCCCGTACCGCGTCGGCGGCCGCGACTCCGGCTTCTCCGCGGGTCCCGACCGCACGGCCGGAGGCCCGGAACGCGCCCCGCACGACTGGGGCTTCGTCCTCGCGTCCCCCGCCACCCGCCCGCCGCTGTGCCTCGACCCGCGGGGTCCCCGCCCGCTCACCCTGACCCAGGCGAACCTCACCGCCGACGCCCGGGCGGCGGCCGTCACGCGGATCGGGGGGCTGCCGGTGTCGACGCTGGTGCATCCGCGGTACTGACGTCGGAGGGCGTCGGAGGGCGTCGGACGGTGTCGGAGGGCCACGCGCGGTCACTTTCGGTCAAGGGAGGTGCAGGACGGCACCCACTGGGTAAAGTCCGCTGACATGGAGCATGAGGTGTTCGTTCCGGTTCCGGCCGAGCGGCTCAGGGACGCGCTGGCCGACCCTGCCCGGGTCGCCCGGGCGGTTCCGGGGCTCCAGCAGGACGCCGGCGCCGAGCCCGTCGCGGGACAGCCCGTCGCGGGGCGCCTGAAAGTGCGCGTCGGCAGCCACTCCGTCACCTACCGGGGTGCCGTTCGGATCACCGGGCAGGACGACGGTTCGTACGCCGTCGAGGGTGACGCGACCGAGACCCGCGGCACCGGCGCGGTCGAACTGGCGCTCATTCTCTCCGTGCGGCAGGCGGACGGCGGCGCCACGGTGAGGTTCGAGGGCACGGCCTCCGCGGACGGCCGCGTCACGGAACTGCCGCCCGACGCGGTGGCCTCGGCCGCGAACCGACTGCTGAGCCGATTCGCCGAGAACCTGGGGAAGCTGGCGACCCCGGGGATCCTGGGGTACCTGGAGGGCGAGGCGGAGGGGGAGACCACGCGGGGGACGCCCGAGGCCCGGGAGGCACCCAAGGAGCAGACCGCCGGGGAGCAGGCTCCCAAGGAGCCGAAGGCCCCCGAGCAGCCCGCCTCCGAGGAACCGAAGGCCCCCGAGCAGCCCGCCTCCAAGGAGCCGAAGGCCCCCGAGCAGCCGCCGCCCGGCGAACCGCCCACCGTCTTCGAGGCCGAGGCCGAGTCCGAGGCCGAGTCCGAGGTCCCGCCGTCGGTCCCGTCGCCCCTCTCCGAGGGTTTCCCCGAGGCCGGGGAACCGCCCGCCGAGGCGGCGCACGCGCGGCGGACGATGATCGGGCGCAGCGCGGAGGAGGTCGACCACGCCCCGCCGCGCGGCCGCTACGCCCCTGTTCCCGCGCCGCAGACGATCGCGCCCAACCCGGTCCTGCGGTGGGCGGCACCGGCGGCCGCGGTCGCGCTGGCGTCCGCGATCGTGGTGACGAGGGCGCTGCGCAGACGCGGGTGAAGGCGACGGCCCGCGCCGCCCCACCCGGGCCACGGGGCTGCTGACACCGCGCCCTCTTGATCACCCCAGTAGGGTCGTCCCGTGAGCGACAAAGAGATCACGCTGACCGCGGGTGACGCGGAGGTGACCGTGCAGCCGGGCAACGGCGGCCGGATCGGAGGACTTCGCGTGAGCGGGGTCGAGCTGCTCCGCCAAGGGGAACGCTTCGGCTGCTTCCCGATGGTTCCCTGGTGCGGACGGACCAGGGACGGCCGGTTCCGGGACGGGGCGGCCGTCCACCAGATGCCACTCAACTCCCCGCCGCACGCCATCCACGGCACCGCCCGCGACGGCGCCTGGCGCACGGCCCGCGTCACCGGGAACGAGGCGGTCATCACGTACGACCTCGTCGAACCGTGGCCCTACCCGGGTCGGATCACGCAGGTCGTGGGCCTCACCGGGGACACCCTGACGCTGACCATGTCCGTGGAGACGTACGACTCCTCCTTCCCGGCGCAGATCGGCTGGCACCCCTGGTTCAACCGGAACCTGGGACAGGAGGACGTCCAGCTCGACTTCGAGCCCGCCTGGCAGGAGGAGCGCGGCGACGACCACCTGCCGACCGGCAACCGCCTCGACCCGAAACCGGGACCCTGGGACGACTGTTTCGGCATGCCTGGCGGGGTCGATGTCACCCTCACCTGGCCGGGCCAGTTGGAGCTGACGGTGGCGAGCCGGGAGAAGTGGGTCGTCGTGTACGACGAGCAGGAGGCGGCCGTGTGCGTGGAGCCGCAGACCGGGCCGCCCAACGGACTGAACACCCTTCCGCGGCTGGTCACCCCGCTGGAGCCGCTGGAGGCCACGACCACCTGGACCTGGCGGAGCCTCGACGCCGGCTGAGCGGCGCTGCGGCGCTGCGGCGCTGCGGCGCTGTCTAAGCTGACAGGCATGACAGACGTTCGCGGCGCGCTGCTGCACCAGATCAAGGACAAGGCCGTCGTGCACGGCAAGGTGACCCTGTCGTCGGGTCTCGAGGCCGACTACTACATCGATCTTCGGCGCATCACCCTCGACGGCGAGGCCGCCCCGCTGGTGGGCCAGGTGCTCCTGGACCTGACCGCCGACCTCGACTTCGACGCGGTCGGCGGGCTGACCATGGGTGCCGACCCGGTGGCCGCGTCGATGCTGCACGCGGCGGCCGCCCGCGGGAGGAAGCTGGACGCCTTCGTCGTACGGAAGGCCGCCAAGGCGCACGGGCTGCAGCGGCAGGTCGAGGGGCCGGAGATCGCGGGCCGCCGGGTCCTGGTCGTCGAGGACACCTCCACCACCGGCGGTTCCCCGCTCGCGGCCGTCGAGGCCGTGCGTGTGGCCGGTGCCGAGGTCGTCGCCGTCGCGACCATCGTGGACCGGGCGACCGGCGCCGCCGAGAAGATCGAGCAGGGCGCGGGGGTGCCGTACCTCTTCGCGTACTCCAAGGACGAACTGGGCCTGGACTGACGCGACGAGCGACGCGGCGCATTACATGACGAGTGACGCGACGAGTGTCACGACGACCGACGCGACGACACGCATGACGAGTGTCACCACGACCGACGCGACGACTGACGCGACGACCGACACGGCCAGTGTCGCGACGGCTGACATAACGACTTGACCTGGGGCATCGCCCAGCCGGTCATGTCTGGGAAGATGGGGACGACGATGACGTCGCATCCCAAGGTCTAGGTCAGGGCCGTCAGCACGCAGTACGCCAACCCGCACATACCAAGGAGCGGACAGATGCCCATCGCAACCCCCGAGGTCTACAACGAGATGCTCGACCGGGCGAAGGCAGGCAGGTTCGCCTACCCGGCCATCAACGTGACCTCGACCCAGACCCTGCACGCTGCGCTGCGCGGCTTCGCGGAGGCCGAGAGCGACGGCATCATCCAGATCTCCACGGGTGGTGCGGAGTTCCTGGGCGGTCAGTACAGCAAGGACATGGTGACGGGCTCGGTCGCGCTCGCCGAGTTCGCGCACATCGTCGCCGAGAAGTACCCGGTCACGGTCGCGCTGCACACGGACCACTGCCCGAAGGACAAGCTGGACACGTACGTCCGTCCGCTGATCGCGATCTCCGAGAAGCGTGTCCAGTCCGGTCTCGGCCCGCTGTTCCAGTCCCACATGTGGGACGGCTCCGCGGAGACCCTGGCCGACAACCTGGACATCGCGCAGGAGCTGCTCAAGAAGGCCCGCGCCGCCAAGATCATCCTTGAGGTGGAGATCACCCCGACCGGCGGCGAGGAGGACGGCGTCTCGCACGAGATCAACGACTCCCTGTACACGACCGTCGACGACGCGGTGCGTACGGCCGAGGCGCTGGGCCTGGGCGACAAGGGCCGCTACCTGCTGGCCGCCTCCTTCGGCAACGTCCACGGCGTGTACAAGCCGGGCAACGTCGTGCTCCGTCCCGAGCTGCTGAAGCAGCTGAACGACGGCGTGGCCGCGAAGTACGGCAAGCCGGCCGGCTCCCAGCCGTTCGACTTCGTCTTCCACGGCGGCTCCGGCTCCTCGGAGGAGGAGATCGCCACCGCGCTGGAGAACGGCGTGGTCAAGATGAACATCGACACCGACACCCAGTACGCCTTCACGCGGCCGGTCGCCGACCACATGTTCCGCAACTACGACGGCGTCCTGAAGGTCGACGGCGAGGTCGGCTCCAAGAAGACCTACGACCCGCGCACCTGGGGCAAGCTGGCCGAGGCGGGCATGGCCGCGCGCGTCGTCGAGGCGACGAAGCACCTGCGCTCGGCGGGCACGAAGATCAAGTAGCCCCTTTCTTTTACGGCGGCTTGCGGTGATCCCGGTGCCACGGCACCGGGCTCGCTGTATACCTGGGGCATGCCCGATGTCCGGCTGGCCTCCCCGCAGGGCAAGTGGATCATGTTGACCACCGTCCTCGGCTCCAGCATGGTTCTGCTGGACTCGACCGTCGTCAACGTCGCCCTGCCTCGCATCGGCCGTGACCTCGACGCGGACCTCGCCGTCCTGCAGTGGACGGTCAACGCGTACACGCTGACGCTGGCCGGGCTGATCCTGCTCGGCGGCTCTCTCGGGGACCGCCTGGGCCGCCGTAAGGTCTTCGTCGTCGGGGTCGTCTGGTTCGCCGCGGCCTCGCTGCTGTGCGGCATCGCCCCCAGCTCCGGTGTCCTCGTCGCCGCCCGTGCCCTGCAAGGGGTCGGGGGCGCTCTCCTGACCCCGGGCTCCCTCGCGCTCATCCAGGCCTCCTTCCACCCCGACGACCGGGGGCGGGCGGTCGGCCTGTGGTCGGGGTTCGGCGGCATCGGCGCGGCGGTCGGCCCGTTCGTAGGCGGCTGGCTGGTGGACGGGCCCGGCTGGCGCTGGGTGTTCCTCCTCAACGTCCCGCTGGCGCTGCTGTGCGCGCCGATCGCCGTACGGCACGTCCCCGAGTCCGCGGACAGCCGTGCTCACGGCCGATTCGACGTGCTCGGCGCGTTCCTCGGCGCGCTGGCGCTCGCACTGGTCACGTACGCGCTGATCGAAGCCCGGTCGGGGACCGTCCTGGTCGTCTCGGCGGCGGTCGCGGGTCTCGCCGCCGCCGTGGCCTTCGTGTACGTCGAGAAACGCCGGCCCGATCCGATGATGCCGCTCGACATCTTCGACTCCCGCCAGTTCACCGCGGTCAATCTGGTCACCCTGTGCGTGTACGCGGCCTTCGCCGGTTTCTTCTTCTTCGCCGCGCTCCAGCTCCAGGTGGCCGTCGGCTACTCGGCGCTCGCCGCCGGTACGGCACTGCTGCCGACGACCGCGCTGATGCTGCTGCTGTCCGCGCGCTCCGGCGAGCTGGGCGCGCGGATCGGGCCGCGTATCCCGCTCACGGCGGGGCCGCTGCTGAGTGCCGCCGGGATGCTGCTGATGCTGCGGGTCGGTCCGGGCTCCTCGTACGTCGCCGATGTGCTGCCCGCGCTGCTGGTGCTGGGCCTCGGCATGGTCACCCTGGTCGCGCCGCTGACGGCGACCGTGCTGGGCTCCGTCGACACCGCGCGGGCCGGGCTGGCCAGCGGGATCAACAACGCGGCGGCCCGCGCGGCGGGGCTGATCTCGGTGGCCGCGCTGCCGCTCGTCATCGGGATGGGCGAGCAGTCGTACCGGTCGGCCACGGCCTTCGACCAGGCGTTCGGACGGGCGATGGTGGTGTGTGCGGGGGTGCTGGTGGTGGGAGCGGGGGTCGCCTTCGCGACCGTACGGCGGCTTCCACCGGACTGCCGGAGTCCGGAGTGCCGGACACACGGGTCCATCCTGGCGCCGCCCCTGGAGGGGGAGCGGGCGCGGAGGCGGCTGGCGTAGGGGCACGGGGCGGGGGGCTGGGCGGGCGGGTGCGGGGCCGCCCGGGGCTCACCTGGCCCGGCGGGGCGGCCAGGGGCCCACCTCTGACCTGGCGGGGATCTGGTCGGGCGGGGCGGCCCGAGGTCGACCTGGCCCGGCGGGGCCGCCCGGGGCCCATCTGGTCGGGCGGGGCCGCCCGGGGTCGCACCCGGCGCGGTGGGGCGGCCCGGGGCCCACCTTGGGCCCGGGCGGGGGCCGCCCGGGACTACCTACCGCTTCAGCTCGGTGTACGCCTCGGTGCTGCTGTCCTTGAGGAACTGCCAGCAACGCTCCGTCTCGTCCTTCTCGTCGATCACACCCGCGGCCCGAGCGAGGGCGGCGAGGCAGCGCAGGAACCCGCGGTTGGCCTGGTGCTCCCAGGGGATGGGGCCGTGCCCCTTCCATCCGGCCCGGCGCAGCGCGTCCAGACCGCGGTGATAGCCGGTCCGTGCGTACGCGTACGACTCGATCACTCGCCCCGCCTCGAACGCGTCGTCCGCGAGCGTCGCCCAGGCGAGCGAGAACGTGGGGTACTTCGCCGCGACCTCGGCCGGAGGCTGGGACTCCTCACCCAGGAGGCGGTACGCCTCTTCGTTCTCGGGCAGGTACGTCGGCTCCGGGCCGCCGAGCAGGTTCTTGTGCGTCGTCATGGAAGCAGTCTGCCATCTGTGTCTCCCCGGGCCCGTGGGCGCGATGAGGCGGCCCTTGCCTTTTCGGTGGACCATCGAAGAGGATGCCCGCGGAGACCGGGGCCCCCGTGTCGGTAATGGCAGGGGCGGACCGCTACCCGGAGTACACACAGGAGACAGCGATGTCCCACGAGGCTCCCGAAACGCAAGAGCCCGAGACCCCGCATCTCGACTTCCACGGCACGACGCCGTACGAGGACTACGTACAGGCGGACGTGCTCACCCACCTCCAGCACACCCTCTCCGACGATCCCGGAGAGATGGTCTTCCTGGTCACGACCCAGGTGATGGAGCTGTGGTTCACCGTCATCGTCCACGAGTGGGAGACCGCGTCCCGGGCCCTGCGCTCCGATGACGTGCCCACGGCGGTCGCCGCGCTGAAGCGTTCCGTACGGGAACTGGAGGCGCTCAACGCCTCCTGGAAGCCGCTCGGCCAGCTCACTCCGGCCCAGTTCAACGCGTACCGCAGTGCGCTGGGCGAGGGCTCCGGCTTCCAGTCGGCGATGTACCGCCGCATGGAGTTCCTGCTCGGCGACAAGTCCGCGTCCATGCTGGTCCCGCACCGGGGCGCGCCGCGCGTCCACGCGGAGCTGGAGAAGGCGCTGCACGAGCCGAGCCTGTACGACGAGGCGCTGCAGCTGCTGGCACGGCGCGGGCACGCGATCCCCGCGTCCGTCCTGGAGCGTGACGTGTCACGGCGGTACGAGCCGTCCGAGGAGGTCGAGGCGGTGTGGACGGCCCTCTACTCGGGTGACGAGAGCGACGAACTCGCCCGTCTCGGTGAGGCGTTGACCGATGTGGCCGAACTGGTGTGGCGCTGGCGCAACGACCATCTCGTCGCCACGCGCAGGGCCATGGGCTCGAAGGCCGGCACGGGCGGCTCCGCCGGGGTGGCCTGGCTGGAGAAACGCGCGCGGAAGAACGTGTTCCCCGAGCTGTGGAGTTCTCGTACATTGGCCACGTGAAGTCACGTAACGTGTGGCCATGAGTCCGCCAGGAGTGGTCACAGGCATGAGCATCCACGCAGCCGGGTACGAACGGCAGTCCGCCGCACGCGCCAACAAGAGCGAAGCAAGCCCCGCCACGCAGCGTGCTGCGAACAAGGGCGAAGCGGATCGACGGAAGGCGGCAGGGGCCGACCTGCACTGGGTCGGCCACTACGAGGACATAGGCATCTCGGCGTTCAGCGGTAAGGAACGCCCGGCCTATGAGCGCCTCCTCAAGGACTGCCGTGCCGGACGCGTGAACATGCTCATCGTCTACTACATCTCGCGCCTGTCGCGGATGGAGCCGCTGGACGCAATCCCTGTCGTCACGGAGCTGTTGAACCTCGGTGTCACGATCGTCAGTGTCACCGAGGGGGAGTTCCGCAAGGGCAACCTCATGGACCTGATCCACCTGATCATGCGCCTTGACGCTGCCCACAACGAGAGCAAGAACCGCAGCGCGGCGGTCTACGGCGCCAAGCAGCTCGCCAAGGAGGCGGGCGGGTACATCGGCGGGACTGCCCCGTACGGGCGCGACCTCACCCCGGAGACTCGCTATACCCCGGACGGCCGTCCGATCGTCGTGCAGACCCTCACGACCCGCCCCGATGAGGCCGACGTGATCCGGGACGTGTGGGCTCTCATCAAGCACCACAAGGAGAACCCCGCCCCGCCCAAGCCCGGCGAAGGGCGGGTTGTGCCCGGCTCAATCGGATGGATCACGGCCATGCTCAACCGGGACGGAGTCCCAACTAGGGGCGCCTCAAAGGGAAAGGCGCACGCGAACAGCGGGTGGCGGGCGAACACCCTCACGCGGATTCTCAAGGACCCCACCCTTGCCGGATACCGCACGGAGGCGGTCTACAAGCTCCGTGAGGACGGTACGCGCACCAACACCGTTGCCGAGTACCGGATTGTGCGCGACGAGCACGGGGAGCCCGTCACAGCGTGGGAACCCATCCTCGCGCCCGCCGACTGGTGGCAGCTCCAAGAGTGGATCAAGGTGCGCTCATCCCGTAAGTGGGACGGCACATCCCGGAACCTGCTCACGTCGATCGGGCTGCTGCACTGCGAGTGCGGACGCTCCATGAAGTCGTCGGCAGCAGTCCGCAGCGACGTACGGCAGAGCATGTACCGGTGCTCGCGCCCGACAGGCATGGAGATTCCCGGCCAGCACAAGGGCACCTCTGCGGTTTCGCAGCCCCTCTTGGATGACTACGTGGCGCGGCGAATCTTCGCGATCATCGGCGCAGCCGAAGACGATGATGACGCTTCGCTGATCCTGCAAGAGGCACAGAAGCGCTTCGGAGAGTCCACGGAAGCGCCGGAGACTGCCCAGGAGCGCGCTGCCCTGGTAGCAGATCGGGCCGACGCTGCGCGGGCGCTGGAAACGCTCTACGACATGCAGCCGTCGTACATGGGCAACGAGATCGGCCGTAGGCGATTCGCCAAGGCCGTGAGCGACCAGGAAGCCCGCATGGAGGCTGCTGAGGAACGCATTGCCGCACTGGCCGCCATGGACACCCCCGAGCTTCCTATTGCGTCATGGCTGGAGCGTGACACCTACGGCGAGGACGACGGGGACTCGATCGGGCCCGGTACGTGGTGGGCCAAGGCGAACCTCAGCGCGCGGCGCGAATTGGTCAAGCTGTTCATCACGCGGGTGGTCGTTCGCAAGGCCGAGACCCGCGAACGGGCGGTGAGGGGGAAGGCTTGGAAGGGGGACCGAGTGGTGATCACATGGGCCGCTGAGGGCCTTGCCGACGAGGAGCGCGACCAAGTGGCGTGATGCTGGTCAAGTAGATGGAGGAAGGGCCCCGTTCGGAGCGATCCGGGCGGGGCTTCGTCATGCAGGGAACAGGAGACCACCCACGACGTAGGGACGGCCATACTCGGCGCCCGGAATCTTGGGGGCTTCGGCGCGCATCTGCACTTCGCGTCCGTGTACCGGCTGGCTCGCTCGCTCGTGGTCCTTGGCGGACAGCCGCACCGAATCGCTGCGAGGGCTCCGGCATGGCCGGGCCAACTGGCATGCAAACAGGCGGTCTTGACGCTGTGCCCCCGACAGGGTGACGCTCGTGCAACCAGGTAGAACCGAGTAGGTCAGGGGTCAAGGTCATGGCTCTAATGTTCTTCGGCAAGGACCCGAATACCAACGGCGACAACTGCCCCACCGTGTGGGTAGACGAGAAGTCGGCCGACATGGTGTTCCAGGGGTGGAAGGCGGACGAGGAGACGGAAGCGGAGTGTCTGACGGTCGGGCACATCCCCGACTCTGAGGCAGTGATCCGCGTTCCAGCGAGCATGGTGCATCTGATCAGGAAGGCGTGTGATGAGGCCGAGCAGCGTTCCGCCGTTCAGTGAGCTGATCGGGGACTGTCACCGCTCCGCTGTGCACCTCGAACTGCGGGACACGTACGAGGGGTACGACGACGGGGGCCGCTTCGCCGAGTGGAAGCAGGCGGGCGGGATCACTCCGGCCTTTGTCGAGGACTTCCGGGTGTGGACCGATCTAGTGCGGGGAGCGGTTGCCCGTGGCGTGGAGATGCGCCGGGCCCGTGTCGTGTCCGAACCGGTCACCGACTACATCCGGTTTGAGTACGAGGCAACACGCCTCAACCAGGAAGCCGGGGAACAGGTGCGGTGGTTGCCGCGAAGGGACGCCGCAACCCTCCTCCTGCCGGGCGCTGATCTGTGGATCTTCGATGACCGGCTGATCAGGTTCGGGCATTTCACCGGAAATGGCGCGCTGGACTGCCAAGAGATGTGCGACGACCCGGCAGTGATCAAGAAGTTCAGCGAGGCATTCGAGGCCGTGTGGCAGCGCGCCACCCCGCACGAGAGGTACACGGTCTAACCGTCCCGGCTCATGCCCCAGTACCAGTCATCAAGTGTCGAGAGCGCCCGCAAAGCGGTAGCGGCACGACTCCGCGAAGTACGCCTAGACGCGGGCCTGAAGGGGCATGAGCTGGCCGACCGTTGCGGCTGGCACAAGTCCAAGACCTCTCGGATTGAAAGCGCGCGTACACCCCCGTCTGACGCGGATATTCGCGCATGGTGTGCTGCCTGCGGGGCGAATGATGAAGCGGCCGACATAGTGGCCGCATCCCGTACGGCGGACTCCATGCATCTGGAGTGGAAGCGCCTACAGCGCACCGGCCTGCGTCGGCTGCAAGAGGCTCGCATCCCGCTCTACCAGCGCACCAAGCTGCACCGGGGCTACGCCTCACACGTCGTGCCGGGACTGTTCC
Source organism: Streptomyces sp. LBL (assembly GCF_029893585.1). GTDB lineage: Bacteria > Actinomycetota > Actinomycetes > Streptomycetales > Streptomycetaceae > Streptomyces. The sequence goes on from NZ_JARXYX010000049.1 coordinate 45,410, forward strand.
AGACGCCCGCCTACGCCGCCGCGCTGCTCTCATCCATCAGCCGGTTTCATGGCACCCCCAACGACACAGCGGAAGCCGTAGGCGCCCGGATGGCCCGCGCCCGCGTACTGCACGAGGGAACGCACCGCTTCGCGCTGTTGGTCGAGGAAGCTGTCTTGCGCTACCAGGTGGGCGACGCCGCAGCAATGGCCGGCCAATTGGGGCACCTGCTGTCCGTCATGTCGCTGCCCGCTGTCTCCCTTGGGATCATCCCGTTCGCCGCGCGTGAGCGAGGCATGTGGACCCTTGAGACCTTCGACATTTTCGATGATCAGCGCGTGCATGTGGAACTCCTGACGGCTCAGGTAACGCTCACTGCACCCGGCGAAGTGGGGATGTACGTGAAGGCATGGGCAGACCTCAAGGAACTGGCGGTGTACGGCCCGGATGCCCGCGCGCTGGTGACAGCTGCACTCGATGCGGTGCGCTGAGAAGTCGCGTGCAACAACGTAGAACTGGCTAGGAGTTGGTGCTCCTCCATCTCTAGCGTGATTGTCATCGGATCACGCGAGGGGACGCAGATGACGAACCCGATGACCTACCCCGAACGCCCCATCGACTTGCCGCTGAGACTCGGGCGCGACCCTGAGCCGGTCGACGGTTGCGCCGGTTGTCGAGAGCTGGCGAATGTGCGGGACCGTGCACGCGCCGGGGGCGACATGACCACGGTGACTGACTGCAACGTGTACTTGCGGCGCCACCCCGAGGGGCACTGATGGTCACACAAGCTGACATCGGGCAGCGCGTACGCGACGGCGCCGGACGGGTGGGCGTCCTGCGGGAGGTAGACCCTGCGTGGGAGGACCCGGCCGAGTCGCCCGGCGAGTGTCGCGGCTACGGCGTTCCTCTGGCCCGAGGGCGGGGGTCGTGAGTGGACGGCCCCGCCCGGCAGCGTGCAGCGGACCGAATAGTCTCCCGCCGCTCCCGTGACTGCGGCGGCGCAGCGCGGTAGGGGCGGGCTCATACGGCCCCGGTTCGGCGCTCCCCGTGCGCTGAGCCGGGGCTTTCATGTGGCCCTAGAAGGGTGCGGCTCGCTCGCCTACTCTGAGTCTATGACAACACGTTTCCGCAGGTCAGTGCGCCTCTTGCTAGTAGTGCCCAATAGTCGAGTACTCTGGACGGCCCGGTCACATGTCTGAGAGCGGTGGACGGGCTTCTGAACCAGCCTTCAAGGCGCGTGAGTTGGACGCCTCTGACGAACTGGCGGGGGTGCGGTCGCGGTTCGTCCTGGACGACGTGGTGTACCTGGACGGGAACTCGCTGGGCGCGTTGCCGGCGGCCGTCCCCGGGCGCGTCGAGGACGTCGTACGGCGGCAGTGGGGCGAGCTGCGCATCCGGTCCTGGGAGGAGAGCGGCTGGTGGACCGCGCCCGAGCGGATCGGCGACCGGATCGCTCCGCTGGTGGGGTCGGGGGCCGGGCAGATCGTGGTCGGCGACTCGACAAGTGTCAACATCTTCAAGGCACTTGTGGGGGCGGTACGGCTGGCGCGGCTCGGCGACCCGGGTCGTGACGAGATCGTCGTCGACGCGACGACCTTCCCCACGGACGGGTACATCGCCACGTCGGCGGCCCGGATGACCGGGTGCACCCTGCGGCCGGTCACGCCGGCGGAGGTGCCGGGGGTCCTGGGCGACCGTACGGCGGCGGTCCTGTTGAACCACGTCGACTACCGCACCGGCCGGCTGCACGACCTGCCCGCCCTGACCGCCGCCGTGCACGCCGCGGGCGCCGTCGCCGTCTGGGACCTGTGCCACAGCGCGGGCGCCCTGCCGGTCGGGCTCGACGAACACGGGGTCGACCTGGCGGTCGGCTGCACCTACAAGTACCTGAACGGCGGCCCGGGTTCACCGGCGTACCTGTACGTACGCCGCGACCTCCAGGCCCGCTTCGACTCCCCTCTCCCCGGCTGGAACTCGCACGCCGAACCCTTCGGCATGCGCCCGGACTACGAACCGGCCGACGGCGCCCTGCGTGGCCGCGTGGGCACGCCCGACATCCTGTCCATGCTCGCCCTGGAGGCCGCCCTGGAGGTGTGGGACGGGGTCTCGGTCGAGAGCGTCCGGGCCAAGTCCCTCGCTCTGACGGACTTCTTCCTCGAGTGCGTGGCCCGGTACGTCCCGACGGGCCGCGTGGAGTCGCTGACGCCCGCGGCGCACGAGGAACGGGGCAGCCAGGTCGCACTGCGGTGCGCGGACGCGGGCGAGGTGATGGAACGGTTGATCGAGCGGGGCGTCGTCGGCGACTTCCGCCACCCGGACGTCCTGCGCTTCGGATTCACGCCGTTGTACGTCGGTTTCGGGGACGTGGAGCGGGCGGCGCGGGCGCTGGGCGAGACGTTGGGGGCCGGTGGAGGGGCGGCCGGCTGACGCTGACGCGTCGACGGGCGCGTGCGGGTGGCGGGGTGGTACGGGCGGGCGCGCGTGCGGGTGGCGGGGTGGTGGCGGGGTGGTACGGGCGGGCGCGCGTGCGGGTGTCGGTGCGGGGGCGGGGTGGTACGGGCGGGCCGTGCGCGGGTGCGGTGGTGACGGACGGACGGGCGGACGGGCGGGCGGGCGGGCAGGCGAGGTCACGCAGGTGCTGTGTACACGCCCGCCTCCGCCGCCGCGAGCGCCGCGTCCGCCGCGCGTTCGGCGGCGGCCGGGCCGGGAGCGGTTCCGGTGGTGAGGAGGCCGTAGTAGAGGGGCGCCGAGACCGCCCGTACGACCGTCCCCGGGTCCGTCCCGGCGGGCAGCTCCCCGCGGGCGACGCCCTCCGCCACACAGGGCGCCCACTCGGCCACCCGCACCTCGTAGAACCGCCGCAGCGCCTGGGCCGTACGCTCGTCGCACGTCGCCGCGGCGATGACCGCGCGGAACAGCGCGCACTGCCGGGGATCGGCGAGCGTCCGCTGCACCAGCGCGGCGTTCTCCCTCAGGTCCCCGCGTACGGAGCCGGTCCGCGCGCGCGGGAGGGACTGTTCGGCCATGTCGGCGAGCAGATCGGCGACCAGCCCGGTCACCGAACCCCACCGCCGGTACACGGTCGTCTTGCCGACCTCCGCGCGCCGTGCGACATCCGCGAGGTCGAGCCGGTCGAAGCCCTGCTCGGCGAGAACGTCCCCGGCCGCCCGCAGCACCGCCGTACGGACACGTGCGGTGCGCCCTCCGGGACGTACGGTGCCGGGCTCGGCGGACATAACGGCCTCCTTGGGGCACGGACGGGACGAGTGCGGGGGTACGGTGCCAGCGTAACGAAACAGCGGAACCGTTTGACCCTCACCGAGCGTGACATCCCCGGGTCCGCGCACGTCATGGGCCTGATACCGTCCCGGCCTACGGCCGCATTTCCCTTCTGGAAATCCTTCCCGGTCCGCCAAATCCGTTTCGACGCTGAGAGGTTGGAGCATGCCGGACGACGCCGCCGCACACGACGCCGCATCACGTGATGTCGCAGCACATGATGCCGCAGCTGCCCGTGCCGCCGCCGAAGAGGAGTCGGCCTTCTCGCACCCGGCGGTCGCGCCCGACGCCACGGCGGCGTACGGCGACCACCCCGACCAGGTGATCGACTTCTACGCTCCGCACGGTGGGACGGGGCCGGGCGGTCCGGCGCCGCTGGTCGTCCTGCTGCACGGCGGTGCCTGGCGGGCACCGTACGACCGCCGGCACCTCTCGCCGTTCGCGGACTTTCTGGCGCGACGGGGGTTCGGGGTGGCGAGTGTGGAGTATCGGCGTGGGGGTGAGGACGCGGACGAGGGGCAGAGCGGGGGGCGGAGCGGGCCGGTCGCCGGTCGCTGGCCGGACACCTTCGACGACGTCGCCGCCGCGCTGGACGCGCTGCCGGCCCTCGCGCGTGCGGCCCTCCCGCAGACCGACCCGCGCCGCATGGTGGTCACCGGTCACTCCGCGGGCGGCCACCTCGCGCTGTGGGTGTCGGCCCGGCACCTGCTCCCCGCCGACGCCCCGTGGCGTACCGACCGACCGGCCCCGCTGCGGGGCGTGGTCGCCCTTGCCCCGATCGCCGACTTCGAGGTCGCGGAGAAGCTGGATGTGTGCGGAGGTGCCTGCCGCCAACTGCTGGGCGGGGACGAGGCGTTCACCGAACGCCGGCCGTACGCCGACCCGTCCCTCCTGCTCCCCACCGGCATCGCGACGACCCTCGTCCAGGGCCGCAGCGACCTGGTCGTCCCGGAGGCGGTCGCCGAGTCCTACGCGGACGCGGCGGCGAAGGCGGGCGAGGTGGTGGGCGTGACGCTCCTGGAGGACGTCGGCCACTTCCCGCTGATCGACCCGGCGGCGGACGCGTGCGCGGTGGTGGGGGAGGAGATCGCGCAGCTGGCGTGGTGAGTACCCGTAATACCTGAGAGCTACGGCGCAGGTGAGTTCCCTGGCGGGACGCGGACGACGAGCGCGGATCCGTAATTTCCCTTCCAGACAAGCCCGATGGCCGGGCGGACTGGGAGGGGGACGACCGTGGGGATTGAGCTGAAGACCCGTGACAGGTCAGCGGAACTGCGACGTACGGAGAACCTACGGCGCACGGACGCTGGTACGGGCGGTGCTGGGGACGCCGGTACGGACGATGCAGACGTTGGTGCGGGGGCCGATACGGGCGCCGGTACGGACGCCGATACGGACGCCGATACGGACGCCGATATGGACGATGGTGCGGACGCCGAGCGGCGGCGCGCGCACCGATGGCGCCGAGGTCTCCTTGCCGCGCTCGTCACCGCCGCTGTCGTGGTCCCCCTTTCCGCCGCCACCCGACCGGAGGTCCCCGCACCGGCCCCCGCCGCGCTGGGTCTCCTGACCGCGGGCACGCTGGACGAGGCGTACGCGGCGAACCGGGTCAACGCCGAGACAGCGTCCCGAATGGCCGCCCACGGCGACCGGGCACGCGCGGCGGCGGACCGCGCGATAGCCGCCCCTTCCCGGTACCTCCTCGCCTTCGACGGCCGCGGTTCCGGTCGTTCGGCGGAGGTCCTCGGCGACCTGGCCCACGCCGACCGTATTGCGGTCCTGGTCCCCGGTTCGGACACCTCACTCGACACATACGACCGCTTCCGCGCCACGGCGACACAACTGCGAACGGAACTGACCCGACAGTCCGCACAGCGGACCACCGAGACCGCCGGCGACGCGGTCCCCCTTCGTTCCGCGGACCCTCTCCGTTCCGGCGCTCCCCTTCGTTCTGCCGTCGCCTCCCGTTCCGGCGTCGTCTCCCGTTCCGGCGTCGCCTCCCGTACGGCCGGCGTCGCCTCCCGCACCGCCGTCGTGGCCTGGCTGGGCTATGAGACGCCGGGCACGATCAGTACGACGGTCACCACGACCGGCCGCGCCGAGCAAGCCGCTCCGCACCTACGGGAGTTCATACGGCAGCTGCGTGGCATCGTCGGCCGGAAGGCCCGCCTCTCACTGCTGTGCCACTCGTACGGCTCGGTCGTCTGCGGCCGGGCCGCTCCCGGCCTGGACGTGGACGACATCGCCCTGGTCGGCAGCCCCGGCACCGGCGCCGACTCCGCCGTGACGAGCGGCACCATCCGCGTACTGATCGCCGACGACCAGCAGATGGTCCGGCAGGGCTTCACCGTGCTGCTCAACACCCAGCCGGACATCGACGTGATCGGTCAGGCGGTGGACGGTCTGGACGCGGTCGGCAAGGCCGCCGAACTCGCCCCGGACGTCGTCCTCATGGACATCCGCATGCCCGAACTCGGCGGCATCGAGGCCGCCCGCCGCATCACGGGCGAGCGTCCGGACATCAAGGTGCTGGTGCTCACCACCTTCGACCTCGACGAGTACGTGTACGAGGCGCTCAGAGCCGGGGCGTCCGGGTTTCTGCTGAAGGACGCCTCCGCGGACAAGCTCGCCGAGGCGGTACGGGTGGTGGCGGCCGGCGACGCGCTCCTCGCGCCGGGCATCACCCGGCGGCTGATCGCCGAGTTCTCCCGGCTGGACGACCGTCCCCGCGCCCCGCTCAAGGAACGTGTCGGTGGTCTGACCGAGCGGGAGACGGAGGTGCTGGCGCTGATCGCGCAAGGCCTGTCGAACGCGGAGATCGCCGAACGGCTCGTGGTCGCCGAGCAGACGGTGAAGACACACGTGGGCCGCATCCTGGTGAAGCTGGGCCTGCGGGACCGCACCCAGGCGGCGGTGTTCGCGTACGAGTCGGGGCTGGTGCGACCTTCCGGGTACTGACCTGCGCCGACCCCGTGTGCGCGCACCAGCCGGTACTCGTAGTACCTGAGAGGGACGGCGAAGGACCCCTCTCACTGGTGACGACCGCGCCCCCGCCCTCCCGGGTGCCGGAGTCCTCGGATGCCGGAGTCCTCGGATTTCGACGTCCTCGGGTTCCAGGAGCCGGTGGGAGGCCCTGGTCAGGGAGGGAGGTGCCGGTCTAACGTCCGTGCATGGCAGCTGCTTCCTCCCTCGCCTTCGACCCCTGGGACCCGGGGTTCCTCGCCGACCCGTACCCGGCCTACGCCGAACTGCGGGCCAGGGGCCGGGTGCTCCACTACGAGCCGACCGGCCAGTGGCTGGTACCGCACCACGCGGACGTCTCGGCGCTGTTGCGGGACCGACGGCTGGGGCGGACGTACCAGCACCGGTTCACGCACGAGGAGTTCGGGCGGATGGCGCCGCATGAGGAGCACGAGCCGTTCCACGCGCTCAACGACCATGGGTTGCTCGACCTGGAGCCGCCGGACCACACCCGGATCCGGCGCCTGGTGTCGAAGGCGTTCACCCCGCGCACGGTGGAGCGGCTGAAACCGTATGTGCACGACCTGGCGGACGAGTTGGTGACCGCGCTGGTGGAGGCGGGCGGCGGTGATCTGCTGACCGATGTGGCGGAGCCGCTGCCGGTCGCGGTGATCGCGGAGATGCTGGGCATCCCGGAGGCGGACCGGGCGCCGCTGCGGCCCTGGTCGGCGGACATCTGCGGGATGTACGAGCTGAACCCCTCCGAGGAGGCGGCGACGAGAGCGGTACGGGCGTCGGTGGAGTTCTCGGACTATCTGCGGGAGCTGATCGCCGAGCGGCGCAAGGAGCCGGGGGAGGACCTGATCTCCGGGCTGATCGCGGCGCACGACGAGAGCGACCGGCAAACCGGATGGCAATCCGACCGCCGCACCGACCGCGGCACTGACCGGCTCACCGAGCAGGAGATGATCTCGACCTGCGTGCTGCTGCTGAACGCCGGCCACGAGGCCACGGTGAACGCCACCGTCAACGGCTGGTGGGCGCTGTTCCGCAACCCCGGCCAGCTGGCGGCGCTTCGCGCGGACCACTCTCTCGTCCCGTCCGCCGTGGAGGAGTTGATGCGGTACGACACCCCGCTCCAGCTCTTCGAACGCTGGGTGTTGGACGAGATCGAGATCGCCGGGACGACGATCCCGAGGGGAGCGGAGATCGCGCTGCTCTTCGGGTCGGCCAACCACGACACGGAGGTCTTCCGGGACCCCGAGCGGCTCGATCTGACCCGTCGGGACAACCCGCACATCTCCTTCAGCGCGGGCATCCACTACTGCATCGGCGCACCCCTGGCCCGGATCGAGCTGGCGGCCTCCATGACGGCACTCCTGGAGAAGGCACCGACCCTCGCCCTGGCGGCGGAGCCGGAGAGGAAGCCGAACTTTGTGATCCGGGGCCTGGAGGGCCTACCTGTGATCGTCTGACCGGTGATCGTCTGAGACGGCCCGCTTGCCGCCCAGCACCCGTGCGAGCGGGGCGTAGACGAGGGCCGGCAGGACGGCTCCCGCGAGGAACGCCAGCGGGAGCTCGGTGAACAGGACGCTCATGCCCATGCCCTCGTTCTCGAAGCCGCGGCCCAGGTGGATACGGGTGCGGGCTGAGGAGAGCCACAGCAGTGTGGCCGCCAACGCGCCCACCATCGACAGCACACAGCCACCGCACGTCACGACATTCCGGTTCATGCCCGGGAGGACGCGTGTCACCCCCGCGCGGTTCGCACGCCTGTCCAGCCTGTCCACCACAGCAAGCCGGCGGCGGGCGTCGGCCCAGCACATGATCACCCACCGTGAGGGATCACCAGCCCCTCACCTCGGCAAGGTCAACCTCCAGGCCTCTTCCCACACCGTCCACGTCCGTCTCCGTACCGGCCCCGAGACCGCCGCGTCCGCGCGGTAGCGGAAGTCCGCTCCCGAGACGGTCACCAGGCGCCCTCGTGCCAGCAGCGGGGACGCCTCCGCGCCCACCGACACCGGGCGGACCTCCACCGCCGCCGTACCGGAGCCGTCCGGGGTCACGGAGACCGCCTCGACCGGCTGGTCCAGGTCGACCAGAATTTCTCCGTCGACCTCGATGCGCAGCCGGGAGGGCCCGGCGGGGCCGGGGACGGACTGGGCCGGCCGGAGCGGCCGGGCGGGCACGAGAGTCCGTACGAGGGACTGGCACGTCCGCAGCCAGGGACGCGCCGACGCCCCCGAGTCCGGCCCGGAGTCCGCCCCAGGCCCCGCCCCCGCCCTCGACTCCGAATCCGCCGCCGATGCCTCCCGAGCAAGTACCGGCGGTATTCGGAGCGAGCCCAGCACCACCCCGTCGCTCTCGTCCACGAGCAGGTCCAGCCGCCGCTCGGTCCCCTCCAGCACCGCCCGCGCCGCCGCCACGGCCCCGACCGGCACCCCGAGGGAGCGGGCCAGGGACACCGCGCTCCCCACCGGCACGACCGACAGCGCGCACCCCGCCAGCTCCCGCTGCCGGTGCAGCAGGGACACCGTCCGGACCAGCGCGTGGTCGTCGCCTATGACCACCGGTCGCCGTGAGCCCCGCCGCGCCAGCACCCGGGCGAATTCCTCCGGATCCTCCGGCAGACACACCTTCGTTCTCGCCGCACCGGCGCTGAGCACGTCTTTCGCGATCCGTACGGACTCTCCGTCCATCCTCCGGGCGATCGGATCTATGACCACCAACAGCTGGTCGGACGTCGCGAAAGTCACCACCTCGGTCCTGCCTCGCTTCCTCGGGTAGCATCTTTGTGCAAGAGCCCCTTGCGCTATTGCGCCAGGGGCTTCGTCTGTTCCGGGGCATCCGGTCCGACAGGTTGCGGCCAACGAAGGCCGCCGGTGTACGAAACAGGCTGTGCGAGGCACAGTCAATGTGGCGTACGCCCCTGGCCTTGGACATGCCCCGCTCGGAAGGGGTGTACGCGCGTGCCCGCACTTGTGCTGCTCGGTGCTCAGTGGGGTGACGAAGGCAAGGGAAAGGCAACCGACCTGCTCGGTGGCTCGGTGGACTATGTGGTGCGCTACCAGGGCGGCAACAACGCCGGCCACACGGTAGTCGTGGGCGATCAGAAGTACGCCCTCCACCTCCTCCCTTCCGGAATCCTCTCCCCGGGGTGCACCCCGGTCATCGGCAACGGAGTCGTCGTCGACCCGTCGGTCCTGCTCTCCGAGCTGAGCGGACTGAACGAGCGTGGCGTCGACACGTCCAAGCTCCTGATCAGTGGTAACGCCCACGTCATCACGCCGTACAACGTCACCGTCGACAAGGTGACGGAACGCTTCCTCGGAAAGCGGAAGATCGGCACGACCGGTCGCGGCATCGGCCCGACCTATGCCGACAAGATCAACCGTGTCGGCATCCGCGTCCAGGACCTGTACGACGAGTCGATCCTCACCCAGAAGGTCGAGGCGGCCCTCGACGCCAAGAACCAGATACTCACCAAGCTGTACAACCGGCGCGCGATCGCCGTGGAGCAGGTGGTCGAGGAGCTGCTGACGTACGCGGACAAGCTCGCCCCGTACGTCGCCGACACGGTCCTGGTGCTCAACCAGGCCCTGGAGGAGGACAAGGTCGTCCTGTTCGAGGGCGGCCAGGGCACGCTCCTGGACATCGACCACGGCACGTACCCCTTCGTCACCTCCTCGAACCCGACCGCCGGCGGTGCCTGCACCGGCTCCGGCGTCGGCCCGACGAAGATCAGCCGGGTCATCGGCATCCTGAAGGCGTACACGACCCGCGTCGGCGCGGGCCCGTTCCCGACGGAGCTGCTCGACGCGGACGGTGAGGCGTTGCGCCGCATCGGCGGCGAGAGGGGCGTCACGACCGGCCGTGACCGCCGCTGCGGTTGGTTCGACGCGGTGATCGCCCGCTACGCGACCCGCGTGAACGGCCTGACCGACTTCTTCCTCACCAAGCTGGACGTCCTGACCGGCTGGGAGGAGATCCCGGTCTGCGTGGCGTACGAGATCGACGGCAGGCGCGTCGAGGAACTCCCGTACTCGCAGACCGACTTCCACCACGCGAAGCCGGTCTACGAGATGCTGCCGGGCTGGTCGGAGGACATCTCCAAGGCGAAGACCTTCGCCGACCTCCCGAAGAACGCCCAGGACTACGTCAAGGCGCTGGAGGAGATGTCCGGCGCCCCGATCTCCGCGATCGGCGTGGGGCCGGGGCGGAACGAGACGATCGAGATCAACTCGTTCATCTAGGAGGCGCCGGACGGTGGACCGACCCCGCAGACATCGGTCCACCGTCCGCCACGCACCCGGCCACGTGACCGCATCGTGTGCCTGATCTGTCCGGCGACGGGCTGAGGAACTGCTGCGTGTGGCCGATCTCGGCATCGCCGGGGTGGAGGTCGAGCGGTCGCTGTCCGGTCGGGCGCTGGTCCGCCTGACCCATTCGGGCGGGGAGGTACGGACGGCGATGGACTGGGCGTCGGAGTACTGGGGCCCGCGCTCCTGGTTCGCTCTGACCCGCTCGCTGCTGCTCGCCCTCGACACCGGAGCGGTCCTTCTTGTCGACGAACTCGACGCGAGTCTGCACCCCCGCTTCGCGGCAGAGGTCGTACGCCTTTTCCAGTCACCCGGGTCAACCAGGGGCAATACGTCGACGCCTTGGCCGAGATGGCCAAGGAGCGCGGGCCGTACTGGTGGGATGAGTATCGGGACTCGCTCCCCGCCGGTCTTCTGGACATCGCGGAGATGGAACATCACGCGGCTGCCCTGCGGTCGGCTCAGATCATGCACATGCCTGGCATCCTCCAAACCCCCGATTACGTGCGCGGCATCTTCGCTGAAGCGGTGCCGACCATGGAGCCTGCGGACCTGGAGCGGCACGTCGGGTTCCGGATCAGGCGAGCAGCGCTGCTCGACCGCTCAGAGCCGCCTTCATGCGAGTTCCTCGTCCACGAGTCCGTGTTGCGGATGAGGTTCGGCGAGCGGAAGGTTCTGCGCAGGCAGATCGACTACCTGGTGGAGCAGGCCGAGCGGCCCAACATCACCGTCCGGGTCGTACCGTTCAGCGCTGGGGGCTTCGCGAACGCCGGCAGTTCGACGCTCTACGCATGCGGGCCGGTGCCGCGACTGGACACGGTTCAGATCGACGTCCCGACCGGTGTCACCTTCCTTCATGCCGAGACCTACCTTGTGAACTATCGTGCGGTTCTTGACCGTATGCGTGAACGGGCGCTTGAGCCGAAGGCGTCGCTCGACTTCATTCGGCAGGTAGCCAAGGAGATTTGAGGGTTGGGGAACGGTGGAACTTCACTGGCGTAAGTCGTCCGTCTCGGCGGATACCGGGGCCTGCATCGAGGTTGCGGAGGACGACGGCTTCGTCCTTCTCCGTGAGAGTGACGATCCTGGCGTGATCGTCCACACCACGCCCCGGAAGCTGAGGGCCTTCCTCGAAGGGGCCAAGGCGGGGGAGTTCGGCGACTTCACGTAAGCGAGAGGTGCCCCCAAGGGCGGCGGCCTTCACCAAGAGGCGTCACGAGGTCGGGGCATCGCCGATCTGGTGTTCGTTCACCCATTTATTGGCCGCGGCGAGGCCAGGGGCGGTTCCGACAACTTGGTAGTTGAAGCCGTCCCACTCCTCTAGGACACGTGGTTCATCGGGCCGGAGATGGCAGGCTCTGTCGAGCATGATCCGGTGACGACGGTACTCGTCCATGGGCGGGCGCCGTCGCTTGTTGTATGCAGCCAGTGGGTTTTCGACATCGATGCCTGCGACGACACGCGACGGCTGGTTCGGCGGCCCGGGGCGGCGGTGCTTGGCCATGTGCTCGATGGTCTCAGGCCGCGATCGTGGTCGGCCGGGAGGCGGCGAGATCCCTCGCCCGGAACCGTACGTCGTCCACGGCGGCAGTCCGGTACGGGCGCGCGGCGTCCAGCAGGGTGTTGAGCCGGGAGGTCACGAGAGTGGAGTCGATGCGGGCGGCGTCTTCCAGCGCCTGTGCTGGCCCGGGACCGGGCGACCTCCAACAGGAGGCGGCCACGCAGGACGGCGATGGCGCCGGAGGCCGCGACCAGCGCCGCCGCTGACAACGGAGCACCCGAGAGCAGGCTCAGCAGTGTGACGGCAGCTATGCCAAGGACCGCGTCACGCGTGCGGACGAGGAGATTCGCGCACGCGACCGCCGTCAGCACGGCGGTCGCCCACCACCCCGGTGCGAGCGCCCACTCTCCCCAGGCCGTCAGTGCGGTCAGTCCCGCATAGCACGCCAACCGAAGGGCGAGCGGATAGGTGGGGGCGATCCACTGGCTCACGGCGAACAGGGCCGCAAAGAGGCCGAGGGCACCGGAGTTGAGCACCACGAGCCCGGCCGGAAGGCCCATCGCCGTATAAGCGGGGCCGATCAATGTGATGAGCAGGATGAAGAGGCCGCCGGGGTAGGGATCGTCGGCATGGATCATCGGCCCGTGCCAAGGCCTTGGACGTCCCGAGGGGATCACCACCTCAGTGTGCGGCTGACCTGGCCCTCAACTGGTCCGGCGGAAGAGCATGATGAACACGATGTAGGCGATCGCGGCCACCATCACCATCCAGTAGTAGGGATTGCCGCTGCGACCGGAAGCGAGTTCGCCGATGAAGGCACTCAGGTTTCCCACCGTGAGGATCACGCCCACGCCGGCCAAGGCGCGCAGGTTGATCGAGTGGGAGCGTTCGTCCGGATGGGCGACGGCCTCGCGGTAGCCCTCACTGCGGTGTGCCAGCACGAGTAACGTCAGGCTGCATAACGCCATGACGTCGAACACCACGAGCCCGACGCCGACATGGCCGCCAACGGACGCAGTCACCAAGCAGAACACACCGAGACCTCCGACCGCCTTCCAGACCTTCCTGGACCAGCAAGGAATCCCCCGGTCGAAGTCCTGGCGCACCCTCGGCACCTGACCCCGATCGACCAAGTCCGCGACAGAGTCGAGGACTTGACCGGACTCTGCCATGCCCTTCATAGTGATGATCGAAACAGAACGATTAAGTGCAAGCTGTTTCGCTGCAGATTTTTACGCCAACATTCGGCAAAATTCGCCAACGGGTCTGCCCACCGCCTGCCCCGCGCCCCGTGCAGCGCAGATGATCCGGACGCGGCTTGGTGACCCCCATCAGCGAACAAGGCGGATCGGCCTATTGCGGCAGCGGGACGCTGAGCCGCATCGAACCGAAGCAGCCCGGGAATCGCAGGTGGAGTTGGCGACAGCGGCATATGGCGAGTCATCAGATGTGACTTCGCCGGTACATCAAGACCGCCGGCTGACCCGGATCTCCGAACCCAGGTCGCCGTCTACACGGCCTACACAGGTCAGCGTGGCCATGCCGCGGGTGAACCGGGAGCTGTACATCCCGCGCGCGTGGACCGACCAACCCGAAGCCGCGGTGGTAGTCCTCCAGCGGTAGGGAGGCGATTGCGTCGGGATCGATCACCGGCCGGTCGCGGTGCGGCTGGGTGATCCAGACGGAAGGGCATTCCTGACGGTAAAGAAGGGCAGATTCCATGTCAACGTCGAGTGAAACATCATGAGTTGAAGATGCCTATGCGATGCTTTCTTCTCTCTCTGTCGCTGCTTGTCGAAACGTCGTGAACGGAGTTTTCCATGCAGAAGGTCATCGACTACATCGAAGAACATCGAAAATCGTACGAGAATCATGAATTCTTCACCCGCCTGCTCGCCGACGAGTCACTCCCCGGAGAAAGGCGTCTGGCGTGGGGGCCCAGCGTGGTTCCCTTCATCATGGGCTACTCCGACCTGAACAAGTACGTCTTCCGCAAAGACGAAGGCAATGCCCGGCCCGATCAGCTGCAGGCCCTTCTGAACGCGCACACGTACGAAGAGGACTTCCACTGGCAGTGGATGCTGACCGACCTGGAGAAGCTGGGGGCCGACAGCAGCATGCCCCTGTCGGACGCCACGCGGGTCCTGTGGAGCGCGGACTTCAGCCACTCGCGACGTCTATGCCTGGAGCTGGCCGCGCTCGCCGCGGGAGCCCCCACTTACGCCGTTTTCGCGATGGTCGAGTCCATCGAGGCCGTCTCCATCACGATCTTCACCCACTGCCGGGGAATCGCCCTGCAGGACGGTCGCGAATGTGAGTTCTTCGGCACGAAGCACTACATGGCGGAGGCGTCGCACAGCATAAAGTCGCCCGAGGTGGAAAAGAAAAGCCTGCCGTCTCTCGACGACGCACAGCGCGAGGAGGCCAAGCGGATGGTGGACCGCACGTTCTCGCTCTTCGACAACTGGTCCGGCTCGCTCCTGCGGTTCGCTCTCGAAAGCGGGGACCACGAGCGCACGTACGAGAGGGTGATTCAGGAGAGCAAGGACCTGCTGCCGGAAGCCGAGGCGGTGGCCGCGGCCGCCTTCTAGCCTCGATCGTTACAAGTCAACTGCTGTTCTCCTTTGACAACGAGTCGTATGTCCAGTCGGCTGTCGCCTGGATTTCATGCGCCTGGGGGAGCCTGACGGTGAAAATGGCGCCGTTTCCGGGCGGGCCGGCTCCCAGGGGGCTGTCGAAAAATAACTCCTGGATCTTGGTGGGTGTCATGGGGCTGTGAGGTCGTGTCCGGCGATCCCAGCGAGTTGTTGAGCCGTGGTCACGGCGAGAGGGCCGGTGGGAACGGTGTGGCCGAGTGCGGCGAGGACGGGGGCGGTGTCCCGGAGGGGCGCGCCGATCCTGTTCTTGGCCAGGCCGGCGGCCGGGTCACCCTGCACACGCACCGGGACCACGCCGCAGCCGCCCTCGAAGTGACCGACACGGGCACCGGTATCGCAGAAGGGTGCAGATCCAATGAGGGTTCTGGCGATCACGCGGCTGGTATGAGGGTGCCGCGGTAGCGGGCCTTGTGGTTTCGGGTGAACTCCTGGTTCTCGTGCCAGGCCCAGTAGGTGTCGAAGTCGCCCTCCGCATGCCGACGGGCGCTGCGGTTTATGCCGCCCGGGGCGGTGCGTTCGAGTCGGACCTCGCGCTCCGCCTCGCCGGTGCCGAGGCGGAGGTCCTGCACGCCCAGCTCTGCTACCGGAATTCATTCGCAGTGCATCGGCCTTTATGCCGGTGGTGAAGCGAATCTGATGGTGGCGACGCGGAGCGTCGCCGCGTCTGGTCCGGCGGAGCCGGACACCGCAGTTCCTTGCCTGTGGTGCGGAGCGTCGGGATCGCTGGTCCCGGCGGAGCCGGGCTGTGCTCATACCGGCCGGTTCTGCTGTTCGATGTACTGCCTGACCACGGTGAGCGGGGCGCCGCCGACGGTTCCTGCGAAGTAGGAGCCGGACCACAGCTTGTTGGCCCGCCAGTAGTGGCGTACGAGGTCGGGGAACTCTTGGCGTAGGCGGCGGGAGGAGACGCCCTTGAGGGAGTTGACGAGCTTGGTGACGGTGACCTTGGGCGGGAAGTTCACCAGGAGGTGTACGTGGTTGTCCTCGCCGTTGAACTCCACCAGCGTGCACTCGAAGTCCGCGCATACGGACCGCATGATCTCCTCCATGCGGGTCAGATGAACATCGGTGAACACTCTGTGCCGGAACTTGGTCACGAAGACCAAGTGAACATGCATCACGAAAGCACAGTGCCGACCAGTTCTGATCTTCTGCATCTCACCCATAACCCAAGTATGCAGCGTGGCCGTCATGCAGCTTCGGTACAGCTTTCGCGTGCGACACGAGGTCGCACCATTCAAGTGGGCAGCCCGGTCTCAACTGGGCTGTCCCAGACCAGTGTTCTGAGGTCTGGCCCCACGCTCACA
>NZ_JARXYX010000050.1 GCF_029893585.1 Streptomyces sp. LBL
ACGGCCACCCGGCAATCACCGCTGCCCACACCCCGAAGAAACACCCGGAACCCGCCCGACACCCATGATCAGCATTCACGCGGTGGATCGAGGCTGAGACTGCAACGGCTCTGGGGCTCTCAGGGCCGTAAGAGGCTTTGCCGGATCACACTGTCGCTGGCGCGCAGAGCAGCCGTCAGTTCTCCCTGCTGCCCATCCGGGATGGCCCCGGTCCCGAGGGCGCAGGAACGCACCAGGGCTCGGCAGTCCTGTACTTGCCGGTCCGTGGCGATCGCGGTGAACAGGGGGTGCGCCAGGTTGTCGCGGGCCGCATAGCCGTCTTCGGCATCCATCGTCCTGCGGTGGAGGTACTCGACGATGCGATGCGCGGCGGGCGCCTCGGCGGAGCCGATCGCATCGAGGACGGTGAGACCGAGCCGGATGTCGAAGACGGTCATCCCAGGTTCGGCCTGCCGCTCAAGACAGGCGGCTGCCAGGTCCGCCAGGTGGCGGTCGACCGGCTGCCCGGCGTCGCGTCGGCACAGGACGGTCAGGCAGGCCGTGACGGCTTGCTCCCACGGGTCGCCGTCCGTCGTGTCGGTGAGGAGGGCAGCGGCTGATGCCGTGTCACCGGCAACCAGGGCGGCGAGTACGGCGACTTGGCGCCCGTCGAGCATCCGATGACCTACGCCCCGGTGAGCTTCGATGTGTGCTTTGGCCTCGGCCCAACGTCCTGCGGTGGTGAGGGTGCGCGTGCCGTCGGCGAGGAGCACGCGCCACAGCCACGCGCGGACCTCGCGACGGTCCTCATCGGTCGCCGTCAGGTCCGCCGGTACCGCGACGCCGTCGAAGCGAGCAGCTGCGCCCCCTTCGACGGCCTGATACAGGTCGAGCAGTCGCTGACGGCCCTCATCAGCACGGCTGGCGCGGATCTGGAGGCGGGCGAGGTTGGCGATCGGTTCCAGCCCACGGATCGCACTCACGCCAGGCAGGGGGCAGGCGTGGAGGTATGCGGTGGCGTGCTGGCGGCACATCTCCCGCGCGAGGTCGGGAAGGCAGAGATCGGAGGCGAGGAGCGCGGCCTGGTTGTAGACGGCCGATGCGAGCCCCTGGTCGGTCTTCTTCACCGCAGTGGCAGCCAGGCCGACGAGCGCGCGCACGCGCGTAGGCAGGGGCAGACAGGCGGGCCGGAAGCGGGCGACGAGCGGGAAGCGCTGGGCTACGAGTCCTTGCGGGTCCATGGGTCCCCCAGGCGTGAGTGAGAAATGTCGAAACGACGGTGCCCGCCAGCCGTACGTGGACAGGCACCGTCCGCTACGCGCGGGGCATCACAGCCAGTCGACGACGATCCGGTTCAGCGGGGTATGCAGAGTGAAGAGGCCAGGGCGTTGCTCGGCTGCGGGAGCGCCGAGGGGCTGAATCTCGAACGTGGCTTCACGGCCGCGATACTCGCGATCCCAGGTGCGGATGGCGTCGGCGACCTTCGCGGCCAGTTCGTCGCTGCCGGGGCCGTGGCCGATGACCCCGAACTCCCAAAGCTTTCCGCCCTCGGGGGTCTTCTCCTTCGACAGGCGCCGCGCCAGGTAGGTGACGGCGCCCTTGTCGACGATCGCGGTCGACGAGGGGTAGGGGTCCTCGGTGAGCAGACCGCCCTTGGCGCTCCGGGGGAACAACATCCGGATCAGGCCGGAGGGAAGGGAGCAGGTGAGGAACAGTTCCATCCACTCGGGTGACTCCATGGCGCGGACCATCATGCCGGTCCACTCCTCGGTACGCGGCTGGTCCAGGGCACCGGTGAGGGCGTCGGCGTCGATGTGCTGGCCGACGGGGGCCTGGAGCCGGACAGTGCCGTCCGCGCTGAGCGGGATGACGCGGCGGTCGTCGTCGGCGATGCCCCGTCGGAGCGGCATGAAGGTGTTCATCTCGCTGCCGAGCGATACCCATCGGCCGTCGCGCTGCTCGTACGCGATGGAGCGGGACACCGTGCCCTTGAGGCGCTGAGGGACGAGGAGCCGGCCGCTGGGAGCGAGCTGATGCAACCAGGCGTTCGGCACGCCGTGGGCGCCCACGGTTGCGATGATCTGGTCGTACGGCGCTCCTTCGGCGTAGCCGAGGGCCCCGTCGCGGGTCACCGCCTCGACGTTGGTGATCTCGGCGGCGGCGAGATGCGCGCGGGCGCCCTCCACGAGGTCGTCGTCGACGTCGAGAGTGGTCACGTGTCCGCTCTCGCCGACCAGGTGGGCCAGCAGACCGGCGTTGTAGCCGGTACCGGCGCCGAGTTCGAGGATGCGCTCGCCGGGCTGGGCATCGAGCTGGTCCAGCATGAGAGCGACGACGCCCGGCTGGGAAGCACAGGAGATCGACGTGCCGTCGGTGTCGTACTTGATGTGCACCGGTGCGTTGGTGTAGGCGTCTTCGAGCGACGCTTCAGGCACAAACACGTGGCGGGGCACGGTGCGCAACGCATGCTCGACGGCGGGCCTGCGGGCGTGCCCGTCTGCGCGAAGCTGGTCGACCAGGGCGTTGCGGAGGCGCTCGGCGTCCGCCGTGGGGGTGGCGCGCGTGTCGTTGTTCACCGCGTGGACGCTATCGGCGTCGGCGGTGGCATCGCCGGGCGACGCTGTGTTGTCACTCGTTCCCATGACTACCTCTCGTGCGATGTTGGACAGGGCGCTCTGGTCGTCCCGGAGGAGACCGGCGCGGTTGGCGTGGAAGATCACGTGGTGGGCGATGACTGCCCGCAGACCGCGGGTGAGGCCGGCGCCGGTGGCGAGGGAAGCGAGTGCGGCGCCCGTCCGCTCGAAGGCGGTCACCCACTCGTCGTGTCCGGAGAGCGGGCCGTTCGGGCGGCATAGGCTGCGGGCTTCGGCGGTCATCAACTTCCGTATCTCAGATACCAGTTCGGCCACTTGCTCAGGGGGCAGAGCGGTGGTGGTCGGCCGGAGGGCGGCGATCTTCGCCCACACATCGCCCTGCTCGAACCAGTCCAATCCGGCCGCTCGCATCATCGCGCTCGCCAGCAGCACGGTTGTCTCCCGGCGCCCAAGGCTCTCCGGGCCGGGCGGATAGGTGAGCAGGTGACGGCTGTCCGCCTCAAACAGCTCGTGAGCGAGGCCCATTGCCTCGGTCCCGCCGAAGACGTCGGTCTCGGGCTCGTAGACGCTGGGCAGCCACGACACAGCCGTGCCGTCCTCGACAAACTCGCTCAGTAGCGCTTCAACGGCAGGTGAGGGCTCGTCAGCGCGGTACCGCAGCGGCCAGGGCTGCTTGTTCATGAACCACCAGCCGGTGAGCTGCCCGTCGGCTTCTGCCGCGACCAGGGCGGGGGAGAGGCGTTCGGCGATAGCGCGCTTGGCGCTCTCGCGGTCGGCGAAGGTGATGTTGTGCTGCTGCCAACGGTCGAACGTGTCAGGGGGCATGCGGAGCTCCTTCGGTGGATGGGGTCAAGCGATGAGCAGGCAGGCGTCCCACGCGTATCGGGGCGGCACTGCGGTGCTGGGTGCGAGGAGGGCCAGGGCGATACCGGCAGCGCCGTCGAGGAGACCGGGGCATCGCTCCGCGTCCCGTACAAGCTCCTTGGCCGCGTGCGCGGGGTCAGTGCCCCGGGGATGAACCACGGCCAGAAGCGCCGGGATTGTGGCGCGGAGTTGTCCGACCGTCGAAGGGCGGGCGTCGTCGGCCGCGCGGGAGGCGATGTGGGTGAGGCCGGCGACGCCGTGGCACAAGCCGTTGTCCGTCGTGGCCTTGAGCTGTGCGGGGTCACTGAGGGCGGCCACGAGCGCGTTCTCGGCGTCCACCTGACGACGGGTATCTCCGAGGGCGAGCGCGGCCAGTTGCTGGGCGCGGGCGAGACCGGCGGTGCCGTAGCACCATGACGGCCGCTGCAGCGCGGACCCGGTAAGGCGTCCCGAGCACAGCTCGTCCCGGATGACCCAGTACGGCCAGGCCGGGCCCCGGCCGGTGTCCTCTTGCCAGCGGTCAAGCCACGCCAGGATCCGGCCCAGTGCTTCGTCGTGTCCGTCGACGAAGGTGCCGTGCCTGGCGGCGAGCGCGAGCAGTCCAAGTACGCCACCGATGCCGTGCGCCATGCCGTTGTTGGCGTGCCCGCCAGGGAAACGGTCGTCCGGGCGGCCCGAGGGCCCCGTTTCCGTCCACCAACCCGGCACGGTCGCGCCATCGTGGGTGATCGGTTGGGTGAGGCGTACGCAGTAGTCGAGTACGGCGCGTAGGGCGGCGGCACCGGGGTTGCGGCGCAGGAGGTAAGCGCCGTATCCGGTCAGACCCCGGATGGTGTCGAATTCGGCGAGCGCCGGGAGGAGTCCGGCGTCGATACGGCGATGCGCGGCGTCAACGCGGCGGCTCACATCGGCGGCCATCTGCCGGTCCAGCGTGGCCAGGGCACCCTGGTAGGCGCCAGGCAGGTGATCAGTGGCGCAGGCCAGGGTGTGCGCGAAGGCGGGCGCCCCGTAGAAGGGGTGACTGTCGGGGCCAGTGGTGAACGGTTCGTGGGAAGCAGCGGCGAGCCAGTCATGGGCGCGCTGCCACGGTCCGAGGCCGGCCGCGGCCCGCTCGATGTGCAGCAGCGCGATGCCGGGAAGGCCGTGAGCGAGGTGCTGCCGATGAGAGGTCACCGGCCCAAGGTGTGCCGCGCCGGGGTCGGCGAGTTCCTCGGCGACGGCAGCGGCGAGGTCAAGCGCGGGGTGGGCGGTCACGGTGTCCTCCCGGTGGTGCGGGCGGTCCAGGCCAGGGCGGCGGCACGGGCTAGGTAGAGGCAGACCTCTTCTTCGGGGAAGTTGACCGCGATGTGCCGTACGAAGTGGACGTGCAACAGGGAGGTCAGGACGTCGTCGAGGGCAATGCCCTGCGTGTCGAGGCCTGGTAGGTGCGGCCGGTAGGCGGCGAGTGCCGCGTCGCGGTCGGCCCAAGCCGACACGATGGCCGCTCCTCCGGGGGCGTCGCGCAGTTTCGCCCAGTCGGCGTTGGGGTCGGCGAGGCGTACGGCGTCGGTGAACTGCGGGCGTGGTACGGGCGCGGGGGCTGCGGGCGGGACGTGTTCGATCAGCCAGCGCATCCCGGCTTGAGTGCTGCCGAGGAACGCGGAGGCGATGGCGAGGGTGTGGACGGCCACGAGCGTGCGCTGGTGTGGGCGCCCTGGCTGGAAGAACTGGGCCAGGATGGCGCGTGAGTCCGCCCGGAACACTTCCTCGGCCGCGTCCCATGCAGTGCCGGAGCCCCAGCGGCCCATCTCCCGGTAGGAGGTGGGATAGCGCAGGTCCGCCAGCAGACCCGCAACGCGCAGCTCGTTGGCCCAGGCACTCACCGTGTGGGCAGTCGCGGCGAATGCCTCCGGGGCGGGGAGCGCGATGCGCAGGCGCAAGTGCTGCTCGGGGTCTCGGAAGCGGATGAACCACCACCGCGGGCCGCCGAGCCGTTCGAGGAGGTCAGGCAAGTGGCGGGAGAGCAGGGTGTCCTGGCGGCGAGCGTCTCCATAAAGGGTGGCCAGTAGTACCGACGAGACAGCCGGTGTCTGCATCTGGGCCAGGGAGAGGGCACGGGCCGGGGTGGGGACGGGAAGGGGTGGCCACGCCGGCGGCCGGTTCGCCTTGAGCGGCACGACTACCTCGTGGGCGCGGCCGTCGCACCAGCCGAACGCCTCGGGTTCCGCGGCCTCGACGAGCACGGCCAGGCGCGCGCGGTCGAGGTGGTGGCGCAGCAGTGTCCGGTGGCCGGCCTGGTCGAGGTCGAGGAAAAGGCGCCGGTCGTCCTCGACGAGGTAGACCCGCTGAGGTAGCCGCCGCCGGGCCCGCCAGTCGGTGAGGGCGGCGTCCCATTCGTCCTGAGGGAAGGCGCGGTCGGGCAGCTCGGGCGCCTCCAGCCGCCAGCGGGCCGGGGCGAGCACCGTGCGCCGGTAGCGCAGGCGCGGCAGGAACGGCATCGCGGCTGCGGCGCCCCAGTCGAACACGGTGACCTGCGCGCACTGGGCGCGGGACAGCTCGGTGAGGAATCGCACCAGCGGCGGAGTGTGCGTCTTGAGGTTCAGCGCGTGCATCCCGACGGCTTCGATGCGCTGGCCGCGCTCGGGGGCGGCCAGGTACAGGCGGCGGCCATCGCAACCCACCGCCAGGTCCCTGGGAGTGAGGACGGCGTCCGCCGGAGCGCGGTGCTCCTGGAGGCTGATCACGGTGGGCAGGACCTGCGGGGCGCGGGTGACGTGGGCGCTCTCGGACAGGAGCGGTGGGAAAGAGAGCTGCGCCGGCACGGTGTTGCTGTCGGCGGCCGGGATGTCGACCAGCTCCGCGGCCAGGGCCTCGCGATCGCCCGGCGTCAGCACGCTGAGGAACCGGCCCGTGGAGACGCCGGCCCCACGGGACACACTCACGACCTCCAGCCGGAACCGCCCGCGCTGCAACTCTTCCAGGCTGGCCGCAAGCACCCGCACGCCCAACTCCAGGTGCGACGGCACCCGAGGCTCGTCGGGTCCCACGTCCAGGGCCGTGATCAACTCGTCGGTGAGGATCATCTCGTCGCGGCCGTCGAGCGCGGCGGCCTGTGCCAGCCGTACGAGGGCGTCATCCCGAGCGGAGACGCGAGGCCGACGCGCGCCGGTCGCAGTGCCCGGGTAGCCGTCGGGATAGCCGGCGCCGCTGTCCGCGACGAGCTCTTGGAGCGGCACCATCGTGCCGATGCCGTACCGCTCGTAGAACCTCTGGTGGTACTCACCCCACGCGGCGGTCCCGTACGGGCGAGCACTCACCCGGGTCAGGATGAGGACGGCGCGCTCGATCTCGCGTGCTACTTCGTCCGGCAGAACGATCCGCGCGTCCAGGCGCAGATCGAGCGCGACAGGGTGGCGGCGCAGGCCGGGTACGACGGCTCGCATCCGCGCTGCGACGCTGTCCCGGCCGCCGCGCGTGACGCACTCCTCCAAGCCCGCCCGGATTGCGCGGAGTTCGCGCATCGTCTCAGCGACCGGGGCGAGAGTACCGACGTCGATCGCGTCGAGCTGGTCGAGGAGATATCCGAGGGCGTCGGTCTCGGTGCTCGGAGCGTGCAGACTCGTGATCAACACCCGCTGCCGGATCAGCTCCCCCAGCAGACGACGCGCCTTCTCCGGCTCGGCTGCTGGGAACTCCGCCCGGAGCTTGTCCTCGAGCGCACCGACCCGGATCGGCGTCTGAGAGGCGGCGAGGACCGTGCGTACTGGTTCGGTCAGGGTCAGGGACGCCTCGACCGCGCGAGTCCGATCGTCCTGGATGTCGGACTGGAACGGCACGATAAGCCGGTCCCCCCGGCTCGTCACGGTGCCGTTGAGGACCACGGGCAGTTGTTGGAGCAGGTCAGGGCACGACTCCAGCCGCTCGACGACGGTGGCCAGCCACTCCGCGCCCGCGTGGCCGACGGCCACGTGGTCCACTCCCCAGTCTGTGCACGCCTGCGGTCCGAACTCCGCAGTGGTGACGCCGGCGAAGAGGCCGAATGGCGTCGCCCGGTGCTGGGATCGCAGTAAGTAGCGGGCTACGGACAGCGTCGCGCGCCGCACGTCCCGCGCAGAGGGCTTCTCGGCCGTACACAAGGTCCGTACCTGTGTGGCCAGGACGGGGCTGGAGTGTTGCAACGCTTCGGCGACATCGCTGTTCGCCCAGACCGCGCGCAGCCACGCCACACAGGCCGCCGGGCTGCTGGGCGAGCGGTCATCGGGGTCAGGGCACGGCGGAACCGGCAGCGACGGCCGGGCTACGGCGCGGACGAGTGCCGTAGTACCAGCAAGAAACGCTGTGGACGGAGCAACCACGACTACCTCCGTAGGCGAGGGATGAACGGCTGGTGCCCCCGCGTCGCGCCCCGCGACGCGGCGACACCAGCCGGGAGAAACCCGAAGTTCGGGTCAGGCGACGTTGGTGGTGCAGGCGCCACAGGTGGTGCCGCAGTTGTCGTCGGTCAGGTTGACCAGGCCCGCCGTATCGTCGATTTCGACAAGGGAGACGTCCAGGTCGAAGCCGTCCGATGCCCCCGGGGTCTGCGGGCGTGCCTGGGTGCGGCTGGGAACTACGGTGTTGCGCGTCATGCCAATCAACTCCTTTGAATGGTTGGGTGTTGCGGTGCCGTCCCAGCGAGAGGTCACGAGCCGTCGGAGGCCGTCTACCTCGCGCTGGGAAGTCTTGTGACGCGAGTCAGATCAGGCGGTAGCTGGTCGCTGCTTCATGAAGTAGGCGAGCCCCAGGTACCGACCACAGCGGGCGCCCTCCATGGCCATCTGTTGGCGGGGTCGGAGGCGGCCGAGGCTCGGGAGGGGCAGGAGCACCGCGGCCGCAGTGCTCACTGGTCGCCCTTGATGAGGAGTTCGGCCCAGACCTCTTTGCCCCATGGGCGCCTGTCCGAGCCGCGCAGGTCATAGCCCCAGCGGTCGGAGACTGCGTCGATGAGGACCAAACCGCGGCCCGCCTCGTCGTCATCATCGGGCGGACCGAGGCTCGGTAGGCGCGAAGGCGCCCGGTCCACCACCCCGACACGTACCCGAGTCGCGCTCGGCCGCCCGACAACCAGGCGGATCGAGCGGCACGGGGTGTGCCTGACGGCGTTGGCGATCAGTTCCGAGATGATCAGTGCGGCGCGGTCGGCGAGGTCTTCGAGGTGCCATGCGCCGAGAGCGTCACGGACGAGCTTGCGGCCGATCTCGGCCGTGGAGGGCTCGCACGGGAAGGTCTGGCTATAGGCAGGATGACCAGTGGGAGCGGGCTGAACGGGCGTGCTGAGACTCGTCATTGGGGTGGAGCCTTCGCGTTGTCTCGGCGCCCGGCTCGTCCCAAGAAGGCATCAGGGGCGAACCGGGCCGTCAACAGCCGCCCGTACGGGGGTGACGAGCGACCAGTGACCAGACAACTCCCGTTCGCACCAGCCTGGTTAGGGTGATCGGGGGGTCACCCAAAGTAACAAACTAGGGCGATTTGACCTCTTATTTGCCTGACGGGAAGGGGTCGTCAGGGCTACCGTGCAGGGATGGGCACCACGCGCAACACCTCTCTTGAGGCGTGGATGGACGAACACGGCTACAGCTCCAACAGCCTGGCTGACGCTGTGAACAGAGCCGTCGAGCAGTTAACCGGGCGGATGGGCGGCCTCGACGGCTCGTCGGTCCGGGCCTGGAAAGCAGGCCGGGTCACGTGGCCCAAATCCGCTACCCGCAAGGCACTTGAGGACGTCAGCGGCCTGCACGCCGTCGCCTTGGGGTTCGTGCCACGGGGCCGGACTCCGTCCAACCCAGCCCCACCGCAGCAGGAGGACCCCGACATGAAGCGCCGTACCCTCGTCGGCGGCATCGCTGCGGCTGCCGCCGCAGCAGCAGCCCCTGGCACCGCATCGCCCCGCCGTATCGGCATGAGCGACGTCGATCGTCTACAGAAGCGCTTCGCCGAGATCATCGCCAGCGACCACCGCCACGGCGGCCAACTCGGCATCGAGCAACGGGCCGCCGCACTTGCCGACGAGGCACTGAACCTCCAGAACGCCGGCAGCGCCGCCCAGCGCGTACGCAGCAGCCTCTACGCCTCCGCAGCCGCGTTCCGCTCCTCCGCGATGTGGGCCGCCATCGACGGCCGGCGTTACGACGACGCCAAGGCGCACATGCGTGAGGCGCAGTCCCTTGCCGAGATGTCCGGCGACCAGGCCATCAAGTTCCGCATCTGGAGCCACGCAGGGACGATGTACCGGCACATGGGCCGCCCCGCCGACGCGTTCGCCGCCAACGACGTCGCACGCAGTCTGCACCTCACCCGCCGTGACCCGCTGTTCGCCTGCCTGGGACACGCCCGCCAGGCCGCCACCCTCGGCCTCACCGGCGACACCGCAGCAGTACGACATGCCCTCGGCTGCGCTCAGGACGCGCTCGAACGCGCCGATCCGGATCTTGCTCGCCCGGCGTGGATGGCTGCTGTCCGCGACGGAGCAGAGCTGGAAACACTTGCTCTGTCCGCGTACCTCCGCCTTGGCAACTTCGAACGGGCCGAATCGCACGCCCACCGAAGCCTGACCCTGCTCCGCCCTCAGATGCAGCGTGATCGCGCCATCAATACTGCCCGGCTCGCACACGCGCAGCTCGGACAGGGCGAAGCCGACACCGCCACGGCCACCGCGATGAAGGTCCCCGCCGACGCAGCTACTCAACACGCCCGGGTGGCGCGCATGCTGCAAGAGTTCGGGGCTGCGCTGCGCGCCACCGCGCCCGGCAGCACCACCGTCCAGACCTGGACCGAGCACACCACCACCTGGAGGATGGCTGCATGACCACGGCGCCGGCCGTTGAACTGCGCACGTTCACCACCCTCGACACCGTCCGCGGCGATCTCCTCGACGTATACGCCGATGTGCGCGTCCCGCTGCTGCACCTGCCGAACTACGCGGTCACCGCGTTCGGCGAGCGCCTGGACCGGCACTGCCTCGAGCCGGGGTTCACGGCCGTCCTCGCGTACGCGGACGGACATCCGGTCGGTTTCGCATACGGCAACAGCATCGAAAAGGGCGACCGGTACTGGCAGCGCATCAACCCGGCGCCGGCGGAGGAGTACACCGAGCGTCCGGCAGTGTCCCTCAAGGAGGGCGGAGTCCGGTCGCCCTGGCGAAAAACCGGCACCGCCCGCCGCATCCACGACACTCTCCTCGCCACCCGCGACGAGCCGTACGTCACGCTCATGGTCAACCCGGCGGCTGGGGACGGAAAAGTGCACACGCTCTACCAGTCATGGGGGTACGAGGACATCGGGCAGAGCCAGCCGTCACCTGCCTCGCCGGTGCTCACCGTGATGATCCGCGCCAGCCGCACCGCGCAGCCACCTCCATGACCGAGTGATACCGCTGCTCAACCACGCTCAACTCCACCAGCACGGCCCCGGCCTTCCCTGCATGCGGCGATCAGGCGTGCACAGCCAAGCCGAGGAGAGCGCGGTGTCAAGCATCAACCGAGGCAAGACAAGCCCCATGCCACCGACTGAGTTACAACTTTCTCTACGGGTTCAAGGCGGCTCGCTCCGCTCCCCGCGCGCGGCCCGGTCGCCGGCAGGGCCTGCGCTCCTGTCTCCGCCCCGCTCCAGCCCGGCCGGCGACCGGGCCGCGCTCCGCAGTCAACCGTCTGAAAAGCGATGCATGGCAGTTCGGGCCGGTTGACTCCGCGAACTTTGCCGGAATTCTGGCGCCAGCCTGCAGTATCAGGGGCGAACAATTTCCTCCAATCGCTCCACAACTAGCCGCCATTCCCGAGAAACCGCTTCGGGAATGTTCAGCATGCTCGATCGGCCGTGGAGGACATCAGAAGACTTACTGTAAACGTGACGCGCCAGCCTGATTAGTCCGATCGCCTCCTCTTTGCGATCTTCAGGCACCATCCCTAAAACGAACGCCAGTCTCTCAGGGATTCTGGTCGTCACTGTAGCTGTCGGCAGCTGGCACACGACTCGATGGGCCTCTAGAGCTACTCTTTCTAGGCGTAGCCTAATTTCAAGCACTTCGATTCGGGACGCGACCGAGAGGCCGATGCTCAATTTTACTCAGCCTCCCACGAGATCCAAGCAAGCTTTACTGGCAACCTCAATCTCCGATTTCAAATCATTCTTTGTGGTAGGCGCTCCGTGCACGGCATTATTCCAGAGCTTCAAAAAAACGCCGCATCGAAACTTGGCTTCGCTCACCGGATGCTTGCCTCCTGGGGGAATGCTGATAATCTCCTCTGCCTTATCGATGCGAGCCACCGTGCTTTGACACAAGTCGAGGAGGGCTAGGTCGTCCGCCACATCTCGCCCTCCAGAAATAGCGTGTCGCACGACGCTCTCATGGAGGGCGATATCAATCGCCTGACGCAGAAGACCACGGATGATCTGCGTCTCGGTGAGATACCCATTCACTGAAACTTTCGGGGCCAGCGACCTCACGGCTTCCGCATCCACCAGGAGCATTCGCCACAACTGATCGGTAGATTCCAGAGAAATCACACCGGTTTCGAGATCTCGACTAATCGCCCACGACTGACAATTGAGCGAACGCGCCATCAAGTGTGCCTTCAAGCGCTCATCATGCGTGAAGACAAGGACGCGACGAGTCAGTGCAATCTCAGCTAGCACCGACGCAAGCCTGTCAACACGAATATCGTCGAAGGCATGCACAGGGTCGTCCAGAACCAAGAATCCGAAAGGACCGGACTCAATGGTGGCCAGGAGAGGGGCGAGGAGAAATGCATTCCTCTGCCCTGCACTAAGCATTGAGAGGCTAAGTGACTGGCCTGCCGGATTCTGGACCTTGACTTCTGCCCGCTGGGTAGTTAGCCGCACATCCGCAAGCAAGATTCCAGCATCGTCTAGGAGCGCTTTGACGCGTCCGCCCGCCAGTGTAGTGAAGTCTTGCGCCCGCTTATCGCGCAGATCACCTGCTAGGTCCTTCAAGCAGGCACTGGTTGCCTTCCAGAGTTGACTCTCATGCGCGATCTCCGCGTGCTCGCGCCAAGTATTGACGAAATCCTCAACGGCGACTCTTCGCTTTAGACGCCATTGCTTATCGAATGCGCTCAAACTCGCGGCCTCAGCGCACGCCCGCCACCAGTCATGTGTATCTAGTACCGCACGCAGCTCAAGGAGCTTGCTACGTACCACCCCGGTGGGCTGACAACCGTAGCGGTCCAGTAGTTGGCAGAGCACCTCTGCACGATTTTGTGCCAGGTCGAGGACATCCCGAGAGGTCGCTAGCGGAGCAGTTGATGCATTGAGTACAGAAATGACTTCCCGAAATTCTGTTTCGAGCGCCCTCTTTAGCGCAGCCAGTGATGATTCTGCTTCAAGATGCAGCGGCTCCAAGTCAGCAAGTTCCATAACGCTTTCCCGGAGTCGAACCGGCCAGTCGGCTTGTTCGCTTTCACAGACCGGGCACTCTATTCCTGGCGACTCAAGATCGAGCACATGCTCGTGAAAACCACGCAGCGAATTCGCCAGTCGACGCTTCACGGAATCGGGTGACGCGTCGATCCTTTGAAATGCCTCGCCTGCCCGCACGACAGCGGCGGAGAGGGATTCTGAATGCTTCTCAGTAACTTGGGGCAGAAATCCCCCGGAGTCATTCAACTCGTTCTCTTCAAGCCACGCGTCAATCTCACTGACCCAAGCTGGCCAACTAATAGCCTTGACGCTTACTGCAGGATCCATCTTGCCGTTGATCTCGTCAACCTCGGCAACTCTCCTCTTTGCATCTTTAGCTGCGTCATCAATCGCCTTCTTCGAAAAAGCTGCTTTTTCACTGAGCTCCTCTACGCGATCATTTAGGACAACGAAGCACCCACCGAACGCCAAAAGATTCTCGATGTACTCACGCAGGTCTTTACTCTGCTGCACTCGACGCTCGATGTCGGCATAGGCGAATACCGGAGGATGTCCAGCGAGAGCATGACTCCAAGCGGTATCACCTAGATCGATTTTCACCGATTCGCCGCTAGGGAGGGTCCAATCGG
Organism: Streptomyces sp. LBL; assembly: GCF_029893585.1. Lineage (GTDB taxonomy): Bacteria > Actinomycetota > Actinomycetes > Streptomycetales > Streptomycetaceae > Streptomyces. The sequence continues at coordinate 13,460 of NZ_JARXYX010000050.1, forward strand.
CTACATGGGAAGCCACCTCACCGTCGCCATCAATCACGCAGGACAGGTTGAGTTTTTCGCCCTTCCTTGAAAGGACGACTTCAGCCATTGTCTTTTCGGCGTCACGGGCCGCATGAACTTTTTCCCATAGCGGCTCCATCTTGGAACGGGAGGATTTTTGCTCCGCAGATGTCCACCATTTGGTGGTTCCAGAGAGGGCAGTCCGGATTCCATCCGCGATACTCGATTTACCCGAACCATTCGGCCCATGAATAATTGTCACACCAGGTGAGGGGTCAACTTTCATTATTACCTGGTTTGTGGCGCCCTGATAGCCGACTACCGTTACGGATGTCAGGTTCCATGGCTCACCCGCGGTAGGGTCCTGCCGGATTTCTGATTTCGACTTGAGTTCCAAGGTCAAATCGAGAAGGTTGCGCCACGCCTCCTTCTTTGCTGGGAGGCGCGCAGATGAAAGAGATTGTTCAATATCAACAGTAAGATCGGCGAAGCTCAGAAGCCGCAGGTTAGGGAGCTGATGCTTCCCGCTCGGGAAACTCTCTCCGAGTTTCGAACCCCCAACAACCGTGAGGTCTGTACTCACTGCGCCTCCGTAAAGCGGCGTACCTGCCCTGGATGACTGAGGGTACTGTGCGACAAAGGGGGATGCTTGAGGTTTTTTAAGATAGGAGGGAAATAGGACGCACTTGCGACTCATGTTGCGCGAGGATGGGTTCATAACGGGTTAAATAGGCTACGCGTCAGCGGCTGGTCGAGTCACATACGGTCCTGTCGGCAAGGCTTTCTCCGGTCGACGACACTGGCAGCGTGGCTAAGGGCCACTGGGGTGCGGCGAGGCACACGCGCGCCTGGTCCGTCGGCGTACCCACCGCCTTGGCTGGCTGTCGTCGGATGAGGCAAAGGCCCACCCCTCCCCCTCCACGGGTCCGCTCAGAACGAGGGTGTGAAGCTGGCGGACTGGTCGAGATGACAGGGAGCCAGGAGCTGTTGGGGTCCAAACTTTGGAAAGCGTGTTGGTCTCGCGCGGCCGAGCGGTGCGGGGCTGCGACCTTCTGTCGACAATGCCCGCCGCCCGTACCATGATTGGCCAATGCCCGAGTTCAGTTGGCCGGACCGCTCCTTGGTGCTGGCCCCGGATGTCGTAGACCGGAGCTGGCCAACAACGGTCTCCGCACTACCCCTTGGATCTCACGTCAGCGGGCGGGTGATCGACCGACAGCCGTTCGGCGTCTTCCTCCTCCTCGATGGCGTGCCGAATGCAGTCGGCCTTGCCGAGATCACCGCCATGCCTCCCCGCATGGAGCTGCCGACCATGGGCACCACCGTCACCGGTGAGGTGATCTGGCACGCGGACCACAACCATCAGGTGAAGATCCGCCTCGACGAATGGAACGTGCAAGGCTGATCCCCTTCGGGTCGCCGCAGTTCTGCACCACAACCGCACCAGATCCAGCGGGGAACAGCGGGGAACCACGGTGAAAGCAGCCGAGCCCGACGAGGCCGCACCTCGACCGTTCGCCCAGGTCAACGCCCGAACCAGCCCCAAATGCCCGCAGCTTCCCAAGCTGATGTCACGCAGCTACGTGGGCGAGGGACGCTGTCAGCGGCGACCAGTAGCCTGCGACGACGATCAGCCGTCGCGCGTCTGGAGATGCCGTGGAAGCTACCGCTCTCGTCAGTCCCGATCAGTTGTGGTCGGCGCAGGAGGTCTTGGTTCGTCCGAGTCCTGTACCGGCGGCGGCAGGGGTCTACGGGTGGCACTTCGAGCAGCCGCCCCACCCCGACCTGGACGCTGGGCGCCTGCTGTACGTCGGTATAGCCCCGCGGTTCATGGCGAACCGGACCAGCACGCAGAACCTTCGCAAGCGCGTGCGCTACCACTACCGGGGCAACGCGGCCGGCTCGACGCTGCGGCTCACCCTCGGATGCCTGCTCGGACTTGAGCTGCGCCGCGTGGGCAGCGGCAAGCGAATGACCTTCGGCAAGGTCGGTGAAGCGACCCTGAGCCAGTGGATGGCGGACAACGCGCGGGTGTGCTGGATCGAGCAGAGCGAACCATGGGACCTGGAGTCACAGCTCATCTCCCAGCTCGACCTCCCGCTGAACCTCGACCAGAACCGCCACAACTTGTTCCACAGTCGCCTGAAGGAGATGCGAGCCCAAGCACGCCAGCGAGCACGAGAGTTGCCCATCAGCTCGTAAGCCGCCGAACGGGCCGTTGCCTGGGCCGTCCCTGGGCCGTCCGAGGTCGCTCGACAGTGGCCGATGACGACCAATGACGACCACCAAGCGCCCGGGCCCACCGCTCCTGAGCAGCGAAAACGCAGGTCACCAAGATCCCCGACAAGACCCAGGGCAAGAAGAAGTAGAGAACGCGATCATGCTCTGAGCCGCACATTCGGCGCGGCTCAGGGGCATTTTCACGGTTGGGCCTCAATGGGCCCCTCGCACTCCGGGCTCGAAGCCTTGAGCGGCTACCCAAGTGTTTTGCTGACCAGGGCGATTCAGCTGATATGGCTGAGCGGCCGAGTCGGCACCTGAGCGCTTGAGTTGGCCCGGGAGCGTCGCGGTTGGCCCGCAGGGCGCAACCCGAGTAGTCAGGTTGTGCTGCCGAAGACGACGTCCTTGGTCTCGACCGTCCCAGCTGTCCGCCCCGGCGCCGTCTGGTAGCTCCAGTACAGGTTCGTGTGCGCGATGACCTGGTCCGGCGGCGGCGCACCCCATGCCGTCTTGTCGCCCGCCGTGTGGGCGTCGCTGACCAGCGTCGCGTCGTACCCCCTGGCGAACGCGCCGTGGAGCGTCGAGCGGATGCAGGCGTCGGTCTCCGCGCCGACGACGAAGAGGCGCCCCGCACCGAGCGCCGACAGCACGGCCTCCAGAGTGGTGTCCTCGAAGGCGTCGCCGTAACTCTTCTCGACGAGCGGCTCGGCGTCCTCTGGAGTGAGCTCCGGGACGATCCGCCAGTCGTCGCTCCCTCTCGTGAGTTCCTCGTCGGAGTGCTGGACCCAGACGACCGGGACGCCTTCCCGCCGTGCCCGCTCGACGAGGCCGGCGACGTTCGCGACGACCGCGTCGCGCTGGTGGGCCCCTTCGACGACGCCTTTCTGCACGTCGACGACAAGGAGCACGGTGTTCGGCCGGTTCTCCAGTGTGGTCATGGTTTCCCTTTACGCGTGCTGGGCTCGTGCATCTACGCACGGTAGTCCCAGCGTCGACAGTGGGCCAGCCGTCGATCAGGGCCGCCGCCCAGGCAGCAGCCCGAGGCGGGAGAAATAACTGACGGGCGCAACGAGGCGGGGCGCGTTGACTGTCCGCCAGCCGCAGGCCGAGCCGGCGGTCAGCCATGGATGGCGTTGAGGACGGCGGCGAGCTTTTCCGGCGCACTGATCATGGCCATGTGGCCGGTGTCGAGATCGGTGACGTCGGGCCGAAGCAGTGCGATGGCGCGCTGCTGGAGTTCCTCGGTGTAGCACTGGTCGCGCGTGAGGTGCACGTAGGTCCGGGGGATCTCGCGTCGGTAGCCGCTCAGGGTCACGGTCTCGCTCAGAAGGGCGGCCGAGTCGTCGGCCAGACGGTCCAGGGCGGACGTCGTGGTCGCCTCGTCCATGTCGTTGCACAGCATTGCGGCGGCGCCCTCGCGGGTCTGGTGGTAGACGCCGTCGGTGATGGACTGCTCCACCAGACCCCGCACTTCGGGATCGATCTGGTCAAGGACCCGGGATCTGTCCGCTGGCACCACGGCCGATACGAGGACGACGTGACGGATCAGGTCAGGAATGAGGTCCATGACACGCGGGATCGTGACGCCCGCGAAGGAGTGACCGACCAGTACGACGTCCCGCAGATCCTTCGCTTCGACGTCCTCGCGGGCCGCATCGGCGCAGTCCGCGAGGGTGACCGTCCCCAGGTCGACTTCGGCCCTGGTCCCGCGCCCGGGAAGGTCGACCGCCAACGCTTCCGCACGGAGATACGGGATCAGCTCGTCCCAACAGTTCGCGCCGAAGCCTGCCCCATGGATGAGAACGAACGCCATGATCGACCTCCTCGTCAACCAGAGGGCCCGGCGGGGATGTCGTAGAGCGTCAGCGCCTCAGACCGCCAGCGGGACCTCGTGGATCTCGTCCGCCTTGTGGCCCGCGCGTTCGTGGACGCGTTGGACCGCGTCGGCCGAGGGGGCCTCGGAGAGGCAGTAGATCGTGCCGGACGACGGGTCCGCCCAGGCATGTGCGAAGTGCACGCCCTCTTCCTTCTCCAGGGCGAGGTCGGCGTCGTGAGCCTGCCTCAGCTGGTCGGGCGTGATGCCCTCGAATCCGTGGTGGACGTCCATGAACTGAGCCATGGTCTCGCACCCCCTGTCCTTCCGTACGTGCGTGTGTTCCCCCGCCCCTCGTTTCATGGTGCGCCTGTGCGCAGACCCCCGCCACCGGGGGAAATCCGAGGATCCGCACCGGCGATGCCCGCCGCAACGGAGTCCCACCGACGAAGGGCCCCGGCACACACACCGGAGCCCTCACCGTCGTACGAGATTCACCGCACCCTCAGCCGCACTGGCACGGACTCCCCGACTGGCAGCCGCAGCCGCAGCCCGAGCCGCAGCCGCACGCTCCGAAGAGCGGGAGGCTCTTGATCTCGGCGGGCTGCTCGGTCGGGCGTACCTGTGTCGGGTCGGGGATGGGAGCGCTGGGGGATGTGCTGGGGGATTCGGTCATGGTCCCTCCTCAAGGCTGGTGCCTGTGCCCATTGGACGCCCGTTCTCTTGGGCGCATCAACGGCGCACTGTGGCTCGCACGCGCCCGGAACAGGCCTCGCACCACCGGGGGACCAGAGCGGTCAGGCCCTCTCCGCCCCCGGCGTCGCCTGGATATCCGGCTTCAGGTCCGCCTGGAGCTCGTCCGCGTGCTCGCCCGTCACCAGGAAGACCACGCGCTTGGCCACCGACACCGCGTGGTCGGCGAACCGCTCGTAGTAGCGGCCCAGCAGCGTCACGTCGACCGCCGTCTCTATGCCGTGCTTCCAGCGGTCGTCGATCAGGTGCTGGAAGAGGTGGCGGTGCAGGAGGTCCATCTCGTCGTCGTCCTGCTCCAGCTGGAGTGCCAGGTCGACGTCCTTCGTGATGATCACCTCGGCCGCCTTCGCCATCAGGCGCTGCGCGAGCTGGCCCATCTCCAGGATCGTCGCGTGCAGGTCGTGCGGGACCGCGCGCTCCGGGAAGCGCAGCCGGGCCAGTTTGGCCACGTGCTGGGCCAGGTCTCCCGAGCGTTCCAGGTCCGCCGACATCCGCAGCGAGGTCACGACGATCCGCAGGTCCGTCGCCACCGGCTGCTGGCGGGCCAGCAGGGCTATCGCGCGGGCCTCCAGGTCGTGCTGGAGTTCGTCGACCTTCTGGTCGGCCTCGATCACGCTTTCGGCGAGCTTCAGGTCGGAGTCGAGGATCGCCGTCGTGGCACGCCCGATCGCCGACCCGACCAGCCGGGCCATCTCCACCAGTCCGTCGCCGATCGAATCAAGTTCCTCGTGGTACGCGTCCCGCATCAGGGGTTCCCTCTCGTACGTGATCTTCGGGGGTCACCGGGGCCGGGGCCCGGCACGGCTGTCGCCTGCAATACCGGTGCTTCGCTCCCCACGCTCCCACGTTCCGCCCCGTACGCGTCGGTTTCCGGCCCCTCAAATGAACCAATCCTGGCTCCAAGGTGAACTCTGGGCGACGAGTGTCCGAGGTCGCACTCGGACGGCTGTGGCCAGCGGCTCCCGCATGCCTAACCTGGGCGCATGGACGTGAACGCGGCGGTCGCCGCAGCAGCAGCGATCGCCGGGGTATGCACCGGCGTGATCGCCGTGCTGGCGTTCCGCTGGAGCGAGCGGGAGCAGAAACGCCCCACCCGCACCTCCCTGCACACCGACCCGGTGCTTCCGCCGGGCGTGGACACCGTGCTGTCCGTGCTCCGCTCCTCCGCGGTCGTCCTCGACGAGGCCGACGCCGTCGTCAAGGCCAGCTCCGCCGCGTACGCCCTCGGGCTGGTCCGCGGCGGCAGGCTCTCCGTGGAGCCCATGCTCCAGATGGCCCGGGACACCCGACGTGACGGGGAGATACGCCAGGTCGAGCTGGATCTGCCGAGGCGGGGGACCGGGCGGGGGGAAGCCCTCGCCGTTTCCGCGCGGGTGGCCCCGCTCGGCTCCCGGCTGGTGCTGCTCCTCGTCGAGGACCTCACCGAGGCCCGGCGCATAGAGGCGGTACGCCGCGACTTCGTCGCGAACGTGAGCCATGAACTGAAGACTCCCGTCGGCGCGCTCTCCCTCCTGTCCGAGGCGGTCATGGACGCCTCGGAGGATCCGGAGGCGGTGGAACGATTCGCCGGCCGTATGCAGATCGAGGCGACCCGGCTGACCAACCTGGTGCAGGAGCTCATCGACCTCTCGCGCGTGCAGAACGACGACCCCCTCGAAGACGCCGAACCGGTCCGCGTGGACGAACTGGTCGCCGAGGCCATCGACCGCTGCCGGCACCAGGCCGGCACCAAACAGATCACGATGGCCGCGAGCGTGGGGGTGCCCGCAGGGCACGATCAAGGTGCTGGGCGACGGGCCGGCGGCGCTGGGGACCTGCATGTCTGGGGCAACCGCGGCCAGCTCGCCGCCGCCCTCGGCAACCTCGTCGAGAACGCCGTCAACTACTCACCCGCCCGCACCCGCGTCGGCATAGCCGCCCGGCGGGTGAACTCGCCCGGCGGTGACATGATCGAGGTGGCCGTCACCGACCAGGGCATCGGCATCACCGACAAGGACAAGGAGCGCATCTTCGAGCGCTTCTACCGTGTCGACCCCGCCCGCTCCCGGCAAACCGGTGGCACGGGCCTCGGCCTCGCCATCGTCAAGCACGTGGCCGCCTCGCACCGCGGGGAGGTCACGGTGTGGAGCGCTGAGGGACAGGGCTCCACCTTCACCCTGCGGCTGCCGGAGGCGGGTGCGGCCCGCGACCGCGCGCACCAGCACCCCGACCTCGACGACTTCGACGATGTCGACGATCTCGGCGGTCTCGGCGGTCCCGACGAAGAGACCGGCCGATCCACCTCCCCCTCCCCCTCCACCGCCCCCACCCCCCAGTCATCCTCTTACGAACCGCTTCCTGCCCCGGAGGTCCTTCCGTGACCCGTGTGCTCGTCGTCGAGGACGAGGAGTCCTTCTCCGACGCCCTGTCGTACATGCTCCGCAAAGAGGGCTTCGAGGTCGCTGTCGCGACCACCGGGCCCGACGGACTGGACGAGTTCGAGCGCAACGGCGCCGACCTCGTCCTCCTCGACCTGATGCTGCCCGGGCTGCCGGGCACCGAGGTGTGCCGTCAACTGCGTGGCCGCTCCAACGTCCCCGTCATCATGGTCACCGCCAAGGACAGCGAGATCGACAAGGTCGTCGGGCTGGAAATAGGAGCCGACGACTATGTGACCAAGCCGTTCTCCTCCCGCGAACTCGTCGCCCGTATCCGGGCGGTCCTGCGCCGCCGGGGCGAGCCGGAGGAGGTCACCCCGGCCGCGCTGGAGGCCGGTCCGGTCCGTATGGACGTCGACCGTCACGTGGTGACGGTCTCCGGCTCCAAGGTGGATCTTCCGCTGAAGGAGTTCGACCTCCTGGAGATGCTGCTGCGCAACGCCGGCCGCGTCCTGACCCGCATGCAGCTCATCGACCGGGTCTGGGGTGCGGACTACGTCGGCGACACCAAGACCCTCGACGTCCATGTCAAGCGCCTGCGCGCCAAGATCGAGCCGGACCCGGGCGCGCCGCGGTACCTGGTGACGGTCCGCGGTCTCGGTTACAAGTTCGAGCCGTAAACCGTCCGACCACCTCGGGTACGACGGAAGGGCGGGACCTCTCGGTGAGGTCCCGCCCTTCCGTCGTACGACCACCGACCACCGACCACGATCACCGGCCACGGCCACCTGTACGACCACTCGGTGGCCGTACGGCTGCTCAGTGGCCCGCGGCCGGTGACTCCGACGTGCTCGCGGAGGAGGCGTCGGTCGGCGTGGCCGGGGAGCCGGCCGGGTTGGGAGAGCCCGTCGCGCTCTCGCCGCCGCCCGGCGTCCGACCGGTGCCCGGCTTCGCCGAACCACCCGGTGCCGCCGAACCACCCGGCGTCGACGGGACCTTGGTCGGGCCCCACTTGGTGAAGTAGTTCTCGGCAGGGACGACGAAGGCGCGCAGGCTCACCTCGCCGGTGTCGCTGAAGGTGAAGGTGACCTTCTGGGCGTTGCCGTTCTGGACGGACGTGCCGAGGTCGTTCAGCGCGGCGGAGGCGTTGCCCGGGCCGCCGAGGACGACGGAGCCGCCGGCCGGGACGGTCAGCCTGCCCTTGCCCTTCGCGGGCGTGATCTCGGCGGTGCCGCCGCCGGGGACGCTGATGGAGTCCAGGGTCTGGGCGGTGGGGCCGTTGTTGAACACGGTGCCGGAGATCACCGCCGGGCCCTCGACCTCGGGGTTGGGCTGGGTGATGACCACGATGTTCTGGAGCTTGATGGCCCCGACACTCGTGGCCGCGTTGTCCGGCTTGATCTCCAGGGTCTGGGCGTTGTTGCCGGCGCCGCACGCGGCGACCGAGGCGAGCGAGAACGCGATGGCGGCGGTGGCGAGGGCACCGCGTCGAAGGCTGCTGCTCACAGCGGCGGCAACTCCTTGACTCGAGCGAGGCGGCCGTAAAGCCGCTCTAAGTGTCTGTCAGCGGCCTCAGGTTACCGAGCCGTTCCCACAGCCCCGCACCCGACCCTCCCCTACGGCTCCCCTTCTCTCGGCACGGCGTAGCCACTCCGGTCACAAGTGGCTCAGGAGTCCCTTGTGACCGGAGCCGCTCAAGTGACTCAAGTGGCTCAAGTGACTCCTGAGTCACATTGAGCCGGGCGCTCGTCCGCCATTCGCATAAGCCTGCCCGGCGCGGTGTCACGGATTTTCCGTGGAGGAATCCATGAAGACCGGAATTGATCACCATCCGGGTGACCGGGAGGCCGGCTTGATCAATTCCGGATTGGCTCGCGCAGCCGACTCCGCACATCGAACGAAGTAGCGCAAGTCGCACGCTTGGAGGCGGACATATAGGGACGTTCAGCCGCTCAGGGGGACCTCTGGGTACGTGTGGCGTACGGGTTTCACCTCCCCCGGACAGCCGCTCCCACCTGCGAATACTTTCTTCCACTAGGTGGTCGAAGCACGTTCCTGTTGCTGTTGTCAAGCCCCGAGATGTGCCCTGACCTGCGAAAACGCCATTCAGAACACGCGGTTTCCGTGTTACTCTGGATAGCCACGGAAGGGGTACCTGTCACATGACGTTCAAGGTTGGCGACACCGTGGTCTATCCCCATCACGGGGCCGCGCTGATCGAGGCTATCGAAACTCGCCAGATCAAAGGCGTGGACAAGACCTACTTGGTGCTGAAGGTCGCGCAGGGTGACCTGACGGTGCGTGTGCCAGCGGACAATGCGGAGTTCGTCGGCGTACGTGATGTGGTCGGTCAGGACGGACTGGACCGGGTCTTCGAGGTGCTGCGCGCGCCGTATGCCGAGGAGCCCACGAACTGGTCCCGTCGTTACAAGGCAAACCTGGAGAAGCTCGCCTCCGGCGATGTCATCAAGGTCGCGGAAGTCGTGCGTGACCTGTGGCGTCGTGAGCGCGAGCGCGGACTCTCCGCCGGTGAGAAGCGCATGCTCGCCAAGGCCCGCCAGATCCTGGTGAGCGAGCTCGCGCTCGCGGAGAACACGAACGAGGACAAGGCCGAGGCCCTGCTTGACGAGGTTCTCGCGTCCTGACGCCGACGCAGGCCGCAGCAAGCAGCCCGCCCAGCTCAGCACAGTGAAATGCCGCGGTGCCCGATGACAGATCTCATGTCGCCGGGCGCTGCGGCATGTTCGCGCCCGGCGCCGTACGCAGAGTCCATCTCGGGGCAGAGTCCATCTCGGGGGAGACTCCCCGATACCGATACTGCCGATCAATACTGCCGATACTGTGCGTGCCGGGCCCCGCAGCAGGCTCGACCAGGGGTCACGGAAGGGTTCTGGTCAACCTGTCGTACCCGGCACGCTGGGGCCATACCCACGTAGGCCGAGCACACAAACCTGACAGGAACCGATGTCTGACGTTTCGCTCCCCGCGCCCGTAGAGAGCCGTACGACGAGCCGTACGACTCCTCGCGCCGCCGCCGTGATCCCGGCCGCCGGCCGGGGCGTACGCCTTGGCCCGGGCGCCCCCAAGGCGCTTCGCGCACTGAACGGCACGCCCATGCTGATCCACGCGGTCCGCGCGCTGGCCGCGTCCCGTGCCGTCTCCCTGGTCGTCGTCGTGGCCCCGCCCGACGGGGCCACCGAGGTCAAGTCGCTGCTCGACGCGCACGCGCTGCCCGAGCGGACGGACTTCCTGGTCGTCCCGGGCGGCGAGAGCCGACAGGAGTCGGTGAAACTCGGCCTGGACGCGCTGCCGCCCGACTACGACATCGTCCTCGTCCACGACGCCGCCCGGCCCCTCGTCCCGGTCGACACGGTCGACGCCGTCATCGAGGCCGTACGGGAAGGAGCCCCGGCCGTCGTCCCGGCGCTGCCCCTCGCGGACACCGTCAAGGAGGTCGAGCCGGCCGTGACGCCGGGCGAGCCGGAACCGGTCGTCGCCACCCCACAGAGGGCACGTCTGCGCGCCGTACAGACCCCTCAGGGCTTCGACCGCGCGACCCTGATCCGCGCCCACGAGACGGTCACCGACAACGTCACCGACGACGCGAGCATGGTCGAGCAGCTCGGTGAGACGGTCGTGACCGTGCCCGGCCACGAGGAGGCCTTCAAGGTCACCCGTCCGCTGGACCTGGTTCTCGCCGAGGCCGTCCTGGCCCGCAGGAGGCTCAACGATGGCTTCTGAGACGATGGCTTCCGAGACGGCCTACCCGCTGCCCCAGGTCGGCATCGGCACCGACATCCACGCCTTCGAGGAAGGCCGCGAGCTGTGGTGCGCCGGCTTGAAGTGGGAGGGCGAGGGCACCGGCCTCGCCGGCCACTCGGACGCCGACGTCGTCGCCCACGCCGCCTGCAACGCGCTCTTCTCCGCCGCCGGGCTCGGCGACCTCGGTCAGCACTTCGGAACCGGACGCCGCGAATGGTCCGGTGCCTCCGGCGTCACGCTGCTCACGGAGGCCGCCCGCATCGTCCGCGCGGCCGGGTTCACCATCGGCAACATCGCCGTACAGGTCGTAGGACCACGTCCGAAGATCGGCAAGCGCCGGGACGAGGCGCAGAAGATCCTTTCGGAGGCCGCCGGAGCTCCCGTATCGGTGTCCGGCGCGACCACCGACGGGCTCGGATTCCCCGGACGGGGGGAGGGGCTGATGGCGGTGGCGACGGCGTTGGTGGTGCGGACCGGCTGAGAAGGCCCCGACCCACGTCACGAATGTGTGCCCCTTGGCCGAAACGAGCACAGGGCATCGCTCCGCTCCTACTACCCTGGACCCGTGACTATTCGCCTGTACGACACCAGCGCCCGGCAGATCCGTGACTTCGCCCCGCTCCAGCCGGGCTGTGTCTCGATCTACCTGTGTGGCGCCACGGTGCAGGCGGCACCGCACATCGGGCACATCCGCTCGGGCCTGAACTTCGACATCATGCGCCGCTGGTTCGCGTACCGCGGCTATGCGGTCACGTTCGTCCGCAACGTCACCGACATCGATGACAAGATCATCGTCAAGTCGGCCGACCAGGGCCGCCCCTGGTGGTCGATCGGTTACGAGAACGAACGCGCCTTCGACGACGGCTACACCGCGCTCGGATGCCTCCCGCCGACGTACGAACCGCGCGCCACCGGGCATGTCACCGAGATGGTCGAGATGATGCGCGGCCTCATCGAGCGTGGCCACGCCTACGAGGCCGACGGCAGCGTCTACTTCGACGTGCGCTCCTGGCCCGCCTACCTGGAGCTGTCCCGGCAGGACCTGGACGAGATGCGCCAGCCCGCCGAGGAGGGCATCACCGGCAAGCGGGACCCCCGGGACTTCGCCATGTGGAAGGCCGCCAAGCCCGGCGAGCCCGACTGGGAGACCCCCTGGGGCCGCGGCCGCCCCGGCTGGCACCTGGAATGCTCGGCGATGGCGCACAAATACCTCGGCTCCGTCTTCGACATCCACGGCGGCGGCCTGGACCTGATCTTCCCGCACCACGAGAACGAGATCGCCCAGGCCAAGGCCTACGGCGACGAGTTCGCCCGGTACTGGGTGCACAACGCCTGGGTCACCATGAGCGGCGAGAAGATGTCGAAGTCGCTCGGCAACTCGGTCCTCGTGTCCGAGATGGTCAAGACGTGGCGTCCGATCGTGCTGCGCTACTACCTCGGCACCCCGCACTACCGCTCGATGATCGAGTACAGCGAGGAGGCCCTGCGTGAGGCCGAGTCCGCGTTCGCGCGGATCGAGGGCTTCGTGCAGCGCGTGGTGGAGAAGGCCGGGGGAGCCGTCGAGCCCTCCGCCCAGGTGCCGCCTGCCTTCGCCGAGGCGATGGACGACGACCTGGGCGTCCCGCAGGCCCTCGCCGTCGTGCACACCACCGTCAGGCAGGGCAACAGCGCGCTGGCCGCCGACGACAAGGAAGCCGCCGTGGCCCGCCTCGCCGAGGTCCGCGCCATGCTCGGCGTCCTCGGCCTGGACCCGCTCGACCCGCAGTGGGCCGGCGAGGCCGACCGCGGGGACGATCTGCACGGCGTCGTCGACAGTCTCGTACGCCTGGTCCTCGACCAGCGCGAGGCCGCCCGCGCCCGCAAGGACTGGACCACCGCGGACGCCATCCGCGACCAGCTCACCCAGTCCGGACTCGTCATCGAGGACAGCCCCCAGGGCCCGCGCTGGAGCCTCGGCCCGCGCTAGCGCCGCGACAGACGATGTTCGCCCCGTACCGCGGACATCGCCTGCCGCGGCCCTGGCCCGCCCACGATCCGGAAGATCGATTGTGCCGCCCGGGCCTCCGGGCGGCACACTGCACAGACGTACGTATTTACCAGAGCAACAGCACGCTTCTCACAGACAGGTAGGTCATGGCAGCCAACAACCGCCGCATGTCCGGCAAGAAGGGCGCGCAGGTCGGCAGTGGCGGCCAGCGGCGCAGGGGTCTCGAAGGCAAGGGCCCGACCCCGCCCGCCGACATGCGCAAGGGTCACAAGAAGAACCGCGTCGCGGGCGCGAAGGCCAAGCAGACCGTGCGCCGGCCCGCGCCCCGGGGCCGTGGTGGCAAGGCGTCGTCGGAGCTGGTCGTCGGGCGCAACTCGGTCGTCGAGGCGCTGCGCGAGGGCGTGCCCGCCTCCACGCTGTACGTCCAGCAGTTCATCGACAACGACGAGCGGGTGCGCGAGGCGCTCCAGCTCGCGGCCGAGCGCGGCGGGATCAACCTCATGGAGGCCCCCCGCCCCGAGCTGGACCGCATGACCAACGGCCTCAACCACCAGGGCCTCGTCCTCCAGGTGCCGCCGTACGAGTACGCGCACTCCGAGGATCTCGCCAACGCCGCCTACGACAACGGCGTGGACCCGCTCATCGTCGCCCTCGACGGCGTCACCGACCCGCGCAACCTCGGTGCCGTCGTCCGGTCCGTCTCCGCTTTCGGCGGCCACGGTGTCGTCGTCCCCGAGCGGCGCGCGGCCGGGATGACCGCCGGTGCCTGGAAGTCGTCCGCGGGTGCGGCCGCCCGTACGCCCGTCGCCCGTGTCACGAACCTGACGCGGGCCCTGGAGGCGTACAAGAAGGCCGGCATCGCGGTCGTCGGCCTGGCCGCCGACGGCGAGGCCGAAATCGGCGAGCTGGCAGCCCTGGGCGGCCCGGTCGTCATCGTCGTCGGCAGCGAGGGCAAGGGCCTGTCCCGGCTCGTGGGCGAGACGTGCGACGTCCGGGTACGGATCCCGATGCCGGGCGGGGCCGAGTCGCTCAACGCCGGTGTCGCGGCCGGGATCGTGCTCTACGAGGCCGCACGCCGACGCGCCTGAGCGGCTGTTCGACGTAGTCACCCACACGGGGTGTTCCTGGCGTCCAGGACAACCTTGACGGGGTCCGGACAGATCCACCCGGGTCAAGGCAGTGTCCTAACCACACATCACTCGGTTAGATGAGTGTGGACACCAGAACACCCCGCACACCCACGGGGGACGGCCCGTCGGGCTTCGACGACGCTCCCGCGCTGAGCATGGTGAAGGTGCCGAGCGATCCGGCGCAGATCATCGTCAACCATGCGAGCTTCCGCGTGCAGTTGGGCGCGTCGGCCCGGCGTACCCAGTCCCCGCGGATCGCGCGGCACGTGGGCGCCACCGAGGACACCGCGCGCATGCCTGCCGCCGGCCTGGCCGGCAGACCGGGCGCGAGCGCCGGCTCCCGCCGTCGGCCCGTCGTGTGGAGCGGCAAGTCCGCCCCCGACGACACCGGCGCCCACCGCCTGCTCCAGGCAGTACGGGGCGGCAGCGTCGGCCACGGCGAGGAACCCGCCCCGACCGCCGACGCCGGAGCCACTCAGGTCATCCCCCGCGTCGACGCCAACGGCGGCTACGGCGGCCAGGGTTACGCCGACGACGGATACGACGACCTCGCCCGGACCGTCGAGACCCCGGTCATCGGAGCCCAGCGCACCCCCGACGCCGACGGCACCCGACTCCTGCCGAACATGCGGACCGTGGGCAGCACCTACGACGAACTCGCCTACACGGGCGACGAGTTCGAGGAGCACGGGGGATACGAGGGACACGGGGACAACGGCACCGACTCCCGCCTCGGCTCCGACCCCCACACCGACCTCGACTCCGACCCCTACTCCGACCTCCACTCCGACCTCGACTCCGGCGAGAACCGGCGCGGCAGGCGCCACGGCGAGGACCACGCCCGGCACGCCTACTACCCGGGCCGCCGCATGAACCTCGGCGTGGTCCTCCTCCCCCTGCGTATCTTCCTGGGGTTCATCTCCATCTACGCCGGTATGGGCAAGCTCTGCGACCCGGTCTACTTCGACGGCGGCGAACGCGGCTCGATGGTGAAGTGGCTCAACACCCTGCACCCCTGGGAAGTCGCCGAACCGCTGCGCCAGTTCGCCCTCCAGCACCCCGTCGGCGCCGGGCTCGTCATCGCCTTCCTCCAGGTCATCGTGGGTGTCCTCACGGTCCTGGGCTGCTGGCAGCGGGTCACCGCGGTCGTCGGCGCCGGCCTGTCCGCCGCGCTCCTCGTCACCGTCAGCTGGAAGAGCCTTCCCGCCTACGACGCCCCCGACATCATCTTCCTCGCTGCCTGGTCCCCGCTGATCATCGCCGGCGCCCCCGTCTACTCCGTCGACGGCCGCCTCGTCGGCGGCGCCTGGCGGCGTCTCGGCCCCCGCGCCGACATCTGGGACCTGCGCGGCTACGTCCTGCGTCGCGGCGCCCTCATCACCGCCATCGTCACCGGCATCACCCTGCTGATCGGCTCGCTGCTCGGCGGCGCCGTCCGCGACGCCGACCGCGTGATCGTCCCCGGACCCGGCGAAGCCCCACGCAACGAACTGCCCGGCTCACCGCTCCCGCAGGAACCCGTCCAACGCCGCAAGGCCACCCCGTCGGCCTCCGGCTCGCCCACCCGGAGTGCCACCGCGCAAGCGGCCACTCCGACCGCCGACGCCACCACCCCGGTTCCCACCCGGGACACCGGCACCGTGTCCGGCGGCGGCGCGCCCAGCCAGACCCAGGGCACCGGCGGCCAGGTCCCGCCGCCTCAGCCGACCTCCCCGGTCGAGCAGGCCCCCAGTACCAGTTCCGGCCCGACGTCCGGCGGCAGCGCCTCCAGCGGTTCGACCGGCGGCTCGACAGGCGGCTCCAGCAGCGGAGGCTCCACCTCCCAGCCGGGCCTGGTGGGCGGCCTGTTGGGGTAACCCCGCCGGTGGGCCGAATCCTGGGCACGCCCGCCGGCTGAACCAACCATTGCCCATACGACGACGGGGTCCCGCACGGATGACGTGCGGGACCCTTGGTCATGCGGTACAGCAACGCCCGTCGGGAGTGCGGGGGCGGGAGCAGCGCCCGTCAGCCGTGCCTGTCGGGAGTGCGGGGGCGGAGGCAGCGCTCGTCAGGGTGTTGGGTGGTGAGCCGTGCCTGTCGGGAGTGCGGGGGCGGAAGTAGCGCCCGTCAGGAGTGCGGGGCCGTGGGCAACGCCCGGCAGGAGCCGGGTCGTCAGGGGCGCGGGGCCGTGACGTGGTGCGGCTCCGGCGCGTGGGCGCGATCAGCGACAGCGCGCCCGGCGCCGGGCGCCCGGCAACGTCCCCCTGGCCCCCTGGCCCCCTGGCCGCCTGGCCGCCTGGCCTCCTGACGCCCCTAACGCCCCAGCGAAGCCAGTTCCTTCGCCGCCTCCGTCAGATCCTTAGCGGTGTCGATCGCACGCCAATACGCGCCGTGCGGAATCGGAAACCCAGCCAGCCGCCGCTCCCGCGCAAGCTGCGGAAACGTCGTCCGCTCGTGGTCCCCGCGCTCGGGCAGCAGGTCGACGAACTCCGGTGAGAAGACATAGACACCCGCGTTGATCTCGAACGTCGACGGCGGCGCTTCCATGAAGTCGGTGACGTGCCCGAAGCCGTCCGTCCGCACCGCGCCCCACGGAATCCGCGGCCGCGCCAACGCGAGGGTCGCGACCGCGTCACGCTCGGTGTGGAAGTCCGCCATGTCACGGAGCGAGAAACGGGTCCAGATGTCGCCGTTGGTGGCGTACCAGGGCCGGTCGGGGTGGGGCAGGTGCGTGGCGGCGTACTTGAGGCCGCCGCCACGGCCCAGCGGCTCCGTTTCGACCGCCGTCGTGACGTTCACCGGCAGATCCGCGCTCTCCAGCCACTTCTGCAGGACGTCGGCGAGATGGCCGCAGCTGATCACCACGTCCGTCACGCCTTCTTCCGCGAGCCAGACGAGCTGATGGCCGATGATCGGAGTCCCGGTGCCGGGGATCTCGACCATCGGCTTGGGCCGGTCGTCGGTGTAGGGGCGCAGCCGGGAGCCCTGACCACCGGCCAGGACCACGGCTTGAACGGGGCGGGACGCGGCGTTCGGATCGGTCATGATCCGAACTGTACGGGGCGCCCCGCCCTCGGCCGGTTTCCGGCAGGGTTTCCTCAATCAGCCGTTGCCTCCCTCCCGTGGGAAGGGAGGGTCGCGCTCAGTTGTGCGCCGCCGCGACGCCCGTCGCGAAGGACGTGTCGCAGACCGGGCGGGCGTACGACTGCGCGCGCGTGGGCCCGTACACACGGACCGCGGCGCGGCCCAGGGCCCGGGCGATGGACGCACAGTGCCCGGCCAGCGTGGGACGGCCGTTGACGGCCTCCTGGAGGTGCGTGAGCGCGATGCCCGGGTCCTTCTCCTGGAGTTCCGTCAGGAGCTGGTCGCGCAGCACGTCCTGCGGGGCACGGGGCGCCCGCGGTTTGGCGTCCGCCAGGGTGGCGTCCGCTGCCGTGAGCACCGAGTTCGAGGAGTCCCCCGACCAGTTGACCCGGGTGACCGCGAGGGTCCCGGAGAGCACGAGGACGACGGGCAGAACGAGGGCGAGGGAGCGGCCGATCCGGCGAGCGGGGCCCCGGCCGCATCGCGTCGGTTGGTTCGTGGAGTGATTCACGCGTGTGAGGGTAGCGTGGGGTGATGATTTGGCGACATTCAGTCACCGGTTCGGGGGACTAAGTGGCGCCTTTGGTGGGCTGGTGGTTGACGCACAGTGCTCGAAATGACCGGTCTGCCGGGGTATTTGTCGACAACAAGAAGGGCCCCGCAGCGGTCTGCGAGGCCCTCTTCGTCAACGCGGGTGAATCACCCGGGGTGGTGCCGCCTGTCCTCAGTCGGAGAGGCGCTCGCCCGTGGAGGTCGAGAACACGTGGGTCTCGCCCGCGCGCGGTACGACGTGCAGCGTGGCGCCCTTCTCCGGGACCGCGCGGCCGCTGACGCGGACGACCAGGTCCTTGAGGTCGCCGTCGACCTTGGCGCTGCCGTAGACGTAGCCGTCGGCGCCGAGTTCCTCGACGACGTTCACAGAGACGGCGAGACCGGCCGGGGAGTCCTCGCTGTCCTTCGACAGGGCGGCGGCTGCGGCACCGTTGTGCTCGACGATGTCGAAGTGCTCGGGGCGGACGCCGACGGTGACCGTGGTGTCACCCTTGTCGGAGGCGGCCTTCAGGGTCTCGCGGTTGATCGGCACCACGCTGTTGCCGAACTTCACGCCACCGTCGGTGATCGGCACCTCGACCAGGTTCATCGCGGGGGAGCCGATGAAGCCGGCGACGAAGAGGTTCGACGGGCGGTCGTACATGTTGCGCGGCGAGTCGACCTGCTGGAGCAGACCGTCCTTGAGGACGGCCACCCGGTCGCCCATCGTCATGGCCTCGACCTGGTCGTGGGTGACGTAGACGGTGGTGATGCCGAGACGGCGCTGCAACGACGCGATCTGCGTACGAGTGCTGACACGGAGCTTGGCGTCCAGGTTGGACAGCGGCTCGTCCATGAGGAACACCTGCGGCTCACGCACGATGGCGCGACCCATGGCGACACGCTGACGCTGACCACCGGAGAGGGCCTTCGGCTTGCGGTCCAGGTAGTCGGTGAGGTCGAGGATCTTCGCGGCCTCCTCGACCTTCTGCCGGATCTCCGCCTTGTTGATGCCGGCGATCTTGAGCGCGAAGCCCATGTTGTCGGCGACCGACATGTGCGGGTAGAGCGCGTAGTTCTGGAACACCATGGCGATGTCCCGGTCCTTCGGAGGCAGGTGCGTGACATCGCGGTCACCGATACGGATGGAGCCGCCGTTCACGTCCTCCAGCCCCGCGAGCATCCGGAGCGAGGTGGACTTGCCGCAACCGGACGGACCGACCAGGACGAGGAACTCCCCGTCCTCGATGTCGATCTCGAGAGCGTCGACCGCGGGCTTGGTGGAACCCGGGTAGATCCGGGTCGCCTTGTCGAACGAGACAGTGGCCATGATGAAGGGCCCCCTTCTACCGGCAGGAACGTGCCGGACGATCCGTTGTAGGAAGGTGGTGAGCCGCCCCGGACAGGGCCCGGGGTGGTGTAGTCCACACGAGTGAACTGGGTCAGGACGGTACCCGGCGTTTGCCCGGCTGTCAGTACCTGGAGGAGTGTGAACTTCGGGGAAATTCTCGACGGGGCCGGTCCGCGGGATGGGTAGACTGCTCGGGCGCATGCGGGTCCGACGCGTGCGGGCCTCCTTAGCTCAGCTGGCCAGAGCAACGCACTTGTAATGCGTAGGTCGTCGGTTCGAATCCGACAGGGGGCTCCACGAAACCCCAGGTCACATAGCCCGTGACCTGGGGTTTCTGCTGTTCCGGGGCTGGTGTGCCGGATGGCCGGGGCGCGCCGGGAGGGCCTGCGTGAGCGGTCCCTGAGCGGAGCCGCTCAGGGACCCCTACTTCTTGGGCTTCCGGCGCTTGGCCTTCACGGCTTCCTTGGCCTGGGCTTTCGCCTTGTTGCTCGGCTTGGCGCCCTTGGGCCTGTCGGCGCTCTTGGCCGCAGCCTTCTTGGCCTTCTCCTTCTTCGCGGCCTTGGGTGCCGCCTTCTCGGCCTCGGCCTTGCGCTGGAGGGGGACGAGCTTCGCGGTGGCCTCGGCGGCGCTCCTGCCGACGTGGGGCAGGACGCTTAATGGTGACGTCGGTTATTGGAACTGTCCGAATGCCCTGGTGGTGGCTGTGAATGGGAGGGTGTCCCTGCTGGGCCGGGCACCATGCGTGGTGCCCGGCCCAACAGTCGGCGTACTTCTGATTGCGGATCCTTCGCTGTGAAGAGACGTCATGGGGCTACTTAGTTCTGCCATCGGCCTCACCCACGACGCAGCAGGCCGCCCCGCGCACGATGCTTACCAACGCGGCGTCCGCCAAGTTGCTCGGCTGTCGCGAACGTTCTCAACGGGACCGGACACGACGGTTCATCGTGGAGGAGGATGGCCTGCCAGACCTGCTCTTGCAGGGCCCGGACGCACGGGCCACAGGCGTACATCGCTGCCTGGACGCCGGCCACACTCACGGGGCCAATCCATAGAACACGAGTCCAGCGCTGGCCGCAGTAGAGCCAGCAGTACCCATCGGTCCAGCTGTTGCCGTCGTCGGTGTCCGCGGGTGCGGGCAAACCGCCGCGGGCGAACTCGGCGATGCCGGGTACGACCCGCGGCGTCACGGTCAGTTCCATAAACACGCTCGGTTCTCAAGATCACTCGCTCGGTGCAGCCGCCCCGGCTTGCTCCTGCTTGTCGGCGTCAGCGAAGAGGAGCGTGGGTTCGGCGAGGATGTCCCGGTTGGACTCGCTCTTGTAGATCTCGTCGACGCTGCCGAATCGTGCCTCGGTGTAGTCGAGGTCGAGCAGGGCGGCTGCCTGGCGGACCGATGCCTCGTCGGGCCCTTCGATCTCGACGAAGGTGGGGAGGTCCGGCCAGGTGTCGAAGTCGAAGGCGACTTCGCCCAGGCGCCACTCCTCGCGGTAGTTCTCCTGGTAGCGGACTTCGCGCAGGCCGACGTTGCGGAGGATCTCGGCCATGGCGTGCAGGTCGGACACCTCGGTCTCGATCTCGGTGGTGCCGTCGATCGTCGTGTAATCGGTGACCTGCTTCAGTGTGAGCGTGGAGCGGGTGGCCTCGTCCCTCAGACGGACCCAGGCGCTGCCTTCGAGGGCGTCGTTCTCGAAGATCTTCCGGGTAAGGAGGGTGCGCTCAAACGCCTTGACGGCTCCGAGCGCGATCAGTTTGGCCTGGAGGCCGGCGACGTCGACGGCGAGGAACTTGGCCTCGTACTCGTGCTTCATTAGGTCCTTCTTCCCGTAGCTCTAGGAGGGGGCGGACGCACGGGCGGCGAAGAGAAGGCCCATGCGGTGGTTGTGGTCCTGCAGCTGTCCGACGTGCGCCTGCTCGGTGAACTCGTTGGTCCGCAGGGTGAGCAGGACGTTCCAGTCCCCGATGAAGTAACGCCGGAGCTTCTCTGGGGATGTGTAGTGCTCCAGCACGTGGTGGCGTTGTGTGAGGGGCATCATGAACTCCGCGCCGAACAGACCGCCGGGCCGGACCTGGCGCTGCATGCGGTCGACGAACTCGCCCAACGGCCGGTGGTGGTTGGCACTGTAATGCCACGAGCAGCTCGTCCAGACAGCGTCGCAGGAGGCGGTGACGGGTTCGGAGACGAGGAAGTCCTCCTCCACGACCTGGACACGGTCGTGAAGCCCTTCTTGCTTCAGCCGCTCGATCATGCCCATCGCGTGACCGGTTCTGTCACCCGGGAGTTGGACCTCGCCGCCGTGGAGGGCGAGCGGGTCGCGCTCGATGGCGATGACGCGGTAGCCGGCTGCGGCCAGCGGCACGACGAGTCTGCCGTCGCTCGCGCCGATGACCGTCACGGTGGAGTCAGGCTCCGTACGCTCCTTCAGCGCGGCGAGGAACTGAGGGAAGAAGGTGAGGGTGTGCCGCCACATGCTGGGTGTCTGCACTGGCTTGCTCTCCTTGCGGGTGGGTGCTCAGGACGGCTCGGAGGACCTCGTCAGGGGTAAGGCCAGTGGTGTTCACGCGGTGCATCGGGAACGAGGTGTAGGCGTCGGTGATCTTGTCTGCGGTGATCTCGGCGAGGGCGTCCCAACGCGAGACAGGCTTGTCGCGCCTGGCGAGTCGGCGCTGGCGCTCGTCCTCCGCGCAGGCGAGGTAGTAGGTGACGGGACGCGGGATGCCTGGCGGCAGGGGTACGGAGAGGCGGGCTCCGAAAGCGCGGTGGTTAGCCAGGCAGCGTGCGAAGTAGCTCTCGACGACGACCGGGGTGCCGGCGGACAGGTACCGCTGGATCTGATCGGTGGCGGTGAACAGGGCCGAGAGGTAGAAGCACATGCGTGCCTCTGCGTTTCCCAGCCGGTCGACCTCCTGCCGCAGTGCCTGGTAGGCGGGTGGCACGGTCGGGACCAGCACCGCGCCACGGGCAGCCGCGAGCATGGGGGCGAGCGTGGATTTGCCGGCGCCGCGGAGCCCTTCGACGGACTCGAACGACGCCGGGTCAGACACGTCCGTACACCACGTCCGGCACCGCCAGCGTGAGCTCGTCGGTGGCGGACGGCCGGTGGTCGATGTGATCGGCGAGCTTGTCGTACCAGAAGGCATGCGAGTCCTTGCCGACAGCCTTGCAGGACATCGTGAGCGCGCCGCGCGGGTCGGCCTCGATCCGCTCGATCTCCACAGGGCCCCCGGCAGGGAGGCAGGCATCCGGCGCACCCCGCTCGGACAGGTCCTCGTCGAGGATCACCTCGATGTCCAGCTCGGCCGAGGCCAGGCCCTCCCGCAGACGGGTGTAGGCCGTGGCGTCGTTCACGAGGAGCTCGGGGTGATCCGCTGCGTTGCCAACAGGCCGAAGGCAATGGAGTTTCAGCTGCTCCACCCCGTGGTGCTGCAACGTGCGGGCGAGCGGCAGGACCTCGTCCATGTTGCGTGAGGTGACCGTCATGGTCGCGCCGGCCCGGACGCCGAGTTGCTGGGCGATTTCGAGGGCGCTCAGGGCACTCCGGTAGCTTCCGAACTTGCGGATCTTGTCGTTGGTCGTGCCGATGCCCTCCAGCGATACCCGGAGCAGGTCCAGGTCGGGAGCGATCTCAGTGAGCCGACGCTCGATCCGGTAGCCATTGGTACAGATCTCGACCCGCATACCCAGGTCCCGCTTGGCGTATCGGACGACCTGGGCGAGGTCGCGGTAGACGAACGGCTCGCCGCCCAGCAGGGTGACCGCCTCAGTGCCGTACTCGTCACGCATTAGCGTGAGGAGGTTGACCGCCTCGTCCGTGGTGAAGGCGTCGGCGTGCTGGAGCCGCTTGCCATGGAAGCAGTGCAGGCATTCAAAGTTGCAGCGGTAGAGCAGCTGCAGGTACAGCATCCGGATCCTGCGGATCCCAGTGACTTCGCTGATCACGAGGGTCTCCTTCGAGGCGCTTGCCTGGTGGGAGACCTGATATTGGCCGGACAGGTACGGACCCCGTCACCGCGTATCGGGACGCTCCGAGGACGTCCTGGGACGTTTCAGCGGGCGGAGAGCGCCTCCAGAATCCCGAGCACACGGCCGGTGTCCGTCATATCGGGCAGAACCGTATGGGCACCGGCGTCTGCCAGCTCTTGGGGGCTGTGGACGCCGGAGGCGACCGCGATGATCTCGGAGCCCGTGGAGAGTGCGGCCTCCACGTCCCTCGGGGTATCTCCGACGAGCACGACGGGCACGCCATCCGGGGCGCCCCGCAGCCGTTGGGCACGCTCCCGGGCGACAGGGACCAGGTCGGGGCGCTGAAGGGCGTCGGCCCCGTAGGCGCCAACTGGCAGGTCTAGGAGGGGATCAAGGCCGAAGGCCGCGACCTTCACGCGGGCGTTGTCCGCGATATTGCCGGTGAGCACCGACGAGACCCAACTGCTGCGTACGGAGACCTCCTTCAGGACTTCCCGCACGCCGGGAAGGGCTGTCCCCCGTCGGCTGAGATCGTAGAGACGCGCCTCCCCTGCGCCGGATAGCGCCCCCTCGATAGCGGTCCAGTCCGGCTCGGCCAGGCCGTTCCGTTGGAACATGTCGCGCATGATCAACCGGTCAGTACGCCCTTCCGTTCGCGCCGGCCCGGCGGGCGCCCTTCCCGCCAAGGCCCTGAAAGCGGCGGCGTAGATCTCCTTGCTGACCCCGGCGTTCTCGATGAGGGTGTGGTCGATGTCCCACAGGACGATGAGCTCCATGCACCCAGCGTAAATACAGCGGTCATTGCCCCCTCCCTTCTGAGAAACGTCCCGAAACGTCCTTGCCGCTCCTGACCGTCTCGGCTTGTATGGCACCTGTGAACGAGCGATTGCACTCCGTGCTCGCCCAGCGCGGAATCCCACCTGAATCACTCGCCGAAGTCTGCGAGGTGGACCCCAAGACCGTTGGCCGGTGGCTCGGCGGG
This sequence comes from Streptomyces sp. LBL, assembly GCF_029893585.1. GTDB lineage: Bacteria > Actinomycetota > Actinomycetes > Streptomycetales > Streptomycetaceae > Streptomyces. Next base: position 37,373 of record NZ_JARXYX010000050.1, read on the forward strand.
CGCGTTCCCCATCCCCGCCACCGCTTTCGCGTCGCCAAGCACTTACGGGTGGAGGAACTGTTCCTCTGGCCCATGCCGGCGCCGAGCACGCCGCAGCAACTCGCTGGGGCCGGGCAGGAGCTGGTCGGGACCTACCAGAACCGGGCGAGCGTCCCGCGCGACACATGGCTGTCGCTGCTCAACGGCGCCCAGGAGCAGATCAGCGTCCTCGTCTTCTCCGGCACCTTCTTCGCCCAGTCCAACCCTCACGTCGCCAAGATGCTCGCCGAGCGCGCATCGAGCGGGGTGCGAGTGCGGCTCTGCTTCGGCGACTCGAAGGGCCAGGCCGCAGCAATCCGGGGCCACGAAGAGGGAATCGGCGACACACTCACCGCCAAGATCCGCGCCTCCCTGACCTACTACCGGCCTTTGTTGTCCGAGACCGGCTGTGAGGTGAGGCTGCACGACACCACGCTCTACACCTCCATGTTCCGGTACGACGATGACCTTCTGATCAACCCGCACATCTGGGGCCAGCCGGCCAGCGCCAACCCCCTCCTCCATCTCCGCAGAGCAGACACGGCGGGCTGGTTCGGCAACTACGCTCAGAGTTTCGAAGCTGTCTGGGCCACCGCACGGCCCTGGACACCCGACCAGGAGGGGCCCTCGCCGCATGGGCAGGACTGAGTACTACAACGACCCCAAGGCCCCCAAGGCGAACACGCTCATCCCCGCCAACAACCTGCTCGTCGTCGACGACAACGGCGCCATACTCCTCCAGCGCCGCCGGGACACCGGCCAATGGGCCCTGCCGGGCGGCGCCCAGGACATCGGCGAGACGGCGGCCCAGTGCGCCGTGCGTGAATGCCTGGAAGAGACCGGAATCATCGCCGAGATCACAGGCTTCCTGGGGGTCTACACGAACCCGAACCACATCGTGGCCTACACCGACGGCGAGATCCGCCAGTAGTACGAGAACACCTACATCGGCCGCCCCGTAGGCGGCGAGCCCACGATCAACGACGAAGCCGACGGCGTCCGTTACGTCCAGCCGAGCGAGCTGGACCAGTACGACATCCACCCCAGCATGCGCCAGCAGATCGGTGACTACCTCGCCGGCACGTACCCCTATCTGGGCTGAACCGCCAAGGCAGCCTCCACCCGGCCGACGGCTGCACCGATGTCCGGCGACGCCCTACGGATGAACCGCCCGACCAGACTGTCGGACCCGTAACGTCCGGTGATCTCGGCCAACCGAGCCTCGACCGTAGTGACCTTGCCAGGAAGACGGCGCCCTCGGTGGCTTCGGCGAGGAGTTGGGCGGGGGTCGAGAACCAGGACTCCGCGGGCACGCCCGTGGTCGGGTCGAAGCCGAGGTGAGCTGTGAACCATGTGGGTACGTCGGTGATGTTCACGCGGTGGTGGACCGGGCCGTCGGTCTCCCGCATGACGCGGACGTGGGGTTCCTCGGTGGGAGCGAAGTGGGTCGGGTGGCCGAGGAACGTCTTCGGGAGGTGCTCGGAGAGGAACACGGAGAGGCGCTCGGCGTGGTGGCGGACGTCCTCGGGGTGGAGGAAGAGTTGGAGGCGTGGGCCCCACTCATGGTCCGCGGAGCGGGGGGTGTCGAAGCCGAGGACCTCCGAGCCGCTGCCGATGCGCGCGGCCGAATGGGGGATTCGGGGAGCGGCCTGCTCCAGCAAGGGGCGGACGGCTTCGGTCCAGAAGCGGCGGGAGAGTTCCAGGCCCGGGAGGAAGGTCATGGGCCGGTTCCGAGGGCGGTGAGGGCCTCGTCCGTCAGGCGGTAGGCGGTCCACTCGTCCTGGGGGCGGGCGCCGATGGACTCGTAGAAGGCGATCGACGGGGTGTTCCAGTTCAGGACGGCCCATTCCAGGCGGGCGTATCCGCGTTCGACGCAGATGCGGGCCAGTGCGGCGAGGAGCGCCTTGCCGTGGCCGACGCCTCGGACGGTGGGGCGGACGTAGAGGTCCTCCAGGTAGATGCCGTGGACTCCGCGCCAGGTGGAGAAGTTGAGGAACCAGAGGGCGTAGCCGACCGTTTCGCCCGTGGTGTCGTCCACGGCGAGGTGGGCGTGGGCGGCGGGGTGGTCGGCGAAGAGGGCCTGGTGGAGTTGCTCCTCGGTTGCCTTCGCATCGGCCAGGGAGTTCTCGTACTCGGCGAGTTCGCGGATCAGGGTGTGGAGGGCGGGGACGTCTGCGGGGGTGGCGGGACGGATCATTTTGTCACGCTAGTCCAACGCTGGTCCCGGACTTCGCGGGTCGTGGTGACCCGCGAAGTACGGGGCTGGTCGCCCGGGTTCCGCAGGCGCCTGGCGATCTCCAGTTGCTCCGGCTGCAGCGGGCGGCCGTCCTCGATCTCCCACAGGCAGTTCTGGAGGACCCGGCCCAGGGTCCAGGCGCGGGCCCGGGCGCGGTCGAGGGCGAGGACGTCGGTCATCGCGTCGAAGCGGGGGCGGATCTCGGCGGGGTCGAACCGGTTGGAGAGGGCGGGGAGGAGTTCGAAGCCGGGGTCGCCGGCGAGGGGTTTCGGGTCGATGGCGAGCCAGGGGGCGCGGTCGGCGGCGAGGACGTTCTCGTAGTGGAGGTCCCAGTGCAGGAGACGGTCGCCGGGGTCGGCGGCGACTTCGCGCAGGGCGGCCGCGCAGTCGGTGAGCAGGCGGCGGGACTCGGGGTCCGGGACGCGCGTCAGCGCCGGAGGCGTGTCGTCGAGCATGGTGCGGGCGATGTCGCCGAGGCGGCGCAGGCCGGGGGGTGCGGGAGTGGCGGTGAGGTGGGCCAGGAGCCGGGCGATGATCAGGACGGCTTCGCGGGCGTCGGGGAGCTGGGACAGCATGCGGGTGGGGTCGAGGCGGTCCAGGAGCATGGTGCCGGTGGGCTCGTCGTGGCGGAGGAGGCGTACCGCTCCGTCGCCGTTCCAGGCGCGCAGGGCGATGGGTTCGCCCCGGCTCTCCTCGTCGAGGAGCTGCAGTTTCAGGGCGGCCGGGGTGTCGTCCGTGCGGCGGACGACGGGCAGGACCAGGGCGGAGACGCCGTGCATGGGCCGGCCGTCGAGCCGTAGTTCCCAGCGGTCCAGGAAGTCCGCGGCCAGGTCGGGCAGCCGGGCGATGAAGGCGCGTCCCGCGGTGCCGTTGTACTTCTCCTGTGCCGCTGCCAGTCCGTGCGGAATGTCGATCACGTACGGGACGTTACTTGCGTGCGTGAATCGCCTCATGCGAATTGACGGGCGTCCGAACCGGGTGGTGCGGTACGTCCGCGGTGCGCCCGGTACGTACGTCTGGCTGGCGCTGCTGTTCGTGACGACCGTCGCGGTGCACCACATGTCTCCCGACTTCGAGCGGGAGTTCCTGCTGGAGCGGTCGACGAACATCCAGGGGCTGTCGCAGAACCCGGTCCGGGTGCTGGTCGCGAGTGCGCTGCTGATCGACGGTGGGAACTGGCTGCCGTACGTCTTCCTCTACAGCGTCTTCCACGCGCCGGCCGAGCGCTGGCTGGGGACGCTGCGCTGGCTGGTGGTGTGTGTGACCGCGCATGTGCTGGCGTCGCTGATCAGTGAGAGCGCGGTGCTGGTCGCGATGTGGGACGGGAGGGCGCCTGCGTCGACGGCGGACACGATGGACATCGGGGTGAGCTACGCGCTGGCGGGGGTGGTCGGCGTACTGGTGTACCGGATCGCGCGGCCGTGGCGGTACGGGTATCTGGCGGTGGTGCTGCTCGTGTACGGGGTGCCGCTCGTGGTGGGGCGTACGTTCACGGACTTCGGGCATTTCGTGTCGTTGCTGACCGGGTTCGCGTGTCATCCCGTGACGCGGGGGCGGGGAGGGGCGTGGGATCCGAAGGAGGCGCTCGCTGCTCACAGGGGGTGACTTTCCGCCAGGCCCTGCCCCTGCCCCGCGTCCTCTGCTCCGCGTCCTCTGCCCCGCGTCCTCTGCTCCGCGTCCCCCCTGCCCCGGGTTCAGGCCACCGACTCCGGCACCGGAGTGTTCGCGGGGGTGCCGTGCTTCGGGGGTTTCACCGTGACCATCAGGCCCGCGATCAGGCCGGCCAGGAGCATGATGCCGGCGGCCCACCAGATGGCGACGGTGTAGCCGTGCACCACGCCTTCCTTCAGCACCAGGGCCCGGCGGGCGGGGTCGGTGAGGTGGGCGGTGACGTAGGCGGTGCCGCTGGTGGTGGCGATGGTGTTGAGCAGGGCCGTACCGATGGAACCGCCCACCTGCTGTGAGGTGTTGAGGGTCGCCGAGGTGACCCCGGAGTCCTGCGGGGCGACGCCCGCGGTGGCGGTGGAGAAGACCGGCATGAAGGTCAGGCCCATGCCGAGGCCCATCATCAGCAGGGCGGGCAGGATCTCGGTGGCGTACGCGGAGTCGACGCTCATCTGGGTGAGGATCATCATGCCGCCGGACGCCAGGATCATGCCGGGGACCATCAGCATGCGCGGGCCCACACGGTTGAGGAGCCGGGCCGAGATCTGGGTGGAGCCGATGATGATCGCGGCGGTCAGCGGCAGGAAGGCCAGGCCGGTCTTCAGCGGCGAGTACCCGAGGATGACCTGCAGGTAGTAGGTCATGAACAGGAACAGGCCGAACATGCCGATGATGGCGAGGCCCATGGTGAGGAAGCAGCCGGCGCGGTTGCGGTCCTTGACGATGTGCAGCGGCAGCAGGGGACTGGGCGCGCGGGACTGCCACCACACGAAGGTCACCAGGAGGACGACGCCCACCGCGAACAGCGCCAGGACCAGGGGGTCGGTCCAGCCGCGCGGTTGGGCCTCGCTGAGGCCGTACACGATGGCGACCAGTCCGCCGCAGCCCAGCAGCACCCCGGGCACGTCGAGGCGGACGCCTGGGTGGCCGGGACGGTCGTGCAGCAGGGCCAGCGCGCCGAGGACGGCGGCGACCGCGATGGGTACGTTGACGTAGAGGCACCAGCGCCAGTTCAGGTACTCGGTGAGCAGCCCGCCCACGAGGAACCCGATCGCCGCACCGCTGCCCGCGAGGGCGCCGTAGATGCCGAACGCCTTGCCGCGTTCCTTGAGGTCGGTGAAGGTCGTGGTGAGCAGGCTGAGCGCGGACGGGGCCAGAAGGGCGGCGAAGACGCCCTGGAGGGCGCGGGCACCGAAGAGCATGCCCGGGTTGACGGCCGCGCCGCCGAGTGCGGAGGCGGCGGCGAAGCCGATCAGGCCGATGACGAAGGTGCGTTTGCGGCCGACCAGGTCGGCGATGCGGCCGCCGAGCAGAAGGAGGCCGCCGAAGGCCAGGGTGTAGGCGGTGATGACCCATTGCCGGTTGGCGTCGGACATGCCCAGGTCGCGTTGTGCGGAAGGGAGCGCGATGTTCACGATCGTCGAGTCCAGGACGACCATGAGCTGCGCGAGCGCGATGATCACCAGGGCCCACCAGCGCCGGGGATCGGCGTCCGCTGAATCACCTGTGCGGGTGACACTCATCTGGTCAGAAGACCACGATTCGGGGCGTACTGCATCTCCGGTCATCTGGGTGCGTGTTCTTGTGGTCAGGACGTTGTCGGGGCGGGCGTTGTGTCAGGACACATTCAGTCGGGCCCGCTCGGTCGGGCCCGCTCGGTCAGGGCCCACTCTTCGACCTCAGGCTTGCTTGAGGTCGAGGGTGTGCCGGCCGAGGGCGAGCGAGACCGCGGTGAGCGCGCTGTTGAAGGACACCTCGGACAGCACGCCGGGGGCGGCGACCTGGTCGCCCGCGAGATAGACGCCGTCGCCGCGGTCGATCGCGGGCCGGTCGCGCCAGCTGGTCCCCGGCAGGTCGACGGCTCCGGTACGGCCGTCTGCGACCGCCGTGCGCCGCCAGGTGACGCGCTCCCGCCAGCCCTCGAAGGCGAGATCGAGGAGTTGTTCGGCGCGTGCGACGCCGTCGGCCTTCGTCTCGTGCGGGGCGATCGGGATCTGTCCCTGGAGGAGCTGCTCGCCGGCCGGGGCGAGGGACCGGTCCTGCGCTGTGAACCGTTCGATCCAGCCGGGGGAGTCGAGGTCCGAGACGGCGAAGGCGTCGCCGCGCCGACTGCGCACGGCGAGATCGACGAGCGTCGTACGGCCGCTCGTCCAGGTCGGCGTGGAGTCGCCGAGGAGTCGCCGGGCGGCGTCGAGGGAGGTGGCGACGACGACGGGAGTGTCGGTGGGGAGGGTGTCGACGCGGGAGAGGGTCTCCACCCGGACCCCCAGGTTCCAGGCCCGGGCGGCCATCCGGTCGATGACCGTGCCCCAGCCGCCGCGCGGGTAGTGGGCCTCGGGCGGGAGCTTGGTGGCGCGGCGCAGACGTTCCTGCACGAACGCGGCGGACAGGCGGCCCGGGTCGTGGTGGAACAGGGCGACGGCGGAGTAGTGGGCGGCGGCCCGGGCGCCCTCCTCACCCGCCTGCTCAGCGGCCCAGGTCAGGAAGTCGACGTCGACGGGTGCCTCGCGGGCACTTCGGCGCAGCAGCTTGAGCATCGCGAAGGGCGGGGTGCGGCGCAGGACGCCCTGGTACCGCAGCCGCAACCGGGCCGCCTCCAGCGGGGGGAGGGGAGCGAGCGGTCCGATCAGGCCGCGCTGCCGGAGCCAGGCCCAGTGCGGACCGCCGTTGTAGAGGGCGTGCGGTCCCTCGTTCGTCCGGTACGCCCCCTCGGCGGTCCGTGCCCGCCCGCCGAGGGTGTGATGGGCTTCGTGCACGGTGACCTTGGCGCCCGCCTCGGCTGCGGTGATGGCCGCGGTCAGTCCGGCGAAGCCGCCGCCGATGACGGTGATGCGGTGCATGTCTGGGGTCTCCCTCGGTTCGGGGCCGCTTTCTCGTCTTTCTCTTTTTTCTCTTTCTCTCCCTACGACTGTTGTGGCGACCGGAATGTGACATGGGTGGCGTCTTCGCAGGTCAGGGTGATTGTCAGTGGCGGGGTGCAGCATGGGGGCATGGCGAGGAGAGCGGTGGGCGGGACGGGTGGTTCCGGCGGGAGTGGTGGCTTGGGCCGGGGCGGTGGGTCGGCAGGGAGTGGCGGCTCGGCGCGGAGTGGCGGTTCCGGCCGGGCGGGGGTGAAGGCGGCGCGGCGGCCGGCGGTGCGGCTGCCTCCGCTGGAGCCATACGGCGGTGGGGAGTTGGAGCCGGAGGGGGACTACGACGGGCTGGAGTTCCAGGAGGCGGACTTCGTCGGGCAGGACGGCAGGGGCGCCCGCTTCATGGACTGCGCGCTGACGGGATGCGCGCTGGACGAGACCCGGCTGACGCGCGCGCGTTTCCTGGACTCGGTCCTCACCGGCCCCCGCGGCGTCGGCACCGACCTCGCGGAGGCGACCCTGCGGGACGTCGCGGTGATCGACGCCCGCATGGGCGGGGTCCAGTTGCACGGAGCGGTCCTGGAGCGCGTCCTGATCCGCGGCGGCAAGATCGACTACCTGAACCTGCGCACGGCCCGCCTCAGAGACGTCGTCTTCGAGAGCTGCGTCCTGGTCGAACCGGACTTCGGCAGCGCCCGCCTGGAGCGCGTGGAGTTCGTCGACTGCACCCTGAAGGGCGTCGACCTCACCGCGGCGACGCTGAGCGACGTCGACCTGCGCGGCGTCGCCTCGCTGGAGATCGCACGCGGGGTGGACCGGCTGGCGGGTGCGGTGATCAGCCCGGCCCAACTGCTGGATCTGGCGCCCGTGCTGGCGGGGGCGCTGGGGATCCGGGTGGAGGGGTGACCAGGTCGCTCAGGGTGGGGCGGTAGGAGGCGCAGGGTGGGGCGGGACGCTCAGGGCGAGGGGAGGAGGCGCAGGGTGGGGCCGGATGCTCAGGGCGAGGGGAGGAGGCGCAGGGTGGGGCGGGACGCTCAGGGCGAGGGGAGGAGGCGCAGGGTGGGGCCGGATGCTCAGGGCGATCGGAAAAGGCTCAGCGCGGGGCGGAGAAGGCTCAGCGCGGGGCGGGAGGCCGGCCCGGACGTACTCCCCGCCCCTGCCTCGGGACACCCTGGCCCCGCCCTCAGGACACCCTGGGAAAGCGGGCCTGCAGTGTCCAGATCGCCGGGTTCTCGGCCAGGTCGTCGTGGAGGTCGGTCAGGTCGGCGATCAGGTCGTGCAGGAAGTCGCGGGACTCGCGGCGGAGTTCGGCGTGGGAGAAGGTCAGCGGGGGCTCCTCCGTCGGCATCCAGTCCGACTCGATGTCGACCCAGCCGAAGCGGCGCTCGAAGAGCATGCGGTCGGTGGACTCGGTGAAGTCCAGTTCCGCGCGCTGGGGGCGGGCGGCGCGGGAGCCCGCCGGGTCGCGGTCGATCCGTTCCACGATGTCGCACAGCGCCCACGCGAAGTCGAGCACCGGCACCCATCCCCAGGATGTGGACAGTTCCCGGTCGGCCTTGGTGTCGGCGAGGTAGACGTCACCGCAGAACAGGTCGTGCCGCAGGGCGTGGACGTCCGCGCGGCGGTATTCGGTCTGCGGGGGGTCCGGGAAGCGGTTGGAGAGGGCGTAGCCGATGTCGAGCACGTACGTGATGGTGTCACGCGGCTCCTCATAGGATCGCTGCCGTGTCCCGATCCGCACCGGTTGTCCCGGCCTGTACGTCGCTCCTTCTCGCCCTCGCCCTGACCGCGTGCGGCGGGGGAGTCCACGGCAGCCCCGGCGGCTCCGGTCTCCGCGACCCGTACTTCCCGAAGGCGGGCAACGGCGGCTACGACGTCACGCACTACGACCTCACCCTCGCCTACGACCCGTCCCCGGCCCGGCTGTCCGGGACGGCCGTGGTCACCGCCCGCGCCACCCAGGACCTCACGGCCTTCGACCTGGACCTCAAGGGTCTGGACGTCGAAAGCGTCACCGTCGAGGGCCGGCCCGCGCCTTACCGCTGTCGGCATCGCCGAGGTGCCGGGGTGATGTGAACGCGTGTTCCTGTGGTCGCTGGTGAGGGTGGTGGCGGTGGGTTTTGGTGCGGGTGTGCGGCGGTCGTACATACGGTCCTTCGGAGGATCAGGGACGACACAGTGTTCCGGCCCGGGAACCGTGAGGGGGCGAGATGGCGCAGGTGGGGGTGGCTGTGGAGGGTGGGCATGCCCGGTACACGTTCCGGTTGCGTGTGTCGTCCAGCGCTCGCACTGCTCTGGCGGGGGAGTGGGACCGGTGCCGTTGGCTGTGGAACGAATGTGTCGCCAAGTCCAGGGCCGTGCACCTGCACAACAAGGCGACCGGTCAGAAGGCCACGTGCGGTCCGGCGCAGTTGGACAGGATGCTGACTGAGGCCCGGAGGATGACGCCGTGGTTGCGTGAGGGTTCCTCGGTTGTCCAGCAGCAGGTCATTCGCGACTTCGGCCGTTCCCGTGCCAAGGCGCACAAGGACATTCGCGAGCGCCTGCCCATGGCGCACCGGGCGGGGATGCCGAAGTGGAAGACCAAGCGTGAGGCGTTGGCGACCCTCAACTACACGCAGCGCGGGTTCCGGTTGAAGGATGGCCGGCTGCACCTGGCCGGGGGCATCGTGGTGGGCGTGGTGTGGTCGCGGGACCTGCCGGGTGAGCCGTCCTCGGTGCGTGTGTACCAGGACAGCCTCGGGCACTGGTACGCCTCGTTCGTGGTTCTTGCCGAGGTGCAGCCGTTGGCGAGGACCGGGCGGGTACTGGGTGTCGACTGGGGTGTGAGGGAGACCGCGACCACCACATCCGACGCGCACGACCTGCCGTATGCCGGGCACGGTCACAAGGCCCGGGTGAAGCTGACCCGGTACGACCGGATGATGGCCCGCCGCAGGCCGAAGAAGGGGCAGCCCGGATCGAAGGGCTACCGCGAGGCGAAGAAGCTGCGGGCCAAGGCGTACAAGAAGGTCGCGCGGCAGCGTGAGGACACCGGCCGTAAGTGGGCCAAGAAGGTGGTCCGCGACCACGACGCCATCGCGGTCGAGGACTTCCGCCCGAAGTTCCTCGCCAAGACCACCATGGCCCGCAAGGCCGCCGACGCCGCCATCGGCGCCACCAAGGCCGCTCTGACCGAGATGGGCCGCAAGCACGGGCGGGACATCCACCTGGTACACCCCGCGTACACCACGATGGACTGCGGGCACTGCGCTGCGAGAGCCAAGCACGCACTGCCCCTGGGTGAGCGCACCTACACCTGCACCGCATGCGGAGCCGTGTCCCCACGGGACAAGAACTCCGCACGCGTCATGCTCGTCCGGGCTGGTCTCAACCCGGCTGGTGCCGAGGGCGCAAGACCTCCTGGAGCGCTGCTCCAGGAGGCTGCCTGAGCCAGGAATCCCCTTCCCTTCAGGGAGGGGAGGATTCAATTCGAGGTTCCGTCAGGACGAACAAGGCGCGCGCGGGGTGGGTGCGGAGTTCGGTGAGGGGCCGCCCGTTCTAGAGGTGGGCGAAGCCGTGTTCGACCGGTGCGCGTCCGGTGGCGAAGACTCGGTTGGCGTCCTCCTGGCCGGGTGTGGGCGCGGGTGGCGGTGAAGCCGGTAACGATCACGGGATCACGTACGTCGTTGTCCAGGCCGCGGAGCCAAGGTCCACGAGGGCCCCGAGACGGAGAGGACAGCAAGCCGCATGCACTCATCGCACACAGTCGCAGGTGTGTACAGTCTTCATATGGAGACATATCCACTCGTGGAAGCCCGCAACCAGCTAGGCCAACTGGTCGGCCGGGTCCGGCACGGCCAGGAGCACATCCTGATCACGGAGTATGGCAGGCCCGCCGCCGCGCTCATTCCGATAAGCGAGCTGGAAGAGCTTCAGCGGCTGCGCAGCGAGGCCGACATCGCCGAAGCCCGGGCCCGCGAGGCGGCGGCAACCGGTCCTGCCTTGACCCACGACGAGTTCACGGCTCAGCTGGAGGCAGCGGACCGGCAGGAAGCCGCTTCGTGACACATACGGCGGTCTGGGAACACCACGCCAGGAAACGAGTTCCGGCGGCTCCGGGCCATCGACCCCGTGGGCGCCAAGGCGACCGCCGCGGCGGAGTGCGCACTCGCCGACAATCCCCGCACCGAGTCGGTAGTACCCGAGCCCTCGGCGGTTCCGGTACTACCGACTGCACATCGGAAGTCGGCGCGTGTGCGTGCGCGTGCCGTACCGACCGGAACGCGACACCGTGACCGTCCACGTACTGAAGGTCGGCCGCACAAGCTGATGCAACGCCCAATCCAAGGCCCCCGCGACGACCGGAGCCGCACCCCATGAACCACGCCCAACTCACCGCCCTGGGCCGCGCCCTCCGGGTCCTCGGAGAACACGGTGACGCCCTGACCGGCGACACCCCGGACACCAAGCTTCACGAGGTCAAGGCCGACATCAAGCGTGCCCTGAACCTGCTGGACGACAGCGTCAGCGGAGCCGCGCCCTCCACCCGGTGCCCGGAGCATCCCAACGGGCCGGTCGACGAGAACGCCCCCGACCTGTGTCTGTTGTGCGAGACCCGTCGGCGGGCGGCCCGACGTTCCGAGATCAACGGGCCCGAACCCGCGTACTCCGCCGATCCCAAGCCCTCCCGCTACGGCGTACGGGAGGACCGGCCGCAGCCCCAGCAGCGGTGGCTGCCGGAGCTGTGGAACGGACAGGTGTGGCAACTGTGCGGGACCCCGCGCCGGGACCGGCACGAGGCCGAGCTGTACATCGCCGCCCAGCGACGCGGACCTCGCGCCGCCATGGCCTACCGGCTGGTGCACGAGTTCACCGACTACGAGGTACTGCGTGTCTGGGGCACCCCGGTACGCGTCGACATAGAGCCGCTCGGCAACCTGTAGAGACCCGACCTGAGACACCCGACCTGAGACACCCGACCTGAGACACCCGACCTGAGACACCCGACCTGAGACACCCGACCTGTAGACACCCAACCCGTAGAGACCTCAGCCCAGCAAAGGCAGCGCCGCGAACTCGTACCCCTCCCACAGCCGCATCGAAGCCTCCTCCGGATACGCCCTGACCTGCGGCTCCGCGTCCAGCACCTGCACCAGTCGCGCCTCGGTGTCATACGCAGGCCAGCCCGGGTCGCCGGTCTTCGCGAACGCCGTCCAGGACTGCCGGAAACGGGCCGACAGCGCCTCCGCCTCCGCCGTGACCTCCCCGGCGAACAGCAGCAGGCCGAGGTCGGCGCCGAACGTGCCGAAGAGCAGCGGGATGTCGAGGCCGTGGCAGGCACCCATGGCGCCTGAAATGGCCGGCGCCGACCAGGCCAGTTCGTAGACATGGGCCCGGCCGCCGCCCACGAGCTGCGCCTCGGCCAGATGGAGACTCGGCATTCCGAACAGCCAGTCGGTGTGGACGCGTTCGTAGAGTTCACCCGGCGAGGCGTCGGGGAACGCGGCACGGTACCTGTCCTCGCCCGACTTACCCGACTTACCCAGCTCACCCGCCGCACCTGCCCCGCCCGGCGCGCCCGGCGCGAACATCCGCAGCGCCCCCCGCGCCTGCTCCTCCGTGATCTTCCCCAGTTGCCTGCTCATCGCCAGGAACAGCCGGAACTCGTCCCGGTTGTGGCCGACGACCAGTTCCACGCCCCGGGCCGCCCCGGCCTTCAGCGCCGCCCAGGGCGTGACCGGCAGGACCTCGCCGTCGACCACCGGGGAGAACGGGGTCACCGTGGGAGCGACCTGGCCCCACCTGTCCACGTACTGGAGCATCTTCTCGCCCAGTGCCGCGCCCGCCGAGGTCAGCCGGCGCGGGTCGATCGAAGACAGGTCGGCGGCCGTCGGACGCAGGCCCGCCTCCGCGGCGATCGCCGTCGCGATGTCACGGGCCAGCGCCTCGGAGAAGTACGTTCCCGGCACGCTCTGGGCGATGGCCCGCCGGAACAGTCCGGACGCGCTCTCCATGGCGAGCAGGGCCGCCACCGATCCGGCGCCGGCCGACTCGCCGAAGACGGTCACCTGGCCGGGGTCACCACCGAACGCCGTGATGTTGTCCCGTACCCACTCCAGCGCGGCGACCTGGTCGAGCAGACCTCGGTTGGCGGGCGCCCCCTCGATGCGGGTGAAACCCTCGATGCCGACGCGGTAGTTCAGGGTGACGACCACGACATCGCCGTCCCGCGCGATGCGGTGGGCGTCGTAGCCGGGGCTGCCCGTGTGGCCGAGCTTGTAGGCGCCACCGTAGATCCACACCATGACCGGACGGTGGGCGGCCGGATCCGGGTCGGGCGTCCAGACGTTGACCGTCAACCAGTCGTCGCCCAGGGGTACCCCCGGTGCCACGCCACCGCCCAGGCCCCCCGCGTCCTGCGGGGGCGGGGGGCCGAAAGCGTACGCGTCCCGGACGCCGTCCCACGCCTCGGCCGGGCGCGGCGCCTGGAAGCGTGCCTCGCCGACCGGTGGGGCGGCGAACGGGATGCCGCGGAAGACGGTCAACCCGCCCTCGGGGCGCCCGCGCACCGCGCCCGCCGCGGTGCGCACCTCTGGGTTTCGGGCCTCGGTTGTCGTCACGGTGGGCGCTCCTCGCCGTCAGGTCGATGGTTGCTCGCCTGAATCATTGCTGGCACCCATGACCTTGTCACCCATGACGTGGTCACCACCCATGACGTGGTCACCTATGACGTTGTGCCGCCCATGACGTTGTCGCCCATGACGTCGTCACCCATGCCTTGCGCCGGAAGTGGGACTCAGCTGAGCGTCGCCAGCGCCGCCGCGTCGAACGGCTGCAGTTCGTCGAAGCGGCCGGCGAGCACCTTCGCCGCCCACTCCGGGTCCTGGAGCAGCGCGCGGCCCACGGCGATCAGGTCGACCTCCTCGGACTCCAGACGGTCGAGGAGGTCGTCGAAGCCCTTGACCGAGGCACCCTCGCCCTGGAAGCCCTTGATGAACTCGCCGTCGAGGCCGACCGAGCCGACGGTGATGACGGGCTTGCCGGTCAGCTTCTTCGACCAGCCGGCCAGGTTGAGGTCCGAGCCGTCGAACTCGGGGACCCAGTAGCGGCGGGTGGAGGCGTGGAAGGCGTCGACGCCGGCCGCGGCGAGCGGGGCGAGGATGGCCTCCAGCTCCTCGGGGGTCTCGGCGAGCCTCGCGTCGTACGCGCCCATCTTCCACTGCGAGTAGCGGAAGATGACCGGGAAGGAGGGGGAGACCGTCTCGCGGACCGCCGCCACGATCTCCTGCGCGAACCTCGCGCGGGCCACCGGATCGCCACCGTAGGCGTCCGTACGGCGGTTGGTGCCCGCCCACAGGAACTGGTCGATGAGGTAGCCGTGGGCGCCGTGCAGTTCCACGCCGTCGAAGCCGATGCGCTCCGCCGCGGCCGCCGCTTCCGTGAACGCGCCGATGACGTCGTCCAGGTCGCGCTGGGTCATCGCCTTGCCGGTGGGCTCGTCGGCGCCGGGTCGCAGGCCGGAGGGGCCGACGGCGGGGGCGTCGGCGTAGGGCGGCTGGCCCTGCTCGCGGACCATGCCGATGTGCCACAGCTGCGGCACGATCGTGCCGCCCGCCGCGTGCACCTCCTCGGCCACCTTCGCCCAGCCGGCGAGCTGCTCCTCACCGTGGAAGCGCGGGATGTCATCGCTCTGCCCGGCCGAGTCGTGGCCGACGGTCGTGCCCTCGGTGACGATGAGGCCGACGCCCGCTGCGGCCCGGCGCGCGTAGTACGAGGCCACGTTCGCGCCCGGGATGCCGCCCGGGGAGTGGGCGCGGGTCATGGGCGCCATGGCGATACGGTTCGGGACGGTCAGGCCGTTGATCGAGGTCGGCCGGGAGAGGATGTCGGCGGCGCGGGAGGCGGTGGCGGTCACAGCAGGGGGCTCCTCGGAGAGGTCGGTGGGGACGGGACGTCGAGCAATCGGGGCGTTCCGGGCGGTATGTGCATACGCATTGACACCCCGTTCAGGTCAACCGCCGCGCCCGGCCCCGCCATTCCGCCACTCCCCCGGGGAAGCTGTGATCCCGGACACCCGGAGCCGCTACGGCCGTCCGGAGAACGACCGCATGACGAGCCTCCGCCACTCCTGGCGGGCGAACGGGAACGGCCCCCGCACGCCCGCACGACGCCCGCCCACCCGCACCACGATGAACCGTGAGCGAGCGCGGCCCACTACGATGAACCGCAAGCACGATCCACAACGCCCGAGGGCGGCACCCCCCGTTTCCAGGGAGTGCCGCCCTCGGTAAGGACGATGATCAACCAGAGGTCGATCAGAAGTCCATGTCACCGCCGGGCATACCGCCACCGGCGGGCGCGGCGGCCTTCTCCGGCTTGTCGGCGATGACGGCCTCGGTGGTGAGGAAGAGCGCGGCGATGGAGGCGGCGTTCTGCAGCGCAGAGCGGGTCACCTTCGCCGGGTCGATGATGCCCTCGGCGATCATGTCGACGTACTCACCGGTCGCGGCGTTCAGGCCGTGGCCGACGGGCAGGTTGCGCACCTTCTCGACGATGACGCCGCCCTCAAGCCCACCGTTGACGGCGATCTGCTTGAGCGGGGCCTCCAGGGCCAGCTTCACGGCGTTGGCGCCGGTCAGCTCGTCACCCTCCAGGTCCAGCTTCTCGAACACCGAGGAGGCCTGCAGCAGGGCCACGCCGCCACCGGCGACGATGCCCTCCTCGACGGCCGCCTTCGCGTTGCGAACGGCGTCCTCGATGCGGTGCTTGCGCTCCTTGAGCTCGACCTCGGTGGCGGCACCGGCCTTGATGACCGCGACACCGCCGGCGAGCTTCGCCAGGCGCTCCTGCAGCTTCTCGCGGTCGTAGTCCGAGTCGCTGTTCTCGATCTCGGCGCGGATCTGGTTGACCCGGCCCGCGACCTGGTCGCTGTCGCCGGCACCGTCGACGATGGTGGTCTCGTCCTTGGTGATGACGACCTTGCGGGCCTTGCCCAGCAGGTCGAGCGTGGCGTTCTCCAGCTTGAGGCCGACCTCCTCGGAGATGACCTCGCCGCCCGTGAGGATGGCGATGTCGCCGAGCATGGCCTTGCGACGGTCACCGAAGCCCGGGGCCTTGACGGCGACGGACTTGAAGGTGCCGCGGATCTTGTTGACGACCAGGGTCGACAGGGCCTCGCCCTCGACGTCCTCGGCGATGATCAGCAGCGGCTTGCCCGACTGCATGACCTTCTCCAGGAGCGGGAGCAGGTCCTTGACGGAGCCGATCTTGGAGTTGACGATCAGGATGTACGGGTCGTCGAGCGACGCCTCCATACGCTCCATGTCGGTGGCGAAGTACGCCGAGATGTAGCCCTTGTCGAAGCGCATACCCTCGGTGAGCTCCAGCTCCAGACCGAAGGTCTGGGACTCCTCGACGGTGATGACGCCTTCCTTGCCGACCTTGTCCATCGCCTCGGCGATGAGCTCGCCGATCTGCGTGTCGGCGGCGGAGATGGAGGCCGTGGAGGCGATCTGCTCCTTGGTCTCGACATCCTTGGCCTGCTCGAGCAGGGCACCGGAGACGGCCTCGACGGCCTTCTCGATACCGCGCTTGAGAGCCATCGGGTTGGCGCCGGCGGCTACGTTGCGCAGGCCCTCCTTGACCAGGGCCTGGGCGAGAACGGTCGCCGTGGTCGTACCGTCACCGGCGACGTCGTCCGTCTTCTTGGCGACTTCCTTGACCAGCTCGGCGCCGATCTTCTCGAACGGGTCCTCGAGTTCGATCTCCTTGGCGATGGAAACACCATCGTTGGTGATCGTGGGGGCGCCCCACTTCTTCTCGAGGACGACGTTGCGGCCCTTGGGGCCGAGCGTCACCTTGACGGCGTCCGCGAGCTGGTTCATGCCGCGCTCGAGGCCGCGCCGCGCCTCCTCGTCGAACGCGATGATCTTGGCCATGTGAAGTGGTCCCTCCAGGACTGGGGGTGATTCCTTCGGACCGCGCCCGCGCCCGCGACGGACGGCTCGCATGCCTCGTGGTTCCTTGCCCCACTTGGCCTGCAGGCCTCACCGACTCGGTCCTTCTTGTCACTCTCACCTTCAGAGTGCTAACGCCAATGATTAGCACTCGCCCATGCCGAGTGCAAGCGCCTCGGAAGGATCCGCAGGTGAACAGCGTCCCGCCACCGCGCCCCGGGCGCGTCCGCCGCACCCCGGACACACCGAAGGGCACACGAAAGGCGAGCGCCCCGGACACACCGAAGCGCGCTCCCGGACACACCGAAGCGCGCTCCCGGACACACCGAAGGGCTCGCACCCCGTGAGAGGTGCGAGCCCTTCGGATAAGAACAGAAGAACGTCGCTGCAGTTACCCGGCGCGATTCAGCCGGTCGCCAGACGAACCATGTCCGCCTGCGGCCCCTTCTGACCCTGCGAGATCTCGAAATCGACCCGCTGTCCCTCTTCCAGGGTGCGGTACCCGTCCATCTGGATGGCGCTGTAGTGGACGAAAACATCCGCACCACCGTCGACCGCGATGAAGCCGTACCCCTTCTCCGCGTTGAACCACTTGACGGTGCCCTGAGCCATGCCTAACTCCCCTATTACTGGCCCTTGCACAGACCCACACTTCATGGATCCGGGTCAGACCTCACCCCCCACACGATTGGGGGTGTGCGCCGGAACGCGTCGACCGCGGCCGAATGTATCCGCCCAACTGCCGTCTGCAACAGGTCAGTCGGACGAGAATTCTGGACGTGCGCGATCCGGAATGTGGCGAGAATTCGCCTGAAT
Organism: Streptomyces sp. LBL; assembly: GCF_029893585.1. Taxonomy (GTDB): domain Bacteria; phylum Actinomycetota; class Actinomycetes; order Streptomycetales; family Streptomycetaceae; genus Streptomyces. Next base: position 54,898 of record NZ_JARXYX010000050.1, read on the forward strand.
TCAGGGCAAGTCGGGCCCCGGGAAGCCCACAAAAGGCGCGAAAGAGGCGCACACTTTGGCTATATCTTGTCGGCGCAAGGCAGGAATCAGGGCTGCCAGCCTGTTATGCGGCGGCGCCTTCCCCAACTGTACCGCGCTCAACCACATGGAATTGCCCCCTCCGCTTCTCTCACGGAGGGGGCAATTCGGTGGACTCTCGGTAACTGAAGTTACCGAAGGTAATAATCAGCCGCCGGCGACGGCCGGAATGATGGAGACACCGGCACCGTCCGGGGTCGCGGTCTCCAGGCCCTGCTCGAAGCGGACGTCGTCGTCGTTGACGTACACGTTGACGAACCGGCGCAGCTTGCCCTGGTCGTCGAGGACGCGGGCGGCGATCCCCGTGTGGTTCTTCTCCAGGTTGCCGATGACCTCGCCGAGGGTCGCTCCCTCGGCGGCGACCTCGGCCTTGCCGCCGGTGTAGGTGCGCAGGATGGTGGGGATGCGGACGGTCACGCTCATGCGAGGCCAGCCTCTCGGAAGGATTCGAGGTTCGGACGGATCGTGGCGGTCAGGCCGGTGCCGGCCACCGCGTCGAGGGTCTTGAGACCGTCACCGGTGTTCAGGACGACCGTGGTCTTCGTCGGGTCGAGGAGACCGTTCTCGATCAGTTTCCTGGTCACACCCACGGTCACGCCACCGGCGGTCTCCGCGAAGATGCCCTCCGTGCGGGCCAGCAGCTTGATCGCGTCGACGATCTGCTCGTCGTTGACGTCCTCCACCGCACCACCCGTACGACGCGCGATGTCGAGGACGTACGGCCCGTCCGCCGGGTTGCCGATGGCCAGCGACTTGGCGATGGTGTTCGGCTTCTGCGGCCGGACCACGTCGAGCCCGGCCTTGTAGGCCACGGACACCGGCGAGCAGCCCTCGGCCTGCGCACCGAAGATCTTGTACGGCTTGTCCTCGACGAGCCCCAGCTTGATCAGCTCCTGCAGACCCTTGTCGATCTTCGTGAGCTGGGAGCCGGAGGCGATCGGCACGACCAGTTGGTCCGGCAGCTGCCAGCCGAGCTGCTCGCAGATCTCGTACGACAGCGTCTTGGAGCCCTCGGCGTAGTACGGCCGCAGGTTGACGTTGACGAAGCCCCAGCCCTCGCCGGCCGGGTCGCCGATCAGCTCGGAGCAGAAGCGGTTCACATCGTCGTAGTTGCCCTCGATGCCGACGAGTTCGCCGCCGTAGATCGCGGCCATGACGACCTTGCCCTGCTCCAGGTCGTGCGGGATGAACACGCAGGAACGGAAGCCGGCGCGGGCGGCGGCGGCGCCCACCGCACCGGCGAGGTTGCCGGTGGAGGAGCAGGAGAGGGTGGTGAAACCGAAGGCGCGCGCGGCCTCGATGGCCTGGGCGACGACCCGGTCCTTGAAGGAGTGCGTCGGGTTGCCGGAGTCGTCCTTCACATACAGCCCACCGGTCACCCCGAGCTCGCGCGCGAGGTTGTCGGCCTTGACGAGCTTGGTCCAGCCGGGGTTGATGTTCGGCTTGGTGGCCACGTCGGCCGGGACGGGAAGCAGGGGCGCGTAACGCCAGATGTTCGAGGGTCCCGCTTCGATCCGCTTGCGGAGCTCCTCGGTGTCGTAGGCCGAGAAGTCGTACGCGATCTCGAGCGGACCGAAACACTCCTCGCACGCGAAGACCGGGCCGAGGGGCACGCGGTGACCGCATTCGCGGCAGCTCAGCGCGGCGGCGGGGCCGAGGTCGACGGGGGAGCCGGTGGTGTTGACGGTGCTGTCCGCGGTGTTTGCAACAGTCTGCGCAGCCATGTGAGGCGAGGCCCTTTCTCCTCATCTTCCTCACGACGCATCTCGCCGTGAGACGGATTTGGCACCTTCCCTAGCCGGGGAGCCTCGCGGAAACGATCGACAGTGATCGCTACGAGACCGGCTGGAGGGTTGCCGGGGCTTCAACGGGCCGTATCCCTCTGCCCCTCTGGATGAGCGGTATGTAGTTGTTGATCGTTGAAACGGAACGCCGACCCTGACATGCGATGGTCATCAGCGTTGTTCAAGACTGTAACCGAAGGCCAGGACAGTTTGAGAGAGCCGTCCGAACCGCGAGATGGATCACATGTTCCACCAGAGGTCCATGGATCACTCGCTCGCCGAGAGAACGCAGAGGAGCCGCGCACCGTGCTGAATGAAGTCGAGCGTTGGCTGAGCACCCGCTCCTGGTCCGGGACCGATCGCCCGCTCCACCGGATCCTGGCCGCGAAACGCGCCACCGGACAGTCGGTCAGTGTCGTACTGCCCGCGCTGAACGAGGAGGAGACGGTCGGTGACATCGTCGCCGTGATCCGTCACGACCTCGTGCAGCAGGTCCCGCTCGTCGACGAGATCGTCGTCGTGGACTCGGGCTCGACCGACCGTACCTCCGAGGTGGCCGCCGCCGCCGGGGCGCGCGTCGTCCATCGCGACGACATCCTGCCCCGCATCCCCGCCGTCCCCGGCAAGGGCGAGGTGCTGTGGCGCTCGCTCCTGGTCACCAGCGGCGACATCGTCTGCTTCATCGACGCGGATCTGAAGGAGTTCTCTTCCGACTTCGTCTCCGGGATCGTGGGGCCGCTGCTCACCGACCCCGGGGTGGCCCTCGTCAAGGGCATGTACGACCGTCCCCTGGCCGGCGCAGCCGGGCAGGGCGGGCGGGTCACCGAGCTGATGGCCCGCCCGCTGCTGAACATGCACTGGCCGCAGCTGGCCGGTTTCGTACAGCCGCTGGGCGGCGAGTACGCGGCCCGCCGCTCACTCCTGGAACAGCTGCCCTTCCCGGTGGGATACGGGGTGGAGCTGGGCATGCTGATCGACTCCCTGCACCTGGTCGGCCTGGACGCCCTCGCCCAGGTCGATGTCGGCGTGCGCAAGCACCGCCACCAGGACGGTCAGGCGCTGGGCCGGATGTCCGCCGCCATCTACCGCACCGCCCAGCTCCGGCTGGCCCGCGGCCACCTGATCCGGCCCTCCCTCACCCAGTTCGAACGGGGCGAGGACGGATTCGAACCCCGTACGTACTCCGTGGACACGGAGGAACGGCCGCCGATGGCGGAGATCGCCGAGTACGCGGCGCGCAAGGTCGCGTGACGGGGTGTACCCGGTCCCTCGCGGAGGGCACCCGTACGTTTGAGTGGTTCCGGGCCGGGCTAGGTTGGGCGTATGGCGTCCACCGACGGTGCAGCTCAGGTGCTGGTCGCGTCCAACCGCGGCCCGGTCTCGTACGACGTGCGCGAGGACGGCTCGCTCCACACCAAACGGGGTGGCGGCGGGCTGGTCTCGGGCCTGTCGGCGATCGGCTCCGACGCGGGCACCCTGTGGGTGTGCTCGGCGCTCGGCGACGGCGACCGCGAGGCGGTCCGGCGCGGGGTCGGCGAGGCGGGCGTGCGCATGCTCGCCATCCCGGCCGACGTGCACGCCGACGCGTACAACGGCATCGCCAACTCGGTGCTGTGGTTCGTCCACCACATGCTCTACCAGATCCCGCTGGAGCCGGTCTTCGACGCGGAGTTCCGGCGGCAGTGGGCGTCGTACGAGACGTACAACCGCGCGTTCGCCGAGGCGCTGGCGGAAGAGGCCGCTGAGGGCGCGGCCGTGGTCGTCCAGGACTACCACCTCACCCTGGTGCCGGGCATGCTCCGCGAGCTGCGCCCCGACCTGCGCATCGGCCACTTCTCGCACACGCCGTGGGCGCCGCCGGAGTACTTCCGGATGCTGCCGGACGACGTGGCGCAACAGGTCCTGAGCGGCATGCTGGGCGCCGACCGGCTCGGCTTCCTCACCCAGCGCTGGGCGGACGCGTTCACCGCGTGCGCGGAGCAGTTCGCCGGGGGGCTCGGGGGTACGCGGGTCGGAGTGCACGGGCTGGGCGCGGACGCGGACTTCCTGCGCGAGCGTGCGCACGAGGCGGACGTGAACGAGCGGATCGTCGCGCTGCGGGAAGAGATCGGCACGACGCCCGACGGCGCTGCGCGCCGGACGATCGTCCGGGTCGACCGGACCGAGCTGTCGAAGAACATCGTGCGAGGGCTGCTGGCGTACCGGCAGCTGCTCGACGACCACCCCGAGTGGCGTGAGCGGGTGGTGCACGTGGCGTTCGCCTACCCGTCCCGCCAGGACCTCGCCGTGTACCGCGACTACACAGCCGAGGTGCAGCGGCTGGCGGAGGAGATCAACGCGCAGTACGGGACGCCGGGTTGGACGCCGGTCGTGCTGCATGTGAAGGACGACTTCGCCCGGTCGCTGGCGGCATACCGGCTGGCGGACGTGGCGCTGGTGAACCCCGTGCGGGACGGCATGAACCTCGTCGCCAAGGAGGTGCCGGTGGTCTCCGAGGAGGGGTGCGTACTGGTGCTGTCGCGGGAGGCGGGCGCGTACGAGGAGCTGGGCGAGGAGGCGCTCGCGGTGAACCCGTACGACGTGGTCGCCACGGCCCGCGCGCTGCGTCAGGCGCTGACGATGCCGGAGGGTGAGCGGGCCGAGCGGACGAAACGACTCGCCGCGGCGGCGACGGCACTTCCGCCGGCCCAGTGGTTCCTGGACCAGCTGAACGCCCTCAGGGCCGGCTGAGCGTCTTCAGGGCTCAGGGCCGGCTGAACAACACCCTCAGAACCCGTCAGGATTCTTCAGGACTGGCTGACCGGGCGGCCGGTCATGCGGCAGGTCTACGACCTGACCTGGGCGGCCAGCCCACGCAGCAGGTCCACGACCCCCTCCGGGCCGGCCACCACCAGGTCCGCCCGCTCGCTGAGTTCGGTGACCTCGTCGTTGCCGCTGCAGACGAGCAGGCCGGGGGTGCCGTCGGAGCGGAGCTTCTCGACCGCGGCGAAGGCGGGGAGGTCGCCCAGGTCGTCGCCGGCGTAGAGGACGGCCTCGGCGGAGATCTCGCGGGCGTATTCGAGGAGGGCGACGCCCTTGTCCATGCCGGGCGGGCGGAGTTCGAGGACCATGCGGCCGGGTTCGATGATCAGGCCGTGCCGGGCGGCCAGGTCGGTGAGCGGGGCGCGCAGGGCCTCGAAGGCGGCCTGGGGGTCGCTGGCCCGACGGGTGTGGACGGCGACCGCGCAGCCCTTCTCCTCGATCCAGGTGCCCTGCCAGGCCCCGATCCGGTCGAGGAAGCCGGGCAGTTCGGCGCGGGCGGCGGCGACGCCGGGATGCGGGGCGGGGGCGCTGACCGTGCCGGTGACGGCGTCCCAGCGTTCGGCGCCGTAGTGGCCGAGGACGACGAGGTGCTCCAGGCCGGGTACCCCGGCGAAGCCGCCGTGGCGCACCGCGACGCCGGCCGGGCGGCCGGTGACCACGGCGATGGCGGCGACCTTCGGCGCGAGCGCGGCGAGCGCGGGTACCGCGTCCGGGTGCGCCCGGGCCTGCTCGGGGTCCGCCACGATCGGCGCGAGCGTCCCGTCGAAGTCGAGCGCGATCACGGCCCGCGAGGGTCGGCTGAGGATGGCGTCCAGCCCGTCCCGGCCCGCCGCCGTCGCGGGAGCGGGGAGGGGGGCCGTGGCTTCTGTGGCTCCCCTGGCTTCTGTGGCTTCCGTGGAGTGCGTCTCGTGGCTGCCCATGGATCGACCTTATCCGCGATGCGCGCAGGCATTCGCGACGAGCGTCAGCCTTTTCGACTCCGGGTGCCGAGCGGAGGGTGCCGAGTGCCGGCTCCCGGGCGCCCGACCGTTACCGCTCGCCGCGCCGCGCCTCCCGTACCCGTCGCAACCGGTTCACCGTCACGGGGTCGAACGCCAGCGCCCGTTCATCGTCCAGCAGAGCGTTCAGCAGCTGGAAGTACCGGACCGGCGCCAGCCCCAGCTTCTCGCGTATCGCCCGCTCTTTGGCTCCGGGCCCGCTGAAGCCGCGCCGCTCCAGCGCGAGGATGTCCCGCTCCCGCCGACCGAGCTGCTTCCCTCGGTCCCCCCGGTCCCCCCGGTCCCCCTGATTCGGCTGGTCCATCTGGTCCATGTCCGGCACGGTAGCCGCCCCCACTGACAGCGACCACCGCCCCGGCCAGACCCAGGCCGAGCGCCAACCACTCGCCCCCTGTCGCTCGCCCCGGCTACCGGGATTCATTCGCAGTGCATCGGCCTTCAGGCCGGTGGTGAGGCGAATCTGATGGTGGCGACGCGGAGCGTCGCGGATTCAAGTCCGG
>NZ_JARXYX010000051.1 GCF_029893585.1 Streptomyces sp. LBL
TGCCACCGACACACCCTGACAGCCACACGCTGCCCGGTACAGCACCCGGACGGCGCGTCACGACAGGGCGAACGTTGCCTGATGCGGCACTAGCTAGCGTGATCAATCGCACCGAAGCCGCGGTGAGCGCTCTCACCAGGTGATTGTCAGTGCCGGACGCTACGGTGCCTGTCATGCCGGATGCCGAAGACGTACGACGGATCGCCCTGTCCCTGCCGGACACCACGGAGAAGATCGCCTGGAGCATGCCCACCTTCCGGGTCGCGGGCAAGATGTTCGCCACACTTCCCGAGAACGAGACTTCCCTCGCGGTGCGCTGTCCCAAGGAGGAGCGCGACGAACTGGTCCTGGCGGAGCCGCAGAAGTTCTGGATCGCCGATCACGAGGCGCAGTTCGCCTGGGTGCGGGCCCACCTCGCCGCGGTGGAGGACGAGAACGAACTGCGCGCCATCCTCGCCGACTCCTGGCGCCAGGCGGCGCCCTCCCCACTCCTGGAGGCATACCCCGAGTTGGGACTGCCGACCGGAGACTGAAGACTCCGCGGATCAACGGATGCGCCACCATGCGTCCCGTACGGCGTACGCCCTGATGGCCGGGCAGGCCGCGGGCATCGCCCCGGCTCGCCGTCGATGCGTTCAACCGCCGTCGCGGCCCCGAAGGGCCCCAGGAGCGGTCACTCGCCTACCCGCTCGTGCGGGGTGAGCCGGATATGGCGGATGACCTTGCGGTGGTGGGTGTAGGCGATGTGGAGGGCCCCGTCCGGTGTCTGCGTCACCGAGGGATAGGACAGTTCGCGGTTGAGGCCGTCGCGGGAGTTGTTGGTGAGGCAGTGGCCGTCGCCGGTCACGAGGTCGGCGCGCACCGGCCAGCTGCGGCCACCGTCGGACGACAGGGCCAGGCTGAGCGGGGCGCGAGGGGCACCCCAGAACGAGGCCGAGGGAGCATGCCGTACCGCCGTGGTCGCCGCCGAGCCGCCCGGGGCCTTGTGACCGGCGAGGCCGCCCGTGTCGTCGATCTCGTCGTAGAGGGAGACGCGGCGGGCGGTCGCGTCGGCGGCGCTGCTGTGGTTGTAGACGAGGGCCAGACGGCCGTCGGCCAACGGGACGTACTGGATCGAGGAGTTGTTGTTCGGCAGCCCGAGTGGCTCCGGCTCGCTCCAGGTGTCGCCGTCGTCCAGCGACACGGACCGGTGCACGGCGTCGGCGCGTCGGCTGCGGTAGAGGGCGAGCAGGGAGCCGTCCGGCAACCGGTGGACGTTCATGTGGACCAGGCCCGTGGACCCGGGCACGGGCTGCTCGCGCCAGGTGCCGCCCTCGTCGTCGCTGATCATGACGGCGCTGGTGTCGAGGTCGCCCGACCACTTCTCGTCGGGGGCGGTCCGGCAGCGGAAGACGGGCAGCAGCAGACGGCCGGTGGGTAGGACGACAGGGGGCTGACGGACGAAGACGCCGCCGTTCCCCGGCGTCGCGGCGAACAGCGTTCGGGTCGCCTCCCAGGTCGTGCCGTTGTCGTGGCTGACGCGCAGTCGTACCTCCGCGGTGTCCTGGTCGCCGCCCCTCTGGGCGGTGTGCAGCAGCCACAGGGCGCCCGAGGGCGTGGGGAAGAGCACGGGGTTCTGCTCGGAGCGTGTCGGGTCGTCCGAGAGGCGGACCGGGTCCGTCCATGTCGTGGTGCCGGGTGCGAGGCGCGAGAACCACACGCTGATGTCCGCCATGCCCTCCTGCGTGCCGCCGAACCAGACGCAGCCGAGCTCCCCGCCGGGCAGCACGGTGAGATTGGCGGCGTGGTTCTGCACGGCCGGTGCGGGCAGCATGGTGTCGGTGCGGTCGAAGGCGTCGAGGAGTGGGTTCGTCACAGTGCTTCTCCAGAGGTCCGGGCGGCGGCCAGGTGGTGGCGGGCGGTCTGCTCCAGGTGCACCAGGTCGGAGGCGACGGTCGCGAAGGTGAAGCCCTCGGCGAGGCGCTTGGCGGCGCTCGCCCCGTCCGGATTGTGGATGCCCGCGGCGATTCCGGCGGCCGCCGCGGCCTCGCGTACGGTGCCGAGCGCGGCCTCGAAGGCGTCGGCCAGGGCCGGGTCCGTGGAAGACGCGCCACCGAGGGCGATGCGCAGGTCGGAAGGGCCGACGTAGACGCCGTCGAGGCCCGGAGTCGCGCAGATCGCCTCGACGTCGGCGAGTCCTTCGGCCGTCTCGATCATGGCGAGGACGACCGTGGCGTCGTGCGCGTCGGCCGGGTCAGGACCGATCCTCAGCGCGGAGCGCATCGGACCGTAGGAGCGTCGGCCGAGCGGCGGATAACGGACCGCGGCCACCGCCTCGGCGGCCTGCGCGGCCGTGTCGACCAGCGGCACGATCACTCCCGTCGCGCCCGCGTCAAGGGCACGGCCGATCGGGGCGGGGTCGTTGGCCTCCACCCGGACCAGGCCGACGGCCGTGGAGCCCCGGCTGTCGATCGCGAGGAGGTTGTTGAGCATGCCGGAGTAGCCGAACAGTCCGTGCTGGGCGTCCAGGGCGACGTAGTCGTAGCCGAGGCGGGCGATGCGTTCGGTGGCCACGGGCGCGTCCATCAGGCACCAGTAGCCGAGCAGTTGCTCGCGGGCGCGCAGGGCGGCGGTGAACTCTGCGGGGGTCATGGGCGGTTGTTCCTTCACAGGGGGCACAGGGGGCACAGGGGGGAGAGGAGGCGGGGGCGGGGGCTTCGAGGTCCCGTACGGGCGGCTCAGCGGTTGTAGGCGGGCATGGGGCCGCGCAGGCCCGCGCCGACCTCGTCGCAGGCGGCGGTGACGTCGGCGGGCAGCGGTCCGGCCTGGGCGGCGACGAGGTTGGCGTGCAGGTGTCCGGTCTGTGAACCGCCGAGCAGCAGGGCGTCGGTGGAGGCCCGGTCGAGGAGCCAGCGCAGGGCCAGTTCGGCGAGCGGGATGCCCGCGCCCTCGGCGACCCGGCTCAGTTCGGCGACCGCGTCGAAAAGGCGCGGGTCCCAGTAGCGCTGCCGGTACATGTCCGCGAGCCGGGAATCGCCGAACCGTCCGCCCTCGGGGGCCTTCTCGTAGCGGTGCCGTCCGGTGAGGAGGCCTCCGCCGAGCGGGTTGTAGACCATGGTGCGCAGACCGGTGACGGCGGCGTACTCGACGTACTCCTCCTCGATCCGGCGGGCGAGCAGGTTGTGCAACTGCTGGGCGAGGACCGGGCGGGGGGCGCCCACCTCGTCGGCGACGCGCACGAGTTCGGCGATCTGCCAGGCGGCGTAGTTGGAGACGCCGAGCGCGAGGACCTTTCCCTCGGCGACGAACTCGGCGACAGTGGCGAGGGTTTCGGCGAGGGGTGTGGTCCGGTCCGGCTGGTGCAGATAGAAGAGGTCCACGCGGTCGGTGCCGAGGCGTTTGAGGCTGCCGTCCAGGGCGGCCCGCAGGCCGGGGGCGGACAGCGGGGCGTGCTCCCCCTGGTCGGGGTGCGGCATGCCGGCCTTGGTGGCGAGCACGATCCGCTCCCGGTGGGCGGGCAGCAGCCCGGCGAGGATGCGTTCGCTCTCGCCGCCGGCGTAGCCGTTGGCGGTGTCCACGCCGGTGATGCCTGCCTCCAGCGCTGTCGCGAGCATGTCCGCGGCGCCCGCCCGGTCGACGGTGTCGCCGAACGTCATGGTGCCGAGGACGAGCCGGGACAGGGGCACGGGCACGTTCGGCAGTTCGATGCCGGTGGTCACGGGGTCTCCTTCGAGGATGCCCCGGCTTTCGGGCCGGGGAGGAATCGAACCCCTGCGGAGCAGGGCAGCGGACGGGGTTTCGCCTCAAGGGCGAAAGGCCGGCTACACGATCGGGTAAGCTGCGTACTGTGCGTAGCGAGAACCAAGCACGTACGACGCGCCGAGCGAGAACCAAGCCGGCGCACATCAACGCTTTCGGGCACCCGGGCAGGTTCCGTCCCGGCTGGTGCTGAGGGAGTAAGACCTTTCTGGTCGCTGACCAGCGGGGCTTCCTGAGCCAGGAATCCCCCTGCTTCGGCTGGGGGAGGGCTCAATTGCCGGTTCCTTCCGGTGAAACGGTGAGGGGGGAGTGGGGCCCCGGTGCGACCGTGGCCGAGGCCGCAAGTGTGCGGGGTTTGAGTCCCCGTATCGCCGTGGGGTCGAGGGCCGCGCGGCGCAGCGCGCGGGTGTAGGGCTCGGCGGGGGCGGCGAGCACGTCGGCGGTGCGACCGCGCTCGACGACCCGTCCCGCCTTCAGGACGACGACATCGGTGCTGATCTCGCGCACCACGCCGAGGTGGTGGGCGATCACTATGTACGTGATGCCGGTCTCCTCCCGCAGCTCGCGCAGCAGATCGAGGACCTGGGCCTGCACGGACACGTCGAGGGCAGAGGTGGCCTCGTCGCACACCAGCAGGTCGGGCTTCGAGGCCAGGGCGCGGGCGATGCCGATGCGCTGCCGCTGCCCGCCGGAGAATTCGTCGGGCCGGCGTTCCAGTGCCGTGGTCGGCAGTCCTACGCGGTCCAGCAGTTCAGCGGCGCGCCGGCGCCGCTCCGTCTTGTCCTTCAGGCCGGCGACGCGCAGCGGTTCGGCCACGATCTCCAGGGCGGTCAGGTGCGGGGCGAGGGATCCGTAGGGATCCTGGAAGACCATCTGAATGCGGCACCGCAGCGGCCTCAGGCGCCGCTCGGGCAGCGCGGCGAGGTCGGTGCCGTCCAGCATGATCCGCCCGGCGGCGGGCTTGAGCAGCCGTACGATCGCGCAGGCGATGGTCGACTTGCCGCTGCCCGACTCGCCGACGACGGCGAGCGAGCCGCCCCGGGGCACGCTGAAGCTGACGTGGTCGACGGCACGCACGGTGCCGGTCGGTGTGGGGTAGTCGACGACGAGGTCCTCGACGGCGAGAAACGTCGACGCGTCGGCCGCGTCGGCCGGGTCCGGTGTCACTGCTGCATGGCTCATCGGATGGCTCCCTGTGCGCTGCGCTCGTCCAGCCCGCCCTCGTCCAGCCCGTCCTCGTCCCAGGGCCCGAGGTTCGGGACGGCCGCGAGCAGTTTCCCGGTGTACGGGTGTGCGGGCCGCTCGACGATCTGCTCGGCCGGCCCCGACTCGACGAACCGGCCCTCCTTCATGACGTGGATGCGGTCGGACACCAGCCGGGCGACGCCGAGGTCGTGGGTGATCATCAGCATGCCCACGCCGGTGCGTTCCTGTAGTTCCATCAGCAGGTCGAGGACGCTCGCCTGGACGGTGGCGTCCAGGGCGGAGGTGGGTTCGTCGGCGACCAGCAGCCGCGGCTCGGCGGCCAGTGCGACGGCGATGAGGATGCGCTGGAGCATGCCCCCGGAGAACTGGTGCGGGTATGCCTTCCAGCGGGTCTCGGGCCTGCTGATCCGCACCTGGTCCAGCAGGTGGGTGCCGCGCTCGCGGGCCTCGGCCCGGGACAGGCCGGGGTGGCGCAGCCGCAGGGCGTCGCCGAGCTGCCGCCCGATGGTGTGGACGGGGCTGAGCGCGGTCATCGGGTCCTGGGGAATCAGGGACACGGTGCGGCCGCGCACCCGCCGGGCCGCCTCGGGGTCGGCGACGACGTCCTCGCCGCCGATGCGGACGGTGCCGGACAGCACGGCGAGTCTTTCGGGCAGCAGCCGCAGCACGCCCATCGCGGTGGTGGACTTGCCGGAGCCGGACTCGCCGATCAGCGTGACGGTCTCACCGCGTCCGACGGTGAAGCTCACTCCGTCGACGGCGCGGACGACGCCGCGATGGGTGACCAGTTCGATCTGCAGGTCCTCGACCTCCAGCAGGGCTCCGGCGGGCGGCGAGGTGTTGTCGTGGGACATGGCTCAGGCTCCCTTCGCCGGCTTCGTCGTACGGATGCGGTCGCGCAGGCCGTCTCCCATGAGGTTGACGCCGACCACGAGGACGGCGATGACCAGGCCGGGGAGGGTGACCAGCCACCAGGAGGTGGTGATGTAGTCCTGGCCGTCGGAGATGATGCGGCCCCAGGTGGCGAACGGCCGCTGGGGTCCGGCGCCCAGGAAGCTCAGGGCGCTCTCCAGGAGCACGGCCTGGGCGAGCAGCAGCAGGACCACCAGACTCGCGGGGCGCAGGATGTTGGGGACGATGTGCCGTCCCAGGACGGACCAGCTGCGCATGCCGAGCAGTCGGGCGGCCGCCACGTAGGGTTTCTCGCGTTCGACGAGGACCAGGGAGCGGGTCAGCCGGGCCACTTCCGGCCACTGGGCGATGGCGATCACGCAGGTGATCACGGTGACCGACGGGCCGAAGAGGGCGACGACGAGCAGCAGCATCATCAGCAGGGGCAGCGCCAGCTGGGCTTCCAGGAGGCGGCTGACGATCGTGTCGATCCAGCCTCCGAAGTAGCCGGCCGCCGAGCCGGCCACGATTCCGATGAGACCGGAGACGAGGACGGCGAGGATGCCCACGGACAGCGACACCTGGCCGCCGTGCAGGATGCGGGAGAGCAGATCGCGTCCGAGCTGGTCGGTGCCGAACAGGTGCCCGTCGGTGAGCGGCGGCAGCCGGCGCCCCGTGAGGTTCTGGGCGTCCGGGTCCGGCAGCGGCAGCAGGCTCGCGAGGGCCACCGGCAGGGCGACCAGCGCGGTGCACAGGGCTCCTGCCCACAGCTTGAAGCGGGCGCTGCGCCGCTGCCTCGTGGCGGTGGCGCGGGCCAGATCCTTCGCGGTGACGGCGCTGGGCCGGGCGGTGGAGTCGGACGGAGTGAGCGTGGCGGACATGTCAGGCCGCCTTTCCGAGTCGTACCCGCGGATCGAGGAACGGGTAGGCGAGGTCGACGAGAAGCTGGACGAGGATGGCCAGGGTCGCCGTGACCAGGACGGTCGCCTGGATGAGCGGGTAGTCGCGGGTCTCCAGGGCGCGGACGACGAGGGAGCCGACACCGGGCCAGCCGAAGACGACCTCGACCACGACGACCCCGTTGAGCAGTGCCGCGAAGCGGGTGCCGATCGCGGTGACCAGCGGGACGGACGAGTTGGCGAGGGCGTATCGCCAGGTCAGGGCCCGTTCGGAGACACCATGTGAGCGGGCCACGGTGATGTACGGCGACGCGAGCGCCGTGGTCATCTCGCGGCGTACGAGCCGGGAGATGAGGGCCAGTTGGAGGGTCGCGATGGTGACGGTCGGCAGGACGAGGCCACTCCAGGAGGTGAAGCCGGAGGCGGGCAGCACCGGCATCAGCACGGCGAAGACGGTCAGCAGCATCACACCGGTCCAGAAGTCCGGCATGGACTGTCCGGTGATGGTCAGGATGTTGGCTCCGAGTTCGCGCGAGGTGTCGGCGCGGCGGGCCATCCACACCCCCAGGGGGACCGCGACGGCCACGGTGAGGGCGATCGCCGCGACGGAGAGCGTGATCGTGTACGGCATGCGGTCCAGGACCACGTTGAGGGCGGAGTCGTGGAAGGAGTAACTGGTGCCGAGATCGCCGCTGAACAGGTCGCGCAGGAAGACCCCGTACTGGGCGATCAGGGGTTTGTCGAGGCCGAACTGGGCGCGGATCCGCTCCAGGTCGGCGCTGGTGGCGGTCGGCCCCGCGTAGGCGGAGGCGGGGTCGCCGGGGGCGAGCCTGACCAGCACGAAGACCGTGGAGAGAGTCAGAAAGACGGTCAGCAGGCTCTGGCCGAGACGGCGGGCGAGGTACTTGGTCATGGCTCAGCCCTCCAGCCGCAGGGCGGTCAGGTCGTAGGAGTTGACGGGCAGCAGCCGGATGCCGTCGACGCGGGCGCGGCGGGCGAGGACGGTCTTCGGCACGAAGGCCCACATCGCCGGCCAGGTGTCCCAGACGGCGTGCTGGGCGGCGGCCAGCTTGCGGTCACGGGTGGCGGTGTCGGTCTCGGTGGCCGCGTCGGACAGTTGTCGGGCGATGCTCGGGACGACGTAGCCCATGAACGCGTCACCGGTGCGCTCGTCCTCGGCCGTGCCCGCGTACATCGCCTGCAGCATGGTGACGGCCTGGCCGGTGGGGCCGGGGAAGCCGTTGCCGATGACGTCCCAGTCACCGCCCTTGCCCTGGCGCCACTTGAGGATGTCACCGCCGGGCTCGAACTGTTGCAGGTCGGCGCGCACGCCGACCTCCTTCAGCATTTCCGCGACGGCCTCCATCACGGAGGCGTCCGCGGCGAACTCGCCCGACTCCCAGATGATCCTGATCCGCAGCCCGTCGGCGCCCAGGGACCTGAGCAGCTGCCGGGCCCGTGAGGGGTCGTGGGCGTAACGGCCGGTGCGTTCGGCGCCCTGGAGGCTGAGGGGGACGACTCCCCGGGCCTGCTCGGCCGAGCCGGTGAGCACGTCCCGGACGATGGACTCGCCGTCGATGGCGTACGTCAGCGCCCGGCGCACCCGGGCGTCGGCGAGCGGGTGCTTCCTCGGCTTGCGGAAGTTGTAGAAGAGCTGGCAGATCCGCACCCCGGAGGTCTGCTCCAGGTGCACGCCGGGCAGCCCGGTGAGCTGTTCGGCGGAGTCGGGGGTGATGGTGTCGATGACGTCCAGTTCGCCGCTGCGCAGGGAGACGACCCGGCTCGACTCCTCGGGCACGAAGCGGACGCGGACCCGTTCGACGGACGGCCGCCCGCCCCAGTACCCCGGGACCCGCGCCAGGGTGTACTCGCCCGCGCCGCTGTTGGCGCCGGCCACCCGGTAGGGGCCGGTGCCGACGCCGGAGCGGAGTTCCTCGGGCCGGTTGTCCTTCGCCGGGGTGATGAGGATGTTGGCCATCAGCCGGTCGAGGACGGGCACCGGTTTGCGGGTGTGGAGCCGGAAGGTGCGTTCGCCGGTCGTCTCGACCTCGGGGAGTTCGGGGAACAGGCCGAGGATGAACGAGCCGGCGACGTCCGCGTACATCCGCACCGCGGTGGCCACGTCGTCGACGGTCACGGGCCGGCCGTCGGAGTAGCGGATCCCGTCGCGCAGGCGGGCGCTCCAGGTGGTCGGTGCGGTCATCTCGAACCGGTCGGCGAGGACCAGTCCGAGTCGCATGTCCGGACCGATGGCCGTGAGGGCCTGGCGCACGGCCCGCTGCACGGTCACCGCGGCGTCGAACTGGTTGAGCTTGTTGTCCAGGCTGACCAGTGAGCGGTTCAGCCCGAGGGTGAGGGTGCCGGGGCCGGGGGCGCCGGTGGGGCCGGCGCAGGCGGCCAGCGGGGAGAGAGCGAGACCGGCGCCGCCCGCGGCGCCCCAGCGCAGCAGGGTGCGACGGCTGGGCGTCTCACTCGGGGGAGTTCGGGTCATCGTCGACCTCTCGGATTTTCTGTGCGGCGACCGGCTCGGGACGGCGTCCGGTCCCGCAGGACGCCGTCGGTTTCTGTCGCGCCGGAAACCGTTCCACGGTTGCGCGAATCACGCAAGGGGTCTCGCGCGCATCGCGCAGGCTGTGTCATCATCGAGCGGCGAGGCCGCGCTGCGTGCCTCCTTCGACCGCAGGTCGACTGCGGGCCGACCACAGGTCCGCTACGGGTCGACCACAGGTCCACTACGGGTCCAGGAGGATGACATGTCTTTCCCCGCCCCAGCCCCCTCCCCTTTCCACGGCGAGCGGGCGCAGCGACGTGTCCTCGCCCTCGCCGACGACCTGTCCGGGGCGGCGGAGACCGCGGTGGCGCTCGGGGTGCCGGGCCGGATCGTGCTCGGTCCGGCCTCCCTGGACCCGCAGCCGGACGGCGAGGCCGTCGTGGTCGACCTCGACTGCCGGTGCCTGCCCGCGGCCGACGCTGCCCGGCGCGTACGCGTGGCCCTGCGAGCCGTGCCCCCGGACGTTCTGGTGCTGAAGAAGGCCGACTCGCTCCTGCGGGGTAACCTCGCCGCCGAGACGGCCGCCTTCGCCGAGGGCGCCGAGGGTGTCGTCGTCGCCACCGCCCTGCCCGCCCTCGGCCGCACGGTCCGGGGCGGTGTCGTCCATCTCGACGGCGTCCCCCTGCACCTTACGGACGTCTGGCGGGCGGAGAGCGCCGCACCCCCGCCGTCGATCTCCGCCGCGCTCGGGGACGGCCGTACGACGCTCGTCCCGCTGGAGGCGGTACGGGGCGACGCGTTGCCCGCCGCACTGCGCGCGGCGATCGCCGCCGGACACCTTCCGGTGTGCGACGCAGAGACGGACACCGACCTGGACCAGATCGCCCAGGCGGCGCTCGCCTGCGGGCCCGGCGTGCGTCTGCTGGGCACGAGCGGCCTCGCCGCGTCGGTCGGCCGCCTGCTGAGGCGAACCGAGGGAGTATCGGCACCGACCACGGCGGGACAAGGGGCTCCGGCAGGGCGGCGCGGGCAACGGCCCCTCCTGGTCGTCGTCGGCACCGCCGATCCCTCCGCGCCTGCGCAGATCGCGCAACTCACGGAGCTGGGTGCACGCCATGTACGCATGCACCCCGATGCCCTGCACCTCGATGCCCTGAACTCCGATGCCCTGAACTCCGACGCCCTGTCACCTCCGGGCGTACCGGGCCCGTCTGACGACGTGTCGAACGGTGTCACCGTCCTCAGCATCGACAGTGGCCCGGGCATCCGGCCCGGTTCGGCCCGCTGCCTGGTGGCCGGACTCGCCCGCCTCGCCGCCGACCGCGCGGACGACGCCGACCTCGTCCTGACGGGCGGTGAGACCGCCCGCCGCGTCCTCGACGCGCTCGGTGTTCCGCACCTGGTGCCCCTCGGCCAGATCCACCACGGCGCCGTCCACACACGCACACCCGACGGACGCCATGTCGTCACCCGGCCCGGCAGCTTCGGCGACACCGACTCCCTGCTGCGGATCGCCACGGCGCTCCGGCCGGACCTTCCCCACCTCCCACCGCAAGGAGACCTCCCGGTGAACGTGACCCCGACCGCCGACAACCACCGTTCGCTGCCGCTCATCGCGGTGACCATGGGGGACGGCGCGGGCATCGGCCCCGAGGTGATCGTCCCGGCGCTGCTGCACCCGGACACCCTCGCCCGCTGCCGTCCCGTCGTCATCGGTGATGCCGAACGGCTGCGGCAGGCCGCCGCGATCCAAGGCGTCGACTGCGACATCGTCTCGGTGACCACCCCGGCCGAGGCCGAGTTCCCGCCGGGCCGGGTCAACGTCGTGGACCTGGATCTGCTCCCCGCCGACCTGCCGTGGGGCGAACTGTCCGCCCTGGCCGGCGAGGCCGCCTACCAGTACGTACGGGTGGCCGCGGACCTCGCGATGAAGGGCGCCGTGCAGGGTATCTGCACCGCGCCTCTCAACAAGGCGGCCCTGCACTCGGCCGGGCATGTCTACCCGGGCCACACCGAGTTGCTGGCCCACCTCACCGGAGTGGACGAGGTGTCCATGATGCTGTCCACGCCCAAGGTGAAGGTCATTCATGTCACCACCCACATCGGCCTGATCGACGCCGTACGGCGCATCGAGCCGGGCCTGGTCGAGCGCACGGTGCGCCGCGGTCACGAGGCGATGGTCCGGGCCGGTGTCGCCAAGCCGGTCATCGGCGTCTGCGGCATCAATCCGCACGCGGGCGAGAACGGACTGTTCGGCTACGGCGAGGAGGAGGAGAAGATCGTCCCCGCCCTCGACGTGCTGCGCGCGGACGGCATCGACGCCCGCGGCCCCCTCCCGGCCGACACTGCTTTCTTCCTCGCCGGGCGGGGCGACTACGACCTGATCGTCGCGATGTACCACGACCAGGGGCACGGCCCGGTGAAGGTGCTGGGCATCGAGGCGGGCGTCAACCTGACCGTGGGACTGCCCGTCATCCGCACCTCGGTGGACCACGGAACGGCCTTCGACATCGCGGGCAAGGGCGTGGCCGAGGCCGGTAGCATGGTCGAGGCCGTGCGCCAGGCAGCCGAGATGTCGTCCGTACCGGTTCGCTGAGACCGCCGCTTCGCAGTCCGCGCAGAAAAGGACTCCACGACAGATGCCTCCCCTCGGATCCAAGGCCCGGCGTGAACGGATCCTGCACGTGGCCACCACAACCGGCCTCACCAGCGTCGAGGAGTTGTCGCAACGCTTCGGCGTCACGGCCTCCACGATCCGCCGGGACCTCGCCAGGCTGACCGCCGACGGTCGTCTGGCCCGGACCTACGGCGGCGCCATGGCGCTGACCGCCCACCCCGAGGCGTCGCTCAGGCAGCGTACGGGCGAGGCATTCGACGCGAAGCGCGCCATCGCACGCCGGGCTGCCGCCGAGGTGCGTGCCGGTGAAACCGTGCTGCTGGACGCCGGCTCGACCGTGGGTGCCCTCGCCCACGAACTGCGCTCGGCGAAGGAACTGACGGTCGCGACGACGGGGCTGACAGCCCTGCAGGAACTCTCCGACGTCGAGACGGTGCACGTCGAGTGTCTCGGCGGCACCCTGCGGCCCCTGAGTCAGGGCTTCGTCGGTCCGTTGACCGAGGCCGCACTGGAGCGGATGACCTTCGACCGGGTCTTCCTCGGCACCGACGGTATCTCGCCCGAGCACGGCATCTGCGAGGCCGACCTGCGCCAGACACGGCTGAAGGAACTGATGGCCCGCCGCGCCGACCATGTGTACGTCCTCGCGCACGCGGCGAAGCTCGGCCGCCGCCCCTTCCACGCCTGGGCGAAGCTCCCGGCCGACTGGACCCTCGTCACCGACGACGGGGCCGACCCGTCGATCGTGGACGAGCTGCGCGGGCGCGGCATCGAGGTGGTGCTGACCGAGGTGACACATTCCACCGAGCTGGAGCACACGTCGCCCTCATGACCTTCACGATGACCTCCACGATGACCTTCACGACGAACCCCAGGATGACCTTCACGGAGAGTGGCGAGCGCGCCGGGACGCGGGTCGGGCGGGTGTGTCCTGCCCGGGTGTGCCATGTCTGAGACGCGGCGGGCCCTGGTCACCGGCGTCAGTTCGGGGATCGGCGCGGCGATCAGTGGTCGCCTGCTGCGGGAGGGATGGCAGGTCACCGGGATCAGCCGCCGCCGTCCGGTGCCCGCGCCAGGACTGACCTGGCTGCCGGCCGATCTCGCCGAGCCCACCGCGCTGGTCCGGATCCTCGACGGTGTACCCGTTCCCGACGCGGTCGTGCACGCCGCCGGGCTCCAGCGCTCGGCACCGTTGGGTGAACTGTCCGCCGACGACGGCGAGCTGATGTGGCGGGTGCACGTCCAGGCCGCCACGATCCTCGTCGACACGCTCGCGGACCGGCTGCCCGACGGGGCCCGGGTGGTCCTCGTCGGCAGCCGGACCGCGACCGGCGTGCCGGGCAAGAGCCAGTACGCCGCGACCAAGGCCGCGCTGCCCGCGCTCGCGCGCTCCTGGGCCGCCGAGCTGGCCGGCCGCGGCATCACCGTCAACGTGATCGCCCCCGGCCCGACGGACACGCCGATGCTGTCCGACCCCGGCCGCGCCCGCACACCTCCGGCGCATCCGCCCCTCGGCCGGTTCGTCTCCGCCGACGAGGTCGCCGGCCTGGCCGCGTTCCTCCTCGGGCCGGACGGCGGCGCGATCACCGGCCAGCAGCTCGTGCAGTGCGCCGGGGCCTCACTGTGACGGCCCCTGAACATCCGTCTGGATCGCCGACCACGAGACACGGTCAGCCTGGATCCGGGCCCACCTCGCCACGAGCTGGAGGACGAGGGCGAACTCCGCACCGTCCTCGCCGAACCCGGCGCCAGGCGGCCCCCACCCGACTGCTCTACGCTCACCCCGAGTGGGGACGCCCGGCCATGGGCTGAGCGTGTCCCGGCGAAATCGACGCCGGCCGTGCGCCGCCCGCTTCACGAGCGCGCGGCCACCGCCCCGGCCCTTTCCCGCTCCCCGACGAACCCACCGATCCGCTCCCGCAGCGACCGGGCGTCCAGTCCGTGCGCGGCGACATGCTCCGCCACGTCCCCGTACCGCCGCAGTTCACGCCGGCCCACCCCGAGGCCGAGCACCCGGTGGGGTACGTCGGCGAGCGCGTCGTTCGCGGCAGGGGTCGACGTGCCCGCCAGATACGGCTCGACGAGCACGACATCGGTCCCGGCCGACGCCGTGGCCCGGCGCAGCGCACCCGCGTCGAACGGGCGCACGGTCGTCGCGTACAGCACGGTCACGTCCAGGTCCGCCACGGCGTCGAGGACGTCGTCCAGCACGGGCCCCACGGCGACGACGACACCGGAACGTCCCTCGCGCACGGTGCGGAAACGGGCGCCGTCGACCGGGTGTGCCCGACGGTTCGACTGCGCCGAGAGTCGTACGTACACCTTGTCGTCGCCCGCGGCGACCGCGTGCCGCAGGAGCATCTCGGCCTCGTCCGGATGCCCCGGCACATGCACGGTCCAGCCGTCGAGGGTGTCGAGCAGGGCCACGTCGCCGGGAGCCATGTGCGTGTATCCGCCCGCCGGCCAGTCGAAGGACGCGGCGGCGCTGACCAGCACGGCCCCCACATCCTGGTGCCCGAGGTCCAGCTTGACCTGCTCGAAGGGCCGCTCCACGAGAAAGCTGGCGAACGTGTGCAGGACGGGCCGCAGCCCGGTCAGCGCCAGCCCCGCCCCCGCCCCGACGAGCAACTGCTCGCGGATCCCGACGTTGACGACCCGGTCCGGATGCCGGCGCTGTGCCTCGGTGAATCCGTCCCGGCCGATCTCGGCGAGGACGACCACGACCCGCGGATCCTCGTCGAGCAACCGCGAGACGACCGGGGCGAAACGATCACGCATGGTCTCCATGGGAGTCAGGGCCTTTCGGTAGGAGCGCTGCCGGGACGATGGGCTATGTGGGGCCGATGAGCTATGTGAGGCCGTTGAGGGGTGCCGGGGGCGTTGAGGGGTGCCGGGGCGGTGAGGGGTGTCCGGGTTCGGGGTGATGACAGGACGTCACGCGGACTTCGGCTCCACCCGGGCCACCACGGCATGCGGACGGCCCGGGTGAGCGGCGGTGAAGGCGGCGTACAACGCCTCGTGGTCGCGGCCGTCGACCGTCACCGTGGACCAGCCGGCGGCCTCGAAACGTGCGGTGATCCCGTCCGGCCGGGCATGCGTCGCGGAGGAGTTGTCGATCACGACGGTGTGCAGCCGCTCCAGTCCGGCGGGGCCGGCGAACGCGATCGCCTCGTGGTTGCTGCCCTCGTCGAGTTCGGCGTCCCCGACCAGGACCCACACCCGAGGCTCGTGCAGCCTCTGCGCGCGCAGCCCGAGCGCCGCGCCCACCGCGATCGGCAGCCCGTGCCCCAGTGACCCGCTGCCGATCTCCGCCCCCGGCACGAGCACCCGGTCCGGGTGATGGCCCAGCGGAGAGTCGTACGAGCCGAACCCGGGCAGCCACTCCACCGGTACGAAGCCCTTGGCGGCCAGCACGGCGTAGTAGGCCATCGGCCCGTGCCCCTTGGACAGCAGGAACCGGTCCCGGCCCGGGTCGTCCAGCCGCTCCGGTGCCACCCGGAGCACCCGGTCGTACAGGACCCACAGTGCGTCCAGCGTGGACGTCGCCGCCGGTCCGTGCTTCTCGTCGCCCGTCATCAGCCCCATCAGCCGGGGCAGTTCCGGGTACCCGTGGGTACGTCCTCGTTCCTGGGTGATCGTCATACGGACGATCCTGCAACCTCGACCAAGCTTGAGGTCAAGCGTCGACATGTGCCCTCGACGAACCCCTGGCAAAGTCGACATGCGCCCCGGCAAAGGAGCGCGCGTAAACGGGTGCGCGACCACCGACCCGAGTGCGGTATTGTTTCCCTGCACGTCCGGCCGGGGGAAACCCCAGGTCAGACAGCATCGGGACGTGGCGCAGCTTGGTAGCGCACTTGACTGGGGGTCAAGGGGTCGCAGGTTCAAATCCTGTCGTCCCGACGGTGTTCATCAGCGGGTCCGCCGAACATGGCGGGCCCGCTGAGTGCGTTCGTAGGACCCGTTGTCGCGTTCGCGGGACCGGTCAGTGGTCACCGTCGAGATCGGTGCGCCGGCGGAGCACCCGCAGCTCGTGATCGAGCTGCATCTCGTACAGCTTGCCCCGCGCGTTGTCGAAGGGGCGGTGGAGGATCATCATCAGCCGGCCTTCGAAGGTGTGGAACAGCATGCCGTGACCGCTGTCGTCGCGGACCAATGGCCGATGCTGCCGCCACGGTCCTGCGAGGTCGCCGGACGTCGAGACGGCGTAGGTCTGCACGTAGCCGCCGCCGATGGTGCCGTCCTGGGCGATCGCGTTCTTCTCGTACGTCGACCACAGCATGAGCAGGGATCCGTCAGGGGTGCGGTAGAGCTGAGGGCCGTCGGTGATGTAGGGCGGGAGCTGATGGGGTACACCGCTGGGGATCTGTTCGCTGATCCAGGACGCGTCCGAGGCCTTGAACAGGAAGAGCGGGTCCCCGATCGTCCGGGACAGGTCCGGAGCCAGCCGGATCGCCTCCATGGTTCCGTCGACGGTCTGCAGCCACTCGTGCGCGTACACCATCCAGGGCTGCCCGGACGGGTCGACGTAGAGGGTGCCGTCGAGGGTCATGAGATCGCCGGGCGGGGTGGGGCGTGAGGGGTCGACGACGGTGAAGGGGCCCAGCAGCGAGTCGGAGACGGCCGTGATCGTGCCGCGCATGTGGTTCGGTATCTGGAACGGCACGCCCCACTGGTTGGGCGGCGGTACGGGAAGCGGCTTGTCCTCGTTGTGCAGCGTGGTGAACAGGTAGTACTTGTCGCCCCACGCGTGCACCTCGGGCGCCCAGCCGCCGTCGGTCGCCCAGATCCCCCTCTGCTCGGCGGCCAGGAAGACCACGACAGGACGTGTCCAGTCGCGCAGGTCGTGGCTGCGGTAGACCATCGTGCCGGTGCCGTCCACGCCCGAAACGGAGGGGTCGTTGGACGTGTAGAGGTAGTAGGTGCGGGTCTTCGAGTCGGCGACGATGAACGGATCGTGCAGCGGCATGTCGGGAAGCCGCATCGGTTCGGGAAGCCGCATCGGCTCGGTCTCAGCCACGGTCAAAGAATACGCACCCCGGGCGCCACCCCGGGCGCCACCCCGGGCGCCACCCCGGGCCCCTGGGGCGCCACCCCGGACGTCCGGCGGGGGGAAGGTGCGTGAGAGACCTGCGTCAAGCGCCACCCGCCGGAGCCGAGGGCGCAGAGGTGGCATCTCCTCCGACGGTCAGGTCGCGCACCCCTTCGAGGGTCAGGTCGCGGTAAAACGCCTGGACTCCGTGCGTCGCGTCGCGGGAGACTCCGACTCCTGGCCTGGTTGTCCATACAAGGACGGAGTTGGGATGGGATCGCCTGAATCGCGCAAGGTCACGCCGAGCAAGGGCTCGGTGCTCCTCGCACTTCGTTACTACTTACGGGAGTTGTCCCGGCTCCGGAGGCTCACGGTGCCTGCGATGGTGCTGTCGGCGCTGGGCAACATCGGCATCAACTACGTCGCGCCGCTGGTCGTCGCGAAACTCGTGGGCCGCATCGCCGGCGACTCCGGCATCACCGTCGGCTCGACGCTGCCCTACGTGCTCGGCTTCGCCGGGGTCCTGCTGCTGGCGGAGGCGCTGTGGCGGGTCAGTCTGCACTGCATGAACCGTCTTGACGCCCGCGGCATCGAGCACCTGTACGTGATCGGCATGGACGAGCTGTTCGCCAAGGACGCCACGTTCTTCCACGACAACTTCGCCGGGTCGCTGACCAAGCGGGTCCTGAGCTTCGCCTCCCGCTTCGAGTTGTTCGTCGACACGTTGACGTTCCAGATCGTGGGCAGCCTGGTGCCACTGCTGTTCGGGGCGGTGGTGCTGTGGCGCTACGAACCGCTGCTCGTCGTAGGGCTCCTGGTGATGATCGCGGTGACGGTGGTGTGCGTGGCGCCCCTCATCCGTCGCCGTCAGGCACTCGTCGACCAGCGCGAGGAGGCGCTCGCCTGGATGTCGGGCCACGTCGCCGACAGCCTGATGAACATGGACACGGTCCGGGCCTTCGCAGCCGAGGAGCGAGAGGCGGCCGAGCACCGGTCCCGGGTGGCGGCGTCGCGGCGGCTCATGCTGAGGTCGTGGGACTACGGCAATCTGCGCATCGACACGCTGGTCGCGCCGATGTCCGTGGCCACCAACGCGCTGGGTCTGCTGCTCGCGGTCACGCTCGGCGGGGGCGCGCACGGGGTGGAAGCGGTCGTGGTCGCCTTCACCTACTACAACAACGCGACCCGCATCATGTTCGAGTTCAACCAGATCTACCGCCGCCTGGAGAGCTCGATGACGGAGGCCGCCCAGTTCACCGAGCTGCTGCTGACGCCGCCGACCGTGCTCGACCCGGTGTCGCCGGAGCCGCTGCTCACCCGGGGCGCCGACGTCCGCTTCGAGCGGGTGGACTTCGCGCACGCGGGCGCGGAGCCGCTCTTCGTGGGCCTCGACCTGACGGTGCCCAGCGGGACGAAGCTCGGCCTCGTCGGCCGGTCCGGCGGCGGCAAGACCACGCTCGGCCGGCTGCTGCTGCGGATGACGGACATCGACGCCGGCCGGATCCTGATCGGCGGCCAGGACATCAGCAGACTGCGTCAGGCCGACCTGCGCGGCCTGATCGCGTATGTGCCCCAGGACCCGGCGATGTTCCACCGCACGCTGCGGGACAACATCGCCTTCGCCCGCCCGGACGCCACCGAGGCCGAGATCCGCCGCGCGGCCGAGGCGGCACACGTCACGGAGTTCGCCGACGCGCTGCCGGCCGGCTTCGACACGATGGTGGGCGAGCGCGGGATCAAGCTGTCCGGTGGCCAGCGTCAGCGGGTCGCCCTCGCCCGGGCGATCCTGCGGGACGCGCCGATCCTGCTGCTCGACGAGGCGACCAGCGCCCTGGACTCCGAGAGCGAGCTCCTCGTCCAGGAGGCACTGTGGCGGCTCATGGAGGGGCGGACGGCGCTGGTGGTGGCGCACCGGCTGAGCACGGTCGCCACCATGGACCAGCTCGTCGTCCTCGACCGCGGACGGATCGTCGAACAGGGCACGCACCGGGAACTGCTCTCGTCCGACGGCGCCTATGCGAAGCTGTGGCAGCACCAGTCGGGCGGCTTCCTCGACGACGGCCCGCTTGACGACGGCCCCGTCGAAGGCAAACCCGTCGAAGCCAACCCCGTCGAAGCCAACCCCGTCGAAGGCGACCCCGCGGGGGCCGACCTGCACTGACGCCGTCGGCGCAACGCCTCAGATCACGCAGCCCACATGTGCCAGCGCCTGCTTGAGCAGCACCCCGTGGCCGCCCGGCATCTCGCTCTGCACCGCCGGGGACAGCGCCTCGTGGGGGCTGAACCAGACCAGGTCCAGGGCGTCCTGCCGAGGGCGGCAGTCGCCGGTGACCGGGACCACGTAGGCGAGGGACACCGCGTGCTGGCGCGGGTCGTGGTACGGCGTGACACCGTGGGTCGGGAAGTACTCGGCCACGGTGAAGGGCTGCAGGGAGGCCGGCACGTGCGGGAGGGCGACCGGGCCGAGGTCCTTCTCCAGGTGGCGCAGCAGGGCGTCGCGGACTCGCTCGTGGTGCATCACCCGACCGGACACCAGGGTCCGGCTGACCGTCCCGTCCGGACCGATGCGGAGCAGGAGTCCGATGCTGGTGACTTCGCCGCTGTCGTCGACGCGCACGGGCACGGCCTCGACGTACAGGATCGGCATACGGGCGCGCGCGGACTCGAGCTCGTCGGAACTCAGCCAACCGGGCGTGGTATCGGTCATGTCAGACATTGCTTGATCATACTTTCAGGAGGTGGCGGAAAAGCGGTAGACCTGGTGAGCGTTGTCCCCCGAAGTCCATGCGGCCATGCGCAGCGCGTCCGGCAGGCTCAGCTCGTCGGCGTCCACCCGTTCCTGGAGCAGACCGGCGAGGCCCTGCCGGAAGGCCAGCGCGCCGAGGTGATAGAACTCGGCCACACCATAGGCGTCGGAGCTGTACAGCAGTTTGCGGAACGGGGTGATCTCCAGCGCCTCCGCCAGGATCGCCCGGGCCCGGGCGGGCCCGACGTGGTGCAGGGTGAGGCCCACGTCGAGATACACCCGCTCGAACACCGCCGCCAGATAGGCAGCCTGACGCTGGTAGGGCCAGCAGTGCAGCAGAAGCACCGGGATCGTGCCGGCGGTCAGGTGCAGCCAGTCCGTCAGGTGGGTGGGGTCCACCCGGTGCAGCCGGATGTCGGCATCGCCGAACCCGGTGTGCAGCTGGAGGGGCAGGCCCAGGTCGACGGCGGTCCACAGCAGGTGCCGTACGAGAACCGGGTCGGCCAGCCGCCCGCCGTCGGCGAGCCAGTGCCGGGCCGCCTCGGTGACCTCCGTGCCGGAGGGCCGCACCGGGTCCAGGTCGAAGCCGGTGCGATACGCGGCGACCGATTTCACCGCCACCACACCCGGCTGCCGTACGGCGTGCTCCGCCGCCGTGCGAAACGCTTCGGCGTAGGCGTCCGGCTCGACTCCGCGCGTGGCCACCGCCTCGGCGACGGCCTCCAGCCGTACGACCTCGTACGCGGTCGCGCCGGCCGCCTCGGCCAGTTGGCGCGGTGTGGTGAGACGGTCCGGGGTGTGGCCGGTGTCCACGCAGAGGACGTCGGTCGTGGCGGCGGCGAGGAAGCGGCGGTTGGCCTCGGGAGCGCCGAGTTCGGCCCGGCGGGCCAGGTACACGTCGGCGGGAGCGTGGCGCGGAAGGTCGAGGAGGGGAGCGCAGTGGCGGCGGACGGCCACGCCGACCGGAGTGTCGAAGGGCGAGATCCCCGGCCAGGGTGCGCCCTCCGTGAGCAGCGACTCGAACGCCGGACGGTCCAGGTCGCCGGGCACGACGCCGTGGCAGTGGTGGTCCACCAGCCGTGCGCCGCTGAGCGCCTCGTGGACGGGGCCTGTGTTCATGTCAGCACTTCCTTTCAGCCCTTCAGCCCTTCAGCCCTTTTCCTTCAGCCCTTTTCCTTCAGCCCTTTTCCTTCAGTACGTCCCTTCAGTACTTCCATCGGTACGCCGCCGCCACCTGCTCGTCGTCCAGCCCGTCGACGGCCGCGATCTCCCCGCGGCGGACGGCGATCACCGCGTCCGCGAGGACCGGGCCCAGCGCGGTCCGCAGCCGGGCGTCCTCGCGAAACTCCTCGACCGCCTCGTCCAGCGAGGTCGGCAGCCTGTGCACACCCCGGGCCGCCGCCTGCCCGGTCTCGAACCGGGCCGGGTCGCCGGTGATCTCCTCGGGCAGCGGCATCGAGGACGTCATGCCGTCCAGTCCGGCGGCGATCAGACAGGCGAGCGCGAGGTACGGGTTGGCGGCCAGGTCGACCGGTTTGACCTCCAGGTTCGCGGCCTCGTCGCGCACGCCCGCCGTCCCGGTGACCACCCGCACCGCCGCCTCACGCGTCTCCCGTCCCCACGCGGTGAAGACCCCGGCCCACTGGGAGGGCCTGAGCCGGAGGTAGCTCGCCGGGCTCGGTGCCGTCACGGCTGTGAGAGCGGGAAGGTGGGCGAGGACGCCCGCCGCGAAGCACTCGGCGTCGTCCGTCATGCCGTAGCGGCCGGTGCCCCCGGAGTGCAGGTTCACGCCCTCGCGCCAGGCGGAGAGATGGATGTGGCCGCCGTTGCCGACGCCCTGCGCGCGGACCGCCGGGGCGAAGGAGACGGCGAGGCCGTGGCGGGCCGCCACCGCACGAACCGTCTGCCGCACCAGCACGCTCCGGTCGGCCGCCGCCACCGGGTCGAGAGCCCCCACCGACACCTCGAACTGCCCGGCCGCGTACTCGGGATGGAGCTGCTCGACCTCGACCTGCTGCGCGGCGAACGCGGCCAGCAGGTCGGCGGTGTAGTCGCTGAGCTCGACCTGGCGGGCGGCGCTGTACGCCGGTCCCGTCGTCGCGGGCACGAAGTCGCCGCCGGACGGCCCCTGCGCAACGGCCCACTCGACCTCGATGCCGGCCCGGAAGGTGAGACCGTGGTGTGCGGCGGCCTCCCGGACGATCCGGCGCAGGACGGTCCGCCCGCACCCCGGATGCGGCTCGCCCTCCTGGGTGATCCGGTCGACGGGCGCCCACGCCCAGCCCGGCTGCCCGACCAGCACCACCAGGTGGTCCAGGTCGGGATACAGCCGCAGATCGCCGTCCGGCGAGCCGAGCACGTCCGTGGTGACGATCGAGTCGTTCGCCAAAAAGGTGTCGAACACCGGGGACATACCGACACCCCAGGCCGCGGCGGCGGCGAGCCGGGCCGTGGGGACGGTCTTCACCCGGGCGACGCCCGCCGTGTCGACGTAGGAGAGGACGATGCCGTGCACGCCCTGCCCGGACAGCTCCCCGGCGAGCGCGGCGGCCCGTTCGACGTCCCCGGGGCGTCCGCCGGGGACGGGATCGGCAAGCGTGGTCATACGTCCTCCTCGACGGGCCCGGCCGGACCCGCGGCCGGGTCGGCGCCGACGTCAGGGTTTCACGGCCACGGCGCCGAACTGCGGTACCACGACGGGGGAGCCGTGCTCGGCACGCCACCGCGAACACGACACCAGCCCCGGCTCCAACAGCTCCAGACCGTCGAAGAAGGCGGCGATGTCCTCGCGGCCGCGGGCGGTGATCGGCGGGGTGGCGTTCTCGTTCCAGAACTTCATCGCCGGGATCTGGCCCTCGCCGCCGAGATCGAAGTCGAAGGTGGGGTGGGTGAGGGCCAGGTAGCTGCCGGAGGGCATCGCCGCCATCACACGGCGGGCGATGTCCCGGGCCTCCTCCGTGTCGAGGACGAAGTTGAGGATGCCCAGCATCATCACCGCGACCGGCTTGCCCAAGTCGAGGGTCCGGGAGGCGCGTTCGAGGATGACGTCCGGGTCGCGCACATCGGCGTCGATGTAGTCGGTGACGCCCCCGGCGGCGCTGGTGAGCAGGGTGCGGGCGTGCACCAGCACGATGGGGTCGTTGTCGACGTAGACGATCCGTGAGTCCGGCGCGATCCGCTGGGCGATCTCGTGGGTGTTGTCCACCGTGGGCAGCCCGGTGCCGATGTCGAGGAACTGCCGTACGCCCCGCTCCTCGGCGAGGAAGCGCACCGCGCGGCCCAGGAACCAGCGGTCGGCGCGGGCGATGTCCCGGATGATCGGGAACATTTCGGCGACCTGCTCGGCGACCTGCTGGTCGACCTCGTAGTTGTCCTTGCCGCCGATCCAGTAGTTCCACACGCGCGCGTTGTGTGCCACACGGGTGTTCAGCGGCGCCGACGTGCCTGCGGGGGTGTGGCTGTCGCTCACGTCCGTGCTCCTTCTCGCGCCTGCGGGCGTTCGCGGCCATTGTGCCGTCCGGTGATCTGCTGTGTCCCGGGAACGGCCGGAGGGGAGGGAAGGGAAGGGAAGGGAAGCGGAAGGAAGGAGACGGGCGGAAGGGAGACGGTCAGTCGATCTCGTTCGGATCCGCGGGCGGTGTCCGGCCGGCCTGCACGTCCTTCAGGCGCGGGGTGCCCTGCCGCACCGCCTGTCCGACGGAGTCGGACTCGCCGCCGGCCAGGCCGCCGGCCGTGACGGTGATCGCGTCGGTGCCGACGCGTACGACGGCGATGTCCAGGGTGAGCGTGGCGGGCGCGTCGGCCGCGGTGCCCTGCACCGTCACGTGCAGCCCCTGCCGGGCGTCCCCCTCGTCCGGCACCGGAGCCTCGGTCACCTGGACCGTCCGCTTGCCGCCCGCCGAGTCGGTCACCGTGAACTCGTCGCACGTCACCGGCAGGGACTTCAACCGGTTCAGGGAGGCGTCGAGGGCGGCCCGGTCGTAGGCGGCGACCTGGTAGAGGAGCCGGGAGTCGCCCTGTTCGAAGCCGGTCAGCGCGGACGCTCCGGACGGCTTGCCCAGCAGGTCGTCGCCGTAGAGCGTGTCGAGCAGCTGCTGGCAGTCGGCGGCCTGGGCCTTGGCGGTGAGGAAGTCGGCGACGTCCACCTTGCCGACGAGCAGCTTGTCCCGCCAGGACGCGGCGTCCGCGACCTTCGTCCAGTCGTCCTCGATGTCCGCCTCGGTGATCAGCGCGGCCCGCGCCCCGGCCTCGGTGAGACGGCCGGACGCGGAGGGGGTCGGCGACTTCGCGGCGAGCGGGGTGGCCGACCCTTCGGCGACGGGCGACGCGGGGACGTCCGCGGCCTGCGAGCCGCCGCCGTCGTCGTCCGAACAGGCCGAGGCCGTCAGCAGGGCGCCCGCCGCCAGGGCCGATGCGAGGAACCGGACAGGAAGGGGCGGACGAGCGGTCATGACGGGATGCCTCCTGGGGAGCTGGTGGGACGCGGCCGGTGATGCCCTCAGCGCACCACCGGCCCTCGCGGCCCACCAGCGCACGGGCCTGTTCGAGTGAGGGCGACGCCCTCCACCGGCGGCGACTCGAACGCCCCGCCCGGCATGCCCGCCCCCGCCCGCCCGGCGACACTGTCCGCATACGTCACCCGGATCCCAAGGAGCGGTCATGCTGCCCGGATTCCTCGCCAGGGCGATCGAGGCACTGCTCGGCCGCGAGGGACGCTCCCTGCACCTGAGGGCGGCCGGTGGGGCGCTGCTCGTCCTCGTCGTGGTGATGCTCACCGGTTCATGGGCCGTGGTCGCCGCTGAACAGGGTGCGGAGGGAGCCACTCTGACGACGTACCCGAGAGGCTTGTGGTGGTCGGTCGAGACGGCGACCACCGTCGGCTACGGCGACTTCTACCCGGTGACCCTGGGGGGCCGGATCGTCGGCGTGGTGGTGATGGTCGTCGGCATCACGACGTACGGCATGGTCACCGCGGCCCTGGCCACCTGGTTCGTGGGCCGGGAACGGAAGCGTCGGGGCCGGATCGCGCACCAGGCCGGTGCGGACCTCCGCGCCCTGCACGAGCGCTTCGACCGACTGGAGCAGCTGCTGTCGGCCCACTCGAAGGACAGCTGAGGCTCTGCCCTTCTCCCTGTACGTGTTGCTCGGTGCGTGTTCCTGTTTGTTCTCTGTTCCTGTACGTGTTCCGACCGGCCGTCGGTCAGTCGGCCTTGGGCCAGTTCTCCGCGTCGAACATCCAGCGCTGCTTCTCCAGCTCGGCGGTGATGGTGATCAGCAGGTCCTGGGTGACCGGGTCGGCCTTCTCGGTCGCCTCGATACGTTCACGCAGTCGCCCGATGGCCGCATCCAGGGCCTCGACCATCACCCCGACGACGTCGGTGTCCCGCACCCAGCCGTCCTTCGGGCTCGGCAGCGTGAATGCCGACGCGACGGTCTCCGGCCGCCCGTCCGGCGGCAGGCCGAGCGCCGCCGAGCGCTCCGCCACCGTGTCGGAGAAATCACGGGCGGCCGACACCAGCTCGTCCAACTGCAGATGGATCGAGCGGAAGCGGGGCCCCACAAGGTTCCAGTGGGCCTGCTTCCCGACCAGGGAGAGCCCGAGAAGATCCACCAGGGTGCTCTGCAGCGAGTCCCCGACCACCTGCCGGGCGGATTCGGGAATCGTGCTCTTCACGACAGTCATGCGATGCTTTCCCTTCTTACGCCGGTTCCGGCCGTACGGAGCAGTGCGTCCCGTTCCACCTCGCCGGTTCCGCCCCACACGCCCGAGGTCTGCCCGCTGCCCAGCGCGAACTCCAGACATCGGTGAACCACCGAGCAGCGGGCGCAGACACGTTTGGCGGCCGCGGTCTCCCGCAGCGCCGGCCCGGTCGTGCCCACGGGAAAGAACAACTCGGGGTCCTCTCCGACGCAGGCAGCACTGCGCAGCCACTCCATAGCAGCGCGGGTGCCCAGGGCGAACTGGTGCAAACACGTCAGGGAAACGCCTCACAGGTGATGCCTCAGCCTGTGAGCACCTCGTCCAGGAAGCGCGTCACGTCCGCGAAGACCAGCGCCTTGTCCGTCTCGTGCAAATCTGCACACCGGCCATCTGCACACCGGCCATCTGCACACCGGCCACCTGACGAGACCCTCCTTACGGCTCCCGGTTCCTTGCACATAGCATCGGTGTTCGCATGAACACGATGACCCTCTGGCACATCTCCGGCTGGGAGTTCGCCGCCCTCGCCTTCGCCGCTCTGCTTGTCGGCTTCTCCAAGACGGCCGTCAGCGGGGCCAACACCGTCAGCCTGGCGATCTTCGCGGCGGTTCTGCCCGCCCGCGCCTCCACCGGCGTCCTGCTGCCCGTACTGATCGCCGGGGACGTTCTCGCCGTGCTCACCTACCGTCGGCACGCGCACTGGCCCACCCTGTGGCGGCTGTTCCCGGCGGTCGCGGTGGGCGTGGTCGCCGGCACGCTGTTCCTGGTGTGGGCGGACGACGGGATCGTCCGCACGTCGATCGGCGCGATCCTGCTGCTGATGGCCGGGGTGACGGTGTGGCGTCGCCGCACCGCCGCCGCGGAGGGAAAGCCGGACACGGTCGCCACCCGCACGGGCCGCGCCAAGGCCCGCTCGTACGGCGTCCTCGGCGGCTTCACCACGATGGTCGCCAACGCGGGCGGCCCGGTGATGTCGATGTATCTCCTTTCCGCGGGCTTCCGCAAGCTCGGCTTCCTCGGGACCTCCGCCTTCTTCTTCCTGATCGTCAATGTGTCGAAGGTGCCGTTCAGCTTCGGCCTCGGCCTCATCGACGGCCACTCGCTGCTCCTCGACGCGGCGCTCCTGGTGTTCGTCGTGCCCGGCGCGTTCCTCGGTAAATGGGCTGTGCACCGGATCAACCAGCGCTTGTTCGAGCAACTGGTGATCGCGGCGACGGTGGTGGGCGGCGTGCAGCTACTGGTCCGCTGAGCCGACGGACAGCCGGCGGTGGACGCTGGACGACCGGCCCCCCCCACCAGCCACGGCCGCCCCCACCAGCCACGGCCGCCCCCCCCACCAGCCACGGCCGCCCCCCACCAGCCACGGCCGCCCCCCACCAGCCACGGCCGCCCCCACCAGCCACGGCCGCCCCCCACCAGCCGCGGCCGTCCCCGACCGCCTCCGCACCGCCCGCACTCACTGACTCACCGTAGAACCACCGGCTGTACTACTAGACGAACTGATTGCCGTCCGCGCGGAGCTGCCTGCGCAGGATCTTGCCGTTCCCGTTTCGGGGCAACGCGTCCAACCACACGACGTCGTGCGGGACCTTGTACCAGGACAGGCGGGACTGGGAGAGATCGACCAGCTCGGCGGCCAGGGCATCGGTGTCGGCGCTTTCACCCGCCCCGGTATCGGGGACAGCCACCACATACGCGCGCAGACTCGTGTCCCCGGCCGGACGCCGCGCGGCGCTGACTGCCGCTTCAAGCACCCGCGGGTGGCTCTCGAGGAGCCGCTCGACCTCGCCCGGCACCACGTTCTGCCCGCCGATCACCTCGACGTCGTCGAGCCGGCCGTGCACGTGCACGACTGCGTCCTCATCGATCGACGCCAGATCCCCGGTCGGCCACCAGGTGTCGGTCAGCTGATGGGGACCGGGGCTGCTCCCCCGGGGAACGCCGCGAGCGACGAAGGGCACGCGTATGTGCAACTCACCCCGCTGTCCCGCGGGCAACGTGTCACCGCCGGCGTCGACAACGCGCACCGGCCGGTCCGGGAACGCTCGCCCGACTGCCGAGGGCAGGCCGTACGCGGCCGGCTGGCCGACAGCGATGCCGCCGAGCTCGGTCGAGCCGTAGGTGTTGACCAGCCGCTCCCCGAGGATCGGCACCAACTGCTCGCGCAGCCGAGCCGAGAGCACCTCCCCCGCGCACATCACCCGCTGAAGCCGGCCAAGCCCCTCGGCGCCACCGGGCTCGATCAGCAGCCGCGCCAGGAAGCTCGGCTGCGCGAACAGGGTCGTGACCTGGTGACGGCGCATGAGCTCGACCGCTGCCGCGGGGGTCGCACGCGGACGCGAGAGCACGGCGGTCTGCCCGGTTTCGAGCGTGGTGAACAGTGAGACGTGCAGTCCGCCCCGGAAATACATCCGCGACACCGACAGCCCGACAGCCCCCGGACCGGCGTCCCGGTACTGGTCGCGCTCGCTGATGAAGTTGTTGTGGAGGAAAAAGCACAGTTTCGGCGCGCCCGTGGTGCCGGAGGTGAAGAGAGCGACTGCCGGCGCCTCCCCGCCATCGGCGAACCGGGTGTCCGGCTCTCCGGCGACCAGCGGTTCGACCCTGGTGGTCGGGGCCAGCCCCGCGGTGTCGAGCCATCCGGCGGTGTCCGGGTCGACGACCGCCAGCGCCGGCTCCGCCGTCGCCACGTCCCGGGTCAGGTCCTCCCGACTCATCTGGACGTTGACCGGTACCGCGACGAGGCCGGCCTGCCAGGCCCCGAGCAGGCACCAGACCATCTCCATGCTGTCGGGCAGGGCGAGCAGGACCCGGTCGCCACGGCGTAACCCCGCAGCCCGGTATCCGCTCGCGACCCGCGCCGCACCGTCGAAGACCTGGTCGAAGGTCCAGGCGCGGTCGTCGACCAGGAAGGCAACCCGGTCACCCCACCCCTGGTCACGGACATGCTCAGCGAAATGCTGCGTCACGTTTTCTGACATACCTGGGGACATCTCCTTCACAAGGCAACTTTCCGCATGGTGTCGCTCACGGCCGCGCGTCAACCCTCAGCACGTGAGGACCGGCAGTACCCTAACGACGCGTTGCTGCCACCGAGTTCGAGGGGTCGCTGCTCCCGGGTGACGGTGGGTGCGCATACTTGCCATCGCCCTCGTCGCCGCCGTCCAAAGCGGGCCGGCACATACCGCCGCCCCACCCGGAACTCGTAGGCTCTCGCCATGTCCCCGCACGTCCTCATCCTCGGCGGCACCGGCGAGGCCCGTGAGCTGGCCGCCGCGCTCTTGGCGCACGGGGGTGTCCGCGTCACCACCTCGCTCGCCGGGCGCGTGGCGCGGCCGGGGGCGATCACGGGCGAGGTCCGGATCGGGGGTTTCGGCGGATCGGACGGTCTGACCGACTGGCTGCGCGAGCAGCACGTGGACGCACTCGTCGACGCCACTCACCCCTTCGCCGAGACGATCACGGCGAATGCGGCGCGGGCCACGGCGGCGACCGGTGTCCCGGCGGTGGTGCTGCGCCGCCCCGGCTGGCAGCCCGGCCCCGGGGACCGCTGGCACTCCGTCGCCTCCCTGGCCGAGGCCGCGGACCTGCTGCCGCGACTCGGTCGCCGGATTTTCCTGACCACCGGCCGTATGGGCCTTGCCGCCTTCGCCCACGTCACGGACCGCCACTTCGTCGTACGGTCCGTGGAACCGCCCCAGCCGCCGATGCCACCGCACACCGAAGTGCTCCTGGCCCGCGGCCCGTTCACGGTCGCCGACGAGTCGACCCTCTTCCACGACCACCGCATCGAGGTCCTGGTCACCAAGGACAGCGGGGGCCGGGCCACCTCCGCCAAACTCACCGCAGCCCGCGACCTGCGCCTGCCGGTCGTGATCGTCCGCCGTCCGCCCCTTCCGGACGGCGTCACCACGGCACCCGACGTCAGCGGAGTCCTGTCGTGGCTGGGCCTCGCCCCGCAGTGACCGACGGCCGCGTGCGCGACGTACGTCATTGACGGCCGCGTGCGCGACGACGTCATTTCTGACGTCCTTGCGCGCGCCCTGCATGACGGACGGACGGGTGAACGGATCAACGGGCGAACGGGCGACGGCTGCAGGAGCGCCCTACCCGTGTGCCTCAGCCCTGGGAACGCCGACGCAGCAGATACGTGTCCATGATCCAGCCCTTGCGCTCCCGCGCCTCGGCGCGCAGCCGCTCGATACGGGGCGCGGCCTCGGCGATCGGACCGGCGGCGAGGATCTCGTCCGGCGTCCCTATGTAGGCACCC
Organism: Streptomyces sp. LBL; assembly: GCF_029893585.1. Lineage (GTDB taxonomy): Bacteria > Actinomycetota > Actinomycetes > Streptomycetales > Streptomycetaceae > Streptomyces. The sequence continues at coordinate 29,592 of NZ_JARXYX010000051.1, forward strand.
CAGTAGATGTCCATGTCCTGGTCGGCGTACTGCCGGAAGGTCTGGTGGGCGTCGAGCATCACGACCACGTCGTCCACCCCCTCGGGGAAGCCCTCGGCGAGTCGCCGGCCGGTGGTGATCTGCACGGGCCGGGCGACGCGGTTCAGTCCGGTGCGGTGCCGGGCGACCAGCGCCGAGACACTGCTGATCCCGGGCACGACGTCGTACGTGAAGTCCACCTCGCCCCGGTCGAGGATCTCCTCCAGGATGCCGATCGTGCTGTCGTACAGCGCGGGATCCCCCCAGACCAGGAACGCGCCGCTCTCGTCCGCGCCCAGCTCGTCGGCTATCAGCCGCGCGTAGATCTCCGCACGGGCGCTGCGCCAGTCCCCGACGGCAGGGGAATACGCGGCGCCGCCTGCCGCCCGGTCGCGCTCCGGGTCACGCGCCTCGACCACGCGATACGCCCCCTCCGGCACATGCGTGTCGAGCATGTCCCGGCGCAGCCGCACGAGGTCCGCCTTCACCTCGCCCTTGTCCAGGACGAAGAACACGTCCGTGCTCCTCAGGGCCTTGACCGCCTGCAGGGTCAGTTGGTCGGGGTCGCCCGCGCCGATACCGATGACATGAATCTTTCGCACACCTTGAGTCTGCCCCACGGCACTGACAACGCGATCAGCGAGTCCGTCTCGATGGATTTCGGTCCGTCTCGGTGGATGCCGGTCCGCCCCTACGACGCCTCCCGCCCCCGAAGCAGCGGCGCCCGAGCCCCCGCGTCCACGCTTCCACCGTCTCCCTCCACGTCCTCCGCCAACCCCCGCGCCCAGGTCGCCAAGCCCGCCAGGTCCATGTCGTACGGCCGCCGGCGCCCGTACTCGGACGCCCACTCCGTCACGGCACCCGCACCGCGTCGCAGCAGTCGCGCGCCGCCCGGCACATTGCCCCGGGCGGCGTGGGTGAGGCCCACGGCGAGCTGGGCGAGGCCGCGCCACAGCTCGCGTTCTGCCTCGGGGCCCGCCTTCCACGCGTCCTCGAACACCTCGTGGGCGTGGAACGGCTTGCCCGCGTCCAACAGCGCCTGCGCCTCGGCGACGCTCTGCTCCGGGGTGCGGACGACCCCTTCGGGCTGTCGCTCCACGCCGTCCGTGCCGTACGGCAGCGGCCGCCCCAGTCCGTCCCGGGGCCGGGCGTTGCGGGCCCGCCCCTCGTGGTCCCGGTCCCGTGCGCCGGTCTGCCGTCCTGCGGATGCACTGCCCATACGCCGATTGTGCCGCGCCCGGCACCACGGCGGCCTCGGCCACCCCGACGCCCCGCCCTTCGAGAAGGCCTCCGACGTGCGGTAAAGTGCTGTTCGCAGGTTGCCGCGGCTCACCGCGGGAAGCGCATCGGGACGTGGCGCAGCTTGGTAGCGCACTTGACTGGGGGTCAAGGGGTCGCAGGTTCAAATCCTGTCGTCCCGACTGGAGAGAGTCGCAGGTCAGAGGCCATTTCAGAGAATCTGAAATGGCCTTTTGATCATTTTGGGGAACCATCTGGGGACAAAGCCTGCTGAAGAGGCCCGTGGCGCACCTTGACCCGGTCAAGGTGCGCCATGTGGCCCGTTGCCATGCCCGCAGTGCACCATTCAGAGGTCGTTCCCTTTATGCGCGGGCGGTGTGCTGGCCCCTGGTGTTGCCGGTGGAGTGGACCAGAATCCTGCGCAGCCGGTGGACGGGGTCGCGTTTGCACGGCCCGGCCATGACGTGGACGTCCTCCAGGACCCGGTAGGGCTCCCGCTGGTCGGCGGGGGTGTTCCGCTCGCGGTTGCGGTCGTTGACGTAGTCGACCGGGTGGATTCCACGTCCAGGTCGGCGTAGACCTCGGGCTTGACCTGGGCGGCCGGAAGCGGTGCCACGCAGTCGACCTTCGCGTCCAGCAGTGCGGTGATGTCCGGGTGGGAGACGAGTTTGGAGTCCGCGACCAGCAGGAAGTCCTTGCGGTCGGTGCTCGCAGCGGAGTACACCGCAGGCCTGACGGGAACGCGTCCCGGATTCTCTGCCGAGACGTCGGCTGTGCGAAGCGGAGGGCCGGTCGTCTCTCCTCCCTTACGCAGTACGAGTGAATGACCGGATGGTTCCCTTCGGGGCCGGCGCCAGGTCTCTACGGTTTCTGAATGGATCCGGGGACTGCGGGGGGAGGCCCTGCGGGCGGGGGACCGGTGGAGAGGCGCACCTGATGTCGGGGTTGAGGAAGTCGCCGGGTGTGCTCAGGCTCCGGGCGGGCTCCGGCCATCGGACCTGGGCACGTACCTGGGGCGTGGTCGGCGTGGCATGTCTCGTGGGAACAGTGCTGACGTTCGGCGGGTCGTGGGCCGCCGGGAGCGGGGCGGCGCGGATGGTGGCTTTTGGGCCGTCCACCGGTTGCTGGGGATTGGCGGCCTCCCTGATGCTCCGCGCGAGGGGAACGAGCGGACGGGTGCGGACGCGGCTGCTGCTGTTGGGGGGTTCCGCGGTAGCCGGAGGCGTGTACCGGGCAGCGGCCACCGTGCTGTCGGCTCAGCCTCCGGCTTCGGGACGGGACGCACGATCGTTGCTGGGTTCGGTGGTGGTGACCGGAGTGACGCTGACGGTCGGCCTGGGGATGGCCGGTCTGGTGGTCGCGGCCGATGCCGGTACAGGTCGGCACGTGTTGCTGCGGCGCGTGCTCGACGGGGTCGTCACAGCCGGGGCCGTGTTCACGACGGGATGGGTACTGCTGCGGGGCGCCGGTGACGGCTGGCGGCTGGGGACAGGGATGGTCGGTCTCCTGTGGGTCGCGGAAGTCGTGTTCCTCAGTTTTCTGTTCTCCCTGCGCCGTCTTGTGCAGAGCGACCAGAGAGCCACCTTGTGGGTCGGGATCGTCGGGCTGTCCCTCATGCTGATCAGCGACACCCTGCGACTGTGGACGGTCGGCCCGCACAGCCCCGAGGCGATGTCCTGTCAGCTGGTCGACGTCTGCGCCACCGCGGGACTGCTGGTGGCCGCTGTCGGCCCTTGGGCGCCCGGCGGGGCGAGCGCCCTGGGCACCGCTCAGCCCACGCTGCGATGGGGGATAGAGGGTGCGGCGGCGTTCATTCCCCTGACGGTCTGCACGGCCACGGCGCTGGGATATGTGCTGGCTCCGACTGCCCGAGACCCGGTGCCGCTGTTGGTCGGCGGAACGGCACTGCTGAGCCTCTGGGCTCGCCAGAGGTTCCTGCCGAGGGAGAACGCCGACACCGCCCGCTCGGTCCGTCGCGACGGTCGGTAGAGCGGCAGGTGACGCCTGGAGAAAGAAGGAATGCACTCCTCCCCTCCTCGATATGAGAAGGCGAGGAGGCGAGGAGCGCATCCACGAAACAGTAGTTACTTCTGAAATAAAATAACCAGGACGCGAAACCCGGACACGGGGATCGGTGTGGCCCGCTGGTTCCGCTAGGGCGGCGAGGGCGGCGAGTTCTCCGTCGACCAACTCGCCTATCAGTACGGAGACATCGCCCTGCGGATCGTGGGCGCGCGGCCAGGCTGACGCCAACGCCACAGTGAAGATGACATTGTTTCACGTTTACGTTACGGTCCCGCGCATGACCGACTCACGCGCGGGGCTGAGCGAGGAGCGGGCCGCCGTGGCGGACGCGTGCCGCCGGCTGGGAGCCGAGGGCCTGCTCATCGGTACGGCGGGAAACGTCAGTGTGCGGGTGGGGGAGCAGGTCGCGATCACCGCCACCGGCGCGGTGCTCGCCACCCTGACCCCGGACCAGGTGACCGTCGTCGACCTCGACGGAACGATCGTGGCCGGTGTGCTGCGGCCGACCTCGGAGCTGGATCTGCACCTCGGGGTCTACCACCGCTACGGCACCGGCGCCGTCGTACACACCCACGCCCCCATGGCCACCGCCCTGTCATGTGTGCTCGACGAACTCCCCTGCGTCCACTACCAGTTGCTCACGCTCGGCGGCACCGTACGGGTGGCGCCGTACGCCACCTTCGGCACCCCGGAACTCGCCGAGTCGGTGCTCACCGCGCTCGACGGCCGCAGCGCCGCACTCATGGCCAACCATGGCGCGCTCACCCACGCGCCGACGCTCGCCACGGCGGTCGAGCACGCGCTGCTGCTGGAGTGGGCCTGCGGTGTCTACCAGCGCGCGGCCGCCCTCGGACCGCCCCGCGTCCTCGACGAACGGCAGCAGCTCGCGGTGATCGAGGCCGCCGTCGCCCGCAACTACGGCACCACCCAGCCCGTACCACCCGTACCACCCGTTGAGGAGGGAAGCCGATGAAGGCCGTCACCATGGGCGTGCACGTACTGGACGTACTGGTGCGGCCGGTGGAGGCCATCCCCGAGGGCCAGGGCGCGACGCTGGTGGACGACATCAGGATGACCGCCGCCGGAACCGCCGGTGGCACCGCGCTCACCCTCGCCAAGCTGGGCGCGTCCGTCCGCAGCGCGGGCGCGATCGGTACCGACCCCACCGGCGACATGCTGGTACAGCTGCTCAACAGGGCAGGGATCGACACCGAGTTCCTCGTCCGCCGTGCGGACACCGCCACCTCCGCCAGCGTCCTGCCCATCCGCCCCAACGGAGACCGGCCCTCCCTGCACCTGCTCGGCGCCAACATCACCTACGGCCTCGACGACGTGCCGTGGGACGCGATCGCCGAGGCCACGCATCTGCACCTCGGCGGACCGGAGCTGATCGGCGTCGACGTCGCGGCGCGCATCCTGTCGTACGCCAAGGAGCACGGCGTCGTGACCTCCGTGGACCTCCTCGCGCCCGGTGTGCTCGGCAGCTTCGAGCAGATCGAGGCGGCGCTGCCGTACGTCGACCACCTGCTCCCCAACGACGACCAGGTCCTCGGTTTCACCGGCGAGGACGACCTGGTGGCGGGCGCGGAGAAACTCCTGGGCGCCGGAGTCGGCGTGGTCGCGGTGACACGGGGCGGCGACGGAGCGCTGCTGGTCACCGCCGAGGGCACCGAAGCGGTCCCCGCGTTCGCGATCGACGTCGTCGACACCACGGGCTGCGGGGACGCGTTCTCCGCCGGCTTCCTGCGCGGAGTGAGCCTGGGTCGTACCCCACGCGAGTCGGCCGTCCTCGGCTGCGCGACGGCGGGACTGGTGGCCCAGGGGCTCGGCAGCGACCACGGAGACTTCGACCTGGCCGCCGCCGACGAGTTCGCCATGACCCGCAAGCCGGCCCGCTGAGCGTTCCGTACCCACAGGTGTCCTGCCCTCTTGACTTGGAGCGCGCTCCAGCAAGAAGACTCCCGTTCGTGCCCCGACCGCGGGCACGAACGGGAGGGACGACCATGAAGTACCGCACGATCGGCACCGATCCGGACCACCGCCGCGAGGTCAGCGTGCTCGCCCTCGGAGCGATGCACTTCGGCTCCCGGACGGACGAAAAGACCTCCTTCGCCGTACTCGACCGCTATGTCGAGGCCGGCGGCACCTTCATCGACACATCCGACAACTACGCCTTCTGGGCCGACGGCGGCCAGGGCGGCCAGAGTGAGAAACTCCTCGGCCGCTGGCGCCGCAGCCGCGGCATCGGCGACGAGATCGTCATCGCCACCAAGCTGGGCGCCCGCCCCCTGGCCCCCGGCACCACCTACGTCGACAACGCGGAGGGCCTGTCCGCGAAGGTGATCCGGGAGGCGGCCGAACGCAGCCGGGAACGGCTCGGCGTGGACAAGCTGGATCTGCTGTACGCGCACATCGAGGACCACGCCGTCCCGCTCGCCGAGACCGTCGAAGGCTTCGCCTCACTGGTCGCCGAGGGCACGGTCGGGCTGCTCGGCGTGAGCAACCACGCCGTCTGGCGGGTGGAGCGGGCCCGCGCCCTCGCGGCGGCCGCCGGCCGGCCCGGCTACGAGGTGCTCCAGTACGAGCACAGCTACCTCCGCCCCCGGACCGACGTACCCGGCGGCCTCTTCCCCGACGGCACGCTGGCTGCCGCGGGACCGGACCTGATCGGCTATCTGCGGGCCGAGCCCGGCCTGACCCTGGTCGCCTACTCACCCCTCCTGAAGGGCGCGTACGCCCACCCCGAGCGTCCCCTGCCGCCCGGCTACGACCACCCCGGCACCCCCGCCCGCCTCGCGGCCCTGCGCGAGGTGGCCCGGGAGACCGGCGCGACCGTGAACCAGGTCGTCCTGGCCTGGCAGATCGACGGCGCGCTGCCGGTCATCCCGCTGGTCGGAGTGTCGTCGGTGGCCCAACTGGAGGAGAACCTGGCGGCGGTGGAACTTGAGCTGACGGCGGATCAGCGGACGCGGTTGGACGGGGCGCACTCCAGGTAGAGCGCCTGCGGCGGCCCGCCCGGGAGCGAGTCGTCGCCGAACCTGAGGGACGGTGCCTGTGCGCAACGGTCGCCGCCCCGTGCCGATCGCGGGCTCAGGCCCTGACCAGCAACTGGAAGTCGAAGGCATACCGCGACGCCCGATAGATGTGCGTCCCGTACTCCACCGGCCGCCCCGTGTCGTCGTACGTCGTGCGCTGCATGGTGAGCAGGGCGCTGCCCTCGTGTTCGTCGAGACGCTTCGCCTCCTCGGGGGCGGCGCTGCGCGCGCCGATGGTCTGGTGGGCGCTGTGGAGGGTGATGCCGGCGGTGCGCAGCATGCGGTAGAGGCCGGTCGACTCGAGGCGGGCGGTGTCGAGGTCGAGCAGGCCCACGGGGAGGTGGTTGCGGAGGAAGGCCACGGGCTGGCCGTGGGTGGAGCGGAGCCGCTCCAGGAGCGTGACCTCGCTGCCCTCGGTGACTTGCAGGGCGGCCGCGGCGTCGGCGGACGCGGGGACGGCCTCGTTGCGTACCACCCGGGTCGAGGGCCCCTGGCCGGCCGCCTCCAGATCGTCGTAGAGGCTGCTCAGTTCGAGCGGGCGCTTGACCTGGCTGTGCACCACCTGCGTGCCGACTCCGCGACGGCGCACCAGCAGGCCCTTGTCGACGAGGGACTGGATGGCCTGGCGGACCGTCGGGCGGGACAGGCCGAGGCGTACGGACAGGTCGATCTCGTTTCCCAGGAGGTTGCCGGGGGCGAGGACGCCGTGCTCGATCGCGGCCTCCAGTTGCTGGGCGAGTTGGTAGTACAGCGGTACCGGACTGCCGCGGTCCAGGGCGAAGTCCAGGGAGCTGAGCGTGGGGGCGGTCGCGGCACGTGGGGAGTCGCCGGGCTGCGCCATGGACGTACCTTCCTCAGGGGGTCGGGGGCGGGGCATCACGGGTGGTGGTGGGTGGCATCACAGGTGGTGGCGGGTGCCGATACAGGTGGTGGTGGCGGGTGGCGATCTCGGGGTCGCACTCCTCGCGGGCCCGTGCAGCGGTCCGGCGCTCGTGCGTGGTCTGCTCCGGCACGCCGAACACCCCGTACAGGGGTTGCGGCGGAGCAGCGCGGTCGGCGAGGCGGCGCACGTGGTCGCCGGTGGTCTTCTGAGGCCGGGCCCTGGTCGCGGTGCGATCGGAGCTGCTGATGATCAAGACACGCTCCGTTCAGGCCGTCGCGCGTGGCGCCGGGATGCTCGTCCGCGCGGTGCGCGGCTCGGGCAGGCCCGCGAGCAGGGCCTCGACCTCGGGGCCGGTCGGCATCGCGGAGGAGCAGGCGAGGCGGGAGGCGGCCAGCGCGCCCGCCGCGTTGGCGTACCGCAGGGTCTTCGCCAACTCCCAGCCCGCCAGCAGCCCGTGGCACAGCGCCCCGCCGAACGCGTCGCCCGCGCCGAGGCCGTTGACCACCTCGACCGGGACCGGCGGGACCTGGGCGACGGTACCGTCCCGGTGCACTGCCAGCACACCCTTCGAACCCTGCTTCACCACGGCCAGTTCGACCCCCGCCGCGAGCAACGCCTCGGCGCACGCCCGTGGTTCGCGGACCCCGGTGGCGATCTCGCACTCGTCGAGGTCGCCGACGGCGACGGTGGCGTGCCGCAGGGCCTCGGCGTAGTACGGACGGGCCTCGTCGGGGTCGGCCCAGAACGTCTCGCGCCAGTCCAGGTCGAAGACGGTGGTGCCCGCCCTGTCGCGAGCCTTGAGCGCGGCGAGCGTGGCCGACCGGCTCGGCTCCTCGCTCAGACCGGTGCCGGTGATCCAGAAGATCCGAGCGGACCGGATCGCGAAGTAGTCCAGGTCATCGGTGCGGATCTGCAGGTCGGGGGCGCTCGGCCGGCGGTAGAAGTGGAGCGCGAAGTCGCCCGGCGGGAGGATCTCGCAGAAGGTCACCGGGGTCGGCAGCCCGTCCACCGGGGTCACCCAGCGGTCGTCGACGCCGCACGCGGTGAGAGCGTGGTGGAGATAGGCGCCGAAGGGGTCGTCGCCGGTGCGGGTGATCACGGCGGCGTGGTGGCCGAGCCGGGCGGCGGCAACCGCCACGTTCGCGGCCGAACCTCCGAGGAACTTCTCGAAGGTCTCGACTCGTGCCAGAGGCACTCCCGGTCGCTGCGGGTAGAGATCAACTCCGATACGCCCCATACTGATCACGTCGTAGTGCCGGGCTGATCCGTCCATGCGCGACGCTCCTCGGTCCGGGCTGGGGGCGGGTCCGAGAGGGCCCGTCGCCTCCCAGGTGTAGGACTCGAAGGGCGCACTGTCAATGGTTTGTACTGACATCCGGACTAGCTTGTGAAGTGATGTCATAACAAAGTATTGACAGTGGGCGCGGCAAGGGATTGGATCCGGTCCCAGTACAACAGCCGCATTTCGCGGCCTGCGACCCGGAACCTCCAGGTCCCGGGCCCTTCGGATCCCCGTGATCCGTTTTGCTTTCCCGACGTACTCCCGTCGCACAGTGAGGTGCAGAAAAGATGGACCGCTCTTCTCGCTTCCGTTCCCGCAGAGTCGCCCCCTTCGTGGCTGTCGCCGCGGCGGCGGCCCTGACCCTCGCAGGCTGCTCCAGCAGCTCCGGCGGCAAGAAGGCCGAGGAGAGCAATGCCGGGGCCTCCGCGGGCAAGGCCAGCACTCCCCGGATGACCGTCGCGCTGGTCACCCACCAGTCGCCGGGTGACACCTTCTGGGACATCGTCCGCAAGGGTGCGCAGGCAGCCGCCGCCAAGGACAACATCAAGCTCATCTACGCGGCCGACCCGAACGCGGGCAACCAGGCCAACCTGGTGCAGAACGCGATCGACCAGAAGGTCGACGGCATCGCGATCACGCTGGCCAAGCCGGACGCCCTCAAGGACGTCGTGAACAAGGCGAAGGCCGCGAACATCCCCGTGGTCGGCCTCAACTCCGGTGTGAGCGACTGGCAGAAGCTCGGCCTCATGGAGTTCTTCGGCCAGGACGAGACGGTGGCGGGCGAGGCGCTCGGCAAGCGGCTGAACGAGGCCGGCGCCAAGAACGCCGTCTGTGTCATCCAGGAGCAGGGCAACATCGGCCTGACCCAGCGCTGTGACGGCGTGGGCAAGACCTTCACCGGCAAGCTGCAGACACTGAACGTCAACGGCACCGACATGCCGTCCGTGAAGTCGACGATCACCGCCAAGCTCAGCCAGGACAAGTCCATCGACTACGTCGTCACGCTCGGCGCCCCCTTCGCGCTGACCGCGGTGCAGGCGGCGTCCGACTCCGGCAGCAAGGCCAAGATCGCCACCTTCGACCTGAACAAGGACCTGACCTCCGCGATCAGCAAGGGCACGATCCAGTTCGCGGTCGACCAGCAGCCCTACCTCCAGGGCTACCTCGCGGTGGACTCCCTGTGGCTGTACAAGAACAACGGCAACTACAGCGGCGGCGGCGAGCAGCCGGTGCTGACCGGTCCGGCCTTCGTCGACAAGGCCAACGTCGGCAAGGTCGCCGAGTTCGCCGCGAAGGGCACTCGGTGATGAGTATGACCCAGCAGGCTGAGCCGGCGGTGCCCGCACCGTCGGCTCCCGGCCGGAAGGACACCGACGGCCGGACCGCGGAACGGTCCCTGCCCTTGCGGCTGTTGGCCCGCCCCGAGGTCGGTGTGTTCCTCGGTGCCGTCGCGGTGTACGTGTTCTTCCTGGTCTCCGCCCCGCCGGTGCGCGAGGGCAGCGCGATGGCGAACATCCTGTACCAGTCGTCGACGATCGGGATCATGGCCCTGCCCGTCGCGCTGTTGATGATCGGCGGGGAGTTCGACCTCTCGGCGGGTGTCGCGGTGGTCACCTCGGCGCTCACCGCGAGCATGCTCGCCTACCAGCTCAGCATGAACGTGTGGGTGGGGGTGATCGCGGCGCTGCTGGTGTCGCTGGCGATCGGCTTCTTCAACGGCTGGATGGTGGTCCGGACCGGCCTGCCGAGCTTCCTGGTCACCCTGGGCACCTTCCTGATCCTGCAAGGCGCGAACCTGGCCATCACCAAGCTGGTCACCGAGAACGTGGCGACCGACGACATCAGCTCCATGGACGGCTTCGACCAGGCGAAGAAGGTCTTCGCCTCCTCCTTCGAGGTCGGCGGCGTCACGGTGAAGATCACCATCGTCTACTGGCTGGTCTTCGCGGCCCTGGCCACCTGGGTGCTGCTGCGTACCAAGTACGGCAACTGGATCTTCGCGGTCGGCGGCAACAAGGACAGCGCGCGGGCCGTCGGTGTCCCGGTGACGTTCACCAAGATCTCCCTGTTCATGCTGGTCGGCGTCGGTGCCTGGTTCATCGGGATGCACCAGCTGTTCTCGTTCAACACCGTGCAGTCCGGTGAAGGCGTGGGACAGGAACTCATCTACATCTCCGCGGCGGTCATCGGCGGTTGTCTGCTGACCGGTGGCTACGGCTCGGCGATCGGCCCGGTCTTCGGTGCCTTCATGTTCGGCATGGTGCAGCAGGGCATCGTGTACGCCGGCTGGAACCCGGACTGGTTCAAGGCCTTCCTCGGCGTCATGCTCCTCGGCGCCGTCCTCATCAATCTGTGGGTCCAGCGCACGGCGACCCGGAGGTGACCCGAATGACGACCGACAAGACGTCCCAGCAATCCGGTACGCATGGAGCGGTCATCGCGGACACGGTCCCCGAGACCGACGCGGCGATCGTCGAACTGCGCGGTGCGGGTAAGGCGTACGGCAACATCCGTGCCCTGCACGGGGTCGACCTGAGGGTCCATCCCGGCAAGGTCACGTGCGTGCTGGGAGACAACGGGGCCGGCAAGTCCACCCTCATCAAGATCGTCTCCGGGCTGCACCAGCACACCGAGGGCGACTTCCTCGTCGACGGCACCCCCGTCCGTTTCTCCACGCCCCGGGAGGCCCTCGACAAGGGCATCGCCACCGTCTACCAGGACCTGGCCGTCGTCCCGCTGATGCCGGTGTGGCGCAACTTCTTCCTCGGCTCCGAGATGACCAAGGGCCCCTGGCCCGTGCGCCGCCTCGACATCGAGCGGATGAAGAAGACCGCGGACGAGGAACTGCGCAACATGGGCATCGTCCTCGACGACCTCGAACAGCCCATCGGCACCCTCTCCGGCGGCCAGCGCCAGTGCGTGGCGATCGCCCGCGCCGTCTACTTCGGCGCCCGCGTCCTCATCCTCGACGAGCCCACCGCCGCTCTCGGCGTCAAGCAGTCCGGCGTGGTGCTCAAGTACATCGCCGCCGCCCGCGACCGCGGCCTGGGCGTCATCTTCATCACCCACAACCCGCACCACGCCTACATGGTCGGCGACCACTTCAGCGTGCTGCGCCTGGGCACCATGGAACTGTCCGCCTCGCGCGAGCAGGTCAGTCTGGAAGAACTCACCAACCACATGGCCGGTGGTGCCGAACTCGCCGCTCTCAAGCACGAGTTGTCCCAGGTCAGTGGCGTCGACGTCGAGAAGCTCCCGGACGCGGGCGACCTCACCGCGCCCGTCGCGGCCACCGGCGAGGGAAAGTCCTGAGACGGCTTCCCCGCTCGACGGTGTCCGGGTCGGTTCGGCGCCCGCCCGACTCCCGCCCGTCGCGATGCGCACCCGTACATTCCTGAGGTCCTGCGGCGCCTGAAGGGGACGACCATGACCCAGCGTGGCACGAGCGAAGAACTCGGGGTCGCCGTCATCGGTACCGGCCGGATGGGCGCCGACCATGTCCGTCGTATCCAGCAGGTCATCAGCGGGGCGCGGGTGGCCGCCGTCGTCGACGTCGACGCGGGGCGCGCCGAGACGGTCGCGGCCCCCGTCGGCGGCTGCACCGCCTACACCGACCCGGCCGCCGCGATGGCGGCGGCCGACGTCGACGCCGTCCTGGTCGCCTCCCCGGGCCCCGCTCACGAGGCGGCCCTGCTGACCGCCTTCGAGCACGACTTGCCCGTCCTGTGCGAGAAACCCCTCACTCCGGACGCCGCCTCCGCGCTGCGTGTCCTGGAGGCCGAGCTCGCCCTGGGCCGGCGCCGGGTCCAGGTCGGCTTCATGCGGCGCTACGACGCCGAGTACATGAAGCTCAAGTCCCTTTTGGAGACAGGTCAGTTGGGCCGCCCGCTGATGTTGCACAACCGGCATCGCAACGCGGCCAGTCCGCCCGGGTTCACCAGTGACATGCTCATCAGCGACTCCGTCGCGCACGAAACGGATGTGACCCGCTGGCTGCTCGGGCACGAGATCACGGCCGTCACGGTGCTGCGGCCACGACCGTCGGCGAACGCACCCGACGACCTCCAGGACCCCCAGTTCGTCCTCTTCGAGACCGACGGCGGCGTGGTCGTCGACGTCGAGATGTTCGTCAACTGCGGTTTCGGCTACCAGGTCCAGGCCGAGATCGTCTGCGAACGCGGCACCGCCCGCATCGGCGACGGCCACGCCATGGTCACCAACATGGCCGGCCGCTGGAGCGGCACCATCGCCCAGGACTTCACCGAGCGCTTCGCCGACGCCTACGACCGTGAGCTCCAGGCCTGGGTCGACGCCACCCGCCGCGGCCGGGTCAGCGGTCCCAGCGTGTGGGACGGTTACGCCGCGGCGGCGGTCTGCGAGGCGGGTGTGCGGGCGCTGGAGGAGGGCGGCCGGGTCGAGGTGGAACTGGTGGAACGGCCCGCGCTGTACCGGTGAGCGCGGGATTCGTGTGCCGGCGTACGAGAGCGACCTGCTGGAGTACGGCGCCCGGCACGGCGCCTTCGGCGCAGCGCGTCCTCCCGCCCTTCCTGACCGGCGGCACCTTCCGGGCGCCGCAAGCCGGTCGGCGCCCGGGGCACGAGGGGAAGCCCGGCTGTCAGGCGGTGCGGACCTCGGCGATGGTCACCGGCCGGTGCTCATGCAGCGACAGGGTGCAGGCCTCGGCGATCCAGCCGGCCTCCAGGGCGTCCTCGATCGTGCAGGGGGAGGGGCGGGTGCCGGCCACGACCTCGGTGAACGCGGTGAGTTCGGCGCGGTAGGCGGCGGTGAACCGGTCCATGAAGAAGTCGTGCGGGGTGCCCGCAGGGAAGGTCACGCCGGGCTCGACCGAACGCAGCGGCAGCTTGTCCTCCAGGCCGACGGCGATGGAGTCCGTGAAGCCGTGGATCTCCATACGGACGTCGTAACCCCGGGCGTTGTGGCGGGAGTTGGAGACCACCGCGATGGTGCCGTCGTCCAGGGTGAGGATCGCGCCGGTGGTGTCGGCGTCGCCCGCCTCCTTGATGTACTCGGCGCCCCGGTTGCCGCCGACCGCGTACACCTCGGTCACCTCGCGGCCGGTCACCCAGCGGATGATGTCGAAGTCGTGCACCGAGCAGTCCCGGAAGATGCCCCCGGAGGCGGCGATGTACGCGGCCGGCGGCGGCGCCGGGTCCAGCGTGGTCGACCGTACGGTGTGCAGCTTGCCCAGCTCACCGCCCTGCACGGCGGCCCGCGCGGCGACGAACCCGGCATCGAAACGCCGGTTGTAGCCGATCTGGATCGGCACGTCACCGCCCTGGACGGCCCTGAGCACCTCGACGCCTTCGCTCATGGTCTTCGCGACGGGCTTCTCGCAGAAGACGGGGATGCCGGCCTCGACGGCGGCGAGGATCAGCCCCGGGTGGGCGTCGGTCGCCGCGGCGACCACCACACCGTCCACCCCGGCCGCCAGCACGGCCTCGGGGGAGTCCACGACCTCGCCGCCGAACCGCTCGGCGGCGGTCTTGGCGGCGTCCGTGAACGGGTCGGCCAGGACGAGCGACTCGACCGCGTCGAGTCCGGAGAGGGTCTCGGCGTGGAAGGCGCCGATGCGGCCGAGGCCGAGGATTCCGATGCGCATGGGGTGGTGCTCCTAGTTTTTGTGCGGGGAGAGAGCGGGGAGAGAGCGGGGAGGAAAGCCGGGGGACAGCTAGTCGAGGCCGCCGAGGACGTTCTGGTCCCAGTCGATCACCGAACCGGTGACGACCCCGGACCGGTCCGACAGCAGGAAGACCACGAAGTCGGCGATCTCGTCCGGCTGGCCGAGCTTGCCCATCGGCAGGCGGGCGGCGGCCTCCTCGCGCCAGTCGTCCCCGGCGCCGTGGAAGGCCTTCTGTGTCGCGTCCTCACCCTCGGTCGCGGTCCAGCCGATGTTCAGCCCGTTGATCCGGATGCGGTCAAAGCGGTGCGCGTGCGCCGCGTTGCGGGTCAGCCCGACCAGCCCGGCCTTCGCAGCGACGTACGGCGCGAGGAACGGCTGTCCGCCGTGCGCGGAGGAGGTGATGATGTTGACGACCGTGCCCGGCGCCCGGCGGCCCAGCATGTCCGCGACGGCGGCCTGCATGGCGAAGAACGGCGCCTTCAGGTTGATCGCGATGTGCTGGTCGAACAACTCGGGCGTGGTGTCCAGCAGCGTGCCCCGGGACGTGAGTCCCGCGGAGTTCACCAGGCAGTCGACCTGGCCGAACGCCTCGATCACCTCGGCCACGGAGGCCTTCGCCTGCTCGGCGTCCGCCAGGTCGGCCCGGACGAACATCGCCTTGCCGCCGACTGCGGCCAGCTCCGCCACCAGGGCCTCGCCGGGTTCCTGGCGCCGCCCGGTGACGGCGACCTGCGCGCCTTCCCGGACCGCGGCCCGGGCGATGGCGGCGCCCACGCCCTGGCTGCCGCCGTTGACGAGGACGACCTTGGCGTCGAGAAGTCCCATGATTTCCTTGTCCCTTCAGCTCTCGCGCCGTACGGCGCCGGCCCGCAGCTCGTCCCGTAGAGCCCGCGGGGTCCACCCCTCGCGCAGCGCCCTCCGTACGACGTCCGCCTGCGAGGGCGGGGCCAGACCGTCGAGGGGCGGGTCGCTGTCGAGGTTGGTGGGGAACGGATAGCCCTCGGCGCTCGCGGCGATCACCTTGTCCAGCCACTCCTCGCCGACGCCGTCGGCCAGCCGCCTGCGCAGCACCGGGTAGACCGCGTGCGCGACCGCCTCCCGGTCCACCGTCTCCATGGCCCGCCCGAAGGCGGAGGATACCTGCAGCAGATTGGCCACGCGTCGCACGTCCAGCGTGCGGTTGGTGCCGGCCGCGTGGAACAGCGCCGGGTTGAAGAAGGCGGCGTCGCCCTTGGCCAGCGGAAGCTGGACGTGGTGCGCCTTGAAGTACGCCTGGAACTCGGGCAGTCGCCAGGCCAGGTAGCCCGGTTCGAAGGTCTGGGAGTACGGCAGGTACAGCGTCGGACCGGACTCGGCGGGCATGTCGCAGTGCGCGACAGCGCCCTGGAGGGTGAGGACGGGGGAGAGGCGGTGCACGTGCGCGGGGTAGGCCGCGGCGACCTCGTTCGAGAGGAACCCCAGGTGGTAGTCGCGGTGCGCGGTCTGCGCGGCACCGCCCGGGTTGACCACGTTGACCTGCGAGGTCACCTGGTAGCCGGGGCCCAGCCAGGCCGTCGAGGCCAGCGCCAGGATGTCGTTGGCGTAGTAGTCGGCGAACGCCTCGGGGTCGTAGAGCGCTGCCTTCTCCAGCGCGTTCCACACCCGGTCGTTGGCACCCGGCCCGGCGAAGTGGTCGCCCGCCTCCGCGCCCGAGGCGCGCTGCTCGGCGATCAGGGCGTCGAAGACACCGGTGAGCCGGTCGACGACCGCCGGGTTCGGGAAGGCGCCCCGGAAGACGACGACGCCGGGGCCGTCGGCGAAGGCGCGGACCAGCTCGGCCCGCACCTCACGGGGCGCTTCGGCGGTACGCAGACGCTCACTGTCATAGACGAGCACGTTGCCCTCGACGGCCGAGGCATGCGGGTAGTCGGCGAGGTCCGTCGTGCGGTCGACCAGCGAGCGGAAGACGTCGAGATCACAGTCCTGCTCGGTCAGCCAGGCCCGCTGCTGAGCGGCGATGAGGGACATCGTCGTCCTTCTTTCGGTCACGGAGTGCGACGCGGATCCGGTCGCGGGGGAGCGACACGGCTCTGCCATTCTTGTCAGTACAAACCCCTCGAACAACCAGCAGCAAGCCATCAAAAACCCCTCAAGGAGTCGACGGTGGGCCATCCCTTCCCGATCCGGGAGATCGCACGTCAGGCGGGCCTGAGCGAGGCCACCGTCGACCGGGTCCTCAACAGGCGGGGAGGGGTCCGCGAGAGCACCGCCCGGGAGGTCCGGCAGGCCATCGCCGACCTGGACCGGCAGCGCACCCAGGTCCGGCTGGTCGGCCGTACCTTCATGATCGACATCGTGATGCAGGCGCCGGAACGGTTCTCCACCGCCGTCCGGGCCGCACTGGAGGCCGAGCTGCCGTCCCTGCACCCGGCCGTCGTGCGCTCGCGCTTCCACTTCCGGGAGACCGGCCCGGTACGGGAACTGACCGGAACCCTGGACCGGATCGCCCGGCGCGGTTCGCAGGGTGTGGTCCTCAAGGCGCCGGACGTCCCCGAGGTCGCCGCCGCCGTCGGCCGGCTCGCGGAGGCCGGCATCCCCGTGGTCACCCTCGTCACCGACCTGCCCGCCACGGCACGCCTGGCCTACGTCGGCAGCGACAACCGGGCCGCCGGCGCGACCGCCGCCTATCTGATGGGCCAGTGGCTCGGCGACCGGCCCGGCAATGTGCTCACCAGCCTCAGCAGTGGCTTCTTCCGCAACGAGGAGGAGCGCGAGATGGGCTTCCGCAGCGCCATGCGCGCCCGCCACCCCGAGCGCACGGTGGTCGAGATCGCCGAAGGCCAGGGCCTGGACGTCACCCAGTACGACCTCGTCCGGGCCGCGCTGCGGCGGGACCCGGACATCCGTGCCGTCTACTCGATCGGCGGGGGCAACATCGCCACCCTGCGGGCCTTCGAGGACCTGGGCCGCGAGTGCGCGGTGTTCGTCGCGCACGACCTCGACCACGACAACACCCGCCTGCTGCGCGAGCACCGCCTGTCCGCCGTGCTCCACCACGACCTGCGCCAGGACATGCGCGAGGCCTGCCACCTCGTGATGCGCGCCCACGGCGCCCTGCCACCGGCCGGACCGAGCCTGCCGTCGGCGATCCAGGTGGTCACGCCGTACAACATGCCGCCCCCGGTGACCGCCGGGTAGGCCGCCCCGCCGCATCAGGACCGCCCCCTCGGTTCTCCCCCTCGGTTCTCCCCCTCGGTTCCGCGGCACGGGGCGCACTGTCGACGCCCTTCGCGGGAAGCCTGCCGTCCGCGGGCCTGCCGTTCCCGGGGCCCGCCGTCGTCGGCCCCGGGTTCCCAGGCCCGCCGTCGCCGGCCCCGGAACCGGATCCGGGGTGGTCCTACGGACGCTCTCCCGGGCGTACCTGCGCCCATGCCCCGCTCTCGGCGGACCGCGCCATCGCCTCCAGTACGGCGGCACTGTGCACGGCGTCCGCGAGCGTGGCCCCGTGCGGGGTGCCCTCGGCGACCGAGCGGAGGAAGCGGTAGGCCTCCACGACCTTCAGGTCGTCGTAACCCATCGCGTTGGCCGCGCCCGGCTGGAAGGCGCCGAACTCGCCGTCGCCCGGGCCGACGTACACCGTGCTGACCGGCTGGTCCTGGTACGTCGTACCGCGGCTGACGCCCAGCTCGTTCATCCGGCGGAAGTCCCAGAACACCGCGCCCTTGGTGCCGTGCACCTCGAAGCCGTAGTTGTTCTGCTCGCCCACCGAGACCCGGCAGGCCTCCAGGACACCGCGCGCGCCGGAGGCGAAGCGCAGCAGGCAGTTGACGTAGTCCTCGTTCTCGACCGCGCCGAGTTCGCCGCCCGACGCGCGGCTGTGACCGGCGGTGGCGCCGGTGGGGCGGGCCCGCTCGGGGACAAAAACCGCCGTGTCGGCCGTCAGGGACGTGATGTCGCCGAGAAGGTACCGGGCCAGGTCCGCGCCGTGCGAGGCCAGGTCGCCCAGCACGCCGCTGCCGCCGCGCTCCCGCTCGTACCGCCAGGTCAGCGCCCCCTCGGGGTGCGCCGCGTAGTCGCTGAACAGACGCACCCGGACATGGGTGACCGTGCCGATCTCACCGGAGGCGATCAGCGAGCGGGCGGTCTCGACGGCGGGCGCGTTGCGGTAGTTGAAGCCGACCGCGCCCTGGACGCCCGCCTCGGCGACCGCGTCGGCCACCGCCCGCGCGTCCGCCTCGGACAGGCCGACCGGCTTCTCGATCCAGATGTGCTTGCCGGCCTCGGCCATCGCCACACCGATCTCGCGGTGCAGGAAGTTCGGAGCGGTGATGCTGACGGCCTGGACGCGCGGATCGGCGGCCACCTCCCGCCAGTCGCGGGCCGTGGCGGTGAAGCCGAACTGCGCCGCTGCCTCCTCGGCCCGGCCGGGCACCTCCTCGGCGACGACCATGAGCTCCGGGCGCAGACCGAGCTGTGGGTAGTGGTGCAGGACGCGGGCGTACGCCTGGGTGTGCACCCGGCCCATCCAGCCGAACCCGACGACGGCGACACCGAGCGTATCCACCATGACCTCCTCTTTGGACCGGTCCATTCCCTGTCCAGGCCACCCTGGGCGTGGTTCTTCCTGGTGTCAACCCTTTGACAAGGCGGAGCAGCTCATGGAACGGTCCATCCCATGGGACAGCCGACGATCAGGGACGTGGCCGAGCGAGCCGGCGTCTCCAAGTCGCTGGTCTCACTGGTGCTGCGCGGCTCCGAACAGGTGCGGTCCGAGAAGCGGGAGGCCGTGCTACGGGCCGTACGGGAGCTCGGCTACCGGCCGAACGCCGCCGCCCGCAGCCTCAGCGAGCAGCGCACCCGCACGGTCGGAGTGCTCCTCAACGACCTGCGAAACCCCTGGTTCGTCGACCTCCTAGACGGCCTCAACCCACTGCTGCACGACCACGGCCTGCACATGATGCTGGGCGACGCCCGCCTCAACCGCCGCACCGGCCAGGATCTCGCCCGCCCCTTCCTGGACCTCCAGGCCGACGGCCTGGTCGTGGTCGGCACCCTGCCGGACCCGGCCGCGCTCGGCACGGTCGCCGAGCGCATCCCGGTAGTGGTCGCCGGAGCGCGCGAGCCGGTCCCGGCCGGGGTGGACGTGGTCGCGGGCGACGACGAGCGGGGGGCCGGGCTGGTCACCGAACATCTCATCGGCCTCGGTCACCGTCGCGTCGCGCACCTCGCGGGCTACGGCGCCGTCGGCGAACTGCGCCGGCGCAGCTTCGAGGCGGTGATGCGCGCCCACGGCCTCGCGGACCGGGCGCCCGTCGAGCTCAGCGACATGACGGAGGAGGGCGGCTTCCGCACGGCCGTCCGGCTGCTGAGCCGGCCCGAGCGGCCCACCGCCGTCGTCGCCGTCAACGACATCACCGCCGTCGGCGTCCTCTCGGCGGCGGAGGAACTGGGCCTGCGCGTCCCCGAGGACCTCTCCGTCACCGGCTACGACAACACGAGCATCTCCCGGCTGCGTCACCTGTGGCTCACCACTGTGGACAACGCCGGCCACGAGGTCGGCCGCCGCGCGGCCCGCTGCCTCCTCGACCGTTTCGAGGGAGCCGGTGGAACGGGTCGGGTCCACCTGGCCGCCCCCACACTGGAGATCCGCGGTACGACGGCCCCACCCAGGTCCCGGCCCTGATGCGGAGCCCACCCGGGTCCCAGGCCCTGATGCCGGCCCCGCCAGGGCCGAGGCACTGATGACGCGCACGGCACACCGCCGACCACCGGAAGGCTGTGCGTCCGAGAGGTCGGCGGCCCCGCTGCGGATGCGGGAGCCGGCGTACGGCGGCACGCTCGGAGGATGAGTGAGAGCTGGGATGTCCGCCGTGCGGGGCCGGTCGAGACCGCCCCGCACCGAGTACTGATGATTCCGGGCGGCCTGTGCACGACCGAGTTCTACGCGGACGTGATGGCCGAGCCGGCGGTGGCGGGGCTGGGGCTGGTGGCGGCGACGATGCCGGGGTTCGGAGGGACCTCGGCACCCGATGACGTCACCATGGAGAGCTATGCCCGTCTGATGGCGGGGCTCGCGGCCGAAGCGGCCTGCGATGTGGTGGTGGGCCACAGCCTCGGGGCGAACGTGGCGATCGAGATGGCGGCGGAGGGACTGGTCCCGGGGCCGCTGGTCCTGTTGTCGCCGACGTTCTCACGGGGGGACGAGGCGAGGTTCCTGGGCGTGATGAACTCCGTCGGGCGGGTGCCGGGGCTCTCCACCGCCGCCTGGGCCGGGATGCTCAGGCTGCTGCCCAGGGCGATGAAACGCGAGCTGCCGCCACGGCGCGCGGAGGCGCTCTCGGCGGACATGGGCCACAACGATCCGGACACGTGCCGACGGATCGTCCGGCGCTACTACGAGTACCTCGACCGCCATCCGTCGCTGGTCGCGCGCCTCTGCGACTCCGGCGCCACGGCCTGGGTGGTCCGCGGGGACCACGACGAGATCGGCCTGACGGACGGCGAGCGGCAGACGCTGGAGGCCTGCCCCCGCATCCACCTGGTCACGGTGCCCGACGCCGGCCACGCGGTCCTCGTCGAGCAGCCCGCACGGGTCGCCGACGTCGTCCTGGAGGCGGCCGCCGCGACGCCGGGGCCCTGACTGAACCACGGGATCGGGCTGAACCACGGGATCGGGCTGAACCACGGGATCGGGCTGAACCACGGGCCCTGACTGAACCACGGGATCGGGCTGAACCACGGGCCCTGACCGAACCAGGGGATCGGGCTGAACACGGGATCGAGGAGCCCCTCTCTCAGCCCCGGCCCGCCTCCCGGACATGGCCGGCGATCAGCGCGTACGTCTTGCGCGCCTTCACGTCGTCCGCGCCGTCGTACCCGTGGTCGGCCCCGGCCACGTCATGGTGCCCGACCAGGGAGCCGGCCTTCCGAAGCCGGTCGGCGTAGCTCTCGCCCTCCGACCGCAGCAGGTCGTACTCGGCCGTGACGACGAGAGCCGGGGCGATGCCGGTCAGGTCCGCGGTGTCCGAGGCATGGGCGGGCGACACCAGCCGGTCCGTCCGCCCCCGCTCGTCGGGGACGTACGACGTGTCGAAGACGTCGGCCATCCAGGGCCGCAGCATCGGCTTGTCGATGGCGGCCCGCTTGTCCTTGGCAGGGGTCACCAGATCCAGCGGGGGATAGTGCAGCACCTGGAGGGCGATCGAGGGGCCGCCCTCCTCCAGCGCCTGCCGTGCCACGGCCGCCGCGAGTCCGCCGCCGGCGCTCTGTCCGCCCACGGTGAGCCGGCCGCCGTCCCAGCCCTGCTCCTCGCCGTGTTCGGCCACCCAGCGGACGACCTCGAACGCCTGCCGGGGCGGGGCCGGGAACGGGTGCTGCGGGGCGACCACGTAGTCGACGTTGACCACCACGACCTTCGCCTCGGCGGCGAGGAAGCGGCACAGTGGATCGTCCGTCTCCGTGAGCGTCATGACGTATCCGCCGCCGTGGAAGTTGACGTGCACCGGCGGGGCGGTTCCCTCGCTCGTGCCGGCCGGGGGCAGATATACCGTCGCCCGGGCCGGCGCGACCGAGGTGGGAATGGTCAACTCCCGTACATTGCGAGGGAATTCGGGGAAACGGGCATGCGAGGCGGCCGCGGAGCCGCGCCCGCCGGAGCGCCGGTCGGCGAGTTCCGTCACCCGTTGCATCGTCTTGGCGGTGAGGGCGGCCACCGCGGGCCTGGCCAGGAGGGACATATGGCCGAACTTACTTGAATGTGACAATAGAAAGCCAGCCCCTGGTGGTCAGCGAACGGCGCGCACCCCGTCCAGCGCGACGGACAGCACCCGGTCGCGCTGGGTGTCGTCGTCGAAGGTGATCGCGGTGATGCCGGCGACCATGCGCAGCAGGTCGGTGAATTCCATGTCTGTACGGGCCTCGCCCGCTCGCTGGGCGCGTTCGAAGAGCGGGCCGCCGGACGCGTACATCGACACGCGGCACGCGATGAAGATCTCCGACCCGTCGTTGAGCGCCTCGCGGACGGCTCGCTTGGTCACCATGTACTCCGCGAACCGGTCCAGCCAGGCGGTCAGGGCCTCCCAGGGTTCCCGCTCGGCGACCTCATCGGCGACCTGGCACAGGATGTTCACCTCCTCCGCGTAAAGGCTCTCGAAGAGGTGGCGGCGGGTGGGGAAGTTCCGGTACAGCGTGCCGATGCCGACCCCCGCGCGGCGGGCGATGTCCTCCAGCGAGGCCTCCGAGCCGTGCTCCGCGAATGCCTCCCGGGCGGCCGTGAGCAGCGCGTCGTAGTTGCGGGCCGCGTCCTTCCGGTGGGGCCGCCGGGACGCGACGATCTCGCTGACGGGATACGGCGGGATGGTCACGGTGCCTCCTGGGGGCGACGCGAGTTGAAGCGGAGGTATGCCTCCGCTAGAGTGGAGGAATACCTCCACTTTAGCAGTCGAGGTGTGTTCTCCGTGGATGCGTGCGGCCGCGCGCATCGTCGACGGAACGCCGTCCCCGTACCCCACGGGCGGTGCGCAGCGCGCACCGCCCGTCCCCGTCCACCACCTTTCCGCGACCGCTCACCGCGGCCGTCGGCGTGCCCCGCGCTGCCCGCAGTGCGCACCGGGCCTCCGTACGACCGCGCTCCGAGTCCTCGGCCGCATCCTGTGTTCGGAGAGGCTTTTCATGCCCCGCAAGTCCAGCCGTCTCACCTTCGCGGTCCTCGCCGCCGGTGCCGGCGTGTTCTCCATGCTGCAGTCGCTGATCGCGCCGGCCCTGCCGACCGTCCAGCACGCACTGCACACCTCGCAGTCCACCGTGACCTGGGTGATGACCGCCTATCTGCTGTCCGCCTCGATCTTCACCCCGATCCTCGGCCGCGTCGGCGACCTGATCGGCAAGAAGCGCACCCTGGTCGCCGTCCTGGTCACGGTGGCGGCGGGCTGTCTGCTGGCCGCGCTCGCACCGAGCATCGGCGTCCTGATCCTCGCCCGGGTCGTGCAGGGCGTCGGCGGCGCCCTGTTCCCGCTCTCCTTCGGCATCATCCGTGACGAGTTCGCCCCGTCCGAGGTGAGCGGCAGCATCAGCAACCTGTCCGCCGTGATCGCGGCCGGTGGCGGCGTCGGCATGGTGGCCGCCGGGCCCATCGTCACCGCGCTCGACTACCGGTGGCTGTTCTGGATCCCGGTCGCCATCGTCGCCCTGGCCACACTGATCGCCGTACGGTACGTGCCCGAATCGCCCAACCGGGCGCAGGGACAGGTCAATTGGCTCGGCGCCGTGCTGCTGTCCGGTTGGCTCGTCGCCCTGCTGATGCCGCTCAGCCAGGCGACCGTGTGGGGTTGGGGATCGGCCCGGGTGCTGGGCCTGTTCGCCGCCGCGGTCGTACTGTTCGCGCTGTGGCTCGCCGCCGAGGCCCGCTCCCGTAGTCCACTGATCGACCTGAAGGTCATGCGTCTGCCGGCCGTGTGGACCACCAATACCGCCGCGCTCCTCTTCGGTGCGGGCATGTACGCGATCTGGACCTTCCTGCCGGGCTTCGTGCAGACCCCCTCGTCGGCCGGATACGGCTTCGGTGCGAGCGTCACGGACGCCGGACTGCTGATGGTGCCGATGCTGGTCGCGATGTTCCTCTCCGGTGTGCTCAGCGGCCGGCTGGAGTCGGTGCTCGGCGCCAAGACGCTGCTGACGACCGGCGGGGCGTTCGGCGCGGTGGCCTGCGGCTTCCTCGCCCTCTGGCATGACGAGCGGTGGCAGATCGCCCTGGTCGCCGGTGTGTTCGGCCTCGGCGTCGGGCTCGCCTTCGCCTCCATGGCCAACCTGATCGTGGGGAGTGTCCCCGCCGACCAGACCGGCGCCGCCACCGGCATGAACGCCAACATCCGCACCATCGGCGGATCCATCGGCGCCGCGGTCACCGGCGTCCTGGTCACCGGCCGCCTCCAGCCCTCTGGCCTGCCGTACGACTCCGGCTACACCCACGGCTTCACCCTGATCGCCGTGCTCTGTCTGGCCGCTGCCCTGGCGGCACTGCTGGTCCCGTCGCGGCGCGGGGGACGTACCACCGGCTCGGCGCTCGCTACGTCCGGGACGCCCCGGGTGGAGCAGCAGCCCGTGGCTCCCGGGGTGGAGCAGCAGCCCGTGGCTCCCGGGGGGGAGCAGTTGCCCGTGGCTCCCGGAGCGCGCGGCTGACCTCCACGCATGCGGTAGGGTTGATCCACGCGCTCACACGGGTGACCGTGCGAGCGCACCGGGACGTGGCGCAGCTTGGTAGCGCACTTGACTGGGGGTCAAGGGGTCGCAGGTTCAAATCCTGTCGTCCCGACTTTACGAAGTCGCAGGTCAGGGCCGGTTTCGGAGGTATCCGAAACCGGCCCTTGATCATTCTTGGGGACCAGTTGGGGACCGGCGTCCTTGACCGAAGGTCAGCGGGTCAGACGATCGGGCTCGGTAGCGAGCGCCGTGCGCGCAGCACGCTGAAGTGTGCGGAGAGCGCCGTCCCGGCTGCCGTGATCTTGTGTACGTCCGGGTGTATTGGTGGAGTCGGGTATTGGAACTCCTGGAATATCTCTGCCTGATGGGGGCATAGCCCTCGAAAGAGTCGGGTTGGATTGGGGGCCTCACGGCCTACGATGCGGTCCATGACGATCGCATATGAGTGGCGCGGTGATTTCGACAATGCCGCCGTCAACGCGCTCCACGCGGAGGCGTTCGGTCACGTCGAGGGGCACATCGATTGGCAGACACGAGTGCAGCGTCACAGCCTGGGCTGGGTCTGTGCCCGAAATGACGACAAGCTCGTAGGGTTTGTCAACGTCGCCTGGGACGGTGGCGTCCATGCCTTCGTTCTCGACACGATGGTCGCCCAGGACATGCGCAAGACCGGTGTCGGGACCGAACTCGTGACGGCCGCGGCCCAAGGCGCCCGTGCAGCGGACTGTGAATGGCTCCACGTTGACTTCGAAGAGCATCTGCGCCCTTTCTACTTCGACGCGTGCGGCTTCAGACCGACGGACGCAGGGCTCCTCGCCCTGCGCTAGTGCCGCATCAGGCAACGTTCGCCCTGTCGTGACGCGCCGTCCGGGTGCTGTACCGGGCAGCGTGTGGCTGTCAGGGTGTGTCGGTGGCAG
>NZ_JARXYX010000052.1 GCF_029893585.1 Streptomyces sp. LBL
CCCTGTGGGCGGGCCGCCGCCCCCGGCGCGTCCCCCGCCGCGTCCCGCCCCCCCCCCCCCCCCCCCGCCGGCGGGCCCGCCCCCGCGCGGCGGCGCCCCCCCCCGCGCCTGTTGCCCGGCTGCCTGCAACCGTTGCCGCTGTCCGCGGCACAGCGGCGGACGGGGTCCGGAGGACCTCGGTGTGCTCTCCGGTCCCGTCCGCCGCTGCGGCCTGGAGGAAACCCCGAAGGCCAGGCCTCAAAGGCCGCCGGTTCAGCTCCTCTTGGCGGGAACGAAGTGCGAACCGCTCTGCGCGAAGGCGTCCTTGCGGCCGGTGACGAACTCCTCGACGGTCAGGGGGGTGCGGTTGCCGATGACCTCGATGAAGTTGTTCGTGCCCTGGAAGATCCCGTTGCGGTAGTCGATCGCGATGCTGCTCAGGTGCTGGATCAAGTGAGCCGGCTTGCCCAGGGAGGCCAGTCCCTCCGCGAACTCCTCCACCTCGGTGGGCTCGTAGGTGACCGGAATGCCCAGAGCGCGGGACATCGCCTCGGCGATCTCGTGGTGGTCCATCTCCACCGGCCCGTGCAGGGGATAGGCCTGACGATCGTGCGGCGCGGGGTTCTCGAGGACGGCGGCGATGACGTGCGCCTGGTCCACGCCGGCGACGGGGGCGTGCCGACCCGCGCCGAGCGGAAGCCGCAGCACGCCCCCGTTGTCCTGCCGCCCCCACCACCAGCTGATCCACTCGGCGAAGAGGGTCGGCCGCAGGTGTGTGGTGAGCAGCGGGGTGCGGTCGAGCAGGCGCTCTGCGAGCCAGTGCTGGCGTGCCGCGTTGCTGGCGGCTTCGCGGCGGGCGGAGATCTGGGACATGTTGACCACGGACGTGACGCCGGCCTCGGTGGCGGCCTGGGCGAAGACGACGGTGGCGTCCAGGAGGCCGGCGTGGATCGGGTAGCAGAAGTACGCACCGCTGACCCCACGCATCGCTGCGCTCACATCGTGGAAGTCGAGCAGGTCACCTACGACGATCTCGGCGCCCGCGGCTGCGAGCACGCGGGAGCGGTCGTCCTCCCGGTGTACGAGGGCACGCACCCGGTGCCCCCGCTCCAGCAGCAGCCGCACGGTCTCGGCTCCGGTCGTACCGGTGGCTCCGGTGATGAGGAAGAGTCGGTCGTCCTGGATGGTCATTGCGATGTCCCTTCTGAGCGCCATTGGCTCTCGCGATCGTGGGCGGGGATGCGGAAACGGGGGAGCCGGGAGCCTGATGCGAGAGCTCGGGCATCAGCGGGCGGACGCGAGGGGCACGGCCGCGGCTTCTGTGTGGGTGCGGTGCTGTCGCACGTGAAGAGTTCCCTGCGTTCCGGCACCCCTGGCTAACTTTTGTTTTCCGCAGTCAGCAATGTACATGCCTGGCCTGACTGTGCAAAACAAAAGTCAGATCGGTTAGGGTGTCGGAGTGTGACGGTGGCAGGCGTAGTGGCCCGGCCCATCCGCAGACGTCGCACCCCGTCGGTGCAGGCGGCTCCTCCGAAAGGGCAAAACGATCATGGTATCCGCAGATTCGCGCCCCGCTGACGCCGCGGGGATCCTCCGACTGGGAGGGGACCTCCCTGTCAACCGGCTCGGCTTCGGCGCCATGCAGCTGACCGGCCCCGGCGTGTGGGGGGAACCCTCAGACCCGCAGGAAGCCGTCCGTGTGCTGCGTCGAGCCGTTGACCTGGGTGTCAACTTCATCGACACCGCGGACTCCTACGGTCCGTTCGTCAGTGAGCAGTTGATCCGCAAGGCACTTCACCCCTACCCCGATGGGCTGGTCATCGCGACCAAGAGCGGCCTGAGCCGATCGGGCCCGGACGGCTGGAAGCCGCTGGGACGTCCCGAGTACCTGCGGCAGCAGGCCGAACTGAGCCTGCGTCACCTCGGCGTCGAACGCATCGACCTCTACCAACTGCACCGCGTCGACCCGCAGGTGCCGTTGGCCGATCAGGTCGGGGAGCTCGCACGGCTTCGGGAGGAGGGAAAGATCCGGCACATCGGCCTGTCGGAGGTGAGTGTCGAACAGCTCGAGCAGGCCCGGCGCATCGCGCCTGTCGTCTCCGTGCAGAACCACTACAACCTCGCCAACCGCTCGGCCGAGGGCGTGGTGCAGTACGCCGAGCGGGAGAACCTCGCGTTCATCCCGTGGTTTCCGATCGCCACCGGGAGGCTCGCGCGTCCGGGCGGACCGCTGGACGGGATGGCGAAGGAGCACGGGGTCAGCCCGTCCCAGCTGGCGCTGGCCTGGCTGCTGAGGGCATCGCCCGCCATGGTGCCGATCCCCGGCACCTCGAAGGTCGCTCACGTGGAGGAGAACACCGCCGCGGCTCTGGTGACGTTGACCGATGCCGAGTTCGAGGCCCTGAGCCGCGCCGTATGAGGCGTCACGGGCGAGCCCCCGGCCGACCGCTGCGTCTCGGCCGGCCGCGGACACCCACCGGCATGACCAACCCCCCATCGATGGAAGCGAGTGAGAAGCGATGCCCGCCAGCAGACACGAAGCCAACAAGGCGATGGTCCTGGAAGCGCTCGACGTACTGTTCAACCAACGTGACTTCGCGGCCGCCGAGGCGTTCTGGGCCCCGGACTACATCCAGCACAGTGCGATCATCGCGCCCGGCCGGGACGGACTGTTCAACCTGGTCAAGGCACTTCCGCGGCTGAGGCACGAAGCGGGATTCATCTGCGCCGACGGCGACCTGGTCATGCTGCACAGCCGCTACTCCGGGAATGAGCAGCCCACGGCCTCGGTGGCTGTCGACATCTTCCGCATCGGGAACGGACGCCTCCAGGAGCACTGGGACGTGCTGCAGGACGAAGCCACCCGTGGGACATCCCTGAGCGGGATGCCCATGTTCGGCGATGCCTTCCCCGGCGAACGCTGACGTCGGGTCCCGGCGGGCGGATCGGTGCACCCGGCGCAGGAGCGCCGCGCCATGGACCCGCACGCACGGTCGAGTGCAGCAGACCGCAAATCCGGCGAGAGGCGCTGTGTGCGTCTCAGGCGCGAGGAGATGGGAATTGGCCAGTCACAGTCAGCGCACGGTCATCGTGACCGCCGCGGTGGACCGGTTCCACGCCAAGGGCTACCACGGGACCAGCGTCAATGACATCACTGTCGCCGCCGGTGTCCCCAGAGGCTCTTTCTACAACCACTTCGCGAGCAAGGAGGAGCTGGCGGCCATCGTGCTGCAGCAGTACGGCCAGACGCGCCGGCTGGAGGAGCTGAGCGATCCGGCCGTGGCGCCCCTGGAGCGGCTGCATCGCTACTTCGAGTTCCTGCGTGACGAACAGACGGAGCATCACCTCACCCGTGGCTGTCTCTTCGGCAACTTCGGGAGCGAGATGGCAGACCACAGTGAGGTGCTGCGCGGCGGCGTTGAACACTGCCTGGGGCTATGGCGGGCGGCGCTGACCGAGGTCCTTGCCCAAGCGGTGCGCAGCGGAGCGGTGCGTGCGGGGCTCGATCCCGAGTCGGCCGCTCTCTTCATCCTGTGCGCCGGGGAGGGCGCTCTCGTCGCCGCGCGGTGCGGTCGCTCGGACGAGGCGTTCAGCACGTTCTTCCGCGTGGTCTTCGACAGTTTGCTCCAGCCCGGCCAGGACAACGCTCCGCTCTGAGCCGTCGCGAGCCGAGCAGCCGGTCCCGCTGCGCGGCGTCCTCGGCGGCCCGTGTGCAATCGACTTCTGCGACAGCGGCGGGGCTGCCTCAGTGCCGGAGGCCCGACTGCTCAGGGGTGCGCTGGCGGGCGCGGTAGGCGCGAAGGTTGGCGGGGTGACCGCACTTGCGTACGTCGTGCCAGACACCGCTGTTGTTCCGTGACCGGTCGAAGAACGTCACTCGGCACCGCTCGTTGCGGCAGACCTTCAGCCGCCGCCAGGTGTCGGCCCGCTGGGCATGGAGCATCTCGATCAGGATCAGTGAGACCACCGCCCGCCAGCCGCTGCCGGCCGGCTCCACCTGGACGGTGCCGTCCGGGTCGAGCCGCAGGGCTGCGTCGAACGGAACCTGCGGGAGCGGGCTGTGCTCGCCGGCCGGCTCTTCCCCGGCCCTGGTGAGCCAGTCGCGCAGCCCGTCACGGAAGGCGCGCAGGCGCTGCACATCGTCGCCGTCGAGCCGGATCGACTGGTCCTGCGCCGGGTTGCGGTCGCGCCAGACCGTGTTCAGCCAGGCCTGGGCGTCGTCGCGGTCCAGCAGGAGATCTGTCTCCCGGGGTTTGCCGGCCGACAAGGTGTTGAGCAGGTCCTGGACCAGGGCCAGCCCGTCGGGGGCGGACTCGATGTCGTATCGGTCGGTGGCGGGCCATGTCATGAGGAATACGACTCCAGCAGCGACTGAACGTGAGGCGGAAATAGGCGTAGCTGTATCGCATATTACCTCATTGTCCTGCCCTTCGGGGGCTGGGAGGGCTGCGCGGCGTCCGGGGCGGGGTGCGGCCGCCGGGGTGGTGGCCGGCCTTGCGTGAAGACGTGCGCACCAGTACAAAGTAATAGGCAAAAGCAGTTTGCGTATAACACTCTTGCTTGATCACCTGGCGCTCTTCGCTGCCCGGCCTCCTTCCCAGCCTCCGACCGAACAAGGGAGCTCTCATGCCGCACGGCCAACTGACGTACGAGGTCTTCGTCGCCCCGGGGATCCCCACGACGGTCACGGATCTGCCGCCCGACCTGGACCGTCGGATGTGGTCGCCGATCTCCTCGACCCTCATCCAGGGGGAACGGGACGCCGTGCTCGTCGACCCGCTCATGACGATCGCGCAGGCCGACGCGCTGAGCGAGTGGGTGGCGGCCCGGGGCAAGCGGCTCACGGCGGTGTACATCACTCACGCACACGGCGACCACTGGTTCGGACTCGCGAGGATTCTCCAGGAGTTCCCGCAGGCCCGTGCACTGGCCCTGCCGCATGTGGTCGAACGCATGCGGGCGCAAGCGGACCCGGACTTCGTGAAGTCCTTCTGGAACGCCCGCTTCCCCGGCCAGATCCCCGAGAACCTTGTGCCGGCCCAGCCCATGGACGAGCCGTTCATCGAGCTCGAGGGACACCGGCTCGAAGCCGTCCCGCTCGGGCACACGGACACCGACGACACCACGTGTCTGCACGTACCCTCCCTGCGGCTGGTGGTGGCGGGGGACGCTGTGTACAACAACGTCCACCTCTACCTCGCCGAGTCTGCCCGGGAGGGCAGGAAGGAATGGCTCGCGGCGCTCGACCGTATCGAAGCCCTTGACCCGCGGCTGGTCGTGGCCGGCCACAAGGACCCCCAGGCGCCGGACACGGCGGGCGCCATCGAGCAAACGCGGGCCTACATCCACGACTTCGCGCGCCTGGAGCAGGAGGCGGAGTCCGTCCTGGACCTCTACGAGGCGATGCTCAAGATCCACCCCGACCGGATCAACCGCGGGGCGTTGTGGGGGTCGGCGCGGTTCGCTCTCGGGTGACCGGCGGGTGCGTGAGGAGCACTGAGCGCCTAGCACTCCTCCGGCAGTGCTGAACGGGGCCCTGAAGGCCCGGCCCGCCGCGGGCCGGGCCTTCACCGTGTCCGCGACGTGCACACCGGTGGGTACAAGCGCCGCACCGCGGCGAGGCACGAGCGGCCGGGGCCGCGGCAGGCGATGCCGTGAGGGTCGCGTGCCACGGCGTGGCCGGAGCGAACCGCCGGGCGGTGTTCCGGCCGCGTCGTGGTCCTGGGACTGCCAGCCGGGATGGTGCCGGATGCCGGCCGGGGCAGAGAGCGCCGCCGGCCGGCGGTACCCGTCAGTCCAGGGCGGCGGCTCGGACCTCTTCATGGCTGACCGCGACGACCGCTTCCTGCGCCGTCGCGCGACGCGCGGACAGGGCCATGAATCCGAGAGCGAGGACGCAGGCGATCGTGCTCGCGACGGTTCCCAGCGTCGCGGAACTGCGGACACCGGCGGCGTTGACCGCGAAGCCGCTCAGCAGCGAGCCGCTCGCAACGGCCACCTGCACCACGGCCGTGAAGGTCGCGTTGACGGCCTCGGTGGAGAACCTGTCCTGTCCGTCGGTGTAGAGCCAGTGCTGCAGAGCCACCGGCGCGTTGCCCCACGCCAGCCCCCACAGGGCGAGCCCCACGCAGACGGATGCCGTCACCGTGCCGCCCGCGCTCAGCGCCAGGAGCCCGCCGGCACCGAAGACGAGGGTGGCGATCACGGTGCCGCGGATGCTGCGCCCCAGGAGCGCGCCGCCGCCGAAGTTGCCGACGATGGTCAGCGCGCCGTACCCCAGCAGCAGAGCGCTGGCCAGTCCGGCGCCGAGGCCGGTGACGTCGTGCAGGTAGGGCACGACGAAGGTGTAGGCGCTGAACTGGGCGAACACGACGAGGAAGACGACGGCGAGGACGATGTTCGCGGGCACCGAGCGCAGGAGCGGACGGAAGTGCGCCATCGTCACGCGGTCCGCGGCGGGTATCTTCGGGATCGCCAGCGCCTGGACGAGGGCGGCGATGACCGCGACCGCGGCGGCCGCGACGAATGTCGCCCGCCAGCTGGTGTGGGTGGCGATGAGGCTGCTGCTGGGCACACTGACCACGGATCCCACCGCGATGGCACCGAAGACGACCGACGACGCGGTGTGCACGATCCGTGCGGGGACGAGCCGGGCCGCGGCGGAGACGGAAGTGGCCCAGACACCGCCGATGCTGATGCCGAGGATCAGCCGGGAGACCAGCATCATCGCGAAACCGGTCGTCGCGGCGGACAGGATGCACGAGACGGCGATCAGTGCCGTGAGTCCGATGATGGCCAGGCGCCGGTCCAGGCGTCGCATGAGGACGGTCGCGGCGGGTGCGGCGACCGCGCCGGAGAGGGCGGGCAGGGTCACGAGCAGGCCGGCGGTGCCTTCGGTGACGCCCAGCCCGTCGCTGATCTGAGGCAGCGCGCCGACCGGCACGAACTCCGAGACGACCACGGCGAAGGAGCCCAGAGCGATGGCCATCACCGGTACCAGCGGATGCCTGGGGCGCGGACGGGCGTGTGAGACGGAAGGGGGTGAGGACATGACAGGTGCCTTTCTCGGGAAACGATCTTTTGAGACCGATCGGTGCGGAATGAGGGTGTACGAAAGACGCGGCGGACAGGAGCGGGGGAGAGGGCCGGTTGAAGGCGGTGGGTCAGCGCAGAGACGACAGCAGATCGTCCGCGGCCGCGTCGAGCTCCGGGTCCGTCGACCCCAGGCGCGCCTGCACGCGCAGACCGAGCCAGCCGTTGTGGACCGCCTGCGCGGCGCGGTCGAGTTGCTGCGGCCGGGCGGCAGCCCACCGCTCCTCCTGGCCCAGGAGCCAGGCGATCCGCTCGGTGGAACGAGCGAAGTATCCGCAGACGGCGCTGTGCACGGCCGGGTCGTCCGGGCGCTCCGTCGCCGCGTTCACGGCGAAGCACCCCGCCGGGCAGCCGGGCAGGCTCACGCGTGACCGAAGCAGCGCGCGTGCGCCGGCGAGTCCTTTGCCCGGTGCGGACT
Organism: Streptomyces sp. LBL; assembly: GCF_029893585.1. Classification (GTDB taxonomy): domain Bacteria; phylum Actinomycetota; class Actinomycetes; order Streptomycetales; family Streptomycetaceae; genus Streptomyces. Next base: position 7,490 of record NZ_JARXYX010000052.1, read on the forward strand.
CGACCGCTTGTGTGTGGGACTCCTCCGCGTGCTCGATGTAGGTCGTGAGCGAGCGCAGGTAGAGGTCGTGCTTGCTGCCGAAAGTGTCGTACAGGCTGCGCTTGCCGATACCCATGGCGGCCGCGAGGGCATCGGTGGAGGTGCGCTCGTAACCGTTCTGCCAGAACTCGAACAGTGCCTTCCGCAGCGCGTAAGCCGGTTCGAAGCTCTTGGTTCGTGCCATGAGGGCCCTCCTGACGAGAACAGTAGGTAATGAGACCGATCGGTGCAATATGCGGGCGGGGAGACGGACGCCACACTTCGCCGCTGCTCCGGCCGGCATGGGGCCGCTCCCCGCCGCACCGGGGCTCACATCTCGATGGCGACCTTGCCCAGGTGTGCGCCGGAGGCGAAGTAGCGCAGCGCTTCGCTCAGCTCCGCCAAGGGGAAGGCCCGGTCGATCACGGGCCGCAGTCCGGAGTCCTCGACCGCGCGGACCAGGTCGCGCTGCTGCTCGTGGTTGCCGACGAGGACGCCGTTCAGCCGGATCTGCTTCATGTTGATGGCGCCGGTCGGGATGTCCCCGGACAGCCCGGTCAGGACGCCGATCACGGAGACGCGTCCACCGACGCGGACGGCCTGGATGGACTGCGGCAGGGTGGACGGACCGCCCACGTCCAGGACGAGATCCGCACCGTGGCCGTCCGTCAGTTCGCGGACCCGCTCCCCCCACTGGGGCTGGGAGCGGTAGTTGACGACGTGGTCGGCTCCGAGCGCCGTCGCGCGTTCGATTTTCTCGTCGGAGGAGGAGGTGACGATCGCGGTGGCGCCGGAGAGCTTCGCGAGCTGCAGGGCGAAGACCGAGACGCCGCCGGTGCCCTGGAGCACGACGGTGTCACCGGGCCTGAGGCCGCCGTTCTCGTGCAGGGCCACCCATGCCGTGAGCCCGGCCACGGTCAGGGTGGCGGCTTCGGCGTGGGAGTAGCCGCGCGGGGCCCGCTCGAACTGGGCGGCGGGCGCGACGACGACCTCGCGTGCGTAGCCCGGCACACCTATGCCGGGAGTGGTGCCGAAGTGGTCGATCACGGCCCTGCCGGCCCGCCATCCGGGGAAGAAGCGCGCGAAGACCGCGTCGCCGACGGCCAGTTCGGTGACTGACTCGCCCACGGCCTCGACCACTCCCGCACCGTCTGCCAGGGGTACGTGACCGACCGGGGTGTCCGTGCTGCCCATGACGATGGTGTCGTGATAGTTCAGGGCGCCCGCGTGGACGCGAACCCGCACCTCACCTGGTCCGGGCTGGCCCGGATCCGGGAGGTCGGTGACCTCCAGGACGTCCTTTTCACCGGGATGCCTGACGATGACGGCCTTCATGGTGTTTCTCCTTCACACGACGACGGGTGGGCCGCCGGGACGCGTGGCGCTGGCACGTTCCGGCGGGGAAAAATAGATTACATACAACATCTATTTTGCCGCGCCGGGGGTCGGGAGATCGATCTGCTGTGCGGCCGGCGGGAAGTGTCAGCGGTTCGACGCCGCGACCGCGGTGCGGGCCGTGTCCAAAAGCTGCTCCGACAGGGGGGATCCGGCCGTCGCGCGGGCCAGCACCAGCGCTCCGACCATGGTGCAGAGCATCGCGAGGGCCTCGTCGGGCACCGCCGAGCCGTCGGCCTCAGCCTCGCGTGGGGGCGCCGCCGTGTCCGCCGTGTCCGGCGCCCCCTCTGCCAGCCAGCCGGCCAGCTCGCGGACTCCGTGGACGTAGCGCTCCTTGGCCGGCGAACCCGGCGGCTGCCGGGCGACGTCCGCGCCGAGGGCGGAGGCGGGGCACCCGGTCGCCGCGCTGTCGCGGTGCTCGGGCGAGAGGTAGTAGTCGATCAGCGCCTCACGGGCCGCGGCGCGATCGCCGTCGCCCGCCGCCTCGAACCCGGCCAGAAGTGCCCGCAGCTCCTCGAAGGCGCGCTCCGTGGCCTCGCCCTGGAGGGCCTCCTTGGAGCGGAACTGCCGGTAGAAACCGCCGGTCGTCAGCCCTGCCGCGCCGGTCAGCTCCGCGAGGCCGACCTGGAATCCCTGTTCCCGGAACATCCTCGAAGCGGCGGCGACGATCTGCTCCCGGTGCTCGGCCGCCTGTGCGCGTGATGCCCGGCCCATGGTGCCGCCCCTTCCTGTCACGTCGGCCTCTGATCCTACGGCCGGCGCATCCGCGCCCAGCCTTGCGTGAAATAGTCATAGCCAATACAGTTATTTCACTCTGTGGGTGGCGGCGCAGTTCCCCGTCGGCCCCCTGTGGCAGCGGTCGGCAGACGGTACGGCCGCCGTACCGCGCAGGCTGAGCACGCGGACCACGTGCACCCCGGAGATTCCGCGCGGCAGTCAGGATCGTGCGGAAATCAGCGTGAAAGGTGCACAGATGTTCGTCGATGCCGCAGATCTGGACGCCAAGTCGGCCTACAAACTCCTCATCGGGGGGATCATTCCTCGCGCGATCGCCTGGGTGAGTACCGAGTCCGCCGACGGCGTGGGAAACCTCGCACCGGTGTCCTTCTTCACGGCCGTGGGCCGTAAGCCGCCCATGCTGTCGATCTCCCTGCAGCCCCGGGCGGACGGCGTCACGCTCAAGGACACGTTCATCAACATCCGCGACACGGGTGAGTTCGTGGTCAACACGGCGACGCTTCCCCTCGCCGGCCACCTGCACCGTTCGGCCTTCGAGTTCGAGAGCGACGTCGACGAGTTCAGCGCGTTGGAGCTGGAGACCGAGGCCTCGCAGGTGGTACGTCCGCGCCGGGTGAAGGACACGCCCATCGCCTTCGAATGCCGGCTGCGGCGCATCCTGCCCATCGAGGGCAGCCTCGACCACGTGGTGTGGGGCGAAGTGGTGCGCTTCTACGTCCGGGACGACCTCTACCTGCCGGGCGGGCGCATCGACACGGCCGCCATTCCGTCCGTCGGCCGCCTGGCGGCGGAGTACACGCTGGTCAACACCGTCTTCACCACACCACTGGACGACGACCTCGTCGCCAGGCATGCGCAGACACGCATGCACCGCCTCGACGAACACGCCTCCGACTGGTCGCCCATCGACACCGACGCGTGGTCTGCGTCCGGCTCCACCATCACCGAAGGGCCCAAGGCATGACCCAGACAGCGGGTTTGACGAGAACGCAGCGGGTGGCGGACACCGACATCCGCTTCAGGCGCCGGGGCACCGGCGACACAGCCCTCGTGTTCGTTCACGGCTTCCTGGATGACCAGTACGTCTGGGACGGGGTGATCGACGCGCTGGCCGCACCCGGCTTCGAGTACGTCCAACTCGATCTCGCCGGCAGCGGGGACCGCACCGCCTCCGGCGGGCCGTTCGACCTGACCCGCTTCTCGCACGACGTCGGAGCGGTCGTGGAGGCGCTGGACAAGCCGTTCGTCCTCGTGGGCCAGAGCATGGGGACCCTCGTCGCCGAACTGGTCGCAGCGGGCCACTCCTTCCCCGCGCTCGGCCTGGTACTGCTCTCGCCCGTGCCACTGGCCGGTGTCGGCCTCCCCGCAGAGGCGGCCGAGCAGTTCCGCTCGCTGGGCGGCGACGCCGACGGCCAGCGCACAGTACGCCGGCAGCTGTCCGTCGCTCTGCCGGAGGCGGAACTCGACCGGCTGGTCGTGACCGGCACCCGGATCCCGGACCTCGTCGTCCGTGATCTGGTCGACTGCTGGAACGACGGAGACCCGCGCGGGCAGACGCCGAGCGAGTACCAGGGGCCGGTCCTGGTGGGCCGCGGCGCCGCCGACGGCTTCGTCACCGACGAACTGGTGAAGGCCCACGTGCTGCCCCGCTTCCGGGCACCGGAGTCCTTCACCGTCCAGGGCGCGGGCCACTGGGCCCACGTGGAGGCGCCCGCGGAGGTCGCCGCCCGGATCGAGGCATTCGTCACCGGCCTTCCCGCGGCGGCCGGCGGCACGCCGCAGGCGCCCGGCCTGGGCTGGCGGGAGGCCTTCGCCAGCAAGACCGACGCCGCCTTCGCCGCCGCGTTCGCCGAGGACATCGTCCTGGAGGCGAGCGTGCTGGCCCTCCCCGTCCAAGGACGCGACCAGGTCAAGGCCACGATGAGCGCGGCGAGCCGGATCTACGAGTCCCTTCAGTTCGTACGGGAGACCGAGGCCGGCCCGCGCACCTACCTGGAGTGGGAGGCGACCGCCTTCGGCGGCCACGAAATCTTCGGCGTCACGGTCCTCACCAAGGACGACGAGGACCGCATCAGCCACGTGGCCATCCATCACCGGCCCCTGGAGGCGGCTTTGAGATTCTCCGCCGAGCTGGGCGAGCGCCTCGCCGGAGACGTCGACCCCGGCCACTTCTACAACGCCCACTGACGACCCTCGGAACGGAAAGTACGCCCATGGCCACACGCGAAGACGTGGAGTTCGAGGCCGAGCCGGGACTGACCCTGCGCGGATGGTTCTACCTGCCCGACAAACCGGGCCCTCATCCGGCGATCACGATGGCGCACGGCTTCGCCGGGGTCAAGGAACAGCGTCTGGCGCAGTTCGCCGAGGTGTTCGCGCAGGCCGGGTTCGCCGTCCTGGTCCACGACCACCGCAACTTCGGCGCCAGCGACGGCACACCGCGCCACGACATCGACCCCTGGCAGCAGATCAAGGACTGGCGCCGGGCCGTCTCCTACCTGGAGAGCCGCCCGGAGGTCGACGCGCAGCGCATCGGCGTGTGGGGGACCAGTTACTCCGGCGGCCACGCACTGGTCCTGGGCGCCACCGACCGGCGCCTGCGCTGCGTGGTCGCGCAGGTGCCCACCATCAGCGGATACGAGCAGGGGCTGCGCCGGGTGGCTCCGGACGCCGTCGCCCAGCTGAACGAGATCTTCGCCGCCGACGAACGCGCGCAGTTTCGTGGCGAGGAGCCCCGCACTCAGGCGATCGTCAGCTCCGACCCGTCGGTGCCTGCCTCCTACCGGGCTCCCGACGCCGTCGACTTCTATCTGAGCACGGCCCCCGACGGCTGGGAGAACAAGATCACTCTCCGGTCCAACGCGGCGGCCCGCATGTACGAGCCCGGCGCGTGGATCTCCCGGATCTCGCCGACGCCCCTGCTGCTGATCGTCGCGAAGAACGACCCGATCACTCTCACGGACCTGATGCTCTCCGCCTACGAGCGCGCCCTCGAACCCAAGCGACTGCAGCTCGTCGACGGCGGCCACTTCGCGTCCTACCTCTCCGCATTCCCCACGACGAGCGCCGCCGCCCGCGACTGGTTCACCCTCCACCTGGGCTGACCCGCCGGCTGGTTCCGCTTCCGCATTCCCTCCGCACGCCCGGCCGCCGACAGCCTGGCTCATTCCCCTGGAAGGACCTCATGCCCCGTCTCACGTACACGATCGACGACCGCCTGGCGACCGTGGTGCTGCAAAACCCGCCCCAGAACCGCCTGGACAAGCCCCTTGTGGAGGAACTCGCCGAAGCGCTGGCGGCCATAGCGTCCAGTGACGCCCGAGCCGTCCTCCTGCGCGCCGACGGGCCGGACTTCAGCTTCGGCGGCGACATCATGGACTGGCCCGACATGAACGTACGCGAGCTGCGCACCCTGTTCGAGCGGTACATGAACGTCTTCAACGAGTTCGAACGGCTGCCCATCCCGGTCGTCGCCGCCGTGCAGGGCCTGTGCGCCGGCGGCGGATTCGAACTCGCGCTGCGTGCCGACGTCATCTTCGCCGCCCAGAGCGCGCGGTTCGGCCACCCCGAGCAGTCGCTCGGACTCGTCACCCTGCTCGGCGGCATCTACCGGGCCGCCGAGCGGGCCGGGCGGGCCCGCGCCTCCGAGTGGGCCCTGACATCGGAGCAGATCTCGGCCACGTCGATGGCCGAGGCGGGCGTGGTGAACCGGGTCCTTGACGACTCCGCTCTGCAAACGGAGGCGACGGCGTTCGCACGCCGGCTCACCAGCGGCCCCACCCGGGCCTACGCCGCGCACAAGGCACTGCTGCGGGCCTGGCGCGTGGGCGGAACCGCGGCAGCCGACGAGGCGATGTTCGACATCGCCCTGCCCCTGTTCGAGACCGAGGACGCCCAGGCCGGTCTGACGTCGGCCGTGAACGCCCTCAGGGCCGGGCAGCCGCGCCCGGTGCTGGACTTCAGCGGGCGCTGACCTCGGCCACCGGGAGGATGAAGCGGCGGATGGCCGGGCGGCGGACAGCAGGTGCCACCACTGCCCGCCGCCGCGGGGCCGATCGTCCGGCGCCGCGGCTGTCAGGCCTGGGCCCCACCCGCCGCGGCGAGATCCGACTGGTGCACATCGCGGTCCGCGGTGATGACGGACGAGGGCCCCAGAACCTCACCGCACGCGCCGCAGTGGGTCTCCGGGTGCAGCACGGCACCGCAGCTGTGGCGGAAGGTGACGATGTTCTCGGGGTCCGTCCGGGCGTACCGGTCACCCCAGTCACGGATGGTGTGCAGGATCGTGATCAGCTGCTCGCCCGCCTCGGACAGGCGGTACTCGTAGCGGGCGGGGTTCGTCTCGTACTGCTCTCTGGTGATGACCCCGGCGGCCTCGAGGGACTTGAGCCGACTGGCGAGGATGTTCCTGGCGGCACCGGTGTTGAAGACGATGTCGTCGAAACGGCGGACGCCGAACACGATCTCGCGCAAGGCCAGCAGAGCCCACTTCTCGCCCAGGATGCGCATCGCCGCGTCGATGGAGCACACGCGGGGGTCTGGTGTCCTGGCTCTTCTCACGCGACGAGGGTAGCCACACCCCCATGGGTTGTCAAATACTACTCAGCAGGTCACCGGCTTGACGAAAGAGCACAGCCCGTCTTAACTGGCGTGGATAGCAAAACGAAACCCACTAGGAGGGCCCTCATGGCCTACATCTCCGACACCGCGGACACCCTCCACGTCGAGGGCCGTCTGGCCCGGTACGCCTACCGGGACTTCGGCAAGGACGCGCCGGTACCCCCGCTGGTCCTGCTGCAGCGCTTCCGCGGCACCCTCGACCACTGGGACCCCGCCTTCCTCGAAGTCCTCGCCCAGGACCGGCGGGTCATCATCTTCGACAACGCCGGCGTCAGCGAGAGCACCGGCGAGGTACCGACGACCATGGAGGGCATGGCCGAGTCGGCGTTCGACTTCCTGACGGCCCTGGGCCTCGACGAGGTCGACCTGCTCGGCTGGTCGGTCGGCGGCTTCGTGGCGCAGCTCGTGGCGCTCGACCACCCCGAGCTGGTCCGCAAGCTGATCGTGGCCGGCAGCGGTCCCGGCGGCGTACCCGGCACGCCGGAGCTGGAGCAGCGCGTCGTGGAGTACATGACCTCACCGGTGCCCTCCCAGGAGGCGTTCCTGTACCTCTTCTTCGGGCTCACCGACGAGGGCGTGCGGCTCGGCAAGGAGTCGCTCGCCCGGCTCGAAACCCGTCTTCAGCACTCCAAGGCGGACGTCCCGCCCGAGCAGTGGACCCACCAGCTCCAGGCCATCCAGCGCTGGAGCAGCGGTACGGGCTCGGCCTGGTCCCGGCTCGAGGAGCTGAAACTGCCGGTCCTGGTGGCCAACGGCTCGCATGACGTCATGGTCGACTCCGGCAACTCCTTCGCCATGGCCCAGAAGCTGCCGACCGCCAGGACGGTGTTCTACAGCGGCGCCGGCCATGCCTTCCTCTTCCAGTACCCCGAGGAGTTCGGCGCTGTGGTGCTGGACTTCCTCAACCGACAGGAGAAGTGAACATGCCCTCATACGGATTCTTCGTGGAGTTCGAAGCCAAGCCGGGCAAGGAGGACGACGTGGCCCAGTTCCTCGTCGACGCCAAGACACTGGTCGACGCGGAGCCAGGCACCCTGGCCTGGTTCTCCTTCCGGCTCGGCCCCAGCTCCTTCCGGATCTTCGACGCCTTCCAGACCGAGGAGGACCGCGAGGCGCACCTGCAGGGCAAGGTGCGGGAGCAGATCGAAGCCCGCGCCGACGAGCTGTTCAGCGCCTTCCCCACGATCACGCCGGTGAACCTGCTCGCCGCCAAGCTCCCTGGCCAGGTGACCGAGTAGGGGATCGGGGCGTCGGCCGGACCCGCCGGGCGCAACGACAGGCGGACTGGCCATTCGGCCCACCGGCCCGCGGCTGTCCGTCCAGCCGGACCGTCGCACGGCTTCATCCGGGACATGGACGGCGCAGCGGTCTGCGGCCACCGACAGGCGGCAGAGCGCTGCGCACGCCTTCTCCTTCGGCCGTCAGCGCCTGACTCGAGCAGACGGCCGGGCGGCCGAGCCGGCGATCAGAGCGCAGACGCCCGGCCGTCACCGTCGGTCGCAAAGCCGCCACGTCGGCCTGCCGCCATCACAGCACAGTCGCGCACACGCTGAGCGGCGGCAGGGGTTCTCCTCGCCACTCCCGCAGGACGGCTGCGCCTGGAACTGGCGCTGATCCTGCGGCACTTGTGATTCGGCAGGGGGACGGCGAGTGCGGCGTGAGCACCCCGCGCACGCCGCACTCAACGGGCCCCGGTTCAGGCGGTCGGGTAGGGCAGGTACTTCCCGCTGAGGACGAGTTCGACCCGGTCACCCCTGGGGTCCGCGCGGCGGTCGAGCCTCAGCCGGAAGTCGATGGCGCTCATGATGCCGTCACCGAACTCCTCGTGGATCAGCTCCTTGATCGCGGGACCGTAGACCGCGACGATCTCACGGAGCCGGTGGATCACCGGATCCCCGGCCACGGCCGTGGCGTCCAGCCCGCGGGTGGGAGGGGTCTGCAGGACGGTGACGGCTTCGACGGGCAGCTCGAAGATCGACACGATCCTTTCCGCCTGGTCTTTCGAGAAGGTCATCTGGTCGAGACAGGCGGCGGTCACCCACTCCTTGCTCGCCCCCAGCTCACGGGCGACGTCAGCCCATGTGATCCCCTTCCTGATCCTCGTCTCAACGATCTGTTCGGTCAGGGTCGTCCTGTTCATGAAGCGGCGTCCTTGACAGGGGACGAGGATGCCAGTGACCCCGCCAGTGCCTCGACGGCCTCGGCCGTCGTCCACGTCGCGGCGGCCAGGTAGCGGAAGTTGATGAGAGCGGACAGGTAGCCGTCACCTTCGGGAAGCCGGGGGCCGGCCGTGGCGTCCCGGACGACGACCACCTCGAAGCCCTGCTCGACGAGTTCACGCAGGTGGCCCTCGACGCACAGGTTGGCGGCCATCCCGGCCAGAAGCACCTGTGAGACGCCCCGCTTGCGCAGCTGGAGGACGAGGTCGTTGGACTCGGGTCCCACGATCTTGTGCGGTGAGGCGACGGCGGTGCGCCCGTCGAGGATGTGTTCGCGGTAGGCGGGCAGGAAATCTGCCCCGGAGCCCTCGAATCCGTCGAGAGTGAGAGGCCCCCGACGGCTGAACATGCTGACGTCGTGCATGTACTGCTCCAGCGGACCGCCGAACCGCCAGGCGTCGTCCGAGGGGTAGTAGTAGTGGGGCGAGATCGCCACGGCGACGTCGGCGGCCTTGGCGGCCTCCAGGAGTTGGCCGATGTGGAGGACGGTCTCATTGTCGGTGATGCTGGCACCGAAAATCTCCCACGTGGCGCCGTCCGGGCTGAGGAAGTCGATCTGAGGGTCGGTGACCACGAGCGCCGTACGCGCCGGTTCGAGCCGGAAGCCGCTTCCCGGAAGCGCGGGCCGGGACGGCTCCGCGTATACGTCGGTCCTGGATGAGGTCATGGTGGACTCCGAGCAGAAGGTGAGTTTGGGATGCAGAGAACCCCCTCACTATAAATGACCAGTCATCTATGAATGAAGGGGGAGTGCTGCAACCGCACGAGGTACGCGGGCCAACTCCGTCCACCGAGAGAGGCTTTACAGGTACGGGGGGGGCGGCGCCTCAGACCTGAGCGTGCGCGACGCCGATGAGCCGCGGCAGGGACACGGTGAGAAAGCGGTCGTAGGGGGCCCGGCTCCGGTCGACGCGACCGCGCATGGCCGCGCCCTCCCACGCCTCGATGACCATGGACGCCAACTCGCCGGCCTCGGGCGTTTCGACCGCCCCGCCCTCGTCCCTGGCTTCCGCGAGGCAGCCCGCGACGAGGGCCGACCACCGAGCCATGATGGAGGCCAACTCCTCGCGCGCCTCTTCGTTCTGGTCGGACAGTTCGAGGGCGAGGTTGCCGATCAGGCAGCCCAGCGCGAACCCCTGCTCGGCGTGGTCCTGAGTCAGGGCCTCGAAGAAGCGGACGACGCGTTGCGCCGGGGGTAGCGACGCGTCGCTCAGTATGGCGCTGTGAGTTTGGACGATGCCCGTCCAGTAGCGGCCGAGGACGGCGGCGGCGAAGGCGTTCTTGCTGCCGTAGTAGCTGTAGAACGAGCCCTTGGGCACGCCCGCCGTGTCGGTGATCTCCTTGATGCCCACCGCGTTGTACCCCTGGGCATGGAAGAGGGCCAGTCCCGCGTTGAGGAGATTCTCGCGGACCAGGGGGTTGGCGGGTCGGGGCACGGCCACAGCTTACAGAACGCCGTGCGGCGCAGGCCTGGCGCGCACGCGGCGAGCGCAACGGCACGCGAGCGTTCCCCGATGCTCGCGCTCGGTGCTGGGACCTATGCTGACCAGGTCAGTTGCGCCTGCCGCCTACGCTGGGTCAAAGGGGAACCAGGTGGTGTGTTGCGCAGCGGCGGGTGGGGTCATGTTCCCGAAAGGGGCGAGCCGCCGCCGCGACGTGATGGATGAGAGGTCAAGTGGACGTGTCTGATGTCGCCGTTCAGGCTGACGGCTTGGTGTCGCAGTACATCGCCCGGGTGGAACAGGACCTGACGCACAATGCCGAGGAACAGGAACGCATCGGACAGGAGATGGAGGGGCTGCAGCAGCGGCTGGATGCCCTGCAACGGGAGCGCGGCGTGCTGCTGGGTGTGAGGCAGGCGCTGGGCGGCCAGGGTGCGGACCAGGCGGCACCCTCCACGCCGGCCGCGGCGTCAGAGGAAACGGCGCCCAGGGGGCAGACTGATGCTCCGGGCGAGCCGGGAACCCCAGAGGCGCACCAGGCACGCAAGGCCTCCGAGCTCACCTTGGTGGACCTGGTCTGCGGTCACCTGGCCGGTCAGTCCGAACCCCGCTCGGCCGCGGAGGTCTCCGCGGACATCGCCCGGGCTCATCCGGGCCGGCGAATCAAGGCCACCGTGGTGCGTGCCACCCTGGAGGCGCTCGTGGCGCAGGGCCGGGCCAGGCGGACGAAGCGGGGCCGGTCGGTCTTCTACAGCTCCTCCGCCCCGGCCAGGGCGACCCGCTCCTCCGACTGAACCCATCGGCCATGCCGGCGGGTGACACTCAGCCCTTCGAGGCGTGGACGCGCGGCAGAACGGTCGAGTGTCCCCCCGGGTGGAGCCGGCGTACGGCTCGGCGCCCCGGTGTGCTCAGGCCCTTTCCCGCAGGACGACCACACCGACGGCCGCGAGCACGGCGAGTGCCGCCGAGACGATCACGGCGATGTCCGCTCCGTGTGCCGCCGATCCCGCGGAGGTCACGATCGCGATGGTCATCGCCACTCCGGCGCACGAGCCGATGTAGCGGAAGGTCTGCTGGGCCCCGGACCCCATGGCCGCCCGCTCGGCCGGGACCGCCTCGACGGACAGCAGCGGGAGGGCGGCGTTGAGCAGGCCGCTGCCGATACCGGCCACCACCAGGCCCGGCAGCAGCCGCGGCCAGGAGTCCGCGGCGATCGAGCCCAGCAGGGCCAGCGCGCCGCCGGCGTGCAGGACGAATCCCAGCGCAAGCTGGTGGCGCGGTGAGATCCGCCCGGCCAGTCGCCGGGCCTGCAGCGCCACCGCGAAAGAGATGCCGGACCACAGCATGAGGAGCCACGCGGTGACGATCGCCGACATCCCGAGGCTCTTCTGCAGCAGCGAGGGCAGGTAGCTGAACAGGCCGATGACGGCCAGCCCGGTGAACAGACCGGCCACGGAGGAGGCCAAGAATCGGGGGCGCCGCAGCAGGCCGAGGTCGATCATCGGCGTGCGGTTACGGCGTTCGACGACCGCGAAAGCGGCAGTGAGCAGCACTGCCACGGCGAGCAGGACACCGACCGGCGCACGCAGCCATCCGTCACGGCCGAGCGTCAGCGCGGCCACCAGCGCTACCAGCGCCAGGCTGAACACCAGGGCGCCGGCGATGTCGGGGCGACCGCGGTCGGGTGCGCGCGATTCCGTCAGCGGACGGACGCCGGACGCCGCGACGATCAGCGCCGCCGCGCCCAGGACCGCATAGGCGATACGCCAACTGGGCATCGCTCCGGCGACCAGCGGGCCCACCGCGATGCCTGCGCTGACGCACGCGCCCCACACGCCCGTCGCGTGCAGGCGGCCCCTGGGCGTCGGAAACGCCTGGACGATCAGCCCCAGGCTGCTGGCCAGGATGGCCGCGCTCGCCGCGCCCTGCGCGATCCTGGCCGCCGTGAACAGCCAGGTCGACGTGGTCAGCGCGCCCAGTGCCGTGGTGAGGCCGAGAGCGGCTGTGCCGGCCAGGAACAGCCGGCGTCGGCCGTAGTCGTCGGCGAGGCTGCCGGCCACCAGGAGCAGAGCGGCGAGCCCCAGGGGGGTGCCGTTCAGCAGCCAGGCCTGCGCGGAAAGGGGCGTGTGCAGGTCGGCGGCGGTCTCGGGGAGCGTCACCATCGGCGCCGTGTAGGTCATGAGCGCCACCGCGGTGGCCGCGCTGGTCACGGCAAGGGTGGACCGGGCGTTGCGCGACGGCTGTGCCCCCGGTGGCACGGACGTGCCGGACGGGGTCGTTGGCCGGGCCGGGGCCGCGTTGGGGTTCTGGTCGAGCCGGGTCATGGGCCACCCTTTCGGCGACTTGTCAGTTCGGTCACTGAACCTTGGTGCTCTGTGTTTCGTGCCGGCGCAGGCCGATGACGTCGTTGAGCCGTTTCTTGCCGGCAGGGAGTTGCAGTGCGCCATCCGACGTCCTTCCGTGAGCGCAGGCGAGCTCGGTGACCGGTCCGCGAAGGGCCCCGGAGCGGGCGGGCGCCTCGGATCGATCGGAGTCAACCACGGCTCAGTACGGCTTTCAAACCGCTCTCAAGGCCGGCTCCCCTTGCCGACGGTAGGCGTCCGCCTCTCCCTGCGATATAACCTAATGGCTTACAGTTATTTCTATCACGGGCAGGCAGGGGATGCGGCGATGGCAACACAGGCGGTCGGCACCGGACACGGCAGCGCGGCGGGGAAGAGGCGGCCGGCATCCGGCCCCACGCGGACCACGGACCCGGTCTTTGCCCTGCACCGTGGCGGAAAGATGCAGGTGACCCCCACCGTTACGGTGCGCGACGCCTCCGATCTGTCACTGGCGTACACGCCGGGGGTGGCCGAGGTCTGCAGGGCCATCGCGGACCGGCCCGAGCTGGTGCACGACTACACCTGGAAGTCGCAGGTGGTCGCGGTCGTCACCGACGGGACGGCGGTGCTGGGCCTCGGTGACATCGGCCCGGAGGCGTCCCTGCCGGTCATGGAGGGCAAGGCCATCCTGTTCAAGCAGTTCGGCGGGGTGAATGCGGTGCCGATCGCACTCTCCTGCACCGGCGTGGACGAGATCGTCGAGACCGTCGTGCGGCTTGCGCCGTCCTTCGGCGGAGTCAATCTGGAGGACATCTCGGCGCCGCGCTGCTTCGAGATCGAGGACGCGCTCAAAGCCCGGCTCGACATCCCGGTCTTCCATGACGACCAGCACGGCACCGCCATCGTCACCCTGGCGGCACTGCGCAACGCCTGCACCCTGACGGGCCGGCCGCTCGGTGACCTGCGGGTGGTGATCTCGGGGGCCGGCGCGGCCGGTGTCGCCATCGCCAGAATCCTCGTCGAGGCCGGGGCCGGGGACGTGGCGGTCACCGACCGCAGGGGAGTGGTGCACCCGGACCGCGACGACCTCAATCCGGTCAAGCGCGACCTGGCGGCGTACACCAACAAGGCAGGGCTGACCGGCTCACTGGAGTCGGCCCTGGCCGGAGCCGACGTCTTCATCGGAGTCTCCGGCGGCACGGTCCCGGAGCAGGTGGTGGCCACGATGGCCCCGGGCTCCTTCATCTTCGCGATGGCCAACCCGACCCCGGAGGTCCACCCGGACGTGGCCCGCAAGTACGCCGCCGTGGTGGCGACCGGGCGCTCCGACTTTCCCAATCAGATCAACAACGTGCTGGCCTTCCCCGGCGTCTTCGCCGGCGCCCTCCAGGTCCGGGCGTCCGCGATCACCGAGGGAATGAAGCTCGCCGCCGCCGAGGCGCTGGCCGCGGTCCTCGCCGGCGAACTCGCCGCCGACCGGGTCGTCCCCTCCCCGTTCGACCCCCGGGTCGCCCCCGCCGTCACCGCCGCCGTGGCCGCTGCCGCGCGGGCGGACGGTGTGGCGCGCCTGTGACATGACTGCGGGCGCGAGGCCGGTGAGCCGCCGGTCCGGTCGCTCGAGCCTTGCGTGTAATAGCTGTAGTGGTTACGGTTATATCGATTTTGGTTGTCATCGACGAAGGAAACGACAGTGGCGCTGCAACTGGGAGACACCGCCCCCGACTTCACGGCCCCTACCGCGAGTGGTGAGATCCGCTTCTACGACTGGCTGGGGGACAGCTGGGGGGTTCTCTTCTCGCACCCCGCCGACTTCACCCCCGTGTGCACGACGGAACTCGGCGCCGTCGCCTCGCTCAGCGACGAGTTCGCCCGGCGCAACACACGGGTGGCGGCGGTTTCCGTCGACAGCGCCGAAGACCACAGGGCCTGGTCCGCGGACATCGCCGAGACCCAGGGCCACAGCGTCGGCTTCCCGATGATCGCGGACGTGGACCGCACGGTCTCCGACCTGTACGGCATGATCCACCCCAACGCCTCCGACACCGCCACCGTCCGGTCCGTGTTCGTCATCGGTCCGAACAAGCGGATCAAGCTGACGCTCACTTACCCGGCCAGCACGGGCCGGAACTTCGCCGAGATCCTCCGCGTCATCGACTCCCTCCAGCTCACCGCGGAGCACCAGGTCGCCACGCCCGCGGACTGGCAGGACGGCGAGGACGTCATCATCACGCCGGCGGTCAGCGACACCGACGCCGCCGAACGCTTCCCCGGATACCGCACGGTCAAGCCCTACCTGCGCTACACCGCACAGCCGGACCGCACCTGACCGACAGCTACGGCCCGGGCCACCGGCCCCGCGATCACGGCGAGCGTTCACGGGGGCAGCCCCGGCCAGGAGAGGACGCCGCTGTGACACACGCCGAACACGACCGGAGAAGCGATGCCGAGCAAGCCGTGCGCGCCTACGCGGCCCGGGCCGCCGCAGGCGCTGCCGCTGTCGTGGACGCACCTGACAAGGACATCGACGCCGCACTGCGCCGCATGGCGAAGCGTCTGGAAGAAGCCCGCAGCGCCCTGCTGGCGGCGAACGACCAGGACGTCGAAGCAGCGGTGGCCATCGGCATGTCGGAGGGCGTCCAGGACCGTTTGCGGCTGACCGATGCCCGACTCGACTCCATGCAGGCCCAGTTGCATGCGCTGGCCGCCGTACCGCACGAACCGGGGGACACGGTCATCGAGGTGCGTCCGGACGGCCTGACGCTGTCTGAGCGCCGACGGCCGGTCGGCGTCATCGGCGCGAATTTCGAAGCACGTCCCAACGTGACCCTCGACATAGCGTCCCAGCTCCTCAAGTCACGCAAACGCGGGCGTGCTGCGCACAGGGTCCGCCGCCCTGCGTTCGTCCCGGGCCTTGATGTGCCAAGTCATCCGGCCCGCCCTGAGCGGGGCCGGCCTGGATCCCGACGTGCTCCAGCTCCTGCCCGGCGCGGACCACA
Source organism: Streptomyces sp. LBL (assembly GCF_029893585.1). Taxonomy (GTDB): domain Bacteria; phylum Actinomycetota; class Actinomycetes; order Streptomycetales; family Streptomycetaceae; genus Streptomyces. The sequence goes on from NZ_JARXYX010000052.1 coordinate 23,242, forward strand.
CCGCAGCCCATGCACTGGTTTCCCTCCCCGAACTGATCCCGCTGGTCATTCTGCGCGGGAGCGGCAAGAGCACCCGGGACCTCAGCCGTGCGGCGGCGCGGCACGGCGTCCGAACCCTGGCCCACGCCGACGGCGGCGGGGTGCTCTACGCGGGCCCCGCGGCGGACGAGGAGACCGTGCACCGCCTCATCGTCGAAAGCCTCGACCGGCTGGGCGTCTGCAACCGGCTCAACCTCCTCCTCATCGACCGGTCCTGCTACGACCGGCTGCTGCCCGGCGTCCTGGCCACCCTGGACCGCGTCGGCGTGGCCGCCTCACTGCACCCGCACCCGCACCCGCTCGGCTACGAATGGTCCCTGGACCCCACACGCGCCGCGACCGTCACCGTCGCTCCCGCGAACGGACCGCTGCACGCCGCACGCATCGCCCACCAGGAAACCTCCGGACTCGCGGCCGCCATCGCCACCCAGGATCCGGCCACCGCCGCGCAGTTCATCGACGCCTACACCGGCACCGGGGTGTTCTGGAACTCCACCACACGCCTCCTCGACGGCTACAAGCTGCTACGGCTGCCCGAAACCGGGATCAGCATCGACCGGATTCCCGGGCCCCGCGGTCCGGTGACCTTCCGCGACCTGCATCTGCGGCAGTTCGTCGTCGTGCCCAGCGACACGACCACCGGCCGGCCGCAGGCTCACACCTCCACACACCGACGGGAAACTGAGTGCGGATGACTTCAACAACGCCGGAGCACGCCGGCCGCCGAACTGCCGCGGGTGCCGTAAGCGAGCTGAGCGCAAGGAGCACGACGAAGCGCGTCCTCGTCGTGGGCGCCGGGGCGACGGGCGGATACTTCGGCGCCCGGCTGGCCCAGGCGGGGCGCGACGTGACCTTCCTGGTTAGGCCGGGACGCGCCGCCGCCCTGCGGACCACGGGCCTGCGTCTGTCGGGCCCTGACGGTGACGAGGCCGTGATCCCCCGGTTGGTGACGGCGCAGGAGCTCGCAGACCCGTACGACGTGATCCTGTTGGCGGTGAAGGCGGAGGCCCTGGACACGGCCCTGACCGACGTGACGCCCGCGGTCGGCGAGAGCAGTGTCATCATTCCCTTTCTCAACGGGATCGACCATCTCAAGGCCCTCACCGAGCGCTTCCCGGGATCGGTACTCGGCGGAGTGGTCAGGGCCGTTGCCCATCTCGCGGCCGACGGCGCTGTCATCTTCGGCGGTCCGACAGCTGTCATGGAGATCGGGGAGCTGACCGGGGAGGTGTCCGACCGCGTGCGTGCCGCCGCCGGTGTGCTGGCCTCGGCCGGATTCGCCTTCAGCGTGTCCGGCCGAGGCCAGCACAGCCATGTGGCACAAGTGGGTGTTCATCAGCACCGTGTCCGTCATCACCTGCCTCATGACCGGCACGATCGGGGAGGTGGCGGCGGTGCCGGGCGGCCCGGATTTCGCCGCCGCCGTCCTGGAGGAGACCACAGCGGTCGCGGCGGGCGCCAAGCACCCCTTGTCCGCAGCCCAGGTGCAGGGGCTGCGGACCATGGTGACCCAGGAAGGCTCGCCGTTCGCTCCGTCGATGTACCGGGACATGACCGACCAGCGCCCGACCGAAGTGGAGCACGTCCTGGCCTCGTTGTCCTCCGCGGCAACAGATCTGGACATCCCCACCCCGCTCGTCGACCTTGCCGTCCTGCGCCTGCGCGTGCACAACCGGAAGCCGGTCACACCGTCGTGAGCTCGGCTCGAACCGCCCCACTTCCCGCGGCCTGTTACATAGAGTTACGGAATCCTGAGAGCAAGGTTCATCGCTCCAGGCCGACCGAAACGGCGGAGACGAAAATCCCCCGCTTGCAAAATTGCGATTCAGTCGTCCGCACTGCGACCGAACGTCGTCCTCGCCGCCCCGTCCCGGACGATGGAGGAGGCCGCACAGGCCATGTCCCACGAAGGCTTCTGCCATCTGACCGTCTGGACCACGGGTAGCCGGTCGGCATCGTCTCGGTGCGTGACATCATCCTCTGCTGGGCGCCGAAGGCAGTTCGCGAGCTGATACGCGAGAGGGCCGGACCCCGTACGAGACGTACGGAAATCCGGCCCTCCGCTCACCGTAAGCGGTCCGATCCCGGGTCAGCCACGCAGGGCTTGGACGGCGACTTCCAGGCGCTTGCCGAAGTCGCCGTCCGCCTGGCGGAAGTTGTCGATGGCGCGCTCGGTGATGTCGTCGCGGGAGACCTTGGCGATGAAGCCGGCGAGGTTGTCGACCAGGCGGCTCTTCTCGTCCTCCGACATCAGGCGGTAGAGGTTGCCCGCCTGCACGAAGTCGTTGTCCTCGGCGTGCGAGGGGGCCTCGTGGCTGCCGGTGTCACCGGTGACGGCGGTGGACACCCACAGCGGCCTGTCCGTCTGGAACGGGCCGCCGAAGGAGTTCGGTTCGTAGTTCTTGGCGCCCTTGTGGCGGCCGTCGTACAGGTGGCCGTCGCGCGAGTTGGTGCGCGCCTCGGTGGCGTGCGGGCGGTTCACCGGCAGGTGGTCGGCGTTGACGCCGACGCGGTAGCGGTGGGCGTCGCCGTACGCGAAGAGGCGGCCCTGGAGCATCTTGTCCGGGGAGGGACCGATGCCCGGCACGAAGTGGGCGGGCGAGAAGATGCTCTGCTCGACCTCGGCGAAGATGTTCTCCGGGTTGCGGTTGAGCTCCAGCTTGCCGATCTCGATGGGCGGGTAGTCCTCGTGCGGCCACACCTTGGTGAGGTCGAACGGGTTGAAGCGGTAGGTGGCCGCGTCGGCCGCCGGCATGATCTGCACCTGCACGGTCCAGCTCGGGAACTCGCCGCGCTCGATCGACTCGCGCAGGTCGCGCTGGTGCGAGTCGGGGTCGACGCCGGAGAGGCGGACGGCCTCCTCGGTGGTCAGGTTCTTGATCCCCTGGTCCGTCTTGAAGTGGTACTTGACCCAGAAGACCTCGCCGGCCTCGTTGTTCCACTGGTAGGTGTGCGAGCCGTAGCCGTTCATGTGGCGGTACGACGCGGGAATGCCGCGGTCGCCGAACAGCCAGGTCACCTGGTGCGTGGACTCGGGGGACAGACCCCAGAAGTCCCAGACGTTGTCCGCCTCCTGGCTGCCCGTGTACGGGTCGCGCTTCTGGGTGTGGATGAAGTCGGGGAACTTGATGGCGTCCTTGATGAAGAACACCGGGGTGTTGTTGCCGACGAGGTCGTAGTTGCCCTCTTCGGTGTAGAACTTCAGCGCCCAGCCGCGCGGGTCACGCACGGCGTCCGCGGCACCGAGGTTGCCGGCCACGGTCGAGAACCGCAGGAACGTCTCGGTCTGCTTGCCCACCTCGGAGAGGAAGGCGGCACGCGTGTACGGCGTGACGTCGGCGGTCACCGTGAAGGTCCCGTAGGCGCCCGCGCCACGTGCGTGGACGACGCGCTCCGGGATGCGCTCGCGGTTGAAGTGGGCGAGCTTCTCCAGCAGGAGCTGGTCCTGGACCAGGACGGGTCCGCCGACGCCCGCGGTCTCGCTGTTCTGGTTGTCGGCGACCGGCGCTCCGGCCTCCGTCGTAAGCGGTCCCTGCGTCACGTGCGCCTCCTGCGTCATTGCTTCCAACCCTGCCCCTCGGACAGTTCCAACCTCATCCTACAATAGACAATGTCTAGATCAAGGACTGCTCTAAAATTCTACCTGTTCGACTGATGGCTGTGCATCGCAGCCAGTGGGCTCGGCCGAATACCGAACGGCCGGGACCCGCTGGCTGTATCGCGGATGGAGGGCCCCTGGGATCGTGAGTAGGAGCCCGATGGCTGATCAGGGTCCGCACGAAGAAGGACGTCGGCCAACTCTCTGTGAAGCGGGATCAGTTGATGGCCGTGATCCTCCAAGAAGATGGACGGCACCTTTTGGAACGACTGTGCGGGCGAGGCTGGCGCATGACCGCGCAGCGGCGCGTCGTGGCCGAGGTCCTCGACGGTGGCCATGTGCACCTGACGGCCGATGAGGTACACGCTCGCGCCGTGGCGAGCTTTCCGAGATCTCCCGGGCGGCCGTCTGTAAAATCCTGCTTGTCTCGCTCGGCGAGGTGCTGGAGATCGCCACGGACAAGCGAGCCCCCGTCTGCACCCGCATCAGTCGGCGGAGCGGTGGTGCCGGCCGGAAGTGCGGCTGGAGATGGTGTCCGGTCGCCGGGTACGGCACGCATGTCCGCACAACCGGGCGGACCGGGGCGGCTGTTCTTGGCCTGCGTGAGGAAGAGCTTGCCGTCGGTGACGCCGAGGATGTCGGGTGCGGTGCCGTTGCGGCGGGGCTTCGGTCTCGATGAGGTGGGCGAGGACGGCGGCGAGTTTTTGGCCGTGAGGCTGGACAGGGCGCGGGCCAGGCCGGGCTTGAGCCGCAACTGGACGACCGCGTCCATCTTCTGGGGGACGCCGGGGCCGTGATGAGGTCGACCAGGTAACGGGTGGTGGGCGCCGTCGGGGAGGTCCGTGGGGGACAGTCAGTAGACCCTGTTGCGGGAGGGGGAGCGGTGCCGGTGCGGTCTCCGGCGGGAAGGCGCTGCGCCGTGCGGACGAGGACGGTGCGGGGGTTCGAACGGTACGGCGTGCGCGCCGTCTGGAGCCGGGACCGTGGGCAGGGCGGACGCGAACCCGCGCATGAGGGCCTGCATGGCCATGCCCGCATTCGTCGACGTAATTGGGGGCCTGGAGCGGCGATTTCGGGGTCTGACCTGCGGGGACAGGGGTGGAACCATCTGGAGGGCGTTTCTCTGGGCAAAGTGCATGTGCAGGGGCCCGGGCTGGTCGTGCTCGACGTCGCGGCTGCCGACGCTGCAACCGCGTTCACCCTTCAGGCCGTATTCGCCGAGCGGTGGGCGACGGTGACGGCAGAGGACCTGACACGGGAGCCGGGCCAGCCTGGTGTACGGCTGCGCTGCTATCTGGATCTGCGCCAGCCGTTCCGCTCAGACCCGGCGAGCCGCGGCCGGCTCGGTCGCCGCCCAACCGGCGCGCCGTCTGGGGGATGGGCAGTTTGCAGCCCGGAATTGTCGCGCCGAGCCAGTGCGAACCGGACCACCCCGGCAAGGCGTAGTGCTGAACTCACCGAAAAGTCGAACGCTTTATCGAATTCCTGGAGCATGGAAGGCCCATCCTCAAGGGCCACGCTTATAGCCTGGGCTTCATCCATCAACATGGCTGAATACCTTCCTGTGGCTCTCGTAGGTGAAGGCTGCGATTCCCCTCGCCTGTGAACCGATTCTGCAGGTGATCCCCTTCTCGCCGCAGCAGCCATCGATGCAGCTCAAGCACTCCAGTGGCAGTGTGGCGTAGGGGAGTTGACCGGGAGCGGTTCTTGATCGCCTCTGTCTGAGGAGGATGTGATGCATTTACGTCACACACGGCATGACAGGGGATCCTTGAATTCATGCCTTTCCGAGGGCGTTGTCAGTGGGGGCGTCTACTTTTCAAAGGAGGCTTGGGACAAGCGGCCGTTGGCGTCGTCGATGGGGGAGTGGTGTCACCAGCAGAAGAGAAGCCCGCCGCAACCGACGGCGTGACCGACGCACGTAAGGTCGTGGGATATCTGGTGCGGCCTGAGTCCAGCGAATACATCGCGATCATGGATGTGCTGGAGGGGTCGGTGACCGACCTGACGGTTGCCGAGGTCGCGGCAGCACTGTCGACTTCCGGAGTGCGCTTGGACACACGCCTGGTGGAGAAGCGCTTGGACGCGCTGAAAGACATGGGCGCGGTTTCGTTCCGGTCGGACACCAGCCACGCACGCCGGTACGCCGAGATCCTGGCCCGGAACTGGCGTTACACCGCCAGTCCTGCGGGCCGGCACGTCCAGCGTTTCTACCGCCAGGTCCTGGCGGGAACGGTCACCGCGCGGGAAATCCCGATCGTGTCACTCAGCCGCATCGTGTCCCACCTCGAGCAGCTCGCCACGGCCCTGGGCATAGGCGAGCCCGATGCCGGCCGCCTCGACGCCGCCGTGTTGGACGCCGTGAGCACCGTGTTCACGAGCCACGATGACCTCGATGCCGCCCTGGTCGGGGCCGAGGACGCGCTGATAGGTCTCGCGGACCGGTTCGACCTGGATGAGGAACGCACCAACGACCTCAAGGGCCTGCTGGTCGACTATGCCACCCGCGTGGCAGCCGAACTCGACTCCGGTTCCGCACGGGCCGCAGCGGCACTCGTGGTGCTGCGGCCGTGGTTCGGCCTGCTGGCACAGGCGGCTGTGGATGCCTCCCAGGCGCGCGACCTCATCGCCGCCGGAACCCGTCCTGGCGGGGCGGGCCCCAGGTACCGGTGCCGACACTGCTGCGCACCGCCGGCCGTTCCGGTCCGCGCGGCAGAGGCGCCGCACCACGTGACGACACCGCGGCCAAGGCCCAGGTCGCCGAGGCCCGGGCACGCCGCCAGGCCGGACACCAAAGGGCACTCGCCGCGGTCCTGGCCTCGGTCCCGGGCCAGCCGCTGGACGAGGCGGCAGCCCGAGCCGCTCTCGCCGCCCTGACGGCCGCCGCCCGGACCGCCGCAAACGGACCCCGCCGCACCGGCACCAGTGGCGGCCTTGCCTGCACGCTCGTCCACACCGGCTCCGGCACCGGCATCCTGAACGCCCCTACCTGGCGGGTGCTCTTGCCCGGACGCATCCCGCTCTTCCACCAGCCCGGCCAGCGCCCTTCCACCGCGGCCCTGGCCGCCCTGGCGGGCACCACGACAACAGACGACCCCTCGGCACACACACCCCTGCGCATCACCCCGCAGACCAGCCCGAACACGCCCGAAGTCGACCCCTCCGACCTCATCCCCCGGCAGGAGGGCGCAGCATGAGCGAGGCCACGGACACCCCCGCACACGAGCCGGCGCCCGCACCAGACACGGCATCTGCTCACCCTGCGCAGCGGAGGCGCAGAGCATGGCACCCCGAGGCCGCCGCACTCCTGCGCGGCCTGGCGGCCACCTGCTGGCTCATCGGCGGCCGCCACGACGAACTCATCGCTGCGATACGCCGCAACGAGCACGCGCTGCGCTCCGCCGTCGCCCGGCTGGGCTGGGTGCTGATCATCGAACGCGACCTGGTGCGCCTGCGGAAAAGCCCGCCACCACGCCCCCAGGCGTGGGCCGCCCAGGGACCGAGCCCCGCCGCCTGCTCCTGGTTCTTCCTGCTGCTGGCAGCCGCCGAGTCGATGCCGCCGCGCACCGCCCTGGGACACCTGGTCACCCAGGCCCACGCCGCCGCTGCCGAGGCCGGACTGCCCACCCACCACGACATCGCAGAACGCCGCGCCATCCTGGCCGCCCTGCACATGCTCGATGACCGCGGCGTGGTCGAGCGTCTCGACGGTGACCTCGACCGCTACCTGCACGACGAACAGGCGCCCGTACTGCTGGCCGTCCACCACATCCGGCTGGCCTATGTCATCGCCAACCCCGGCACCCTCGACCCGGCCGCGGATCCGCACGCATGGCTGGAACAGGCCCACCGCGAACCGGACGCCGCCCGCCGGATGCGCCGCGCGCTCGTGGACGACACCTGCGTCCACGCCGCGCTGCTGGACGATGCCGAGGCGCAGTGGCTGAGCCAGCGCGTGCGCGGCGACGACGGCGGCCCGCTGGCCGACGCCTTCGGGCTCGTGCTGGAACGCCGAGCGGAGGGCGCCGCATTCGTTGTGCCCGACGAGGCCTTCCGCCACTTCCACGAACTCGGCCCGATGCCCTTCCCCGCACCCGGCACCATCGCCCATGCCGCGCTGCTGCTGCTCGACCACGCCGCCCTGAACGGCACCACCGACAACGCTCCCGGACCAGGATGGCGCGGTCTGACCGAGGAGGCGGTGATAGAAGCGCTGACGGCATTCGGCGCCAACAACGCCTCCGGACGCGGCGGCTGGAGCACCGAGTACATCCAAGACCCCCTCCTGCTGGTGGGCAAAGTGGGTGACCTGCTGACCGGCACCCACCTGGCCCGACTGACCCACACCGCCCCGCAGGCCGACGAGAAGACGATCTCCATGTGGTGGCTCGCCCCCACCACCGGCCGCTGGGCGGAGGAAGGCACCGCCCTCCCCAAGACCGCCCGAACCCGCGTTCCCCGCGGCACACCGACCCCCAAACACCCCCACATCCCCTTGCAGCAGGGCCTGTTCAGCGAGATCGAGGCCGAAGAGAACACGGAGGAACGTACCGCATGAGTGACATCCTCGACCTGGACTTCGCCCAACCCCCGGCGCCCGCACCGTCCGGCGACACCGGCCGCTTCGGCGGCCGCTGGCGCCTGGTCGGCGCCGGACTGTCGAACGTGTGGCGCTACGGCGACCTGGACTTGCCCGCCGCATCGGGCCGGCTCCTGCTGCGCGGACCCAACGGGACCGGCAAGACCACCGCGCTGGAAGCCCTGTGGCCCTACCTGCTCGATCTGAACGGAGCCAAGCTGGCCGCAGGCAAGGCACGCCCCACCACACTGAAACTCCTGATGAGCGAAGGCGCCCCGGCCAAGGGCCGCCGTTACGGCTATCTGTGGCTGACGTTCGCCGCCCCGGCCGGCGAACCGGCACCGAACGCACCGGACGGGACGGCAGCAAACGGCAATGTCGTCAGTTTCGGTGTCCGGCTGCAGTACTCGCCCAGCTCCACCCCCGCCGTCAGCGTCGTCCCCTTCACCGTGCCCGGCCGCCCGCTGAAAGACCTGGCGCTGCGCGGTGCCAACGGGAGCGCGCTGGAGCATGAAGAGTTCTCCGCCCACATCGAGGCCGCCGGCGGACGGGTCTTCGCCGAACCCGAGGAGTACGTCGAAGACCTGGCCACCCGTATCTGGTCCACCACCTCCGCCGAACTGCGCCTGCTCGCCGCCCGGCTGCGGGAAGTGCGCAACCCGACCCTCCTGGGCGACGTCTCCCCGGCCGCAGCCGCAGCCGCAGCCGCAGCCGCCGACGCGCTGCGCCAGTCCCTGCCGGGTGTGGCCGAGGACGTTCTCACCGCCACCGCCGAGGCCCTCGCCGAGTCCGACACCACCCGTGAAGCGTTCGAACGCGACGAGCACGCCGCCACCCTCCTGGAGGAGTTCGCCCGCGTGTGGACCGGGCACGTCGTCGACGTCACCCGCGCTGCCCACGCGGCCGCACGCCACGCCCACGACGACGCCAGCACACGCCGCCGCCGCGTCCAGCAGTGCATCGGCCTGCTGGAGACCGCAAAGGCCGATGCCGACCAGGCCGGGGGCGACGTCCAACGGTTCGAGGAAGCCCACCAGGAGGCCCAGGCCGCCGCCCGCGCCATCGAGACCAGCGACGCCTACCGCTCCCACGGGCGCGTCATGGACCTGCGTAAACGGCTGCGCGCCGAACAACACGCCGCGGTCAGCAGTTACGACAGCCTGCATGCTGCCGCCCAGCAGGCCCGCACACAGACCAAGACCGGCCGGGACGCCCTCGACGACATCATCGGCGACCTCGAGGAGAGGGTGGCCGGCGCGGAAGCTGCCGGTGCCCAGCCCGTTGCGCTGGAAACCCTGCTCGCCCACCACCCCCGGGCCCGCGTCACCCGCCCGGTCGCCGACCGCGTTGCCGATCCAGGCCCGGGCATGACACTCACCCACGACCGCGAGGGTCTCGAACAGCTTGCCGCCGAGTGGACAGCCCGAGCCCGCAATCACTGCTCCGCGGCCGACAAGGCCGCGCTGATTCTGCGTGACCACGACCCCGTCGCCGCGGCCCAGGAGACAGCCGCCACCGCACACCACACGGCAGCCAGGGCCGAAAGCGCCTACGACGAAACCAGCCAGGCCCATGACCGCGCCACCGCAGCAGCCCGCACGGCCGCCCGCCAGGTCCTCGCCGAGGTTGCCCAGTGGGCACCAGGGCATTCCGCTCTGCGTGGCCTGCACGACGAAGCGGCCCTGGACGGGGACGAGCTGACGGTGTGGGACACCAACGACGTCGATGCCCTCACCCACGCGGAACCCGCCGCGGTCCGTGACCAGCTCGACGCCTGGGCCGACCAAGCCCTGCGCATCGGCGAAACCCTCGCCGCCGGTCACGAGAGCACAGCCCATCAGCACCTCGCCACCGCAGCAAGCCTCGATGCCACCGCTGCGCAGCACCGCTTGGAAGCCCGCCACCTGCGTTCCGGACGGCTCCTGCCGCTGCCGCGTCCTGCCTGGGCGGGGCCGGGCGAGGACGACACCGCGCTGGGCGCCCTCCTCGAATGGCACTCCGCCCTGCACGGCGCGGACGACCGCAAAGCCCTGCTGGAGCTGGCCCTGGCCAGCGCCGGAATCCTCGGCGCCCACCTGCACGAGGGCGGCGCCACCCCCACGCCTGGCACATCAGCCCTGCGGGACCTGTCCACGAGCACAACCTGACCGCCGTTCTCGACATCGCGTCCGGCCATCCGCACGCCAGCCTCGCCCGCGCAGTCCTGCAGCGCATCGCCGTGGCCGACACCGCCACCGACCACCGGCACACCTTGGCGCTCGTCATCGGACGCGACGGCACCTTCACCGCCGGCCCTCTCACCGCAGACCCCGTCACCGCCCTGCGTACCACCGGCCATCAGATCCCGGCCGCCTCGCACATCGGCGCACGTACCCGCCTGGCCCGGGCCCTTGCCAGGGCCGACGAACTCGACACCGCCGCGCTGGAACTCGAGTCCAGCGCCGGCCACGAGCGCCGGCTCGCAGCCGAACGCCGCACGCAACGCGACACCCTCCGCGACCAGGGACGGGGCTTCCCTCCGCGGGACGCGCTGACCACCGCCGAGGCCGAACGCGCCCGCACCGCGAAGACGGCGCATGCACGCCACAGCACCGCACGGACCCTGCGTCAGCGGGCCGAGGACGCCGCGGTCGAACACACCCGCCTGCGCACCGCCTGGGAGACCCGCGCCCGAAGCCTGGGCATGCCCGCCGACCCCGCCGATCTGGCCCAGCTGATCGAAACAAGCCGGGAATCCGCCGAGAAGCTAACCGGCTGCGCCACCCAGCTGGCCACCCGGCTGCTGCCCCGACTACAGCGCATCGTGGACAGTCTGCCCGATGAAGCCGCCCTCACCGAGCGGCTCGCCGACCTCCAGCACACCGCCCAGGGCATGCACACCACCGTGCTGGAGACCCAGGCAGAACTCACCGAGGTCCAGTCGTCCCACGGCGACGCCGACGACGCGGCACGCCGCTACGAGCAGGCCACCGCACAGGCCAAAGAGCTTCACAAGCAGCTCACACTCGCCCGCGAACAGGCCCTTGCCGCCGAGAAGCACCTCAGCACCCGCGAAGGAGAGCTCACCGCCGCCCAGAGCCGCCTCAACGACGTCCTCCCCCTCCAGAAGACCACCCGGGCACATCTGACCGCCCTGCTCGCCTGGCCTCCCCTCGCCCAGGCCCTGGGAACCGACCCCCACCTCGCTTCCCAGAACGCCGACACCGCCGATCTCGCCGCCGTCGGAGACCTGCTCGCCCGCCGCCCCACCGCCTCCAAGAAAACCCTCGGCGAGCGCTACGACACCGTCCGCGCCGAACTCGCCCAGACCTGGACCATCGCCCGGGACGACCCGCCCGCCGGCATGGAACAGCTCGACACCTTCGTCCTGACCCACGCGGAAACCCACTACGACCCCCTCAGCGCAGCCCAACGCGCCCGAACCCTTGCCGACCGGGCCAAGGCCGCCCTCGACGCCGCGGAAGCGGCAGCGCTGCGCGACTTCGTCATCGGCCGGCTGCCCACCGCGATCGGTACGGCATGGGCTGCCCTGACGGGATGGAAGAAGACGGTCAACCGCAAGATGCGGGCAGCCCAGGCATCCTCCGGCGTCGGCGTGCAAGTCCATATCGACCTGCGCAGCGACCTCGACGCCGCCACCCGCACCGTGTACGAACTGTCCTGCAAAGTCGGCGACGCCCTGCGCACCGACGCGCAGAAGGAAGAAGTCGGCCAGGCCCTGCAGTCCCTGCTGGCCGCCGCGGACGGTTCCACCATGAAAGAACGCCTCGCCGCCGCCGTCGACATCCGTAACTGGGTCGAGGTCCGCTACCTCGTCGAACGCCCCGGCCCCGGCGGAAAGCCCGTCACCGGCCACTGGGGTTCACGCACCGGCCTGTCCGGCGGCGAACGGCGCCTGGTGGTCCTGGCACCCATGCTCGCCGCCATCGCCGCCATCGCCGCCATCGCCGCCATCGCCGCCAGCTACGACCGCTTTCCCAGCACCGGCCTGCGCCTGGTCCCGCTCGACGAAGTCCCCGCCGAAGTCGACGAACGCGGCCGCGAAGGACTGGCCCGCTACCTCGCCGAACTCGACCTGGACGTCCTGTGCACCTCCTACCTGTGGGACGGCGCACCCGGCGCCTGGGACGGCATCGACGCCCACGACCTCGAAGCCGGCGCCGACGGCACCGTCGTCGCCTTCCCCATGCTGATCCGGACCGGCCAAACCCTGCCGGAGGACACCGATCCCGCACTGCCCGCCGGGGGGCCCGTATGAGCTGCCCGCTGTGCGGCGACGCCTGCACGGACGCCGATCTGACTCCGCTGCTCACCCCCGAACTCACCTGGCTGTGGCTGGCCCTGGCGGCGGCGGCCGACCGGCGCGGGGACGAGACCCTCACCGCAGGCCCCGCGGTCACCGTGACGGTGCCGGCCGCGCCGGCCGAGCGCGCGGCAGCAGCCGGCCTCATCGGCGGACGCCCGCTGGAGCCCGGCCAGCGGCGCCGCGTCAGCCTGGAGGAACTGACCGCGGCGTTGGCCACACGCGGCCCCTCACTCACCCCCGGCGCCGTCGCCGCCCACGCCAGCACCCGCCGCCTGGCAGCAAAAGCCCGCAGCCGCGCCGAGCACACGGCCGCATCCGACCGGCTCCGTACTCAACTCGAAAGCGCCGTCGCCGGCCTGCCCCACCACGTGCGGGAACGCGTGGGACCGGACACCGTCTTCAGCCGACTGCACAGCGCCGGATGGATCACCCGACTGCTCAACACACCGGATCCCGCTGCACTGCTCGCCCAGGCGCTGCAGGTCGCCGGCAGCCTGCCTCCACCCGGCCGGCGCATCGACCGCCGCACGCTGGTGCCGGGCAACCCCCACGCACTGGACAGCGGAGCCCTGCCCGCGCTCGTCCTCGCCCTGACCGGATCCTCCGCGACCACGGTGCGCTCCAGCTGGGCCCGACTCGGAGTGGACTGCGACGACCTGCTCGGCGGACTCATCATCACCGGAATCACGCCCCGAGGATGGCGGATACCGCCCGGCGCGACCTTCACCCTGCCGCCCAGAGAACTCGCCAAGATCGCATGGGAGCGTCCCCAGATCCCCGGCACGTGGGTCTTCGTCACGGAGAACCCGTCCGTGCTCGCCGCGGCGAGCACCCACGCCCTGGCCCAGGACACGGCCACCACACCACGGGTGATCTGTACGGCCGGCACACCCTCACAGCTGGAATGCGAAGCCGTCGGCGCGCTGTCGGACGCCGGCTGGCACATCGCCGTCCGCGCCGACTTCGATCAGGCCGGACTGGCGCACATGCGCGCTCTCCTCGCTGCCGCACCGGCCGCGGTCGCGTGGCGGATGAGCGCAGCCGACTACCTCACGGCTGTCCCCGGGGGCACCGAAACCCTGCACCTGCAGGCATCGGATGCTCCCTGGGATGCGAGCCTGGTGTCCGTGATGCGGGAGCATTCCGTGCCCGTGTACGAGGAGGACCTCCTGCCCGCATTGCTCGCCGACATCACCGCCGGCACGCCGGGCTCATCCCAGCCCTAAAGGTTCCGGCAGTCCTGCCGCGGCCCTCGCCATGGTGTTCAAGCTCGTCGAGTCCGCCCAGGCCGTTGGCGCGCGATCACCGCATCCACCTCGTCGCGCTGGTCGAGCCGGGCCCGCTTCCAGGCGGTCACCTCGTCGAACGGCCAGAGACCGGCGCAGCATGACACGGGTTTGCTGCGCACCGTGAACGAGTAGACGTGCACTGCGTCCCCAGCAGGCAGGGAGGTGACACTGCGCGCCGGTGACGGAGAGTGTCGGCCTTGGGCCTGCACATGGTGCTGCTCAAGGATCTGCGACATGCCCGTAGCAGCGGACGGCGGCGTATTTTGACGCAAGGTTCACTTATTAGGGAATTGCGGTAGTCGGGATCGCACCGAATCGCGCACCCCTCACCACCAGCGCAAGCGAGCCCACCTGACGGCACCGCAGCTCCGATCGCACCTTGCGCATCCTGCGGATGTTCCTCAACCGCCGCGCGTCGGGCGCCTATGAAGGAATCACCGTGGAAGGCGGCAACGTCGTCGTGATCAGCCTGGCCGTCTGCGCGCGAGCCGAGAGGCCGGCTGACTCCTACCGCCCTCGCTGAGCGCGCCTGGCCGTGCACGGGCCCTGCGGGCGGCTTCTGCCCACTCTGGCGCAGGACCTCGGTGCCACCACGCCACAGCCTCGCATAGGGTCACACACGAAAAGACCGAATACGAATCGGTTAACCGGAACTCTGCATCGAATCTCGGAACAATTCTTATTCTGAGTAAAAGAATTCCTCCTCTGTTGTTCTCGGCGGAATTCTTCTGTCGAAAGGGGTGTGATCCGCAGCCGCGTGACCGAGGCAACTGGTAGATCACGAACTGCCGCGGGTCAGCCCGGACGGAGGCCTGGTTGGCCCCGGATGTCAGAAAAACGGTCTCCATCGCTACTCCTTATCGGAGCGAGGGCACCGGCCCTTGCCGGAGGAGGAACACAGCGTCGTGGACAGCACAGTTGTCAGCGCGGCAATGACCGTGGCCGCGTGCTCGGTCGGAGGCATCGCTCGGGTGCTCGTGGCCCGGATCACCGCCCGGGCCCTGTTGAGGAGGGCTCGCATCGAAGAGCAAGGCCGCACGGCCCGCGTCAACGCGCTATGGGAGGGCGGTACCTTGCAGGAGCGGGACGAGACGGGCCGTCACCTGGCAGTGCGTCAGGGAGCACGGGGGAGGGAAGACAGCCGTGGATCGTATGGAGGATGACACCGCATCCGTGCCCGTTCCCGGCGCGCGGCACCAGGCAGCGACGCCGGCAGACATCGGCACTTCCTACCAGGAGGACCGGCCCTACCTCATCCGGTTCCTTCTGCGCCATGGAGCGGAATACCCGGAAGCCGAAGACGCCGTGCACAGCGCCTTCGTGGAACTGATGCGCTCAAAGCAGCCGGTGCGCAGCCCGCGTGCGTGGCTGCGCACGGTCGCCCTGCGGGCCTTCCTGCGGCAATCGGTCCCTGAGCAGCCTGAAGACGATCTTGCTGAGCGTCTGGCGGAGACGAGCGCGGACTGGCGCACCCCTCTGCAGGCGGCAGAACTGAACGAGCAGCAACGTTACGTCTTGTACACACTTCTTCAACTGCCCTTCAAACAGCGCAGTGTGATGGCCTGGCATCTCGACGGATTCTCCACCGCCGAGATCGCCGAATCGATGGGCCTGGAACAAGCGGCGGTTCTGCAGAACCTCTTGCGGGCCCGCCGCAGCCTCAAGCAGCAGCTCGGCATCACCGACCGAAGGAGGCCGCAGCGAGCAACGTCGAACGCACTCCCGATGACGAACTGGACCTGCTCCTCGGACAGATGGACGCCTCGCTCCTGCAGGCTGTCCGGACCCGCATCATCCCGCAGGGCTCGGACGCCGACCACGGCCATGGCACAGTGCCCCGAAACGGGACCCACCCACGCCGATGTGGACCAGGACACCGACGAAGCACTCGACCATGTACTGGGCACGGCCGACGACGCATTGCTGACGGCTGTCGAGAATCGCGCCCGCCGCCCCGCCAACCTGCCCGCTGAGCCCGCCGACGTACACGAATCAGATGGAGCCGCTGAAAGGATTGAGGGGCAGGGACACCCGTACAGGACCGGAACAGTCAAATGGTTCAACGCGGAAAAGGGGTACGGCTTCATCTCGGTCGATGCCGCCGACGGTAGCCCGTCCGTCGACGTCTTCGTCCACTACAGCGCTATCCAAATGGACGGACACCGAACCCTTGAGGAAGGACAGCGTGTCCAGTTCACCATCTCGCACGGCCAGAAAGGACCCCAAGCGGACGGCGTGAGGTATGTGAACGGATAAACAGTCCCGCGTCCACACACCGATTTCTGCCAGATAGGGACTTGCAGACTGTCACCGGACGCAGAGACGCGATGTTCGGCGGGGCGCCAAATTCTGGAAGGAAGGACACCACAGGCTCGTACACGGGGCAGGTGAGACGGGCCGGCCACGAGCACGCGGCCTCGATCCCCTGGTCCAGCGAACATGCAGCGTCCTCCCGGAACGGTACCGGCGCACCGGTCTGCCGTCTTTGCCGTAATCCCGAGACGTCCGTCAGCTCCCGTAGGCGTCATCGATGGCTCCGGCGTTGATCAGGGCCACACGCAATGCCGCACGCTCGGGGGTGTTCTCGGCGGGTGCCGCGGCATAGAGGTCGGCAGCGCGGCGGACGGTCCTGGCCCGATAACCGTTGGCCGGCCCGTGGCCGAGGGCAGCGGCAGCGATGAACTGGGCACCAGGAGAAGCGGGAGTGCGGGCGGCGCGTTTGACCAGGTAGTCGGCTTCTTCCAGGTCGGGCTGCTGGGTGAGAGTGGCGACAGTGAGCTCCAGCCACAGGTCCTGGTCAAGACAAGCGGCGAACACGAAATGCCCGACCCCGCGCAAGGCGGCAGCCGGCAGACCGGCACCCAGGGCAGTACGCCACAGACCAGCGGCCCGCTCGGTCACCTCGCCGCTCTCTGACCGGGCGGTGTAGGTGGCGAGCTGGGACAGCATCGCGGATACGGCCACGGCCCCGCCGGCGCAGCCGGCGAGTCCGGCGAGGAACTCCGCGGCAGGGCCGAGGGGTTCGGCATTGTCCAACAGCGGAAGGAAGACCCGGCAGAGGGAGCCTTCGGCGTCCGGCGCGCACAGGACACGCCACAGACCGGTGTGGTCCAGCCGGGGCAGCAATGCTGCGTCGGGCTTGCCGTGAGTCAGCCAGACACGCGCAGGGCGCCATGCCGGCTCCAAGGGCAGGAGTGTGTCGATGTGGTCGGCCGTCCAGGTGGGGTCGCAGCGGTGGAGCAGGGTGAGGCAGAACCCGATGACCGCGAGAGCCTGATCGTCGGCCGGCTCGGCACCCAGCAACGCCTCCAGCGTCACCGTCAGCTCCTGGGGCAGACCGCCCGCGGTGCGCTCCGCAGACTGGACGCCCCAGGCGGTCAGGGAGAGCGGGGCGCTGCCGCCGGGCGCCGTCGTGGCCGCGCCCAGTGGGGAGGAGGTGCCCAGACGCGGGGTGCTCCAGCCGGTGACCAGATCACGCAGCCACGCCACGGCATCCGCTTCCACGGCCTCCAGGGACGCGCCAGTATCCCAGGCGGACCCGTGGTCGAGGCCGGCGGTGGCGATGAGCTGGGCGGCGGGGGTGCGGGCGGCACGTTCGGCGACGTGGTCAGCGTCTTCCAGGTCGGGCTGTTGGGTGAGGGCGGCGGCGGTGAGTTCCAGCCAGGTGTCCTGGGCGAGGCTGTCGGCGAAGGCGAAGTGCCCCACTCCGTGCAGTGCGGCAGTCGGCAGGCCGGCATCGAGTGCGGCGCCCCAGACGACGGAGACCCCCTCGGCCACCTCGTCGCTTTCGGCGCGGGCGGTGTAGGTGGCGAGCCGGGACAGCATCACCGAGACGGCCTTGTCTCCGCCCATGCAACCGGCGAGCCCGGCGATGAATGCACCAGCAGGGCCAAGGAGTTCGGCCTCGTCCAGAAGGGCCAGGAAGACCCGGTCGAGAGCGCTCTCGGCATGCGGCGCGCATAACGCCTGCCACAGACCGGCACGGTCCAGCCGGGCCAGCAGGGCAGGGTCGGGTCTGCCATGGGTGAGCCAGCTGCGCGCGGGACGCCACGCCGGATCCAAGGGCAGCAGCGCGTCGGCGTGGTCGGTGACCCAGACAGGGTCGCAGTGGTGAAGCTGGCCGAAGCCGATGATGGCAAGGGCCTGATCGTCCGGCTCAGCGCCCAGCACCTCCTCCAGTACCGCCGTCAGCTGCCCGGGCAGTCCCACCGGCGAGGGACTGCCCGGGCAGTCCCTCGCCGGTGCGCGCCGCGTGCTGGATGCCCCAGGCGGTCAAGGACAGCAGGGCGCTGCCGCCAGGCGCCGTCGTGGCCGCGCCCAGCGGGGAGGAGGTGCCCAGGCGCGGCGTGGACCAGTCGGTGATGAGGGCACGCAGCCAGGCCACGGCGTCCGCCTCCACTGCCCCCCAGGGATGCGCCGCTGTTCCAGAGCCGGTGCAGGAGGTTGGAGATGACCAGCTGCAGCCGCGCCTCGTGCGGCACGCCGGCCTCCTGCGGACGTACGGCGAAGGCGGCCTCGGCGAGAGGGCCCAGCAGACCGGGGCCGAGGCGGCCGCCCGCAGCGGCGTGGTGGAGAGCATTGAAGTAAGCGGTCTGCAGGGCCGGGCGCGCGGCGGCCGTGGCCACCGTGGTCGGGTCGGCGGCCCAGGCATCCGGGTCCTGGGTGGCGAGCTCGCCGAGAAGCGCGGCGCGCGCACCATCCCCGTCCTCGTCTTCGTCGTCGAGGGGCACCGGAGTAGCGGCGAGCTCGGCGACGGCTGCCGCCACTCCATCGGCCTGCACGCGCGCGGTGAAGGCTTCCAGGGGCAGCCCGCCATAGGACTCCACCCAGCTAGTGATCTTCACAACGGGCCCGGGCAGCTCGGCCGGCGGCCCGTACTTCTCCTCCAGCAGGGCCAGGACCGGCTGCCAGGGCGCGCGCACGGCCTCGGGCAACACGGGGGACAGGCCCCGCACAATTCGCCACCGGCGCGGCACCGGCCCAGGGAAGGCGTCGGCCCAGGCCCCATCTCCTGCGCGGCGGGCGGTGCGCCCAGGCCCTCGGCGAGCGCCGCCTCGAGCTCAGCCCGCAGCTCTTGGGGGTAGTGGGCGTCCAGCAGGGCGAGGAAGCTGGCGAGGTCTGCGCTGGGCCACTTCCCGCACGGCATCGATCGCCACCTGCCACCATCCGGCCGCAGCCTCGGGATGTTCTCCGTCGAGGGGCCAGGACTCGGCCAGGTGCACGGCCACCAGCCGCGTCCGGTGCTCGGTGGCGGGCAGCTTGCCGTGCACGCCCCGCAGCCGCTGCGCGACCGGCACGCCCAGCCACGCCTCGGCCAAGGCAAGATCGAGCACGGCCCGCATCAGCGTCACGACGATGGCATGCGGCGGGTCGGCCAACGTAACCTCGCCGAGGTCGTTGACGATCTCGGCCCGAAAACGCGCATCCTCGTCGCTGAGATGATCGGCCAGCACGCTGGCGAGCGCAGAACGGGTGATCACGCCCAGCCGGTCCACCCCGGTGCGCAGCCGCCCACCGAGTGGGCGGTATCCACGAGCGCCCGCAGCAGCAGCCCGCTCTCACTCGAGCGTCGTGAACTCCCCTACCTGCAGGATGCTTTCGAGCACGGCGACCCACGGCCCAGTACGCGACACGCATCAGGACGAACCGGTCCGGCTGCGCCCGCACCATACTCGTCAGCAGCGCACACGCCGCCATGCCCGCCGCGCTCACCACGGCGACCGCCTGCGACAGCGCACCCAGCCCCTGCGCACGGATCCGCGTCCAGACGTTCCTCCACCCAGGCACACACCAGCTCCGGCTCCTGGGCCAGCAGCCGCCGCAGATACGGCGCGGTCAGCCAGCGGCCTTCCTCGGGCAACAGCCGGTACAGCGGCAGCAGCCCAAGGCAGCGCCCACTGACCGCAGCACTGAAGAAGTACACCCCCGCCCGCGGCTCGGTCATCCGCGCAACCTCGTCCGCGTCCTGCTGCACCGACACCTCCAGCCGGGCCAGCTCCCGCAACCGGTCCGCCCGCTCGGGCAGCCCCAAAAACAGCTGCTCCATGGCGGCCGTGACGTCGTGGAACTGGCGGCGCGCCTCATCGGCACCACCGCTGGAGCCGTGCAGCACACTGGAAGCGCTGCTGTAGAGCGCTCCAACTGCGGGCCGCCTCCGTCTCGACCAGCCCCATCTCCTGCCGGGTCTGTTCGGGCCACCAGGTGCCCGATCTGCCGGGTGCGGAACCCGACGCGCTCAGCTTGCTCGGCACGCAGCTCCTCGACCGCACCCACGAGGACATCAAGATCTCCGGCACCCACCCCGCCCTGCTGCCGCCAGGCAGCAGCCACGGTCCCAGCCGCCTCGGTCACCGCCTTGGTGGCACTACGCAGTCCAGGAAAATCCTCACCGGCGATGCTGAGAACACCGTCCAGCGCACCCCGCAAACACGACTGCGCCACCTCATAAGGAGCCCGGAACTCCGCAGGACGGTTCAGGACATGGGCGGCATCCAGCAACAGACTCAACGCCCGCTGCCCGTTGCCGCCTTGAGCCTGCAGCGCCGAGACGAGCTCCGCACACAGCCGACGACGGCTCGGCCTGTTCACCGCCAGAAAAGAGGATTGGACACCAGCCCGTCGTAGCCGCCCATTCCTCCCACAACGCCCCAGCCTCGACAGCGGCAGACACGGCCGCCGACACCACACCCATGCGCCGCCCACCCACCCCGCGACTCCTCGACGGCAAGACCGCGGCCACCTCAACCCATGACATCCCGCATCCCAAGAATGACCGATCCGCACAGCCCTCAAGTCAAGGAAAAGCAAGCCAAGTTCGACAACTCGAACCCACCCAGCGCCGCCAGGCGCCAGCAACCCACACCTACACCCAGGGCACACACGACACCACCCAGGCACAGAGCCAACCAACCCCCACAACACCCCGCGGGCCACCAGGCCCGCGACACCCGCACCTCAACTTCCAGTCACGCCAGCCAACATGACACCACGTCACATCCAACAGTCAGTCAACAACCGGAGCGCACCAGCGCTCCGACAAAACCACACAACACCAAACCCAAGAAAGGGCCGCGCCAGCGGCCCAACAAAACCAAAACAAGAATTTTGCCGCCAGGCAAAATACAGAAACCCAAACTCCAACCCACAACCCAGAATTTGCCGCCAGGCAAATTCACACGCAAAACCAAGGGCCGCGCCAGCGGCCCGGCATAAACCACAGAGAATTTCGCCGCCAGGCGAATTCCGGGGCGAGGAATTCCGCCAGGAATTCCCAAAGGGGCTTTATGCCCCTCCGCCCC
>NZ_JARXYX010000053.1 GCF_029893585.1 Streptomyces sp. LBL
CCACGGATTCCCGACCGAACCCCGTGCCGCGTAGCGGCACAGCAACAAGTCGAGAAGGCCAGAATCCTCGGGCTTCAGCCCGAGGTGCAAGTCAAGAAAGGGGATGCAGCGGGAGGGGAAGTCCGGGCAGTCCGTCCATACTTGTGGCGATGTGCTCCTTCTTGGCGAAGTACTCGCTCAGCGACGCGTCGTCCTCGCGCGCGAATCGTTGGCCGTGCAGCTCGCGG
Organism: Streptomyces sp. LBL; assembly: GCF_029893585.1. Lineage (GTDB taxonomy): Bacteria > Actinomycetota > Actinomycetes > Streptomycetales > Streptomycetaceae > Streptomyces. The sequence continues at coordinate 228 of NZ_JARXYX010000053.1, forward strand.
TCCCCGTCGTGCGACATGTAGGGCACCGCGAACCCGCAGGAGTCACGGATGAGTTCGGCCCGTACGACGATGACGGCACGCAGCCCGTGTGCGGTCGGGTCGATGTCCGGGAACCGGGCCAGCAGCCCGGGAAAGCGCGGGTCGTCGCGGAAGACCGGCTCGCCGCGGCCGTGCACCCGCACGATGTTCGGTGGGCCCTGGAAGGCGCACCACATCAGGGTGATCCGGCCGTTCTCGCGCAGGTGGGCGATGGTCTCCGCGGTGGAGCCGGCGAAGTCGAGGTAGGCCACGGTGAGTTCGTCGAGAATCGCGAACGAGCCCTTGAGGCCCTTGGGGGAGAGGTTGACCGTGCCGTCGCCGGACAGGGGGGCGGATGCGGTGAAGAAGAGGGGCTGCGCCTCGATGAACGTGCGCAGCCGGCCGTCTATGCGCTCATAAGTCTTTCCCATGTCTAAAGATTATGGGTGCAGACCTTTCGCCTGTCTAAGGAATTCCGTCGTCCGTTTAGTGAGGGTGATCTGGATGGACGATGGGCGATGGACGGGCGTGGCCGCCCCGGTTCGCGTTCACGCGGGGCGGCCACGGTGCCCGTCATGTCACTTGTTGACCGTGCAGGCGGCCAGGGAGTCCAGGCCCTGCGGCTTCTCGGCCGTGCGGCCGATGGAGGTGGCGATGCGGTCGATGGTCGACTTCCGCTTGTCCGCCAGCGGGCCGAGGATCGCGTTCTGGACGAAGTTCGCTCCGCCCTGGCCGACCGTGTCCACGAGCCGCTGATCGGCTTCCTGGATCTGGGTGTTGAGAAGGGCCAGGTTGCGGTCGACCTCGGCCTGGGCGGAGGCCGGGATCGCGGGCAACTGCGAGGCGACGTCGGGGCAGTTGACGGCGCCCGCCGCACCGGCCTCCGCACCGCCACCGGCTTCCGCTCCAGCTCCGGCTTCCGCTCCGGCGCCAGCCTCTGCTCCGGCGCCAGCCTCTGCTCCGGCTTCTGCTCCAGCTCCGGCTTCCGCTCCCGCGCCAGCCTCTGCTCCGGCTCCGGCTCCGGCTCCGGCTCCAGCTTCCGCTCCGGCACCGGCCTCAGCAGCGCCACCGGCCGCATCGCCTGCCCCGGCGGCGCCGCCGGCGTTGAGGGTGCACGGTGCGAGCGCGTCCAGGCCCTGCGGCTTCTCGGCCGTGCGGCCGATCGCGGTGGCGATGCGGTTGACGGTCGAGATCCGCTTGTCCTCCAGCGGGCCGAGGATGGCGTTCTGGACGAAGTTGGCCCCGCCCTGGCCGACCGTGTCCACGAGCCGCTTGTTGGCCTCGTCGAGCTGGGTCTGCAGCAGGGTCAGGTTGCGGTCCACCTCGGCCTGGGCGGACGCCGGGACGGCAGGCAACTGGGAGGCGACGTCCGGGCACGTGATGGTGCCGGTGTCGGCCAGCGTCTTGGCGTTCGTGCTGCCGCTCTGCGCGGAACCGGGCGTTCCGGCGAGGGCGGAGCCGGCGATCACCGCGCCGGACAGCACCACCGCGGCAGCGCCGCCGATCAACGCGACGCGACGCTTGTTGTACTTCGGAAGAGCCCTGGACATGCGGATGCCTCACTCGGGGTTGGGGGGTCTCTCGTTGACTGACGCGGCGCCTGCGTTCGGCGAGAGGTACGGGTAAGCGGTTTCCGGTGTTCAAAGGCCCAGCAAATTCCTTGCCGACGTCCTTGCCGATGTCCTTGCCGATGTCCTGCCGACGTCCTGTCGGCGCCCCGCCGGCCGACGGGCCTCCCCTGCCGCCCCTCGCCCCGGCACCCGCCCCCGGCGGGGCGCAGTCCCGAGCGGGTCGGATTGACGAATCATGCAGAGGTCTGCATACTCATGCATGTCATCGCATGCACTGTGAGGAGAAACCCGTGGCCGAGCGCGTCGTACTCGCCTGCTCAGCCGGTCTGGACACCTCCGTCGCCATCGGCTGGATCGCCGAGGAGGCGGGCGCCGAGGACCTGGACGTCATCCGTAAGCGCGCCCTCGCGTGCGGCGCGGTCGTCGCCGGCCGGCGCTCCGAGTCGTCGCTGTACGACTTCGACCTGGCCACCTACGACACCGGCGACACGTTCGACCAGGCCGCGGCCAAGGGCTTCATCGACATCTACGGACTGTCGTCGAAGATCGCGGCCAGGCGGGACCTCGCGTAAGCGATAGCGTGAGTGCCGCCTCCTCCTTGACCGCCGGTGTGCAGGGAGGCGGTGGCACATCCAGACGGCAGACGGCACATCCCTGCGGCACATCCAGGTGGCCCGTCGACAACCTCCGAGGAGCAACGCAAGTGAGCAGCAACAGCGGTGACGTACGGCTCTGGGGCGGCCGTTTCGCCGACGGTCCCGCCGAGGCCCTGGCGAAGCTGTCCGCGTCCGTCCATTTCGACTGGCGGCTGGCGCCCTACGACATCGCCGGATCGCGTGCCCACGCGCGCGTGCTGCACAAGGCGGGGCTGCTCACGCAGGACGAGCTTCAGCGCATGCTGGCCGGGCTGGACCAGCTCGCACAGGACGTGGCATCGGGCGACGTCGTCGGCACCGTCGCCGACGAGGACGTCCACACCGCCCTGGAGCGCGGCCTGCTGGAGCGTCTCGGTCCCGACCTCGGCGGCAAGCTCCGCGCCGGCCGCTCCCGCAACGACCAGGTCGCCACCCTCTTCCGTATGTACCTGCGCGACCACGCCCGGATCATCGGCGGTCTGATCGCCGACCTCCAGGACGCGCTGATCGGCCTGGCGGAGGCCCACCCGGCCGTGGCGATGCCCGGCCGCACCCACCTCCAGCACGCCCAGCCGGTGCTCTTCGCCCACCATGTCCTCGCGCACGTGCAGGCCCTGTCACGGGACGCCGAGCGGCTGCGCCAGTGGGACGAGCGGACGGCCGTCTCGCCGTACGGCTCCGGCGCCCTCGCGGGCTCCTCCCTCGGTCTGGACCCGGAGGCGGTCGCCAGGGACCTCGGCTTCGAGCACGGGAGCGTCGGCAACTCCATCGACGGCACGGCCTCCCGCGACTTCGTCGCCGAGTTCGCCTTCATCACCGCGATGATCGGGGTCAACCTCTCCCGGATCTCCGAGGAGATCATCATCTGGAACACGAAGGAGTTCTCCTTCGTGACCCTCCACGACGCCTTCTCCACGGGCTCGTCGATCATGCCGCAGAAGAAGAACCCGGACATCGCGGAGCTGGCGCGCGGCAAGAGCGGCCGTCTCATCGGCAACCTCACCGGGCTCATGGCGACCCTCAAGGCCCTCCCGCTGGCGTACAACCGCGACCTCCAGGAGGACAAGGAGCCGGTCTTTGACTCCTGCGACCAGCTGGAGGTCCTGCTCCCGGCCTTCACCGGCATGATCGCCACCCTCACCGTCAACCGCGAGCGCATGGAGGAGCTGGCCCCGGCCGGTTTCTCGCTCGCCACCGACATCGCCGAGTGGCTGGTCAGGCAGGGCGTGCCCTTCCGGGTCGCGCACGAGGTCGCTGGCGAGTGCGTCAAGGTCGCCGAGGCCGAGGGCAAGGAACTCGACGAGCTGACCGACGAGCAGTTCGCGAAGATCTCCGTCCACCTGACCCCCGAGGTCCGCTCCGTCCTCAACGTCCCGGGCGCCCTCGCCTCCCGCGACGGCCGCGGCGGTACGGCACCCAGCGCGGTCGCCGTCCAGCTCGCCGAGGTGAAGGCGGACGTGGCGGGGCAGCACGAGTGGGCCACCGCGAAGGACAAGAAGTAGAGAAATAGCAGGTCCCGGGTAAGCCCCGGGTCTCGTACGCGAGGGGTCATCGCAGGTTACGTTGGTCATGAGCCGCAAGGAGCAGACCGAACGGAGCCCACGATGCCCTTCGCCCGACTGGCCTCGGCGACCACCCCCACCTGCCACATCGGCCTGGGCCTGGCCGCCGTGGGCCGCCCCGGTTACATCAACCTCGGCCGGGACGAGGACCTCCCCGCCGACCGCAGTGTCGACGCCCTGCGCGCCCGCACCCACGAACTCCTCGACGCCGCCTACGCCCAGGGCGTCCGCTACTTCGACGCGGCCCGCTCCTACGGCCGTTCGGAGGAGTTCCTCGCCGCCTGGCTGACCGCCCGCCCCGACCTCGACGACATCGTCGTCGGCAGCAAGTGGGGCTACACGTACACGGCCGCCTGGAGCACCGACGCCGAGCAGCACGAGGTCAAGAACCACAGCGTGCCGACGTACAAGCGGCAGCGCGCCGAGACCGCCGCCGTGCTCGGCGACCGGCTCGACCTGTACCAGATCCACTCGGTGACCCCGGACAGCCCGGCCCTCACCGACAAGGAACTCCATGCCGAGCTGGCTCAGGCCGCGGCCCAGGGGGTGAGCATCGGCTTCTCCACCAGCGGCCCCGCGCAGGCCGACGCCATCCGCGCCGCGCTCGCGGTCACGGTCGACGGCGAGCCCCTCTTCCGTACCGTCCAGTCCACCTACAACGCGCTGGAGACCTCCGCCGCCCCGGCCCTCGCCGAGGCCCATGACGCCGGTCTCACGGTGATCGTCAAGGAGGGCATGGCCAACGGACGTCTGGCCGGGCCGAACGCGCCGGACGTCGTGAAGGCCGTGGCGGAGGAAACGTCTCTCGGCTGCGATGCCGTGGCCCTCGCCCTGGTCCTGCGCCGGCCCTGGGCCGGTGTCGTGCTCTCCGGCGCCGCCACGACCCGCCAGCTCGCGTCCAACCTGCACGCGGCCGCCGCCGACCTCGACGAGGAGCAGCTGGCACGCCTGGCGACACTCGTGGAGGAGCCGCACGCCTACTGGGAGAAGCGCGGACAGCTGCCCTGGCACTGACGAACCCAGTGGCAGCAGTTCCCCATCGCATCCCATCCCATCCCATCCCGGTTCCATCCCATCTGATCCCCTCCCATCCCTTCGGCGACCTGCAGCGATGAGTCACGCATGCCCGCGGTGAGACAAAAATGTCTCATGTGGGATACCTTTGTCTCATGGCCGTCGATCGTGACCACGTACTCCGCAGCGCCGCCGCCCTGCTGACCCGCAATTCCACCGCGACCATGGACGAGGTCGCCAAGGCCGCCGGGATCAGCCGGGCCACTCTGCACCGCCAGTTCGCCGGGCGCGACGCGCTCGTGCGGGCGCTGGAGGCGCTCGGCATCGCGGAGTGCGAGGCCGCCCTGGGCGCGGCCCGTTTGGAGGACGGGCCCGCGGGTGAGGCCGTACGACGTCTCGTGCGCGAGCTGGAACCCGCCGCCGCGCTCCTCGCCTTCCTCTACACCGAGAACCAGTTGTTCGAGGGCGAGGAACAGAACGCGGGCTGGTCCCGGATCGACGAGCGCGTCGCCGCCCTGTTCCGGCGCGGCCAGGCGGCCGGCGAGTTCCGTATCGATCTGACCCCGGGCTGGCTCACCGAGGCACTGTACGGCCTGCTCGCCTCCGGCGCCTGGGCCGTGGCGGAGGGCCGGGTCGCCCGCAACGACTTCACCCACATGATCGTCGAGCTGCTGCTCGGCGGCGCACTACGACGAGACGAACCCGGAAGAGAGGAATCATGACCAGCACCCTGCGGCCGGCGGACCTGACCGAGGCGGTGAAGCGCCCCGGCCGTTGGCTCGCGCTGTCCGTCCTCGTGCTCGCCGTGCTGCTGGTGGCCGTCGACGCGACCGTCCTCGGTCTCGCGACCCCTTACATCAGCGAGGACCTCAATCCCACCGGCACCCAACTCCTGTGGATCGGCGACGTCTACTCCTTCGTCATCGCCGGTCTGCTCGTCTCCATGGGCAGTCTCGGCGACCGCATCGGCCGCAAGCGGATCCTGCTCGTCGGCGCCACGGCGTTCGGAGCGGTGTCCGTCCTCAACGCCTATGCCACGACACCCGAGTTGATGATCGTCGCCCGGGCCCTGCTCGGTGTCGCCGGTGCGACCCTGATGCCGGCCACGCTCGCCCTCATCCGCAACCTCTTCCATGACCGCCGCGAACGCAGCCTGGCGCTGGGCATCTGGGGCGCGACCGCCTCCGCGGGAATGGCCGTCGGCCCGATCGTCGGCGGCTTCCTGCTGGAACACTTCTGGTGGGGCTCGGTCTTCCTGATCAACCTGCCGGTGATGGCGGTCCTGGTCCTCGTCGGCGTCAAGCTGCTGCCCGAATCGCGGAACCCGCGTCCCGGCCCCTGGGACATGCGCAGTGTCGTCCTGTCACTGGTCGGCGTGATCGCCATCGTGTACGCCGTCAAGGAGGCGGCCACGCACGGCACCACCTGGGATGCCCTCGCCGCGGCCCTGCTCGGCGCGGGTACGCTGTACGGCTTCGTACGCCGCCAACTCACCCTATCCGAGCCCCTGTTGGACATGCGGTTGTTCCGCAATCGCGGCTTCAGCGGTGCGGTCCTGGCCGACCTGCTCACCATCTTCGGACTCTCCGGCCTGGTGTTCTTCCTCTCTCAGTACCTGCAACTCGTCCAGGGCAGGGGGCCGTTGGAGGCAGGCCTGGCCGAACTGCCCGCGGCTGTCGGCGCGGTGGCGGCCGGTCTGGGCGCCGGCACGGTGGCGCGGCGCTTCTCGGTACGGTCCGTGGTCTCCGGCGGTCTCGCCGCCGTCGGCCTCGCCCTGGCCTCGCTCACCGTCATCGGCCAGTCCACGGGCTACCCCTTGCTGGGGGCCGCGCTGCTGGTCGTGGGCGTGGGTGCGGGCTTCTCGTTCACCGTGACGGCCGACGTGATCCTCGGGTCGGTACCCAAGGAGGAGGCGGGCGCGGCGTCCGCGGTGTCGGAGACCGCGTACGAACTGGGCGCGGCCCTCGGAATCGCCGTACTCGGCTCCATCGTGACCGCCGTCTACCGCGACTTCACGGGCCCGGCGGGCACTCCGGCGCAGGCCCATGAGTCGCTGGGCGGGGCGGTGGAGGCGGCGGCGACCCTGCCCGCGCCGACGTCCGAGGCGTTGTTGGACGCGGCGCGCCAGTCCTTCGTCGACGGCCTCACGCTCGCGACCGGCACAGGCGCGGCAGTCCTGCTCGCGGCTGCGATGGCGGCGTGGTTCATGCTGCGAAACCAACACCTCGACGGTCACCCCTAGTGCCGCGGCCTTCCCTCCCGCCACCCGAGGCCGGCCCGGCACGACACACGACCGAAGCCCCGCACCCGGTGAGCGACGCGGCCCCGCTGCGAGGGCCGACGGCAGGCCACCCACCTCAGGGGCGCGGGGAACGGTGCGACCGGCCGAAGTGGACCCGCGGACACACCGCGACCGAAGCAACCCGCCGAACCCGCGGAGCGCTACGCCGCCTTGGCCTTGGTGGCGTACATGTCCACGTACTCCTGCCCCGACAGCCGCATGACCTCGGTCATCACCGAGTCGGTCACCGCCCGCAGGACGTACCGGTCGCGGTCCATCCCCTCGTACCGGGAGAACTCCATGGCCTCACCGAAGCGGACCGTGACCCGGCCGGGGCGCGGCATACCGGAGCCCCCGGGCTGGAGCTTGTCGGTGCCGATGATGGCGAACGGCACGACGGGAGCGCCGGTCATCATGGCCAGCCGGGCGATGCCCGTACGGCCCCGGTAGAGCCGGCCGTCGGGGGAGCGCGTGCCCTCCGGGTAGATACTGAAGACCTTGCCCTCCTCCAGCACCCGGCGACCGGTCATCAGCGCCGCGACACCGCCGCGGCCACCGTCCCGGTCGACCGGGATCATGCCGCAGCCCGTGAAGAACCAGGCCATCAGCCGGCCCTTGATGCCCTTCCCGGTGACGTACTCGTCCTTGCCGATGAAGAAGACCTGTCGGTCGCAGAAGAGCGGCATGATCATCGAGTCGATGAACGTGAGGTGGTTGCCGGCCAGGATCACCGGACCGTCGCCAGGGATGTGCTCAGCGCCCTCCACGTGTGGGCGGAACATCAGGCGCATGATCGGTCCGAGCACTGCCTTGATGAGCGCGAAGCGGGACAACGGGCCCTCCGGTGTAAAGAGAACGGCCAGGGAATCTGTATGAGTCCGTGCAGGTGAGGACATTACTCGCGGTTCAGGGGGGCGCGCACATCGGGCACACCGGATTCACCGAGGTCTTACGCACTGTTGACCCACGTTTACCTGCGGCGGCCCGCCGTTGCCCGGCGGTAACCCGCCCGGAACGATGTGACGCAGGTCGCGTACCCCGGCCGCCCGGTATGAACCGGCATGCAACCGACGGAGCATCAGACATCTGTTCCCATGCGACATCCCGCGTCACCCGCGTGTTCCGCCGCGGGCCTCCCGCCCGCCACGTACACGTACCTACGATCGGCGCGCATTCACAAGCCGACGTCAGAAAGGGCGCTCATGGCAACGCAGGAGTCGCAGCACGAGTCCACCCAGCAGCGGCGCACGGGGCGCCGGGCGCTCCTCGGTGCCGCGGTGTTCGGCGCGGGCGGAGCGGTCCTCGGACTGTCCGGCACCGCGCGGGCGGCGGGCGCGGGACACGGGGGCGACGGTCTGAAGAGCCTGCCCGTGCCCACGATCATCGGCCACCGGGGCGCCAGCGGTTACCGCCCCGAGCACACCTTCGGCTCCTACCAGCTGGCCCTCGACATGGGCGCCGACATCGTCGAGGCCGGCGACCTGGTGCCCACCAGGGACGGCCACCTCGTCTGCCGTCACGAGCCCGAGATCGGCGGCACCACGGACGTCGCGCGCCACCCCGAGTTCGCCGGCCGCAAGACCACCAAGGTCCTCGACGGCGTCTCCACCACCGGCTGGTTCACCGAGGACTTCACGCTCGCCGAGCTGAAGACGCTGCGCGCGATCGAGCGCATCCCGGCCAACCGCCCGCACAACACGCTCTACGACGGCCGTTGGGAGATCCCCACCTTCGAAGAGGTCCTGAAGTGGCAGGACGAGCAGACCCGCAAGCGCGGCAAGCAGGTCTGGATCTACCCGGAGACCAAGCACCCCACCTACTTCCGCAAGCAGGGCCTCGGCCTGGAGGAGCGGGTCGCCAAGCTGCTGCACAAGTACGGCAAGGACAAGCGGAACTCGCCGGTCATCCTCCAGTCGTTCGAACCGACCAGCATCCAGCGCCTGAACAAGCTCGTCGACAACCCGCTGGCGGTGCTCCTGTCCAGCGCGAACAGCCGCCCCTGGGACTTCGTCGAGACCGGCGATCCGCGCACCACCGCCGACCTCGTCACCCGCAAGGGCCTGAGGGAGATCGCCGGCTACGCGCAGGGCATCGGCCCGACCCTGGACCTGGTCGTCCCGAAGGACGCGAACGGCAAGCTCACCGCCCCGACCACCCTGGTGAAGGACGCCCATGCCGTCGGCCTGGTCCTGCACCCGTACACCCTGCGCAACGAGAATCCCTTCCTGCCCGCCGAGTTCCGCAAGGGGACGGACGGGGACGCCTACGGCGACGCCTTCGGCGCCTTCCGGGCCTACTTCGCCACGGGCATCGACGGCGTCTTCACCGACAACCCGGACACCGGTCTGCTGGCTCGCCAGGACTTCGTCAACGGCTGAGTCACCGGCCCCGGTTGGGGTGACATCCAGCGGCCCGGGCAACCCCCGTCCCGGGCCGCCGCGTCGCTCTCGACATGACGCACGACCTGCTCACCGACCTGCGCCCACTGCTCACCGCCGAGGCCTCCGCGGAGGCGCATGCCACCGGAACGGAGCCCGGCGACCTGGAGCAGGCGGTCTGGCTCCGCCTTCTGGAACGCCTCGACGCCCAGGACCCGCCCCTCGACCCGCACGGCTGGCTCCGCCGCGCCGTCCGTACGGAATCCCGCCGCAACCGCCGTACGAACCGACGGGAACGGCCGTACGGAGGTGAACGGGAACGGCCCTACGGCAGCGAACCGGAACAGCCGTACGGCTGCGAACCGGCCGAGGCAGGGGACCGCAGCCCCGAGCAACTCGCCCTGGCCGCCGCCCGCCGCCGTGCCCTGCATGACGCCGTACGCCGACTGCCCGGCCGCTGCCCCCGCCTCATGGAGGCGCTCCTGTCGCCGCGGGACCTCACCTACCGCGAGATCGCGGGAGAGTTGGGTATCTCACAGGGCAGTCTGGGTCCGGAACGTTCCAGATGTCTGGAATGTCTTCGCCGATTGCTCACGCAGGAGGTTGCGGCCCATGAAGCGCGGGGATAGGAGTGAGGAACAACTGGTGATCAGGTGAGCGGGAGGCGTGCGCACATGGGCATGAGCGTGATCATCTCGGGGGCGGCCGAGCAGGACGCGGAACAGATCTTCAGGCTGCAGTACCTCTGCTTCCAGAGTGAGGCGGCGCTGTACGGCAACTACCGCATCGACCCGCTCGTCCAGACCCTGGACTCGGTCCGCCAGGAAGTCGAGGCGGACTGCGTCTTCGTGGCGCGGCTCGGCGACGAGGTGGTCGGCTCGGTCCGTGGCCGCATCACCGAGGACGGCTCGGCAGCCATCGGCAAGCTCTGCGTCCACCCCCGCCTCCAGGGCCACGGCATCGGCGCGCGGTTGCTGCGCGCGGCGGAGTCGGCCCTGGAGGAGGAGCGCGGCGCCAAGAAGTTCCGCCTCTTCACCGGCCGCCGCAGCGAGGGCAACCTGCGCCTGTACCGCCGGGTCGGCTACGAGACGGTCGGCACGTCGAAGGGCGCGGACGGGATGGAGATGACCGTCCTGGAAAAGCCGGCGGGCGCGTACGCGGCGACCGCCTGACCGTGCGCCTTCAGGGACGCGGGGAACCGCGTGCCCAGCCACAGCCGGACCGGATGCTGCCGCCTGGAGAACTCAGGCGGCATCTCCCTGCCGCGCGGCCTTACGCAGCCAGTACATCGCAGACAACGGCAACAGCACCGGGATGAAGACGTACCCCATCCCGAAGTCCGACCACACGGTGGCGTCGGGAAACGCGGACGGCTCGGCCAGCGTCCACGTACCGACGATCAGCACGCCCGCCAGCTCGGCCCCACAGCACACCAGCGCCGCCTTGCGCGCCGTCTCCCCACCCCGCACCAGCGAGTACGTGATGAACCCATAGACGAGCCCCGCCGCCGCGGACAACGCATACGCGAGTGGCGCCCGGTCGAACTCCGTGGAGATCTGCACCACCGAGCGCGACACCGCCCCGACGACCATCACGCCGTAGAGCCACACCAGCAGCATCCCCGGCCCGCTGATCAGCCGTTGCCGCGTCGGTTTCTCCTCCGTCACGGCCACCTCAGCCTCCCCAGATGTCATAAAGACGTACCTCAAGGACCGCCAGCACCACACCGCCGGCGGCCACCGTCGCCGAGCCCCACCGGGTCCGCTCCGCCAGCGACATGAAACCTACCGCCGGTACGCAGGCGACGGCGCCCAGCAGATACGCCACGAAGATCGTCGTGCCCTGGTCCGGCTTCTCGCCCCGCGCCAGCTGCACGATCCCGATCACCAACTGCACCAGGGCCAGCACCGACACCACGGCCATCCCGATGAAGTGCCAGTCCTTCGTCGGCTGATCACGGTATGCGGCCCAGCCGCACCACGCGGCGAGCAGAAGTGCGGCGACGCCGGTCACGAGCGTCAGGACGGCAAGCATGCCGCGACCCTATTACGGGCCAAAAGGCCCGGCGCGGCCGACCCCGGGGTGCGTCGTAGGGTCGAGGGCATGAAGATCCACGCACAAGCCCTCCTGTTCGACAACGACGGCACCCTCGTCTCGTCCCTCGCCTCCGTGGACCGCTGCTGGACGCAGTGGGCCGTGGAGTACGGGATCACCGTCGAGGACTTCGCCCGCGTCGCACTGCACGGGCGGCCGGCCGCCGAGATAGCCGCCGACCTGCTGCCCGCCGGCCTCGTCCCGGAGGCCGTCGCGCGGATCGAGAAGCTGGAGGTGGAGGACGTACCGAACGACGGTGTACACCTGCTGCCCGGCACCAAGGCATTCCTGGACACGCTGCCCGCCGAGCGCTGGGCCGTCGTCACCTCCGCCACCCGGCGCCTCGCCGAGGCCCGCCTCGACGCCGTCGGCATCCTGCCCAAGACGCTGATCACCGCCGATGACATCACCCGCGGCAAGCCCGACCCCGAGCCGTACCTGCTCGCCGCCCGCGAACTGGGTGTCGACCCCGCCCGCTGCGTGGTCTTCGAGGACGCCCCGGCCGGGCTGCAGGCGGGACGCGCGGCCGGTATGACCACCGTGGCGTTGACCACAACCCACCAGGCCCACGAGCTCACCGCCGACCTGGTGGTGAAGGACCTGTCGGCGTTGTCCGCGCTCGTCACCGACAGGGGAGTGGAGATCTCCCTCCGCGCCTGACGGGTGTCCGCCGCCGTCCAGCATGCGGACAGCGGTGTGCTGTCAGGACCGTAGGTCTGTTTTACTGATCGCATGACCATGACGAGCAGCCGCACCCTTGCGACCGAGGCGACCCTGACGCCCGGTGCTCGTTGTATGTGTCGAATGTGCGCCTTCTAGAGGGCCCCGCACCCTCGTGAGCCATGGGGGTGCCCCCGCTCGAGCGAAAGCCGAGAGTGGGGGAGCCCCGAAGCGAGCCGCCGTGGCCTGTCCGTGCGCCGCATCCCGTACGTGAGGGACGCCTCCCCACTGCCTGACCGGCGCGAGACGCCCATCGCGCACATGTTCTACTCCGGCTCCCCTGCCCCGCACGAGAACCGTGCCGCGTTCCGACCGAATGCACCCGCCAGGGCACACCCACGCCCTGCACACGACAGTGACGGAAACCCACGTGATCACCACATCGGGCCTCACCAAGGTCTACCGATCCCGCGACCGAGAGGTCACCGCCCTCGACGGCGTCGATCTCCACGTCCGCGAAGGCGAGGTGTACGGCGTCATCGGCCAGTCCGGCGCCGGCAAGTCCTCGCTCATCCGCTGCGTCAACCTGCTGGAACGCCCCACCGCCGGCACGGTGACCGTCGCCGGGCAGGACCTCACCGCCCTGGCCGGGCGCGGAGCCCGGGCCGGCCGCGAGCTGCGCCGGGCGCGCAACCGTATCGGCATGGTCTTCCAGCACTTCAACCTGCTGTCCTCCCGGACCGTGCAGGACAACGTCGAGCTGCCGCTGGAGATCCTCGGCATGTCGGGGAAGGAGCGTGCGCGCAAGGCGCTCGAACTCCTCGACCTCGTCGGTCTCGCCGACCAGGCCAAGGCCTACCCGGCCCAGCTCTCCGGCGGCCAGAAGCAGCGCGTCGGCATCGCCCGCGCCCTGGCCGGCGACCCGAAGGTGCTGCTCTCCGACGAGGCGACCAGCGCCCTCGACCCCGAGACCACCCGCTCGATCCTCCAACTGCTGCGCGACCTGAACCAGCAGCTCGGCCTGACGGTCCTGCTCATCACCCACGAGATGGACGTCGTGAAGTCGATCTGCGACTCGGCCGCCCTCATGGAGAACGGCCGCATCGTCGAGTCCGGCACGGTCAGCGAGCTGCTCGCGACCCCGGGCTCCGAACTGGCCTCCGCGCTCTTCCCGGTGGGTGGCGAGGCATCCGGCGCCGACCGCACCGTCGTCGATGTCACCTTCCAGGGCGAGGCCGCGACCCGGCCGGTCGTCTCCCAACTCTCTCGCACCTACAACATCGACATATCGATCCTAGGCGCCGCCATCGACACCGTCGGGGGCCTCCAGGTCGGCCGGATGCGCATCGAACTGCCCGGCCGCTACGAGGACAACGTGGTGCCGATCGGCTTCCTGCGCGAACAGGGACTGCAGATCGACGTCGTGGGCCAAGAGGGCGAAGAGGGCGACGCGCCCCTGCTGCTGAAGGACGGTGCCAAGTGACCTGGTCCGAGATGCAGCCCCTGCTGGAGCAGGCGTGTTGGGACACCCTCTACATGGTCGGCTGGTCCACGTTGATCGCCGTCGTCGGCGGCCTCCCGCTCGGCGTCCTCCTCGTCCTCACCGACCGGGGCGGACTGGTCCAGAACGTCGTCGCGAACAAGGTCATCGGGCAGGTCGTGAACATCGCCCGCTCGATGCCCTTCATCATCCTGATGGTCGCCCTGATGAACGTCACCCGCTCGATCACCGGGACGACCATCGGCCGCGAGGCCGCGATCGTGCCGCTCGCGATCGGCGCGATCCCCTTCTTCGCCCGCCTGGTCGAGACGGCTGTCCGCGAAGTGGACGGCGGGCTCGTCGAGGCCGTGCAGGCCATGGGCGGCAACACCTGGACGATCGTCCGCAAGGTCCTCGTCCCCGAGTCCCTGCCCTCGCTCATCTCCAGCACCACGACCACGATCGTCGCCCTCATCGGCTACTCCGCGATGGCCGGCACGGTCGGCGCGGGCGGCCTCGGCGACATCGCCATCCGCTACGGCTACCAGCGCTTCGAGACCGACCTGATGTGGATCACCGTGGCGATCCTCGCGGTCGTCATCTCGGCCTTCCAGTTCGCCGGTGACTACGCGGCCCGCTCCCTGCACCGCCGCGGCGGCCGGTCCGGCCCCGCGCCGAGGCTGCGCCTGCTGAAGGCGAAGGATCCGGCGTCCGCGGACATCAGCAAGATCGCGTAAAGCCCCCGGACTGCCTGTCCAAGTCCTCCCCGGACTCCCCGTCCGAGCCCCCCCCAGACTCCCCGTCCACCCACGACGGGGCCGCCGCACCCATCAGGAAAGGCGCTTTTCGTGCGTAACGCCGCAAAGATCACCGCTACCGTCCTCGCCGCCGGAGCCCTCACCCTCGGGCTCACCGCGTGCGGCTCGGACCAGGGCTCCGCCTCCGACACCAGCGGACCGCTGATCGTCGCCGCGAGCCCGACCCCGCACGCCGAGATCCTCGGCTACGTCAGGGACCACCTGGCGAAGAAGGCGGGACTCGACCTGGAGGTCAAGGAGTTCACCGACTACGTCACGCCGAACACGGCGACGGAGGACGGCTCCGTGGGCGCCAACTACTTCCAGAACCAGCCGTACCTCGACGACTTCAACAAGAAGAAGGGCACCCACATCGTGCCCGTCGTCACCGTCCACCTGGAGCCGCTCGGCCTCTACTCCCACAAGGTCAAGAGCGCCGACGACCTGAAGCGCGGTGCCACCGTGGCCGTCCCGAACGACAGCGTGAACGAGGCGCGGGCGCTGAAGCTCCTCGACGCCAACGGGATCATCACGCTCAAGGACGGCGTGGGCAACGACGCGACCCCCTCCGACATCGCGAAGAACCCGAAGAACCTCACGTTCAAGGAACTGGAGGCGGCCCAGACCCCGCGCTCCCTGGACGACGTGGACGCCGCGGTCGTCAACGGCAACTACGCCATCGAGGCCGACCTCAAGCCCGCCAAGGACGCCCTCGTGCTGGAGTCCGCGAAGAACAACCCGTACGGCAACTTCCTCGCCGTCAAGGAGGGCAACGAGGACGACCCGCGGGTGAAGAAGCTCGCCCGGCTCCTCACCTCCGCCGAGGTCAAGAAGTTCATCCAGGACAAGTACGACGGCTCGGTCACCGCGTCCTTCTGATCCCGGCCGCGTCCGGCCGGCTCCGGCCGACGGCGCGTATACGGCGTATCACCACGCACGGGGTCCGTCCCATGACTGGGGGTGGACCCCGTCGTACGGTTCGGTGCTCACATACTGCATGCTGGCAGTTCAGCAGGCTGAAGGCTTCCCGACGGTTACGGAGCGGCGCATGACGAGCACCTTCCCCAACATCTCCATCAGCACGGAGCGGTTGGTGCTGCGTCCCCTTGACGAGGACGACGTGCCCGCGCTGGCCGAGATGATGAACGACGAGCAGGTGGGGGCCTGGACGGACGTCCCCCAGCCGTTCACCGAGGACGCCGCCCGCACCTGGGTCACCCATCACGCGCCCGCGCAACGCGAGGCGGGCCGCGGCCTCGACCTCGCGGTCACCGAGTTCCTCACCCAGCGGCTGGTCGGCATCGTCCAACTCGGCAGGACCAACTGGCACATCCGCTCCACCGAGCTGTCGTACGTCATCGCCCCCTGGGCCCGCGGCGAGGGCTACGCCTCCGAAGCGGCCCTGGCCACCGCCCAATGGCTGCTGGGCGACCAGAAGTTCGAGCGTATCGAGCTGCGCACGGCGGCCGACAACACCGCCTCCCAGCAGGTCGCCCAGAAGATCGGCTGCATCAGCGAGGGCGTCCTGCGCAGCGCCTGTATAGCCCACGTCCGCAGCGAGGACGGCACCTGGACCGACGTCCGTACCGACTTCATCGTGTGGAGCCTCCTCCCGGAGGACCTGGACGGAGCGGGCGAGCGACTGGCCGACTCCCGCGGCTTCACCTCCTTCTCCGACTGGAACTGAACCAGGGGACCACGACCGGCCGACTCCACCAGGTACCCTCACGAAGCCCGCACTCCCGGGCTGCCCCTGACAACCTGCGCAAAACCCCCCTGGAGACTGAGAGACGATGGCCGACCGGGTCACGGTGATCGGCTGGGACGGCTCGCCGCTGACCGCCGCGGCACGCTCCGCCCTGGGCGCCGCCACCCTCGTGGCCGGAGCCGCCCACCACCTGGCGCTCCCCGAGGTGCCGGCCCGCGCCGAACGCATCCGGCTCGGCAGCGTCGCCCTCGTCGCCCGCCGCATCGCCGGCCACCGCGGCACCGCGGTCGTCCTCGCCGACGGCGACCCCGGCTTCTTCGGCGTCGTACGCACCCTGCACGCACCCGAGTTCGGCATCGAGGTCGAAGTCGTCCCCGCCGTCTCCTCCGTCGCCGCCGCCTTCGCCCGGGCCGGGATGCCCTGGGACGACGCACAGGTGGTCGTCGCCCACCGACGCACCCTGCGACGCGCGGTGAACGTGTGCCGCGCCCACACCAAGGTCGCCGTTCTCACCTCACCCGGCGCCGGCCCCGCCGAACTCGGCCTCCTGATGGAGGGCGTCCACCGCACCTTCGTCATCTGCGAGGAACTCGGCACCGACCACGAGCAGGTCACCGTCGTCACCTCCGACAAGGCCGCCGACCACACCTGGCGCGACCCCAACGTCGTCATCGTCATCGGCGGTCCGGCCGGCCCCGCCGGCACCGGAGAGGGCGGCTGGATCGCCGGACGCGACCCGGGCACCGGACCGCGCGGCTGGGCTCTGCCCGCCGAGGCATACGGCGGCGACCTCGGCGAGGGCGAGTCGGAACTGCTTCGCGCGGCCCAACTCGCCCGACTCGGACCACGTGTCGGAGACCTCGTCTGGGACATCGGCTGCGGCAGCGGCGCCTTCGCCGTGGAGGCCGCCCGCGCCGGCGCCGCCGTCATCGCCGTCGACCGGGATCTCCCGGCGTGCGTCCGCACCGAGGCAGCCGCACGCGGCTTCGGGATCCAGCTGCAGATCATCCGCGGCACCGCGCCGCACGTCCTGGAGAACCTGCCCGAACCGGACGTCGTCCGCGTCGGAGGCGGGGGAGCGGCCGTCGTCTCGGCGGTCGCCGACCGCCGTCCACAGCGCATCGTCACGCACGCGGGCACCCGCGACGCCGCCGAACTCGTCGGCCGTGCCCTGACCGAGCACGGCTACCAGGTCGAGTGCGCCCTCGTCCAGTCCGTCGAACTCGACACCCAGGCCTGGACGGAGACCGAGCGAAGCGTCGCGTTCCTGCTCAGCGGCCTGCTCCCGGACCGTCCGGCGTGAACTCCCGTTCCGTCCCGGATCCTGTCCCCGTGATCCTGTTGTCGTACCGCGCGCGGTAGGCTGGCCGATCGTTGTACCGCACTCGGGCACCCGGCGCTTCGTAGGCCAATGTCCGGAAAACGCACCCGTTTTGGGGTGGGTGTGGTATGGCAGAACCGGAGGACGCGCAACGTGGCGCAGTCCACAGCGGGCCGTCGCGGATCAAGCTGTCGCGACGGGGCAACGGCCGCGACAATGCCAGTTAATGGCTTTGTCGTCTTTTGGCGACTGGTCGTTCGTGCCGCTGGGTACGCACGCTCGTTCTTCACTGCGGGGCGGTCGGTGCGCCGTTCCGGGTGAGCCGGCCGTAGAAGCACTAACCGATGGGCGAGGGGTACGCATGACCGACACCGGCCAGGTTCCGGGCGAGGCGCTGCCGGAGAACGCAGGCATGGTGGATCAGCCGGGCGCCCCCGCGCACGGTGCGTACACCTACCTCTCCGAGACCACCGCCGAGGACGAAGACCTGTTGCTGCTGCCGGGCGCCCAGGGCGCATGGGGCAACGAGGTCCCGCCGCCCGTACCGGAACCCGTCGTCGAGGCCGTGCACGAGCCGGGCCCGCACGAGATCTCGGGCCGCGACAGTGGCTCCGTCGACCTCAGCGCCGTCCGCTTCCCCGCCTCCGCATCGGTACCGCCCACCATGCCCACCCCGCCCCGCCGCCCCCTCCACCTCGGCCCGCCCATCCCCGACACCTCCGCGAGCCCGGTCCGCTCGCTGGCCGACCGCGGCGCCGTCGGCGCTCCCGTACGGCAGCCCGGCCCGCCCGCGAGGGACCCCGAATACCTCGACGTTCCGCAACCTCGGGAGATGCCCGCGCAGGCCGCGACGCCGTGGGGCGTGCCGACGGCGGTTCAGGGTGCGGTGCAGGCCGGGGTTCCGGGTGCGGTACAGGCGCCGGTGCACGCGGAGGCCGCGGCTGCCGAAACGGTTGTTCCGGTGGAGCATCAGTCGGTGGAGCATCAGTCGGCCGAGCCGACGGATGCCGCATCGCAGGCCGCGGAAGCGGGAGATGCCGCCCAGGCCGCCGTGGCCCGCCTCACGAGAGAGACGGTCGCCCCCACGGCTCCGCAGGCCGCGGAGGCGGGAGAGACACTGCCGCCCGCGGAGCCCGGTGTGGGGCCGCAGGCACCGCCGCAGTTCACGCAGGCGCGGCTCGCGGTACCGGGCCAGGAGACGGGGCTCGACGCGCAGGCTCCGCTGGGGGGCGAGGCGTCGTTCGGCGACGCGCCCGAGTCGAGTGCCCAGGCGACGCAAGTCTGGGATGCCGGTGAGGCGGTGGAGGCCGCCTACGCTCCGGATGACCTCGGGGAGCCGGCAGCGGGCGCCCATGCCCCGGGTGCTGGGGAGCTCCCCAATGCTGCGCACGCTTCCGATGCCGGGCATCTCGCGGAGGGCGCTCATGCGCCGGAGGCTGCCGGCCAGTTGCCGGAGGGTGCTCACGTGCCGGATGCGGGTCAGTTGCCCGAGGGTGCTCATGTGCCGGATGCCGGCCAGTGGTCGGAAGGTGGCCGGACTTCGGAAGGGGAGCAGGTCCGGGAGGGCGGCCAGGCCACGGAAGCCGAGCAGGCTACGGAAGCCGAGCAGGTTTCGGGAACGGTGCCGGTTTCTGACGGTGACCAGAACCTGGCGGCGGCCGAGCCCGAGGCGGATGCTGCCCCCGCTTCGGACGTCGAGCACAGTGTGGTGTCGGACGTGAGCGACGGTCAGACGTCGCCCGGCGCTGAGGCCGACGCGGACACCGGTGATGTCTCGGCAACGGCCACCGAGCCGGACGCCGCCCAGGACGAGGCAGGTGCGGTGGACCCGGGTGCCGGTGACGGAGCGGCTGATGCCGTGGGCCCGGACACCGGTGCAGGCGCGCATGGCGTCGTCGGTCCGGACGCCGGTGAGATCGCGGAAGGCGGCGTAGACGTCGTCGTGGCACCGGACGCCGGTCAGCCGGCAGAAGGCGCCCCGGCCCAGGGTGCCGGACAAGCCGCCGAGAGCGCGCTCGTCACCGAGCCGGCATCCGCGGTCACCGAGCCGGCATCCGCGGTCACCGAGCCCGCGGTCACCGAGCCCGCACCCGCAGCGGCCAGTGACCCCGTTTCCGCAGCCGACCCCTCCGGTATCGCTCCGGCGTCCGAGTCGGGTGCCCCCGAGTCCGGAACCCCCGGCGACGGCTCAGACGTGAACGCCGTACAGCTCCTCGAAGCGGACGCTACGCAGTCGCCGGTCACCGACTCCGCCGCCCCGGCCACCCACCCCACCCCGGACGCCGGTTCCTCCCCGGCCGCCGAACCGATCCCGGCAGCCACCCCCGCCCCGGACCCCGCAGGCCCCCCGGACCCCGGCCCGGCCCCCGAGGCCCCCGTCGCCACTGACACACCGCCGTTCCCCGCAGCCGTGCTGCCCTCGGCCGCGCCGGACGCCGAGCCCGGCGCCCAGTGCGCGGACGCCACCGCCGCCCTCCTCCCGGAGACCGAAGACGCCGCCGCGGTGATCCCCGGCCCGTTCCCGCAGCAGGCGATGCCCGAATACGCCGTACCGGACCACGGCCAGGCACCCACCACTCCGGACGCCCAGCCGGCCCAGGGCCCGCAGCTCGCCCCGGCCCCGGCCCCGGCCCTGTCCCTCGTCCAGGACACGGAACCCACGCCGAACGCCGACCCGGCCACCACGCCCGCCGTGGACGCGCCCCGGCCCGCGGACACCCCGGAGTACGCCTCCGCAGCACAGCCCGAGGACGCGCTCACGCCCGCCGCTCCCGGCCCGGCCGTCGAGCCTCAACCCGACCAGTCCCTGGGCCAGTTCGTTCCGGTGGCGGGCCCGGTGCCGACCACTGCGCACCTCCTGCCGACACCCCCGCACGCCGTGCCCCTCCCCCCGGAGGGCCAGTCGGCCCCGGAACCCGGCGTCGCGCTCCCGGCCCCCCGGGACGCCGACCCCGAACTCGTGCAGCACGCGGAGGACCTGGACACCCGTGCCGCCGACCAGGAAGACCCGGGAGGCCCGCGAGACGGGCGAGACCCGCAGGACCCGGAAGAAGAGAGCACGGCCGCAGTGGAAGACGTACGGCGGTCCACCGGCCCGGCCGCGCCCGCCTACAACGACGCCGAGCGTGAGGCGGTCCTCAAGGTCATGCGCGAACGCAGAGACATCCGCAACGGATTCCGCAGCGACCCCCTCCCGCACGAGGTGCTGCTCCGTGTCCTGGAGGCGGCCCACACCGCGCCCTCCGTGGGCCACTCGCAGCCGTGGGACTTCGTCGTCATCCGGTCCGCCGACACCCGGGGCGCCATGCACGAACTGGCCACCCGCCAGCGCGACGCGTACGCCAAGTCCCTCCCCAAGGGCCGGGCGAAGCAGTTCAAGGAACTGAAGATCGAGGCGATCCTCGACACCCCGGTGAACATCGTCGTCACCGCCGACCCGACCCGCGGCGGCCGGCACACCCTCGGCCGGCACACCCAGCCGCAGATGGCCCCGTACTCCGCCGCCCTCGCGGTCGAGAACCTCTGGCTCGCCGCCCGGGCCGAGGGCCTCGGCGTCGGCTGGGTCAGCTTCTTCGACGAGCGCGAGATGGTCCGCGCCCTCGGCCTGCCCGAGCACCTCGAAGTGATCGCCTACCTGTGCGTCGGATACGTCGACGAGTTCCCGGACGAGCCCGAGCTGATGCAGGCGGGCTGGTCCAAGCGGCGCCCGCTGTCCTGGGTCGTCCACGAGGAGACGTACGGCCGTCGCGCACTGCCCGGAGAGGAACCCCACGACCTGCTTGCCGAGACCGTCGTCCAGATCCGCCCGCTCGACGCCAAGGCGCTGGGCGAGGCGTGGGAACGCCAGAAGCGCATGACCAAGCCGGCCGGGGCGCTCGGCATGCTGGAGATCATCTCCGCTCAGCTGTCCGGCCTGTCCCGGCAGTGCCCGCCGCCGATCCCGGAGCCCGCGGCCGTCGCGATCTTCGCGGGCGACCACGGTGTGCACGCGCAGGGGGTCACCCCCTGGCCGCAGGAGGTGACGGCGCAGATGGTCGCCAACTTCCTCGGCGGCGGAGCCGTCTGCAACGCCTTCGCCGCCCAGGTGGGCGCCGAGGTGTGCGTCGTCGACGTCGGTGTCGCGAGCGACCTCCCGGCGACCCCCGGCCTGCTGCCCCGCAAGATCCGCGCGGGCACGTCCGACATGACCACCGGCCCCGCCATGACCCGCGAGGAGGCCAAGCAGGCCATCGAGGTCGGCATCGAGACCGCCCGCGACCTGGTGGCGGCCGGCAACAAGGCCCTGCTCACCGGTGAGATGGGCATCGCGAACACCACGGCGTCCGCAGCGCTCATCTCGGTCTTCACCGGCGCTGACCCGGCCGAGGTGACCGGCCGTGGCACCGGCATCAACGACGAGACCCTGGCCCGCAAGACCGAGGTCGTCCGCCGCGCCCTCGACGTCCACCAGCCGGACCCGGCCGACCCCATCGGCGTCCTCGCGGCCGTCGGCGGCTTCGAACACGCCGCGATGGTCGGCCTCCTCCTCGGTGGCGCCTCCCTGCGTACGCCGGTGATCCTGGACGGCGTCAGCGCCGGCGCCGCCGCTCTGGTCGCCCGGGCCATCGCCCCCGAGGTCCTCGCGGCCTGCATCGCAGGCCACCGCAGCGCCGAACCCGGCCACGTCGCCGCCCTCAACAAACTGGGCCTACGCCCCTTGGTCGACCTCGATCTCCGCCTGGGCGAGGGCACCGGCGCCCTCCTGGCCCTGCCCCTGGTCCAGAGCACGGCGAGAGCGATGCACGAGGTGGCGACGTTCGACTCGGCGGGTGTCACTGAGAAGTAGGCCGGTGCCGGGGGTGGCCCGGGCACGCGTTCCCGCGTGCCCCCACCCCGCCGTACGCTGAACCCGCAGTTTGAAATCCGCACGTCAGGGCCGCTCCGGAGCCGCAGCGCCCAGTCACGCCTGTACGAGGAGCCGTACCTCATGGCCGAACATCCCGCCTACCCCGTAGGCCTCCGCCTCACCGGCCGCCGAGTCGTCGTCCTCGGCGGTGGCCAGGTGGCCCAGCGGCGTCTCCCGGCCCTGATCGCGGCAGGTGCGGACGTCCTCCTCGTGTCCCCCGAGGCGACCCCCTCCGTCGAGGCGATGGCGGACGCGGGCGAGATCACCTGGCGCCGGCGCCCCTACGCCGCAGGCGACCTCGCCGACGCCTGGTACGCCCTGATCGCCACCAGCGACCCGGAGGCGAACACCCGGGCCTCCGCCGAGGCGGCGGCACACCGCGTCTGGTGCGTCCGCTCCGACGACGCCGACGCCGCGACGGCCTGGACCCCGGCCACCGGCACCAGCGAGGGCGTCACGGTGGCCGTCCTCACCACCAGCGCGCGCGGCCGCGACCCCCGCCACACCGCCGCCATCCGCGACGCGGTCGTCGAGGGACTGCGCGACGGCACCCTGGTCGCCCCCCACCACCGCACCCGCACCACCGGCGTCGCCCTGGTCGGCGGCGGACCCGGCGACCCGGACCTGATCACGGTCCGCGGCCGCCGCCTCCTCGCCGAGGCGGACGTCGTCATCGCCGACCGCCTCGGCCCGCGCGACCTCCTCGCCGAACTCCCCCCGCACGTCGAGGTGATCGACGCGGCGAAGATCCCGTACGGCCGTTTCATGGCCCAGGAGGCCATCAACAACGCGCTGATCGAACACGCCAAGCAGGGCAAGTCGGTCGTACGGCTGAAGGGCGGCGACCCTTACGTCTTCGGCCGGGGCATGGAGGAACTCCAGGCGCTCGCCGAGGCCGGGATCTCCTGCACCGTCGTCCCCGGCATCTCCAGCTCGATCTCGGTCCCGGGCGCGGCCGGTATCCCGGTCACCCACCGCGGGGTGGCCCACGAGTTCACGGTGGTCAGCGGCCACGTCGCCCCGGACGACGAGCGCTCCCTCGTCGACTGGCCGTCCCTCGCGAAGCTGACCGGCACCCTCGTGATCCTCATGGGCGTCGACAAGATCGGCCGGATCGCCGAGACCCTGATCGCGCACGGCAAGTCCCCGGACACCCCCGTCGCCCTCGTCCAGGAGGGCACGACGGCCGCGCAACGCCGGGTCGACGCCACGCTCGCGACGGTCGCCGAGGTCGTACGGGCCGAGGACGTGAAGCCGCCGGCCGTCATCGTCGTCGGCGAGGTCGTGACGGTGGGCCCGCCGACATTGGCGTGATGACGCGGACATTGGCGTGATCACGCGAATATCCGCGTGATCACGCGTAACCCGGGGTAACACACCCGTTCCCAGCCGTTGGCACCGCTCCCAGGACAAGGCAGTATCACCCTGTGGCCGATCTCATCACCGTCGAGGATCCCGACGACCCGCGTCTGCGCGACTACACGGGCCTGACCGACGTCGAACTGCGTCGCAAGCGCGAGCCGGCCGAGGGCCTGTTCATCGCCGAGGGCGAGAAGGTCATCCGGCGGGCCAAGGACGCCGGGTACGAGATGCGTTCGATGCTGCTGTCCGCGAAGTGGGTCGACGTCATGCGGGACGTCATCGACGAACTCCCTGCCCCGGTGTACGCGGTCAGCCCGGAGCTCGCCGAACAGGTCACCGGCTACCACGTGCACCGGGGCGCGCTCGCCTCCATGCAGCGCAAGCCACTGCCCACGGCGGCCGACCTCCTCCACAGCGCCCGCCGGGTCGTCGTCATGGAGTCGGTCAACGACCACACCAACATCGGCGCGATTTTCCGCTCGGCCGCCGCCCTCGGCATGGACGCGGTCCTGCTCTCCCCGGACTGCGCCGACCCCCTCTACCGCCGCAGCGTCAAGGTCTCGATGGGCGCGGTCTTCTCCGTCCCGTACGCCCGTCTCGACACCTGGCCCAAGGGCCTGGAGTCGGTACGCGAGGCGGGCTTCACGCTGCTCGCCCTCACCCCGGACGCCAAGGCCAGGACCCTCGACGAGGCCGCCCCGCACAAGATGGACCGGGTGGCGCTGATGCTCGGCGCCGAGGGCGACGGCCTGTCCACCCAGGCCCTCGTCGCCGCCGACGAATGGGTCCGCATCCCCATGGCCCACGGCGTCGACTCCCTCAACGTGGGCGCGGCGGCGGCGGTCGCCTTCTACGCGGTGGCCACGGGCCGCCCCGAACTCTGAGGCACGCTCGCAAGGGCGCCCCGGCCGCCGCGGCGCGGCATCGACTCGTACCGCTCGGACCGCAGCCGCACCTTGTTCGGACAGCAGCCGCACCTTGCTCAGCGGCTGACCCGCCGACGGTGATTCAGTGGTTCGCAGCCCGACGGTGAATCAGCGGCTCATTGGCCGATGGCGTGTCCGTCCGCGCCTGCCCCTGCTCCCGTACGACGCCACGGTCGTCGCCGAGTCCCCGTGCCGGCCCCTGACACCCCTGCGCCGCCGCGATGCCGAGAGCCACGAGCAGCGTGACCACGACGAACACGAACAGCCGCTGGCGCAGCAGCCGCGGATTCGCCGGCCGCCGCCCGGTCCCGGTGTTCCTGGACGCCGGACGTCCCGTACCGCTGCGCGGCGCCGGACGGCTCCCGCTGCGGTTCGTGTTCCGCGAGGACGGCGTGGGCCGCGCCCCGGACCGGGAGGACGGCGCCCCGCTGCCGCGCGTGCCGTTGCCGTCGCCCCGGGAGGGGGCCGCACCGCGCGACGGCGTGCCACCCCGTAGCGGCCCGGACCCGCGTGACCCGGCCCCGCCGCGCGGCGGCGGCGTGCTCTGAGTGCCCTGCGCACCTGGTCCGCCGCTCGACGGTCCCTGCGGCCGCCGCTGCGCCGTCCGCTCCGGATAGGTCTCGGCGATCTGCCCGGTGGGCCGGTCCGCCTCTGCGGCGCGCGGCGCGGGCGGACGCAGATCCGCGAGGCCCTGCGCCTCCCGGGCCGCGATCTCCTTCAGCCGCAGCGACAGCTGAAGCGTGCTGGGACGCTCCCCGGGATCCTTCGCGAGGCACGCCCGCACCAGCGGCGCGAGCGCGTCGGGCACCCCGTGCAGCTGCGCCTCCTCGTGCACCACGCGGTACAGCATCACCTCGGAACTGCCGTGCCCGAAGGGCGAGTCACCCATCGAGGCGTACGCCAGGGTGGCCCCGAGCGAGAACACGTCCGTGGCCGGGGTGACCGCGGCGCCGCGCACCTGCTCCGGCGCGAGGAAGCCGGGGGAGCCGACTGCCGTGCCGACGTGGGTGAGCGTCGAGGCCCCGGTCGCCCAGGCGATACCGAAGTCGATGATCCGCGGCCCCTTGGGGGACAGCAGAATGTTGGACGGCTTGAGATCCCGGTGTACGACTCCGGCCTCGTGCACGGCGACGAGTCCCTCGGACAGGGCGGCTCCCACCGCGGCCACGTCGGCTGCGCCCAGCGGCCCCCCGTCGACGACCTTGTCGTGCAGGGAGGGCCCGGGCACGTACTGCGTGGCGAACCACGGCCGGTCGGCATCCAGATCCGCCGCGACGAGCCGGGCCGTGCACCCGCCACGAATCCGCCGCGCCGCCGAGACCTCGCGCGCGAACCGCGAGCGGAACTCCTGGTCCTCCGCCAGGTCCGGCCGGATCACCTTCAGCGCGACCCGCTGCCCCTTGCGGTCGGAGCCGAGATAGACGACGCCCATCCCGCCCGCCCCGAGCCGTCTGTGAAGCTTGAACGAGCCGACGACGCGCGGGTCCTCGCGCCTCAGGCGCATCATCGCCATGTTCATCCCCGCTGCCCGGTCCGTGTGACGTGCCACAGCTTACGTTTCCACGGCCCGCCGCGCGCAGAGGCCGCGCCCTCTCGGCCCGATGGATTGTCAGTACGGGGCAAGAGACTTGAAGAGTGACCAGGGGTCGCGCGGACAGGTCGACTTCGCCTCGCACGCGATCCCAACGACCGGTCGCTGAAGCGGGATTGAACCGTGAAGGGTGATCGCGTGGAAATGGTCGTGGACGCCGGGTACACGACACGCAGGGTACGAGGTGCTGGCGGGCAGGTCGGGCCGCCGGGTGGAGACAGCGGTAGGCCGAGGTGTGGTGGAAGTGAGTGAAGTCACCCGGCGCAGATCCTCCCACGCCGCTGAGGCAGTGAGGAAGGCTCAGGGGAAGGCTCAGTGGTACGTACGGCCCGCTTCATGGCGAAGCGGGTGCCGGCCCTGGTCGTCGAGCAACCGGCCCCGCGGGAAGACAGTTCGGAGAGTTCGGGGCACTCCGGACGCCCCCTCCGGGAAGACCCCGAGACCTGGCGCTTCGTCTCCACCCAGGGGAGTACTCCGCAGGTCATGGCTCATCCTCCGGGAGGCCCGGCAATGGGTACGAGGGCATGACGCCCGGTCGGCGCCGGACGCCTAGATTTGAGGTCAAGCGGCGGGTGCAGCACTCGTCCCCCGAGGTCAGACACCCGCCGCTGCCAAGAAAAACTGAGACGGTCAGGAGAGGGACCATGGCTCTGACGGCACCGCGGACACTGGTCCGCACCCAGGAGCGCAGAGCGCTCCGACCCCGCCGAACGGGCCGTCGCCACCCCTTGGTGGCGACACTCATGGCCCTTCCCCTGGCGGCCCTGCTCCTCCTCGTCTTCGACGGTTGGGAGACAGTGGCCACACAGGCGTCGTCCGTGGGTGTGATGCTGGGGCGCTGAGCGGCGACCCCAGGCCCGGAAGAGCGGTCCGGGCGGGGACATCCACCCATGAAACCCCGTGGGGACGGGGGTGCGGCGGACGGCACAAATGCCGGCGCAGCTGGGGAGCTGCGCCGGCATTGCTGTGTTTGCCGGTTTGCCGGGGCGTGGCCCCGCACCAGCACCGGGCACCTCACAACGGAGGCCGTCGAGACCTGCGTACTCTCACCGACGAGCCACCATCCGCCCGCCCGAGGAGCCCCGTGACCGCACCACCCCTCCTCGCCGAGCTCAAGACCCGAGCCGAGGCGCAGGCCCACAGGACGACATCGGACTGCCTCTGCGGAGCAACACCCGGGGAAGCGACCAGGACCCTCGCCGACCGCCCCGACGCCACCGTCGTCCGCCACGCCCACACCGTCGCCAAGGCCCACGCCCCGGACACGCTCACTCCGGAACTGACCCCCCGCCTCAGCGTCGCCGTCCACCTCTCCGGCATCCTCCTCCCCCCGCTCAGCCCGACTCCCGTCGCCCTGCACGGCCGACTCGTCACGTTCTGGCCGTACGGCACCCCCGTGGACCCGGACACCCCGGACGCGGCCCCCTGGGAGGCCGCCGCGACCCTCCTCGCGCGCCTGCACCGCACCCCGGTCCCGACAACCCCCCTGCCTCCCATGCGCGGCCCCGCGAAGGCCGCCCTCGCCGTAGCCCGTCTCCGTACCGCCGACGCACACCCCGCCACGCACCCCGTTCTGCGCGCCTGGTCCACCCTCCCCACCTGGGCCCGCGCCGAGACCCCGATGCCAGACACCACCGCCCTCTGCCATGGCGACCTCCACCTCGGTCAACTCGTCCGCCACCCGGCCCCCGACGGCCCCTGGCTGCTCATCGACATCGACGACCTCGGTCTCGGCGTCCCGGCCTGGGACCTCGCCCGCCCGGCCGCCTGGTTCGCCTGCGGACTGCTCCGGCCCGACGAGTGGACCCGCTTCCTCACCGCTTACCGCACGGCGGGCGGCCCGGCCGTCCCCGCGGACGGTGACCCCTGGCCCGCCCTGGACGTCCCGGCCCGCGCCCTCACCGTGCAGACCGCCGCCCGCTCGATCGCCAAGGCCGTCGCCGCGGACCGCCCGCTGGACGACGTGGAGCAGGCCCTGGTCGACGCCTGCGACCGCATGGGTTCCGCCCTGCCGGAGGTACGGCAGGGTTTCGCGAAGTAGGGTGCAACTGACCGCAGCCGGACAGAGTCTGTCCTGGCGAAAGGCGAAGCAGGTCCGACCGGCGAGGAGTTGAGCCGACCATGCAGTGTCCGAAGTGCCATGCGCCGATGCACACGTACAACCGCAACGGCGTTCAGATCGAGCAGTGCAGCGGCTGCCGCGGCATTTTTCTCGACTACGGCGAGCTGGAGGCGCTGACCCGCCTGGAGTCCCAGTGGGGCGGCGGCCCCGCCGTTCCGCCGCCTCCGGCCGCTCCGCAGTACCAGGCCGCACCCACCGCTCCCGCCTGGGGCGCCCCGCAGGGCGGGCATCACGGCGGGCATCACGGCGGTCACCACAACCGGGGCTTCGGCCGGATGCTGTTCTCCAGCTGACGGCAGCCGGTCGGCCCCGGCCGACCGGCACACCACCGGGCAGCACACGAAGAAGCCCCCGGCCGCGGAGCCGGGGGCTTTCGATGTGTGGACGATACTGGGATTGAACCAGTGACCTCTTCCGTGTCAGGGAAGCGCTCTCCCGCTGAGCTAATCGTCCTCGGGGGCCATGATCGCTCCGGGATCACCGAAGGAAGCGGATCATGGGCACTGCGTGCGCGATACTGGGATTGAACCAGTGACCTCTTCCGTGTCAGGGAAGCGCTCTCCCGCTGAGCTAATCGCGCGGATCGGAGCCTCGCGGCTCCAGAAGCCCGAGGGCTTCGGTGGACGATACTGGGATTGAACCAGTGACCTCTTCCGTGTCAGGGAAGCGCTCTCCCGCTGAGCTAATCGTCCTTGGAGGTGGAGACGGGATTTGAACCCGTGTAGACGGCTTTGCAGGCCGTTGCCTCGCCTCTCGGCCACTCCACCAGGAGTGCGGGGACCGGCGAGGTCCCCTCTTCCTGCGAGCGGACGACGAGGTTCGAACTCGCGACCTCAACCTTGGCAAGGTTGCGCTCTACCAACTGAGCTACGTCCGCCTGTCGGTTCGGTTCGCTTGCACGACCCGGCGACGTGTTGAACTCTAGCGGATTCCGGGGCCAGCACAAAAACGCGTTTGCGCAGCGTGCTGCGCTGCGCCTGCTCACAGCGGTGCGCGGGGCACCCGGAGGGACACGACCAGGTCACCCTCAGGACACCCGCCATAGACTCGGCTGCGTGCTCCACCTGCCTCCTCTCGCCCGTTTCGGTGACCGGGTCGCCTCCGGACTCCTCGATGTCACGCGTGACCCCGCCGCGCTGGACTCCACGGGCTTCTGGGCCGTGGCCGCCGACTTCGAAGGCCGCCTGACCTGCGCCCGCTTCCGTGACGTACATCACCGTCCGGTCCCCGCCCCGGTCCCGGGGGCGTGGCGCGCGCCGGCCGCCGACCAGTGGGCCTCCTCTCTCGACCGGGCCGCCTACCAGGCCGGGGTGGCGCGTATCCGCGAGTACATCGCGGCCGGCGAGGTCTACCAGGCCAATCTGTGCCGTGTCCTGTCCGCGCCGATCGACCCGGGCGCCGACGTGGACGCCCTCACCGCCCTGCTGGCGTGCGGCAACCCGGCACCCTATGCAGGAACGATCCGCCTGCCCGCTCACGGGGTGGAGATCGCCACCGCCTCCCCGGAACTGTTCCTGCGCCGCGACGGCCGCGCGGTCCTCTCGGGGCCGATCAAGGGGACCGGGCGGACCGAGGCCGACCTGCGGGACAAGGACTACGCCGAGAACGTGATGATCGTCGACCTGGTCCGCAACGACCTGGGCCGGGTGTGCTCCACCGGCAGCGTGACCGTTCCCGAGCTGTGCGTCGTGGAGAAGCACCCCGGCCTGGTCCATCTCGTGTCGACGGTGCGGGGCGAGCTGGGCGCAGACGCGGGCTGGCCGGAGCTGCTGGCCGCCGCCTTTCCGCCCGGTTCGGTCACCGGGGCTCCCAAGTGGAGCGCCCTGCGGATCATCGAGACACTGGAGACCGTGCCACGGGGGCCGTACTGCGGTGGGATCGGCTGGGTGGACGCCGACCGCGGCACCGGTGAGCTGGCAGTGGGCATCCGCACCTTCTGGATCGACCGCGCGGACGGTGTGCTGCGGTTCGGTACCGGCGCCGGCATCACCTGGGGCTCCGACCCCGAGGCCGAATGGCAGGAGACCGAGCTCAAGGCGTCCCGGCTGCTCGCTGTAGCGTCGGGAGAGTACGAGGCGAACGGAGAGGGACCGACGTGAAGATCTGGCTCGACGGCGGACTGCAGGACAGCGAGTCCGCCCGGGTGTCCGCCTTCGACCACGGGCTGACCGTGGGCGACGGCATCTTCGAGACGGTGAAGGCGGTCGACGGGAAGCTGTTCGCGCTCACCCGTCACCTGGACCGGCTGACCCGCTCCGCGCGCGGACTCGGTCTGCCCGACCCCGACCTCGACGAGGTCCGCCGCGCCTGCGCCGCCGTCCTGGCGGCCGACCCGATGCCGCTCGGCCGACTGCGCGTCACGTACACGGGCGGTCACGGTCCGCTCGGCTCCGACCGCGGCGAGCACGGCCCGACCCTCCTGGTCGCCCTCGGGGAGTCCGCGCGGCGCCCCGACTCGACGGCCGTGATCACCGTCCCCTGGACCCGCAACGAACGCGGCGCGCTCGCAGGCCTCAAGACGACGTCGTACGCCGAGAACGTCGTCGCCCTGGCCCGCGCCCGCGAACAGGGTGCTTCCGAGGCGCTGTTCGGCAACACGGTGGGACAGCTCTGTGAGGGCACCGGCTCCAACGTCTTCGTCGTCCTCGACGGCGAGATCCACACCCCGCCGCTCGCCTCCGGCTGCCTCGCGGGCATCACCCGCGCCCTGACCGTCGCGTGGACCGGGGCCAAGGAGACCGACCTGCCGCTGGATGTCCTGGACCGGGCGGACGAGGTCTTCCTGACCTCCAGCCTGCGGGACGTGCAGGCCGTGCACCGTGTCGACGACCGCGAACTGCCCAGCGCCCCGGGCCCGGTGACCGCCAAGGCCATGCGGATCTTCGACGAGCGGTCCGGGCACGATCAGGACCCCTGACCTCCAGGCCCGGCAAGTCTCCGGGACCGGCAAGTCCGCAGGCCCCTGAGCCACCCCTGAGCCACCCCTGAGCCACGGTAAGCCCCTGAGCCCGCAGGTCCCGCAGCCCGCGGGTCGCCCTGCGCCCGCAGGTCCCCCTGCCCGCGCGCCCCGCAAGCCCCAGACCCGGCAAGCCTCCGGGACCCGCAAGCCCCCAGCGCCCGTGAGAGCGCGGGAAAATAGGCTGACGCGGGCCTGCGCGGCGGGTAGAACTCCCCTGATGACCACGACTCTGCGGCCGACCGAGCCGCTACAGCGCGCAGCCGACGGGACGCGTTCACGCCGTTACCAGGTGTGTGTGAACAGCCGTCCCGTCGGCGGGATACACCTCTCCACGTCCCCCTCCTTCGGAGACGCGGTGGCCCGGATCCTGGACCTGCACATCGAGGAGCCGGACCGTCGGCGCGGCCGGGGGACGGTGGCGGCGCTCGCGGCGGAGGAGGTGGCGCGCGGCTGGGGCTGCACGCGCGTCGAGGCGTCGGTGCCCGCCGACGCCGAGGCGGCACTGAGGGCGGCGACCGCGCTCGGATACGTCGTACGCAACCGGCAGATGGGGAAGGCACTCGCCGCCGCCGCCACCATCCCGCCGCAGCTGCCCGCCGGGAGCCGGGGCCGCGCCCTGACCCCGGCGGAGTTCGACGACTGGCAGGAGCGCCAGAAGGCCGCCTACGCGGAGAGCTGGTTCTCCAGAGGAGTACCCGAGGCCCAGGCATGGGCCAAAGCCGAGAAGGACTACGCCGAACTCCTGCCCGACGGCACGGCCACCGAAGGCATGATCCTCAGCGTCCTGGAGCACGAGGGGGCGCGGGTCGGCACGCTGTGGGTGGGCCTCCATGAGGACCGGGCCTTCGTCTACGACGTCCAGACCGATGAGGAGCACCGCGGCCGGGGCCACGGCCGGACGCTGATGCTGCTGGCCGAGGCGCAGTCCGCCGCGGCCGGATGGACCGGCATCCGGCTGAACGTCTTCGCGGGCAACACCCCGGCCGAGCGGCTCTACGAGTCACTCGGCTACGAGACGCTCACCTACCACCTGAGCAAGGACTTGCTGTAAGGGTCACGCGCCTTCGGTCAGCAGCCGGTCGGCGATCTCCTCGACGCGCTCGCGCAGCCCTTCCTGGCTTTTGCCGCCGTCGAGGCGCTCGCCGCCGATGACGTAGGTGGGGGTGCCGGTCACGCCGATCGCCTTGCCCTCGGCCTGGTCCGCGTCCACGATCAGGATGTGCCGGCCGTCGATCAGCGCGGTGTCGAACTCCTCGGCGTCCAGGCCGAGTTCCCGGGCGACCTCGATCAGGAAGGATTCCCCCTCGCGGTCCAGTTCCTCGACCCGGCCGAGCACCGCCTCGACGTACGGCCACCCCTGCCCCTGCGCCGCGGCCTCCTCGGCGGCCTGGGCGGCGGCGAAGGCGTGTTTGTGCTTCTCCAGCGGGAAGTGCCGCAACCGCAGCTCCAGCCGCTCGCCGTAGCGGGCGCGCAGGGCCCGGAGGTCGTCCAGGGCGGTGCGGCAGTCCGAGCACTGGAGTTCGTACCAGACGTCGAGTACGGGGGCGGCGGGGCGGGCGGGGGAGGAGTCGCTCATGCCCCCAGTCTCCCAGCCTCCCAGCCCGGCTCGGCACGACCCGATCGGACCTGGGTGCCCCCGTGAGCCCTGCCGAGCCTGCCGAGCCGTACGTCGTACTACTCGTCCGGCCCCTCCCGAGTCGTGCGGCTTTCGACTCCTACGACTCCTACGACTCTTACGGCACCTGCGGAGGAGCCGACCCGGAGATGTCCCTGATGTCCGGCCGGAACATGGCCCGGCGGCGTGTGACGGGTGCAGGATGGAAAGGACGAAAGCGGCCGCTGGCCGACCGAGCCCTGCCTGGAGGACCGGATGATTGCCGAGACCGTCTGTTCCGCCGTCGCCGCGGCCGGCCTGGGCATCGCGGCGGTCACGGCGTACCGCAAGCGTTTCCTCGCGGCCACGCGCATCGCCGCCTACTCGCTCGTCCCCATCGGTCTGGTCATGACCGGTGTCGTCGGGTGGGTGGCGGACACCGCCTTCAGCCCGGCGGCCTGGGCGGGCTTCGGCGTGCTCGGTCTCTCCTGGCTGCTGTTCGCGACCACCCGCGCGGTGGAGCGCCGTCGGGGTGGCACCCGCAGGGAGCGCAGGGCCGCCGCCAAGGAGGCTGGGCGCGAGGCGGTGGCCCCGGCGGCTTCGGCGCCCTCCCTGGGCCCGGCCTCCCGCCCGGCGGCCCAGCCCGCGAGCCGGCCGCGCAAGGAGTCGGCGGCCGAGGACTTCAGCGACATCGAGGCCATCTTGAAGAAGCACGGCATATGACCTGTGGCTGCGGCGGCATATGACTTCCGCATGACGACAGAAACGTCACAGAGAGGTCCCCGCCCGTCCGGAAGTGATCACGACCCGAACCGGACATCACGGAATACGGCGAACTCCCGCTCATTACGGGCGTGTTGATCGCGTGGCGTGTGCAGACTGCGTCATCATCGCCGCGAGATGCTGGACACGAAACAGAGCGACGCCGCGCCACCTCAGGACGAGCCGCGCGGATGCCTCTTCGCCCTTTCCCAGCCACCGCTGATGATCTTTCTTGCGGTGATCGGGTGTCTGCTGCTCTTGGCTGCGCTGCACGATCTGCTGCTGCTCTGAGCCGTACCCGCGGTCTCCGGCGCCACCCGCCGGGGGCCGCGTCGACACCGCCGCGTCGACACCGCTGGGTCGACACCGCTGGGTCGTCCAGACGTTCCGGATCGGCCGCTGATCGGATCTCTCAGCTCGCTGCTTCCTTGCGCCGCGCCCGGTACGCCGCCACGTGCAGCCGGTTTCCGCAGGTGCGGCTGTCGCAGTAGCGTCGCGAGCGATTGCGGGACAGGTCCACGAAGGCGCGCCGGCAGTCGGGCGCCTCGCAGCGGCGCAGCCGCTCCTGCTCACCGGCCACCACGAAGAACGCCAGCGCCATCCCGCAGTCGGCCGCCAGGTGGTCGGCGACGGAGGCTCCCGGGGCGAAGTAGTGGACATGCCAGTCGTAGCTGTCGTGGTCCGTGAGTCGTGGGGTGGTGCCCGCGGCGGCGACAAGCTCGTTGATCAGTCCGGCGGCGGTCCGGGCGTCAGGGGCGGCGAAGACCGCGGCGAACCGTCCGCGGATCTTGCGCACTGCCGAGAGGTCGAACTCCGAGAGCACGCCGACATCGCTCATCTTGTGGTTCTGTACGAAACTCTCCAGGGCTGCGACGTCCTGCAGCCCGTCCGGAGTGGTGTCGTCCTCCGGCGCGGTGTTGACCAGATCCACCACGCTGTCGAGGGCGCACCGAGCGTCGTGGGTGATCAGCACGTTCTGCTCCCTGGCCTGGGGCGGGCGCACGCCCGCCGATGCTGGCCGATGGTATCGGCTCGCACGGAGAGTGAGTATCCGCCCGTTCCCTGCCGCCGACCGACAGCAGCCGACCCTCAGGGCCGGGAAGTACACGTAGCACCGGCACCGCCCCGCGAGGATCCGCGGCGACGGCGCCGGTGTGTGCCGTATGCGGTTGTCTCAGCCCGAGCCGTCTCCCCGAGTGGACGGCGCCGGGCGGCTCTGTGCGGCCTCGCCCCTAGCTTTCCGCCAGGATGTGCGAGAGCTCCTGATCGAGATCGAAGTGCCGGTGTTCCGTGCCGGGCGGCACGGCGGCGTCAGTGCGCTTCAGGAAGGACTCCAGGGCCCGCGCCGGGGCCTCGAGCAGGGCCTCGCCCTCCGGCGAACTCAGGGCGATGCAGACGACGCCCTGGCCATGACTGCGCGACGGCCAGACGCGGACGTCGCCGGTTCCGGTGGGCCGGTGGAGGCCCTCCGCGAGGAGGTCGCGGGCGAACACCCACTCGACGGTTTCCTCGGCTCCGGTGTGGAAGGTGGCGTGCACGGCGTAGGGGTCGGCCGTGTCGTACCGCAGGCCTGCGGGGACAGGCAGGGAGGACTCGCTCGACACAACGAGGCGCAGGTGCAGCTCGCAGCTGACCGTGGTGTTCATAAGCGCCAGGGCCTTTCGCTCAGTGTGCGCTCGGGGGTTCGCACGTCGGCGAAATCGACATGCCACCTACGGTGCCGTTGTAAACCCCTCTGGGTGTTTTGCGTGCCTTTACGTAACTCTTCCGGCCGATAGCGTGTTCGTACGTTACGCCCATTCCGGTGACTGGTTTCTGTCCGGTAGGGTTTGGCCGTATGAATACGGGGAGTGACGAGTCGGGCGAGGTTGCCGTGGCGGCGGACGGGGCGAAGGCGGACGGGTCGACGACCGAGCAGGGGCTCGGCTCCAAGGCGCCCGAATTCGTCAAGGCGCGCCGCATGCTGCACCTGAGCTGGCAGGTCGGGATATTCGTCATCGGGCTCGCGGTCGTGGTGCTCGGCATCATCATGCTGCCGTTGCCCGGGCCGGGCTGGGTGGTGATCTTCGGCGGCATGGCGATCTGGGCCACCGAGTTCGTCTGGGCCCAGCTGGTGCTGCGCTGGACCAAACGCAAGGTCACCGAGGCGGCGCAGCGTGCCCTGGATCCTGAGGTGCGGCGGCGCAACATCATCCTGACGTCGATCGGCCTGGTGATCGTGGCCGCCATCGTCGGTGTCTACCTGTGGAAGTTCGGCGTCGTGATGCCCTGGAAGATCAAGGACCAGTGATCCACGACGGGGGGTGCGCGGGCCGGTCGGCGCGGGTCATCCGCACTCCCTGACATGCGGTAATCTTCTTGCTGCGCCCGGGCGATTAGCTCAGTGGGAGAGCGCTTCGTTCACACCGAAGAGGTCACTGGTTCGAACCCAGTATCGCCCACCCGGAACGGCGGCCCGTCTGCGAGAAGCAGGCGGGCCGCTGTCGTACAGAGACGGGCCGCCGTCGTATGCGCATCGGGAGTGCTCGATCCCGGCCCGGGAGCCGGGCGGGGTCGAAGACACCCGCTCCTGGCCTGGGGGCAGCACCGACGCGGCGTTGGCCTCCCGGCGGCCGGGGCGGGATCGAGGACACCGACTCCCGGCCTGGGAGAGGGAAAGCCGTTCGGCTTGCCTGATCAGGCGGGTTCTGGTCGGTCGGCATTCGCGCGTCGAGGGGTACGGCGCCCTTGTCCGGTACGCGCGTGCCGAGGGCCACAACGCGTTCGGCCTGTCGATCGTGCGGGCTTCACCTGCGGCATCACCGTTCTTCGACCGGGAATCGAACCCGACGCGCCGTCACCTCGTGGTGCCCGCCCAGGAGAAATTCCTGTCCGAATCATTGACGCGCTCCGGGGCCCTCCGTAACTTGTGGCAGCAAGCGCTTACTTGAAACGATTCATGCAGGCGGCAATGACGCTGCGCGGGGAGGCCCGACTGTGGGAACCAGCAGGAATGTCGAGAGGCGAACGATTTTCAAGGCCGCGGGGGCTACGGCGGCCACGCTGAGCCTGGCCGCGACCACGGGGTGCGGGGGAGACAGTGGGACCTCCGCGGACGGAACAGTGACGATCCGTTACGCGTGGTGGGGTGCCGAGGACCGGGCCCAGCGCATCAACAAGACCATCGCGCTCTTCGAGAAGAAGTATCCGAAGATCAAGGTGAAAACGGACTTCCAGCCCTACACCGACTTCTGGAAGAAGTTCAACACCCAGGCCTCCGGCGGCAATCCGCCGGACGTCTTCCAGAATGCCATTGCATTCCTGCGGAAATACGACGCGAAGAACGTACTGCTGGATCTCGATGAGCAGGTCAAGGCGGGCAATCTGTCCATGGACGGCTTCCGGGCCGGCCTGGAGAAGTTCGGCGAGATCGACGGCAAGCTCCTCGGAGTTCCGGTCGGCTCCAACTCGATGGCCCTGGTCATCGACAAGCCCGTCTACACCAGGGCGGGGGTGAAGCCGAAGCAGGGCTGGACCTGGGACGACTTCGACGCGGCGATGAAGAAGATCCGCGACAGGACCGGGCGTGCCGGTGACAGCGGCATGTACGGCGTCATGTACCTCTACGACCTCTACCTGCGCCAGAACGGCAAGGCGTTCTTCACCGACGAAGGGCTCGGCTTCACCGAGGCCGATCTCACGGACTGGTGGACGAAGGCCAAGAAGGGCGTTCAGGAGGGCGTCTTCGCCGACGCCAAGAAGGTCGCCCAGGTCAAGCCCAAGTCGGCCGTCTCCGCGGAACTCGCCGCCAGCGAGTTCACCTGGGACAACTTCACCGTCCGCTACACCGCCGAGGGCAAGAGCGAGTACGGTCTGGCCACCATCCCGACCACGGACGGCAAGAAGACCGGCCAGTACCTCGGCTCCCTCATGCTGAGCGGCTCCAAGAGAACACAGCACCCCAAAGAGGTCGCCCAGTTCATCGACTTCATGGTGCACGACCCCGAGGTCGCCAAGATCATGGGCTACGACCGCGGGGTGCCCGCGACCCAGGCCCAGTTCGACGCGTACAAGCCGACCGACGAGGCCGACAAGGCGATCGCCGCCTACGAGACGTCCCTGGTCTCCGCGGGCGTCCTGGAGCCCATCACCCCGCACCCGAACGGTGCCGACATCTGCGAGAGCGCCTTCCTGCGCATCGCCGAGGAACTCGCCCTGGGCACGCGCTCCGTGGACGAGGCCGTCAAGCAGTTCTTCACCGAGTCGAAGACGGCTCTCGTCGGCTGATGGGGACCACCGTGACACCCGCCCCCGCCATGGAGGGCCTGTCCAGGGACTCCGAGCCGCGGCACGGCCCGATGGACTCCTCGCGCCCCGCCGCACTCAAGCGGCGGGGCCGCCGGGAGACGCTGGCCGGCTACCTCTTCATGTCCCCGTGGATCGCAGGTTTCCTGCTGCTCACGGCAGGGCCCATGATCGCCTCGCTCTACTTCGCGTTCACCGACTACAACCTCTTCGACACGCCTCAGTGGATCGGTCTCGACAACTTCTCCGAGATGTTCGGCGACCCGCGCTGGCGCCACTCGGTGCGGGTGACGATGTGGTATGTCGTCGTCGGTACGCCGCTCAAGCTGCTCCTGGCTCTCGGTGTGGCGCTGCTGCTCGCCCAGAAGCGACGCGGACAGGCCTTCTACCGGGCCGCCTTCTACGCACCGTCGCTGATCGGGGCGAGCGTCTCCGTCGCGATCGTCTGGAAGGCGATCTTCTCGGACGACGCGATCGTCGACCGTACGCAGAAGGTCTTCGGGATCGATGTCGGCGGCTGGACCGGCGACCCACAGATGATCATCTACAGCCTGGTGGCGCTCACCGTCTGGCAGTTCGGCGCCCCCATGGTCATCTTCCTGGCCGGTCTCAAGCAGGTACCGCGCGAGTTGTACGAGGCGGCCGCGGTCGACGGGGCCGGCCCGATGCGACGGTTCTGGAACATCACCCTCCCGATGATTTCCCCGGTCCTCTTCTTCAACGTGCTGCTGGAGACGATCCACTCCTTCCAGATCTTCAGCTCGGCGTACATCGTCGGCGGCGGCGCCGGAGGCAACGCCTGCGGTCCGGCGGACGGCTCGATGGTCTACACCTGCTATCTCTACGTCCAGGGCTTCGAGAACAGCCGGATGGGCCTGGCCTCCGCCATGGCCTGGATGCTGCTCGTCGCGGTCGCCCTGGTGACGGCGGTGCTGTTCTGGTCCCAGAGGCGCTGGGTGCACTACGAGGAGGGCGCCCGATGAGCGCGCAGGCCACCGACATCACACCGGCTGGATCCGCGAAGGCGGGCAGCGTCCGTCGCAAGCTGCCCGGTTCCCTCGCCTGGCACATCGGCTCCCTGGTGATCCTCGGGGTGATTCTCTACCCGGTGGTCTGGCTGATCGGCGGTTCCTTCAAGCGGAGCGGGGACATCGTCGGGAGCCTGGACCTCTTCCCGGGCGACCCGATCACCTCGAACTACACGGGGCTCTCCGACGGCATCGCGGACATCTCGATCTCCACGTTCTTCGTCAACTCGCTCACGCTCGCGGTGGGTTCGGTGGTCGGGATCCTGGTGTCCTGCTCGCTGACCGCGTACGCCTTCGCGAAGATCAGGTTCGCGGGCCGCAACCTCCTGTTCACGCTGATGATCGGCACCCTGCTGTTGCCGTACCACGTGCTGCTGATCCCGCAGTACGTGCTCTTCCGCAACCTGAACCTGATCAACACGTACACCCCGCTCCTGCTGGGGAAGTACCTGGCCACGGAGGCGTTCTTCGTCTTCCTGATGGTGCAGTTCATGCGCAACCTGCCCAAGGAACTCGACGAGGCGGCCCGTCTCGACGGCTGCGGACACTTCCGTATCTACTGGTCGATCGTGCTCCCGCTGTGCCGTCCGGCCCTGATCACCAGCGCGATCTTCACCTTCATCAACTCCTGGAACGACTTCATGGGCCCGCTGATCTACCTGAACGAGCCCGACAAATACACGGTCTCCCTCGGTCTGAAGATGTTCGTGGACCAGGAAGGCCTGGCGAACTACGGCGGCATGATCGCGATGTCGCTGGTCGCCCTGCTGCCGGTGCTCGCCTTCTTCCTCGCCTTCCAGCGCTATCTGATCGACGGTATGGCGACGTCCGGACTGAAGGGCTGAGGCGGTTCCCCATGGCCGAAGCACGCGTGAAAGCCCGCGCCGCGCGGGGGGAGTCCGTGTTCGCCGAGCGGTTCGCCGTGTTCGCCGAGTGTCTGCTGACCGGTGTGTGGATCGCGGTGGCCTCCCTGGGGGTGGTCACCTACCCGGCCGCCTTCGCGGCCGGGGCTCGGCACCTGCGGCGACGTACCGCCCATGAGAACGGCGGCTGGCGGGAGTTCGTCGCCGACTTCCGGGCCGCCGTGCGCGGTGGATGGGTGGTCGGACTGGTCGGCTGGGCGGCGGTCGCCGCGGTCTGGGTGGACGTGCAGGCCGCGCGGGCCGGGATTCCCGGCGGGCCGCTCGTCGGGGCGGTCGGTGTGTTCGCGCTGATCGGTCTGGTCGTGGCCGGGCTGCGGGCGTCCGCCGTCTGGACGCCGGATGCGGCCTGGCGTGCCCTGCTCGCACAGGCCGGCCGCCGTACCGTGCTGGACCCCGCCGGGTCCTTCCTGCTCGTCGGCGGGCTGACCGTCGTGGCCGTGTCCGCCTGGTTCGTCGCGCCGCTGGCGGTCCCCGTCCTGGGCGCCGTCGCGGCGGCATCCGTCGCCGTCGAGGAGCGCTACCGGCACCGCTGACGGGCGGTGGGCGGCGCCCTCGCAGCAGGTCGGCGCCGCGGGCGTCGCTCTCGCTGTCATGCCCCTGACTATTCGCTCCTGACCACTCCCTGCACCCGTACGGAAAGGAAAGGCTCCGGCAAGCTCACGCTCACCGCCGGCGACCCGGCCGCCCCCGGCGAGAAGGTCACCGTCGGCAAGAACGGCGGCACGATCACCGTCTCCACCGGGGTCATCACCGCGAAGATCGGCACCACCGGCGCCACGCTGATCACGTCGGTCACCCGTGGCTCGACGGAGATCGCCAAGAACGGCCGGCTCGTGCTGATCCGCCAGCCCGAGATCGAGGACGAGGACCAGTGCGCGGTGAAGACCGAACGCTTCGACGGGGCCATCTCCTCGGTCACCGTCGAACAGGAGGGTCCGGTCCGCGCGGTCGTCAAGATCGACGGAAAGCACCGCAAGGGCGACCGGAGTTGGCTGCCGTTCTCGATCCGGCTCTACTTCTACGCGGGTGCCGACTCCTTCCGCATGGTGCACACCATCACCTACGACGGGAAGCAGGAGCCCGGCAAGGCAAGCGGCGACTTCATCCGCGGCCTCGGCGTCCGCTTCACCGTGCCGATGCGCGACCAGGCGTACGACCGCCACATCCGGATCGGCGGCGAGGGCACCGGTCTGCTGCGCGAGGCCGTCAAGGGCATCACCGGACTGCGCCGCGACCCCGGCGCGGCCGTCCAGGCGGCGCAGTACGAGGGGAAGAAGCTGCCGGACCCGTCCACCTGGGACCAGCGGGTGACGACCAGGCTGCAGTACATCCCCGAGTGGGGGCGACTACACCCTCTCCCAGCTCTCCGCCGACGGGTTCACGCTGCGCAAGCGCACCAAGAAGGGGCACGGCTGGATCGGCACCGGCGGTGGCAGGCGGGCCTCCGGCTTCGGGTACGTCGGCGGGGCGAGCGGCGGGTTCTCCTTCGGCCTGCGGGACTTCTGGGAGAAGTTCCCGGCCCAGCTCGACATCCGCGACGCCCACACCGACGAGGCCGAGGTCACCCTCTGGCTCTGGTCGCCCGAGGCCCAGCCCATGGACCTGCGCTTCTACCACGACGGCATGGGCCAGGACACGTACGCCGAGCAGCTCGAAGGCCTCAACATCACCTACGAGGACTACGAGCCCGAGTTCGGCACCCCCTACGGCATCGCCCGCACCTCCGAACTCCTCTTCTGGGCCAACGAGTCGACACCGAGCGCCGACCGGCTCGCCGAACAGGTCGAGGCCG
This sequence comes from Streptomyces sp. LBL, assembly GCF_029893585.1. GTDB lineage: Bacteria > Actinomycetota > Actinomycetes > Streptomycetales > Streptomycetaceae > Streptomyces. The sequence continues at coordinate 41,975 of NZ_JARXYX010000053.1, forward strand.
TACGGGTACTGCCACAGCTGGCCGCCCCGCCCAAGCAGCTCATCAAGGCCAAGGTCTTCGGCCCGGGTCTCTACTCCGAGCCGGACCGTTCCACGCCCGCCAAGGCGAAGATCGAGGACGAGACGTTCCTCGTCCTGGACCCCCAGCGCAAGGTCCGCCCCGACCCGGAGTACACGCCCGCCCCGCATGCCCTGTCGATCGGCTTCGGCACCGACTGGAGCGGCCTGGTCTCGGCGTGGCTGACCGAGTGGGAACGCAAGGGCCCCCAGTGGGAGAAGGTCGAAGCACGGGTGCGGTCGACGATGGAGACCATCGCCGCCCAGCCCAACGGCTTTGTGCAGGGCAGCGGGTTGTACGACCTCGACACGGGCAGGTTCGCGGTCTCCGACAAGCCGGTGGTCAGCGTCTCGCACCTCTCCGCCGTCTTCGGCCTCAACGAGCTGTGTGCCGAACTCATCGACCTGGTGGACCTGCCCAAGTTCAACGAGGCCTACTTCGACTACTGCCGCTACCGGGATTCATTCGCAGTGCATCGGCCTTCAGGCCGGTGGTGAGGCGAATCTGGTGGTGGCGACGCGGAGCGTCGCGGATTCAAGTCCGGC
>NZ_JARXYX010000054.1 GCF_029893585.1 Streptomyces sp. LBL
CGACACGCCGCCCACCGTCTCGAGAGAGTGAGTCTTCTGGATCATCATCAGGTGTCCCTTCGGGTGAAGTTCCCACCTAATTCATGACACTCCCGGTAGATCTCGGAGCCGTCTGGCGATACAGCAGGCTGGGCGGCTTTGAGCTTCGCAGGGAATAGACGGCACCACGAGTCGACCGTCCGCAGAAGCAGAACGGGCCGGGGTGGCAGAAGAAAACCTCCGTGTCAGGCCAGAGTTCTTGCGGGCGTAGGAAAGGGTGCGCGGTGCAGGAGCCCCGGGTGGGCTGGTCCGGAAGCGGTGCGGCGGATCGGGTCATACGCGGTGTCCGCCCTTGCCGGAGGTGGCGGATGCGCCGCGCGTCGTGCGTGGCTATACCGGGGAGGTCCAGGTGCCGGTGACCGTACCGTCATCCCTGTTGATCGTGCTGGAAGTCCTGCGGCCGTGCTTCACCGCCCCCTCGTTCACGACGATGGCGGTGCTGGTCACCGGGGTGCTGTCGGGGAACAGTCCGCGCACCGTCACCGGGATGTGGCAGGCCGCCGGACTGGCCGGGAAGGCCCACTGGTCGCGAGCGCACCGGTTCTTCTCACGGGCGGTTTGGAACCTGGACCAGGTCGGACTCGCCCTGGCCCGTGCGGTCGTGGCTCGCTTCGTGCCCCGGGGCGCGGCGGTGACCCTCGCGGTGGGCGACACCCTGTTCCACCGCTATGGAAAGAAGGTCCACGGCGCGAAGTACCAGCACGACGGCTCTGCCAAAGGACGCGACGGCATCGGGCGCGGCAACTGCTTCGTGATCATCGGGATCGTGGTGACCGTGCCGTTCCTGGCCCGTCAGGTCTGCCTGCCCGTCCTGTTTCGCCTGCACATACCCAAGACCAGCATCTCCAAGACCGAGCAGGCCAGAACCATGGTCGACCTCTTCGCCCAAGCCCTGCCCGACCGCGTCGTCCGCATAGTGGGCGACGCCTTGTACCGGGGGCCGGCCTGGCGTGGCCTGCCCGCTCGGGTCACCTTCACCACCCGCCTGGCCGCCAACGCGGTCCTGTACGGACCCCAGCCAACGCGGACATCCCGCCTGGAAGGGCGAACGCCTGGGCACCGCTGCCGAGATGGCCGTCTGCGCGACCTGGACCCGTGCTCGCGTGACGCGCTACGGCGTGACCAAGGACGTGGACCTCGCAGTGATCGCCTGCCTGTGGTGGGGCAGCCTGCACCGCACCCCTATCCGCGTGGTCCTGGTCCGCGACCTGGACGAGACCCGCCCCTGCACTCTCGCCTTGGCCGGCACCGACCTGACCACCAGCGCCGAACATCTTGTGGCCCGGTACGCCTCCCGCTGGTCCATCGAGCAGTCGATCAAGGACGGGAAGAACCTCCTGGGCGCGGGCGATGCCCAGAACCGTCTACCCGCCGCCGTCGAACGCACCACACCCCTGGGACTGGCGAATCTGACCATCCTGGTCCTGTGGTACGACCACGCCGGCCACCCCGCCGCCGACCTCAACTCCCGCCGCCAGGAGGCCCCCTGGTACCGCCACAAGCGCCACGTCTCCATCGAAGACATGATCACCGCATTCCGGCGCACCCGGATAACCAGCAACACCGCAGCCCAGGGCACATCCGCCCTATTAGGCGAGAACACCCCCACCAGCGAAGCAACCGCCGCGTAACGGCGAAACTTCAGGTAGGGGCTCCGCCGCAGTAAAGCCGGTATTTACTGCGGCATCGCCTTGACGAGCCATCAGGTGGCGGCAGTCCGATAAGCAGACCCGAAACGGAACAGCCGCTACCGCTATCCGCTGTACCGCCGACCAGGCTCAGAAGAACTACGGGATGTCGCACACCCGGGCTCATCTGGTCTTTGAGGGTGTCGATGACGGACTCGATCCATTGCCGGGACCCGGCCGACTGCCGGTGGGGCAGGTGCCATCCGTGACCGTGGCAGACAAATTGACGGTCGCGGAGAGCAGGTCGTGGCCGGGAGTCTTGAGAGTCGTGGTGACGTGCATGCAGAAGGCGATGTCAAGGTCTTGGCTGGTGACTTCGTAGTCACCAGCGTTGCTGTCGCTGACGTTGCCGTCGCTGTCGGTCTCCGTAACGTGTTTCACCGAGGGCGTGAATCCGTGTGGTGGCCCCTTGCCCGACTCGTCGATGAGCTGTGCGATGTAGCCCTCGAGAGGTGCGTCGGCGAACTTAGGCCGTTTGCTCAGCTCCACAGCCGCTTGCTGCACCGCGTCTCGGAGGTTGTCCTTGTCCCAGTGCGTCTCCGTGTCCAGCCAATACCATCCGATCAGTCCGGCCGCCAAGAAGCAAAGCAGCAGCCACGCCCCCGCCGGAATGTGGAGCTTTACCTTCGGACGCCGGGGCTCCGGCAGGGCTGTGACGCTGCCTTGGTGCCACAGGGGCAGAGGCGGAGCAGCGGCGCCAGGGTCTGTCCACGCGGTGGGAGGCGGGTCGCTCGCAGGGGCAGGGCGAGGCACAGTCGGATCAGGGGGACGCACCAGGACGAGATTGCCGGCGTTGTTGACCACCCGGCGCTGAGGTCGCGGCATAGCGCGTACTGCGAGATCGCGTCGCACCTCGTCGAAGAGGTCGTCCAGGCTCAGCGCCACCGGCCCCCGCAGGGCCGCAAGCAGGGCGCCGGTAAATGCCGTGTGCGTCGCGCCTTCGGGCGCGTAGGCGACGGCGTTCGCGGAGGTGGAGGCGAGCGTGTAAGTGCCGGCAACGTCGATCTGCCCGGCGACCGTGCTGTGCCCGCTCGTCATCGCCTCGATGGCACGTCCGGAGAAGCAGCAGTCCAGAACCAGCACCCGGATCGCCGCCGGGCTGTCGAGCAGTTCCTCCCGCAAGGTTTCGAACGGCAGCGCGGTCCAGCGGATGTCCGCGGTATCGGTGCCCGGTAGTGCGAGGTGGAGCCTGCCCCGGTCGTCCACCAGCCCGTGCCCGCCGTAGTACACGAACAGCAGGTCGGTCGCTTCCGTGGCGGCGCGGGCGAGGAGGGTACCCACCTCGCCCGCGGTGGCGGGATCAGCTGCGGTGATGCAGTGGTCCACTGGCAGGGAGCCGGTGGCCGGATCGGTGAGCACCTGCCGCAGGTCTGCGAGGTTGGCGCCGATGGCGGGCAGACTGGGTAGACCGGATCCGTTGGCGTGGGTGCCGGTGCCTATGAGAATGGCCCGCGAGTGGTCCGGGTCCGGCAACCGCGTCACTGCGGATTCCCCTCCGCTTCATCGCTGTTGAGCATGCGCTCGATATCTCGCGCGAGCGCCTGCGGGTCGACGCCCTTGGCGTCCACCTCTACGGTGCGGCCGTCTCGCGTGCTCACCGTGATCCGCATGTCAGAGCGTCGCTGGCCGATCCAGGTGGACAGGCAGTTGGCGAGCACCGCGCCCATACCTCCGGACCCGACGGCCACTGCGAGCGCATCCAGCGCCCCACCCATCTCCCCCGGAGCGAGCGGGGACTGGAATGCCCGCACCCTGCCCCGCAGTCCGTCCTCATGACGTAACCAGTTCCTCAGAGACCGCAGTTCGTCTTCCGAACCTGATACGCGCAACCACAGTTCCCGTTCGCCTTCGCTCATCACTGGTCCATCCTGGCCCATATTCCGTCCCGTCAGTCCTGGACTACGGAAAAGTGGATCAGCGAGGTCGGAGGGTGGACAAGCGGGCAGGAGCTGTCCACGAACTGGGCGACGCTGGTGCAAGCGGCGTCGACCTGGCACCTCTGGAACCTACCTGCGGGTTACTTGCGCCCTGGTGTCTGAGCTCGTGTCCTGCGCCTGAAATTGCATGCCTAAATACATTCCGGCCGCCCTCCTTCCTGCTTGCGCGCCGGGGCTCGCCGCCACTCCATGCGCACCCCGGAGTGGGCGTCGCCGCCCCACCGCACCGTGTGCGATGCGGTCGATCTCGCCTGTCGCTCAGTCAAATCCAGCTCCCGCAACGGGCGTTAGGGCGGCGACCTCCGACCGAACCATCCACATGATCTTGCAGCAATGAGATGACACTCGTAAGGTGACAACCGTAAGGCTGGCGGACCGGGATGCCGGTCGGGTGGGGTCACCGAAAGGTCAAGTGGCGTGAAAATAGCGGTTGATGAGGCGAAATGCTGTGGTGCGGGCCAGTGCGTGCTGGTCGCTCCGGAGGTGTTCGACCAGCGGGACGAGGACGGCATCGTGGTCCTGCTGGACGCGGCGCCCCCGGTCGAGCAGCACCACGCCGTACGGGAGGCGGTTCAGGTGTGCCCGGCCGCGGCCATCCTCATCGAGGAGAGCTGAGGTGCCCGCCGCGCCGGAGCTCCGCCGACTTGTCGTGGTCGGTGGCTCGGCTGCGGGGCTGGCGGTGGCCGAGGAGGTGCGGCGCCAAGGGTTCACCGGCGAGCTGACGATGGTCGACGGTGAGCCGGGACTGCCCTACGATCGTCCGCCGCTGTCGAAACAGGTGCTGGCCGGCGAGTGGGAGGCGGAGCGGCTGCTGCTTCGTCCGCAGGAACAGTGGAACGCTCTCGGGATCGACCACGTGCCCGGCATCGCGACCGTAGGGGTGGACACCTCCGCGTCCACGGTGCGTCTGGCCGACGGCAGCGAGATCCCGTACGACGCGTTGGTGATCGCCACCGGCGCCCACGCGGTGCATCCGCCGTCCCTCGGTGCCGGCCTGGCCGGCGTGCAGGTGCTGCGGAACCTGCCCGATGCTCTCCGCCTGCGCGAGGCTCTCGGCCGGCGCGGGCCGCTGGTCGTCGTCGGAGCCGGCTTCGTCGGCGCGGAGGCCGCGGCGGTGGCCCGGGGTATGGGCGTACCGGTCACCATGGTCGATCCGCTGCCGCTCCCCATGGTCAATGTGCTGGGTGACGACGTGGCAGCCATGGTGGAGTCCCGCCACCGCGCTGCCGGTGTGGACCTGCGCTGCGGCAGAGGGGTCACCGAGGTGCTGGCTGTGGACGGCCGGGCCACCGGAGTCGCACTCGACGACGGCTCGGTGATCGAGGCGTCCACCGTACTGGTCGCGGTCGGCGCCCGCCCGGCGGTGAGCTGGCTGGAGGGATCCGGCGTGCCGCTCGCCAGCAGGGAGCGGGACGGCGTCGAGGGTGTGCTGTGCGACGCGAAGGGCCGGGCCACGGAGAACGTATGGGCGGCCGGTGACGTGGCCGCCTGGCTCGATGCGGCGACCGGCCTCCACCTGCGGAGCGAACACCGACTCGCCGCCACGGAACAGGGCCGCACGGTCGGCGCAGCCCTCCTCGGTGCCGAAACTCCCGCGACCTCACTGCCCTACTTCTGGTCCGACCAGTACGACCTGAAGCTGCAGTCCTACGGCGCGACGGGGCGGCAGATGGCCTTCACGGTCGTGGAGGGCTCCTTGGAGGAGGGCCGGTTCATCGGCATCTACGGCCATCGCGACATCCAGGGCCACCCACGACGGATCGACGGAGTACTGGGCAACGGCATGGCCCGGGCCCTGCGCACCTGGCGTCAGGCCGTGCTCGACCGAACGCCCTGGCCTGCCTCGGCACCCGCCTCGGCACCCGCTTCGGCACCCGGCTCCGTACCCGCTTCGGCACCCGGCTCCGTACCCGCTTCGGCACCCGGCTCCGCCCCCGCCGCGACGACTCCCCCCGCCGAAGCATCAGCTCTCTGACCGAGGAAGGCGATATGACGATCACCCCCACGCCTGAACCCGTTTCCGTCGAGGAAGCACCTTTCTTCCCCGCCCCGCGCAGCTGCCCGTTCAGCGCACCGCCGCAGTACACCGAGTTCCGGGAGACCGGCGGCCTGCACAAGGTCACCATCTGGAACGGTACGCGGCACTGGCTGGCCACTCGGCACGAGGACATCCGCGCCGTGCTGTCCAGCCCGTCCTTCAGCGCCGACGTACGCAACCCCGACTTCCCCGTGGTGCATTCCAACCAGCCTGAGCACGAGGGCGGGATGTTTCTGCGCCTGGACGACCCCGAACACGCCCGGCTGCGGCAGATGCTCACCAGGGAGTTCAGTGTCAAGCGCACCCAGGCGATGCGCGAAGAACTGCTGGAGATCACGGACGAGCTGATCGACGCGATGCTCGACAAGGGCGGCCCCGTCGACCTCATCCAGGACTTCGCGCTTCCGATGCCCTCCCGCGCCATCTGCGCCATCCTCGGTGTCCCCTACGAAGACCATGACCTTTTCCAGCGGCACGCCAACGCCGGAACCGACCTGGACGTCAGCCACGAGGAACGCGCGCGGCTTCAGCGCGAGGCGTTCGGTTATTACACCGAGCTGGTCGAGCGCAAGCGCCGGGAGCCCGCCGACGACATGGTCAGTCGACTGCTGGCCCACCACGAGGGGCCGGACGGGTTCGCACCGGAGATGATGCCCGTCCTGGTCGGGATCCTGGTCGGCGCCGGCCACGAGACCACCGCGAACATGCTGGGCCTGGGCACCGTGGCGTTGCTGCTCAACCCCGAGCAGCGCGACCGCCTGCGGGACCACCCCGAACTGGCCCCGAGCACCGCGGAGGAGATGCTGCGCTACTGGAGCATCGTCTCCACGGACCCGCGACGCGTCGCGACCGAGGACGTGGTGATCGGCGGTCAGCTCGTACGCAAGGGCGAAGGCGTCATCGTCTCCCTGATCGCGGGGAACCGGGATCCGCGTGCGTTCGGTGCCGGCGAGGGCGAGTGCCCCGCGGACGAACTCGACATCGCCCGCGGTGCCCGCCACCACGTGGCCTTCGGGTTCGGCTCCCACCAGTGCCTCGGCCAGAACCTCGCGCGGGTGGAGATGCAGGTCGCCTGGCCGCGGCTGTTCGCGCGCGTCCCCGACCTGCGACTAGCCGTCGCCGTGGACGACCTCTCTTTCAAGAGGAACTCCATCGTCTACGGGCTCAAGTCCCTGCCGGTCACGTGGTGAGCGGCAAGCCGGCGGACCAGGGGTTCGATGTCGGAGGACACACCGACGGGCACGGCACACGGCTGGCGGGCAGGGCGGCGCTGGTGACCGGTGCCGGTAGCGCGGGCGGCTTTCTGGGCACCGGTGCGGCCACGGCGATCCTGCTGGCCGCCCAGGGTGCCACCGTCGGGATCCTCGACATCGACGCCGAGCGTGCCGAACATACCCGGGGGCGCATCGAGAACGACGGCGGCCGGGCCTTCGCTCTCGCTGCCGACATCACCGACGAGATGGCGGCGCGGGACGCGGTCGACGACTTCGCCGCCCGGGCCGGACGTCTGGACTCCGTCGTCAACAACGCCGGCATCAGCGGTGAGGGCGCTCTCGCGCGCACCACCCGCGCAGGCTGGGACCGGGTCTTCGCCCTCAACGTCACCGCGGCCATGCAAGTGTCCCGCGCCGCCCACCCCCACCTGGTACGCGTCGGCGGCGGCTCTGTCGTCAACATCTCGTCGATCGCCGCTCTGCGTGGTTTCGGCAGCGGCGCGTACGGGGCGAGCAAAGGGGCGCTGCAGTCGATGAGCGTCGACCTCGCCTACAGCTGGGGGCGGGACAACGTCCGGGTCAACTGCCTTGTTCCCGGGCATCTGCACACCCCGATCGGTGACCATGGCGGCGAGGAAGGCCGGCAGCTGCGCCGCGCTGCCAACCTGCTCGGGGTCGAGGGGACCGCCTGGGACCTTGCCTGGGCGGTCCTTTTCCTCGCGAGTGCGGAATCCCGCTGGATCACCGGAACCGTGATTCCCGTCGACGCCGGTACCACCACGGCCACCGTACTGGGCATGCTGCCCCGCCTCGCCGACCGGCCGGGCGGCACCGACCGGCAGGACGAGACATCCTGCCGTCCATGATCCAGAGCATCCCCTTCATCCCCTGCGTCCCCTGTGTCCCCTGCATCCCCTGCATCAGGTTTCCCGCCGCCGGTCAGGCGATGGGCACGGCAGCCCGAGTTCTCACCCAGGTGTGAACACCGGCCGTGCGGATTGCCGGCGCCGCTTCGGGCCGGGGATCCGCATGCTGCCGGACTACCGCAGAATGAGGCGCATGAACGAGGACGGCATCGCCACCGGCACCGCCCGCAGACGCAATCCGCGCGGCCAGGGGGACCGGCTTCGCGCGGAGATCCTGGCTGCCGTCGGGCGCCTTCTCGATCAGAAGCTCACCGACAACCCGCTCCCGGTTTCCTTCCGGGAGGTCGCACGCGAAGTGGGTATCGCCGCGCAAAGCATGTACCTGCACTTCGCGGACAAGGACGAGCTGGCCCGGGCCGTCGCGGAGGACGGCTACCGGCGCGTTGTCGAGGCCATGAGAGCCGCCGACACCGACGTAGCGGCGGCCGGAGCCGCCGCCGGCGAGCGCCTGCGTGCCCAGGCCCATGCGTTCTGCGACTTCGCGCGCGACGAACGCGGTGTCTTCCGCCTCATGTTCGGTCATGACGCGTCAAGTTTCGACGGCCCCGGCCGGTACCACCCTGCCCGGCTCCTGTGGCATCAATGGCTGGACGCCATCCATGCCTGCGAAAACGAGGGACGGCACTGGCCGGACGGCGCGGAATACGCCACGATGCTTCTGTGGTCGGCGCTGTTCGGCCGCTTCGCCCTGTGGTCGTCGACTTTCGCCAGCCACGATCCGCAGGAACTCACCGCCTTCGCCGACCGCGCGGTCGACACCGTTCTGCGCAGCGCACAGCGGTAGGGCTCAGACCGCGTATGCGATGCCCGTGGAGAAGTCGGGCGGCTGAGGGCGTCACGGGTGGCCAACAGCGGAAAAGGGCGGCCATGGCCATCTCGCAGGCCGAGCTGCGGCAGTGCGGGCAGGTGGGTGAGCGCGGAGAAGTCCCGCAGGGCAGGGCAGTCGGCGAGCCAGACCGACTTCAGCGAGATTCTTGCGAGGAACCCCAGGCGTTTACGCCTGGGAGGAATCGCATCGTGTGGTGGCGGCGCGGAGCGTCGCAGTGTCCGGGAGTTCGGGCGCGGAGCGCCCGCAGGGCTGTCCGGCGGAGCCGGGGCAATGTCGAACGTACGGTCGGTGGGTCGCTGGATGGTGGGGCGGGTGTGCGGAAGGCGTCTGTGTGTGCGGGCGGCTGTTTAGGTTCGGGTGTCATGAAGCTGGTGGTGCAGGTCAAGCTGTTGCCGACGCCCGTACAGGCGGCGGCGCTTGAGGCGACCCTGCGCTCCTGTAACGAGGCGGCGTGCTGGGTGTCCGAGGTGGCCTTCGCCAAGGATGTGAAGCGGAACTTCGCGTTGCGTGAGCACACCTACACCGAGGTCAGGCGGCGGTGGGGGCTGGGCGCGCAGGCCGCTCAGCACACCATCAAGAAGACCTGTGACGCCTACCGCACGCTGGCGGCGAACCTGAAGGCCGGGCACCTGGGCAAGCCGTGGTCGAAGCGGTACCGGCGGACGGTGGAGAAGCCGATCACGTTCCGGCCCGAGGGCGCGCAGCCCTATGACGACCGAATGCTGTCCTGGCAGATCACCGAGCGGACCGTCTCCGTCTGGACCCTGTCCGGATCAGTGCGGTGATAGGTGCGGCGATCGGCGCGGCGGGCGTGGCGGCGGGCGCGACTCGGGCTCGGGCTCGGGCTCTATGTGTGAGGGCGTCTACAGCGGGGAGAAAGTGCCTGCGTAAACCCGCGTAAACCCTCTCCCGGCCACTTGTCATCACATCGAGTGATTCTCTGGCCTTCACTTGCATGGCACAACCTACGGTTGCCAGGCTGTTGCTGTCTGTACAATCTGATGGGAGCGGCCAGTGACATTCGGTGAGCAGCCGGCGTACCTGCGCGTCGCGGGTGATCTCCGCAAGAAGATCACCGACGGTTCGCTGCCACCGCACACCCGTCTCCCGTCCCAGGCCAGAATCCGCCAGGAGTACGGCGTCTCGGACACCGTCGCGCTGGAGGCGCGCAAGGTGCTGATGGCCGAGGGGCTGGTCGAGGGCCGCTCCGGTTCCGGTACGTATGTGCGCGAGCGCCCCGTGCCCCGTCGTATCGCCCGCTCCGGATACCGCCCGGCCAACGGCGTCACCCCCTTCCGGCAGGAGCAGGCCGACGGGGAGGCGCGCGGCACCTGGGAGTCCAGCAGCGAGCAGGTCGAGGCGGGCGCCGCCGTCGCCGAGCGGCTCGCCCTGCGGCCCGGCGACCGGGTGATGCGTACGGAGTACGTCTTCCGGGAGGCCGGCGAGGCGATGATGCTCTCCACCTCCTGGGAGCCGCTCGCCGTCACCGGGCGCACGCCGGTGATGCTGCCCGAGGAGGGACCCCTCGGCGGCATGGGCGTGGTCGAGCGCATGGCCGCCATCGATGTCGTCGTGGACAACGTCACCGAGGAGGTCGGTGCCCGCCCCGGCCTCGCGGAGGAACTGCTGGACCTCGGCGGGGTTCCCGGCCATGTCGTCCTGGTCGTCCAGCGCACGTACTACGCCTCGGGCCGCCCGGTGGAGACTGCCGACCTGGTGATCCCGGCCGACCGCTACCAGGTCGCCTACCATCTGCCGGTGAAGTAGCACGCCCAGGAAGTGACGTGGCGCACGTTTCCCGGGGAGCGGCGCACGCCCTCCTGGCAGTTACCCCCGGTGAGCACCCAACCGGGGCCGCTCCACACGGCGTTGGTATCCAGCCGTTCTCGCAGGTCGGCGTGCGCGTGTGCGGGGTGCCGCCGACCGGAGAAACCGAGCGGGACCAGGGGCGCTTTCGGTGATGTGCGCCCCCCGGGGCAGCGGTCCGTCCTGGCTGGTTGCGTACCTCTTTGTGAAATTCCGTGTTCGCTGCGTAAAGGTTGGGCGTAGGCTCGGGCATATGCGGATTGCGGTTTCTCTATCGGGTGGGGCGCGGAGCAGGCCGCGGACGGGTAGTGGAGGGGCGCGATGAACGACAGCACGATCACTCTTCCCTGGCTCGTCATACGACAGGACGACGGCGGCAACCGGTACCGCGTGGGCAGGTACGCGACCCGGGCCGAGGCCCAGAAGATCGCGGACAGTCTCGACGGTCGCGGCCACCGGCAGCTCTACTGGGTCGAGCGCATCGGCCCGAACGGAACGAGTTCGGCGGACTGATCCAGCCCGTGCCCGCCCCTGCCGGTCGATGCCCGCCCCTGCCGGTCGATGCCGGCCCGCCCGGCTCCCGTAGGCTCCGGCGCATGACGGAACGGATCGTGGTGGCGGCCGCCCTCTTCGACGGTGACCGCCTTCTCGCCGCGCGCCGCAGCGCGCCGCCCGCACTGGCCGGGCGCTGGGAGCTGCCCGGTGGCAAGGTCGAGCAGGACGAGAGCCCCGAGGCCGCCCTCGTGCGCGAACTGCGCGAGGAACTCGGCATCACGGCCGAGGCCGTCGCCCGCGTACCGGGCCAGTGGGTCCTGAAGGCGCCGTACGTCCTCCAGGTGTGGACCGCGCGCCTGCTCCCCGGCTCGGGCGACCCCGAGCCCCTCCAGGACCACGACACGTTGCGCTGGCTCGCCCCGGACGAACTGTGGGACGTGGACTGGCTGGACCAGGACGTGCCCGCCGTGCGCGCGACACTCGCGCTCCTCGACAGCGACGCGCGCTGAACCACCCGTACACCGTGGCGGTGGCGCGCTGATCGCTCGTACGCCGTGGCAGTGGCGCGCTGATCGCTCGTACGCCGTGGCAGTGGCGCGCTGATCGCCCGTGGACGGTGACGGCGGCGCGCTGATCGCCTGTAGGTGGTGAGTGTGGCGCGCTGATCCCTCCTGTGTCGTACGCCGCGCGAGAGCGACGCGCGGTGCACCACCCGTACGCCGTTTGCGGCACAGTGTGACGGTGTGGGCGGTACTGCTCCCGCAATATCGGGTATGTGCCCATTAAGCCCACGAAAACGGATATGGGTGATCTGGTTGGCCCGGGATGTGATCGGCGTGATCGACATCGAAGACGACCGCGCCGAGTGGACCTTCCCCGCGGCACCGGACGCCGTGCGCGCGGCCCGTGCAGCCGTCCGCGGCCGGCTGCGGGCGTGGGACCTCGACAGCCTCTCCGACCTGGCTGCCTTGCTGGTCAGCGAACTGGTCACCAACTCCCTGCGGTACGCCACCGGCCCCATCGGCGTACGACTGGTGCGCTCCCCGCACCTCGACGGCGTGCTGCTGGTGGAGGTCTCCGACCCGCTCCCGGACCCGCCCCGCGCGCGCGTCGCCGGCCCCGACGACGAGAGCGGCCGGGGCCTGCAACTGGTCGCCCACGCCTCGGAGCGCTGGGGCACCCGGCCCGGCGGCGAGGGCAAGACGGTCTGGTTCGAACTCGCCCTGCCGGAGTGATCCAGGGGTGTACGGCCGAGCCCCGCTGCCGACGGACCGGTGCGGGCCGGTGACAGTTGTCGAAGTATGTGGTTCGACGACGTGTCCGCTGGTTAGAAGACTGGAAGTGTTGTCGCAGACCGGACCGAAAACCGTCGGGAACGTGCTGTGATCGTGAACACCGTGTTGTGCGGCGCCGTAGTGCTGGATACTGCGGGCAGCCGCCGCCGGTGACCGGTGCCGGACGCGGTGAGCTGGAGGGGACGGTTCGCGTGAGCGGGATACCAGCGAAGGCCACGGAGTCCGAGGACCCGTCGGAGGGCGCGGGGGTCGGGGCTATGGCTGACGCCGTGGCGGAGACCGAGGCGGCCGAGGCGCCGCTCGGTGACGCCATGTGGCAGAGCAATCCGCCCGGCTCCATGTACGACTACATCAAGGTGGCGTCGTTCTCCATCGGCCCCGACGGGCTGGTCGACCAGTGGAGCCTGCGCGCCGAGCAGCTCCTCGGCATCCCGGCCGGGCGGGCCGTCGGCAGGGACCCCATCGAGGCGTTCATCGACCCCGACCTGCGCGAGCAGGGCCGGCGCAAGATGACCGAGATCCTCGACGGCCGGGAGTGGACCGGCGTGGTGCCCTTCCGGGTGCCGGGCGCGGAGCCCGGGGACGTGGGTGGACAGGGTCTCGTCGAGGTCTATGTCATGCCGACGCGTACCGAGGACGGCGAGAAGGCTGCCGTCTGCATCGTCGTCGACGTGCGCACTCTGCGCAGCATCGAGACCGACCTTGCCGCTTCGCAGTCTATTTTCGGCCAATCTCCGTTCGGTTTCCTGCTCATCGACACCGATCTGCGGGTGCGTCGCGCCAACCAGCAGTTCGCCAACACCTTCGGCGGCACCCCTGACGACCACCGCGGCAAGGGCGTGGCCGACTACCTGCAGCGCTCCGAGGCCGAGCGGGTCGCCGCGACCCTGCGGCTGGTGCTGGAGACCGGCAACTCCATCACGGACCTGCACGTCACGGGATTCCTGCCGGGCTCCGACGAGCGCCGCCACTGGTCCATCAACCTCTACCGCGTGCACAGCGGTTCGGGTCGGCCCATCGGTATCGCCTGGCTCGGACTGGACATCACCGACCGCCGCGCCGCCGCCCGTGAGGCCGCCGCCGCGCGGCGCAATCTCGCCCTGCTGAACGACGCCGGGGCCCGCATAGGGAACTCCCTCGACCTGGAGACCACCGCGCGTGAACTCCTCGACGTCGTCGTCCCCGGCTTCTGCGACCTCGCCACGGTCGACCTGTACCAAGGGCTGCTGGCCGGCGACGAGACCCCGCCCGGGCTCGCCGACGGCAGCGCGGAGCTGCGCCGGGTCGCCTTCGCCAGCGCGGTCTCCGACGGGCCCTTCGCCGGGTCCGGAAAGTCCGTCGAGGTCGGCGCGGTCCACCACTACCCGTTCAGCTCGCCCTGCGCGAACGCCCTGCGCACCGCCCGTCCGCAGCGCATCCCCGCCGAGGAGGGCGGCCTCGTCCAGTCCACGCTCGCCGTACCGATGGTCGCCCACGACACCGTGGTGGGCCTCGCCCAGTTCGCACGGACCAAGGGCAGCGAGCCGTTCGGCGACCGGGACCGGGAGCTGGCGGTCGAACTGGCGGCACGCGCGGCCGTCTGTATCGACAACGCGCGGCTGTACCGGCGCGAGCACGAGCGGGCGTTGATGCTGCAGCGGTCCCTGCTGCCGCCCGGGGACCCGGTGGCCTCCGGCCTCGACATCGCCTGCCGCTACCTGCCCGGCAACTCCTCCGCCGACCGGCCCAGCGAGGTCGGCGGCGACTGGTTCGACGTCATAGAACTGCCCGGCCACCGCACGGCGCTGGTGGTGGGCGACGTGATGGGCCGCGGGCTGCGCGCGGCGGTCGCGATGGGGGAACTCCGCTCGGCCGTCCGCACTCTGGCCCTGCTGGACCTCGAACCGGCCGAGGTGCTCTCCGCGCTGGACGAGATCGCGCGCGGCCTGGGCGCTCCCGGTGGCGTCCAGCAGGCCACCCGCGCCGCCCGCCGCCCCCGCGAGGCCGACCTGTCCGAGGTGTACCTCGCCACCTGCGTCTACGCGGTCTACGACTCGGTCACGCGCAGGTGCACCTTCGCCAACGCGGGCCATCTGCCGCCGGTGCTGGTCGAACCCGGCGAAGCGGCCCTGATGCTCGACGTCCCGCCGGGCATGCCGCTCGGCGTCGGCGGGGAACCCTTCGAGGAGGTCGAGGTCGATCTTCCCGAGGGCGCCCTGCTCGCGCTCTACACGGATGGCTTGGTCGAAAGCCGTGACCATCCCCTCGACGAGGGGCTTCAGGCGTTCGTCGGCGCGCTCACCGACCCCTCCGCACCCCTGGAGGACGTCTGCGACCACCTCCTCACCACCCTCGACACCCACCACGGCGAGGACGACATCGCCCTTCTGCTGGCCCGCGTCCAGGGCCTGCCCGCCGACTCGGTCGGCGACTGGACCCTGCCGCGCGAGCCACGCAGTGTGGGCCGGGCACGGGAGTACGCCCGCGGCCAGCTCCAGTCGTGGGACCTTCAAGCCCTCGTCGACACGACGGAGTTGCTGGTCAGCGAGCTGGTGACGAATGCCCTGCGGTACGGCGAAGGCGAGATCAGGCTCCGCCTCCTCCTGGACCAGACCCTGGTGTGCGAGGTCTGGGACTCCGGCCTGGTCCAGCCCCGCCGCCGCCGCGCCCGCGACACCGACGAGGGCGGCCGGGGCCTGCAACTGGTCGGGCTGCTGAGCGCGTCCTGGGGCTCCCGCCGGACGCCTCGCGGCAAGACGGTGTGGTTCGAACTGGCGTTGCCGGACGGGGAGAACGGGGTGGCGGATCCGGCGGAGGCGTTGTTGAGTCTGTTCTGACACGCTGCATCTCAATGAGCGGCATCGACTTGGCCGTCATGGCCCCGGCTCGCAGAGCCGCGGCCATGACGGAGACGACATGCCCGTGGGGCAGACCGAGCCGGCGTCACCACGTCAGGGTCAGCGAACCTCCGACCGGCAGTGTGTGCCAGCGGTCGGCGTACTCGTCGAACCGGGACACGATCCGGTCGATCACCGGGGGGATCTCCGCCGTCGTCACATACGCCGGCAGCTCCCGCGCGTGGCCGTGCCGCACCTCCCACACGGGTACGGCGATGCCCGCCAACTCCTCCGACCTGGCCATGTCGGACTCCGCCTGGGGAGACGACTTCACCCGCTTCGACTTGCGACGCCGGGCGGCCTTGGCGCGCTCCGCCGGGTCCGCGGGCCAGAACAGGCCGTTGTCACCTGCGGCCAGCCGCCCGTAGACCCCGAGCCTGATGCCCGCCTCCGCCTCGACGAGGAAGTGCACCAGGTCGTGCGGGAGATACGGATGCCCACCGGGCCCGTTCCGCGGGGCGAGCGCGGCACCGGTCTCGCGGTGCACGGCGATGTCGTAGCTCGTACCGGGACCTTTGGTGAAGACGATGCGCATGCCCGGCACGGTAAAGGACGGTCACGGCCGCACGCAGCTGGTTTTCCGGCGCGGAGCCGGCACGGCACCTGGGTTGCGGCAGTCGGCACGCCACCCCGGTCGTGGCAGTCGCGGTGCCTCAGGAGAGACGCCCACCGCCGTGCTTCCGGCCGAGGCGGTGGTGGTGCGGTGCAACGGGGGCGCCGGCGGGGAGGCGCTGATGTGGGAGGGCTCTCTCGGGGTGGATCGGAAGCCCTCGCGGAGCACGACGGGTACTGGAGCGCATCCCCGGCACCACGTGCCCGGGTAGCCCTCGGGCCACTCGCGATGGCGGCCCTGCCTACGACCACGAGTTCCCTGTCGCTCCGCCACACGCTCCGCAACAGCAGTATCCGCCCACGTATCTGCTCGACGGCAGCCGGATCGAGGACATCCCCTGACGAGAACGACCCGCGGCCGTTGGACCGGCGGCCGGAGTCCGCGGCCGTTGGACCGGCGGTCGTGACGGGAGTGGGTCAGCCTCGGAAGCCGGGGGAGTCGGGGGCGGTGGCGTGAGGGGTCGCCTTCAGGGCTTCGACGAAGGGGGTGAAGGCGCCGGTGGGGAACGTGAGGGTGGCCCTGGTGGGGGTCTTGGAGTCGCGGATGGCTATGTGGGTGGGGCGGGCGGCAAGCTCCACGCAGGCGTTGCCCTCGCCGCCGCCGGAGTAGGACGACTTCCGCCAGATGTGGGGGGTAACCATGGCCTCACAGCTCCTTTGTCATCCTGTGTATGAAGTCCCGCGAACGGTCGGGTGCGAGTGACACCGCTTCCAGCCTACGGAAAAGCGTTCGAAAGCTGCTGAGTTGGGCTTGGGCGTCGATGAATCCTGTTCCGTGAGGACCGTCGCGTACCACCGTGTCCAGGTGGGGGACTGGGCCGCCGACGTACACCATGGCGCTTCCGGCTCCAGCGAAGTCGTCCAGGTCGAAGGGGAGGACGCGAACGGTGATGTGGTCGGCCTCTGAAAGTTCCAGGACTCGAGTGAGCTGAGCCCGTACTTCGGCACGGTCGCCGACCCTGATGCGCAGCGCGGCTTCGTGGATCACGGCCTCGTACGGGACCGGGTCGGGGCGCTCGATGATGACCCTGCGCTCCATCCGGTGTTGTACCCAACGCCGCATCTCCTGTTGGGGGAACTCCGGGTTCACGTAGGAGAAGAGCGCTTGGGAGTAGGTCTCGGTCTGCAGGAGGCCCGGGATGTGCAGGAAGTCCACGTCCCACCGGTAGCTGGAGTGGTGCTCCAACTCGGACAGATCCAGGAACGGTGTGGGCAGGTGGCCCCGGTACTTCTCCCACCAGCCGCGTGTCCGGTCGGTTGCCATGGCCGCCAGCCCATCGATCAACTCACTGTCCGAGCACGCGTAGTTGGCGGCCAGTCGCCGAAGCCGTTGCTCACTGACGCCCGAGACGCCCGACTCGATCTGGCTCATTTGGACGGAGCTCACGCCCAGCAGGCTCGCTGCCTCAGTCGCCTTGAAGCCTGCGGCTTCACGTAGTTTCCGCAGTTCAGCACCCAGGCGTGCCTGGCGGGCGGTGGGGTGCCGTCGTGCTGGCACAGGCGTCCTTCTTTCCCTCAACGGCATGGGTGAGCCGACTCGTTCGAGGGTCAGGCTACGCGATCCACTTGCATGGACTGAAATTTATGGCCTACTGTCAGTGACGGACCGAACACGTTATGAGACGTCGAGGTACCGGAAGCGCACCGCTTCGTCCTGCCGTGACGGATGCGGCACTGTCACCGGTCGTGGTTCCTACACCCATTCCTCCGAACGGAGTTCACTCATGCCCGAAAACGAAGCCGAACCCTGGGAATACTGCCTCTCCATCCCGAACGACCCGCGTGCGGTCACTGTGAGCCGCCGCACCCTCCGCCTGATTCTCACCATGCACGGGCTGATTCGCCTGGTCGATGTCGCCGAGTTGCTCGCTACGGAGCTGATTTCCAACTCCGTACAGCATGCGAAGGGCCCCGCCGCCCTCAGGGTGTGTTGGTCGGCAGGGGTGCTGCGGATCGGGGCGTGGGACTCGGATCCCGAGCCGCCAGCGCCCCCAAGGGCGGAACAGCTTGAGCAGGTCGCCGAGTTGGAGGAAGAGGGGCGGGGGCTGGGGCTGGTGCGGGCGTGTGCCGACCTGTGGGGCTGGTATCTGCTGTCGAGACACGGCAACCGGGGCAAATATGTGTGGTGCGAGCTGGCCGCGGGGTGAAGAGGCGGCAAGGACGGCTGTTGTGTCCTACGGGGGAACTCGCTACGCCACTTGCGCACAAGGAGCGTAGTACTCGATCTCGCCGATCCACGCGTACTCCAGGAGCGCCTTGGGCAGGTAGTCGTACTCGACCTCCACGGGCGTCGCGGCTCAGGTGTCGTACTCGCCGACCCAGGATCGCTTCAGCAGCGCCCTCGGGATGTACTCGGACTCGATCTCGATGGGCATGTCTGCGTCGTACGCCATGCAGGCGATGGCGAGCGGGCCGAGGGCGACGAGGCCCTCGCCGCTGAGGGAGCGTGCGCTGTTGGCGGTCCAGTACTCCTTGTGCCAGGTGAGGGCGTCGACCAGGGCCGCGTTGAACTGCTCGTTCTCGCGGCGCAGGTAGCGCTGGAAGAGGTCGAGCGGCGGGTAGAGGATCTTCAGCATCAGTTCGGGGCCGGCGATCTGTGCGTTCTCCGGCTCGGTGCCGTGGATGGCGGTCGCCAGTGTGTCCCAGGCTTCCTGTCGACCGAACCAGAAGTGCTGCAGGGTTTCCACCCAGGCGTAGATGTACTCGTCGAACTCCGCGCCGGATTCGCGCAGGAAGGAAACGGGGATCTGGGCGAGTTGGTTGACCCGCTCGTTGTCCCGGCAGATCACTGCCAGGTAGAAGGCGGTGAGCCAGTTACCCGCGTGCAGGTAGTCCTGCGGGCCGGTCGCAGGGAGTTTCTTCACTTCCCCCGCACTGCCGACGCGGCAGGGCACAGGCCCCTCCGTGGCCGTACCGGCGGCGAACAAGGCGCTACCGACCTGCATGGCGGTGACCCATGCCTCCCAGGTCGGAAACTCTTCCGCCGTGGGGTTGGTCAGGCAACGCCACTTCGCCAGGGTTAGGGTGAGGGGCAGGGCGTCGTAGCGGTAGTCCTCTGATGTCTCGATGCGGTCGAGTGCTTGCTTCGCGCTCTTGACGATCGGCGCCAGGACATCGCCCGCGTTGTCTGTGCGGAATTCATGGCGGGGAATGCGGGTATCCACTGGCTCTCCTCGTTCTAGATCTTCAAATGCTCGATGGCGGAACCGGCGTAGGAATAGCCAGAGTTGACGTCGCCTTCACGAGAACTTACCGCAAATTTCCATCTGCCAGCGAGAGTCGCGGGGGTCCGCCGCAATTCCGGCCTCCCGTCCACCGCGGTTCGTCCTCGCGGCCAGGATTTCGGAGGTAGGGCTTTGTTCCTTGCTTGACCCTCATGCCCCTGGGCGTCGCCGCCGTGGGCGGTGGAATTGGCCGGATCCGTGTCTGCTTTGTCCTTACGCCCGTCGAGGTCGCCGGACAGCGCTTCGACCACGAAGTAACGGCCGTCTTCTCTGAGCGTGTATACATGGTCGAGCTTTTTGGCGCTGTCTGGAGTTGAAGGAAGGTCGATGCGTTCGGCGTCTGGAAAGGGATTTGGGAGTCATGCCCTGTGCCTGCATCCGCATGGTGACCGGGCGCGGTTGCGTCGTCGCCGAGCCCGCCCGTGCGTCAAGCATGACAGCCCAGGCCGCCGAGATCATCGAAACGCCGCCTGTGCCTGCTTCCGGGCTTCCTTGAGCAGGCAGGATGCCGGTACCCCTACTTCCCGGCAGGTCATAGCCGGTTCCGCCTGGATTGCCGGTGCCGAGGTTGTCGGCGGCGCCGCCGGGGTGGTCGCTTGTTCCGGTATCTGCGCAATGGGAGTGCGGACATCCCCTGATGGGGAACGGCTCACAGCCGTTGGCCTGCGGGTCGTGACCGGAGTGGGTCAGCCTCGGAAGCCGGGGGAGTCGGTGACGGTCGAGCGAGCTGTCTTCAGGACTTCGATGAAGGGGGTGAAGGCGCCGGTGGGGAAGGCGAGGGTGGCCCTGGTGGGGGTCTTGGAGTCGCGGATGGCTATGTGGGTGGGGCATGCAGCAGTCTCCACGCAGGCGTTGCCCTCGCCGCCACCGGAGTAGGACGACTTCCGCCAGATGTAGGGGGTGATCATGGCCTCACACCTTCTTTGCCATCCTGTGTATGAAATCCCGCAAACGATCGAGTTCGAATGACCCGCTTCCAACCTACGGAAGAGCATTCGAAAGCATCCCAGTTGAGCTTGGGTATCGATGAATGCTGTTCCGTGAGGGCCGTCGCCGGACGCTGGGTGGGGGTGCGCTTCCGGCTCAGGTGGGGAATTCGCCGAGCCAGCCGCGTTCGAGGAGGTGCTTGGGAAGATAGTCCGACTCCACCTCGATCGGGATGCCGCCGTCGTGGGCGAGGCAGGCCAGAGCCAGAGGGCCGAGGGCGACCATGCCTGACGGGTCGTCGGTACGGTCCTCATCTCCCGTCCAGTAGGCCTTGTGCAGCTCGACTGCTTCCGCGAGGGCCTGGTTGAAGCCTGCGGCGTCCTGGTGGAGGAAGCGGTAGAAGAGGTTGATCGGCGGATACAAGATGTTCTGGAGCAGGTCGGGAGGGGCGATTCGAGCGGTGTCGGGGTGGGATCTCTGGAGTGCGGCTGTCAGCTCTTCGACCAGGCCGGGGCGCTGCAACCAATAGGCCTGTAGTGCGGCCACCCAGTGGTAGATGTACTCGTCGAAGTCTCCTTCGGGCGAGCGAAGACGGTCGAGTGGCACCTGGCACAGTTCGGTCAGGCGCTTCTGGTCCCGGCAGATCACGGCCAGCCAGAATGCGGTGAGCCAGTTGCCGGCGTCGGCGTAGGAGCGCGGGCCGATGGCCGGGATGGTGCGCACCTCATGGGCGATGCGGGTCTGGACCGTGCCTTCCGTGGCGCCTGTCACCGCGAAGATCGTGGAGTAGACCTGCATCGCGGTGACCACCGCTTCCCAGGTTTCCAGCCTCGCCGCTCGCGGGTCGACGGCGGCGCGGGCCTGGAGGTGCAGAAAGGGGGTGCTGAGGTACATGTCGAGCGAACCGGGAGACTGTTCGAGTCTGTCGATGCCCTTGGCCACACGTCGTCCCAGGCGCTCTGCATAACCCTCGTCATCGGGGCCGGGTGAACTGTGACGGGGGATGGTGACGCTCACGGAGTGCTCGTGTCAGAGATGTCGAACTCCCTCATACGGTAGCCAGCGTACTCACCGGAGTTCCTCTCTCCCTTGACCACGATGTAGTCCAGGTTGCCCTGTTTCAGGCTGAGGCCGTCAACCCGTGTGTATCACGTAGGGAACTCGCCCACCCAGGTGCCCTTGAGCAGGTGCTTGGGGAGGTAGTCGGACTCGACCTCGACAGGGAATCCCGCGTCGTACGCGAGGCACGCCATAGCCAACGGGCCGACGGCGACGAGCCCTCGCACGTCGTTGGCGTGGCCCTCGTCCGCGGTCCAGTACGGCTTGTGCAGGGTGAGAGCGTTCGCCAGGGACTGGTTGAACTGCTCGTGGTCAGCTGCGCCGAATAGGTGGAACAGGTCGCCGACGGGCCATATCACTTTCGTGGTTGCCTCGGGCCCGGCAATCGGAGCCGCTTCGGGCGCAAGGCCTTGTGCCGCCTCGACCAGTTTCTCGCCGAGTTCCGGCCGGCTCAGCCAGTAGGCCTGCAGCGTCTCCACCCATGCGGGCCCGTGGCGAGAACGGACCGTACCTCGTGGTGGATGAGGCACGCCGTGCTCGCCTCGGGCGTGGTCGCTGCGGCGAACATCGCCGAACCAGACTGCATGGCGGTCACCCACGTCTCCCACGTCTCCAGCCACTCCGCCGGGGGATCGGCCGCTGCTCGCTCCTGGGCCAGGAGCAGCGAGTCGGACATGGCGATCCGGACCGCCATCGGGGACTCTTGCAGGTCCTCCAGAGCCCAGACGACGCCTCGGCTCAGTACGGGCTCACGGCCCGGGACGTCGTCCCTTTCAAAGGCGTGCCGCGGAACAGAGAGCACCACCGGCATCCTTCCTGGTAGATGTCGAAGGACTCTTGAGTCCGACTGGTGGAGCTTGCCTTACGTGGGGAACTCCCCGCACCAGTTACGTCCGAGGAGGGCGGCGGGCAGGTACTCGGATTCGACCTCGATGGGAATGCCGGCGTCATGGGCGAAGCAGGCGATGGCGAGTGGGGCGAGGGCGACAAGGCCGGAGATCATGTCTGCTCGACTTTCGTCGGTCCAGTACTCCTTGTGCCATTGGAGGGCCGCTGAGAGAGCCCGCTGGAAGCCGGCCTCGTCCTTGCGGACGACGCGGTGAAACATTTCCATCGGCGGATACAGCAGTTTGCCCGCCGTCTCCGGGTCGGTGACGGTTTCCGCTTCCGTGCCGTCGACGGCGGCTACGAGCTTGGAGCCGAGGTCGGTACCGCCGAGCCAGTAGGTCTGGAGGGCGTCGATCCACGCGTACTCGAACTCGTCAAACTGCGAACCGTTTTCCCGCAGCAGGGACAGCGGTACGCGGCACAGTGCCGTGATCCTGTCCTGTTCCCGGCACACCACGGCCAGGTAGAAAGAGGCGAGCCAACTACCGGGGTGCACGTACCACTGCGGACCGGTGGCCTGGAGCGTGCGGTCCTTGTGCGCGATGCGGCACTCCACCTGCTCCTCCGTCGTGGTCGCGGCGGCAAACAATGCGGAGCCGACCTGCATCGCGGTGACCCAGGCGTCCCACGTGGGGAAAATCGATCCCCGCGGGTCCATCAGGCAGTGGGCCTGCGCCAGCGTGAGCGTGGTGCTCACCGCATCGCCCAGACTGGTGGAATCCGCCTCCAGACCGTCGATCAACCCCTGCGCGTTCTCCTGGAGCACGGCGAGGCCTTCTTCCGCGTTCCCCGTGGGAAAGGGGTGGCGGGGAATGGTCGAGACCAACGCGCTTCTCCTTTAGAAGATCTTGAAGTTCTTGAGTGTGGCGCCAGCATACTGACCAGTGTTCTCGGTGGCCTGGACGAGGACGTACCGCAGGGTCTTCTGCTGGATGGCCGTCTTGATTTCGGCGGCATACTTGGCGTCCTTCGGCGAGGCGAACGCGCGCTGCTCCATGTCGGCCACGATCGTCCGGACGTACTCGATGGTTCCCTGCTTCACCAGGGTGCTGCGGTCGAGGGACCCATTGCCCTGGCGCCAATCCAGCCGCCCGGCGGGTCCTTTCGCCTCAACGATGATGAGGTTGCCATCCTTGTCCCGCCAAAGCTGGTCGAACCTCTTCGAGCCGTTGGCCGTCTCAGGCAAGTCGGCGATCTCGTAGGCTCCCTCGAACTCCTTCTGCAGGAGCATGTGTCGACGCGCGGCTTCCTCGCCGAGGGCCTCGCCGAGCTTGGTGTTGTTGGAGACCCCCTCGCCAACCGTCGCATTGAAGTGGTCTTGCGCTTCGGTGAGCGCCCTTGCAGTCTCGCTGGACGGGTGGGCCTTGTATGCCGTCTCGGCGGTAGACAGGTCCATGCCTGCCAGGCGCCTGGCTGCGTGGTCGTCGAGGTGATTGAGTTCATTGGGGAGGACCGTCTCCCGGCCTCGCTGCAAAGGATTGAGGTGGAACCGCTCCGGGTTCGCGTAGGGCAGGTTGTCGGCGGCCATCCAGCCGCCACCCGGCTTCTCGGCGAGCTTCGGCAGGAGCTGGCCGTCAACCATGGCCTCGGCGTTGTTGCGCTTGCCAGGCCCCCACTTGTCGTAGTGCTCCGCGCGCCAGGTCGGATCCTCGTTGGCGAGCCGGACGTGTTCGCGGGTGATCGCTGCTCGCTCGGCAGGCGTTCGTTGGTCAGCCGACTTCTCGCGCGCAGCCTCGTACTCCGCCCGCTGGGCGGAGTCGTCTGTACGGTGTGTCGCGTCCTCCATGCCATGGGCTGCGTCATCCAGCCCGCCAGGGTGGACGCCGCCCGTCGAGGGGAGTTCATGGTGGCCGCCGCCCGTGCCCGAGCTGTCGGTATGGGGGCCGTTCGTGGACGGCGCGTCCGAATGGCCGGTGCCGTTGGTGTGGTCAGCGGTCGAGGGGGTGTCCGGGTGGCTGACGCCCGTGGATGGTGCGTCACCATTGCCCTGCCGGAGCGGGTTGTTCAGGTCGTTCGTGGGCAGGTGGTCACCCGCGTGACCGCCGGGTGCGTGGCCTGCTGTGCCGCCCAGTGTGGCGTCCGGGCGGCCTCCCGGCACGTCCTCGCCCACCCGCCCCACGTCGCCGAGGTTGGTGTCCAGGCTGTTGCCCAGCTTGACCGACTGGCCGGCCTGGTCGGCGGTGTGGGTGCCCGCGCCGACCAGCGCCGGTTCCCGGGCCGGGGAGTCGACTCGTGGCACGTCCGCGCCCGATGCCGGGTTGCCCGAGGTCGGCTTGTCGACCACGTCCGTGGGGGCGTTGTCGACGCTGTCGATGACGTTGCCGTGGTGGTCGAGGAGGTTGCCGTCGCCGTCCATGTAGTGGGCCGGGGAGCCTTCCACGCTCGGCAGTTTCGTCGTGCCGGCCGGGAGGACCGGGGTGTCGTGCGGGAGTTGGACGGTGCCGTCGGGCAGTCGGGTGGCGCCCTCCGGGATGGCGGTGCCCTCGGGGAGGTGCAGGGTGCCGTCGGGGAGTTTGACCGCGCCTTCGGGCAGGGTGAACGCGTTCTCCGGGAGAGTGGGGATGTCGA
Source organism: Streptomyces sp. LBL (assembly GCF_029893585.1). Taxonomy (GTDB): domain Bacteria; phylum Actinomycetota; class Actinomycetes; order Streptomycetales; family Streptomycetaceae; genus Streptomyces. The sequence continues at coordinate 24,422 of NZ_JARXYX010000054.1, forward strand.
TCGCGCCGACACCCTTCAGCCCCTTCGCGATGTCGCCGATCTTCGACAGGCCCGCGCCCGCGCCCTTGGCGATGTAGGTCATCGGGTCGATGACCCGGCCTGCCTTCCCCGCCACCGACAGGACCTTCGCCACCGCGCCCGCCTTGCCGGCCCCCGCCACACCGGCTCCGGCACCGCCCGTGAACACGGTCGTCAGGACGTTGAAGGTGACCGCCCCGGCCGCACGGCCGGGGTTCTTGCCCCACTCGTCCCACGCCACCAGCGCCTTGCCCGTCTCCTTCATCGCGGTACGCGAATCACGGATCCAGGACGGGAGCTTGTCGTCCGGCAGCAACCAGAACGCCGTACCGACACCCGGGATCGAGGCAAGAGCCAGACCGGTCGCCAGCTGGGCGAGGCCCTTCCAGGCCTGGCCCATCGCGTCCCAGCCGCCGAAACCGACCAGGGTGCCCAGGCCCTTGATGGTGCCCCAGATACCGTCCACGATCAGGCCGTCCCACACGAACGACTTCACCCAGTGGCCGACCTCGTACCAGTGATGCTTCTCCTCCACCGGGTCACCCCAGGGAAGCTTCGCGTTCTTCAGATCGTCGGCGGCGAAGCCGTACTGGTCCTTACGGTCCGAGCCGTCCCCGGCGACCATCTGCGTGCCGCCCCACAACGTCGTGATCTTGTTGTGGCAGGTGCGTTCCGCCGCCCAGAACGCCGCCACCGTCGCGGTGATGTCGTCGCGGATCTGGTTGTGTCTGTCGACCTTGTCCTCGTCGTACTCCCAGTCGTCATCGTCCTTGACGGAGGAGACGAACGACGTGGCGTCGGCCTTCAGCTGCTTCAGCTTGTCGACGAGGGGGCGGACCTCCGTCGCGTACGACGACAACGCACCCGACACCGTCTCCAGGTCCGTGGCGAAACCGTCCGCCCGCTCCTGCACCGGCTTCGTCGTCGCGAACAACTGCTCCGCCTCCGGAGCCGTGTAGTACGCCGACAGGCCCTGGAACTGGGAGTGCACATCCACGCCGGTCTTACGGACGTCACCCGCGTCCTTCTTCAGGTCCGCGTAGTCCGTCTCCAGCTGCGTCAAGTTCCCCGTGAACTGGGGTATCTGATCCGGCTTGATCACGCTCAACTGCCCCCGCTCGTTCGCGTTACCACCAGGCCATCTCACCTAAGATCGCATCATCATACAAATGGGCGTGCGCGGTCTTGTAGTGGTTTGAGGGGTGCCTGGGGGACTGTGCGCCGGGAAAAGTTTCTTATTCTGAAGGGGAGTTGCGGCGTGCTCGGGTGCGGGGGCCGCCGTAGCTGGGCGGTCGGCCGCCGTCCGGGGCACCGGAGAGCAGGATCCCGCCGAGGACGGCCCCGCTGACCCCGTTCGTAGGCTCGGCCGCTCCGGCGACCGGGTTGCCGTGCAGGCGTACGTCCCGTTCGGCGAGTTCGCGGGACTCCCGGGCCAGGGCGTCGGCCGTGAAGTGATCCGGAGGGGCGGCGGTGAGCGCCCGCCGGGCCTCGGCCAGCCGGAGCCGGGCCCCGCTGCCCGCGGCACCCCGGTGCGTCTCGATGAACGCGTCCGCCAGGGCGGTCGTACTCCGGGCCACGAGCAGCCCGGCCGCCGACAGCACCCCGGTCCGCCCCACCGCGAGCGGCTCGGTCGCTTCCACGATCTGCCGCAGGGCGCCGAGGGGGTCGTACGGGCCACCGGTCACGTCATGCCGTACGGCGGCCAGGACGGCATCGACGTGGCGGACGTGGGCAGGCAGCACGCCCGCTGCTGCGCCCTCGCCGGCTGGTCCCCGCACCTCTGCCAGCTCTGCCTCCGCTCCGGTCAGGGCCGCCGGCAGCAGGGCTGTCGCCGTGCTGAGTTCGGCGGCGAGTCGGTCCACTGCGGTGAGCAGGACGGCGGCCTGGGACACGGCGGCCTCGGCGGCGCGCAGGTGGTGGGCCGTGCGGTCGGGGTCGGTCCGGTCGGCCTCCTGGCGGGCCTGGTTGAGGTGGGTGGTGGCGAACACCAGGCGGTCCTTGGCCTGTTCGACGTACCCGGTGACCGGGGCGGACGCGGAGGGAGGGTAGCGCTCGGTGACGTCCGTGAGGGTCGCCTCCGTGGCTCCCGTGCGCGCGGCCAGCTCCCGGAACCGGGTCTCGGCGACCGTCAGGGCCTCGCCGGACTCCCGTTCCAGCGCACGGAGTTGGTCGAATCCGGGCGCCTCCGTGTCCAGCCGCTGCCCGGCCTCCTGGCACCGGCCCACGATCCCCGCGAGGACGTGCCGTCGGGACGCCTCGTCCGCCGGGACGCCGGCCTCGTACTGCCGCCGGATCAGGAAGGCGGCGGACAGCTCGAACTGCGCGTCCTGTACGGCCCGGGCGAAGGGGGCGACGGCCTCGGAGCCGAACCGGGCCTCGGCGAAGCCGAGTTCCTCACGGCTGGTGCGGACCCAGTCGTCGGCCTCGGCGAGCAGGGCACGGGACTGTTCGTCCAGCTCGGCAGGTGGCGGGACGGGCGGGACGGCGGGGAAACCGGCGGGGGTCGTGCGGGTCCGGGCCCGCCGGGTGCGCCGTAGGTATCCGTACCCGGCGAGTACGGCGGCGGCGCCGACCGCGACGAGCGGCACGACGAGGTCGGCGGTGGACGAGCTGTCCCCCTCGGGGGCGGCGGCGCTCGCACTCGTGCCGGGGCGGCCGGCCCGGGTGACGGGGGCCGAGGCGGCGGTGTGTGTCCCGACCGGGGCCGGAGCGTCGGTGCGTATCGCAACCGGACCATCGGCGCTGATCGTCATCCCCGGCAACACCAGCCACACGATCGCGACCGCACTGCCCAGCACGGCAAGCCACACCCGCGCGGATATGTGCGCGGCGGCGTGCCGCGGGCGGCTCCGGCTCAAGGATGACGTCACATTTCGGAGCGTATGAGCAGGAATGCCGGAGCGCGACCGGGGTGGGGTGGGCGAGGTAAGAGGGACAACGGAGGGGGAGTGGCATGGAACGCAGCGGGCGTACGGGGGAGACACCCACGGTGGAGGAGGGTGCGGTCGAAGCGGGCGCGATCAAAGAAGGCCCGGTTGAGGAAGGCCTGGTTGAGGAAGGCCCGGCCGAGGAAGTCCCGGCCGAGGAAGGCCCGGTTGAGGAAGGCCCGGCCGAGGAAGGCCCGCTCGACGACGCCGAGCGAGCAACCCCTGAGCCGCCCCCGGGATCCAGACCCCGGCCCTGGGCGCGCTGGGCCCGCCGGGTCGCCCTCGGCCTCGTCCTGATCGTCGTCCTTCCCGTCCTCGCCGCCCAGATCTCACTCCGCGTGAACTACACCGGCGACCCGGCCGACGGGACGTACACCAGGAACAAGGACGCGATCTGGCTCGGCCACGCGTGGGTCGACGGGCGGAAGAAGGATGCCGACGTCGCCACGCTGGCCCGCAGCCTGGAGACCACCGGGATCCGCGACCTGTACGTCCACTCGGGCCCGCTGGAGCACGACGGCACGCTTCCCGCATCGGTTTATCCCAGGGCGCGTTGGTTCATCGACGCCGTACACCGTGCCGCGCCCGGTATCCGCGTCCAGGCCTGGCTGGGCGACGTGCTCGCCAGCGAGAGCCCGGACGGCATGCGTCTGGAGCGCCCGGAGACCCGCGCGGCCGTCGTCGAGTCCACCCGGCAGATCCTGGCCACCGGTTTCGACGGCGTCCACTTCGACCTGGAGCCGCTGCACTCGGGCGACCGGAACTACCTCACCCTCCTCGACTCCCTGCGCCGTGTCACCCGCGCCCGGGACGCGCAGCTGTCGGTCGCCGCACACCAGATCGACCCGGTTCCGGCGTTCCACTCCTTCTGGGGCACTGTCGCCGGGCACCCGAAGTGGTGGTCCCAGAAGTTCTTCGGGCAGGTCGCTCGCCGGGTCGACCAGATCGCGGTGATGTCGTACGACACGATGCAGCCGCTGGAGAGCACGTACGGCGGCTATGTCGCCCAGCAGACCTCCCTGGCCCTGGAGGTCACCCCCCGGTCGACCGACCTGCTCATGGGCCTGCCCTTCTTCCACGAGAACCGGTTCGGCCACTGGAACCACGCCGAGACCGTCCCCGCCGCCGTCCGCGGCGTCCGTCTCGGCCTCTCCCGCACGGACGCCGACCGCCCCGACTTCGGCGTCGCGCTGTACGTGGACTTCGCGGCCGAGGCGGGGGACTGGAGGGCGTACCGGGACGGCTGGGTGCGCTGACGGGGGCCCCACCGTGGGTCGTACGCACAGCGAGCCCTGCCGTGGCCTGGCCGGGCGACGGGGTTAAGCGTCCCGTGGCCCAGACGTCATGTGTGCTTCGCCTGTGTGGGGGTTTCCGTTAGTTGTGGGCGGGCTGTGGGCGCCCTAGCGTCCAGGGATGCCGTTTCTCACCAGCAAGGCTGCCCGGCGCACGCTGCGCCCAATAGCCGACCTCATAGATCAGCGCATAGAGCGCCATGTCCGCCGCGCCCTCCGGGACGGCTCGACGGTCAGGAGCACCACGGCTGCCGCAAGCACCTCGGACGCGGCGCTGCAGGAGGAACTGAAGAAATTGCGCAGCCGCCTGCGCCCCCTGGAACTGTTCTTCGACGGCACCGGGCGCGGCATGGCCCGGCTGCCGTCCGCGCACCACATCAACCAGGCGATCGACGAGCTGGCGCAGGTCACGGGGGACAAGGACGGCTCCGAGCGCAATGTCGCCCAGGCGTTCCGGCTGCTCATCGCGATGGAGGCGCTCGGGGTCGGCCGGATCGCCGGCGGCACGATGAACATCGTCGGCAAACTGTCGGCCGTACCGCTGCTGGACCCGCCGAACGACGAAGTCCTGGAGATCGGCACCCTGTACGGGATGTTCGGCGCGGCCCTGATCCGCATGATGGAGCGCGCCGGACGGGAGCCGAAGCTGACGATCGTCGATCCGCTCGCGGGCACGCAGCTGCAGCCGGGGGCCAGCATGCGCGATGACGCCTCGGGCACCCCCGTGCAGGGCGCCGCGGTGCGCGTCAACCTGGCTCTCGCGGGCGCGGCCGGTGCGGCGACCCGGGTTCAGCAGGGCTTCTCCGAGGACCCGGAGCTGCGCGCGCTGATCTCCGACCGTTCCTACGGCGTGATCATCGTCGACGGCGACCACTCCGCCGCCGGTGTCGCGGCGGACCTGGAGTGGGCCGAGCAGATCATCGCGCCCGGCGGCATCGTCGTCCTGGACGACTTCGGGCACCCCAAGTGGCCGGGCATCAAGGAGGCATTCGAGAAGCACATGGCCGGCGAGACCCGGTTCACCTTCCTCGGTCATGTGGCGCACTCGGGATACCTGAGGGCCTCGGCCTGACGAGGCCGCACCCCGAGGAAGGCCGCCGCCGGGCCTACCCTGCCCTGCCCTGCCCCCGTGCCGGACGGGAAGGGGGCAGGGCAGGGAGGCGGCAGCGGAAGCGGAGCCGTGGCGGACATCGGGCCGCCACGGCTTCCTCTACGGTGTGATCACTTGGCTGGCGGGGTGGGCAGCTTGCTGCCCTTGAAGTCCGGCGCGTCGGCAGCGGAGCGCATCGCGCTGAGCGAGGAGGTCTGCTGGACCTGGTAGATGCGGGTCTGGTTGTCGGCGGTACGGAAGGTGTAGGCCCAGGTCGGACCGGTGGGGTTGGTGTAGGTGAACGCGGTCGGCTCGGTGGCCGACGCTTCGAAGCTCACCTGCTGCCAGTCGCGCCAGGCACCGCTGCCCTGGGTGGTCTCGCCGGTGTTGTGGAGGTAGCCGTCGGTGCCGCGGACGACGACCTCGGTGAGGCCGGTCAGTGGGGAGATCACGGCGCTGGGGGAGCCCTGCGCGGTGACGCCGGCGAGGGTTGCCCAGGCTCCGTAGGCCCCGCCCTCGACGGCCTGGCTGGTGGTGATCACGTTGCCGCTCGGGTCCGTGGCGAAGACACGCTTGCGGTAGCCGGGGTAGACGACGACGGACGGGGTGCCGGCGATGGCCTGGGCGCCCATGCCGGTCCATGCCGAGAGTGTGCCTGCCTCCTTGAAGAGGGCGGTGGAGAGGGTGCCGTCGGCCTTCCTGCCGAAGAGCTGGACGCCGTCGCGCACGGTGACGGCGGTGAGGGGGCCGGTGAAGCCGGTGCCGGACAGCGGCATCCAGCCCATGAAGTCGACGTTGGCGCGCTGCTGGATGCGGTACCAGGGCTTGCCGTTGGCGTCGAGGGCGAACTGGGTCATGAGACCGGTGGGGGTCTTGCCGGTGACGGCGTGCTGTTGCATGGCGCCGGCCAGATCGATCCAGTTGCCCCAGTCGGCGCTGCTCGCGGCGGTCTGGTTGCGCTGCCAGATGTTGCCGGAGGTGTTGTGGGCGGTGACGACGACGCGGCCGTCGGTGTGTGCGGAGAGCGAGGGCCGGCCGGTGAAGGCATCTTGGCCGGAGATCACCGTCCACTGGGCGCCGTTGATGTCGGCCGGGTCGGTGCGGCCATGGACCAGGCGGCCGATGTTGTCGGTGTAGGCGAGCTCCAGCTTGCCGTCGGAGGCCTGCATGACGGAGTTGGGGGTGTACGACTCCAACGGCACGGATGTCGCCGCGGGCGTGTGGTTGACGTTGAGCCTGCACGCGTCGGGCGCGGCCGAGACCGAGACGTAGCCGGCCCAGCCGGACGCCTCGACCTGCTTGTTGTAGACGGGCCAGTCGCGGATGTCCTCGTCGAAGCGGTAGTGCGTGACCGAGCCGCCGCCCTTGACGCGGAACAGCGTGTCACCGCCGTACGACGGCATGAACTTGGTGTCGCTCCAGTCGGCGGCGGACTCCAGCACATGGCGTTCGATCCAGCGCTGGCTGGTGTAGTCGTAGCGCGAGCGGTAGAGCTTGCCGTCGGTCGCGTCACGGCCGTAGATGACGCCGAGGTCGCCCGCGTAGATGGCGGCGTAGTTCCAGCCCATGTCGAGGATCTTGCCGCTGCCCGCGACGAACTCGTCGGCGGTCGCGTCGTAGCGCCACCAGCGCAGGTCGTTGAACTCGCCGGAGAGGGTCCATATGTAGCCGCCGCGGTCGATGGTGATGTCGTCGATCCGGTCGGCAGCCCTGAACTGTGTGAAGGCTGAGCTGATCTTGCGGTGGTGGACGTCCCAGATGTTGCCGGAGGTGATCCGGTGGCTGTAGGACAGCCCGTCCGACTTGATGCCGTAGAAGGTCCCGCCAGGGCCGGCGAGCATATGGGCGTAGCCGGTCCAGGTGGTGTCGATGGTGCTGCTGGCGGGCAGGGCGTTGCCGACCGCCGGGTCCGGCATGGTGGTTCTGTTGAGCTTGCCGGCGGAATCGAGGGTGTATGTGGCTCCGAGGGAGTTGCAGGTCAGCGACACCGCAGCCGCTGCTGAAGAGGAGGGCAGTGCGCCGGTGAGCGGAAGGGCGGTCGCCAGGGACGCGGCCAGAGTAGTGGCGGAGATGAGTGCGCGAGGTGAAAGTCCGTTCATGACGTGGACGCTAAGAGTCCTGCGGTGAACGTTGCAGTTTCAGTCAGGTGATCTCGGAAGCCACCGGCCTGCGGTACGAGGCGGCAGAGAGGGCGACGGGCAAGGCGAAGTCGCGTACGTACACGGCCGCCGTGCACAAGAAGACGGGGGACATCGCGGTGGGTTGCTCGGGCAACGGCAGCTGCGCCGAGCCGAACATCCTCAGTCACACGGGCTGGGATGCGGACGACGTGACGTTCACCAGAGCGATCCGGCGCGAGGACTTCGGCGATGGGAACGGCAAGATTCTCAATGAGAAGGAGATCTGCACGACCTGTCAGGGCAACTATTCTCCTGACAACTTCGTGCACAGTGTCATCTACGACCCCGAAGGACCATGGATGATCGGGAACTGATGAGGGCATCGATACGGGAACTGCGACGCCACGACTGGTCAGCACTGCGCTGCGGCTGCGGACAGTCGGGTGCGCATCTGACGGAGTCGTTCAGCAGGCTGCTGGACGCCCGGAGCATGCAGGAGACGGTCGGGTACACCTTGGAGAACCACCTTGAGGTGCAGAGCATGCTCTTTGAGGCGGCCCCGCACGCCGTGCCGGTGATGCTCACGGCACTGGGGGAGGCTCTGCACGACTCCGTCAGGGGACACTTCCTGGGAATGCTGGAGTACCTCGTGACCGGGGAATCGCATCAAAGCGAGATCGAGGCCGGTCGCCCCGATCTGGAGGAGGAGTGCATCGCCGCGGTGCGTGAGGGCATCGTGGTGTTGTATGCCGAGGCCGCGTCAGGGGACGCCGAGGCTGCGTTCGACATTCTGGAATTCGTGGACGAGGACGAGGCCCGGCTGGGGTACTACCGCTCCGCCCTCGCCCCGGGCCGCGGCGAGGGGTGACCCTCGCCCCTCGGGGTGAGGGTGGGGAAGGCCAGGGCGTGTGAGGGCTGGCCGTCAGTTCCCACGTCCACCCGGCCCAGACACCCCTACGACGACCGCCGCCGGATCTTGTCCCCCAGCCACACGAGCGGGTCGTACTTGCGGTCGACGGCCCGTTCCTTCAGTGGGATCAGCGCGTTGTCCGTGATCTTGATGCCCTCGGGGCAGACCTCCGTGCAGCACTTGGTGATGTTGCAGTAGCCGAGTCCGTGTTCGTCCTGGGCCGCCTTCTTGCGGTCCAGGCCGGACTCGGCGGCCGCGTCCAGAGGGTGCATGTCCAGCTCCGCGACCCGCATCAGGAAGCGCGGGCCGGCGAACGCCGTCTTGTTCTCCTCGTGGTCGCGGACCACATGGCAGGTGTCCTGGCACAGGAAGCACTCGATGCACTTGCGGAACTCCTGCGACCGGTCCACGTCCTCCTGCATCATCCGGTACTCGCCCGGGCCGAGACCCTCGGGCGGTACGAACGCCGGGACCTCGCGCGCCTTCGTGTAGTTGAAGCCGACGTCCGTGACGAGGTCGCGGACCACCGGGAAGGCCCTGAGCGGTGTGACGGTGATCGTGTCCTCGGGGGCGAACACCGACATACGGGTCATGCACATCAGGCGCGGGCGGCCGTTGATCTCCGCCGAGCACGAACCGCACTTGCCCGCCTTGCAGTTCCAGCGGACGGCGAGGTCGGGGGCCTGGGTGGCTTGGAGGCGGTGGATGATGTCGAGGACGACCTCACCGTCGTTCACCTCGACCTTGAAGTCCTCCAGGCCGCCGCCCTTCACATCACCCCGCCACACCTTGAAGCGGGCGTCGTAGCTGCTCATTCGTACAGCTCCTCTTCGGCGAGGTACTTGACCAGCTCCTCCTTGTCGAAGAGGGCGAGCAGGTCGGGGCGGACGGGTTCGGTGGTCTCGCGGGTGAGGTCGATCTGGCCCCGCACCGGGTCGGTGGCCGTCAACCCGCCAGTGGGATCCGTCAACCTGGCGGTGGATTCCACCAGCCCGCCGGTGGAATCCGTCAATCCGTCGGCGGCATCCACCAACCCCCCGGTGGCATCCGTGAGTTGGCACAGCAGGTTGAGGCGGCGCCACTCGCGCTCCATCGCCGGGTGGTCCTCCCGGGTGTGGCCGCCGCGCGACTCGGTGCGTTCCAGAGCGGCCCGGGCCACGCACTCGCTGACCAGGAGCATGTTCCTGAGGTCCAGGGACAGATGCCAGCCGGGGTTGAACTGGCGGTGGCCCTCGACGCCGGCCCGGCGGGCCCGTACCCGCAGGTTGGCCAGCTTCTGAAGGGCCTGCCGCATCTCCGCGTCGCGGCGGATGATGCCGACGAGGTCGTTCATGGTCTGCTGGAGTTCCTGGTGGAGGGTGTACGGGTTCTCCGGCGGCCCTCCCGCGGGTTCCAGGCCCTCTGCCGAGAACGGCCGCAGCGCCTCCGCCGCCGCCGTGTCGACCTGGGCGTCATCGACCGAGGGGCGGCTCCCCGTGAGGCCCCTCGCGTACTCGGCGGCGTGCCAGCCGGCCCGACGCCCGAACACCAGCAGGTCGGAGAGCGAGTTGCCGCCCAGCCGGTTGGAGCCGTGCATGCCGCCGGCCACCTCGCCCGCGGCGTACAGCCCCGGCACCCCGCGGGCGGCCGCCGTGTCGGACTCGACCGCGATACCGCCCATCACGTAGTGACAGGTGGGCCCGACCTCCATCGCCTCCGCGGTGATGTCGACGTCCGCCAGCTCCTTGAACTGGTGGTACATGGAGGGGAGACGGCGCCGGATCGCCTCGGCGGGCATCCGCGTCGACACGTCCAGGAAGACCCCGCCGTGTGGGGAGCCGCGGCCCGCCTTCACCTCGGAGTTGATCGCCCGGGCCACCTCGTCACGGGGGAGCAGTTCGGGCGGGCGTCGGTTGTGGTCCGGGTCCTCGTACCAGCGGTCGCCCTCCTCCTCCGACTCCGCGTACTTCTCCTTGAAGACGTCCGGGATGTAGTCGAACATGAACCGCTTGCCCTCGGAGTTCCTGAGCACCCCGCCGTCACCGCGCACCGACTCGGTGACGAGGATCCCCTTCACCGACGGCGGCCAGACCATCCCGGTCGGGTGGAACTGCACGAACTCCATGTTCAGCAGGGGAGCGCCGGCGAGCAGCGCCAGCGCGTGGCCGTCGCCCGTGTACTCCCACGAGTTCGACGTCACCTTGAACGACTTGCCGATGCCGCCGGTCGCGATCACCACGGCCGGGGCTTCGAGGACGAAGAAACGGCCGGACTCCCGCTGGTAGCCGAAGACGCCGCTCACGCGTGAGCCCGCGGCGGAGTCGCTGTCGGACACGGGCTCGCTGTCGGGCACGGGCTCGCTGTCGGACACGGTCCCGCTGTCGGACACGGTCCCGCTGTCGGACACGGTCTTGAGGACGCGGGTGACCGTGTACTCCTGGTACACCTTCAGCCGGGACTCGTAGTCGCCGGTCTCCTCGAAGTCCTGCTGCTGCAGCGACACGATCTTCTGCTGGAGCGTGCGGATCAGCTCCAGGCCGGTCCGGTCGCCGACGTGCGCGAGGCGCGGGTACTCGTGGCCGCCGAAGTTGCGCTGCGAGATCCGGCCGTCCTTCGTACGGTCGAACAGGGCGCCCCAGGTCTCCAGCTCCCACACCCGCTGCGGTGCCTCCTGCGCGTGCAGCTCTGCCATCCGCCACTGGTTGAGGAACTTGCCGCCGCGCAGGGTGTCGCGGAAGTGGACCTGCCAGTTGTCCCCGGAGTTGACGTTGCCCATCGCCGCCGCGATGCCGCCCTCGGCCATCACCGTGTGCGCCTTGCCGAACAGCGACTTGCAGATCACGGCCGTACGGGCGCCCCGCTCGCGGGCCTCGATGGCGGCGCGCAGTCCGGCACCCCCGGCGCCGACCACGACGACGTCCCACTCCTGTCGGTCGACCACGGTCATCTGAAGGTCCCACCCATCTCTTCTCTAGAAGAAGCGCGGATCGTCGAAGGCGCCGGATGCGACGAGATACACGTAGAAGTCGGCGAGCGCCACACTCACCAGCGACGCCCAGGCCAGCAGCATGTGGCGGGCGTTGAGCTTCCCGACGAACTGCCACGCCCGGTAGCGAACGGGATGCCTGGAGAAGTGCTTGAGCTTGCCGCCCACTATGTGCCGGCAGGAGTGGCAGGACAGCGTGTACGTCCAGATCAGCAGGATGTTGACCAGGAAGACCAAGGTCCCGAGGCCCATGTGGCCCCAGGCGTAGTGCTCGTCGCGGAAGGAGAGCACGGTGTCGTAGGTCAGGATCCCGGCGACGACGATCGCGGCGTAGAAGAAGTACCGGTGGATGTTCTGCAGCACCAGGGGGAAGCGGGTCTCACCCGTGTACTTCTTGTGCGGCTCGGCCACCGCGCAGGCCGGGGGCGAGGCCCAGAAGCCCCGGTAGTAGGCCTTGCGGTAGTAGTAGCAGGTCAGGCGGAAGCCGAGCGGGAAGATCAGGATGATGATCGCGGGCGAGATGCCCCACCAGCCACCGAACAGGTCAAAGTTGGGACCGTGGCGCATGGTGTCGCAGTTCTCCGCGAGGCACGGTGAGTAGAACGGCGAGACGTACGGCGCCGCGTAGTAGTCGGCGTTGGCGAACGCCCGCCAGGTCGAGTACACGATGAACGCCAGCAGACCGGCCGCCGTGGCGGCGGGGGCCAGCCACCAGCGGTCGGTGCGCAGGTGCGGGGCGTCGATCGCGGCGCGCGTACGCGTGCGTACGCCGACTCGCGAGGGACGGGCGTCTGACGGACGGGCGCCTGACGGATGGGGGTCTTCTGTGGCTGGGGGTTCCGTACCAGTGGCCAATGCATGACTCCGGTCGGGTCGGGACTCCGGACGGCTCAGAGGGCCGACTCGGTCTCAGGGTGCGTGGCGGTCGCGGGCGCCGAGTCCTTCGTCGTCCGTGTCGATCCACAGCGAGTCGTCGTACGGGGTGTCGGGGATGGTGACGAGATCGGGGCGCTTGGGCGTGACGGGCGTGGACGACGCCTCACGCAGCAGCGCGACGCTCTCGCGCAGGTGGTTGGTGTCGACGCGGACGCGGCGCATCTCGAGCCCGCCGCTGCCGACCTGCTGCTCCAGGCGTCCGACCGAGCGGGCCAGATCCTCGAGGCAGCGCTGGACTGACGTCAGTTCGTCGTGCACGGACATGGCGTGACCTCACTTCCGTGGGCGGGTGTGCCCTGGGCGCCAAACGCTCATGCGCCTGCGAGTGTTGCGCGTCACACCTCGCGATGTGAAGGCATGTGTAGCGATTGGCGTACTGCAAACCTTCCGTGCGCTCCCTCGCACGCTCTGTGCGCGCTCCGCGCGTGCCGGGGTCGATGCCTGATGGGTGGCGTCGGGGGCCGCTGTGCGGTGCGTTGCGCCGCACGGGTGGGCTTCCCGCCGTGGCCGACGTGTCGCCGTCGGCTGGTGAACCCCTTCCTCTTCAGTGGCTGTGCACATCTGAATACATCTGATCAGCTCCATATACCCCCAAACGTGATCATAACCCGCAATTGCGAATGGGGCGGCTTCCCGGAGGTACGCAGAGATGTCCCACGACGGCGTCGGACCCAGGCCCTCTCGTCGATCGACCGCCTGCCGCGCGGCGCCCGGCGCTGTCATGCGCTCGGTCGCCTTCCTGACCGGGAGCGCGCTCGCGGTGTCCGTGCTCACCGGATGCAGCTCCGAGGACGAGGCGGGCAAGCCCGTCGCCGGACAGGACATCGCACCGGCCGCCCGCGCCGCGATCGCCGACGGCGGCACCCTGCGCTGGGCCGTGGACGCCGTACCGGAGACCTTGAACACCTTCCAGTCGGACGCGGACGCCACCACCACCCGCGTCGCCCAGGCCGTGCTGCCGTCGATGTTCCGGCTGGACAGGAACGGGCGGCCGGAGCGCGACCCCGACTTCCTGGAGTCCGCGAAGGTCGTCGAGACCGAGCCCAAGCAGATCGTGCTGTACAAGCTGAACCAGCAGGCGGTGTGGAGCGACGGCCGGGAGGTCGCCGCCGCCGACTTCGCCGCGCAGTGGCGTGCCCTGTCCGGCAAGGACACGGCGTACTGGACGGCCCGCAACGCCGGGTACGAGCGCATCGAGAAGATCGAGCGCGGGGCGAACGACCTGGAGGTCAAGGTCACCTTCGGGCGGCCGTACGCCGACTGGCAGTCGCTGTTCTCGCCGCTGTACCCGAAGGACGTCACGGGCAGCCCGGACTCCTTCAACGACGGGGCCAGGCGGAAGCTGAAGGTCACCGCCGGTCCGTTCACCGTGAAGAAAGTGGACAGCCAGGACGACGAGGTCACCCTCACCCGCAACCCGCGCTGGTGGGGCAGCCCCGCCAAGCTGACCGAGATCGTGCTGGCGGCCGTACCGCGCGACAAGCGGGCCGCCGCACTGGCGGCCGGGACGGTCGACCTGGCCGAGATCGACCCCGAGGCGGCCGGGAGCATCACCCTCGCCGCCCGCGCCAAGGCCACCGCCACCCTGCTCCAGGGGGCCGGCGGCAAGAAGGGCGCGGACGGGGAGACGGGGGCCGGCGAGGGCAAGGAGACCGGGACCGGTGAGGACAAGGAGACCGGTGCCGGCGCCGACGAGGAGACCGGGGCCGACGCCGACGAGAAGGCGGGCGCGGAACAGAAGGAGCGCGGGGCGAGCGCGAAGCGCCGGCGTCAGCAGGCGGCCCTCCAGGACTTCGAGGTACGCAAGTCACTGGAGCCCGCCTACACCCAGCTGGCCCTCAACGGCGCCGACGGTCCGCTCGCCGACGAGCGGGTCCGCCGGGCCGTGGCCCGCGCCCTCGACCGGGGGGAACTGGCGAAGCTCGTCCTCAAGCCGCTCGGCCTGCCCGCGGTGCCCGTCGGCAGCCACCTCGCGCTGGCCGGACAGGACGCCTACGCCGACAACAGCGACGCACTCGGCGGCCATAACACCGCGGAGGCGCAGGCGCTGCTCGCGGACGCCGGGTGGATGCCGGGCGACCCGGCCAAGGAGAAGAAGAAGGGCGAGAAGGCGGCCGGCGCGGAGAGCGAGAAGTCCGGCGGGCCCGAGAAGAGCGAGGGCTCCGGGAAGGACGAGAACTCCGGGAAGGACGAGAACTCCGGGAAGGACGAGAACTCCGGGAAGGACGAGAACTCCGGGAAGGACGGGGAGTCCGGGAAGGACGAGAACTCCGGGAAGGACGGGGAGTCCGGGAAGGACGACAAGCGCTCGTCGGGCGGTGACGACAAGGCGCACCGCGAGGCCGCCCGGGAGCAGAAGCAGAACGAGCAACACAAGCAGTACCGGCAGCACGAGCAGCACGACCAGAGCGGGGATGCCGGGGAAGGCTCCCCACACCTCGCCCAGGACCGCAAGCAGTACGCGAACGAGCTGACCCAGGGCACTGTGCCCGGCGCGTACGCCCCCAAGGGAACCGCCGCACCGGCGGGCGCCGCGGCCGGTCCGCTCGCCAAGGACGGCAAGCCGCTCACCCTCCGCTTCGTGCTCCCCTCGGGCCCCGGCTCGCAGTCCCTGTGGACCGTCGCCGACCGGATCACGCGGATGCTGGAGAAGGTCGGCATCCGTACCGAGGTCACCAAGGTCGCGGACGAGAGCTACTTCAAGGACCACATCGCGTCCGGCCAGTACGACCTCGCGCTGTACTCCTGGCCCGCGTCCGCCTTCCCCGCGACCGACGCCCGCCCCATCTTCGCCAAGCCGGTACCGGCCGCCGACGGTTCCCTGAACGTCGAGCAGAACTACACCCGGGTCGGCACCGACCAGGTCGACCAGCTCTTCGACCAGGCGGCCGCCACACTCGACCAGGACGAGAACCGCAGCCTGATCCGCAAGGCGGACTCCCGTATCTGGGCGGCCGCCGGCTCCATCCCCCTCTACCAGCGCCCCCAGCTCATGGCGGCTCGCAAGGCCCTCGTCAACGCCGGCGCCTTCGGCTTCCAGACTCCGGTCTACGAGGACATGGGCTTCCTCAAGAACGCTGCGAAGATGCCCTCGTCGAGCCCGTCGTCCGGCGGCTGACCAGCGCCGACCCGGCGCCGTAGCTCAGGTATCCGCACACCTGCACACCCGCACCCGCCCGGCGCCCGCACACCGCACCCGCCCGGCGCCCGCACACCGCACCCGCCCGGCGCCCGCACACCGCACCCGCCCGGCGCCCGCACACCCCCACACCGCGCCCGCGCCATGAGCCTCCCAGCGCTCATGGTGCGGGCGCCGGGCGCCGGGCGTCCGTACCCGGCTCGCGGGGCCTGACCGGCCGGATCCGCGGCGGCGAAGCACGCCTGAGCTGCCCCGCAGTACCCTCGGCACGGCCGGGGGAACCCCAGCGGCGGCGGCCCCGTACCATGGGGTGAGGCCGTGGCATGTTCAGCCCGGCAGGGTCCGCGTATCAGTGATCTACGCGCAGGCCCCTTCCTCACACTGCTGGGAGTACGCCGCAATATGGCCACGCGCCACGACATCCGCAACGTCGCCATCGTCGCCCACGTCGACCACGGCAAGACGACCCTCGTCGACGCCATGCTGAAGCAGGCCGGTGCCTTCGCCGCGCACGCCGCCGAATCGCTCGACGACCGCATGATGGACTCGAACGACCTGGAGCGTGAGAAGGGCATCACGATCCTGGCCAAGAACACGGCCGTCAAGTACCACCCGAAGGATGGCAGCGATGTCATCACCATCAACATCATCGACACCCCCGGCCACGCCGACTTCGGCGGCGAGGTCGAGCGCGGTCTGTCCATGGTGGACGCGGTGGTCCTGCTCGTGGACGCCTCCGAGGGCCCGCTGCCGCAGACCCGCTTCGTGCTGCGCAAGGCGCTGCAGGCCCGCCTGCCCGTCATCCTGTGCATCAACAAGACGGACCGTCCCGACTCGCGCATCGACGAGGTGGTCAACGAGGCCTACGACCTCTTCCTCGACCTCGACGCCGACGAGGAGCAGATCGAGTTCCCCATCGTCTACGCCTGTGCGCGTGACGGTGTCGCCTCGCTGACCAAGCCGGAGGACGGCACCGTCCCGGCCGACAGCGACAGCCTGGAACCGTTCTTCACCACGATCCTGTCGCACGTCCCGGCCCCCGAGTACGACGCGGAGGCTCCGCTCCAGGCGCACGTCACCAACCTGGACGCCGACAACTTCCTCGGCCGTATCGCGCTGCTCCGCGTCGAGCAGGGCGAGCTGCGCAAGGGCCAGACCGTCACGTGGATCAAGCGTGACGGCACCCTGTCCAACGTCCGCATCACCGAGCTGCTGATGACCGAGGCGCTCACCCGCAAGCCCGCCGAGAAGGCCGGCCCGGGTGACATCTGTGCCGTCGCGGGTATCCCGGACATCATGATCGGCGAGACCCTCGCCGACCCCGAGAACCCCATTCCGCTCCCGCTGATCACGGTCGACGAACCCGCGATCTCGATGACCATCGGTACGAACACCTCGCCGCTGGTCGGCCGGGGCGGCACCGGCAAGGGCGCGGAGAACAAGGCCGCGGTCAAGGACCGCAAGGTCACGGCCCGCCAGGTCAAGGACCGTCTGGACCGCGAGCTGGTCGGTAACGTCTCGCTCCGCGTGCTGGACACCGAGCGCCCGGACGCGTGGGAGGTCCAGGGCCGCGGTGAGCTGGCGCTCGCCATCCTGGTCGAGCAGATGCGCCGCGAGGGCTTCGAGCTGACCATCGGCAAGCCCCAGGTGGTCACCCAGCAGGTCGACGGCAAGACGTACGAGCCGGTCGAGCGCATGACGATCGACGTGCCCGAGGAGCACATGGGCGCGGTCACGCAGCTCATGGGCGTCCGTAAGGGCCGCATGGACAACATGTCGAACCACGGCTCGGGCTGGGTCCGCCTGGAGTTCGTCGTCCCCTCCCGCGGCCTCATCGGCTTCCGGACCGAGTTCCTGACCGGCACGCGCGGCACGGGCATCGCCCACTCCATCCACGAGGGCCTTGAGCCGTGGTTCGGCACCCTGACGACCCGTAACAACGGTTCGCTGGTCGCCGACCGCGCGGGCTCCGTCACCGCCTTCGCGATGACGAACCTCCAGGAGCGCGGCGTGCTGTTCACCGACCCCGGCACCGAGGTGTACGAGGGCATGATCGTCGGCGAGAACTCCCGCGCCGACGACATGGACGTGAACATCACCAAGGAGAAGAAGCTCACCAACATGCGCTCCGCCGCCGCCGACTCGTTCGAGGCGATCGTCCCGCCGCGCAAGCTCTCCCTGGAGCAGTCCCTGGAGTTCTGCCGCGACGACGAGTGCGTCGAGGTGACCCCGGAGGCCGTCCGCATCCGCAAGGTCGTCCTCGACCAGAAGGAGCGCGGCCGATCCGCGAGCCGCGCCAAGCACGGCTGACGCACGGTCTGCCACGGCTGACGCACGGTCTCTGCACGGACACGCCGGGCCCCCCCCCCCCCCCCCGCGGGGGGCCCCCGCCCCCCCCCGGGGGGGAGGGGAAAACCCTGGTTTTGCCCGGGGGGCCCGCCAAGGGCGCCCGGGCCCCCCACCCCTAAACCCCCCGTGGCCCCCCGCCC
>NZ_JARXYX010000055.1 GCF_029893585.1 Streptomyces sp. LBL
GACACGCCGCCCACCGTCTCGAGAGAGTGAGTCTTCTGGATCATCATCAGGTGTCCCTTCGGGTGAAGTTCCCACCTAATTCATGACACTCCCGCCCCGGCCCGTTCATCCGCCCGGAGGCTCGAACGGCTCGATTTGTCGCGCAAGTTGTGCGTCGCGTGCTTCGAGGAGTGCGTCCAAACTGGCGTACAGGCGCGGCCAGTGGGAGCGTGGTGCGACAGCGTGGTCGGGCAGCGCTTCAAAGGCGATGGCCAGGCGGATGGCCAGATGGTCTGCGCCGACGGCGGCCGGCCAGCCGGCGCACCACCGGAACGCGTGCGCGGTGTCCGGTTGGTCGAGGTGACAGGCGACCACAGGAGCATCGACCGCAGCCTCCGTTCCTGGCCGCCCGTCGGCCCGGCGCAGCATGTCCATGTCCTCGTCGGAGCAGGCGGTGAGGTCGGCGTCGGTACGCCACGGACAGCGGGCACACGGGAATGCGCGGTGCTCCCGCTCCACACCAATCCGGAGAGGGCGCGGGCGAGAGGCGCGGGTACCGTCACCCATACCCGGATCACTGGACTGCCCCATGACCGCCCCTGGACCAGACACTGCACCTCGGGCACGGGTGGGCGGCAGCTGGAGTGCACTGGTTGCCTCGGTGGCGTTGCGGGTAGCTGGCCAATCGGATCATGGAGTGAGGCCGCTACCGGTACCTCGCCACGATGCGCCCCCGGGTTCGTGAAAGCTGGTGCACGGGCGGCTGATGACGGACGAGGAGCCCGAGGCGGTTCACTGGCGGCAGGTTTCTGGAGCGTCCCAAAGTGCGCCGGTGATCAGTTGGTCTCGGGCAGGTCCTCGGCCGACGGTGTTGCGGGTGCGGCGGGTTTCGGGGTGTCGGTGGTGGTGTAGTAGACGGAGCTGCCCTGCTTGGTGCGTTGGGCGTGGCTCTTGGCGACGAGTCCTTCGACTGTGGTGCGTACGACGGTGGTCTTGATATTCCGGTCGGGGTGGGCCTGGCCGAGTGCGGTGGCGATTTCCGCTGCGGAGCGGGGTTCGCCCTGATCGGCGAGGTGGCGGCGGATCAGTTCGACGAGAGTGGGCTGGGCCGCCTTCGCTGTCGTCGTCTTGGCTGCGTCCTCGGGCTTCTTGGCGGCCGGCTTCTTGACCGCCTCGCCGCCTTGAGCAGTGACAGTCTTCTTCGCCCGTACCCGCTTGCCCGCACCGGGCTGAGTGGCGGTCTTTTGCCGCGGCACTGAAGGCGCTGCGGCCGCTTCGGGGGCAGCGTCCGTGCCACCGAGCGCCTTCTGCATGCTGGTCAGCACGGTGTGGTCGTGTTGCAGGGCGCACAGTTGTTCCTGCAGTGCGTCGATTTCCGCGCCGATGCGGTCCTGCTCCTTGGCGTTGCGCTCAAGGTCGCCTGCCACCTGGGCCGTGTAATGCGATGTCAGTTCGGTGGTGGCGGTCTGGGTGTCAGGCATGATGCTGGCCTTTCCTCGGGGCGCGGCCACGGGCTGAAGTTAACCCTCAGTGCGGGCGCCTGGGCTGGGCGGTGGTTCCGCAGGGCTTGATTGAGTCATGGGTGGCCGCACCTGGTGCAGTCTGCTCCCGGGTAGCGATAGTACGGGCGGGCGGAGCTGATTGTTCCGCTCGGGCGATGTCTTGCGCTCAGCCGCCCTGTCGTCCATGCGCCGTAGTCAGTGCGGTCGGTGCTCACCGGGTCGTGCTGTGGTGTGCTGTGGGGGCAGGTGCCAGAAGACTTCGTCGGTTTCGCGGTTGTGGTGCCACATGGTCAGTGTGTGTGATGCGGTCAGCCGGTCGAGGAGTTCGGCGGTCTGGTGGGGGGAGTGTCCGCACAGGCGGGTGAGCACCTCCATGTCGGCACCACCGGCGTCTCCCGAGGTGTGCGAGGCAAGGGCCAGTGCGGTCAACTGCAAAGCCACAGGCCGTCCGGCCGGCGACGCCAGGGGAGTGGGGTACAGGGCCCAGTGCGCGGCGCGGGCCCGTGCTCGGCCGCCCGGTTGCTGTGAGAGGACTGCCACATCCAGCAGCTGTGCCTGTGTATGCGGGTGCTTGCCGGCTGTGCGGCGTAGCCATCGTGTGTGTTCCAGCTCCTCCCACAGTTCGCCGCGGCCGTGCAGCCGCATGCCGCGCAATAGGCCATCGGGCAGCCGGACATGGCCGTGGGTGTCCGAGCGCAGGGCGCACTGCAGGGCGAGCAGGCGGGCGGCGGGGGAGGTGAACTGGGGGAGTGCCGCTGCCAGATAGGTGAGCATCTCCCGCACACGGGTGCGTTCGGCCGGGCCGCCCGGCGGCGCGGGCCGGCGCCGGACGGGTCGGGGAGGGCGTGGGGTGAGGAGGGTTGAGGGGACGACGGCGGTGTGACTGGTGGCGGCCGCGCAGGCGGCGCAGGCGTCGGCGAGACGCCAGGTGCGGCCGCTGCGGTCGCGGGTGAGGGCGAGGAGCACCGGTCCCGCACAGCCGCGGTGGCGGGGATGCCACTGGCAGCCGCGTGCCCTGCACTGGCAGGTGCGCAGGTGCCCCGGCAGTGCGTCGGTGCGGGCGTGGCGGGCCAGATGGGTCAGGGCTGCGGACCGTGCGGAGGCGGCCTGCACGGGGTGGCCGTGCAGCGTGCAGCGAGGACAGGCCAGAGCCGGCCCGCCCGGTAGTGGGCGCAGTTCCACCGTCCAGATGCGCTGCACCGTGGCGTGCGTGCTGGCAAGCCGCATCGGCCCGTTGCCCTCCCATCCGAATCCCGTGCTGTCCAGGTGACGTGCCCTCCCAGTGCAAGAGCGGGAGTCGGCCGCACCGTAGTGCAGATCCCTGCCCTCCCGCAGTGCCGAACCGTCCGTCGTCCACCTGCATCGATAGTGCAGAAACCCGCACTGACAGGGCAGGGGTCTGCACCGTCGGATGGTGGGGTGACGATCTTGCCGCCTGACCCCGACCTCACTGCGCTGCGTGTGACGCTGGCGCGCCTGAGGGACACGCGCGGCTGGACCTTCGACGAACTCGCCGCCCGCAGCGGCCTGGCCCGGCGCACCCTCATCGACCTCGAACACGGCCGCACCACCGGCAGCGTCACCACCTGGCACGCCCTCGCCCACGCCTTCGACGTCCCCATCGACCACCTGCTGGGCCCCATCTGCGACAACCACACCCCACCCGGCACCCCGGACTCCTGACCGCACTGCACCTGCTCGCCCACCGTTCGGCGATTCACCCGAACCGGCGAGCACGCACCGAACCTTCGTGCGTCGACTGGCTTGCGCGTTCGATACCGCTGGGCCGCCCGGGGGACACGGCCCTGTCCGTCCCCGCCATCGCGGGGTGTCGCCTGGCACGGTCCCCGCCATGCACCCCAACACCCTCTCCACCGGCTGCCCCTGGGACGGCAGCCCCCGCACCACACCGACGCGCCGTCCGCTGCGCGTGGCCGCCACCAGCCCCAGCCGCCTGCTGCGCGCCGGCCAGAGCGGCCGCTGCCGCCGATGCGGCAACCGCATCGACTTCTATCAGGGCGGCGACCAGCGGCCCATCGCTCTGCACCCCGCCGAGCTGACCGCCGCTGACGTCCCGGCTTCCTGCCGCTGGCACCTGAGCAGTGGCATCGCCCACCCGCACGGTGACGGCAGCGCCTGGTGCCGCGTCCCGCACGCCGTGCTCTGCCCGGACCGCACCCCCACTACCCGGACCGGCCCGCACCTTGAGGCGGTACGCCGCCAACTCGCCGTCCGCACCCGCCGCCTCATCGACACCGGCGCCTTCACCCCGGCCCCGCCCGCTGCCTGCCAACCGCCCGCTGCCTGCGAGCCGCCCGCCGGCAGCAACCGCCCAGCCCGGTCCGTCGTACAACTCCTGCTGGGCCGCTACCTCGCCGAAACCCCCGTCGAGGGCATCCGATGTGTGGCACAGACCCGGTACCGCCACCGCTGCCCGGAGCCCGTGCTCGCCCCCGACACCTCCCAAGGCCTATGGACGCTGCTCCCCGCGAGCCCACAGCGCGGCCAACTCACCCTGCCCGCCACCCTGATGGCCGTCTACGACCTCAGCCGCCTGCCGTACACCGAGCAGATGCGCTGGCGTACCCAGCGCTGCCCCGCCCACGCCGCCAATCCGGGCGCCGCCGACCTCGCCCTCGCCGGATGGCAGGTCTTCGACCCCCTTCTCCACGCGGCGCACATCCGGACCCGCTTGCCCCACGCCGCGCCCGGCCATCACGGGAAGGCCTGACGATGCCGCACCACGCCCTGGACATCATCCTGACCCGGCCCCTCACCCCGACCGAACTCCACCGGGCCACCCGCACGATGCCGCTCGCCGCCAACCACGACGCCACCCACCTCCTGGCCCTGGTACCCGCCAAAACCACAGGAAAGGCCCTCAACCGACTGCGCCGCCAGACCGGCGGACTGCTCCCCATCGACGTGATCACCACACACTACCCCGACGCGGACGGCAAGATCCTCCTCAACGTCGCCTTCCCGCCCGCCACACACGCTGCTCTCCAGGCCGCCGCCGACAGCGCGGGACAACCACCGCGCCTCTTCCTGGAACTGGCCCTCCACCGGGCCCTGGTCCGACACGCCAGCGAGGAGGCCGAGCGCCTCGACCGCGCAGTCCAGACCCTGCTCGCCCACACCACCGCACCCCATCTCCTCGCCGCCGTCGGCCGCGCCCTCACCCGCACCCCCGGAGCCACGCTGTGCTGACCCCCACCGACGAACAGCAAGCCGCAGCCGATGCATTCCACAACGGCGACCACCTGGCTCTGCAGGCTGGCGCGGGCACCGGCAAGACCACCACCCTGGCCCAGCTCGCCCACGCCACCCGGCGCCGCGGCCGCTACCTCGCCTACAACCGGGCCATCGCCCAGGACGCGCGCGCCCGCTTCCCGTCCACCGTTACCTGCAAGACCGCCCACGCGCTGGCCTATGCCGCCGTCGGCCACCGCTACACCCGCCGCCTGAACGCGCCCCGCCGCCCGGCCTGGCAGACCGGGCAGGCCCTCGGCATCACCAAAGCCATCCGCATCGGCGACCGCGACCTGTCCCAAAAGACGCTCTCCAACGCCACCCTGCGCACCGTGGCCCGCTTCTGCCACACCGCCGCCCCCGCCATCACGAGCCGCCATGTCCCGCACCTGCGAGGCCTGGAAGACCGCGCCCTGCACGCCCAACTCGCCGCCCACATCGTCCCCTTCGCCCGCAAGGCCTGGGCCGACCTGCAGCACCCCGACGACGGCGCGGTGCGCTTCGACCACGACCACTACCTGAAGATCTGGTCCCTCACGAATCCGAAAATCGACACCGACTTCCTGCTGCTGGACGAGGCCCAGGACACCAACCCCGTCGTCGAACAGATCTTCCTCGACCAGCGCGGCCACGCCCAGCTGGTGATGGTCGGCGACTCCGCCCAGGCCATCTACGACTGGCGCGGCGCCAAAGACGTCATGACCGGCTTCGACGGCACCCAGCTCGCCCTGTCCCAGTCCTTCCGCTTCGGCCCGTGTCTGGCGCATGAGGCCAACCGGTGGCTGGCCATCGCCGACGCCCCGATCCGCCTCACCGGCACCGAGGCCGTGCCCACCGAACTCGGGCCCGTCGCCCATCCGGACGCGGTGCTGTGCCGCACCAACGTCGGCGCAATGGCCCAGGTCATGGAGCTGCTGGCCACCAGGCACCGGGTGGCCCTGGTCGGGGGAGGAGACAGCCTGCGGGCCCTGGCCCTGGCCGCCCGCGACCTGAAGGAAGGCCGCCGCACCACCCACCCCGAACTGGTCCTGTTCCCCTCCTGGGGCGAACTGCAGGACTACGCCAGCCACGACCCGGCAGGACGGGACCTGCAGCCCCTGGTGGACCTGGTCGACACCCACGGCACCGATGCCATCATCAGCGCCGTCGCGCGGCTCACCCCCGAACAGCAGGCCGAGGTCACCGTCTCCACCGCGCACAAGGCCAAGGGCCGCGAATGGGCCCGTGTGAGAATCGCCGACGACTTCGCCCCGCCCAAGGACAGCGACCAGGACGACGGCACCGGCCGTCCTGTGCCCGCGCCGATCGACGACGGCGAGGCCCGCCTCGCCTATGTCGCCGTCACTCGTACTCGCCGCCGGCTCGACATCGGCGGCCTGTCCTGGATTCACGACCATCCTGATGGATCCCCCGAGGCGCCCACGCGTATCGAGTCGCGTGCGCAGCCCGCCCGTGCGGATGCGGCCAAGTGAGCACCAGCTCACTTCTGCCGCGCCCGGCCAGAGCCAGGCGCCGAGCCGGGGTGACGATCGCCGAACCGGTCCGACGCATGTCCGTATTTGTGGGATGGCTGGCTATATCGCCATGGCGCGGCGGGGGCCGCCGGCGCCAGGCTGAAGGTGGCGTCGCCGAGTGGACGGCGGCCGCACACCAGGAAGGCTGACACCATGGGAATCGACGGCGCCGCGGTGGCGAACGTGGACGTACCGGGGACGAAACTGGCCCGCGAGGCGACGGAGCTGATCCGGGACACCACGAGCGAACTCATCTACCACCACTCGCGCCGGGTGTACTTCTTCGGCAGCCTGCAGGGACGCAACCGCGACCTCAGCTTCGACCCGGAACTGCTCTACATCGGCGCCATGTTCCACGACGTAGGCCTCAGCGAGGCCTTCCACGGCAGTGGCCGCCGCTTCGAGGTGGACAGCGCGGAGGAGGCGAAGCGGTTCCTCACGGCGCACGGGATCCCGGAAGACAGCATTCGCCGCGTCTGGACCGCGATCGCCCTGCACACCACGCCCGGGATCCCGCAGTTCATGGAGCCGGAGGTGGCCCTGGTCACCGCCGGTGTGGAGTACGACGTCCTGGGCATCGACTACGGTGCGATCCCGGAGGCCGACCGGGCCGAGATCGTGGCCCTGCACCCTCGCCCCGACTTCAAGCACCGGATACTGGGGGCGTTCACCGACGGCATCCGCCCCAAGCCGGACACGACGTTCGGCAACGTGAAGGCGGACGTTCTGGAGCACTTCGTCCCCGGCTTCCAGCGCGGCGACTTCGTCCGTACGATCCTTGAGTCCCCGTGGAAGGAGTAGGTCCGCCGGTGTCCCACCGCCGTCACACCGTGGCCGTCGTCGCCTTCGACGCGGTTCAGCTTCTCGACGTCACTGGCCCGGTCGAGGTCTTCACGACCGCCAATCGCTACGGCGCGCACTACGACGTCCGCGTCGTCTCGCCCACCGGTGCCGATGTCGTCACCTCCTCGGGACTGGTGGTCGGCGTCAGCGGGCCAGTCTCCTCGCTTCCCCGCCGGATCGGCACTTTGCTGGTGCCCGGGCGCAGCGACTGGCGGGCCGCTGTCGGCGACGCGGACCTGGTGGAGTCGGTCACGCGCCTGACCGGCCGGGCCGCGCGCGTGGTCTCCGTGTGCGCGGGAGCGTTCGTCCTGGCCGCGGCCGGCACGCTGGACGGCCGGCGCGCCGCGACGCACTGGGAGCTCGCACCGGACCTGGCGGCTGCCTTCCCGGAGGTCCGGGTGGAAAACGATCCGGTCTTCGTCCGGGACGGCCACGTGCTCACGTCGGCCGGCGTCACGGCGGGCATCGACCTTGCGCTGGCCCTGGTCGAGGAGGACTGGGGGGCCGGGGTGGCGCGCAGCGTGGCCAGACAACTGGTGGTCTTCATGGCCAGGCCCGGCGGGCAGGCGCAGTTCAGCGCCCGGATGGTTCACGGCCAGCCCCGGCACCTGGCGGTGCGACGGGTGATGGATCATGTGGGCGCCGACCCTGCGGCCGAGCACACCCTCGATTCCCTGGCCGCTGTCGGCGGGGTGAGCACCCGGCACCTGGGACGGCTCTTCCGCAGCGAGATCGGCATGCCGCCCGGGCAGTACGTCGAATCCGTCAGGGTGGAGGCAGCTCAGGTCCTTCTGGAGAACGGCAGCGGCACGGTGGAAGACGTGGCGCAGCAGGCGGGGTTCGGTTCGTCGGAGTCCCTGCGCCGGGTCTTCCAGCACACCCTCGGCGTCTCACCGACGGCCTACCGTGCCCGCTTCCGGAGCACCGCGGGCAGTCGCCGCATCGTCGCGGCCTGAGGGTGGGCGGGCCGCACGGACCATTTTTCAGTTTGGCCTCCAAACCGAATTGCGTGGCAGTATGGGGGCATGGTTGTCCGACGTGATCCCCAGACCGTTGCCGGCCGGCCGTGCGCCGTCGCGGCGTCCGTGCAGCTGATCGGCGACCGCTGGTCGATGCTGGTGATCCGGGAAGTGATCTTCGGTAATCACCAGTTCAGCCAGATCGCCCGCAACACGGGCGCCCCGCGTGACCGGCTGACAGCACGGCTGCGCGACCTGGTCGAGGCGGGGGTGCTCGAACGTCGCCCCGTGAGCGAGGGCGCCCGCCACGAGGGCTACTACCTCACCGAGGCCGGCGAGGACCTTCGCCCTGTCCTGCGGGCGCTGCTCACCTGGGGCGACAAGTGGGCCGTGACCACCCCTCCGATGCGCCTGGCCCACCACGATCACCCGCTGGAGCTGGAGAGCCACTGCTCCGCCTGCGGGGAGAAGGTCGACGACGCCGATCTCGCCGAGGAAATGCTCGTGCCCGGCTGGGACATGCGAGGGCGGCTGGACCTGGTGGCCGAGGCGTGAGGGCGGCGCCGCCGGCGCAGGTGCGGCGGCCTTCCCCCTCGCCCGGGCAGGGCTCCTCGATTCCGCCCAGTGCCGCGATGAATCCGATGCCGTTCCAGCGCCTCCCCGGCCGTGCGCGGCGGACCTGACGCCATGCACGGCAGAGCGATCGGAAAGGGCCCGAAGGGCCCTAACGCCGGGTCGACCGCACCGTGACCTCCTCGGGTTTCACCTCATGCCCCGCGGCGCACATCAGCCGTGCGGCCACCGGCTCGTCGCAGTCCGTGTGGTGCAGAGTCAGCGGGGGCCCCGAGGACCGGGGCACGTGCTGGTCCCCCCACTGCATGAGCGCTACCAGAACCGGCTGGAAATCCACGCCGGCCGGGGTCAGTACGTACTCATGACGGGTGCGCTGTCCGGGCTCCTGGTACGGGCGGCGCTCCAGAAGCCCCGCGGCCACCAGTTCCCGCAGGCGTGCCGCGGCGACAGCCTCCGTGATGCCGACGCGTTGTACGAAGTCGTCGTACCGGGTGGTCCCGTAGTGCGCCTCGCGCATGATCAGCATGGCGGACCGGGTTCCCAGAACGCGCATCGTCCCGTCGATGGAACAGTCGTCAGCGGTCCACGTTGTCCGGTCGGCCAACTCACCCACCAGGGTCATGTGCGTCGATTCCATGACCACCTCCTCTGGCTGCAATTTTACATAGCCAGGCGGGAAAGGTACGTTCTGACTATGGCATCCTCAAGTCAGGTGGTCGTGGAGCCGACACCCAGCCGGGCGCGGCAGCGACCGGGCATCGTATTGACCGTGCTGTGTGCGTCCGGCTTCATGGCGGGCCTGGACGTGTTCATTGTGAACGTGGCTCTCGACGACATCGGCCATGACTTCCCCGGCGCCTCCCTGGCGGACATGAGCTGGATCCTGAACGCCTACGCCATCACCTACGCCGCGCTGCTGGTGCCGCTGGGCAGCCTGGCCGACCGCTACGGCGCCAAGCGCGGCTTCCTGCTGGGCCTGACATTGTTCACCTCGGCCAGCGCCGCGTGTGCGGCCAGCCCCGGACTGTGGACCCTGGTCCTCTTCCGCGGCCTGCAGGCGGTGGGGGCGGCGGCACTGACCCCGGCCAGCCTGGGCCTGCTGCTCGCGGCCACGGCCCCCGAACGGCGCACCAGAGCGGTGCGGATCTGGTCCGCCTCCGGTGCCCTGGCCGCGGCCGCCGGACCGGGTCTGGGCGGGCTGCTGGTGCAGTCGTCCTGGCGGTGGATCTTCCTGGTCAACGTGCCCGTGGGCGTGCTGGCACTCGTTGCCGGCGCCCGTGTCCTGCCCGATGTCCGCAAGAACGTGACGGGCACGATCCCCGACGTCTTCGGGGGCCTGGTCCTCGCGCTGTCGATCGGCTCGCTCAGTCTGGCCCTCGTCGAGGGCCCCGGCTGGGGCTGGGCATCGCCCGCGACCGTGGAGTGCCTCCTGCTGGCCGCCGCGGGAGCCGCCGTGTTCGCCCATCGCACGGCGCGCCACCCTGCGCCCCTGGTCGAGCCCGCCCTGCTCCGTGTGAGGGCGTTCGCCTGGTCCAACGCCACGGCGCTGCTGTTCTCCGTCGCCTTCGGCGCCAACCTGCTGGCCATCGTCCTGTGGACGCAACAGGTGTGGCACTACAGCGCGGTCAGGACGGGACTGGCCGTCGCCCCGGGACCGCTCATGGTGCCGCTGTTCGCCGCGCTCGCGCAGTACGTGACGCGCCGGCTGCCAGCCGGCGTGATCGCCACCGTCGGCAGCCTGCTGTATGGGCTCGCCGCCGCGCTGCTGGCACTGCGGATCGAGACGCATCCCCACTACGCCACCGACCTGTTGCCCAGCATGCTCATCTCGGGAGCCGGCGTAGGGCTCACCATGCCGACCATCCTCGCCTGCGCCACCGCCGACTTGCGCCCCACCCAGGGCGCCACGGGATCGGCCATGGTCAACATGAGCCACCAGATCGGCAACAGCCTCGGCATCGCGGCCCTGGTCGCCACCCTCGCGGCCACCACCGCCTCCGGCGACGCCGCACGCCCCTCCCCGCACGGCTGGTGGCTCGTGTCGGGCGCCGCACTCCTCGCGGCGCTGTGCGCCCTTGGCATGACCCCGCGCGGCAAGACAGCCGACGCCACCTTCGTGGAGGCACCCGCCCGGGCTGCCTCCGCAGCACCATGACGGGCTGAGCATTTCTCGCCTTCCGGCAGGGGCGGGCAAGGTCCGCAATCCCGTGCGACGTTACGCCTGCACGCGCGGCGAAGAGGTCATCACGACGACAGGCTCCTCCGCCTTTGTCGCTGCTCTCTTCTCCTTTCATCCCTTGCCACGGACCGCAGGCAAACCCTCAACTGCCGTGCCGCTTGACCAAATTCAGGGTGGTACAGGCAGGCCCAGGCACGAACAATACGTGAAGAGGCTGAATCAACTTATGAGTTCACCCACCGATCTCAGGGAATTCCTCAGGGCCCGGCGATCCAGACTCGCGCCTGAAGACATCGGCCTGTCAACCGATGGTGGAATTCGGCGGGTGGCGGGACTACGACGTGAAGAAGTCGCACAGGCTGCCGCGATCAGCGTCGACTACTACACCCGTATGGAACAGGGACGTGTTTCGGCCGTCTCGGCGGAAATCCTGGACTCCTTGGCCCGCGCCCTGCGTTTGGACGACGAGGAAACCCGCCATCTGCACCGGATCGCCGGCACAACCCCTCACTCCGGGCACCGCCAGAGTGCTGACCGCCACCAGAAGCAGACCGTCCGGCCGACGCTGCGGAACATGCTGGACTCCCTCATCGGACACCCCGCCCTGGTGATGGGCCGTGCCATGTCCGTACTTGCCTGGAACCGGGCGGCCGCCGCGCTCCTGGGTGACTTCGGCGA
Organism: Streptomyces sp. LBL; assembly: GCF_029893585.1. Classification (GTDB taxonomy): domain Bacteria; phylum Actinomycetota; class Actinomycetes; order Streptomycetales; family Streptomycetaceae; genus Streptomyces. The sequence goes on from NZ_JARXYX010000055.1 coordinate 11,480, forward strand.
CCTGCGGCCGGCCGACCGCAACATCGCGAAGATGGCCTTTCTCGACCGGAACTCCAGGGACCTCTACGCGAACTGGAAGGAACACGCCCGGGAAAACGCGGCCTGTTTGCGCATGGAAGCCGCTCGTTACCCAGAAGACCCCCTCCTGACCTCTGTGATCGGCGAGTTGGCCGTCAAGAGCCCAGAATTCCGTTCTCTGTGGGCCGACCACCGGGTACGGGACAAGACATCCGGCGCCAAGGCCTTCCACCACCCCATCGTGGGAGATCTGCGGCTTTCCCACGAGACGCTGCGCGTGGTTGATGATCCACGTCAGACCCTGGTGGTCTATTCCGCAGCATCCGGCAGTTCTTCGGCGGACGCTCTCCGTCTGCTTCTGGACTGGACGTCCGATTCCCCGCACGACGCGGTGAGTTCCTGATAAATCGGCCCTGTTCTCCCGAAGCTGCCACGAAGTGACAAGTAACTCAGCGTGTCGTTGGGGCCTTGGTTTCCAAGCGGGGGTTCAGGAACTTCGGGGCCGGCGAGGACGGCGAAGTCGGCGTGAGCCTGCTCGACGGCTTCGGGGTACGCCTCGCGCTTGGCGTGTTCGGCGAGCGCCCGGTAAATGCTGGCGACAGAGGGGCTCTGTCCCTTGCGCTTGCCGGTGGGGATGATCAGGTCGGGCTGGATCTGCTCGACGGACTCACCGAGAACCCGGCGTCGCAGCACGGTGTGGAGCATGTCGTCGGTGATGACCGGCGGTCGGCCGCCGTGCTTGCCCTTCCGGGCTGCGGTGTCGAGCCCTTCAAGCGTGGACTCGCGGATGTTCTCCCGCTCGGTCTCCGCCATCGCGGCGAAGAACGCGAACAGCAGCTTGCCCGGCCCGGTGGGGTCGTAGATGCCGGGCAGGGGCCCGGCGAGCATCTCCAGGACCAGGCCGTGGGCGGTGAGGTGGTCGGCGAGCGCGGTGAGCTCGGCGGCGTCACGGCCGAGCCGCTTCATCTCGTACACCGTGAAGATGACCCGGCAGTGCGGCGCGTGCGCCTTGACCTCCCGCGCGGCTCGAACCGGGGGCGGACCCGGACGCGGGTGCTGATCTTCTCACTGAAGATCTTGTCCCTGGGGATGCCGTGCTTGCTGAGCGCGTCGAGCTGGGAGTCGAGTTCCTGCCCGAGGGTCGAGCAGCGGGCGTAGCCGATGCGGATGTCCGCGCTCGGCAGGTCCGGGTCGATCGGCGCTGGGGGCGGGGTGCCCGGGCGCCACGGCCGGCCCGGGCCGCGGTCGGCCGGGGTGGGCACCCGCAGTGCCTTCTTCAGCCGGGGCACCATCGTGAAGCGGCGGGTGTGGTAGGCGGAGGCGACGGCGCCGCCGCGCGAGCGACACGGCGAGCCGGGCTGGGCGTCACACTTCGGACAGGCGTGCTGTTCGACGTCGCCGGCGTCCGACCGGTCGGAGGGCTGCTGAGGGTCCGTCATGGGCCCGGATTTTCGCACAATGCAAGTCTCAGAAGGAGGTCCATCCCACTTTTGAGTGAGAACAGGTTCTGAGAGCGAATCCGGAGTCGGCGAGGGGATGGCGGCTCGTGATTGATCTTGCTCGCGCAAAGGACCGTTTGCGAGAATCGTTGCATCGTCGCTGCGACCTGTTTCGTGATCAACTGTTGCGTTCGAGTCTCGAAATCCCGGAACTGCGGGCGGATCGGCGGGGAGTTTAGTCATGATGCCGGACATGGCGGACGAACAGCCGGATGAGCTCGTGATCCTGGTCCATGGGACCTTCGCTGGTGACAAGGAGCGCCGTGACGACGGCGACCGCTGGTGGCAGCGCGGCAGCTCCACCTGGCAGGCTCTGACCGCGACGCTACCCAAGGGTACGAGACTGCCGCCTGGGCGACTGTTCCACTGGAGCGGGGCCAATGCGCAGTCGAAGCGACTGTCCGCGAGCATGGATCTGCTGGTACTTCTGTTCGACCTGGAACGACGGGGCGTCCGATACCACTTGGTTGGGCATAGCCACGGTGGTTCGGTGATTTGGGAGACGCTGGCGCCGCGGGGCAGTAAGGCACGGGCGGCCGCCAACCCGAAATTGACCGCCTGGCTCGACCAGAACGCTGTGGAGGTGGCGGCCCGCCTGGCGAACTTCCGCACGCGGGTGCCGGACTGAGCCGCGACCTTGGCTGTGCCGATTCACCCAGCGCACCGTTGGTTCCTGGCCGCTGCCCGAGCCCGCGCATCCTGTCCACCGGCTGAGCTTGTCTTTTATCCTCAGGCACTCGCGTGACAGCTACGGTTGATCGCCCGGATCGGGCCCGGTGCGGGGCGGTGTTGCCGGTCGGCGCATGATGACCGTCATGGAGAGCGCGGTCGAGAAGATCAAGGTCTGGTTCCGCCTTGTCCCTCGTGAGGGGTGGTTCCCACAGGACACGGAAGGGCTGTGGGCCACGAAGCTCGGCGACGATACGGCCCGTGTGCAGAACGTCCCCTTCCTTCAGGATGGGGTGGCCGAAGGCGACGTGGTGCGGTACCGGACTGACTCCGACGGGCTCCACTGGGCTGTCGGTCGGGTCAACTCCTCCGGCAACTGCACGGTCCGTGTGGTGCCCGTGCCCACCGGCCCCCTGGGACGCAGTCCGCAGGCAGTGCACCAGCGCCTTTCGGCGTTCCGTCTTGGAGGCGAGGTCTTCAGTGTGGACTTCCCCATGGTGGCCTTCACTGCGCCGGCCGGCGCGGACTTCGCGGGGATCAAGGCCCTACTGACGCAAGGCCAAGAGGAAGGTTGGTGGCACTACGAGGTCGGCTGTGGCACCGATGAATGGTGGAACGCCTGAGTTTGTCTCTCGCCTCTGATCTCGAACATCGAGTCGCACAGGTTCACTCACCTGGGCATTCGCCGGACAGGCGGACGGCCCCCGCATGAGCATGCATTCCGCCACGGAATCACGTTCATACGAAGGCCGCAGAGGTGAGTGTGCTCGACCATGATGCCCGGCGGGACGCTTTCGACTTCACGTCCCACTTTAGGGAGGACTTCTACGCATGTCTGACCCGGCGCGGTGACGCGCTGTTCGAGCTCACGGACGCGATGCTCTGCGGGAACGGCCCGGTGACCTCGCCGGTCGATCTGACGCTGCTGGCCGAGCACCGGCGTGGGCACGGCGCGTTGTACGACGCGCTCAACCAGGGCCGCATCGACGTGGCCGGGCTGCGCAAGGCGCTGGCCATGCTGCCGCAGCCCAAGGCCGCCGACGGGCGCCTGGTCCTGGCCGTCGATGTCTCCGCGTGGCTGCGTCCGGACGCGCCGACCAGCCCGGACCGTCTGTTCTGCCATGTCTACGGACGCTCGGGACGGTCCAGTGATCAGTTCATCCCCGGCTGGCCGTACTCATTCGTCGCCGCGCTGGAGACGGGTCGCACGTCGTGGTGCCAGCTGTTGGATGCGGTCCGGCTCGGCCCCGACGACGATGTCGCCGAAGTCACCGCAGCCCAGGTCCGCCGCGTCGTCACCGACCTGATCGCCCAGGGGCAGTGGGAAGCCGGTGACGACGACATCCTGGTCGTCTTCGACGCCGGCTATGACGCCCCGCGCATGGCCTACCTCCTCGACGGCTTGCCCGTCGAGGTCCTCGGACGCATGCGTGCGGACCGGGTGATGCGCCGTCCGGCGCCCTCGCTCAAGGAGTACGCCCTGTCCTATCCTCAGGGCGGGCGACCGCCGAAGCACGGCAAGGAGTTCCGTTTCGCCAGGCCCGAGACCTGGGGCGAGCCCGACGCGGAGACGGTGCAGGTCACCGACCGCTACGGCACCGCGAAGGCGATGGCCTGGGACCGTATCCACCCGCGGCTCACCACCCGCAGTGCGTGGATCGACCACGACGACGAACTCCCCGTCATCGAGGGCACCCTGATCCGCCTCCAGGTGGACCATCTGCCCGGCGGTCACGACCCGCTGCCCGTCTGGCTGTGGTCCTCCAAGACCGGCATGACCAGCGAGGACGTCGACCTGCGGTGGCAAGCGTTCCTGAGGCGTTTCGATCTTGAACATACTTTCCGTTTCGTCAAGCAGACGCTCGGCTGGACCCGTCCCAGACTGCGTACTCCCGAGGCCGCAGACCGGTGGACGTGGCTCGTGCTCGCGGCACACACCCAGCTCCGGCTCACCCGCGAGGCCGCGGCCGATCTCCGCCGCCCCTGGGAGAAGCGGGCCGAGCCCGCCCGGCTCACCCCGGCCCGCGTCCGCCGCGGGTTCAGGAACCTCCGCCCTCACCTGCACAGTCCGGCCCGTGCACCCAAACCCTCAACGCCCGGCCCAGGGCGCCCACTTGGATCGAAGAACCGGCGACCCGCCACCCGTTACGACGTGGGCAAATCGACTAGACGCCCTGAAAGCATCGCTGAACGTAATCAACTCAAAGCTCACAAACCATAAAAAACAAGCTGAGTGCCTGTTTCTGAACCCCGGAGTCGGCGGCTTCGGTAACCTGATTCCAAGGTGGGTTCTGGGGCGAGTTGGTGGCCACCACCTTGAGAACGATCAAGGCAGGGTTGGCCCGCCGACAGACTCGCCCGGCCCCTGGGGCTTGTTCTCCATGGACAACGCCCCGCCCGTCCCACTCACCCCAGCGGTTCCGTTCGCCGAACGGTCACGGTGACCGCTCGGCGAACGCTTCGACGAACTTCGCGTTTCGGACGCTGGCGGGCTGACCTGCGGTTTCTGGGTTCAGAAACAGGCACTTACATACACCGCCGTTCTCGATGTCCGGCGGTCTACCGCCGAGCACCTGGCCCGGCTCCTGAGAAGCCATCGAGTCGAGGTCGGCACCCGGCGCGGGCGCCGCGCCCTGGGCTGCTTCAAGCAGGCCGTCTGAGGTTCCCCCGGCGTGCGGGAGGTGCTGATCAGCTGGTCCGCGGGAGAGCCCGCCCTGTGCAAGGCGGGCTCTCCCCGATGCTGTTAGTCGGCCGACAGCACGTCTCCGAGAACGTGCCTGTGGCGATGCATCCAGGCCGCCTCTTCACCAGGCGCGGGTACGATCAGCCCAGCCTCCATCAAGGACGTGGGATCGACCTCGGTGAGGCCGAGCAGCAGGCTTCGGGCGTCCTGGCCGGTGATCGCGGTCCATGCTTCGGACAGCCGGGTCAGAAGTTCGGCTCGCGCCGCCCGATCCCGGCCGGCCCGGATCGTTCCATCGATATATGACGCCTCCCTGGGCTTACCGGCGGTGAAGAACGTCGACGGCTCGTATTCAGTGAACACGACGTTGACGAATCCCCGGGGCGCGCCCGTCACCGAGGTGTGCACGGTCGTGATTGCTTCCGCCAGGTCGGCACGAAGCTCGGCGTTGAGCGATCCGGCCGGCACAAGGCACTGGTAAAGCGGCACGGCATTCCTTTCGAACTGGTATCTGGCGTGAAACCGCACAGCGGTCCAACAACAGCGCTGCGGCGGATCACTCTGGGAAGCGGTCGGGCGGTCACGAGTCGTGGGTGGAGGGATCTGTCAGTCGTTCCAGTGAGCGATGACTCGTTCCTGGATTTCGGCGGGGTAGTTGTACCGGAAGGAAGCGCGCGGCTCGCGGCCTTCGTCGATGGCAGGGAACAGCGCGTCGTAGGTGACGTGCTCGGCGCTGGCGGCGTGCCGTTCCTCGAGGGTGTAGCAGGCCAGCAGCGGAAGAATGGGTGCGGTCTGCAGAATGCGCCGCTTGGTGGGGTGGACACGGGTGGCCAGGGCCCACATCAACTCAGCGACATTTGAGGTGTCCACGTCGTCATCGAGCACGACGAGGCGCGGGACGGTGACGGTGAAGCGCTGGGCGTAGATCACGTCGTGGATGCGCTGGGTCAGCTCGCCGGTGCTGACCCCAGGCAGCTGCTTGCGCCAGTCCGGTGCGACACTGACGACCAAGAGGTGAGTTGCGGCGTCGAATGGCATCCAGGCGGTGGTGACGGGCAGTCCGGCGGCGCGCAGTGCGGCAAGCCCCTCCGCGGCCGCTGCGAGTCCGGTGACGGTGTGGAATTCGTCCACCGGCTCACCCTCGACACAGGTCGGCCAGATCGGGTCGTCGCGGTGAGTGATGGCTTCGATGCTGTAAACCGGACACATGGTCGTGTGGCTGGGGACGTAGCCGGCGAACTCGCCCATCGGACCCTCGACAGCGGTGCGCTCGATCGACAGGTGCCCCTCGATCACGATCTCCGCGGTGGCCGGGACCTGGAGGTCCACGGTCTCGCACTGGACCAACTCGATGGGCTCGCCGAGCAGGCCGCCGATGTAGCCGCCTTCCTCCACTCCCGTGGCCAGCGGCATGCCCGAGACGATCGGCAGGACCGGCGGGCCGCCCTGGACCAGGGCGAACGGCATCGGCTGTCCAATGTCGACCCACTGTTGCCATACGTGATTGATGTGCTGCCCGGGCAGTACGAGGCCGGTCATGGTCTTTTCGTCGATCATCATGATTCGGGCGATCGACCAGTTGGTGAACTTCCCGTCAGGGGTGCGTGCGACGATGGTGCCCCAGGTGTTCACGTAGGGGCCGCCATCGCCGTCGTGGAGCAACGGGGTGGGGAAGCGGTCGAGTGAGGCGTCGTCGCCGAGCAGGATGTTCTGCTTCACCGGTCCGGTTTCGACCAGGACCGGCTCGATGGGCTTGCGGGTGCGGGCCTCCGCCAGAGTTTCGACGATCTTCCGGGCATCCGCGTCGGCGTCCAGGCCGATCGAGAGCGCGATGCGGGCCAGCGGTTGACCCGGTGCCGAACTCAGACCGCCGGGGGCGCCGAAAAGTCGGTAACCGGGCTCAGAGCCCTTCAGGTTGTTGAACAGCGGCGCCGGCGCCTTGGTCTCATACACGCGGCGGATGACGGCGCCGACCTCGAGGTGGGGATCGACCTCCCGGTCGATAACCCGGAGATCTCCGAGCTTGTCCAGAGCGTCCATGTATTCGCGCAGATCCTTCAGATATGTCATGACAGTGTATTTGTCCTTTCTGGTAGATACTGTCCGCCCGTGAAGGCCGATCAGTGGGTGACTGGGTTTGCTAACGTCAACCGACAGCTTTGGCCATGCCCAGGGGGGTGCCGGGAACTCGCGGAGCGGTGCGCCGGCCGTTGCCGCGCGCAGTGGCCGGGCCGTCCCAGCGCACAGCCCTCCCGCTGTCCAGCCCGAACTGGTCCATCACCCTCGCGACGAGGTGATCCACGATGTCGTCGACCGTTTCGGGCTTGTTGTAGAAGGCCGGCATGGGCGGCAGGATCGTGACGCCCATGCGTGCCATGGCGAGCATGTTCTCCAGATGAATCGCCGACAGCGGCGTCTCGCGTACTCCCAGCACTAGGCGGCGCTGCTCCTTCAAGACCACGTCCGCGGCGCGCGAGACGAGGTCGCTGCCGTAGCCGGCCCGGATGGCGGCCAGGGTCTTGGCGCTGCACGGCAGGATCACCATGCCGTCAGTACGGAACGAGCCGCTGGAAATGGATGCGGCCTGGTCCCGCGGACCGTGCACCACATCGGCGAGTTCGGCGACTTCCCGGCCCGACCAGCCGGTCTCCAGCTCGATGGTCGCCCGGGCCCACTGGCTCATCACCAGGTGTGTCTCCACGTCCGGCTGGGTGCGCAACTCCTCCAGGAGCCGGATCCCCAAGATCGCGCCCGTTGCCCCGGTCATACCCACGATCAACCGCATGAGAAGCAACCTTTCGTACACGAAGTTTCGTACACGAAGATACACTGCTGCGCTAGGAACGCAAACCACGGTCACGCTCATGGAGGCGAACGACGTCATGAACAGCGAGCTCAGAATTCCCCGGGCCCTTGCCGAATCGCCGCTCTACATGCTCAGGCGGGCGCTGAGGATCTACACGGCCGAGTGGCACCGCCTCTACGGAGCACTCACTCCGCCCCAGTGCGCGGTCCTGCTCACCCTGCGCGAGAACCCCGGCCTCACTCAATCCCAGATGGGCGATCTGGCAGGTATCGACCTGGCCACCCTCACCCCCCTCCTTCGTGGCCTCGAGGAACGCGGCCAGCTCACCCGCCTTACCGCTCCGGACAACCGGCGCCGCAAGGTCCTCCAGCTCACCCAGGAGGGTGCCGAGCTCGTCGACTTCATCAGTAAGAGCTCGCCGTCTCTTGATGAAGCCGTGCTTGGCGACCTGCCCCAGGAACATCGGGACGCCCTGATGAGCGCTCTCACGCACATCGCCGGAAGGTTTTGATCACGGTGAGCACCGCCACGGGTGACCGGACGGCTGCCCGGTCAAGCACGGTCATGCCGATGTGTGAGCTCGCGATCTCGGGCGGCGGTGCACCGGTGACGCCGCCCGGCGTCTGGGCAACGAGCCTCTGTTCCAGGAGCTCGGCATGGAGAACGTCATGGCGCTGAACATGGCGTTCGGCGAGGAGCTGATCGGCGACGGCAAAGTGGTCCCGGAGTCCGCCAAGTCCACATCTGCGAAGAAGATCGTCGCCACCTGCCCGCACTGCCTCAACAGGATCGGCAACGAGTACCCGCAGCTCGGCGGCGACTACGAGGTCATCCATCACACCCAGCTGCTGTCGTCGACGAGGACAAGCTGATCCCCGTCACCCCGTCGAGGGCATCATCACCTACCACGACCCCTGCTACCTGGGCCGCCATAACAAGATCTACACCCCGCCGCGCGAGATCATCGTGACCGTCCCCGGCCAACGGAACGAGGAGATGCACCGCCAGAAGGAACGCGGCTTCTGCTGCTGTCCCCGTACTCCTATGTGCCTGTTTCTGAACCCCGGAGTCGGCGGCTTCGGTAGCCTGATTCCAAGGTGGGTTCTGGGCCGAGTTGGTGGCCACCACCTTGAGAACGATCAAGGCAGGGTTGGGGGCTTGTTCTCCATGGACAACGCCCCGCCCGTCCTACTCACCCCAGCGGTTCCGTTCGCCGAACGGTCACGGTGACCGCTCGGCGAACGCTTCGACGAACTTCGCGTTTCGGACACTGGCGGGCTGACCTGCGGTTTCTGGGTTCAGAAACAGGCACTGAGCTGCGCCCGGACCTGCGGCTAAACGATCCAGCCGCCCCGCCGACAACGACGGGAGTACAGGTCTTCAGGATGTCGCCCCCGCCGCTCCGTCCGTCGTCGGCTCGGGCGTTTCTGCCTCGGGTGAGGTGCGGGGCCCGGGCACCGTGAGCGCCGCCGTGAGGTCGAGCCGGTGGTTCATGTCCAGCTCGAACCGGCCGTAGGGGTTGATATGCGTCCAGAACAGCGGGGACAGGGCCCGCCGGTCGGCGTCGGTGAGCCGCTTCTGCCACTTCTTCTCGTTCAGGATGTCCTGGAGCAGCAGCGTGTTGACGTGCACCAACGCCGACTGGAGCAGGTGCAGCGCCAGCATGGAGACTTCCTGGCTCTCCTTGTCGGAGCCGGTCAGGTCGCCGTCCTTGCCGTAGAACAGGTCGTGGTTGGCGGAGTTCCAGTTCTCCACGACCTGGAGCCCGTCGTTGACCTCGCGCCGCAAGTCCTCGTCGGCGAGGTAGTCACAGATGAACGCCGTGCGCACCGCGCGTCCCAGTTCCTCAATCGCCCGGTAGGTGGGGTGCTTCGGCCCGCCGCGGGTGAAGCGCCGCAGGACCTGCTCGGCCTCGGCGGTGCCCAGGCGCAGGGCGGTGGTGTACTTCACGATCTGGTCGTACTGCTGGCGGATCAGGTCCCAGTCGATCGTCTTGGTCGACAGCACCGGCGCCAGGTGCGGCCACTTCTCGTCCTCCCCGGCCGCCGGCCGGTACAACCTGGCCGAGCCGACGTTCTTCAGCCGTGGGAGCAGGTTGAAGCCGAGCATGTGGGCGAAGGCGAACCCGACGATGGACGCGCCGTGCGTGTCGGTGTACTGCCGGTCGATCTCCACGTCCGTGCAGTGCCGCAGCCCACCCTCGATCATCGCGGCGACCTCGGAGGCCGAGCAGGACTTGAGCTGGCTGTAGACGCACAGCGACTTCTTCTCGACGTGCCAGTAGATCATCACGCCGGGCCCGCGGTAGCGCTGGTGCCACTCGGTCATGAAGTTCGAGCTCCAGGAGCCGAACTTCTTGGAGTCGCTCGCGCAGGCGGTGCCTTCGCCCCACCACGCCGCGTCGCGGGCGGCGAAGGTGGCGTTGACCAGCCGTACCAGCGCAGCGCGCAGGTTGGTCCGGTTGACGAACAGGTGCCGGACCCGGCGCAGGACGGCCTCGCTCTCGCCGTGCTTGCCGGTGACCGCGACCCGCTTGATGCCCATGTTCGTGCCCAGCGCGAACAGGACCAGCAGCAGCCGGCGCCGCAGTATCGCCTTCGGGACCGCCTCGCGCGTTGCGACCGAGGTGAACTCGCCGGTGAAACCGGTGGCGAACTCGGCTTCCTCGAGGATGTCGATCAGGTCGATGGTGCCCCAGCGGCGCTCGATCTCCGCCTTCAGGGCGACGAGGTTCTTTGGCTCCTCCTGCTTGCCCAGCGGCGAGACCTTGATCCACGGCTCGCCGTGCCGCTTGACGATGTCCACCCCGCCCGTGGTCCCCAACTCCAGCGCCGTGTCGAGGCGGGTCAGAGCCTCCCGCAGCCGCTTCTGCAGCGCCTCGATGAACTTCTCCGGGTCCTGCGGCTGGCGGATCGCGTCGTAGTGCACATCGCGGTTGTCCTCGAAGTCCGGCGGCAGATCGTCCTCCGGGTTCCGCCACCGGCACCCAGATCTCCCGCCGCCGCAACGCGTCCCGCAGCGCCACGAGCACACACAGCTCGTACGGGATGCGCTCGTCCACGACCGCCTTGCGCCACTCCTCGCGCACTACCCCGCCTAGCGGGATCTTCTCCGCCTCGTCGAAGAACGCGCCCTCCTTCGCGATGGGCTGGTCCAGGTACCGCTTGAGCAGGTCGATCGCGTCCATCACCGGCCGGTAGGCGGTGTTGTTGCACTTCAGATCCAGCGCGTTCAGCAGCGGCGAGAGCATCCGCCGCCAGTGGTTGGAGTACGACGAGCGCAGCACCGTGCGTACCCGCGCCCGGTAACGCGCCTCGTTCGCTGCGGCCTCCGCCGCCAGCGCCTTCAGCGTGGATTCCCCGGCCACCGGATAGATCACCTTGCGGACCGTGCCGCTCGGCTCCGCGACCGCCGCTTCCGCCAGCCGCAGCAGGATGCCCTCCTTGCCGCGGACCCGCTTCAGCTCCTTGTTGAACTCGCCCTCGACCTTCTTCTCCGCCCGTGTGTTGATCTTCTGCACGAGCTGGATGAACAGCTCCACCAGCGAGTCGGTGATCTCCGTCTCCCGCACGTGGCACAGCGTCGACAGCAGCGTGTACCGCACCGGCCCGGCCGCCGCCCGCAGGTCCGAGGGGTACTCCTTCGCCGCCCGCGCCCGCCAGGCCGCCACCAGCTTCTCCGACACTTCCCCGAACAGCTCCGGCGGCAACTCCAGCGCCCGTACCCGCTGGAGCTTGTTCACCTCCGCCAGCAGGCTGTCCAGCCCCAGTGCACCCGGGTCCGCCTTCAGCTCGGTAAAGAACGTGCCCCCGCCGCCCGCGCTCTCCTCATCCGTGCCGGCGTCCTCGGCGATCAGGTCATCCAGCCGGGACCGGGTCACCGCCGACAGCCGGCCCACGGTAGCCGCGCAGAACCGCTCCTCGAAGGTGCTGACCGCCGAGCCCACCAGCCGGGCGATACGCCCGGGCGTCGGCGTCTCCACTCGGTCGTTGCGGCAGCGGACCACCACCGCCTCTGCCAGCCGGTCCCGGTTCAGCTCCACCCCGCACAGCTCGACCGCCAGCCACTCGGCGAGCTGGGCCTGGTCCTCCTTGGTGCACTCACGGAAGCCGAACGCGCCCCGGATCTCCGTCCGATGCCGCTTGATCGCCCGCCCCGACCAGTCGTACGCGGCCCACTCCTCCGCAGGCACCTTCACCTGCTGAGCGACGTACGACACGGCCGGCGCCGGGATCTCCCCGGTGTCCTCCGGGAACCGAGCCTCCACCTCGAAGAACTTCAACAACAATGCGAACCCCAACCGGTTCGCCCCCGACTTGTTCCGCAGCCGCTGCTGGTCCTCCTCCAGCAGCGTCCAGACCTCGATCAGGTCCTCCGGCTCCCACTCCTGCCGCATCCCGGGCTCCTTCCGGTCGTCATGACCGGACCAACCTCGCTGAGCACGGCGCTCGGTGAGCCCAGAAGATCCAAAACTCTGAAAAGCAGACCCCAGATCCGCTACAGAGAGCTACTTGTCACTTCGTGGCAGCTTCGGGAGAACAGGGCCAAATCAATCGCCTTGAAGGCGCCGCAGTCTGCGCGTCTGTCCGTAAGGACCCGATCACTTTATGAGCCCGGTTCACCGGCGACGCTTTCGAGACCGACAAGCCCATCGTCGAAGCGGTGCGCGAAATCGCCGGCCGCAAGGGTCACCCCGGGACAGCCGGCTCTCCCCGGGGCCTCGCCCCAGGGAGAGGAGATCGTCACGATTCCCGGCACCAAGAGGGTCCACCCGCAGGAACGTCGCCGCGGCGGTCCAGCCGACGGACTCCGAACTCGCCGAGATCCAGAAGCCCTGCCGAAGGCCGCGGGGGACAGGCACGACCAGCCACCAACTCTGTCAGTTTGATTTCCAAACTAACGCTGCTAGCGTCGCCCCGTCAGCAGGTTCTTCGAACTCAGGGGGACGCCATGTCCGTACCGGAACCCGCCACCTCGCCGCCCCGGCACGGCGATCCACCGCGGCCCGCACCGACCGGCGGGCACAGCCCGTTGCGCATCCTCGCGCTCAGCAGCTTCGGCGTGTTCGTCGTCTTCCTGGACACCACGATCGTCAACGTGGCCTTCGAGACGATCAGCCACAGTTTCGACACCACCGCGAGCAAGCTGGCGTGGGTCCTCAACGCCTACAGCCTGGCCTTCGCGGCGATCCTCGTCCCCGCCGGCCGTCTCGCGGACCGCTACGGCCGCAAGAAGATCTTCCTGATCGGTCTCGGCGGGTTCGCCCTCATGAGCACACCGGGCGTGCGGGCTCGCCCCCACGCCCGGTGTGCTCATCGCCGGCCGGGCGCTTCAGGCGGCGTTCGCGGCCCTTGTCGTCCCCACGTCGCTGGCCCTGGTCCTGCCGGAGTTCCCCGGAGCCAGGCGGCATGTCGCGGTCGGTACCTGGGGGGCCATGGGTGCGGCCGCTGCGGCCTGCGGGCCGACGCTCGGCGCACTCCTCACGCAGTACGCGTCCTGGCGCTGGATTTTCCTGGTCAACGTGCCGATCTGCGCGGTCATGATCGTTTTCGGTGGGAGGGATCCCCGATCCGGTTGCCGTGGTGCTGGTGGCCGCGGTTCCCGCTGCTTTGAGCTACGCCGTCATCGAGGGCCCCACCCGGGGCTGGAGTTCGGCCGTCGTCATCGCCGCGTTCGTGGGGGCCGTCGTGCTGACCCCGCTGCTGCTGTGGCGCTCGGCGACGGCGGCCCGGCCGGTGATCGATCTGTCGCTGTTCCGCGACCGGCAGTTCAGCCTGATGAACCTGGCGATGCTGCTGTTCTCCGTGTCCTTCTTCGGGATGCTGCTGAGCAACGTCATCTTCTTGCAGCAGGTCTGGGGGTATTCGGTTCTGCGGGCTGCTCTGGCCGGCGCGCCGGGGCCGCTGCTCGTGGCGTTCATCGCCCGTCCGACCAGCGGCCTGGCGGCTCGGATCGGGTTCCGGCCCGTTCTTCTTCTCGGTGGCGTGACCTGGATGGCCGGGTCCGCACTTCTGGCGGCCGGGGTCGGCGCCTCGCCCCACTGGGCCACGCACTGGCTGCCCGCCGTGCTGCTGACCGGTGCTGGTATCGGCCTGACGCTGCCCGTCCAGGCCGGCGCCGCGGTCGCGTCGCTGCCCGACCACAGGAGCGGGACGGGTTCCGCCGTGAGCCAGAGTTTCCGGCAACTGGGTGCCGTGCTCGGCATCAGTCTGTTCGTCGCCGTCGTCGGGGATTCCGGGCCGGCCCAGGCTGTGGGTGCTTTCCAGCACGTGTGGTGGGTGTTCGGCGCGCTGGGCCTGGTCAGCGGGCTGATCGTCTGTCTTCCGGTACAGGCTCGCGGTACCGACAGGCCGGAGCCGGTCGGGGCCGTCGGCGAGTCGGCCGGCATCCCGCATTGAATCGCCCGGAGCCACCGTCCGCCCCGCGACGACCCTGCTCCGCCGTCTCTCTGCTGCCTGTGTAGGTGGCAGAAATCCGGGCCGGTGGCCGCACTCTGCTGAGCCCGGCCACCCGCCCGGATCCTGTTTCTCCCGCGGTCCCTGGAGCAGCGGGTGCATGCATACCTGGTGTCCGCTGTTCACGAAGGGACGTTGTCCGACCCCTGGCCGGCCGTACTGGAGCCCTGGGCGTCACCTCCCCGTCTGTGGCAGGGGGCGGACGTCGCTCAGAGGCCCAGGGTGCGGCGCACCCAGTTGGTGCGGGCCTCACGGGACGCGACGCCGATGGCCGTGTCCGCGGCGACGAGCTCGTAGAGGTGGAAACCGCCCGCCCAGACGTGCAGTTCGGCCGAACCGCCGGCCGCCCAGATCGACGAGGCGTACGCGGCGCTCTCGTCACGGAAGACCTCCGCGCTGCCGACCTCGATGTAGGCGGGCGGCAGGTTGGAGAGGTCGGTGGCCCGGCTCGGGGACTCGTAGGGGGAGACGTCGTCGGTGCCGCGGCGATCCCCCAGGACGGCGTTCCAGCCGGTGAGGTTGCTGTTGCGGTCCCAGACGCCGATGCCGTCGATCTGATGGCTGGAGACCGTGTCGTTGCGGTCGTCGAGCATCGGGTACATGAGCAGCTGGCCGGCCAGGGAAGGGCCGTTCTTGTCCCGGGCCAGGAGCGTGACGGCGGCCGCCACGCCACCGCCCGCGCTGCCGCCGACCGCGATCAGCTTGTCCGCGGCGAAGCCGAGCTCCTCGGCGTGCTCCGCGGTCCACTTCAGAGCGGCGTAGGAGTCCTCGACCTGGGCGGGAGCCGGGTTCTCCGGGGCCAGCCGGTACTCCACCGTGACGACGACGGCGTCCAGCTGCTCGACGTAGTCGACGATCGGCGCGATCCCGACGAAGCGGTCGCCGAAGATCAGTCCGCCGACGTGGGTGAAGAAGAAGCCCGGACCGGGGGTGCGGTGGTCGGTGCGGCGGAAGACGGAGACCAGCAGATCCGGGGCGCCTTCGGGGCCGGGGATCGTGCGCTCGAAGTGCTCGATCGGGCGGTCCTTGATGAGCTCCTCGACGCCGGGCGTGAAGCCACCGGACCGCAGTGCCGGGATGTCCTCGGGGTAGAGCGAGGAGTTGAAGGACTGCAGAACGACGTCGAGGACGGGCTTGAGCTCGCGGTCGAACGGCGGGGCGGGGTACTTCGCGTTGGACATGGTGACCTCATGGATAGGCCGCACGAGAGGGCGGCTTCGACGCCTGCTGACTTGCAGGTTGTGAAGTCAGCTTAGCAGTGACTGACCGCCAGTCATTCGTGCAGTCCTGGAAAGTGCCGTGATGCACGTCACGGTGTCATCCGGCCGTGGGGGGAGCCGGACGGGTCGGTAGGCGCAAGGTGTGCCGAACGCCTGCGGGGGGGGGGGGCCGCCGCCCCGGGCCCCCCCCCCCCCCCCCCGCCCGCCCCCCGCCCCCCCCCCGCCGGGGGGCCGGCCAACGCACCCCCCACCGCAAAACCCGCCGCGCCCCCCCGCGCGGGGGGGGCGGGCCCCGCCCCGGGGGGGGGGGGGGGGGGGGGGGGGGGGGGGGGGGGCGGGGGGGGCCCCCCGGGGGGGGGGGGGCCCCCCCCCCCCCGCCCCCCCCCCCCCGCAGGTGAGGAGCCGATTACATCCCTGGCGCCGGGTGCCCGGTTATCCGCGCCCGGTTTCCTTGAGCCCGAACACCGCACGGGTCATGTGGCCCGAGGCCGTCACCACTTCCTCGTGGGAGAGGGGCGCGAAGCCGGTGATCGCGTCCGTGACGGCTCCGCAGAACCCGTGGAAAAGGGCCCGGGCCATCATGTCCGGCTGCTGGCAGGTGACTTCGCCGCTTGTGACGCCCTCCTGCGCGGCAGCCGCGATCATGCCGATCAGGCGTTCGTTGGCGGCCGCGTGCACTTCCTGGGCGCCCGCCCCGTCGTACAGGACCTGGTGGAGGTCGGCGTGGTCGAGTGCGAACCGGCAGAGCGATTCCAGGACGTCCACGAGTCTCCTGCCCAGGGGCACGTCCGTATCGCCGAGGATCTTCTCGCCGACGCCGGCAAAGTTGTCCATGTGGCGTTCCCACAGGGCCGCGGCCGCCTCGTCCTTGGTCTTGAAGTAGAGGTAGAACGTGCCCTTGGAGACCTCGGCGAGGGTCGTGATCTCCTCGATCCGGGCGTCGGCGATGCCCTTGCGGGCGAACACCTCGGCCGCGGCGTCGAGGATGTCCTTGCGGCGCTCCTCCGGCGGCTTGGCGACCCGTTTCCTCTTGGCGGTGGCGGGGGTTCCCATCGGCGCTCCTTCTGTCGTCGCGCCTGTCCGCACGACTAAATGACTGACTTCCAGTCAATCGTACGCTCCTGGCAGAAGCGCCCGTCTGCGGTCGTGCGGACGCGGCGGCGGCGTGTCGGCCGCCCGCGAGGGCGGCGGTCAGACCGCCTTGTGCTGGCCGCCGTCGACCAGGTAGTCGGCACCCGTGATGCTGGCCGCGGCGTCGGACAGGAGGAAGGCGATGGCGGACGCGATCTCCTCGGGCTCGACGAACCGGCCGGTGGTGATGCCCAGCGCCCCGGGCGCCTGCTTGAGGAAGGTGGGGATGTCCATGCCGAAGGCCGCCGCGATCTGGCCGCCGAACTTCTCCGGGCCGTCGTAGATGGAGCTGCGGACGAAGCCGGGGGAGACGGTGTTGACGCGGACGCCCTGCGGGCCGAACTCCTCCGCGAGGGTCTTGCCGAGCGCGGTGACCGCGGCCTTGGCGGCGGCATAGGCCACCGGGCCCAGACCCGGCAGACGAGCGGCGACCGTGGACACGTTCACGATGGCGCCCGTGCGCTCCACGAGGCTGGGCAGGGCGGCCCGGGTGACCCGGACCGTGCTGAGCAGGTTGATGTCGAGGATGGCCGCCCACTTCTCGTCATCGGTCTCGAGGAAGCCCTGGACGGCCAGGTCGTCGCCGCCGCCGACATTGTTGACGAGCAGATCGATTCCGCCCAGCTCTGCCAGCGCCTGCTCGACCAGGGTGTGCGCACCCTCCGCGGTGGAGAGGTCGGCGGCCACCGCGATGGCGCCCGTCTCCTTCAGTTCGGTGGTGATCGTGCGGGAGGCGCCGACGACGCGGACGCCCTCGGCGACGAGCGCCTTGACCGTGGCCAGTCCGATGCCGCGGCTGGCGCCGGTGACGACGGCAGTCTTGGAGGCGAGCTTCAGATCCATGGGACATCCTTTTCTTGAACTCTAGGTACAAAATGTGGATAGGGGTGCACCACGTCCCGGCCGCTTGTCGCGCGGGGGCGGTCAGAGCAGGTCGACGGTGGTGTCGATCACTCTCGCGAGCCGGTCGGGCCCCGGTTCGACACGGCCCATGAGCCGCATGCCGGTCACCGTGTTGAGCAGCAGGCTGGCCAGCGCCTTCGCGTCACGCTCGGTGCTGATCTCTCCCGCGCGCTGGCCTTCTTCCAGCAGGGCCTGGAAAGCGTCCTCCGTGCGGTCGAGCAGGCCCCGGACCTGGGTCGTCACGGATTCATCCGTGGCCCCGAACTCGGCGGCACTGTTCATGGCCAGGCAGCCGCGCCGCCCGGGGTCGGCGAGGTCCGTCTCGGCGAGGACGCGCAGCGCCCTGCGCAGGCGCTCCTTCACCGGGCCGGAGTCCTCCAAGAGGCCTTTCACGGTCGATGCCTGGATCTCCAGGTAACGGCGCAGCGCCAGGTCGAACAGCTGGCGTTTGCTGCCGAAGGTGTTGTAGAGACTGCCCTTGCCGATACCCAGGGTGTCAGCAAGGTGCTGAGGTGTGGTGGCGCCGTATCCCTGGCTCCAGAACACCTGCATCGCCTGCTCGACGGCTGCGTCCGGATCGAACTCTTTGGGCCTTCCCATGGGTAGGACCCTAACAGGATTTCTGACCTGGAAGTCAAGTATGCGGACGCCTCGCGTGCCGACTCGGCGGGGGGCCTCTCTGAACACGGCCGTCGGTGGCCGGCGGGCGACCAGCCGGACTCTTCTCGCGGCCTGCGCGGCCCGAGGCGGCCACGTTGTCGCCCCTGTCGGTCGTGAGCTGCGGCACCGTCGGCACGTGCAGCCCTTCGAAGGTCCCCTCGCGCCTGCTGTTCCCGTAGTCGGCGCGTGGGCCATCTGGCTATGTCAGACTAAAGTCAGAAGAGGGCGGGTGCGGTCAGTGCCCCCGCGACGCGTCCGCAAGCCCTGCCCTGTCAAGCAGAGGCACTACGTCGACGAAGGGCACACCAGTCATGGCACCTGAGGGGCCGCCCCCGGCCGAGGCGTCGGGAGTCTTGGGGCGGTCTTCCTGCTCATCGCCTCGGCTGCGGCGCGATACAACTGACCGGTCCCTGCGTCCGGGATGACCCCCAGAATCCGGAAGCGGCCGTTCGTGCCGTACGTCCGAGCTGTTGACCCGGGTGTCAGCTTCCTCGGCATGGCGGACTGTTACGGCCTGTTCGGGAGCGAGCAGTTGGACTTCCATCCCTGAGGCCCGCGTCCGCAGGCGTCGGCACCGAGGGCGAGTGCGCCATGCTGCACAGCCGCTCCTGCGGACCTCACCAACCGTCCGCCTCGGTGCGGTGGACATCGTCCCCGCGGAGAACGGACTCCTCAAGGAGCACGGGGATGTGCTGCAGGACGAGGCCACCCGTGAGCAAACCCGAAGCGGACTCCCCATGTTCGGTGACGGGCTTCCTGAGGAGCGCCGAAGACCGGACGAGGGCTCCCGGTACCTCCCTGGTGCGCCCGTCCTGCGCCGAACGGATCTGCCGGGAGCCGGACCCCTACGCGAGACAGAACGAGACAGAAGAGGAGTGTGCCGTGCGGTACGGCAAAGAGCACAAGCAGGCGACGCGGCGGCGGATCGTCGAGAGGGCCGGCCGCCGCTTCAAACGGGACGGCATCGAGGGCTCGGGAATGTCGACGCTCATGGCGGACGCGGGGCTGACCAAGGGTGCCTTCTACGGCCACTTCGCATCCAAGGAGGAGCTGCTCACCACCGTGGTCGCCGACCAACTGCGCAAGCAGAGCGAGAGATTCAGCTCGCAGGCACCTCCTGGCCGTGCCGGACTCGAGCAGCTCGTGCGCGAGTACCTGTCGGTGCAGCAGCGTGACAGTCCCGAGGACGGCTGTCCTTCCGCCGCCCTGCTTGACGAGATCAGACGCTGCACCGACGCCACCAAACAGGCGTACACCGACGGCGTGCAGACCAGCGTGGACAACATCGCTGCCCGCCTGGCACCGGATGATCCGCCGTCGGCACGCGTGAAGGCACTCACCGTCTTCGCCATGATGGTCGGGACAATGCAGCTCTCCCGCGCCCTGACCGACCCACGGCTTGCGGACGAGATCCTCGAGCAGGGCATTCACAACGCCCTCACGCTCCTTGGCGCCGACGAGCATCCGAGCTGACGCGCCGCATCACCAGACCCTTACACATCACGGTATTCCGGGGCCGTCCGGCTCCGCCGGATGGCCGTCAGCAAAAGGCGAAAACGGTGAAGGCCACCATCAAGGCATCCGCCACCACATCTGCTTCGAAGTCGTAGGACTGGCCGTACTTGGGCCGCAGGGCCTCGGCGGCAGACTTCCCACTGCGTCGAGCCGGACCGGCTCATGGTGGCCTGTCCGGGCGGTAGCCGCGGTCGGCCGTCGGCCCGGCGTTCTGCGCCGCCTCTGCGCCGGTCCCGGGCTCCACCGCGGATCCCGGCCCGTGAGGGCCAGGGTGCGGTCCGGAGACCGAAGTGTCGCCGGCCGGGGCGGGCGGGGTGGCGGACAGGCCCAGGCCGTGCATCCGCGGGGCCTGCCGGGTGCACGGCCACGGAGGTGGCGGCCGGCCGGTCCGGGATGCTCGGCTTCCCGTGGCGCCGGCGCATCGAGGGTTCGAGCGCCGAGGGCATGCGGCTCGACTGCCCGCCGGGACTCCCGGCGACCTGGAAGTCCCGGCTCTGATCAGTGGACGGTGATCTGTGTCAGGTCGATGGCGACGAGAACCGGCGTCGGTACGGAGCGGCCGTCCTCGCGGACGGGGACGACGCGGCGGCGGGTGGGGAAGACCAGGCCGGAGACCTCCTTGTGGGTGTCGCTGTAGTGCGCGGCCGGTGAAGCACCGAGAACCTCCGCGGCGTAGTCGTGGCGACGGAGCAGGCCGGTGGAGTCGAAGTGGAAGACCTGCTCCCTGCTGTGCGTGGCGATGTCCTCGGGGAACACCGCGCGCAGCCGGCGCCGTCTCTCGCCGGCCTCCTCCCACGGCTCCAGCTCCTCCACCTGCACGCCGGGCATGGTCAACAGGAAGGGGGCAGTCAGGTAGTTCCACATGGCATAGCCCCCGAAGTACAGGGCGTGCAGGTCGTCCCACGGCGAGTCGGGGCCGTGTCCGGTGAAGGCCATACGTGGGGAACGGCGCTGCGTGAGCACGTTGCGGGCGCGATCCTCGATCCACACCCGGCCGGGAGTGAACACCCCTCGCAGCCCGGGTCCGGTGAAATCGTGGTACACGAGGTGCTGGCGCCGTACGTCGAGAACGAAGTCGGCGGTGGCGAAGATCCCTTCTTGCCCGCGCGAGCCCCACAGGAGCCCGCCCACGGAGCCCTGTGCGTGAATCGACCGGACTCGGCGCCAGCGGTCCAGACCGCCGTGAGCGTGGAGTGTGTGGTCCAGAAGATCGGACATGTCGCGATTCCTCTTCGTGTTCATGTGGTCATGGCGGCGGACCCCGGCTTCGGCCGGGAATCCGTCCGCAAGGTCAGTTCGAAAATCAAACCAGATTTGCCTCACTCGCCTTGACTCGGGCCCCCGCGCCTGCCTACTGTCCTAGGTAGACAGAACGTTCTCCCTCTTGGAGTCGACATGATCAACGATGCCCACGACGCCCCGGCGGTGGTGCTCATCCACGGGTTGTGGGTGACTCCTCGCAGCTGGGAGCACTGGGTCACGCACTACACCGCCCAGGGGCTCCAGGTACTGGCTCCGGCCTGGCCCGGAGTCGAGGGGGAGGTCGAGGACTTGAGGCTGGACCCCTCGCCCATGGCCGGCATCGGCCTGGAAGAGGTGGTGAACCACTACGAGGCCATCGTGCGCAACCTGGACCGGCCCGCCATCCTGATCGGTCATTCCTTCGGCGGGGCCATCGTCCAACTGCTCCTCGACCGCGGTCTGGGCGCCGCAGGGGTGGCCATCGACTCGGCGGCGGTCAAGGGGGTGCTTCCCCTGCCGCTGTCCACGCTCCGCTCCACCTGGCCGGTACTGCGCAGTCCGGCCAACAAGGGCAAGGCGATGGGGCTTTCTCCCCGGCAGTTCCACTACGCGTTCGCCAACACCCTCAGCGAAGAGGAGTCACTGGCCGCCTACGACCGCTACCACGTGCCCGGTCCGGCCCGGGTGCTGTTCCAGGGCGCCTTCGCGAACTTCAATCCGCGGGCGGTCACCCGTGTCGACTTCCGCAACGACAGGCGCGCACCGCTGCTGTTCATCGCGGGCGGCGCGGACCACATCGTGCCGCCCCAGGTGAACCGGGCCAACGCCCGCCTGTATCGCAAGTCCGCGTCGCTCACCGACTACCAGGAGTTCGCCGGCCGGTCCCACCTCACGATCGGCCAGGACGGCTGGCAGGAGGTCGCCGACTACGCCATGGACTGGGCCCTCAACCGCGCTCTGCTCCTTAAAACGCCGCTCACCTGACGTCCCGGCGTTCCCCAGCACAGAGGCCGGAGTTGCCCGGCCTCTGCCCTCCATCACACAAGGAAGTACTCACGTCATGAACCGTCGTTCCTTCACCATCACGGCGGCCGCGGCTGCGGCAGCGGGCCTTGCGGCCACCGGGGTGCTCACCCAGACGGCCGACGCCACCACCCCGCAGACACCCAAGCCGACGGTGGTCCTCGTGCACGGCGCCTGGGCCGACGCCTCCAGCTGGAAGGGCGTGGCGAAGCGGCTGCAGAACGACGGCTACCCGGTCGCCGCTCCCGCGGTCCCGCTGCGTGGCCTGTCGAGTGACGCCGCCTATCTCGCCGACTACCTGAAGACCGTCAACGGCCCGATCGTGCTCGTCGGCCACTCCTACGGCGGCTCGGTGATCACCCAGGCCGCCGCCGGCAACTCGCACGTCACCGCCCTCGTCTACCTGGCGGCCTTCGCCCCCGACAAGGACGAGACAGCCTCCGCGCTGACCGCGAAGTTCCCCGGCAGCCACATCAGCGACGACCCGAACGCCTCCATCCCGACGGCGCTGAGCCCGGTGCCCTTCGCGCAGAACGGCACCACGAACGTCGACCTCTACATCAAGCCGGACAAGTTCCGCGACGTCTTCCTCAGCAACCGCCGCAGTGCCCAGGAGGCCGCCGTGCTCGCCGCGACCCAGCGGCCCGTCACCCCCCAGGCGCTCGGCGAGCCCTCCGGGACTCCGGCGTGGAAGACCATCCCCTCCTGGTACCTCGTGGCCGGCGACGACCACCTGATCCCGCCGGCCGCGGAGCGTTTCATGGCCCAGCGCGCCCACTCCCACACGAGCGAGGTCGACGCGCCGCACGACGTACTGCTCACCAACCCCGGCACCGTCACCCACGTGATCGAGGACGCGGCGCACACCACCGCCCACTGATCACCGAGCCCGTCACAGCCTCCCGGCCGCCCATCCCCGGGCAGCGCTCCGGGAGGCCGTGACGGGGGTGAGTACAGCCGCCGGTGACCTGCGGTCGCCCGAGCCTGAAGGAGGGTCCCTACGATATGAGCGTGCCAGCCGAACGCGATCACCAGAAAACCCCCCAGCGGTCCGCAGCGCGCGACCGTCTGCTCTCCACGGCCGCCCGGCTGTTCTACACCGAGGGGATCCGGGCCGTGGGAGTCGACCGGGTCATCGAAGAGGCACAGGTGACGCGGGCCACCTTCTACCGCCACTTCCCGAGCAAGGAGGACCTGGTCTGCTCGTACCTGCAGGCCGAGGACCAGAGCATCCGGGACAGGGTGAACAGCGGTATGACGCACGCCGGTGCTCCCGCGGACGCGATGGGCCTGCTGATCGACGGCATCGGCCAGGAAATCTGCGCTCCCGGGTTCCGCGGCTGCCCCTTCATCAACGCCGCAGCGGAATATCCGGACAAGCAGAGCCCGGTGCACCAAGCCGTGCTGACCCACCGGACCTGGTTCCACGGCGCCATCGCGGAAGCACTGCGCACCGGCGGCCACCCGGACCCGGATCACGCGGCGGATGTGCTGGTGGCCCTCCGCGACGGAGCCATGGTGGCCGGCTATCTCGGCGACGGCGACACGGCCGTGGCCTCGTTCAGCCGGGCCGCCCGCTCGCTGATCCCCGCCTGACAGGCTCGAGCAGGGTCGGCGGTGGCGCGTCGACCTGCCGTTGAGTGACTCCATCCGCCAACGCATCGACTGCCTGTCTGGCCTGCTCTGATCACGCACCCCGCGCGCGTGAGCGCGCGTACGGACCATCAGGAACTGACCGGCTGACCATCAGCCGGGCGTCGCAAAAAACAAGCGGCCCACTCTGCCCGCGAGGTGCGGGCGCTGAGCCCGTCGAGGGTGAAGCCGTGGAGCGGTGCCCGGACATGGGCGTGGCTCCATTGGGCAAAGCGGCGGGACGGTTCGCTGTGCGGGGCCGGCGGGCGGCAGCTTTCCTCTTGTGCGGCCTGACGTGCCCCGCAAGATGATCGCTGACAGCGTGTCGAGGCCACTGGCCCGCCGGCCTCCGCGTTGCGTGAGGCCATTTTCAGGTTTCCCGCCGAGCGCCACAGGCGGAGAAAGCAATGTGAATCGATCCGGTGCGGAGAGATGTCATGGATGAACTGACGCATCCCAAAGTTATTGCCCAGCAGCTGGCCAACGCACGTGAATTCTGGCTCGGCTACGGAGTGGAAGGAAGAAGGCGGAGCGGCCACTTCATGTATCGGAGCGGCGTGGCCGACGCCCAGTTGAACGGTGTCGTCTCCCTTGCCGGCGGCAGTTTCAAGAACGTCCTGCAAGAGGCGGAATCCGTCTTTTCCGGACTTCCGTGGCTGTGGTGGGTGGGGCCTGACAGCCGTCCCGGCGTGGTCGGCGACCTTGAGTCCCACCAGTTCTCAGAGGTCGGCTCGATGCCGGTGATGGCAGTCCGCCTGGACCGCGTCCGCAGGCCGTCCCCCACGGCAGGCCTGGAGGTGAGGGTCGTCGATGACCCCGCCGGGCTGGCGGACTGGGTGCGCTGCTGGACCTGGGCGTTCGGCATCGACACGGACCTGACCGCGAAGATACTGACGGCCGAGGCGGCACGTCCTGAGAGCTCGCCCCGGCTGATCCGGTTCGCCGGATGGCTCGAGGGCAGGCTCGTCGGCACCGCGGCGCTCTACAGCAGTCAGGGCGTGGCCGGTGTCTACGTGGTCAGCACGCTCAAGGAACGTCGCGGTCAGGGGATCGGCACGCAGCTCACAGCGGCCGCTTTGCAGGCGGGCCGCGAACAGGGGCTGAGCATCGGCACGTTGCAGGCCAGCAGCCTGGGTCTGCCGGTCTATGAACGGATGGGTTTCGCGGAGGTCGCCCGTTATCGCCTCTTCGCCAAGGCCTGACACAAGAGGATGCAACGCTCCCGTGAGTTTCTGCAGTCGAGAAAGGTGCGCTTCATGGTCATGTCTGCGGACACCTTTGAAGCCGCATGCACGGAATGCGGAGCCGGCGAGGACGTCGAACGCGCTGCACACAGTTGGGCCGAGGCCATGACCTCGCTGGCGGCTGCGGCACCCGGGGGTCATTGGCGACTGGGCGAGGGCGGAGCCGTGCTGGCCGTCACCGGGGCCCCTGTGGCCGCACTGAACGGTGTGCTCAACGTGGCTGCTCGTCCCGATGCCGCCGGGATCGCGGAGCTGGCCGCCCTGGCGGCCAGGGAACTGACCACCGTCCCGTGGAGCATCCAGATACGTGGCGAGCCGACCACCGGCATCGTGGAGGTCGCCGAACACTACGGGATGACCGTCCGGTCGCAACAGCCGTTCATGCTCAGACCGTTCACCGGCAACGAGCCGACGCCGCCGCGCGGGGCTTCAGTGAAGGTGCGGCGCGCCACGGGAAGCGATCACAAGGTGCTCAGCGCGGCACTCGCCGCCGGTTTTGCAGTGCCGCAGCACGTGTTCACCGAGGTCGCCTCGCCCACCGTGATGGCAGCGGCGGGCATGACTGCGTACCTGGCCGAGGCCGAGGGGACCGCGGTAGCCACCGGTACGGCAGCGGTGTTCCAGGACTGCGTGGGCCTGTTCAACATCTCCACGCTTCCGCCCTTCCGCGGACGCGGCTACGCACGGGTGATGACCGAGCGGATCCTGAGGGAAGGGCGGGCCATGGGCGCGCGGGCCGCATACCTCCACACCACCGAGGCGGGCCGGCGTCTGTACG
This sequence comes from Streptomyces sp. LBL, assembly GCF_029893585.1. Lineage (GTDB taxonomy): Bacteria > Actinomycetota > Actinomycetes > Streptomycetales > Streptomycetaceae > Streptomyces. Next base: position 36,958 of record NZ_JARXYX010000055.1, read on the forward strand.
AGTCCCTGGGCTTCCGCACAGTCGGTCAGTGGACCACCTTTTCCGCCCCATGAAAGGGGCGGGCGCTGCCCGTTCCTCTCAGGCGGACAGTGCCCCATTGCATGGTTTGAAAATCAAACCGATGCGTGGTTGACTTCACTCAGGACGGAGAACGGCCGCAAACGGCTTAGCCCTCCGCGTGCCTCCCCCCGATCGGCCCCGGCCGGCCCACCCCCGAGCCGGCCGGGGCCCGCCATCCGAGGGCGTCCCATCACTGGGCTGCTGATTGGCGTGCGCCCGCTGTGCCGATCATCTCGGCTCACCGCCAGGACCTCGTTGAACCTAGTCCCGAGGAGATGGGGCGTCATGAGCACCAGCCCTCTGCTTGCGCGGCCCCCCGTAGTCAGGGGTTCGACGTCAGCCATCTGCGTGATGGCCGCCACCGATGCCGCCGTACCCGCCCTGCGCGCGTTCACCAGAAGAACAGTGCACGCCTGGCGCCCGGGAGAGCCGGCGGCTGAAGCCCTCGCGCTCATCGTCACAGAACTCGTGACGAACGCCTGCCAGCACAGCGGAAGCCCGCATGTGACCGTGCATCTGTTCGCCGGCGAACAGATCCTGGGCGTGGAGGTCTCCGACAACGGCGCCTGGAAAAACCAGGCCGGCGACGCGGGCCCGGTCGAAGAGGCCGTGAGCGGCCGTGGACTGCAATTGGTCGAGGCGTACGCTGCCACGGTCCGGATCCGGCGGAGCAGCGGCGGCACCAGCGTGATCGCCATCGTCGGCACCGAGACGGACGGCACCCGCACCGATGAGATCCCTGAGAGGCAGCCGCATGTCCGACTGGTGTGATGTGCGGGCCGTCACAGAGCTGCTTCACCGGCTGGCCCACGACATGCACGCCGCATCTGCGCTCATCGCGGGACTGGACACCGCAGACCTGCGGGCCGTGTCCGACGCCGCCCTTTTCCTGCACGAGGCCGTCGAGGACCACTTGATGTGACGTGCCCCGCGGACTCTTCGCCGTGAGTTCTGCTCGCACCGCCCCTGCAACAGGCGCGGCGCGGCGCCCCCGGGTGGGGGGGGGCGGGGGGCCCGTTGGCCCGCCGCGCGGCCCCCATTGCGCCGGGCCCCGCCCCCCCCCCGCCCGGGGGCCGGGGGCCCACGG
>NZ_JARXYX010000056.1 GCF_029893585.1 Streptomyces sp. LBL
GACACGCCGCCCACCGTCTCGAGAGAGTGAGTCTTCTGGATCATCATCAGGTGTCCCTTCGGGTGAAGTTCCCACCTAATTCATGACACTCCCGCATCGGCTGGATGCTCCGGACTGCGGGGGCCACGGGCACATCTACCTGGTGCCCTTGTACTGCTTACAGCGTGCCGGTGGCGGCTGCGCGGTACATGCTCGGCACGGTCGGCGTGAAGCCGAGTTCGCGGGCGAGTGAGCCGTCGATGTGGCCCTGCCACGGGTCGGTCAGCGGTTCGGCGGACTCCTTGTACTCGACCCCGAGGAGGCGCGCGATTTCGAGGACGGAGGCAGGGGCGTCGTCGGTGATGTTCACGATGCGCCCGTCCATCGTACCGGTGAGGGCCAACTGCACGGCGGTCGCGATGTCGCGGTGGTGGATGAGGCTGAGGGTCTTGGCGGGGTGCCAATTCCAGGAACCCATGAGCTTCGGGGCGGACTGCAGGTGGTCGTCGGCTTCGCCGTAGACGAAGGCGAAGCGCAGGATGCTCCAGGTCAGTCCGCTCTCGCGCAGGGCCTGTTCTGCGGCAACCTTGCTCGCCGGGTACGGCAGCTGCGGGTTGGTGGGGTCGCCCTCGCGCGCCGGCCCAGGCACGTCGGCGTCGTAGACGAGACTGGTGCTGGCCATGATGACGCGGGCGTCGGGGGCGTTGGCCTGCACTGCCGCGATGAGATTGAGCGTGCCCTCGACATTGACGCGGTGGATCTGCTCGGGGTCAGGGGTACGCAGGACTGCGGCGAGGTGGATGACGGCGGTGACGCCTTCGACGGCCTTGGGCAGCGAGGCCGGGTCGAGCAGGTCGCCCTCGACGGCGGTGACGCCGGCGGGGAGCTCCTTGCCGGGACGCACGATCGCGCGGCAGTCGATGCCCGCGTCCGTGAGGCGGCGCAGGAGGCGGGAGCCTACGAGTCCGGTTCCACCGGTGATCAGGATGGTCATGTTTCCTTGCTTTCTGATAGTCGGTTGGTCAGTCGACCGGTTGCGGTGCGGAGCACTCGAGTGGTCGTGTCGATATCGGTTTGGGGGACACCGTCGAAGGCGGTCTTGAGGATGAGAGCGATCGGATCGGGCAGTTTGCGCCACAGCGCGGCGCCGACCGGAGTCATGGTCAGCACCTTCTGGCGCTGATCGGTGGAGTCTGGCGTCTGCTCCACCAAGCCCTTGCGGACGAGTGCCGCCACCACGCCCGTGAGCGTGGCGCGCTCGACGTGCAGCAGGCGCACCAGGTCGCGCTGGGGGGTTGGCCCGGCGTGCGCGAGCTGATGGAGGACGTACCACTGAGTGGGCCCGAGATCGTAGGGACGGAGTACCGACTCGATCACCAGGCGCGAGGCCATGTGGTACTTCTTCGCCCATGCTCCGGCGGACTCGTGCTGCTGCGGATCTGTCTGTTCGTTAGTCACCTGACAATTATGGCTAGGCGCCTGACTTGGTCAAACAGACCTCTCGCGTTCGCGTGCGGCCGGCCGGTACAGCAGCCGGACCGTATCGCGAAGCTCTGTTGCCTGGGCATGGGTCATGGGCATGGCTCATGTCGTCATGTCACACCTCCCATCATGCGGGGCCGAGCACCGGCGGCGGTCTGGAGATCGCATGCCGGCCGTCGGGCCTAGGCATGGGTGGTCTGCATCCGGCACGGGAGGCTATTGATCTCCTCGTACCCTGTGTCCGTAACAATCACGGTGCCCCCGGAGACCACCCGTGTGCGCCCGATGCAGGCGTTGGGTTCGAACGCGAGGGTCGCACCGGCCGGGAGCACCAATTCGCTGCCCGTCAACTGCGGCAGGTTCCGCGGCGCGGGACCGGGAAGCGGCGCCACGGGGGCGGCATCCTGGTCGTTGACCCGGGTGAAGCCGAGGAACGCCTGCGGGTTGAGGCTGTGCACCAGCGGGGTCAGGGCCCAGCAGTCGGCCTCCCGAAGCGGCTCCTCCATGGCGTGGACGAGTTCGCTGAAGGTGATGCCGGCCCGCAGGACCGACAGCCCCGCCTCGTATGAGGCCCGAGCGACGGCTGCGCACTGGGCGATGGTCGGTTCGGGTTTGCCGACGGCGATCGACATCTGCACCTGGACCTCGGCATTACCGAAAGTCGGGAAGATCTCGGCCATGACCAGGTCCTGCTCAGCGATCCGGCGCACGGGTTCCGCCGTGGTGGTCCACCTCGGCGGCCCCCACGCCAGGCTCGGAGAGCCCGAGTTCAGGATGAGTGTGGGGTAGCGCATACCGCATCCGCGCCGCACCAGGGTGGCAAGCACCGCGGCATAGATCTCGGTCTCGGGCACCCCTGGGGCGACGGTGTCGAGCATCGCCTGGCTGGCGGCCTCGGCCGCGTCCGCGGCCCAGCGGACCAGGGCGAGCTCCTCCTCGCTCTTGGGCAGCATCATCTCGTTGAACTTCCACGAGATGTCGACGATCTCGCGGCCGGGCAGGTTCTCGGTCAGGTCGATCCAGAACCGGGCGGGGATGAAACCGCTGAACTCCCCAGCGGTTTGGGTCTCCAGGCCGACGACCCCGATCCGGCCGCGCGGACTCAGATCCTTGATCCGGCCGGCCACGGCGGCTCCGTCCAGGCCGGTGACATACTGGTCGATCCAGCGCACAGCGCCGCGAGCGAAGCTGTCCTCGGCCCGGAAGATGCGCGTGGCGCCCCAGGCCACCGTCATCGGAGCCTCGCCGCGGGGAAAGATCACCGCGCCTTCGATGTAGTCGTTGCTCACATAGTGCTCATAGTGGTCGCGGCTGCGAAACCCGCCGACCAGGATGAGATCCAGATCGAGCTCACCCATCAGGGCTCGGGTCCTGGCCCAGCGCCGGTCCCGCTCCGCCAAGGACAGCGTTGGCGCCGGCGCGTGCGCCGCACGAGGTACACCGTTCATCATGTGTCTGCCCTCCTTGTGGACGTACCCGTGGTCAGAAGGGGTAGCGCGGAAGCTCGCCGCGCATCGTCGTCCACTGCGTTTCGGTGAACGCCTCGACGTTGGCCACGTGGCCGCCGTGACGCGATCCGGTGCCCGAGTCGCCGACGCCTCCGAAGGGGACCGGCGCCTCGTCGTTCACAGTCTGGTCATTGATGTGCACGTTTCCGGACGGAATGCGTTCGGCGAGTTGCAGGCCGCGCATGACATCGCGGGTGAGGATGCCGAGCGAGAGCCCATACTCGGTGTCGCGGGCCAGTTCGACCGCTTCATCGAGCGTGGAGAAGCGGATGACCGGAGCCACCGGACCGAAGATCTCCTCGCGGAAGGCGCGATGATCAGGGGTGACGTGGTCGAGAACGGTTGGCCGGTAGAACAGGTCCTGGTACGAGCCACCTGTCCGCAGCTTCGCGCCGGCAGCGACCGTGTCGGTGACGATGGCGTGGATGCCATCGCGCTGCCGCTCATCGATGACGGGCCCCAGCTGGACAGGCCCGTCGCCTGCCGGGTCCCCCAGGAACAGTGCTTCCGCCCGCTCGGTCAGCTTGGCCACGTATTCGTCCGCGACCGCCTCGTGCACCAGCTGCCGACCGGTCGCCATGCAGATCTGCCCCTGGTGGATGAACGAGCCCGCCGCACCCACGCTCGGGGCGTGGGCGAGATCGGCATCGTCGAGCACGATCAGCGCGTTGTTGCCACCGAGTTCGAGATGGGAGCGCTTGAGGTGGTGCGCCGCCAATTCACCGACCCGCCGGCCCGCGCCGGTCGAGCCGGTGAACGCGATCACCCGGGTAAGCGGGGTCGTGACCAGACGCTCGCCCACCTGGGCTCCGCGACCGGGCAGCATCTGCAGAACGCCCGCGGGCAGCCCGGCCTCTTCGAAGATGGCAGCGAGGGTGACGCCGCCGCTGATCGGGGTCCGGCTGTCCGGCTTGAGCAGAACGGCGTTCCCCAGGGCAAGAGCCGGCGCCACCGCACGGATGGACAAGACGATCGGCGCGTTGAAAGGCGCGATCACGGCCACCACGCCCACTGGAAAGCGTCGGCTGAGGCTGAGCCGGGGCTGCGTGGACCTGAGAACCTCGCCGTAGGGCATGGAAGCCAGGGCCGCAGCCTCATAGCACTCCTGCACCGCTGTCTCAACCTCGAACCGGGCCTTCGCCCCGGCAGAGCCGGACTCCGCCCTGAGCCACTGTGTGACTTCGTCGGCATGGGCGCGCCAGAGATCCCCTGCACGCCGCAGCACCGCGGCCCTCTCCTCGTAACTGCGCGCGGCCCATTCCCGCTGGGCGGCAGCCGCAGCCTCGGCCGCGACGTCGACATCCTCGGGGGAAGCGAAGCCGATCGTCGCCAGGCGCTCACCGGTGGCGGGTGAATGGACGGAGTGCTCCCCGCCGGATCCCGCTACCCACTCCCCCGTCCAGATCTTGCCCGTCCATCGGGCCGGATCCAGGAAGTTGGGCACTGTTGTTGTGCTCACTTACTCACCTTTCAGTCGGGTGCGATGCCGACTCGTCGTGTGAAGCGGCCCTGCCGGTCACATCCCGGGCAAGTGGCGGCCCGCACCCAATTCGCTAGGTACCTCACAGATTCTGCTAGGCGCCTAGCGTCTTGTCAATCCGCTAGGCGCCTAGCGTTCTGAGGGTGGCGGGTGGGGGCGCTGAGCCGCCCGTCGCGAGCGACTCAGACTCACCATCCGCGTTTCGGGTTATGAGATCCACCGAGGTCGGACGGGGCCGGGGCGGGAGCAGGCACAGCGGAACGGCTGCTGCGGTGAAGCCGATCGCCCCTCGGGTCCGAGGTCATGTGGTCGCAGAACGCAGGGCAACCACACGAGAGAAGAAGAGCGTCGTGTTCTCGACCTTCCCTAGATGTGGTGTCTCGGGACCTTGGTTACGCGAAGTCCTCGAAGGTGAGCTGCTGCGGGATGTCCGCGAGTGGTTCGGGCGGCTGGTCGAAGACGATTCGGTAGTTGCTCCCGGCGGTCCGGCTGATGGGCGGTCGGCCGCCGAGCGCGGCGTGCGGCCGCTCGTGGTTGTAGTAGTTCACGAACTCCGCGAGTGCGACGCGGCGTTCACGCTCGGTTGTGTAGTCGCGGACGTACGCCCACTCGCGGGAGAGCGTCCCGTTATACCTCTCCACCTTCCCGTTCGTGCGCGGCGTGTACGGCCTGGTCCGCTTGTGCTTCGTACCGGTCGCGGCGAGCGCGTCAGCCCAGGTCGTAGACCGGTAGCACGCACCGTTGTCGGTGAGGCAGCGGCGGAGCGGTGTGATGCCGTGGGCGGCGAAGAAGGCAACGGCCCGGTGCCAGAAGGCGACCGCGGTGATGGCCTTCTCATCGTCCAGGGCCTCGGTGTAGGCGAGCCGGGAGTGGTCGTCGAGCGCCGAATGCAGGTACGTGTATCCGACCTTGCCGGTGCCGGGACCGGTGCGTTTGGAGGCGCGGGCGGACTCGGTGCCGACGCCGTGCATCCGCCAGCCGCCGCCGGTCGGGATGCGTCCGAGTTTCTTGACGTCGACGTGGACCAGGTCGCCGACCCGGTCGTGCTCGTAGCGGATGACCTCGCGCAACTGCTCGCCGGTCGGTGGGTCGAGGTCCCGGAGCCGGTTGAGTCCTCGCCTCACCAGGATGCGGTGGACGGTCGCGGGCGCGAGTGTGACGTCGTGCAGCCGCTGTGGGTCGGCGGCGAGCCGGGCTGGCCCGTGCTTGGTCTGCCGCCGCAGCGCCTCCACCAGGTCGGCGATGTCATCGGGGGTGCGGGCGGGGCTGGTGGCGGGGCGGGAGGAGCGGTCGAGTAGTCCGTTCTCGCCGTGCGCGCGCCAGCGGGCGTACCACTTGGCCAGGCAGCGGCGGGAGATTCCGGCTTCCGCAGCCACGTGCGCGATCGGACGTCCGGCGTCGATCCGCAGGCACAAGCGCAGGCGTCCTTCGGGGGTCAGCGTTGCGTTCCGGTGTCCCCTGCTGGTGGCGCTCCTGGACTCGGCGGCCGCGTTCATCGGGAGCCCTGGGATCTCAGGGCTCCCGCGTGAGCGGCTTTGCGTGGCGTCAGCGTGCGAACTTTTCGATGGCCGCTGGGGTGACGGGGGTGAAGAAGTTGACGAGGTTGCCGTCGGGGTCACGGAACAGCAGCGACCGGTTGCCCCAGGGCATCGTGGTGGGCTCGGTGACGAAGTCGGTGACGAAGCCGGCCAGGTTCTGGTGAACGCGGTCCACGTCGTCGACGAGGAACTCGGTGATCACGCTGTGGTTGTCCGCCGGGCGGGCAGAGCCCGGGGCGAACAGCGGGACGGTGCGGGTGCCGGCGATCGCGAGGGTGGCGCCCGCGGTGTTGAGTTCGGCGAAGTCTTCGGTGGCCCACGTTGCCCGCGCCCCTGTGGCTCGCTCATAGAACTCGACGAGGCGCGCTACGTCGCTGGTGATGATGCGGATCGAGACGAAGTCCATGGGGATCTCCTTGGCTGTGCTGGAGGCGTGCACTGCGCAGGCTAGGAGAAATAGTGGACAGAATCGGTCCTGTATTCGCATTAGGTTTAGCACATGCCCCGACCCACTGCCCGCGTGCTGACACTCCTGGAGCTGCTGCAGTCGGGCGGCACCCGGACGGTGGCCGAACTAGCCGACCGGCTCGGCGTCGAAGGGCGCACCGTGCGGCGGTATGTGGACCAGCTGATCGATCTGGATGTGCCCGTGGAATCGGTGCGCGGCCGCTACGGCGGGTACCGGCTCGCTCCCGGGTAACCGCTTGCCTCCGCTCATGCTCAGCGACGACGAGGCGCTGGCCGTGCTGCTCGGCCTGGTCGCCGGCCGCCGAGCAGGGCTGACGACGACGGAGCACACGGCAAGCGAGACGGCATCGGCGAAGATCCGGCGGGTGCTGCCCAAGCACATCGCCCGTCGGCTCGACACACTTCTGGAGGCTCTCGCCTTCACGGATCAGCTCGGCGAGTTCGACACCCCGGACGCTGGGGTCCTACTCACCATCGCCGATGCGGTGCGCCACCGCCGACCGGTCTCGATCCGCTACACCGACCGCGACGGACGGCGCAGCGAACGCACGCTGCACGCGTACGGGATCGTCGCCCATGCGGGCCGGTGGTACGTCACGGGCAAGGACACCCAGATCGGCGAGGACCGAACCTTCCGGCTCGATCGCATCGCAGACGCGCGGACCCTGCCCGGCTCATTCGAAGCACCCGTGGGTCCCGGTCCGGCACAGCGCGTGTTGTCAGCGTTCGCCACGGCCGAGTACCGGCATGAGGTGACCTTGCGGATCCACGGGACAGTTGAGCAGATCCGCGCCCACCTTCCCGCCAGCGTCGCGAGCCTGGAGGAGCACGAGCCCGCGGCAGAGGACCGGGCGACCGAGCGCTGGCTGCGCGTCGAGCTGCGGGCGGAGCGGCTCGACTGGTTGCCTCCAGTACTCGCCTCACTCGACCGGCCGTTCGTCATCGAGCGCCCCGATGAACTGCGCGACCTCGTCACCGCGCTCGCCGATCGCCTTGCGTCCTACGCCCGCCAAGCCTGACCGCGAGGAACCAATGTCATGAGATGGCACACCTAGAGGTCGATGACGACCTTCCCGTGCACGTGCCGCCCCGCCTGAAGCTCGACCGCAGCGCGGATCTGTTCGACCGGAAAGCGTGCCGCGAGCGGCACCCGGAGCCGACCCGCCGCAACCAGGCCGGCGATCTCCTCGATGGCGCCAGGGGCTGCGTTGGCGCCGTTCGCCGGCGTGATCCCGTCGATCTGGGCGGCAATGGTGGTGATGCGCTCGTCCGGCACGCCAAGGTCGCGTGCCGCGTGCGCCGTGTCCGTCCCATGCAGGTCCATGACCGCAGTGACGCCAGCGGGAGTCAGCGCGCGGACCCGGTCGACCAGACCATCGCCATAGGCGACCGACTCGGCCCCCAGGGCGCGCAGGGCATCGGCCGAGGTTGCCGACCCCGTCCCGATCACTCGCGCGCCCGCGAGGCGCGCGAGCTGGACAGCGAACACGCCTACCCCGCCTCCCGCGCCGCCGATGAGCACCGTGTCACCCGGACCCGGGTTGACCACGGCGAGAGCTGATGCCGCCGTGCAGCCCGCAATAGCTAGGGTGGCAGCGGTGCGGTCGTCGACGCCGTCCGGGGTACGGTGCGCCTCGCCGCCCACCGCGATGGTCCCCGCCACGTCCACGACGACGTAGTCGGCGACCGCGCGGGACAGGGCGCCACCGAATACCCGGTCACCGACCACGAACTCGCTCACGCCGTCACCGACCTGATCCACGACCCCGGCATAGTCGGTGCCAAACCCGCATGGCAGGCTCAGACCAAACCGCGCGGCGGTCTCTGCGTCAGAGGTCATAAACCAGTCCATCGGGTTCAGCCCAGCCGCGGTGACCCGCACGCGGATCTGTCCCGAGCCGGCCTGCGGCACGGGTACCTCGCGGACGCTCAAGGCCTCCGGTCCGCCGAACGACTCGAACTGGACCGCCCGGCTCGTGGTCGCCGGCGTGTTGACGCTCGGTTCTTTCATGTTCCCCATATCTCCTGTGGCGGTCGTGAAGCAAACGTAAGCGGACTATGCTCCGTTTACGTAACCTAGCACAAGTGGAGCGTGATCCGTTTTGGCTGCCGCAGAGACCCGTAGACCACGGGCGGACGCGACCCGCAACCGCCAACAGCTACTGGACGTGGCGACCCGCTTGTTCGCTTCGGCCAAGGCCGAGCCGTCGATGCGCGCGATCGCCGACGAAGCCGGGGTCGGCATCGCCACTCTCTACCGGCACTTCCCCACCCGCGAGTCGCTGGTCGACGCGGTCTACCGGGGCCAGGTCTCGCGGCTCACCGCCGGTGCCCGTGAGCTACTCGCCCAGCTCGACCCGCCCGCAGCGCTGCGACGCTGGATGGACCTGTTCGGGCACTGGATCGCGACCAAGAACGGCATGCTCGACACGCTGCTCGCGATGGTCGAATCGGGCGAGATAGCCCATGCCCACACCCGGACCGAACTGCTCGCGGCCATCGACAACATCCTCGAAGCCGGCCGCACGAGCGGGGAACTCCGCGCCGACGTCCCCGCCGAAGACATCGCTGCCGCTCTCATCGGCATCTTCACCGTGGCTAGCTCGCCCGAGCATGAAGCGATGGCGGCTCGCCTGCTGAACCTCCTGATGGACGGACTCCGGTCCTCCGCTTACAGCCAACCGAAGGTGGCTGAGCGAGAATGAAGAGGTGGTCGGCGCGTCGGTCCGGGGATTGGCATCGAGGTCTCGGTGCCGTCCGATGATTGCGCGGCCCGTTTCGATGTGCACGCCGCACTCGCTACACCGTCAACTGCGAAGAGCCCCATACGATTTGGGGGTCGGCGTCCCGCTCGTCACTGTCGAGCGGGACGCTCATCTGTTTCCCGGTCGGCTCGACTCGTCCGTGGCCGACATGATGCCGACTCGCAATAGCCCCGCCGGTTGTCAGGCGCCGTCTACAGCCCGGCCGCGGGGTCGTCCACGGCCACGGTCCGCAGCGGGCGGCGGCCCTTGTCGTCGAGCTGGGCGAGTTCGGCTTCGTAGTCGACGGTGATCGAGCCGTAGTAGTTCACCGCCGAGCTGCGGGCCGGGGAGACGTGCGAGAGCACCTCGGCGTACACCTCCCGGCCGGCACCGCGCAGTTCGTCGACGGCCAGGCCCATGTACTCGGTGTGCCAGCAGACCACGGCGTTCGTCACCACCGTCAGGCACCATGCCTGCTCGTTCTGCTGCTCGGGCTGGCGGCGGGTGGGTGGAATGCTGGTCGCTGACGTGGGTGTAGGTGGAGATGCCCTCGGTGACGAAGTACTTGTTCAGGTGCCGGGCGGTGATCGACTTGCCGCGGGTGGGGAACCGCTGCCCGTCCGAGGACGACAGCGTGCCCGAGCCGAACATCGCGGTCATCGGCAGCTTGTGGTGGTAGTTGACCAGGCAGATGTTCGCCTCGCGGAGGGTGTCCTCGCGGATGTACCACTCCGCGGTCCACGCCAGCACGTCGTACGGGATGCCGCACGAGGCCGCCATCCCATGGAGTCCGAGGTTCGTGGAGAGCCCGATCAGGCACGCGATGAGGTTGCGCTTGAGCTGCGGGGAGCGGGTCGGCGATGGCCCGGGCGACGGGGGCGGTGACGATCCAGGTGGCCTCCGCGCCGTGGACGTCTTCGCCCTTGAAGGCGAGGCTGCCAAGCCGGTGCCGGTAGACATGCCCGTCCGGTGCCTGCTGGACGCTCAGGCATCCGCGCTGGAGGTGCTTGATTACTGGAGGGAGGGGGTTATTCCGACCGTGCACTATTCCCCGATATCGCTCGCCCCGACTGATGACACTGAGCATGTGACGCGCGGGGCTCTGGGCTCTACCAGGGGTGGACGGATCCCAGGGGACGAATCAACGAGGTGTGCGACATCCCGCGAGTTCCCCTGAGCCCTGCTGAGTCCCTGGCCCCGTGGCCATTGGGTTCTTCCTCCTTCGTGTGCTCTGTGGCCTTGTGACGTAACTTCGGGATTCTTGAAGCGTTCTCACCTCGTCCGACCGATCCACGGTCGGGCCGAAGGCGAGGAGGCTCGGGTTGGCGGCGCTGGCAGTCGTACGGGACCTGCGTGAGCACTGGGCGCCCGCGTCGGCCGAGGAGCTGGAGCGGTTCGAGACCGATGCACTGTCCGGGTTCGTCCTCGCGAGGGCCTCAGCCGGCCTGGCGGACGGCACCATCCGCGGGGACGTCGGGCACCTGGACCAGGTTCGGACCTGGTTCGGCCGGCCCCTGTGGGACATGGAACCCGCCGATGCCGACGCGTACTTCGGGAAGGTACTGCGGGGCTCGCCCAGCGGGACCCGGTTGGCCCGGTCGCAGGCGCTGACCACGTACTTCATGTTCCTAGAGCTGCGGCACAAGGTCGAACTCCACCGGATGACCGGCCGAGTAATCGAGTGCCCGATCGACGAGATGAACAAGCCGCGCGGGGCCAAGGACGCCCAGCTGCGGATCCCGCCAAGCGAGCCGGAAGTCGAGACGTTGTTCACCGGCTGGGGTGGCGAACTGGCCACCTGCCGGAAGTTCGCCCCGACCGCCCGGAACTACACCGCCTCGAAGCTAATGTCCCAGGTCGGCCTGCGGGTCAGTGAGGCATGCAAGCTCGACCTGGACGACATCAAGTGGGACTTGGGCCGCTTCGGCAAGCTCCACGTCCGTCACGGCAAGGGGGCCCGCGGCTCCGGGCCGCGCGAGCGGATGGTGCCGCTGATCAACGGTGCCGACCGGACACTTCGGTGGTTCATCGAGGACGTCTGGGGCCAGTTCGACGACGACCACACCCGCCCCGGCGCCCCGCTGTTCCCCTCCGAGCGCAAGAACACCGACGGCTCCTCACACCGGGTCGGCGACGACGCCCTGCGAAGCGGCCTCAAGGACGCGGCCAAGCTGCATTTGCCCGGGTGGGGCGAGAAGCTGACCCCGCATGTCTTGCGGCACTTCTGCGCGTCCCAACTCTATGGAAACGGGCTGGACTTGCTCGCCATTCAGGAGGTTTTGGGGCATTCCTGGATCGCTACGACGATGCGGTATATCCACGTCCAACAGACTCGGGTCGAGGACGCCTGGGCCGCCGGGATGGAACGGGCCGCGAAGCGGCTGGAAGGACTGGTCCGATGAGGTGGAACCTACGGCTGACGGCCGCGAACAAGGGTATCTGGAAGGCGTCCGAGCTCCAGCGGAGCCTGGCCGAGCACGGGTTGGTGATCTCAGCGGGGAAGATGTCCGGCCTATGGTCCGGCCAGCCGGTCTCCCTCAAACTCGACGACCTCGACGTCATCTGCGTCGTCCTCGGCTGCGAGATCGGCGACCTGATGATCCCCGAGCCGGACAAGGTCCGCCGACCCGGCGAGGAGACCGGCCGACAGGCCGCTGCCGCGTCCGGGGCGACCCCGACGGTGGTCCCTCGCCGACGTGACGGCCGATCCCTTCCTCCGAGGTGACCCATGGATCCAAGTTCCTGCCTGGAATGTTTGTCCTGGGGCCGCTTCTTCGAACCTCGGTGTTCGACGTGTTCCTCGTTCGCCCAGCGTTGGAAGGCGGGCGAGTGCGCCGGCTGCAAACGCCAAGCACCCCTGCGGGAGGACTACTGCCGCCTCTGCTGGGTCCAGGCGCGAACGGAGGCTGACGCGGCCGGCGGCAAACCGGAGTCCTTCTTGCCCCACCTGCGCTACCAGCAGCTGTTCTTCTATGGCATGGCAGCGATCTGGGACCGGCGGCGCAAGCCGTCGCCGGTCAAGCACGGCCGGCGAGGACGACCCCGCCGGCCCGAGCCGACCCCGGCGCCTCCACCGGCTGCGGTCTGCTGCCAGCCAGCGTTGTTCGAGGTCCGGCGGGCCCTCCCAGGGCGGAAGGTCGCCGATGAGTACGCCCAGTACGGCAACCCCTGGCTGGCCTGGGCCCGGCACAGTGCCCGCCGGCTCGGCGAGGCCCGCGGCTGGCCCCGCAAGACGCTCCTGAACGTCGAGCAGGCCCTGATCATCGTGCTGACCAGCCACGCCGAGGGCGACACGGTCCGCTACTCGGAGATCTTCCCGGTGCTGAGAGCACGCGGCCTGAGCGTCGAGCGCACCACCGAAGTACTCGACCACATCGGTGTGTTCCTCGATGACCGACCGTTGTCGTTCGATCTGTGGCTGGAGTCCAAGCTCGACGGACTCGCCACCGGGATCGCCTGCGATGTCAGGGACTGAGCCCGACTGCTGCACGACGGCGGCCCCCGTTCCCGGGCCCGCCACGTTGCGACGGTCTGGAACTACCTCAACCGGATCCGCCTGGTGCTGCTGGAGTGGTCGAACCGCTACGAACACCTGCGCGAAGTCGCCCGCGACGACGTGCTCGCCCACCTCGACACTGTCCAGGGGACACAGCGCCAGGCAACCATCGTCGCCCTGCGGTCCCTGTTCCGGCGGGCAAAGAAGAACGGCACCATCTTCAAGAACCCCACCAGCCGCATCCGCGTCGGCCAGCGCGAGGAAAGCGTCATCCAGGCCCTGGAACCCCAGCACGTCAACGGGTCTGTCGCCGCTGTCACCCACCCCGCCGACCGGCTGATCCTCGTCCTCGCCGCAGGCCACGCCGCCCGCTCTGGCGCGATCCGCCGCCTCCAGCTCGATGACCTCGACATCGGCAACCGACGCCTGGTCATCGACGGCCGCACCCGCCCCCTGGACGACCTCACCCACCAAGTTGCCCTGGAATGGCTGGAGTTCCGGCGTCAGCGTTGGCCGGACACCGCCAATCTGCATTTGCTGATCAACAAGCAGACCGCACTGGGAACCGGCCCCATCGGCAAGAGCTCGGCGGCCGGTCCTGCACTGCACGGCCAGACCGCCACTCTGGAACGACTCCGCATGGACCGCCAGCTCGAAGAGGCCCTCGTCCACGGCGCCGATGCGCTCCACCTCGCCGAGGTCTTCGGCCTCAGCGAGAAAACCGCGATCCGGTACGCGAACTCCGCCCGCGCTCTCCTGGAACGGCCCCTGGAGAACGACCCCGCGACTTCACCGCGAACCCAGGGGTCCACCCCCTAACATCGGTGCATCGGGCCCGTGAGTTCCCGCTGAAGTACCTTCAGTTTTCGCGAACTCGCGGGGGTCCCGGGGTATCGCCGAGGTGAGCCCAAAAGGCGTCATTTCGGTCAGGCCATGTCGGCCGACCAGGGGCGGGGCACCTTCGTGTCCGTTGTGGACAGCTTCGGGAGTCGTGGGCCGACTCAGCGGGCCGTCGGAGCCGACAGCGTGACTGCCTCGCGCAACTCGTCGGAGGCCTGGGTGATTAGCTGGGAGAGGGAGGCGTCCGGGGAGGTCAGCCAGCGGGACGTGGCGCGCCGGTGGATCGCCAGCACCACGTCGATGATGAAGCGTGCCTTGCCGGGCTCGACGCCGCGGCGCTCGAGCGCCAGCGCCAGCGCGTCGGCGATGTCGGCGAGTTTGATCAGATCGCGCTCGGCCAGTGCCGGGTTGGCGGCGATCACTCTGACGCGGCGCAGCAGGAACTCGCGCCGGCGAAAGATCTCCTCGGCGGTTCTCAGCGCGGTCAGCAGCGCCTCGATCGGCGTGAGGCCCGGGTCGGTCGCCTCGACCTGGGCGACGAGGTGGGCCTCAAGTTCGTTACCGGCGAAGAGGACTTCCCGCTTGTCGGGGAAGTAACGGTAGAAGGAGCGCTCCTTCAGACCGGCGGCGCCCGCGATCTGCGCGACCGAGGTGCGCTCGAACCCCTGTGTCTCGAACAGCTCGAGCGCCGCGCGCTCGAGCCGGCCTTGTGCGTCGGATTCCCATCTCGGCATACCCAACAGGATACGACAACAGCATCTGTCGTAACGATGATATTGTCGATGACAACAGATGCTGTCATCACTCGGGAGATCGTCATGAAGGCTCTTCAGTTCGACCGGTTCGGGTCCCCGGACGTGATCGTGCTCCGCGACGTCCCACAGCCGGAGCCGGGACCCGGTCAGATCCGGATCGCCGTGCGGGCGTGCGGCCTGACACCGGCCGACTGGCACGTCGTCGACGGTCTCCTCGCCGACCATCTGCCGTCGCTGCCGCGCGGGCTCGGATTGGAGATCGCGGGCACGGTCGACGCGCTCGGTGAGGGCGTCACCGGCGTCCGGATCGGCGACCGCGTGTTCGGCCCGGCCACCTTCGACGGTCCGACGGCCGGTGCTGCCGAGTACGCGCTGATGCCGGCCTGGGCACGTATCCCCGAAGGCGTCACCGTCGAGCAGGCCGCCGCGTTGCCGATGGCGGCCGAGACGGCGTGGCGCGCGCTCGACGACCTCGGCGTCCAGCCGGGTGAGCTGCTGCTCGTCCACGGCGCGGGTACCACCGTGGGTGAGGCGGCGGTGCGCTTCGCGCTGCACCGGGGTATTCGGGTGATCGCCACCGCCGGGCAGACCCGGGCAGCAGCTCTGGGTGAGATCGGCGCCCAGGTTGCCGCCTACGGCGAGGGCATGGCAGGACGTGTCAGGGCACTGTCCGGAGGCCACATCGATCGTGCCCTCGACGCGGCGCCGACCGGGGGCCGGATCGACCGCGCCGACCAGCCCAGCCCGGCCGGCGGCTCACTACCGACCCTGATCGAGCTGACCGGGGATCCCGACCGTGTCCTCACCGTCTCGGACTTCGCCGCCGCGGCCGAGCTGGGCGTCCGGACCACCACCGAGATCCGCTATGAGCAGATGGACGAGTTCGCCCGGCTCGCCGGCGAAGGCATCCTGTTCGTACCGGTCGCCCGCACCTACACGCTCGACCAGATCCAGGAAGCGGCCGAGCTCAGCCAGTCCCGCCGACCCGGCGGCAAGCTCATGCTCGTCCTGTGATCGCCCTGCCGGCCTGACAAAGCGAGACCACCTCGACGAGGAGCGGGGCAGGCCTCTTTTCCAGGCCGACCTCAAAGCCGCTCCCGCGTGTTCGCCGCGAACCCACGGGTCAATCCCCGAGAATGGCGTCCCTGGACCCTCGGGTTCCCGCTGAAGAAGCTTCAGTTTCCGCGAACTCGCGGGGATCTAGGGGTGTGACCGAGATACGCGTCAAAGGGGCAATGAGTTGATCTTGAAGCCCTGAGCGCCCGCCCCTGTCACCCGTTCGGCTCAGCGTCGTTGGTGGTGATGTTGAGTTTCGTCTGGGGCCTGGGGTGGGTTGTGACATCGATCGAGAGGACCGCGTATCCGCGGTTCAAGCGGCTGATCACCGCGCACGAGCTGCATCTGTTCTTCTCGCCGAGCCGCGATGAGCTGGAGTGGGCGGCCGATGCCACGGATTGCGATGAGCATCTGCTGGCCCTGCTGCTGATGTTGAAGTCGTACCGGCGCATGGGGTGTTTCCCGGCTCTGGAGGACGTGCCGGAGATGGTGGTGGACTTCGTGCGGCGGGCGGTGGAGCTGCCAGAGGGCACGCTGCCGGTGTACCGGGCGGAGCGGACTGCCAAGCATCACCGGCGTCTGGTCCGCAAGCAGGTCGGCGTGACGTACGACCAGGCCAAGGCCCGGGGGATCGTCGAGCAGTCGATCCGCAAGGAGGCCGCCGCGAAGAACCGCCCGGCGGATCTGATCAACATCGCGCTGGAGAAAGTGGTGGAGGCCGGGCTGGAGCTGCCGGGGTTCTCCACCTTCGACAAGATGGCCTCGAAGATTCGCACCGAGGTGAACGTCTCGATCCGCGCGGGCATCCACGACCGCATGAGCGGCGCTCAGCGGGCGGGGCTCATGCGGTTGCTGGAGGAGCGCGACAGCGACGGAACGACACTGTTCAACGGCTGAAGAAGCCAGCCAAGGGCCTGACCTGGTCGCACTTCAAGAACCTGACCAAGCGTCTGGAATGGCTGGACGATCTCGGCGACACCGATGTGTGGATGGAGGGTGTGGCCGCGGGGAAGATCACCGACTTCGCCGGAGAAGCGGACGCGGCGGACGCCTCGGAGCTGCGGGACTTCGCCCCCGTCAAACGCATCGCGCTGGTCGCGGCCCTGACGCACAAGGCGAGGATGCGGGTGCGGGACGACCTCGCGACGATGTTCTGCAAGCGCGTGGCAACGAAGATCAAGAAGGCCAAGGCGGAGCTGGAGGAGATCCGGCTCGCCGAGCGAGAGATCGTCGAGGCCCTGATCGGGAACTACCGCACGGTGCTCAAGCACATCGACGAGGGCGGCCCGGCCCAGGAGGCGCTCACGAAGGCCGCGGCCATGACCGCCGAGGCCCGCCAGGCCCTGGAGGGCCTGGACGAGGAGGCGTCGGTGGACGAGGTCGCGACGCGGCTGGAGGGCAGGGTCTCCCCGGCAGTCCTCTCCCTGGTGAAGGCCCAGATGGTGCAGGCCGGCGGGTTCAGCGCGGTCACCCGCGCGGTAGACAGCTTCGGCGGATTCGCCAAGCAGTACGAGCAGATCGAGAAGGTCTCCGCCCACCACGGCAACTTCTGGGAAGTGCTGCTGTACGGGCAGATCGGCCGCGACCGGGCGGTGATGTTCGGCCTCGCCGACAACGACAAGCTGAAGTTCACCGCGACCAGCGAGGACAGCCGGGTGCTGGACGCCCTCGCGCACGCCCAGCGGCACCAGGCGGCCCGCGGCGAGTACATCACCGCCTTCAACGAGGAGGGCAAGGAGGTCGACATCTCCTTCGCCACCCAGAACTGGCGCAAGGCCGTGGTCGACAAGACCCGGACCGGGCAGTTCGTGCGCAAGCACTTCGAGGCGATGGTCTTCACCGCGCTCGCAGAGGAACTGCGCACCGGCGACGTCGCGGTGGTCGGCTCGGAGGAGTACGCCGACTGGTCCGTGCAGCTGCTGGCCTGGGAGGTCGTCCAGGAAACGCTGGGGTCCTACCTGGTGGAGGTCGGCCTCGCCCAGGCGGGCGAGAGCGCCGAGTTCGACGCGAAGTCCTTCCGCCGGCAGCTGGAGGACAAGCTTCGAGGCGGCGCCGCCGCGGCGGACGCCGGGTACCCGGAGAACGAGGGCCTGGTGATCGATCCGGAGACAGGCGTCCCGTCGCTGAAGGCGTTCCGGGCTGACGGTCAGCGGCCCTCGGCGAAGCGGCTGGAGCAGGAGATCAAGGCGAGGATGCCGGAGCGTTCCCTGATGGGGATCGTGGCCCGGACTGCGTACTGGGTGGAGTGGTGGCGCCGTTTCGGCCCCCCGTCGGGCAACGAGCCCAAGCTCACCGACCCCTTGGGCCGCTATGTGATCGTCACGTTCGTCAAGGGCACCAACATGGGCCCGTACGAGGCCGCCCGGCACATTCCCGGCGTGAGTGGGCACGAGCTGTCGTACGTGGCCAACAAGCACTTCTCGATCGTGCTGCTGAACGAGGCGGTCGCCGACCTGGTGAACGCGCACGCCCGCCTCGACATCTCGCAGGCATGGGGCGACGGGACCGCCGTCGCGGCGGACGGCACCCACATGGACACCTATCTCGACAACCTGCTCTCCGAGACGAGCGTGAGGTACGTCAAGCCGGGCGGGATCGCCTACCACCACGTCTCGGACACCTACATCGCGCTGTTCACGCACTTCATCCCGTGCGGGGTGTGGGAAGCCGTCTACATCATCGAGGGCCTGCTGAAGAACACCAGCGAGGTGCAGCCGACCATGGTACACGCGGATACGCAGGGCCAGAGCTTCCCCGTCTTTGCGCTCGCCCGCCTGCTGGGCTTCGACTTGATGCCCAGGATCAGGAACTGGAAGGAACTGACCTTTTACCGGCCCTCCAATTACCGGCCCTCCAAGCAGACGGAGTACGTGCACATCGACGCCCTGTTCGGCGAGCCGGGCAAGCACGTCATCGACTTCGACCTGATCGAGTCCCAGTTCCGTCACCTGATGCGCGTGGCCGTCTCCGTACGCGAGGGCACCATCTCGTCCTCTACGCTGCTCAAGCGCCTGCGCTCCGGGTCACAAAAGAACGCCACCTACGCCGCCTTCCGCGAGGTCAGCCGCGTAATCCGCACCGTGCAGCTCCTGCGCTACCTCACCGACGCGCCGCTACGCCGGCGGGTGACCGCAGCGACCAACGAGGTCGAATCATTCAACCGATTCTCCCAGTGGATCGGCTTCGGCAACCGCGGCGTCATCGCCGACAACGACCCCATCGAGCAGGAGAAGGCAAGGAAGTTCAACGCCCTGCTCACCAACTCGGTGATCTTCCACAACGCCCTGGACATCGCCGAGATCGTCCGCCAGCTGCTGGAAGAGGGCTGGGAGATCGACCCGGAAGACCTGGCGCACATCTCGCCGTACCTGACCGAGCACATCAACCGGTTCGGTGAGTACAGCACTCACGAAGTCGGCATCCAGCCTCAGGCGTACGACCCGACGCTCGACATCGACTTCACCCCGCTGCGCGAGCAGGACCTCATCACTGCCGGCCTCGGTCAGGCCGCCTGACTGCCCGACTTGCCGAAGGACTTCGCCGGGACTCCCGAGCAGTTCGGTCTTCAGTGCCTACGGGCCCGTCCCTGCGCACGGTCCGTCGAACAGCTCCCACTCCGGTGCCGACGGCCCCGCCCGCGACCTGCTTGGCTTTAGAGGGTCCTGGCACGGGTCCGCGAGAGCGCTGGCGCTATTTCGGTTCGCTGGCTGTCGGTGCCGGGGCGGTCTGTGCCAGGCCGGCGAGCAGCAGGTCGATCATGCGGCGGGCCTGGTAGTCGGGGAAGGTTTCGACTCCGATGCACAGGTTGCCGATGGCGAGCATGAAGTCGTAGGCGCGGATGTCCGCGTGTGTGGAGCCGGCGGCGGCGGACGCTTTCAGCAGCTGGTCGAGCACGGGCAGCAGGCGTTCGACGAACTCGTTGTGCAGGCTCTCGAATCCGGCTTGGTCCGAGTGCAGTGCCTCGGCGAGGCCGTGCTTGGTGACCAGGAAGTCGGCAAATTGGTGCACCCAGAGCCGCAGGACCTCGTACGGCGTATCGGCAGCGGGCGCCGTGTGCGCGGCGGTGGAGAGCGCGTCGACCTGGTGTCTGAAGACGGCGACCACCAGTTCCGCCCGGGTGGGGAAGTGGCGGTAGATGGTGCCCATGCCGAGGCCCGATTCGGCGGCGATCTCCCGCACGGGAGCGTCGACTCCCGCACGGACGAACACGGCCGCCGCGGCGTCCAGCAGTATCTGCTCGTTTCGGCGGACGTCGGATCGCTTGCGGGCGGCAGGGGGTGGCGGCGTGTTGGGCGTGGACATCGTGAGCACCTCCCTTGCAAAGCGGAGCAACGTTCCGTATCGTAATGCGGAGCGGGGCTCCGCATTTCAATCATGCCAGACACCGCACAGCACGGGCCACTGGGCCCCTCCGAGAAAGACATTCACCTCATGAGCGACACCACGTCCGCCGACGGCGGCAACGACTCCACCACCCCGGTCATATCTGTCAGGCCGATCACACTTGCCGCCCCGGACCGCGGCCAGGACCTGCAGGTACGGGTCACAGCGCCGACGACCGGCCACAACCTGCCCGTCGTCGTCCTCTCGCACGGCATGACCGTGACCATGGACGAATACGCACCGCTGGTCGGCTTCTGGGCCGCCCGCGGGTTCGTCGTCATCCAGCCCACCCATCTCGACTCGCTGGGCCTGCTCCCCGACGACCCGCGCACCCCGCTCATCTGGCGTATCCGCGCCGACGACCTGACCAGGATCCTCGACCAGCTCGGCACCATCGAAGCCGGCGTGCCCGGGCTGGCCGGCCGCGTCGACCACGACCGCATCGCGGTCGCCGGACACTCCTGGGGCGCACAGACCGCCAGCATGCTCGCGGGCGCACGGGTCGTCGACGCCGACGGCACTCCCGGTGAGAGCGTGAGCGACTCGCGTGTGAAGGCGGCGGTACTGCTGTGCCTGCCCGGTACCGGCGGCGCCGACCTGAGCCCGCTCGCCATCCAGTACTTCCCGTTCATGAGCCCTGATTTCGCCGAGCTGAAGACGCCGAGCCTCATGGTCGCCGGCGACCATGACCAGTCCCCGCTGACGGTGCGCGGGCCGGACTGGTTCACCGACGGCTATCGCCTCAGCTCGGGCGCCACCGATCTGCTGACCCTGTTCGGCGCGGACCACGCACTCGGCGGCATCCTGGGTTCCAACGACACGCGGAACACCGACGAAAGCCCCGAGCGTGTCGCGGTCGTCCAGCACCTCACCCTGGCGTATCTGCGTACCGCGCTGGGCCTCGACAACGACGCGTGGCCTACCGCCCGCCGGTCCCTGGCCGCGGCCGTCGACCCGCTGGGAAGGATCGACTCGAAGTGACCAACCCCCTCGCGCCGGCCCGCAGGCCCAGTTTCGGGATCATGACCGCCCCATCTCAGGTCGTCTACGACGATGTCCTGCGGGTCTGGCGTGAGGCGGACGGCATCGCGCAGATCGAGCACGCCTGGCTGTTCGACCACCTCATGCCGCTCGGCGGCGACCCGAACGGACCCACCTTCGAGGGCTGGACACTGCTGTCCGCTCTCGCAGCCCGAACCGAGCGGTTGCGGCTCGGGGTGATGGTCACCAGCAACAGGTTCCGCCCACCGGCCATGCTGGCCAAGATCGCCGCCACTGTCGATGTCATCTCCGGCGGCCGGCTCGAGTTCGGCATCGGCGCGGGCTCTCGGCCCGACGTGCCAATGGCCCGGCGTGAGTACGCAGCTCACGGCCTTCCCTTCCACGACGCCGCTCACGCGGTCGGAAGCCTCGCCGAGGCGTGCACGATCATCCGCAGACTATGGACCGAAACCGCACCGTTCGACTTCCAAGGCGACTACCACCAGCTGACGGGCGCGTTCTGCGGTCCCAAACCCGTCCAACAACCCCACCCGCCGATCCTGATCGGCGGCCAGGCCACCCCGACGCTGCGCGTGGTGGCCGAGCACGCCGACCGCTGGAACATGCCCGGGGGCAGCATCGAGCAGGCGATCGCCCGCAGCGCCACGCTGGACCGGCTGTGCGCCGAGATCGGCCGCAACCCCGCAGAGATCACCCGATCCATCGTCCTGCCCGCCTCCTACGACCGACCCCAGGACACCCGCCACATCGTCCGCGCGGCGCTCGACGGCGGGTTCAGCCACATCGTCCTCGGACTCGACGCGCCCTACCCGGCCGAGGTGGCACGCCGGGTCGCCGACACCATCATCGACCCCCTCTCCGACACAAACTGAAACACCGGATCACGGTCCACAACGCGAGGGCGGCGCCACCGCTGCCCCTGAAACCGAGGAACCACCGATGACGAGGACCCACCCACCCCGTCAGGGTGTTGCCGCAGTAAATGCCGGATTTACTGCGGCGGAGCCCCTACTGTGATCATCGCGACCTGGGGCGGGTTCTCTGGCCGCCGCAGGCGAGGTGTACGCATTTACTGCGGCAGTGCCGGAAGGGCGGGGCGGGCATGACGATCGAACCGGTGACCGAACTCGGAAGCGGGGACGCGCTCCGCTTGCCGCGCGCCCGGGTGGTGCCGCTGTCCGCCCCGCCCGCGTCGTACACCGCGGCGGTCGAGCGCTACCTCACCGGTGCGGGCATCGCGAAGTCCTCCGCGCGGATCTACCGGATCTCGCTGACGACGTGGGGGTGGATGCTCGCTGGCGAACCGGCGCCGACCGGGCCCGCCCGCCGGGGTGCGAAGCCGCCCGTCTTCCCCGTCACCGCGATCGATGACCCGGCGCTGCCGGAGTTGCTGGCCGAGCTGGCGGCGGCGCGGGCGGATGAGATGGACGCCGACACCGTCAACCGGGAACTGTCCATCGCACGTAAGGCGATCGGCTGGTGGCAGCGCCAAGGCTGGATCGAAGGCGATCCCACGATCGGCATCGAGCGGCGGCCGGCACCGCCCGACCGTACCAAGGCCCTCGCGGAGAACCAGATCGCCGCCCTGTGGCGCCTCGACGTCGCGCTGCGGGAGAAGACCCAGTGGAAGATGCTCTACGAGTCCGCCGCACGGGCCGACGAGGTGCTGTGCCTCAACGTGGAAGACCTCTACCCGCAGGACAAGCGGGGCAGGATCACCGCCAAGGGCGGGGCGACCGAGTGGATTCACTGGCAGTCCGGCACCGCCCAGCTCCTGCCCCGACTCATCGCCCGCCGGACCCGCGGCCCGCTGTTCCTCACCGACCGCAAGGCCCCGGCCGGAACACCGGCGCTCGACGTGTGCCCGGAGACCGGCCGGGCCCGGCTCTCCTACCGCCGCGCTGAGGAGATCTTCGAGGAGAACACCCGGCTGCTGGCCAACCCCCTCGCCTCACCCGACGACATCGAGGACCTGGACGGCTGGACGCTGCACCGACTGAGGCACAGTGCCCTGACGCACGACGCGGAGGACGGCACCTCGACCCCGATGCTGCTGGCCCGCTCCCGCCACGCATCCGTCCGATCCCTGGAGCGGTACGCCCGTCCCGGCGTCGACTCGGTCGCCCGGCACGTCGCCGAACGCGACCCCGCTGCACGTCGCCGCACGTAAATCCGAGCGGATCAGGGCTTCAAGATCATTCCGTTGCCCCTTTGGCGCGTATCTCGGTCACACCCCCTCGACGTTCAGCCAGCGCGACCTTGATGCCATCGCGGCGAAACTCAACAACCGCCCCCGTAAGTGCCTGGGATTCCGCACCCCGGCCGAGAGTGTTGCCTTGACCGGTTGAATCTAAGGATGCCCAGTTTCTGGGCGACCGCTTTCATCGCGGCCCACTCGGTTTCGTACTCCGGGCGCAGCTCGGTGACCATCCGCACCGCACGACGGCGCAACTCAAGCGGGTAGGGGGAAGGACGTGCCATGACTCGATCCTCTCAAATGATCGAGTCCCTACCGAACCCGGAGCGGTTCACCGCGCGCTGGGGGAAACCGTGCCCCCCGGCCCTCTCACCGTGACCACGGCCGAACAACTCGCCGCCCTCGCCGGACACGACCTCACACCCCCGTAACCCATCAAGATCAAGAAGTTATTCTTCGGCGACTCCCTGCGCACCCGCCCTCAGGCCGGATTCACGGATGCGGCTTCCTGCGGTGCGAGACCCGACGGCATGTTTCGCGGGTCGCCGGGGCGAGGAACGTAGACGGGGGCATCCGACTGGTAGAAGAGATCGATGTCGGCTTCCTCGCCGCCGACGATCAAGGTGTCCCACGCGCCGCCTTCCTGGAGCGTGCGCAGCGTGGCGGGATCCAACGCCGAGAGGTGGCTGCGCAGTTCCTCGTCGGTGGGCATGCCGGGGAGGCGCGGCGCGAGCCGCGCGCGTATCGCACTCATTCTCTCCAACAGGGCGTCGAGGTGCGCCTGCTGAGACTCGGAGCCGTCGGCGGGAGCCGATTCCATACTGCGGGCGATGATGTCCTTGATGGCGTGGGTGGCGCCCTGTTCGTCGGTGGTGACCATGGCGTTCCAGGCCCGGCTCTTGTGCCGGTACTGAAGCATGGACATCGCCGCCTCGTGCCGGATGAAGTCGGCGTCACGCAGCGGCTTTCCCTGCCACGCTCGGCTGAGGGAGCGAGCGAGTGAAGTGGCGGAGGCGAGACCGCTGTTGAGGCCGCGGCCGGGCCAGAAGTGGATGGCGTTGGCCGCGTCGCCCAGCAGGAAGCCGTACATGCCGGGGCTCGTCGGGCTCGGGCGGGTCAGCTGCGCCGTGAACCGCGGGCGCTGCACCATGTCCAGTCGGAACGACGTGACCGCGGTGAGAGCGTCCTCGGCCATGCCGTACAGCTTCAGGCCCTCCCTGATCCGCTTCCACAGGGGCGAGCTGCGCAGCAGGGCGGGCAGGAAGAGGGTTCCGTGCGAGGGGCAGCGGAACTCGTTGTCCTCCTCACGGCTCATGACACAGGGACGAGCCGCGATGCACTCCTCGAAGACCTGGCGGACCGGGTCGATGCCGACGACGTTCTTGGCCTCCTCGCGGGTGAGGCGCATGTTCAAGAAGCCTTCGCCGCGAAGCGAGTTGAGAAGGAACCTGTTCTGCGACACGGTCAGCAGAACGCTCATCGGGTCGGACAGCGGGGACTTCACCCGTAGCCCCAGCACCACGTCCTGCAGATGGTCGCCTTCGAGGGAGTAGATCGAGGCGTCGGCCGCGCCGAAGCGGTCGCTGTAGTGCTCCCGCGTACGGGACCGTCCGCCCTCGCAGACCACCAGGACGTGTTCCTGCGAGAGCCGGCCCTGGTGCTCCGACGGGTCGAACCGTTGCGGCACGAGCCGGATCGCGGTGCTCTTGTTCGCCAGCTCCAGCATGCGGTCCTCGATGTAGGCGATCCGGATGTTGCGGGGAGGCCGGCCCTCCACGGAGTCCGGTCCGACGGGCCACATCTCCGCGAAGTCACCTGAGTCGAACAGCGCCGACTGCATCTCCTCGGGCAGAGCGAGGTACTGTCGGCTCTGGATGGTCACGACCTGTTGACGGCGGGTGTTTCCGTGGGTCTCGTCCTTCCAGACCACAGAGGAGCCGTTCTTGATCCACCGGCTTTCGTAGATCTTGATGGCGACCCGCCCGCGCAGCATGTTCTCCAGCATCAGCGCGAAGGCGAGGCCGACCGGACCCCCGCCGGTGATCGTGACGCGGAGCAGGCCGGGATCCGCGGATGCCCTGGCCCGGGGCATGTCGAGGAGAGAGAGGTCCATGACCGTCTCCATGGCGTCCTGCGACTCGAAGAGGAAGGTCTCCTCACCGATCCGGATGCGGTCGTCGGCACGCAGTACATGCCGTGTGACGCGCTGATCGTTGACGAAGGTGCCGTTGCGGCTGCGGTCGTACAGGACGAAGCCGGCGTCCTCCTCCACGATTTCGGCGTGCAGACGGGAGGCACTGACACTGACGATCACGACACCGTTGTCGCTCTTGCGGCCGAACGTCAGAGGAGCGGCGCTCAGCACCACACTCTGACCAGTGAAGGGACCCGTTTGCCCCACGATGACCGATGGCACTGCTACTCCTAGCGGACGACACTCAACAGGGAAAAAGAGGCCGCGTGATGCGGCTGACTCGGCATGAGGACGAAGCTGTCACTCACGCGTGGGCGGACCCGGTCCGGTTCGACTCTTCCGAGACCCAACCGGCCGGAGGGCAGCGTGCCTGGACCCGGTCACGCGTTCCGAGCCGTCATTGACCAGGTGATGCGCCTCCGGTCGTTCCCGCCTCGCACGTCAACGACAGAGGCACCATGTTGGACTTGCCCTGAAGAGGGGCATTGAGCTCCACGCCGATTTCGCTCTCGAACGTTCCGGCCTTCGCCCACGTGGTCAGACTGATGCTGACCTGCTTGGTGAGGCTTCCGCCATTCGGGAACGACAGCGTCCTCCACTCCTCATCGGTGACCGAGCCGTCCCTGGACACCCACCGGTAGGAGAACTGCGCGGGGAGCCGGTCCACCGTGAAGGACGCCGTGAAGATGGGCGCCTCCCCGCTCGGGGGCGGGCACGGTCCCGAGTACGTCGTCTGCGAACCTGTCACCTTCATCTGCACCCCCTCGGAAGTGGAGGTGTCCCGCCCGCCCTCCCCTGTGCTGGGAGCGGCGGCTTCCTCGGCGTTCTGTGAGGCGTCCTTCGCATCCGGAGAGGCTGCACCGGCGCCTGCGGTGGCAGCGTTCCGCTGCTTTCCGCCGTCGTCCCCGTCGTTCATGAGGGCATAGCCCGTCCCGGCCAGCGCCAGAGCGCACAGGGCCACGCCCGCCGCCACGAGGGCAGTGCCGCGCCGGTTGCGGCGTGAGGGAGCCGGGGGGAGGGGGGACGTGGGCGTTCCCACAGCGGTGGAATCCGGCGGCGAGGGATATGCGGACGTCGGCTGCGCCGAGAGTTGCGTGACGGTTGGCTGCGCTGTGGGCTGTGTGGCGGTCGGCTGCGCCGGGGGATGCGTGGCCACAGGCTGGGTCTCCGCCTGGGCGGGGGGTTCCTGTGTGGTGTGCTGAGTCTCCGCCTGGGTCAGAGACACCTGTGTCGTGAACTCAGTCTCGGGCTCTGCCACGACGGTCGGTGAGCGGGGAGCCTGCCGCACGGTTCCCGTGTCGGGCGTGCCGCTCTCACTGACCAATCCCAGTTCCCGCGCTGCCGGTTCGGCGCCGAGGCGTTCGTCCGGATCCTTGAGCAGCAGTCCTTCGATGACCGGGGTGAGGGCGCCGGCCCGGCGAGGTGGCGGCAACTCCGCGTCCACGATGGCCCGCAGGGTACTGAGAGCTGTGTTCTGGCGGAAGGGCGAGATCCCCTCGACCGCCGCGTACAGCAGCACGCCCAGCGACCACAGGTCCGACGCGAGCCTGGGCCGCTTGCCCAACGCACGCTCCGGGGCCAGGAATTCGGGCGACCCGACGACTTCACCGGTCATGGTGAGCGCTGTGCTGCCCTCGACCACCGCGATACCGAAATCGGTGAGTACCACCCTGCCGTCCTTGGCTATCAGCACGTTGGCCGGCTTGACGTCGCGGTGCATCACGCCGGCCTCGTGGGCGGCGCGGAGCGCAGCGAGCACCTCACCACCGATGGACGCGGCGCGCCGCGGGGTGAGCGGGCCCTCGGCCTTGAGCAGGTCGGCCAGCGACTGACCTCGTACCAGTTCCATGACGATCCACGGGCGGTCCTCTCCCATGGCCACGTCGTAGACGGTCACCACGTTCCGGTGCGACACCCGGGCTGCAGCCCACGCCTCACGCTCCAGCCGCGTGTACATCCGCTCGATGGCGGCCGCGGCCAGCCCGGCAGGCGCCCGGACCTCCTTGATGGCGACCTCGCGCTGCAACACCTTGTCGTGGGCGCGCCACACGGTGCCCATTCCGCCCTCACCGAGGGGCGACACCAGGGTGTAGCGGTCGGCGATCACACGCGTGCGGCCAGATTCTTCGGACACGGTGTCCTCACTGGTCATCGGGGCGATTCTTCCTTTCGTCATGCAAGCGGCTCGTCGGGGCGCGGATGTCGCCCTTGGACTATCGATTCCTGTGCACGACCGCCGTCGGCGGAACCGCTGCTCATCCACCGGATCGCAACCGGCGGCAGAGGTCTTCCACCTTCACTCGGTCACATGGCGCCTCGTGGCGCACCAGCAGTTCTTACGGCCGACCGGGCCGAGCAGTCCGCGGACGTAGTCCCGCATCCGTCGCCGGGACTCCAACCGGGGGAAGCGGGCTCCGGTCCGTAGGAAGAGTTCTTCGAGTTCCAGGTCCCAAGCATTCGTTGGTACGTCGTGGATCACGAGAACGGACCGCTCGTCGCGCAGTCACTACATGCGGCGCGGACACATGTTGGTGGGACGACCTGTCCAGGCCCGTCCCGCGCATGCCCAACCCCCGCTCACTCCCCACCGCCAGGCCGTTGGCCAAGAGAAATACAGAAGTCCGGCTGGAGTACTAGCGACTGCTGCCCGGGGCTATTCCTGAGAGGCGTTCGGGTCGCGCAGCGGGCGCACGTGCCGTCGCCTTGCGCCTGCGCCCCCTTTCGGGAGCCGTGGGCGCCTGAGAGTCCTCTTGCGAACCGGCTACTGCTACTGCCCGTTGAACCCCAAAAGGATCCGGGCGTACTGTTCACGGTCGATTTCTGTGATGAACGTGGGGTGGCGGGTCGCCGTGCCCAGATCGCGCCAGATCCTCTGGGCCGGGCTGGATTCAGCGAACTGGCTCGCGCCGCCGACGTCGAGCAGTTTGTCGACGGCGTGACGGATGTGTCGTGCGGCGATGCCGGCGTCGATACGGATGCGGGCGACGGCGAGGGGGCTCATCTGCGTTCCCGTGCGGGTGGCCAGGTCGACGGCACGGGCAGACCGCGCCGCGTGGAGGACCGCGCTGTCGATGAGCAGGGCGGCGTCGGCGATGTTCGCCTGAACGCCCGGGGCGTCGATCGCCCGCGCGTGCAGTTTCACCGAAGAGGCCAGAGGCCTGCCCTCAGCCAGTTTCGCCA
This sequence comes from Streptomyces sp. LBL, assembly GCF_029893585.1. Taxonomy (GTDB): domain Bacteria; phylum Actinomycetota; class Actinomycetes; order Streptomycetales; family Streptomycetaceae; genus Streptomyces. The sequence goes on from NZ_JARXYX010000056.1 coordinate 28,303, forward strand.
CGACGTGGTCGTACACCGCCATGCCCATCCCCAGCACCGGTGCGGCCAGCGCGCCGGCCAGGCCCTGCGGTCTGGGTACGGGTGCCAACGCCTGAGTGTTGTCCCGGGCCGCGGCTGCGGCCTGGGACATCAGCACAACCTGTTCCTTGGGTACGAAGACCTCCTCGGCACGGATCGTGTCGCTGCCCGTGCCGCGCATCCCCGTCATGTGCCAAGTGTCCTCAACCGACAGCTCACTCATCGGGACCAGTGCGACACCGCGGTCCGGGGCGGGCCCCTCCGCCTGGGCTACGACGTCGAGGATCGCCCACGTGGCATGGTGCGCGCCCGAAGCCCAGCCCCAACGACCGGTGAGCACGTACCCGCCGTCAGCCTCACGCACGGGTACGGCGCCGGTGGACGAGCCGCACACGGTCGCGTCGGGGTCCTGGCTCCAGACGCGGTGCCGCACCTCGTCGGGGTAAAGCCACAGGGCGATGGCCGCGCTGTAGTACACCACCAGCACCCAGGAGGTCGACGGGCAGCCTCGGCCCACTTCCGCGGCGATGGCCGTCGCCGCACGCGCGCCCACCTGGTGGCCTCCGTAAGACTGGGGCGTGGCGAGACGCAGGAGACCTGCATTGCGCAGGGCATCGATGTTGTCCTCGGGAAGCCTGCTCGTGGCATCCGCCTTCTCCGCGTTGGCGCTCAGGGCGGGTATCAGCGACGCCGCCGCCGAGACGAGTTGCGCCTCCTCGGCCGTGAGGTCGAAGACAAGCGGGTCCAGCCGATCGTTGAGGGCGGCGGAGCGACCTGCCGTCTCCCCTTGCCCGAGCGTGCTGTTGGCCATGGTGAGTCCTTCTAGTGACGTACTACTGACGATGTTCTGTGCACAGCTTTCCGGATGGCGTCGGAACGACGGCATCCGGAAACTGTATCCCGTTTCTGGAACTCAGTTCCGTGAACGGAGTGTAGTACCGTTGAGGTATGGCTGGGTCAGCGGTACAGGACGGGCGTCGGCCCGGGGCGCGTGAGCTCGCACGACGAGCCCTGAAGGCACAGGTGCGCGAGATGGCACTGGACCTGTTCCTGGAAAACGGCTACGAGCAGACCACGATTGATGACATTTGCGCCGTCGCCGGCATTTCGCGCAGCACCTTCTTCCGCTCCTTCCCGTCCAAGGAAGACGTCTTCGCGAGCACCACCTCGGCAGCCCCCCAGGAGCTACTCGATGCCCTGCGGCAACGGCCCGACGACGAGACTCCGTGGACCGCACTGCGCCATGCGCTGGATCCGCTCATCGCGCACTACGCCGCAACGTCCGAACGCGCGCGGCAGCTGGCCGAGATCGCCAGAACCGTTCCCGCACTCGCGACGTACCATCAGCACAAGCTGAAGAGTTGGCAGCAGTTGCTGGCACCCGAGGTCGCCCGGCGCCTTGGCGTGGATCCGGACGACGCAACCGACCCCCGGCCCCACGCTTTGATCGCGTCCGCTTACGCCTGCCTCGAAGCCGCCGTCGAAGTCTGGATCGCCGGCCATGGCACACACCAACTGACGCCACTCCTCCACCGTGCGATGGCTGCCGTCGGCTGATTCGAAAATAGCCACCGGGCTGTCGTAACCCGCAGGTCAGGCAGCTCCTTCTGTTTGAAGGGTCACTTGGTAGCCGAGTTGGTTGAGCTGGCTCACCATCCGTCGGGTCTGCCTGGCGCGGCCGGTGCGTTCGATGAAGTACTGGCCGCCGAGATCTGCGTACTGGGTGTCGTGGGTGAGCATGTGCCAGACCCCGACGAGGATCGAGTGCTGGAGGGCGACCAGGGCGCGTTTCTTGCCGCGGCGGGCAACGAGCCGTCGGTAGCGGGCGGCGAGACAGGTGTCCTTGGTGCGGGAGGCGGAGACGGCGGCCTGGCCGAGCGCCGCTTTGAGCCAGGGGTCTCCGTGGCGGGTCTTGCCGCTGCCGCTTCTGTCGCCGGACTGATGGTTGCCCGGGCAGACACCCGCCCACGAGGCCAGGTCGGCCGCGCTGGGGAAGCGGGCGATGTCGGCGCCGATCTCGGCGAGGATCACCTGGGCGGCGCGGGCCTCGACGCCGGGGATCGTCACGAGGAGGTCGATGCGGCGGCGAAAGGGTCGCAGCATCACCTCCAAATGCTCGCTCAGCTTGGTTTCGGTGGCGGTGCAGGACGCGATCCGGTCCAGCATCGCCCGTGCCAGGAACGCGTGGTGAGCGGTGAAGTTCCCGGTCAGCGCCTCGACGAGGGCGTCGGTCTTGCGGCGCATGCTGCCTTTGGCCAGATCGGCCAGGACGTGCGGGTCACGCTCGCCGGCGATCAGGGATTCGAGCATGGCCCGGCCGGAGACGCCCAGGAGGTTGGACACGGTGGAGGACAGCTTGATGCCGGTGTCCTCCAGCAGCTTCTCCAGCCGCTAGGTCTCACGGGTGCGCTCGCGGATGACCTCGGTGCGGTAACGGGTGACGTCCCGCAGCTGCCGGATCGGTTCCGGCGGCACGAAGCTGGGGCGGACCAGTCCGTGCTCGACGAGTCTGGCGATCCACTCGGAGTCTTTGACGTCGGTCTTGCGGCCGGGCACCGACTTCATGTGCCGGGCGTTGAGCAGCCAGCACTCCACATCGTGTTCCAGCAGGTAGAAAACGGGTTTCCAGTAGACACCGGTGGCTTCCATGCCGACCAAGGTGATGCCTTCGGCGACCAGCCAGTCCCGCATGGCCAGCAGTCCGGCGGTCACCGCGGAGAAGGTCCGCACCTCGCTGCGGCGCCGCTTGCCGGTGCTGGGCACACGGATGCACACCTTCACGTCCACCTTGCTGATATCGATCCCCGCCACGCGTTCGTGGATCACTTCCATCCCGTCGGCACCCCCTCCGGTCGTCGGCCGCGGACACGCGACCGTCCGGCGGGGGTCCGTCAGGCGGAAGAGTCTGATTCACGTGCTCAGGGCAACACATCCGGGTGCCTGTCGGTGGACCCCCAGCGTCCTACTGACACACGGGCTCGGAACGCACCAAGGCGACACGACGTCAGCCGGACGGCCACGCACCGATTTTCACGCACACAGGGTGTCGCCGTCAGGCGACCGGACTACTGACACGTCGTAATCCTTCAGTCGGTACAGCACGGCCCCCTGACACGTCGTAATCCTTCAGTCGGTACAGCACGGCCCCCTGCAGTCGGCTCCAGACTCCGGGCTTCGACCAGATCAGGAACCGGCGGTGAGCCGTCGAATTCGATATCCCGAAGCACGGCGGAGGGTGGTGCCAGGCACACGCGCTCACCGGGACGTAGACGATCGCCGCATACAGGGTCTCATCAGGTGTGTCCTGTGTTCCGCCGCCGTGCGACCGCACCCTGGACGGAGGGATCAGCGGCTTCGTGATTTCCGACGGCCCGTCCGGAACGGGGACTGTCAAACGAGTGGCCCTGTCTCGCTTTCGGTGGTGACTGAGAGTGCTGCTATCCGAGGAGGATGCGGTGGCGAAGCAGAGCGAAGCCTGCTCGTCCGTGCATCTGGCGCGCGATGCGCTTGGTCTTGGAAGCGGTTGTCTTTCCGGATGTGAGCATTGAGTTTCCGCTGTTCAGGCATGGGTTCGGTGTCGCCGCGGGAGAGTTCGGGCGATCAGTTCGTTCTCGGTGATGCGGAGATGACCGATGCCATCGGTGATGGGGTTGCTGGAGGAGCGGGAGGCGGCTGCTCGGGTGCGGGCGGAGGAGCTTCGCGCGGAGATGGAGCGGATCACGGCTGAACTCGCTGATGCGGAGGTGGTGCTGGAGCGGCGGTTGATCGCGCGGACGGAGCTCGCCGAGGCCCTGGCTGCTGGAGGCGAAGAGACGCGGTCGTCCACTGCCGGTGTGCAGGCGGCGCCGGCCGTGAGCGAGAAGGCCCCGCACCCGGTTGCGGGGTCCGTCGTGCCGCGCTGGCACGAGACGGCGACGGTGGACGCGCTCGCGTTGGACTACCGGCGGATCGTCGAGCTGGTGGAATCCGGTGCGGGTGGCAACGAGGGGATCTCAGCGAAGCGGCTCACCGCCGGGCTTCAGTTGGAGCTGGTGCCCGCGAAGATCGAGGGGGTACGGTCCAAGGCGAGGCGGCTGGCCGAGCGGGGCTGGCTGACGGCGTCGCCGTCGGGCCGGTTCAGAAGCTGTGTCACATCTGGTGATCTAGGCACTCCGTGCCTGACGGGCTGAGCCCGATCGCCGCCATCACGCTGATGAGCCGTCGGCTCACTCGCCAGCCCGCCTGTCCGGACTCGGCACTCCCGCGGACAGAACCAGCTCTCCAGGCGGCGTGACCGCAGAGTCGAGGTGTTGGGACCATCCAGCTCGGGCTTCGACCGCCGTCCTCACCGACGGCCGCAAGAACTTCGTCATTTACCCACCGCACATGCAGCCGACGAAGTACCCGCGCCGGGCGTAGGTGAGGTGGTACAACGCCGGAACGTGTTCATCGGCCATCCGCTGGGAGTGCCCAGCACGCCGCCCACCCTCCTATAACCCGCGGAAGTGCTGCTCAGCATCTCTGGCGTCCACAGCCCCCCTGCTCCCAGGCGAACTGCTTGGCTGCGGCGTCATCGACGAACGGGGTCCTCAGGATCCCGCCACAGCGCGGCCAGTCACAGCAGAAGACACGCACCTTGACCATGACCATGACCCGCAGATTAGCGACGGCCAGCGGACACAGTCAGGGACGGCAGCCTGCTGGCCGCGCGGGTGCCGTGCATGGACCGCGCCACGTTGCAGGACGCTGCTGCCAGAGGCGGCAGGTGATGTGCACGGATCGGACTGTCAGAGGGCACGTTCAGCTTGGGCCGTCCCGTGGTCGTGAGATGGTCCGGGTTCTGCGTCGTAGTCGGCTTGTGCCGCTCGGATGGTCGAGGCGTGTTCGACGGTCCAGTCGTAGAGCCTTCCGAATGGTTCGAGCAGTGATTCACCGAGGGGGGTGAGGGCGTATTCGACGCCGATCGGGGATGTGGGGATGACGCGGCGGGTGATCATGCCGTTGCGCTCCAGACGTCGGAGCGTCTGGGTGAGGACGCGCTGGGTCACCCCGGCGAGTCGGCGCTTGATCTCGTTGAACCGGGTCGGCTGCTGGAGCACTGCGAGGGCCATCATGGACCATTTGTCGGCGATCTGATCGAGGATCGGTCGGCTGGGGCAATCCACGGCGAACAGCACGCTCTGATCACCGTGCGCCGTGTAGGGGGTGGTATCAGTCATGCGCTCTAGGTCCTCCAAAGTGCGTTCTAGACGACGTCTGCGCGCTAACGCAGTATGGGTATGCATCGCAAACCTACATGCTTAACGCATACTCACGAAAGGCCCTCATGCCACAGTCCTACTCGACCCTGCACGTTACCGTCGCGGACGGTGTCGCCGAGATCGTGCTCGACAATCCTCCGGTGAACGTCATCAGCGCAACGCTGATGAAGGACCTCACCAGCGTTCTGGGAGAGCTTCGCGACGACTCGTCGGTGAAGGTGATCGTGTTCTCCTCGGCGAACCCGGAGTTCTTCCTTGCCCACGTCGACATGCACATCCTCGACGACGAAGATCTTTTCAACGAGCTCGTTGCCGCCACCCCGCGGGGGGTGAACGTGTTCCAGGCTGTCGGGGAACTGCTCCGCAATCAGCCGCAGCCGATCATCGCCAAGCTCGCCGGCAAGGCGCGAGGCGGCGGGGCGGAGTTCGTCGCGGCCGCCGACATGGTGTTCGCTGCGACCGAGACTGCCGGGCTCGGGCAGATTGAGAGCCTCATGGGTATCGTGCCCGCCGGGGGCGGGACGCAGTATCTCCTTGAGCGTGTCGGCCGTAATCGAGCTTTGGAGATCGTGCTGACCGGAGATCTCTACGACGCGACCACGGCTGCCGCATACGGGTGGGTCAACCGTGCGGTGCCCGCAGCGGAACTCGACGAGTTCGTTGCTCGCGTCGCGCGCAACATCGCCGGCCTCGCAGACAACGTCGCCCTGCGCGCGAAGGAGATCTTGGCGCCCGCTCGTCCGCTCGAGGGCTACGAGCGTGAGGAGATCGCCTGGGCCAGCTTGATCGCGGACCCGACCGCCCTCGCGCTCATGGGCAGGGCGCTGGAGCACGGCGCGCAGACCCCGGAGGGCGAGGCCGACCTGGAGCAGCTCATGCGATCCGTGACCCGCTGACGCCGCCAGTAACGGCCCAGTTCGAGCACGACTTCCTGCCCTTCGCCAGCACTCTGGCGTTGAACGGTAACGGTTCCTGATCGGCGTGGAAGACCGGCAGGCGGCCGGTCTTCCACGCCGATGTCTTTATGTTGTGGCTCGGCTTAGAGGCCGCACGGATAGGCGTGTGGTCATGGTCGGCGGTTCGGGCGTTCGTCCCAGCGGTGAGTCGTCCACGCCTGTCGGTTCAGGCTACGTACGGTGATGATCGTGTCGGCGAGGTCGAAGAACGCGTCGATGACGGTGACGCGCCGCTCGTAGCAGCGGGCGAGGCGGTGAAAGGCGTTTTGCCAGGCGTGAGTACGCTCCACGTGCCAACTGTCGACGGTCAGGCAATTCCCCACGATCTGCATGATCAGCGTCATGTAATTCCCCACCCCTGCGATCACGACTCCCCATGGGGACAGCGAATC
>NZ_JARXYX010000057.1 GCF_029893585.1 Streptomyces sp. LBL
GGCTCGCGGCTCGCGGCTCGCGGCTCGCGGCTCGCGGCTCGCGGCTCGCGGCTCGCGGCTCGCGGCTCGCGGCTCGCGGCTCGCGGCTCGCGGCTATGGTGCCTATACCGTATTTCAAGCTGGTTGGCAATCCTCGGGTGGTTCGAGACGGGTGGCCTCGTATACGGTAACGAACCACAGAGGCGGCTGTGTAGGCACGGGTAGCGGCTCCCGCTGCCGTGTGACCCCGGGTGATCATTTGAGTGCCGCGTGTTGTCTATGAGGTGCTAGGTTACGCCGATAGGGGAGTGGCGGGTGGCTTCCTGGGGACTCGGCCGCAGCCGCCTACGCCGTCGGGGCTCTCATCTCCGGTGCGGCAGAAAACCCTCGTTCAGTACAGGCTCGACCACAAGTGGGGAACGTGGCGCAAGCAGGGTCGCATTCGGCGGCAGGCCAGATGACCGGATACCTCTACCAGTGCGAACTGGCCCTGCTGGAACTCGCCGAGCGCAGCTGGGACGACATCACGGTCGAAGTCCGTATGGAAGTCCTCGATGACATCGAGTTCCTGTACGAGGAAACAGACGACCCGTTCGTGCTGCTGCAGTCCAAACACCGTGAGAACGCCGGGCGTTTGAGCGAGACCGGCAAGGACTTCTGGCGCTCGGTCGCCTCGTGGATCGACGCGCTGACCGCACTGGGACGCCTGTCCGCCGGGACGATGCCCCTGCTGCGGCTGGTCACGACCCAGGTGGCGGCCGAAGGCACCTTCCTCCACCAACTACGCCCGGGTACCGGCCGCTCCGTAGCCGACGCCCTGGCCGGCATGGAGCAGGTCGCCCGGGCCGCCGAACCCGACACCACCGCCAAGGACCGCAAGAAGTTCACCGACCTCACGCCGGCGCAGCGCTACCGGCTCGTCGCCGCCATCGAGATCAACGACGCGTCGCCGCTGATGTCAGACCTCGACTCTAGTCTGGCCCGGATACTGGGGATCAGGCCTGGCCAGCACGCCCGCGCCATCCTCGACTACATCAAGGGGTGGTGGTACGGCATGGCCGTGGAGTTGCTGGACAAAAACGGGACACGGGCCACGGTGACCGCCAAGGAACTGCAGTGTCTCCTGGACGAGACTTTTGACCGGTTCGCGGGAAAGAACCTGCCCGTCACCGAGACGCTGCGCCGCCTCACCGCCGCCGAGGTCGCCGCCTACAAAGACCACCTGGTTGTCGCGCAGATGCGGTGGATCGGCCTGAAGGACCGAGCAGTCGCCACCCACCTGCGGGACTACCACTACGCCCGCGCACAGCGTTCAGCATGGCTGCGCGACTTCACGATCACCGAGGAGGCGCTCGAAGACTACGAGCGCCTCCTGTGGGACGAGTGGGACCACGTCTTCACCCGCCACACCGACGCGATCGAGGACGACACCCCGTCCGCGGAGCGCAAGACTGTCGGTAAACGCGTCCTGGACGACACCATGGACAAGGCCGCCGGCATGCCCGCCCGCCCCGGCAGTACCACGGAGGGGTGGATCGGCCGCGGCACCATGCACAGCCTCGCCGACCGAGCACAGAGCGCCGATGACGACGAGTCCGTCGGCTGGCACCCCGACTATCCCGACCTGTGCCAGAACCACAACGAGCAGCCAGGCCAGTGACCATGACCAACCACCGTGTCCCCGAAGCACAGGCCCTGCTCAACACGGCCTTCGGCGCCTACCTCCTGGCCACCGGCGTCCACGCCGCCACGAAGAAGGCCGGCCGCCCTCTGCCCTGGCCCAGTGTCTTTCTGGTTCTGCCGTTCGTGCTGCCCACTGACACCCGCAAGGATCTGCCCACCCAGGCCGTCCACTCCATGTCCGCCTGGCTCACCGAACATCCCCAGCACCAGGCCGCGTTCGCACAGCGGTGCGCCGCGCTGACCGACTACACCCGCGCCAGCCTGCGCACCGCTGCCCGCCACCACGCCATCGAGGTCACCGCGACAGGACTGCGCTGCCCCCGCGCGCCGAAGGCCGCCTCGGCAGCCGCGAGCGAGGAAGTTGCGGACTGCGCCCGCCGCGCGGGCCTCGTCGGCCGCTGGCTCGCCGTCGTCGACCCCGCCCTGGCCTACAGCCTTCTGGGCGTCCGTCCCTGACCCCCCTCTCCACAAAGGAGCTTGCGAACCACCATGCAGCTACTCGCCCTGGCCCTCTACCACCGAGACGGCAGGCCCACCCCGAGGGTGGTGCGGTTTCGCCCCGGGGCGCTCAACATCCTCACTGGCGAGTCCGAGACCGGGAAGTCCGAGATCCTCGACATCGTCGACTACTGCCTGGGCCGCAGTACCCCCAACCTGCCCGACGAACCCATTGACCGGACCGTGGGCTGGTACGCGCTCCTGGTTGCCTTCCGCGACATCCGCATGCTCCTGGCCCGGCCCCGGCCCGCGGGTGCCTCGACCACCCAGGCCATGATCCGCACCGGCGGTGACACCCTCGACCTGCCCCGCGCCGACGAACTGACACCGAACTCGAACGTTGCCGCACTGCGCAGCCAGATCAGCGCCCGCCTGGGCATCGAGGACTTCCGTTTCCAGCCTCCGCCCGGCGCCGCGCGCGCGGCTTTCGACGTCTCCATCGCCCAAGCGGCACTGCTGTGCTTCCAGAACCAGAACGAGATCGCCGACAAGAAAGCCCTCTTCCACCGTCAGACAGAGAACGGCATCGCCCAGACCCTCAAGGACACGCTGCCCTACTTCCTCGGAGCCGCCGGCCCCGAACAGGCCCTGCGCCGCTACCACTTGAACGAGGCCCAACGTGCCCAGCGCGCTGCCCAGCGCAAGTTCGACGACGCCCAGCGCCACCGCGAGGCAGTGGACGCGAGCGGTGTTGCCCTGCTCCGTCTCGCCCAGAGCGAAGGGCTCCTGGAGGAGATCCCGACAGCCCCCGGCCCCGCAGAGATCCGCGCCCTGCTGGAGCAGGCGCTCACCATCACGGTGTCGACCGTGGGCCCGGTGGACCTTCGGGACCGGCGCCAGGGCCTGAGCGATGAGCGCCGGGAACTGCGTGAGAAGTTGCAGCAGCTCGACGAGGCACTCGCCTTGGTGGACCGCTGGCAAAAGCAGGGTGAGGCCTTCACCGGTGAACTCCACCTGCAGCTCGGCCGCCTCACATCGATCGGTCTCCTGGGCCCCGAACGTGACCACGACGCCGCCGTCTGCCCGATGTGCACGCGCCCGCTGGAGGAGCCGGACGCATCGGCCGCCGAGATCACCACGCTCACCGAGCAGCTCTCGGAAGAACTCGACCATGCCCAGACCATCCAGCCGATCCGCGACGAGCACCGCAGGTCCCTGCAGACCGAGCGGGCAACCGTTGTCGAACGCTTCCGGGTCAACGGGGCGCAGCTGAGAGAACTCGCCGCCAGCGACGAACGCATGCGCAGCCTCCAGGACCAGCACGTGCGTATCGCCCGGGTCCAGGGACGCATCGACCAGGCACTCACCGCCGGCACAGGATCACCCGCCGGTGACCTCGGCGAGCTGCGCAACGACCTGATCCTGGCCCAGGAGAACGTGTCCACCCTCCAGGTTCTGATCGACGAGGATGACGTCGTCGCCGAGACGGAACGGCGGCTCGCCGACATCGCCGTCAATATGACCGCCTGGGCCCGGCGTCTGAACCTTGGACAGGCCGCATTGGCGGACGAAGTCGCCATCAGCCTGAGCCAGCTCAACGTCGTCGTACGACGCCCCCAGGGACGTCTCCCGCTCAACCGCATCGGCAGCGCCAAGAACTGGATCGGCTACCACATGGTTGCCCACCTCGCCCTGCACACCTACTTCCGGCTCCACCACCGGCCCGTCCCCGGGTTCCTCATGCTTGACCAGCCGACTCAAGCCTTCTTCCCCGCGAAGATCAAAGACGCCACCACCGTCCAGGACGCCGACTGGGACACCGTCACGGCGTACTTCGAACTCCTCAGGGACGTGGCCGACCTCAACAAAGGCGCACTGCAGATCATCGTGTGCGACCACGCCAACCTCACGGAGGAACCCTGGTTCCAGGACGCCATCGTCGAAAACTGGCGACCGGACGACGGGCAGCGCAAGGCACTGATCCCGAACGACTGGCTCGGCTGACCTCCCTCCGGCGCTCAACCCCAGACCGCGCACCCCCATGGCCGCAGCGGACGGGGCGCTCCTCAGCCAGTACCAGCCGGACTCAAGGAGCCCAGGCTTCAAGGCCCCGCGCCAGCGGGGTCTTGAAGCACTGACGTTCTCCCTCCCGCCAGCGACGGTGCTCGAACCAGATCACGAACACTCCGACCCGCCACTGGCGAGACCGTAGGAGATACACACGTGTCCATCTGATCAGGACCACGGCTGATCGCGCCGAAGACCATACGACGGCGGGAGGGCAGGATACGCAGAACCTGCCTGCCGACGATGACCGGCCATCCATAGGGGAGAGGAAACCCTCAGCCCATGCACACCACGTAGCGCGGCCTGTCGTTATACCTCCTGTTGCAGTGCACAGCGAGAGTGCGGAGCGAGGTGGGACGTGACGTCGCCACGAGGCAGCGTTGCCGGGGCGGATCCATGGGCCGCATACGAGTGGGTGGTCTGGCAGGCCGAGGTGCTGGATCCCGAACAACGCATCAGCGAGCCCTACTTCGCGGCCGGCCTGCCGTTCCTGCTGGCCAAGGACAGCCGGGAAGCGATGGTCGACTTCGCCCACCGCCTGGGATGTATCTACGAAGGCTGCCGGGACGACGGCACCTTCGGCAGCGAGAATGACCCCTGCTACGCGTGGTGCTTCCGCGTACCACAGGCCCTGCACGCTCAACGCAACGCCCGCGGCTGGCCCTTGGCGATGGAGGAATGCCAGCAGCAACTCAACCGGCTGGTCGACGGCTATCCCTCGCTGGTCGCCGTCGACGCGCGCCGGACCAGGGCCCTCAAAACAGGGAAGCCACTGCCGTCACTGCCCTGATCACTGGCAGCGACGACGGCATTATGGGATACCACGGTCACCTTCTCGGCCGTGAACGGCCGAGCTTGTGCACTCGGTCGTTCACACCTTGTCGCGCTCCCGACTGTCCCCTACGACAGGACGGTCACGGGTCGGATCTCCCCACGGTCCGGCCTGTTCAGGCCGGTACAGGGACGGGTGTGGTGACGAACACCCACGCCGAGCGCGGGCGGTTGCGCACGTTGACCCCGGCGACGACGTCGGCGGGCCCAGCGAGGCCGCACCGACGACAGGAAAAATGGTCGCGGGTGGGCCGGTTGGCCCGCTCGGTGTGCCCGCAGCGCGGGCAGCGCTGCGAGGTGTGGGCCGCGTCCACTGCCAGGAACGGCACCCCGGCCCGGCGGGCCTTGTAGGCGAGGTGCTGTCCGAGCTGGTGGAACGGCCAGGAGGAGAGCGTGGCCCGCTGGTCGCGGCGTAGCCGTACCCGCTCGCGGATCCCGTCGAGCTGCTCGACGGCGATCCCGCGACCGGTGCGTTGCGCGACGGACACGATCTCCTTCGAGATTCGGTGGTTCACGTGGGTGGCATGGCGTTGTTCCTTCCGCGAGCGGTGGGCCAGGCGGCGGGTGGCCGAGCGGGTGCGTTTGGCTTGGAGTTCGGCGCGTTTTCGGGCCTGCCAACGCCGGTAGCGGTTCAGGCGGCGGCCCTGGTAGTTGGTGCCGTCACTGGTGGTGGCGAGGTTGGTGATGCCGCGGTCCACGCCGATCCAGTCGACCGGCTCGTACACTTCCGGATCGGGAAGGTCGCAGGTCGCGATCAAAAACCACTTCCCGCCCCGCCGGAGCAGGTCGGATTCGCCCTTGCGGTGCTCAGCCAGGGTCTTGAGCTGGTCTGGTGAGCCGGTGTAGCGGATGCCGCGCATCCGTCCGTCCACCGTCCAGATGGACACCGTGCGCGCGTCCGTCTGCCAGGACAGGCACCGGTCGTCGAATGGCTGCGCCGCCTCCGGCCGGAAGGTGACCGGCGAGCCGACGGCGCTGCGGTACCGCTTGGACCCCGGACCGCCCAGCCGCCCGGCTTGCAGACCGGCCAGGAGCGCGCCGTAGGCGTCGACGACCTTCTTCACCACCCGCACCGCGGGCTGCGCCGACAGCCCGAACGTGGCCTTGATGTCCGCGTAGACCAGCTTCTGCAGTCCGTTGCGATCCTTCACACCCGACTCGAACGCCACCTGCGAGACGTGGTCGGCGGCCCGGTTGCAGGCGCGCAGGGTCGCCTCCAGCGCCGCCGCCTGCTCCGGCGACGGCAACAGCTTCACCTCCACCACCAGCTTCACGACATCGGACCGTAGTACGACCACCACACACATGAACGCCTGCCGTCGGCAGATCGCCACCACCAGTGACCCCTCGGGCTGTTGTTCGCATTTCCCGGCTCCGCCGGCAGTCGTGCGGGCGCTCCGCGCCGGGCGTGGAACAGTTGCGGCGATGCTCCGCATCGCGATCACGGGAGGCGATTCCTCCCCGGCGTGAACGCCGGGGCATCCTCGCCAGAATCAGGTGACGGCCGAGGAGCGATCTGCTGAAAAGTGTCCCTGTCTGCCCCTCCCGGTCGCCTGCCTGATCTCGGAGGCCCCGGAGCCCTCCGGCGATACGGGCGGCTGCCGAGGCCGGCCCATCCGTCACGCGTCGGCTTTCCCTGTTGGACGGACGGCAGCGGGATGGCCCAGCAACTGCGGCAGCAGAGGACCATCGGGATCCAACATGGCGCGTACCTCTGGCAAGGGGAGCGCTTCCTGCCGCAGCACTTTGCCAGACAGCAGCAGTTGGACGGCGCAGTCGGCGTCGGGGGCCGGAAGCCAGGACGCCGCGGCCCGGATTCGGTCGGCGTCACCCGTGGGGACGGTCCGCGGGCTTCGCCCGAGGAGTGCTCGATAGAGACCGACGGCAGGTTTGAGCGGCGGCAGTCCGGCGGCCTGGACGCGTTCGGCCGCCAGCTGGGCGCATTCGAGCCCGTCGATGTCGAGGTCGGTGTACAGCATCAGATCGGTGACCGGATGATGGCGTTCGGCAAGGGTCTCCTGGCAGGTGGCAAGGGAGGAGATCAGCTGGTCGCCTCCGCCGTATGCCAGCCAGCCCACTTCCTGCGGTGCGGGCCAGGCGTTCAGAACGCGGCGCAGGCTGGTGAAGGCGGCACTGTTTTCGACGATCAGCATCCAGGGGGCAGGCCCGAGTTCGAACATGGCCAGCGGTGCGGGTGCGGGGAAGGCCCGCAGGTGCCCGGGAACGCTGAGCAGGCCGGCAGTCACCAGATGGTGGGTGCTGATCCGGGCAAGGTGTTTTTCGTCCCCGTACAGCTCGTAGGAGCGTTCCGCGAGGGGGACCGGTTCGGTATCCGGCCGGTCCCGCTGGAGGAGGTTGATGGGAGCGAGCAGGTTCTGATCGGCGTGGCTCATCGGCAGGCGGGCGGCGAAGGCCAGAGGCTGAGTCCATGCGCGGGGAGCCGGTCGTGCGGCCGGTGTGCGGCGGGGGGTGAGCCGTTCCACCCAGTGGGGGAGCGGCGGGTGGGCGCTGTGGTCCCACCCTTGATCGCCGGCCGGAAGCCGGACCGTGCCGTTGTCCTTGAGCTCCTGGGCTGCGTCGGCCAGAATACGGCGGCGCCGGGGGGAGGTGGGCAGACTGGAGTCGCCGTCATCGGCGGCCCTGGCCAGGATGGCGAATCTGATCCGCAGGCGGGTCTGTGTCTGCAGGAGGGCCGCCATGCGTTGCGCGGGTGTCACGACTGCTCCTCGCTGCCCGGAAGGTCCGGCTCGCTGCTCTGCTCGGGAATGCTCGGCGCACCGGGATCTCCTGTTGCTGTCTTCTCGGCGTCCGGGCGCCGCAGATGTGCGGAGGTGATGCCGCTGCCGTACGCGTGCTGCAGGCCGCGGCTGACGGCGTCGCCGTAGCGGCCTTCGATCTGCACGTACTGGGCGCGGGTGCGCGCATCGGTGCCGTTTCGCAGACGGATGATGAGGGGGAACCTCTCCAGGGCCGGCAGGTCGTTGGAGCCGGTGGTGTAGACGAGCTGGATGCCGTGCGCGCCCGCGACTCGGCGCTGCAGGCTGATGAAGGGCGCATAGTTCGCCTTGCCGAACGGGTTGTCCAGCACCAGAGTGCCCACGCCTCCGGACGTCCTGCGGCCCTGTTTGGCGGCCCGCAGCCGGGCCAGTGTGCAGTACAGCAGAACCGAGACGGTGAGCAGTTCCCCGCCGCTGAACTTCTTGATCTGGGTGACCGAATCATGCTGGACGACGTCGAGGGACTGAGTCGGCTTGATGATTTTTGCGACGACATTGCCTGTGCCGCCCAGAGCGGCCAGCACCAGTTTCTTCACCAAGTCCATCGCGGCGGGCAAGGCACTGGCCTTGCCCGTGGAGGGGCGTGACGTCACGGTGGCGATCATCCGGTCGACTTCGACTGACACGCGCCGGGAGAGGACTTCGTCGTCGGGCATATGGCGGATCTCCAGGCTCAGGAACGGCTTGCCCGACCAACTGCCCAGACCCTGTGGCAGCCTGGAGTGCTGGGCCACTTCCTGCAGGTCGTCCAGGACCGTTTTGACCAGCTCCCCACAAGCCTGCACCACCATCAGATGATCGTCGGCGAGTCCGGCCAGCTCGTCGGCGACGACTTTCTCCCGCAGATCGAGGTCGTCGATCAGCTCGGCCAGACGCACTGGGTGACCGAGATCGGTCAGGAGCCGTTCCCGTAGCTGGCCGTCGACGACATTCGCGTAGGCATCGTCCTGGGCAAGGAGTTGCACCCTGCGCAGAGACTTCTCCAGTTTCCGACGCGCCGCCTCCCGGACTTCAGCGGCCCTCTCGACGGCGTTGACCACGGACTGCTCCATGATGTCGGCCTGTTCGGGTGACAGGGTGGCCAGCTCGCTGCTGCCGACCGACAGCAGCTCGAGCAGCGCAGCGTCAAGCCGAGCCGCCTCGGCGGCGTTCAGCGGCCCGTCGGGCGTGGCGATGCCGCAGCGCTGTCCCGCCGCGGTCACGGCGCGGGCGCAGCGGCCGACCGCATGGGCCGCGTTGCGGACCCTCTCTGTCGCCGTCTGCAGCTCGGATGCCTTCAGTCGGCGGGCGTGCACCTCCTCGCGCGCATGCAGAGCACTCTCCTGTGCTGCTTTCAGCGCGGCACGGGTCTCGGCGGAACAGGCAAACGGACCGCCGGACTCATCGGGCCCGTCCCAGGGGGGATCGAGCCGTTCCACGGCCGATCGCGCCTCTTCCCGCGCGCTGCAGGCCTGGCTCTTCTTGTGCTTGGCGACGCCGACCAGTTCAACTGCGCTGCGCTGGAAGGCTTCGGCCCCCACCTGGGCCCTGGCGCGCTCATCGGCATCGCCGGCGCGCGAAGAATGGGCGAGTTCTGCGGCCTCGTCGCGTACCTCAGGGCTGGCGTCGGCCAGGGAAGCGACCAGAACCGTGATGCGTGCGGTGCACGACTGGGCACGCACGCGCAGTTCGTCGTCTCCGATCTCGTCCTGCCAGTCACGGCGGGCCTGATCGAAGCGCTCACGCAGGGTCTCCAAGGGGGTGGCCGAGAGGGCCGCCGCGCTCAGGCTGTGCCCGCACGTCTCAGGGACGGTGGCTGCGAGTTGCTGGGCCTGCTCCCGGCAGCGCCGCAGACGGTCCCGGTAGCGGCGATGCCGATCACGTCCCTCTTGTTCCCTGGCTGTTGCCGCCTGGTACTCCTGTGTGTGCCGGAGTACCGCGGCCTGCTGTTGTGCGAGATGCTCCTGCGCCTGCTGCGCGTCCCTCCGGCAGGCGGGCATCTGTTCCGTGTGCTCTTCGGCCAGCTGCCGTACGGTGGGCAGCCGCGAGGCCAGCTCGGCCAGCTCGGTCGCCAGATTCTCGCTCTGCGCCTGCGCGGTGTCGGCCGCACCGTTTGTGGCAGAGACCTGCTCCGCCAGCAGCTGCTCCCGGTCGTGCAGGGCGTTGACCTGTTCCTCCAGGCGGGCGACGCGGTCCTCGAGGGCGGTGCGGGCCCGTCCACCGAAGACGTCCATATGAGTTTGCAGCCGCTGTGCCAGCGCCGCATCCGTTTCCCGCTGCCGCACCAGGCCCGCCTTGCGCCGGTCCAGACCTGCCAGCCGGTGCCGCACCCGCTCCTGTTCTCGCTCAGCGGCGGCCGGTTCCAGCACCGCCGGGTGAACGGGCAGGACCAGCGCATCGCAGCTACCACCCGAACCGACCGCCTGCCGTGCCTGTTCGTCGAGGCTGACCGTGATGACGGCCGTACTCACCCCCGCCCGTCGGACCCGCGCTGCCAGATCCCCGTCGGGGACCGGGCCGCATACGACCACGCCGCCGATCAGATGCGGTACGGCAGCGATGATCTCCTCGTGCCGGTGCGTGGGGAAGGCCTCACGCAGGAACTGCAGCCCCGGCACGGCCGGCACATCTTGCTCCTGCAGGTGCTTCACCGCGCGCTCCACCTCCACCGGAGGCGGCAGAAAACCCTGGCGGTCCAGGGCATTTGCCGCCCGCTGGTCCTCCGCCGCGTCCTGCAGTTCCTTCTGCAGCTGCGCATCGGCCTGCCGTCCCTCGGCGGCCAGCAGGTCCAGTAGGTCCTGTGCTACCCGGTCCAGGTCCAGCTCGGTGTCGTCCGCGGCGCACGCCAGCTCCAGCAGACGCTGTTCACCCGCGAGTTCGCGGCGCTCGGCCTGCAGCAAACCCAGCCGCTCCCACTCCGCGCTGTGCTGTTCCCGGGCCGCGGCAAGCCGTGTGGCGTTGGCCAGTTGCTGCTTCGCAAAGACCGACAACTGAGTGGCCGCTTCGGCCTGCCGGAGGCGGCACCGGGCCAGCCGCTCCTCGGTCGTGGCACGCTCGGCCTCCCAGCGGCGCAGGGCATCGCCCGGCTCCTCCAACAGGCCGATGAGTCCACCCTCCCGGGCCGTCGCGAGACGGTTCTCGGCTGCGGACAGCATCTGTGCTGTCTGGTGCAGGCGGCCCTTGGCCTGTCCGATCGCCTCCATGGCGCGGGTACGGTCGGCTTCCGCCGCAGCCGCTTGTTCAGTGGCCGCCTGGCAGTCCTCCTTGGCTTCGGCGGCGGCGCGCGCCACCTCTTCGACCGTGTCGGACAGTTTGTCCCGCAGGGCCGCGCCAGCGGTCTCCATCGTCCGTCGCAGCGGCGCCTGCCGCGTGTCCTGCCGCTCCAGTCGGTCCCGTAGCTCCTGGACCGCCTGCCGTTGTGCCTCAAGTTCGAGGAAGGGAGTCACCAGACCCCAGGCCTGGCAGGTCGCGGTCGCGTCGGCTTCCTTCTGCTCGCAGAGCAGAAGCTCCTCGTCCGCCTCGACGACCGCCCAGTGCGCCGCCTGGTGCGTGAGCACGGTCAGCTGCCGCTCCCGCTGTGCGGTGCGCTTCTCGGCCTCCTGGGTCTGCATGTCCGCGTCCTGGGCCTGCTGCGAGACTTCTGCGGCCGCGCGGTCCAGCACGATGGCCCGCTGGGAAAGACGTTCCGCGGCATGCCGGGCGACGGCCACCTGTCGGCCGAGTTCGTCCTCCAGGGCGGCAGCTGTGTCACTGGCCTCCTGCACCGGCTTCAGCGCCAGCGCCGCCGTGGCGAGGAATTGCGCTTCCGTTTCCCGGCTGGGGCGTTCGGCCAGCTTGTCGGCTTGTTCCTCCAACGACGCGCGCACCAGGCCGGGTTCGCGTGGGTCGCAGACGAGATCGATGAGGAAGTTGATGAAGTCCTCGCAGGTGGAGAACTGGAACAGGTCAGTGATGCCGCCTTCCTCACGGTTCATGTTCCGCTGGATGCGCAGCACGCCTGGGTCGAGCCTGAGATCGGTCAGTAGTCTCTCCCAGTCGGTCTGATCCTTGGCAACGTGCAGATGTAGGCCGTGCTGTGCCTTGTGCGCTGTGGCCAGGGCCGTGAGGTAGGCGTCCTGGGTCAGTTGGCCTCCTTCGGTGCGGATGGGCAGAGACTCCAGATCAAGCACACCCGGCAGTGGACGCAAGCAGTACCAGCGGCGCACCAGCTGTTCCCAGTTGACTGCCGGGTCGGCGGGACGGTGCCCGTCCTTCCACTGGTACACCCCGCCGGTGATCAGTGCCGGGCCTCCCCGCGGCAGTGAGGTGTTCTCCCACTCGGCAATGACGTGGGAGGTCTTGGCACCGGGGACGTAGTCGGCCAGGGATTTGTCTTTCTTGTGACCGATGAAGTCGATCTTGGCCGGCAGGAAGAGGCTGAAGAACAGAGACAGCAGACTCGACTTGCCTCCGCCGTTGCGCAGCCAAAGGATCACGTCCACAGCCGACATCGCAGTGCCGTCGATACGGCTCACGCCGCCGGTCAGGTCCAGGGTCAGCGACTTGAAGCCGGCAGCGGCATGGCCGATGTTCTCCAGTCGCAGGCGGCGCAGACGGTACATGTCACATCTCCTCGGTGTCGGTGTCGGCGGTCTGGGCACGCCGGATGTCGCGCAGTGTTTCGAAGGCAGGCAGGGCCGCCGCCTCACGGACCTGCAGCCGGAACCGGTGCAGCAACCGGTAGTGGCCGGGCCCGAACTCCGGTGCCGGCAGGGCCATGCCCTGGTGCACGAGCCACTCCAGGACCTCCCGGATGACGTTCTTCGTGCTGACCTGCGTCACCCCCCGGCCACCCGCGGTCGGCTTGCCGCTCGGGCGCCTGGCGTACAGCCGCCACACGGCATCAACGGCAGCGTCCGGGACCGGCAGCCCGTCCTCGCCCTGCGATGCCTCACGCAGCTGTTCGACCAGATGACGCAGGAAGTCGTCCACCTCGGCGACGCCGATCCGCTTGACCGACTCGTCGTCCAGATCGTGCTCAGTCGGATACACCCGCGCTGCGATGGCGACATGCACCAGACCTGCCACCAGGCGCTGCTGCGCGGTCCGCCGCACATCGTCCTTGATCCGGTAGGTGAACAGGCCGCCGTCCGCGGCATGCAGCACCAGCCCCTCCTGGGGATGCGCGGCGATCACTTCCACACCGAGGCCCTGGGCGATCGCGTCGACCCGCTCACGGAAGGCGCCCTCCATCCGGTACCGGTGCAGCAGGTCCCGGTACCGTGCGTCCGCGAGCGGACGCTGCCGCGGCCGGCACCCGTAGCGCACCAGCTCGGCCGCGTCCTGAAGCCCTGAGGCTGTGCTGCTCATGCCGCCCTACCTTCTTGAGTGCGTCCCGTGAGCTCGGCCGCCATCCCCGGGACAGGCACGACGAGCAGGTCGTTGCCGCCGTGGGCGCCGTCATCGAAGACCTGGCCGTCGTCCACCACCACCAGCCGCTCTCCCAGCAGGTCGGACGGGCCGTGCACCGTGCCCTCGTCGTCTTCGGGGTCCGGGGCGAAGGCCTCCAGGACAGACAGCGCGACAACCTCGGCCACCGACGGCCCCAACCGCCGTGCATCGGCCAGTAGTTGCGACAGTCGCACCGGACCGGCCAGAGCTCCCGCGAGCACACTGCGGGCCTGTTCGTAGTCGCGGTCGCCGTGGGCCAAGGCGCTTTCGAAGAGATCGGCATCAGTGAGGTCGATCGTCTCCTCGTCGTCGAAGGTGCCGCCGCTCTCTCTTACCGGGGACAGCAGCAATTGCCACCAGTCACGCAGCCGCGGCAGACGCGTCACCACCGGTCCGCACAGCGCGTCGGTGAACAACTCGGTCACCCGGCCTGCTTCCTCGGCCCCCAACTCCAGCAGCGGCAGGAGCACGTCGCGCTGCACCGAGACCATGGCCAGGTCCGGCATGGGCCGAAAACGCTGCCGGGCCTGAGCCCGAAGGAATGCCGCACGCGCTCCGAGCACCTCCGTGAGCAACTGCGTGTGACGGTGACGTGCCCGCTGCAGCAGATCGAGGATGCGCGCGCAGGTCAGCAGCACATCGCTGTCCTCGATCCCGTTGCGTGCCTGCCGCATCAGCCCGATCAGCCCCGTCTCGGACCGCCGCCGGTCGATGAGATGGCCGCGGGAGGCGTTGAGCAGGTCGGGCACCTGCCTCCTCCAGTCCACGGCCCGCACATCGCGTTCGGTCTCCCGCAGAACGGAGCGGATCTGCTCGGCATACGCCAGCGACAGTCGCAGGCTCTCCCCGGCGCTTTCCTCCGCCCTGCCCCACCGGCCCGACCGCACCTGACGGCGCAGAATCTCATCCTGCGCGGCCTGCTGGTCCTCCACATCGAAATCCATCCCCGCCAGCAGCAGGTTGATCGCCGGGACGCTCGCCCGCAGCACCGCCTGCCCGTTCAGCCCGATCTCCTCCGTCAGCAGCCGCACCCCCAGCTCCTGCTGGCGGTGCCCGTCCCGGTAGTCGCTGTAGGGGACGGCGAATTCCACCCCGCCCTCCTGGTCATTGAGCAGCTCCCGCAGCACGAACCGGGCAACTGCCATGTGCTCGCTGTGATCACGGCACGGGGCGGCCTCGCGCGCCAGCTCCACCAGGAAGTCCACGACCATTTCGGTTGTCGCCTCCCGGTCCAGTCCCTGGTGATGCATCACCGCTTCCAGCGCCGCGAGCGCCAATGTCCGCGGGTCGTACACCCCGGCAGGGAACTGCTGCCATACCTGCCTCAGGTCAAGACGGTGGAGCGGACTCGAACGGGCCAGAACGGTGCTGCGCCGCACGAAGCCCGGATCCGTCACGAGAGACCGCCACCCGCTGTCGGCTGCGCGTTCTGGGGCAGCGGCCAGCAGTCGGCGCTCCTCGCTGTCGAGAAGCGCGTCCACGTCGGGAAAACCGTCGTGTAACGAGGGGGAGGGCCGCCGGGGAGAAGAATTACGTCTACTTGTCATGGCAAGAGCGCAGCATCCCGCTCTGACAATCGGAGGCGAAAACAGCAAAAGCCTCACTCTTTAGAGTGGCCGCCGTATGGGTGAACATCGATGAGATGCAACGCTCTCACCAGCAGAGATGTTCAGGCCTGTAGATTTTCCGGCTCTGAAGGGAGCGCCCAGCACGGCAGCGTGTCCAGCCCCAGCTTCGTACCCCTCCCGGACGGCTGAGCGCCCTCGATAATTTGCCTGCGGGCGCGAACGAATGCCGCTCCGCTGGAGCCGTGCACGCCCAGAAACGGCCCGGACCACGGCGATCTCCTGCCGGGCGTCCGGGCCGTCTGCCCTTCCGGCGCATGCACCGTGCCTTTCACTCAATCGCTGCAGTAGACGGTGAAATCCCCCGCGGTGACTTGCTGCACGTACTTCTCCGCTCCGGCCAGGAGATACAACTGCCGGTCGGTTGCGGAGCCTGCCTGCAAGCCGGGCTGGGCAATGACGGTGTGGAAGCGGGGAAACAGCAGCCGCGCCCGTTCCATGATGGCGAGCAGGTCCTCGTGTCCGCCGACGTCATAGGGGGAGGATCCGGGATTCCGGCGGACGTAGTGGACGGCACGGGCCCGCAGGTGCTCCAGGAGGCTCTCCACTTTGCGGCGCCACTTTGCGCTGCCCATGGCCTGGCCGCAGACCTCATAGAGGTCTTCCACCCGTGTGCCGGGTCTCTCCTTGGAGTACTTGCAGTGCACCAGCGTCACGTCCAGGTACTCGCCGTCGATCCGGAGACCGACCAGGTCGGCGGCCTCGCCGGAGCGGTCGTCGTCGATCAGGACGTCGAAGGAGGCAGTGGCCTGCAGATGGGCGGAGATGCGGTGCTGGATGGAATGGGGGCGCCGCTGCGGCCGTTGCGATTCCACCGTGAGGTCAACCCCGGACCAGTCCAGCGGTGTCAGCAGTGCGGTGTCGAAGGGGCGGCGGTCATAGCGGGGCGTGATGAGTTTGCTGTCGTCGTCGATGAGGTGATCGCCTTCGAGGAACAGGTCGGGCTTGTTGGCGTTCAGCCACTCCTCCAGGGTCTCGGTCAGAGCGGCGCGTCCGTTGCCGCTGATGACGGTGGCGTCCCGGCCGCGAGGGTGGTAAGTCAGGCCTTTGACGCTGACCTCTGCCCGGTAGGGAACCCTCCAGACGTCCGTCACGAGCGAGAACAGAAATGGGCCGGTGCAGCTGTAGTCGTCCACCTCGAAGCTGACATCGGTCAGTGCATAGCGCTGGCCGTCGAGCAGGATGGTGAGGCGGTTTCGGCTGGCGGCGTACACGGTCCAAGGCCACTGCACGCCGAGGAGTACGAGTTCTGGCCGCTCGGTGAGGTCCTGCGGGATGATGAACCCCTTGAAGACTTTCTGCAGGTCGATGCTGTCGTCCAGGATCTTCGAGCCCTGCATGTCGCACCAGTCCATCCATGCTTTGAGGCTGGAGGCCGTGGCGGGTGACCAGAACCGTCCCAAGGCCGCGGCACTGATGGAGACACTGTCTCCGTTGTCCAGGCCGGACGCGGTGATGTGCGTCTTGGTTTTGTGCTCCTGGGCGCTGCCGAATCCCTGGGACACGTCGCTTCCGGCATGCATGGAGAACCGGGTGAAGTGATCACGGGCGTCCCTGAGGCCGACGTTGGTCGGGATCAGCCGGTCCAGGCCTGCCAGCACCTGGTACGGGCGGGCCCCGTTGATCAGCTCGCATTCTGTGCCGAGGACGGCCTCGGCAAGCTCTCTGTAGGTACTGGAATTCTCCGACCCGTGCAGGTACAGAAGGCGCTTTTCCTTATCGAAGTAGAGAATGAACAGCTCGTTCAGTACGTCTTGGAGCGCAGACGGCGTCAGCCAGCGCACGACGGTGCGGTGCTCGACGATGAACCAGGCGATCTGGTCGTCGTGCCCGATGGAGATCGTCTGGCCCCGGACGCGGCTGTTTCCTGTGAACAGGTTCAGAGCGGCTTCGGGTGTCCACTGGACGCAGGGAGTCCGGTAGGCCACGGCGCTCAGCTTCGGCTCAAGGGTGGTGACGTCCGTGTCGTCGGGCCCGCCGTGAAACGACGCGTCGAACTCGTTGACGGACTCGGCGGCTGAGGTCGCACGGTCGGTGAGGTCACGCAGCAGGTGGTTCCAGTCGGCGTCTTCCCGGAGCAGCTGGCGCAGTGGGGAGGTACCGGTACGAGGTTCGTGTGCGACCAGGATGGTGGCCTCGCCCAGCCCGCTTGCGGCGCGGGTGAAGCGCCCGATGAACTGGATCATCGGGCTGAGGCTCTTACGCGCCGTGTGCATGGCGGCGATCTTCAGGGCCGGCTCGTCGAATCCTTCACCGAGTATGTCGACGCAGACGATGATGCGGCATTGGCGTTCCTTCAGTATCGCCATAACTGCCCTGCGGCGGGTGACGCCGATGCCCTGGTGCACCACGGAGGGGGTGAATTCGGGCGCCAGACGCTCGTAGAGAGCGGCGATTTCTTCGGCCTTGGGGATGTTCTCGGCACGCGCCATCAGGAGGTGGTCGTGACCGGCCGCCAGGTCGGAGCGCAGTTGTTCGACCGCAAGGTGCGCAAGCTTTGCGTCGAGATCGTGCATGCCGGTCACGGCGCGGTAGTTGATGCGCTGGAAGTAGCCGTCACGCTGTGCCTCCCTCAGCGGGAAGCGGAAGACGATGCGGCCGGGCAGACTGCGACGGTCCTCCCGAAACGGGGTGGCGGTGAACAGCAGGACAGGACGGTCACAGAAGGCGCTGATGATGTCTGCCCACGTCCGTGCCGGTGCGTGATGGGCCTCGTCGACGATCAAATGAGTGAACGACTCCAGCAAGGCGTCCCGTACCTCCGGGAGGCTTCTGCTCAGGATCTGCGGAGTGGCCACGACCACGTTGCAAGCTTGCACGAACCGGGTCGCCTCAGCAGAATCTTTGAAGCCGTGCTCAAGACGGCCCACGGTGGGCCGCAGTGCATCGGGGGCGACGATTTGCTCCCGCTGCAGGATGCCCAGCGTCTCGAACTTTCCCGCGACCTGGTCGCGTAGCACGGCGCTGGGGACCAGCACCAGCAGTCGTCGCATCGATGCGGCGACCAGCAGGGCCAGCATGGTTTCGGTCTTGCCGGTGCCGGTGGGCATGACCACGATGCCTGGGCCGCCCACCCCGGAGGCCCAGTGCGCCATCACCGCGTGCAGGGCTCCGATCTGCGGTCGGCGTAGGCTGTGTGGTTCTTCATGGGGGCGGAACTCAATGGCACCGCGGTAGGACTTCACAACCGTCGTCGGGCAATGTGCGTTCCGGCTGCCGGACCAGGTGACCGTGCCGTCGGCGCGGTCTGGGAGCACGGCTGTGAGAGTGCTTCCTTCCTGCGATGCGTGGCCCGCGAGCCAATTGCCGTAAACGCCTCTCGCTCGCAGGACGCCGTGTTCCTGTGTGATCTCCAGATCCCCGCCCGGCACCAGCAGTTGACGGACCTCGTTGTTCGCGAACCTCGTACTCTCAGCCCAGACGGGCTTCGTGCTCACGTACATGCGCAGTGCTTTCAGCAGTGATTGGCGTATCCCGTGGTGTTCTGCGGCCCCGGAAAGAAGACCGGGAACCGAGAACGAGACCATGTGGCGAAACAGGCGCTGACCACTGCACACCGCCTACGTACCGAAGGAGGCACAAACGCGCCGTGTCGTTAGAGACAGTCACCAGCTTGGCGTCGTCCTGGGTGGCTAGATGCACCACGCTGGACAGGCCGTCAGGCGGAATCTGGGCCGGGGCCGTCGGCATCGGTGTTCAGGGCCTTGTCGACGAACTCGCGTACCAGCTGCCTGACGTGTGCGGCCAGCACGACCTGTTCCCACTGGGGTGCAAATGCGCGCTGCCAGCAGCGCATCCGGAAGCAGATCGATCCGTCCTCCTCTACTGAACCCCACGCGGAGTGGGGCTGCTTCGGGTACGGGCCGTGAGGGTCGGGCACGAACGTCTGCAGCACGATGTCGGGCTGGTGGCGCGGCGGCCCGGTCCTGGCGCGGCGGCAGCCTTTGCACTGCGGGAGGTGGCTGACCGCGCTTGGCCGGTAGATGAACCGGTGGCCGCCGCCTTCGTAGGTGTTGCAGCTGGCGCACACACGGGCCGCGCACGAATCCGTGTGTGTGGCAGTGGTCCCAGTACACCGCCTGCCGCGGACCGGGACACATCCGGCACAAGAACGCCTCCGGCTGCGAGTTCTTCAGCAGCGACGCATACAGCCGACCGTGCAGGTGGTCCTTGTAGGGACGGGCGACGGAGGCGGCGCACGTGGGGCACAGGGGGTGTGTAGCCGCTGTTGCTGGACGTGCGCCACTTCCAGACGTCTCCGGTGGCGGCCGAGGACGACATGCCCGGCGTCCCGCTACAGCCCGGAGTTGATGGCTTCGTCGATGAACCGGCGTACGAGAAGCTTCACTTCGTCCGATGGGACGGTGACGGACCATGAAAGCTCCGGCTGATGCTGATAGCACTGGAACCGGGCCACGACCGATCCGTCGTCCTCGACGTAGAACCACCTCCAGGACAGCTCGTGCGTGCATGCCGCGTGTGGTTCGAATACGGCAAGGCAGCGGACGATGTCGGCGTGGTGCTGAAGGGGGAGGGTCCGCTGAGCGCGGCAGTCCGTGCACTGTAGAAGGTGCTCGACCGCTCCGGGACGGTCGATGAACCCCCGAGTGCCCTCGGAGTTGTTGCACTTCACGCACAACGGCCCGCGGAACAGATCGTGGGAATGGCAGTGGTCCCAGTACAGGGCCCGCCGAGGCTCAGGACACATCCGGCACAGGAAAACCTCGGCGGGAGAGCGTTTGGCGAATCCCTTCGTGTACTGGCGGCCTCGCAGATGGCCGGTGTAGGGCCGGGAGGCTCGGGCAGCACACGACGGGCACAGGACGACGAATCCTGAGGCGCTGGAGGAACGCCACTGCTTGCGGCCGGCCGGCGTTCCGCAGCCGCTGCACACATCGTCCTGCGCTGCGAGGCTGGCTTCGACCTCCTCAGCCCGGTCCAGCACAGCAGCATAGGCGCGAGGAACCAGCCACTCCTTCCCCGACCAGACCATCAGCGGCAGCGGCCGGGTGCTCGCGATGGTCCGCCGCGTGAAAGCTTCGGGCAGCTGCTGCCCGGTGAAATTCTTGGGTAGGACACCGGGGCCCTGCTTCTGAGGAAGCTCGGACTCATCGGTGGCCTGAGAGATCCACTGCCAGACGCGAGAGCGCCAGGTGTGTGGCTCGCTGCCCTCCAGGCCGGCGTCGACCAGGTCGCCGGGGTCGATCCCGAGTCCGGCGAGCCGCTTGCCGGACTTCTGGATGTCCCGGTCGAGGAAGCGCCATTGCTGCCGGTACTTGTAGCCGGGCACGGCCATATCACCGATGAGCACGTGGCTGGCAGCGGCGAACGTGTAGCGGTTCACATGATCCAGATACGCGGGGACTGTCGTGTGATGGGTGAGGTCGCCAAGCCTTTGGTGTGCTGCCTGGAGTGAGAGCCACATGAGGCACAGCTCCTTGAGATCGCTGATAGAGACAACGGACGAGTCACTGAGCAGGCCGACAGGCGGCACTGCCTTGCTGGGGGAAGAGAGATGTCACGGGCAGGGCGCCGACCCGAGCCGGGGCAAGGGCACTGGTTCCCAGCCACCGGTGAGGAAGGCTGCCCCGGCCTCTTCGCATACGGTGCGGGCACGCCGGTCGGTGAGGAAGCCGGCACGGTCGCTGTACTCGGTGGGCCGGGCCGCCGTCCGGTGCACCGTCCACAAGCCGTCGCTTTCGGTGCCGTCCGCAGCGGTGAGCCGGCGCAGCCACCGATCGAGGGGATCGGTCTGCGCGGCTTTCCTGGGCCTGGTGCGGGTGTAGGCGATCAGCCAGTCCGCGAGCCACGGCCTGTCGGCCCGGCGGCTGATTTCCCGGAGCAGCAATTCCGTCGCGGCGCCTGCCCCTTCGGCCGCGGCCGTCTCACGTAGCCGCTGCTGCCAGCGCGGAGCGCCGAGCAGCCGGGCCACAGCGATCGTCTCGGGGTAGGACACCAGCGCATGCGCCACCACGGCCGTCGGCATGGATCCCGTGACCGCAGCCAGCCGCCGTACACGGTCCTGCCAGACCGTCTCGGATCTCCACCCCTGTACCTGCCACGACCACACCACCGCCGCGGCGAGAGCCACCACCTCCGCCGCATCAGGACGTGCCCGCACGAGAGCGGCATGGTGACGGTGAGCGGTGAGGACCTCGGGCAGAGTTTCCAGCGGAATGCTCGCCGGTCTCCCGGGATGTGCGAGGAGCCAGCACCGGTGACGCAGGCAGATGTGCCCGGCCGTTCCCGGGTACACCAGTACCGGCCGTCCGGGCCGCCAGGACCGCCCGGTACACGAAGGGCAGGCCCCCACCCATGCCTCGCCCGGCATGTACCAGGCCGCCCGCAGGTTCTCGCCGTCCGCGAGCCGCCCGTGCGGGGCGGCGAGAGCGGGCAGCAGGTGGGCGAGCCGGGACAGGGGAAGACCGGTGGAGCGGGTCAGGGCCATTCGTGCGGGTGTGTTGAAAAACAGTTCCAGGCCGGTGCCTGGAGTACCCGTCACCTGCACTTGGTGCGGGCCGTTCAGGATGCCCCGCAGCAGATCTTGCGCGGGCAGACCGTACGAAGCGGCCATCCTGCGGAACCAGGAGCCGGTCAGCTCCCCTGCCACGGGCGGAATGCGAACAAGCGTGGAGACAGCGGCAGGGGTGGGGGCTTGCACCGGCATCGTCCTTTGTACGTGGGGGTGTCGAGGGCAGGGTGGGGCCCGGCGCGCGGCAATGGCTCGGCGCCCCCTCGTAGAGGGGAAGGGAGGACTACGGGCGGGCGGGCCCGTGGCAGGACGGGCGGGAGGCCCGGGCGGGACCTCCCAAAGCGACGGTCAGCTGTCGGGGCGTTGCCAGCGGGTGTCGCGCGCCGCGTTCGTGGCCTGGATGTCGAGGACTACCTGCGCCAGTTGTTTCTTCGTGATCGCGAGGCTCCCGTCCAGGATGGAGCGGATCGCGGCTTCTCTGATGAGGAGGGAGAGGCTGGCCATTACGCCGCCGGTGAGGAGATGGATGTAGGCGGCGTGGCGTACCAGCGTTCCGGGCCGGTGGCGGTCCAGCCGCAGCGCCCCCTCCATGTCGCCCAGGAGGGTGTGCCACATCTTCTTCTGTTCCGGGGTGCCGTTGAGCAGCGGGGGAGTGCGCAGGAGTTTGCAGCGGGCGGCGAGCTGGGCGCCGCGGGGCCCGGTCAGCAGCGGTGAGTCCTCCACGTTGACACCGGCCAGCACGAACGTCGCGGGTACCCGTTCCATCAGGGTCTTGACCTGGTCGGAGGTGTCGGCGCCGGGCCGTGTACGGGTGTTGAGCAGGTGCACGTCGTCGATGAACACCAGCCGGGTGCCCCGCTCCAACATGACGTGGCACACGGCGTTGGTGATGGTGTGTTCGGTCATCCGGTCGTGGACGGGAATGCCGGCGAACCGGGCGAGGACCTTGGCCAGGTTCCTGGGCGTGTAGGTGGGCGGGACGGAAGCGAACAGCACGGGCATGGAACCCTCCAGGCCCGGCCGGCGGCGCCGTTCGCTCAGTTCGAAGAACCTGCCGAGTTCCGTGAGCGTGGTCGACTTTCCCGCCCCCGGTGGCCCGGACACGATCAGCCCGCGCCGGGCCGTGCTCGACTGCCGGTTGTTCACCAGCAGAGTGACCCTCAGCTCTGCCATCGCCCGCTCCATAGAAGGCGTCTTGAGGGTGACGAACTCCGAGTGATAGTCCAGCCGCCTCGTACGGTTCCAGGACGGGTCGTCCACCGGCGGGGCGATCCCCCGCAGACGGCAGACGTACTCCTGCCACCGGACGCAGTCGGTGACCGCGCCCTGAGTGATATCGCCGTCAAAAGAGTCGCCGCCCTCGGCAGCAGTTACGGCAGCCACTGGTCCTCCTCGAAGTCCTGGTCGCTGAGGATGAGAGACCCTCCCGAGACACGGCCGGCCTCGAGCCCGCCACCGACGACGTCCTCGTCGTTCTCCTCGTTCTCGTCCGGCCAGGTCTCGTCGTCGGGATCCGGCGTCGCGTACACGCCGGCCAGCCCGAACGACGGCGCGGGCACATCCAGCACGTTGAGTTCGCCGGAAGGCACCTGCACCGTATCCGCGGCACGGGACTTGGCCACCACCCGCCGCTCCACGGCGGACAGCTTCTCCTTACGTGCGGCCCGCCTGAGGAAGGCGTCCAGGGCCAGGGCCAGTTCGGCCTCGTGTTCCTCACGCGAGCCGGTGCGCTCGACCACCTTGCAGATGTGCTCCCAGACGTGGTGCGTGAACGGGAGGGCGACCGAAGTGGTGTGGATCCACGCCACCTCACGAAAACCCTCCGGCAACCGGACCCAGATCCGGACCGGGTCGTAAGGGTTGTAGTGCACCTCCCACAGACCCTTTTGCGCCCGTACCCCGGAGTCCTGCCCCCGGTGGCCGTTGAGGCAACTGTCGTCATAGGTGCGGTAATCGAACCGGATACCGGCATCGGTGATCGGCTGCCAGCGCACCGGCAGCAGCTCCACGAAGTCGTCCGCCGACAAAGGCACCGGCACGTACCCGGCGACGGGCAGCAGCGCCGCCCACATCTGGTTCGGGGTGAGAGCCTTCTTCGGCATCAGCGGGTGGCGCAGCCCTGCGTGCGGGCGGTGGTGCCAGTACACGAGGAACTCCTCCCACAATGCCTGGAGTTCTGCCACGGTCCACAGCGGCTCCTGCTCGACCTTGGAGCCGCGCTCGCTCACATTCGAACCGGTGTGGCCGGGCAGCCACTGACAGAACAGCGAATTGATCGACCCGAACGACCTCTCCACATGTCCCTTGGCCGGTCCGTTGGCCGGAGGCACCGGCTGCAGCGAAATGCCCAAGCTCTCGCACGCCGCCCGGGTGGCCGGGGAGACAAACACCTTGCCCTGGTCGACCACGACCGTCTCGGGCACGATCACCGGACGAGCCGCCGCGTCCTTCAACCGCTCGTCCACAGAAGTCAGCCGCTCGTGCGGCACGACCGACGCGGCCATCGACAGCCCCGCAGACCAGCCGGGCCGCATCACCATCGGCGTCATCATCTGCGCCAGCAGCACCGCCACGTCCGTCAGCTTGCTTCCCGCCGGCCGCAGCACCCCCCACAGCCCGCACACGGCCACATCCACGGCGATAGTCAGCTCCAGCCGCCCCACCACCCCGTCGTCCAGGACCACCAGCACATCCAACGGCGTGCTGTCCAACATCACGATCTCACCCGGACGCAGCGCCAGCGTCGGCTTGAACGGCGGGGCCGGACGGGCGGCGCGGGCACGCCGCTGCGCCACCGTCCCCTGCAACCCGAGGGATGTCTCCACCGTGTCGAGGAGCTTGTTGAACGTGGACTGCGCCGGCACCTTGACCGGCCGCCCGCCATGCTTGCGGTGGTGGTCCTCCAGCCACCACCGGACCTCCCCGCGCATCCGCTTCTTCCACCCCCGCGACCGGGAGCGAGAAGCCTCGACAGGCAGCAGGGCGCGCAGCGCCTCGACCACCTGCGGATCGGCCCGGTCCAACTGCGTCGAGCCACCACGCTTCTTGACCAGCCCCCACACCCCGTCCGCGTGATAGCGCGCACGCCACCTGCGCACCGTCGCCCGGCTCACGTCCGCCCAGCCCTGCGCGGCCAGTTCATCGGCCTTCGCCTGCTCACGCTGGGCCAGCGTGGTGGACGCGGGATCGTACTCGGACCTCACCGACGCCGTGCCGTCCAGGGCGGGACACCCGGTCTCCACCTCACGGACGTGCCGCTCCAGCTCGAACGCACGCCACTGTTCGCCCTCGGACACCGTCGACAGCAGGCCCATCTGCGGTACCCGCAGACGCGGCGGACCGCCCACCGACTCGAAGGTGGCATCGCCGAGCAGCTTCGCCAGCCCGAACACCGCCAGCGTGTCTTCCCCGCCCTCCTCCTCCGTCCCGGACAGCCAGATCCGCGCGCCGGATACAGAGGATGCCTCGATCCCTGTGACGGTCCATTGCCGCCCGCCGTAGCGCACGACAGTGCCGGGCTCCAAACGGGGCCGGCTCACCGTCCGGCCTCCGCCGCACACGCCACCGCGACGGCCCGCGCGTGCAGCGGACGCTCCAGCGGCACACTCAGCACACCCGCCCACAGCGCGTGGAACACCGACGGCCACACCGCGATCGGATCACCCAGCAGCCGCACCCCCTCGACCAAGGCAGTCGGTACCCGGAAACACTCGGCCACCTCCGCCAACAGGCCCTGCGCACACCGCGGATGCCGGTAGCCGGCAAGCCAGCGCACATTGGCCTCCACCACCAACGGCGGCGGTCCGACCAGACGGTAGCGCCAGCCCGCCGCAGCCGCCGCACCTTCGACGTGGGCGGCGCGCCGCACCAGCCGCCTCCCCGCCCCGAACCGGCTCGCACAGTCCACCAGCAGCCCGCTGCCGTCCGCCAGCCGCGCCATCAGATGCGGCGCGTGCGACACGGTCCTGCCGCCCCGGCCGCGCCACAGCAGCTCCACCGGCCGACAGGCCAGGGCCACCACCTGCGGGTCACGGTCCAGCATCATGACCTGCGTGCGCATGGCCTTGAAGCCGTAGTGCACCAGACGGCGGTTGGTCGCTGACCACCACCAACCCGGTGACACCCGGCGGCCCTTGAGGACCGGGAACTGCCGCACCGTCAGACACTTCTCCAGCCGCCGTTCACCGGCGGCCTCCAGCCACGGAATCTCATGCTCGATGCCGCAGGGGTCCACCAACCGTGCGCTCATGCGAGCCGGATCCGCCAGGCGGCTCCGGCTACGGGGAAACGGGACAGCTCCAGAGTGCTGCCTTACGGAGGACACAGCAGACACAGGTAACTCCCTTTATAGCAGGGGGAATTCAGGAAAATGCGCCATCCGGGCGGCCCGGGAGGGCCTTCAACACCGGCGCAGTGGAGCAACGGGCTGTCCTGCGCCGACGGGCCGTGCCAGACGGACCGCATCCGGGCAGCACGGCATGAGGGCATGCGCCGAGACAGCAGAGAGCACCAGCACGGTGCAGGAACAGACCAGTTCGACATGGTGGGAAGCGCTACGGCCGGCGGATGGCAGCGAGGCCTTCGCACCACGGATCAGGGCCGCTCAGGACGGCTCTGTGACGGTGATAATGACGCCCGCGGCACCACACCGGCCGCGGGACGCCGGCAGGGTCAGGCGGGGGTGAGCTCGAGCACCTGGGCCAGGTTGTCGAGCACGGCACGGTAGCGCTCGGGAGGAAGCTCCCTCAGCGTGCTGTTGGTCATGCCCATCAAGGTGTCCAGCTCCAGCTCCGGTTCGGGCTCGTGCTGCCCGGGCTCGGGAGCGGGAGCAGGACGCTCCATATTTGCCGAGCCGGCCGCCCCCCTCAGGGCCGGAGCGGGCCACACCAGGTTCTGCCGGTCGCGGTGCACCAGCAGAGCCAGCGCCAGCCACTCGACCAGATACACCCCGCGCCGCGGCTTTCCCGGCAGGCCATGCTGGAGGAATTTCGCCAGCTCATCCACCGGCATCGGGCCTCCGCGCAGCGCTTCCCACGTCTTCTCCGCCGCCCAGTGCGGAAGGAGCTGCGCCTGCAACTGCAGTCGCGCGTGCATCTCTTCCTCCTGCCACCGCTGCGCGATGGCCCACCCGGCGTCGGTGACAACGAACTTGCCGCGTCCCCCCGTGAACAGGTCCAGGTGGGTGCAGAAACGGAGCGTCTGGGTGGCGGTTTCGGCGGTCACTCCTTCAACGTGCGCCAGGTCCACGCTGGCGACGGTGAGGCGCTTGATGCCGCTCTTGTGGGCAGCAGTCAAAAAGAGGGACCACTGGCGCTGGAAGCTCGCGCGATCAGTCGGGGTCGTCCGCTCGCTGCAGAAGGTGGGGGCGGCGGTCACGTTCTCGGAGGCATCCGGGAAGGCGGTATCGGCAGGGGCCGTGGAATCGGCCTGGGAGAACAGATTTTCCATGGGCGTGAGGGCTTTCCTGTCTTGCTGCACGTAGGGATGACACGCAACGCCCGCTACCAGCACGCTGGGTATAGTGGTGGCGCGTGTAAGGCGTGAGGCCAAACATGCGCACCGTGACACCGCCGGGCCCGGCAAAAGACCGGCGGTGCTCACGCATGTTCAGCCGAACGACTCAGAGGCTGTCGGGCATGGCCCACTCTCCTCCGAGCCGGTAGACACCGGCACGTGGCTGCACGAGCAGCCCTCGCTCATTCTTCAGACGCGACAGTGTCGAACTCAGGTTTTCGATGTTCACATCGGGACGCACCTTCTTGATGTGGTCCGTGATCTCTTTCGCCGTAGCTTCTTCCCGCTCCAGGAGGAACGCCCGGATCGCTTCGGGCACCGTCATATGCGCACGGGACTCCCCGCCGTCGCTCGCCTCTTCGGCAGCGCCGGCACTCACGTCCGGTCCCATGCCTGTGCCGGCCCGACGTCGTTCGATCTGCCGATCGACGGCAGCGAGCAGTCCCTCGGAGCTGTCTGCCATACCGGCCAGGACGTCCTCCCGGGTTCGCACTGCTGACAGTTCGCCTTCCAGCTCTCGCCTACGTCGACGCACCGCTTCCAGCAGCGCGCTGTCCTGCGTCGCCAACTCGACGACCTGGAGGCGCATACGGCGCAGAGCGCGCAACTGCACAGCCAGTCCCTCCCTCCGGACCGTGAAGAGGCCCTTGCAGGGCGCGAGTCTAGGGGCACAGTTACTGCGTCCGCGTCCGCGCCGGGACAAGAGCGCAGTGCCTCAGTCCCGCGCAGTTGCCACTCGACACGGCTTCCACCTGCGGAAACGAACAGATGCTCAACGGGATCGGCCTGACCAGGAAGTACGCGTAAGAGTGAGGCAAGCCGTCCGCTTTTCAGGACGCAGCTTGACGTTGCACGAAATGGACCCGGTCTGACGGCTTCAGCGGACAACGGGCTGCGCCTCAATCCGCTGCTGGAGCCGAGGGCATGGGCTGTCAGGTCACGCAGGTGACCGCGAGCCACCGGTGCGCGCAAGGCCTCACCGGCGCCCTCATCGGCAGGGCGCCGGTCGTCATGACCGCGCCCCGTATCGCAGCCGGGCCGCGCCCGGGGAAGACATGAAGGAAAACCTTCGGGCACCGGTTCGCGTGCAGATGCTGGGCACTTCCCAGCAGGCACTGTCGGCTCAGCCTCCGCGTCTCCGGTCGCCCATCCAAAGTCTTCATCGGTATGCCACCCGCCTCACCAGGAGACCGTCTGGAATGCCGAACACCCGTTCCCTAAATGCCTCTTTGGGGTGCCGTCCGCCACGGGTGCCTGTCGGCATCGACGCAGGTCACACGCCACACCCGACAGGAGAATCGTTCCCGAGCGCAGACGTGAGGGGCCGCCTGGTACGGCATGCTGGAAGCGCAGCAAAGCGGGTGACCACACCCTGCTCGCTACTACCGCGTGACGCCGAGGGCGAGGCTGACGGAAGCCTCCCCCCGTCGCATCACCCGACAACTCCACCTGGCAGTGGGCCTGCCGGGCTCGGCATTTCGCCCTCCGCGCCGGCCATCTGCGTCTCGGCCGATCGGATCTTTGTCTCTCCTCACCCTCTGCGCTGTGGGCTGCCGCTGGCCTTGCCCCGCGCATCGACACGTCTGGCAGACACCCTATGGACTCGCGCTTCACCGCTCAGGACAACCTGCTCAGCGAGGGCCCTCGGTCCCCGCAGCTCCCCCCGCCCGGCGAACGGCAGCGCCTGCGCGAGCTGTGGGGAGCAACCCTCGAAGAGGTCGCCGACGCCCTCGGCGCGGAGCCTGAGGTCATGGCCGAGTGGGAGGCCGGCCGCCACACTGCCGACCTGGCCGACACCTACGCCTACCTGCGCCTGCTCAACGCCTTCCGCGAGCAACTCCCCACCGCCTACGAACCGGACTGGGCAGCACTGCGCAAACCCCCAGCAACCCCGGCTCACGCCCCCGCTGCCCCCAGCATCCCCACTCAGGCGGCCGCAGCCCATGGAAAGGCCAAACCGCCCCGTCGCGGAGCCAGCTGGACCCTGGAGGAGAAAGATAGCCTGCGCGCCGAATTCCTCGCCGGCGCCCATGTCCAAGAGCTGGCCGAATCCCTGGGGCGTAGCGAAAGGGCCGTGCGCTGGGTGCTGTACCACCTCGGACTCATCTCCTTCCCGGCCGACGATGTACCCGCTCCGCGCGTCGAGCCGGAAAAGCCCAAGGCCTACACGGTCGCGGAAAAACGCAAGGTCTACCCCAACGCCTACGAACCTTGGAGCGCCGAAGACGAACGGCGCCTTGCCGAACGCTGCGCACAGGGTGCCTCGCTGACCGAACTGTCCCGGGAATTCGGCCGTAACGAAGGAGGCATCGCCTCCCGCCTCGCCAAGATCAACGCAGAGGGCCCCGCCGCTGGTGAGGCCTGGGAGTACGGGGGAGAAGGCCCCGGCGCCGCTCTTTGACATCACCTCCCCACTCCTCTAACTTAGTGCCTGATCAGATATCGAAGTACGCATATGGAGGTGTGGGTCGGTGCTCTTGACGACCGGGCAGGCGGCCGAGGAGCTGGGATGCGCCGTCACCACCTTCCGTCGCCTCGTGCATGCCGGGCTGCTGCCCGGCATGTCCCGCCGCGGCGTGCGCGTCATGATCCCCCTCGTAGCGGTGCAGTCCCTCAGCGCACGCCGCCACGCGGCCCTGGACCAGATCGAAGCCATGGAGATCGCCGTGTTGAGGGTCGACGCGGCCCAACGGACCGACGAGCCGGACCGGGACTGGATCGGCTTCGCCACCTCCCTCACCCCCGGCGACCTCCTCAAAGCACTGCGGGGATGGTGGCGATGCAACGCGGCGAGCGTCGCGGCCGGGGGAGTGCTGCCGGTGACCCTGTCCGGCTATGTCGTGGCCGTCCTGACCGGCCTGGAACGGTGGGAGAAGAACACCGAGGGCCGCCACGCTTTCCCCGATGCCCGCCTGGCCGGCTACGTCACCGACCTGGCCGCCCCCCAGCTCACCGTCACGGCACACACAGACGGCGACCGCCGACTCGCCGAACTACTGCTGGGCACCCGGCTCGCCTCCCACTCTGGCGGAGCGATCGCCTACGTCCCCACCCATCCCGCCGGCTGAGTCTGCGCCCCGACAAGGAAACTCCCATGGACGCACAGAGCTACAACGCCGCGCTCGCCGAACTGCGCACCGTACGCGACCAGATCAAGAAGGCCCGGGCGGAACTGGCGAAGCTGGAAGCCAACCGGAACCACCAGATCACCCAACTGGCCGTCTACGATAAGGCGAAGGCGGAGCGGATCGCCCCGGCCGCAGGATTGAGCATGGCCGACATCGTCGCGCTCGTCCCCCACCTGAGCCCCGACAGCCTCGCCCGAAGCAGCACCGCCGCAGCGCAGCCCCCGGCCCCCGAGACGACCCCGGCCCCCGACACCGCCGAGCTGGAACCGGCCCCGCAGCCCGCAGCAGCGGCGGCACCCGCACTGCGCACGCCCCACCCGCACCCCGCTCCCTCAGCCCCTGCCGCCCCTGATACGCCGCGGACCCTGCCTTCCCTCCCGGAAGGGCACGCGGGCGACGCCTGGTGCACCCACACCCCGAACTTGGCCTCCACACGGCCCAGCTTCACCCAGCAGGCCCGCTCCACCGTCTTCCTCGACACCGACACCGGTGTCCTGGTCCACCGCAACCAGACCCACCGCCTCGACCTCGCCGGCAGGTCGGCCGCGGACATTCTCACCGCCGTCTTCCACACGCTCCCCGAAGGGGCCGAGCGCATCTACATCACCGCAGGCGATCCCTGGCACCGCGACGCCGACCGCTACCCCTATCTGCGTGACGCCGTCGCAGCCTGGCTGAACGCCCCCACCCCCGGCTGGCGCACTGACACCGGCCGTGGGCGCGACCGCATGGCCGGACACTTCGTCCACGCCCGCAACCCGGTCGGCCGCTACCAGCGCGAGAACGGCAGCCAGCCCGTCGAGATCCGCTCGGTGGGGGAGTGGTTCGATGCCAACGGCGACGAACCGGCCGTCATCCGGGACGCGTTCGTCCTGCTGTGGCAGGCCCTGCGCCGCTACTGGCCCGATGCGGTCATCATGGGCTCCCCCTCCCAGACCGGCCGTGACCTGTGGACCCGCACCATCCCCCAACGCGGCCACCACGCCGACGGCTTCCCCGTCATGTCCGAGGAACTGCGCGGCCTGCTCCACGCCACTGCCGGACAAGGACGCAACGAACTCCTCACCCCGCCCCGCGTCCCGGAACAACTGCCCCAGCTCGTCGAGTACGACCGCACCTTCGCCTACGCCAAACACACCTGGAAATCCCCGGTCGGCACCCCCCGCCGCATCACCTCCGCGACCCTCGTCACCTGGTCGGAGAAGGAAAAGACCCGCGCCCTGTACGGATGCGGCCACTGGCAGGTACGGGTCACTGTCCCCGACTCCTGGAACCACGTCGGCCTCCTGCCCACCCCCGCCCCCGGCGAGCGCGCCTGGCACTACCCGGCCGAACCCGGCACGACCTTCACCACCTGGGCCGGCGGCCCCGAAATCCACACCGCCCTGACCAACCCCATCCAGCCGTGGAAGGTCGAAATCCTCGACGGCATCCTGTGGGAGGACGGCAAACCGCTGGACGACTGGGCCAAGAAACTCAAGGAAACCTGGACCAACCTCTCCGCCCAGGCCCACTTCCAAGGCGATACCCAGCAGAAGAGGGCTGCCCACCTCGCCTCCCGCGCCGTGCGAGCCATCCTCCTGTACGGCATCGGCTCCTTCGCTCAGCGGCCCCGCATGGTCACCGGCACCACCCCCCGCACCCAGGAGCGCGACGTACCGCCAGACGCCGAAATCATCGGCTTCGACGACGAACTGATCACCTGGCAGCGCCCCAGCGGCTTCAGCCGCGACCCCAACGCCCACCCCGAATGGGCCGCCGCCATCTGGTCCGGCGCCCGCGCCGCCCTGCTCACCCAGCGCCACCGCGACGACGACACCTACGCCGGAGCCCTGCACACCCCGCCCGGCACCGTCGTAGCCTTCCGCACTGACGCCCTCTACCTCACCCACCCGCAGAACTGGCCCCATCACCACCAGCCCGGCGACTACCTCCTCAAAGGCCACCTCACCACCCCCGTCGCCGCCCCCACCACAGAGGAAGAACTCCTCACCCTGCGGGACACCGGACGCGCCGCCCTGCCCCAGGCCGCAGGGGAGGCCTGATGCCGCCCCGCTTCCGCCCCAACCGCCCAGCCGGGCAGAGCGAACCGAACGAGGCCGCCCAACTCGCCGACCAACTGCAGACCGCCGGCTACACCAAGCGCGACATCGCCCGCATCATCAACCGCGACGCCTCCCTGGTCTCCCAGTTCTACACAAAGAACAAAGGCGCCGCCTTCGTCCCCGCCCTGCGCCAGGTCCTGGCCGCCGTCCAGACAGGCGGCATCACCGATCTGCCCGAACTCGCCGCCATCGCCAGCCAGCACATCACCCGCCGCACCACCGCCAGCGGCGCAAAAGCCCGGGTCCGCAGCAAAGCCGTCCTCATCACCCCGACCGGGTCGGGCACCGGACGCGTCGGAACCCAGGCGATCGCCTCCGGCTCCGCCCGCCTGCGCCCCCTGATCGCAGAAGCCGCCCGACTGGGCCTGCGTCTGGCCTTCACCGTCCGCCTGGCCAAGACCGGCTACGTGCATTCCTCCGGCAGCCGCACCGACTCACCCGGCATCCGCCGCGACGTCATCCAGCGCGCCGACCACACGGAGGAACGCTCCTACGGCTCCTCCTCCACCGGCGGGTTCGACGCCGCCGACTTCGCCCGACGCGTCGACGCTGCCGGAGGAGACGTCACGGCTGCCGTTCACCAGTGGCTGGTGGAGACCGGACGCATCCGGGCAGACGTCCAGATCCTTCATCTGGAGGTCCGCACGTGGCGTCCCCGCGACGCCACGTGAACAGCAGCCAAGACGCGTTGAACAATCGATCCTGGCCAGCACGACAAGCCAGGCCCCGGCGGGTCTATCATGATTTAGGTGTTTTTAGGCCCTTTGGCCTAGTGGCTTTTTGTTGGTCTGCCTGGCCTATACCCGTCCGGCGGTAAGGCGGCCGTCGAAGAGCTGGTCGAACTCGTTCAATGCTGCCTTCCACTTGTTGTTCCAGCGTTTGCGTCCGCGCCCGGAGGGGTCGAGGGCGAGGGTGGCCAGGTAGATCCTCTTGAGCGCTGCCTGTTCGTTGGGAAAGTGTCCGCAGGCGGTGGCCGCGCGGCGGTAGCGGGCGTTGAGGGACTCGATGCTGTTGGTTGTGTAGACGACCTCGCGGATGGAGTCGGGGAAGGCCAGGAAGGGCACGAACTCGCTCCAGGCGCGCTGCCAGACGGTGGCGATCGAGCCGTACTTGTGGCCCCACTTGGCGTCGAACTCGTCGAGCCGCTCGCGGGCCTGGGCCTCGTTGACAGCGGTGTAGACGGGCTTGAGGTCGGCGGCGACCTCGGGCCAGTCCCTCCGCGAGGCGTAGCGCAGGCTCTGCCGGATCAGGTGTACGACGCAGCGCTGCACGACGGTTTGGGGCCACACGT
This sequence comes from Streptomyces sp. LBL, assembly GCF_029893585.1. Classification (GTDB taxonomy): domain Bacteria; phylum Actinomycetota; class Actinomycetes; order Streptomycetales; family Streptomycetaceae; genus Streptomyces. Next base: position 33,320 of record NZ_JARXYX010000057.1, read on the forward strand.
TCGCGACCGCGTCCGGCAGAGCCGACAGCCCGTCGCAGACGAGCATGAGGACGTCCTTCACGCCGCGGTTGCGCAGGTCGGTGAGGACTTGCTGCCAGAACTTGGCGCCCTCGCCGCCGTCGCCGGCCCACAGGCCGAGGATCTCGTGGTAGCCGTCCGCGGTGACCGCGATGGCCACGTAGATCGGCCTGTTGGCGACCTGCCCGTCCCTGATCTTGACGTGGATGGCGTCTACGAAGACGACCGGGTAGACCGGATCGAGTGGGCGGGTGCGCCACTCGTTCATCGAGTCCAGGGCCTTGTCGG
>NZ_JARXYX010000058.1 GCF_029893585.1 Streptomyces sp. LBL
GAGGGCGTAGGAACTCCCATCATCCCAGGTCAGCGGGCACCTCTTCTCATTTCGTCATCCACAGACCAACTACCGCGCGGTGGATCGAGGCTGAGCACGACCTGGATACCCGCGTCCTTGAGCACCTGGTCGAACAGTTCGGGGAACTTCCCGTCCCGGTCCCGGATCACGTAGCGGGCCCGGCAGCCGGCGTCCTGGAGATCCATGACGAGATTCCTGGCGGCCTGCGCCACCCAGGAGGCGGTCGGGTGCGCCGTCGCGCCCAGGACGCGGATGCGTCGGCTGGCATGCCCGATCACCGCGAACACGTACAGCCGCGTCCCGGACAGAGTGATGGTCTCCAAGAAGTCACACGCCAGCAGGGCATCGGCCTGGGAGCGCAGGAAGCCGGCCCAGGTCGTTACGGCGCGTTCGGGTGCCGGGCCGGTCCCGGCGTCCTTGAGGATCTCCCAGACCGTGGACGCCGCCACTTTCACGCCCAGGACGAGCAGCTCACCGTGGATGCGCCGATAGCCCCAGGTCGGGTTCTCGCGGGCCAGGCGCAGCACGAGCACGCGGACGGAGCGCACCGTGCACGGCCGACCCGGACGCTTCGACAGGGAACGGGCCGCGTGGCGGCGCGCGAGAAGATCACGGTGCCAGCGAAGCACGGTATCCGGACGCACCAGCAGCCGTACCCGGCGCAGCACGTTGCGCGGGAGCCGGTGCAGCAGCGCCGCCAGGAACACCCGATCACCCGGAGTGAACCGCACCCTGTCTTCACCGAGTTGGCGTTCCAGCACCATAAGCTGATGACGCAGCGCCAGGATCTCCACGTCCTTGCCGTGGTCGCTTATCGGCAGCAGGCGCAGCATCGCGAACGCGTTCGTCACGCCCAGGTAGGCCAGTCGCAGCAGCATGACTGGCCATCATGTCCAGGTGATCCCCAGCCGCCCAGAGCACCCATCCGAGCGTCCGTGCTCGAGACCCCCGTACACCAGCTCCCACCAGGACGGATGACTTTTCCGGCAGGGGCACGGCCGCTCGATACGACAACAGGCACTGAAACCAAGCAACTCGACTCCACCCAACTCGGGACAGTCCGCAGACTCCATCGGACCCGGAGCGGTTCAGTGACGCCACTCCGGTAGCACGTTTCGATGGTGCTCGAAAGGATGGCTGGTATCCACGGGCGGCGCTTGCGGTGTGACGCAAAGAGGTCGACCACAGTGAGTTGCATCGGTCGACCGAGTGACAGGTCCTCACGGCCGTCTGCTCGAACTGGCGTCACAGTGGGGCCCCAGGCAGGGAGACTTCTGGATGCAGTTGCTCAAAAAGCACGTGACCCGTACAGCTGTGGCTCTCGCCCTTGGAGCTGGCACGCTCATCGGCGGCTCCAGCACTGCTTCAGCTGCCGCCGTCCATCCCCAGTACTTGAACTACAAGTGCGATGACGGGCGGGCCTGCGTATACTCCATTTCCGGACAAGTCTGGAATATGGACCACTGTGGAAATAACCCTATCAACGGCGTTTTCAACTATGTCAAGGCCCACGGCAACAGCTTCAGGGTGTGGTATCAGGACTGGACGTGGGATTTGGTCCCGGCATGGAGTGAGCGGACCCTGAACGGCGGCAATGTGGTCACGGAAGTGCAAGTGTATTGCTGAGCGCTGTCGGCAAAAGCAGCCCCCTCCAGCTTTAAGGAAGGGGGCTGCCTTCTTGGCCGGCCTCTCTTTTCCTCAGCTTGTGCACGTCAGCGTTGGGTCCCTCCGTCGGAGTTCCCGAGAAAGTGCGTCGTGGCGGCGGCCGGTGGCGTTGCCCTTGCCGAATTCCTCATCCACGCAGGTGGGATCGGGTTTGGGTGTTGGCCGAGGCCGATCGAGTCGCCGGTGTCGCGCGGCGCCGGTTGGCGCGGCATGATGATCGGTCGTGCTGCTGAGACTGGCGTACCTGGGTGTGACGAACGCGTTCGCGATGCTGCGACTGCTGCCGATGAGCGGCCGGGAGAAAGATGTCGAGATCCTGGCCTTGCGCCACCTGATCGGCGTTCTGGAACGGCAGCTGAACGGGCAGCAGGTCCGGTTCCATGCGAGCGAGCGGGCGTTTTTGGCGTCGCTCCTCCATGGCCTGCCACGGGAAGTGCTGCGCCGGATGTGGCTGCTGGTGCGGCCGGCAAGGAGTTCGACACGGTCCAGCGCGGCGTGAACCAGAATCTGAAGAAGCTTCAGGACAACCTGGTCGACCTTGAAGAAGTAATGCGCCTGAGCGTCGGCGACTTCACCGAGCAGGAGCAGGAGCGCATCCGCTTGCGCTCGCGGGTCTTGCGGGCGGGGAAGTCGATCACCTCGTCGAAGGCGGCGGGCTCCACGGGGTTGGCCCAGGGCTCCGTCGTTCTCGCGATCGGCCGGGAATGTTCACGTGAGTCCGAGGGTCGCCAGCGGCCGGGTCATGTTCCGCCCGTGATGGCGCAGGCCCTCGGCGATGTTGTCCCGCCCCGCCAGGCGGAGTGCGCCGATGGCCAGGTTCCGAAGGGAGGCCATCGCCCGCGGTGCGCTGCCGGTCCGCACCCGCGAGGCATCCTCCCCGAACGTCACATCCCTGACATGGTGCTCACGATTCTCAATGGCCCAGTGCCCGCGCACGCGTTCCGCCAGGTCAGCGGCTGCCGCCTGGTGAGCTGTCAGGCTGGTGACCGCGTAGACGCGTTCGAGTGACACCTTCCCGGTGCGCACCGTGCGCCGTCGGCGGACGATCTGCAGCGCCTGGCCGGCGTGCGGGAACAGCAGCCGCGGCACGGTGACGGCCTTCAGCCGACGGATCTCGTCGCGGCCGTGGGCTGCGGTGCGGGTGCGGTCCATCAGCGGCACCTCCTTCTAGGGAAGATCCTTCACCAGCGCGTGCAGGGTTGGGTGGTTGCCCTTGAGTACGGCGATGTAGCGCGCGCCCTTCTCCTCGACCAGGAACTTCGCGTGGTCGATCTGGGTCAGCAGTGCATCGAAGGTCACCACCGCACCGGTCAGGTCCAGCGGCTCGAGCAGCGGCCGGAACGCGGTGATCTCATTGCTCTTGGCGTCGACCTCGCGCTGGGCGAGCACGATGCCGTCGCCGCGCAGCGCGGACAGCAGATGGATGCAGCGGCCGTCGGTGCGGATGGCGCCGCGCAGGGATTTGCCGTCCACCGCGATGGCCGCCCGCACCGGGCGGGGCGGCGGGTGCTCGTCCTCGTCGGCGGCACGGGAGGCGTCCGCACGAGCGGCGAGCCAGCCGCCGATCGTCGCGTCGAGCGCGTCGCCGTCGATGCGCTGCAGTACCCGGCGCATGGTCGCCTCGCTGGGCGCCCGGCAGGGCCGGTCCGGATCGCGCAGCGTGGCCCCGCAGGGAAGGAGGAGCTGGTCAGGGGCATCGGCGGCCCACTCGGCGATGGCGGTGAGGGACTTCGCTCCGGCCAGGACGGCGCAGGCGGCCAGGGCCAGGACGTACGGCAGCGGGTGGCGCCGGCCCTTCAGGCGGCGCGGGTTGGGCAGGCGGCGCAGCCGGTCCAGCAGGTTGGGCAGTTCATCGGAGCCCTGGCCCGCAGGGTGTGCTCCCTTGAATGATTCGCCGGACTTGAATCATATAAAGCCCGCCGGTCCACCAGTACAGAGCTGTGCCCCATCCCGCGAAGGCCCAGCCCAGAACTGACGCCCAATCCCAGTGTTCGATGTTCCCGTTGCCAAGCAAGAGCAGAGGGAAGGCGAACATAAGATTAAAGGTGGCCGCTTTGCCTAAGAAATTTACCTGTAGTGGAGGATAGTCATATCGCCGCAGGACGATCACCGCCACTCCAAGGAGCAGCTCACGGGAAACAAGTAGAGCGCTCAGCCAGAGAGGCAGGATTCCTCGCCAGGTGAGACCGACCAGGGTCGAGGCGACGTACAGGCGGTCTGCAGCAGGGTCGAGAATCCGCCCCAAGCTGGAGACTTGATTCCAGCGAGGCGCCAGCTTTCCATCCAGATAGTCCGAGACGCCACTGAAAGCCAGAATGATCAAGGCCCAGGCATCATGCCCCGGACCGCCAAATTCAGACCGTAGGATCAGCCAGAGGAATATTGGGACACCGGCAAGACGTGCCATGCTAAGAACATTCGGAATAGTGAAAGTCTGGCCGAATCTTCCGTCAGCAGTCGGCATCCTCATTTGATGCTCCATATTTGATCGGATTCGCTATCCAGTAGCAGCGCCGGAGTCCGGCGGAAGCTCAAGATCCGTCGTCTCGTGCGAATCGGTCGGGATGCTGCCCGGTGACCAGCCGAGTACCTCCTCGAAACGGCGGGCCGCGAAGGGGACGGGTGGGCGTCCGCGATCACTCTCGTGGAGCTTGATGGTCGCCTGGCTCAACTGGATGCGATATGCGAGCTCCCTCACGGAGATGCCCTCGGCTTCCCGGAACTCGATGAGAGCTTGCGCTAGCCGCTCGGATTCTTCGCTCATGGCCAAAGCATTCCGCATCACGAATGCTTTGGTCAGCATCCCGGCCTGGTCCGCACGCAACTTGTACTTCTCGCCGCTCCATCAGGAGCCGAAGCGTTCTCGACGGACTGAACCGGTGCGATCTGGCCCCAACGAGACGTATCGCACCGGTAGTTCGGAGAAGGACCGGTCGGCCCGAGCTGTAACACCTTCGAGGGCAAGGTCGTGCCCTTCCTCCGTCGCAACGGCAGTGCCCAGCACCTGCTGGGATGCCGCGAAGGGCACACTCTTCCGAGACGCTTCCACCTCGACGTCGCCCTCGGCCACCTGGAGGAGGTCGAGCGGCACGGTCGTAGTTGCCGGCACCGGCTACACACCTACCGCACCGAGTACGTACGCGGGGTGCACCGCATCGCCCTGCACTGCGATGCCCACGCCTGGATGGCAACGTGGACGAGGGAGGTGACCGTGGCCGAGGCTGCCAGCATCGTGCGCGCCTACGTGGACGCCGCTCTGTCTGGAAACGGCCCCGGCTGAGGTCTGCCGCATTGCCTGACTTGTGGCGGTCATGGACTCTGGAAGGCTTGCCACGGTGGCAGGCGTTTGGGGGATGTGATGGCCCGCCCGGCGGTACGCGATGGCAGTGATCCCAAGGCCATTCGCGACACTCGTGTGTTGGTCGACTGTCTGCAGGAGCTGGTGCGAGGTGCCTACCGGCCCGTCAGGAACTGTGCCAAGTATTCAGAGGTGGTGTGGTTTCGCGGAGCTGCCCGAGGGGCTCGTCCGCCGTTCCCGGGACGCCGACTCCCAGATCATGGTGGTCAAGCACCGTCCGCCTCTTGAACCACCTCGGTTGCCTGCCATCCTGGACGGCCGCGTGTCGGTCGAGGCCGCAGCTACCGCTGCTACCGAGCCTCCCGAGCTGATTGACGACACGCTGATCGATGACGATCAGGCCGAAGCCCCCGCTGACCAGGGAGAAACCCCGAAGGCGTTGGACATCGGCACGTCGGAGGTCCGCAAGGTTTACGAAGCCTGGGCCGGACGATGGAAGCGGTGGGCGCAGGAGGAGCTGGCGGCCGAACCGCAGCGCCTTCTGCGTCAGCAGCTGTACCGGATGGCCAAGAAGGTCCAGCAGGACGGTGACACGTTCGAGGTCGTCCTGGCGGTAGGGCTCTTACAGATGGGGGCCGAGCGCGCTTCAGCTCGGGTGCGCAGGCACCTGGTGACTGCGCCCGTTACCCTCACGGTTGACCTGAATTCGGTCAACATGACGGTGTCCCTGGTGCCGGGGCAGTCGGGCCGTCTGGAAGACACCGAGTTCCTCAGTGAGTCCCGCCGTGCTCGAAGCGCGGGCCAAGCTGCAGCTGCCGTTGCGGTTGAGGATGCCCCGCTCGTTGAGGTCGGCGGCCATGCCGGAGAGGGTCGCTCCGGCGAGCAGCGCGTGAAAGCAGTCCCTGACCTCGGCGGCTTCGTCTTCGACGAGCTCCGCGCCGTCTGCGGTGTATCCGAAGCAGCGCGGCCCGGTCGGCGGCAGGCCGCGCTCGACGCGCTGGGGCGTCTCCCGCTGCTCCCGCTCCGGCATCTGCTCGACCTCGCCGAGGAGGCCGGCGAGGAGGCGGCCAGCGGCCGTCGTGAGGTCCAACTCGGGGCCCCTGACGCACAGCACGGACACCTCGTGCTTGCGGAGAATCTCGATTCCCTCGGCCCGTTCGCGCCGGTTCCGCCAGAGCGTGTAGACGATGATGACGTCGACTTCGCCGCGCTGTACGGCAGCCATGAGGAGTTCTCGCTTGCGAAATCACACCTACCGACCGTCCCTCGGCCCCTGGCCGAGGGAGGCGCAAGCAGCTACCTCAATCGCCTCCCCGGGCGGGTATACCCGATGTATTCTGTCAGGCATGGCACACACAACGATCAAGGTCGAGAGCAGTGTCCGGGACCGGCTGGCGATCCTGGCCGCCGAGAAGGACACAACGATCGCGGGGCTCGTCGGCGAATTCGCCACCCACACCCTCACGCAGAGCGAGCGGGACGAGCAGGTCGCGAAGACCCTCGAAGTCCTGCACGCGCTCTCCGGCTACGCCCCGGATCCCGAGCAGGACCGCGCAGCGGACGATGAGCTCACGCGTCGGCTCGGCAGCGCCGCGTGAACCCTGTCGCCCCTGTCGATGTAGTCCTCGACGACAGCGCGCTGCTCGCTCTGGGCTCGGGCAACGCCCTGGCCTCCCGCCTTCTGTACCAGGCCGCCGAGACCGGGGCCTGGCGCGTCCACGTCGCGCTGGCCACACTCGCCGAAGCGGACCGGGTACGCACCGGACTCGCCGGCCACCTCGGCATGCTCGACCAGGTGGTTTTTCATCCGCTCGATCTCGCCGCGGTCTTGGCCGCCTCGGGCCACGAGCGGTCTCTGGGCTGGTGCCACACCCACCATGTGGCCATGCCCGGCCCCGAGCGCCTGGATGGGGCACGCGTCGCCACCGTCCAGCCCAAGGCCTGGGACGGGGCCGGCGTCCGGGTGCTCGACCTCGCTCCGTGAGCGATCCGCCCGGGTTGGGGCGGAATTCACCAGTGGATGTGATCCCAGCGCTTCCCCATGTGCACGGAATTCACCGGGTAGTTGACATCTGTTATCTGATTAGCGAATCGTGAATCATGGTGCAAAGCGCGTCCGAACGGTTGCGTGAGGTCTCGGCAAAGCCCTTCGGTAATCGTTACTGACTTCGGCTCGGCAGGGTGATCTTTGTCGATGTGCCTGATGGGCCAGGGGTGCAGGCTGTATTTCGTGCTGTGTGAGATATCCGGATGGGGGCGGGCTGACGGCTGCGGGGCGGCAGCGTCGGGAGGCCGTACGGTGGCAGGCGGCCGGGCTGTTCGAGCAGAAGATCAAGCCGCTGGAGGTCACTCAGCGCCTGCGAGTGAGCCCGAAGTCGGCCTACCAGTGGCACCAGTTGTGGCGAAGCGGCGGGATCGCGCCCTGGTTTCGCGCGGGCCGAGCGGATCACGGTGCCGTCTGTCGCCACGCTGTCTGGAGAAGCTCGCCGCGTATCTGGAGGAGGGACCGGCCGTGCACGGCTGGGTGGAGGACCAGGTGTGGACCGCTGCGCGGGTGGCCAATCTGATCGGCCGGAAGTTCCACGTCTCCTACAGCGTCTCAGGCGCCACCCGGCTGATGCACCGGCTCGGGTTCTCCCCTCAGGTCCCCGTACGGCGGGTCGCCGAGCGTGACGAGGAGTCGGTAAAGGTGTGGAAGGAGGCGACCTGGGCGGAGGTAAAAGGGCCCGGGCGGCCTGCGGGGGCTACATCTGCTTCGAGGACGAAGCAGGCTTCACCCGCCGACCGCTCCGGGGCCGCACCTGGGGGCGACGCGGACACACCCCGGTCGTGACGGTGAGTGGACGCCGCTCGGGGCGGCTGTCGGTGGCCGGGCTGATTGCGATGCGGCCCGGCGCACGGACCCGGCTGTGCCACCGGCTGATCGCCCACCCCGCGGGCAAGGGCAAGCGCCGCAGTATGAGCGAGCGCGACTTCATCGCTCTGCTCGACGGTACTCACCAGCTCATCAAGGCACCGGTCGTGTTGGTCTGGGATCGGCTCAACACCCATGTCTCCCGAACGATGCGAGAGTTGATCGACGCACGGGAATGGCTGACGGTGTTCCTGCTGCCCGCCTACTCGCCCGACCTGAACCCGGTCGAGGGTGTGTGGGCCCACGACAAGCGCAGCCTGGCCAACCTCGCCGTAGTCGCCCTGGACCGCTTGGAGACCCTCGTCGGGGGCAGGGATCTGAGCCAACAAAGTGGTGACCAATCTCGTGCGCCTGAGAAACAGCGAGAACCCACACCCGATGCCACGGGCGGACGACCCGGCCCGCGAGCTCTACCCGCTCGGCCACGGACTGACCTAAGCCGGGCGGTCTCGTGCGTCAACCCGTGGGTTGACGCCAGGTATCAAACCAGGAGTCAACCCGCGGGCCGAGGCCGTGCGGCGCCGCGGGCGGCAAGCTCTTCCCCATGACGACGACTGACTACCTCATCTCCGCCGCCCTGATCCTTCTGGTGATTCCGCAGATGCGCGGCGGCCGTCTGACGCCCCGCACGCTCCTGCTGCCGCTGGTGTCCGTCAGCGCCGCGGCCGCGCACTACCTTCATTCCTTCCCGACCGAGGGCCACGACGTCCAGCTGGACCTCTTCGGCGTCACGTTGGGCATAGTGCTCGGACTGGCCAGTGGACTGGCCACCCGCGTCAGCCTGACCGAGGACGGCGCCGCGTACTCCAAAGCTGGGTGGCTGGCCGCCCTTCTGTGGGTGCTGGGCATGGGCGCGCGCTCGGCCTTCGTGTACTGGGCTGAGCACAGCGGCGCTCACACCATTGCGCAGTTCAGCCGCGACAACCTGATCACCGGCACCGCCGCCTGGACCGCCGCGCTGCTGCTGATGGCCGTCACTCAGGTGGTGTGCCGTCTGGTGGTGGTGCGCGTCCGGGCCTACCGGCTTACCTCCCCCCTTGCCGCCCCCGCCGTGGCCTGAAGCGTGGCACCCAGCAGACCGCCGCTCGCAACACATTCCGCCCCTGGCCCGGGTTCCGCGTTCGCGGGCCCGGGCCGGGCTTTGCGATCAGCGGCGCAGCGTGCATCTATTCTTCAGAAGTGACGGACACACTTCAGCCGACGGGCCAGGTCAGTCCACGGCTGGCCGTGGCTCTTGCCAGTGCCCGGGAGCGACGCGAAGGCAGGGGCCGGCGTATGCAGCCCGTGTTGTGGGGGGTCATGGCCGCCATCGCCGTCCAGTCCCTGCACGCTTCCCCCGCCCCCGGCGTCAGAGGCAGGCACCTGGCAGTCACCCTGGTGCTCGTCGGCTGTCTGCTGCCCATGGCCGCGGTCGCGTCGAACCTGTGGCCCCTCACCGGTCGCCCTGCCCGCTGCCTGGTGTTCTGCGTGCTGGTGGACGGCTTCGGGTTTGCTCTGGGCATCCTGCAGCCCGGCTCGATGTCCACCCTGCCACCGTCCGTCGTGGTCCTGATGGCCTTCCTCATCCTGGAGCGACGGGCGGCCACAGTGCTCGCGGTCGTCGTTATGGGCTGTCTGACCGGCGCGGCGGCCGCCGGGTTGGACGGCGGTACCGACAACTTCCTGCATCAGGTCCTGTTCGGAGTCCTCCTGGCCGTCGTGGGCATCGTGGTGCGGCAGTCGATCATCAACGAGGTGGCCGTCACCGTGCTGCTGGCCCAGCTCGAGGACGCCCGGGAGGCGGAGACCGAGGCGGCGGCGCTGGCCGAACGCACCCGTATCGCCCAGGATCTGCACGATGTGCTCGCCCATACCCTGTCCGGACTGGCCGTGCAGATACAGGCCGCCCGGCGGATGGCCCGGCGCGACCAGGCGAGCGGGGATCTGCGGGGGCTGCTGGAGCGGGCCGGTGAGCTGGTCAAGGAGGGTGTGGCCGATGCGCGCCGGGCTGTGCGGGCGCTGCGCGGCGAGCGCGTGCCCTCTCTTGAGCGGCTGCCCGAACTGGTCAAACGCTATCGGGTGGACCTGGAGCTCGACGTGACACTGTCCGTGATCGGGCCGCACCGGGAGCTGCAGCCCGACGTTGGTGAAGCCCTGTACCGCGGTGTGCAGGAGGCGTTGACCAATACGGTCCGCTACGCACGCGACGCGCAGGCCACGGTGACGCTCGTCTATGAGCCCAGTGCCACAATCCTGACCGTCGAAGACCGCCGGACCGGGCCGGGACCGGTCCGGGCGGCACTGGTCGAAGGCTCCGGCCTGGGGCTGACCGGCATGCGCGAACGCGTGACCGGGGTCGGTGGCACCATGCACGCGGGGCCGACAGCGCACGGATGGGAAGTACGGATGGAGATATCCGCGTGACGGAGCCCGGAGAAACGGCATCTGACGGCGAGAAGATCAAAGTACTGGTCGCGGATGATCAGCAGATCGTACGCAAGGGCCTGGTCTTGCTGATCGACATGCTGGACGGCATCGAGGTGGTTGGCGCAGCCCGGGACGGTGCGGAAGCGGTGCTGCTCGCCGGACAGCAGGCCCCGGACGTAGTACTGATGGACCTGAACATGCCGGTCCTCAACGGTGTCGCGGCCACTGCGACACTGCGTGAGCAGGTACCCGGCTGTAAGGTACTCGTGCTGACCACCTACGCCGACGACGACTCCGTCTTCCCGGCACTGCAGGCGGGAGCGCGGGGCTATCTCACCAAGGATGCCGACGACGACGCGATCGAGGACGCCATCCGCAGCGTCCACGAAGGCCGTATCTGGCTTGATCCTGAGGTACAGGCCCGCCTGGTCGCGGCCGTGCAGACCAGCGAGGTCGCACCGCCCGCCGCGCAGCGAAAACTGGCCCACACGCCGCAAACTCCCGCGCCTTCCGACGTTCTGACCCCGCGCGAGACCCAGGTACTCACCCTCATCGCCCGGGGCCTGTCCAACGCGGAGATCTGTGCCCGGCTCGTCGTCAGCCCGGCCACGGTGAAGACGCACATCAACCGGATCTTCACCAAGATCGGTGTAGCCAGCCGCGCCCAGGCCGTCGGCTACGCCTATCGCCACAACTTGGTCGAGCCCTGGGACTAGTAGCGTGTCGCTGCTTAGTTATGGCATGTCTGGTTGGGAGGCTGGTGTCTGGTGGGTTCCTTCCCTTTTGCCAGACAGGACTGTCGTCGTGGGTTCACAGAAGAAGCGGCCGGTCAGGCTGACCGCGCAGGATCGTGAGGAGTTGGTCCGGGTGACCACGACGGGTGTTCGTGGGGCCTCGATGATCATGCGTGCGCGGGTGCTGCTTGCACTTGATGTCTCGGTGGGTGACGTGGATTCCAAGGAGGTGATCGCGGCCCGGCTCGGCGTCTCCGGTGAGACGTTACGGCTGGTTGCCAAGCGTTTCGCCGAGACCGGTGGCGATGTGCACGCCACGATCACGCGGAAGAGGCGTGACCTCCCACCGGTTCCCTCGCCGGTGACGGGCGAGGTCGAAGCCCGGCTGATCGCGATGGCGTGCTCGCAGCCACCCCAGGGCCATACCCGGTGGTCGCTGCGGCTTCTGGAGAAGCACGTCGCGCTGGCCGAGGACATCCCCGATCTGGACCACTCCACCATCGGGCGGGTCTTAAAAAAACGGAACTGCGTCCACACCTGAGAAAGTGCTGGACCATCCCACCACGGGCGAACGCGGAGTTCGCGGCCCGGATGGAAGACGTGCTGGCCGTCTACGCCTGGCCCTACGACCCGGCACGTCCGGTGGTGTGCATGGACGAGAAGCCCTACCAGCTCCTCGCCGATACCCGCGACCCGCTCCCGGCCCGCCCTGGTCACGACGCCTGCCAGGACAGCGAGTACATCCGCTGCGGCAGGTCCTCGATCTTCGTGTGGGTAGAACCCCTTCGCGGATGGCGCCGAGTTCAGGCACTGTCCCGGCGGACCCGGACCGACTGGGCCGGCCAGGTCAGGCAGTTGCTGAGCGTGGACTACCCCGACGCTGAGGCCGTGGTGCTGGTGATGGACAACCTCAACACCCATGGCATCGCCTCGTTGTGCGAGGCATTCGAACCACAAGAGGCATTCGCCCTGGCCCAACGCCTCGAGATCCACCACACGCCGAAGCACGGGTCATGGCTCAACATCGCCGAGATCGAACTCTCCGCGCTGACCCGGCAATGCCTCGACCGCCGGATCAGCGACCTCGACATCCTCAACACCGAACTCTCGGCCTGGCAGAACGCCACCAACACCGACCAACGTCAGGTGAACTGCCCGCCCACGGCCCGGCCGGGGTGCAGGAGGCCGGGTCCCGACGGCAGCAAGGTCGTGACCTCGATGACGATCACTCTCCTGCCACCCTCATCGCCGGAGCCCGCACTGCCCACGACGACCGTCCGGGAGAACACCGGCACGGCCCCCCGGCTCATCAGCGGTGAAGTCCCGGCCCACCAGGTCAGGGGCGGGTGCAGCCTTGCTGTCCTGCTGAGAGGCCGAGCTCCTTGGCGACGTCACTCTCGTCGCCACCTATCGACAACTCGCTCGCTGGACCGAGAGAGGAATGATCAAGAGAGTCCGCACGGGCCGCTACACGGCAATCAACACAGATGAAAAATCCCTTGCATGACCTGCGAAAACGCTAACTCCCCGGGGCTCGCGCCCTGTTATTTCGGCACTGGAACATCCGAGCTGTGGTGACGAGTCGCGCCGACCAGCACGGACGCCGCCTGCGCGAGGCGCCCCACAGGACAGACGGATGTATGACTGCGCAGGTCACGCCGGTCTTGTACGCACCCTCAGAAGATCTGCACCCAATTCGTCTGTCTGTAATGTCGGAGCACGCCGCTCTCCTTCTACTGCGCGCCCCGGAGGGCGGATGTCACGAGCCGTTCGACGTCCAGGCCCTTGAGCGGAATCCGAAGAACCAGCAACCGGTGGTAGCAGGCGCCCCAGAGCTGGTCGATGATGATGTCGAGATCCGCGTCGGCGCCGAGCTGGCCACTGCGTTGCGCGGCCTGCAGCCGTTCGCGTGCCAGCTCACGCCGTGGAAGAGCATAGGTGCGTGACCATGCTTCGGCCAGATCGCGATCCGTCTGCGCCGCCCCGATGAGTTCGGAGATCGGCTTTCCGGCTCCCCCGTCCGTGAGCAGCGCGACGAACGAGGTCAGCTGGGCTATGAGGTCGGCGCGGAGGTCGCCCGTGTCGGGGAACTCCAGTTGCGGTTCACTCCGGGTGAAGAAGGCTTCGGCGGCCAGCGCGCCCGAGGACGGCCACCACTTGTAAAGGGTGGTCTTGCTCGCGCCGGACTCCCTGGCGATCCGTTCGAAGGTGACGGCGTGGATCCCCTCCGTGAGCAGCAGGTGACCCGCCACGGCGAGGACCTCGGATCGGACTTCGGCGGCCGGGCGGCGGCCGCGGCCTCTTCGCGGGCTCGGTTCGGCACTCATCGCCACTCCTTTTATGGACGGTTCGTTCATTACGGTGTTACGCTCACTTATGAACGAGCCGTTCACATCGTATCGTGAGGAGAGGTCATGAGCAGCAAGGTGGATCGTGTAGCTATCGTCACCGGTGGGTCGGGGGGCATCGGCAGGGCCTGCGCTGAGCGTCTCGCGGCGGACGGGCTGGGGGTCGTCGTTCACTATTCCGGCAACAGGGAGCGTGCTGAGGAGACGGTGAGTGAAATCCTCGCCGCGGGAGGCAGGGCAGTCGCCGTGGGCGGCGACGTCGCCGACGAACAGGACATGGTTCGGCTGTTCGATGCCGCAGAGAGGGAGTTCGGCGGCATCGACGTGCTCGTCCACACCGCCGGCATCATGCCGCTGTCTCCGATCGCCCAGCTCGACATGGAAACCTTCGACCGGGTGCAGCGCACGAACGTCCGTGGCACATTCGTCGTCGACCAGCTCGCGGCGCAGCGCCTGCGCAGTGGCGGCGCGATTGTGAACTTCTCCACCTCTGTCACCCGCCTGCAGATCCCCGGATACGGCGCGTACGCCGCGTCCAAGGGGGCGGTCGAGGCGATCACCCTCATCCTCGCCCGCGAGCTGCGCGGACGGGACATCACGGTCAACGCCGTCTCCCCCGGCCCCACCGCTACGCCGCTGTTCTTCGAGGGGAAGAGCCAGCAGCAGATCGACGGCATCGCCGCGGCCAACCCAATGGAACGACTGGGCACACCGAAGGACATCGCCGGGATGGTGTCGTATCTCGCCGGCCCCGCCCGGTGGGTGAACGGTCAGGTGCTGTACGTCAACGGCGGTGCCGCGTGAGCGGGGACACGCCCTTGATGAGCACCGTACTGATCACCGGAACCTCCACGGGCATCGGACGCGCGACAGCCGAAACCCTGCTCTCGCAAGGCCACACCGTGTACGCGACGATGCGCGATGCGGAGGGACGCGACGCCACCGCTGCGTCCCAGCTGGGGGAGTTCGCCGCCTCGCGGCCCGGAACCCTGCGTATCGCCGGACTCGACGTGACCTCGCAGGCTTCGGCGGATGCGGCAGTGCAGCGAGTCATCGACGAGGCCGGACACCTCGATGTCGTCGTGCACAACGCCGGACACCTCTTCGTGGGGTACACCGAGGCATTCACCGAGGACGACCTCACTCGTCTTCTCGACGTGAACGCCGTGGGTGCTCACCGCGTCAACCGAGCGGCCCTCCCACATCTGCGAGGACGTCGCTCTGGAACTCTCGTGTACGTGGGCAGCACGATCCTCGTCACGACACCACCCTTCCTCGGCCCGTACGTGGCGTCGAAAGCCGCCTTCGACGCCCTGGCCGTGGTCACCTCCTACGAAGTGTCGCAGTTCGGGATCGAGACCTCGATCGTCATGCCGGGTGCCATCCCGCACGGTACGAACCATTTCTCCGGGGCGAGTCGGGCCAGTGACGCTCAGGTGACTGCTGCGTACGCTGACTTGGACGCGCTGGTGGCGCGTACCAACGAAGCGCATGATGGACTTTTCGACCCGGAGCGCCCGGCCGACCCGCAGAGTGTCGCCGACGAGGTTGCCAGAATCCTGACGCTTCCCGAGGGCTGCAAACCGTTCCGCTCCGTCGTGGATGCCGCGCGTGCCGGCGTCGACCATGTGATGGCGTTCAGCGACCTCACTCGTGAGGCGTTCGTCCGCCGCCTCGGCTTCGAGGAGGTTCTGGAGTTGAAGCGATGAACCGGGGGAGGCGTGAACCCCGAGTGAGGTGCGCACCCGCCACGGCGGCGCTGCTCGCCGTCATCACGCTGGCCGGGTGCGCGGCGCCGGACTCTACCCCGTCGCCACGGCCGGGGCGCACGGGTGAGCTCCGGCGGCCACATCGTTCGCAACCCCAGGGAGAACGACCGTCCTCACCACCGGACTTGAGGCTCCATGGGGACTGACGTTTCCTTCCCGACGGATCCGCACTCGTCTCCGAGAGGATCACGGGTGAGATCCTGAGAGTGCCAGCTCGCGGAGGTGACGCGACCCTTGTGGGTGTCGTGCCCGACGTCGATGTGTCCTCCGAGGGAGGGTTGCTCGGAATCGTCGCGTCCTCCACGTTCAACGACGACCGGACCGTGTTCGCCTCTGTGTCGGGGGCCGAGGAGAACCGCATCGTCGCGCTGACGATCGCGGACGACTACGCCTCGTTCGCCGTCGGCCGTGTCCTGCTCGACGGTATCCGGACAGCGGACCGCACCATGGTGGCCCCCTCGGGCCTGTCAAACGAGCGGTGTAACTGGGGTTGTTGGTTACTGGCGGGCTGCCGAGAGTCGGCCGTCGAAGGTGATGTCGAAGGCGTTCAGTGCATGGTCCAGCGGGCTTGGCCCCTGCCGGTGGGGTCGAGCGACATGATGGCCATGTAGACGCACTTCAGGGCGGCCTGCTCGATGCCCCTACCTTTGTCAAGCTGCGATTGCAGTTCTTGAGGCAGGAGCGCCGACAGCCACGCTCGCTCGGATGATCTTGTAGACCTGGCGGGCGAGGTAGAAGCTGTCCTACCTTTTAGGCGCGGGTCTCAGCCGGTCATTCGTAGGACCGGTGACACCCCTGGGGCTTCGGGCATGGCTCAGAAGCTGTTGCCGTCTTCAAGGCTGTTGACACGCGGACCAGTTGCCCGGCCTGCGGACACTTCGTCTGCGACGGTAACGGGCCATGCGGCGCGATCCTCAACGTCAGCGCAGTCAGCGAGGAGAGCCGATGCCCCTGCACTGGACCAGGAGCCACCGGGGTGCGGCAGGACGGAGCGCAGAGGCCGTGACTACGCAGCTCGCCCTCGACATCACCGGGACACCACCCGCGCCCGAGCAGTGGGGCGTCGTCATCGACGAGGTTCTCCTCAACAGCCTCGGCACCACGACGTCCAACCGGTAGGCCGTCAACTCCGCGCAGTTCTACCGCAGCGGGAAGCTGCGCTACCTCGTCGCGCTGCCGATCGGCGGCGTCAGCGAGATCGGCCTGTTCTCCAGGAAGGACACCGAGTTCACCCGCGACTACATCGTGGAGAGCGGCGTCCACCCACGCGCTGTGAAAGTCCGCCGCTGGACCCAGGAGCCGCATCTGCTGGCTGCCGCAAGGCCAAGCCGTGCCGCCTCTGCACGCCGCGTGCCGCCAGCGTGCGGCAGAACGGGGCGTGGACGTGAGCCTCTACCTCGTCGCCGCAGTCAGCGCAGTCGTGGGCTACCTTCTCGGCCGGTCGGCCGCCTGCCAGACCGCCGACGCCCTGGCCGTCACCACTCCTCACCCGAGCAGGAGCATGCGGGACCTGCGTGAGACCGCCGAACGGCTGCGTGAGCAGATCGCCAAGCTCACCGGGCAACTCGCCGCCGCAGAGCGCACCTTGGAACGGCTGGAGACCACCCGCGAGACCGTGCTGGAACTGGCCACCGAGGACGGCGCCCCACCGCCCGAGCCGCTGCCGCCGGGCTACCGCGAGACCCTGGCCCTCTTCGAGCAGAACGGGGACGGGCTGCGCGCCAGGGACGTCTGTCGCGCCCTCGGCACCGAGCCGCGGCACACCGAAGGCATGCGCGCCAAGCTGAAACGCCTGATCAACCGCGGCATCCTCACCGAGCCCGGCCTGTTCACCTTCACCCAGTCGGCACCTGCCACCCCAGAGACCGACTCAAGCTGAAATCAGACGAAGACCCACAGAACACCCACTGATACTTCCGGGCGGACTTGACGGCCTGCCCACGGCGAACCTGAGCGTTTCTTGACGGTCCTCCAGCGACGCCGTCAGCTTCGCGGCGGCCCGCCGGCGCATCGGCTCGGCAGGCGTGGTGGCCGGCCGCGGCGGCCGAAGTGAGCACCCGTCGTGAAGCCGCTCGGCATCGGGCCAGGGGAGCCACCCCCGAAGATTGATTCCACAAGCTGTAGCAAATACCATGTTGCCATGAGTCGGCTTCCTCAACTCTCCTCACCGACGACTCTCGGCGATCAGGCGTACTCCGCCATCCGTGAAGCCATCGTCACCGGCGTGCTGAAGCGCGGGGAAAAGGTCACGGAGCGAGGCCTGGCCGAGTCCCTCAACATCAGCGCCACTCCCGTCCGCGAGGCGCTGCGACGCCTGGACCAGGACCGACTGGTGGAGCGGACGGGCCCCCGGTCCGTCCGCATCACGCAGTTCGGCGAGGAGGAGCTCCGCGAGTTCACCATGATCGAGGATGTGCTCCGGGCCCTGTCCGCCCGGCTGGCCGCCGAGAAGTCGACGGCGGCCCAGCGTAGCGAAATGTCCGCCCGCCTGGACGAGGCGGACGCCTTGCGCGGCGAGCTGCGCGACGAGGCCCCCGGGACCGACAGCGAGCGGGATCTGGTGCTGAAGATCCAAAGTCTCATGTCGCACTTCCATACGCTCGTGGACCAGGCCAGCGGCAACGCGACCCTCATTCAGATGCTGCGCACCGTGGATGCCTTCGGCCCGGAGGGGCGGCGTGACAGCGCTCTGTCGCAGGTGCGCAGTGGGCACTGGGAGGTCGTCGACGAGCGTTACCGGCAGCACCGCGCCATTTTCGAGGCCATCGCCGCCGGCAACGGGGGCAAGGCCGAGGAGCTGATGCGGGCACACAGCCACACCTCGAACACCTCCCGCATCAAGACGCGTTTCCCCGTCTGACGCGATGCGGCCTGTGCCGTCAAGGACGGGTCGGCGGCAGCACGCCTACGGAGGCGTAGTACGGGAACCAACGCCCGCGGATTTCCGCACCCGGCACAGCTCCCTCGTCCAGATCGACATGACCACCATTGAGCCTTTTCATCGCACAATCTACCGAGATGGATGGTGTTATCATTTCTGTGCACGCCGAGCAAACCCCGGTAAGGCTAAGGCTCTTCCAACCCGCCGACGCTTCGGCGGTCACTGGGCTGATCCATGACTATCTGACATGGGCCGCCGAACGCCTATATGCGTTATACGGCGTTGAGGAAATGCCGACCGATGTCAATGCGATAGGCCGCTCACTGTCCGCCTTTGAGCTGCCTGCCGGCCTGCTGCTGGTTGCGCAGCTCGACAAAAAGCTGGTGGGAGTCGGCGCAATTCGGACGATCGCTCCCGGTGTCGCGGAAATTAAACGTATGTACGTTACTCCAGAGGTTCGGGGACACCACGCAGGTTCGACGCTATTGGACTGCCTTATCGAGCATGCACGGGAAACCTTCCATGCGAAAATTGTCCGATTGGACACATGTGGCTTCATGGCCGACGCTCAACGAATGTATGCGTCTCGGGGTTTCCAAGAGCGCACACCTTACGAGGGAACCGAGATTCCATCGCATCTTCAACAGTACTGGCGCTTCTTCGAACGGGAACTCTGAAGCAGGCCCCCGGACCAGTCCCCGAAGGTGCTCCTGGATCTCCAGACCCGTCCGTTCCCACCCGGAACCGACGACGGTTCGGGTGAACCGGACGGCTGGGGTAAGTGGTGGGTCGGGGTGGATATCCGATGTGCACTATTCACCTGCGGCGAGGGAGGTGAGCAGCCCTGCGCCGACTCCCAGGACAACCAGCTGCACGATGCCAGGAATATGCCATCCCAGGGCAAGGAGACCACCACCTGTGACAACTGCGCCGCCAAGCAGGAGCCACATTCCCAGCAACGCCTCCTTGGGCGCATTGGGTGGATTGC
This sequence comes from Streptomyces sp. LBL, assembly GCF_029893585.1. Taxonomy (GTDB): domain Bacteria; phylum Actinomycetota; class Actinomycetes; order Streptomycetales; family Streptomycetaceae; genus Streptomyces. Next base: position 19,025 of record NZ_JARXYX010000058.1, read on the forward strand.
CGCCGTTAATGCCGAGGCTGCGGACTTTCCCCGACCCACCTGGTTTCGGGATCTTGCGTTCCCGCACCGGAAAAGGCCGGAACGAACCATCCTTGAGAGCGGCCCGCAGGTCATGCAGGAACCCAGGCGTCCCGATCCGCTCCTCGACCTCGACGACCGTCAGGCCATCGACGCCGGGAGTCCGGGCACCCTGGTTTCCCGCGACCCGGGCGAACGCCATGGTCAGCGTCGCCGGGTCGTGCACGAGGTTGTGAGGTCGGCCCGGGACGCCCTGCTGGTGTTCCCACCAGTGGGTTTCCCCGGACCGCCTCCCGCACCCGGCGTGCCCGTCTCCGGGCACCGGGCGCTCCACAAGTCCCGTTGACGTCCGAACAGTTCAGATCGTGCTCGCCCACGGAGTGGGAATCGCTGTCCCTCGGTAGCCAGGGCTGATTCAAAGTCCTGATGTTCATGCTGCGGTGCAGGTCAGATCAGATCGGGCCAGGCCGAGCGGCTCCAACGGGCGGGTGAAAGCCGTGTAGAAGACCTCACGTAGCCCGGCGGCGATGCTGCGGTGCCCCGCGTTCCGCAGTGTGTTGATGGTCGGGTTTCGCAGCGTTGCCATGTTCTCCGGCCCGTGCCCGGTACGGATCTTCGACGCGTCCTCGGCGGACGTCACGTCCCGCACGTCGTGCACGGCCTCGATTCGCCATTCCGGCGCGCGAGTTGCCCGATGCGCTGCGGCGATGTGTCACGCGCCGTCATGTTGGTGATGGCGTAGATGGTCTGGCGCGAGACCTTGCCCGTCTTGATGTAGCGGCGCCATCGGTGGGTCTGTGCCGCCTGCCCAGGTGCGGAAACCTCAGACCCAGGGCGGTGACGGTCAGCGCGTGCACGGAGCGGGTCTCTTGCCCCCCATGGCCGCTCCCGCGCTAGTAGAACTGGACGGTGGCCTCCTGCCAGGGCAGCGGCCGCAGCGTCGCGAACAACGCCGGCTACTTCGCGAAGATCAACGGTCACTCGGCGTAGGCGACCATGCGGTGTGGCTCTGTCGCTGATTTGGGGGTGTGCGGCGGCCGCGAACGCGTGGGCATCACCTGGGTGTGATGGATGCGGTACGCGTTGCCGACATTCCTTTCCCGGGTATCGGGGTGCAGGTCGAGCAGGGAGCAATCGAGGGCACCAAGGTCCGTCTTGTTGGGCGGTCGCTGGCGGTGTCGGCCGCTTGTCCGGAGTGCGGGCTGAGATCCTCTCGGGTGCACTGCTACTACCAGCGCCGTCTGGCGGCCCATCCTGTCGCCGGCCGGCAGGTACGACTCGATCTGTGAGCACCTCGTCTGGTGTGCGGGAGCGACCGTTGTTCCCATGGGCCGTTCGCCGAGCAGATCCCGGCCCTGACTCGGCGGCACGCGCGCCGCACGGACGCTCTCACCGCCCAACTCACGGACGGCGCCCTGTTCCTGGGCGGGCTGTGCGGGAGCCCATCTGTTCAGGCGGATGGCCATCGCCACGGGCAAGGACACCCTGCTCCGCCTGATCCGCGCACTGCCTGTCCATCAATCCGGCCCGGTTCCGCATCTCGGTGTCGATGAGTTCGCCGTGCACCGCTTGACACTCAACGACTTGGGATGTCTGCCGCAACCGTGCCGGCTCCTACCGCGACGGAGCTTGCGTGGGTGCTCCCCAGGCCCGACAGGTGGCCGATGAATGGCATCTGATGCACAACCTGGTCAATGGCGCGGGACCGCGTCAACGGATGACCGAGGGCAGGGATCGGCCCGGTCCGGCACGCCCTTGCCCTCGGTGAGTGTCGCTAGGCGTTCATGCGAGTCATCCATCCATGCAGGTCTTCGAGGTGCCAGCTCCGCCTAATGAGACCGTTGTCGATCTCGTGGAACTCGTGAATGGCGATCTCGTCGTACTTGCCGTTCGGGGGGACGCCGAGGAACTCGCTGCGGAGGGTACCGGCCAGGGCACCGCGCACGGCGACAAGCCCCGAGGAGGCGACGATGTCATGGACGATCACGTGTGCGTCGGCGAAGGCCTCGTGGAACGCCACGATGTGCGGCTTCATGCCCGCGGGGCCCGGCGGCTGGTCGGGGATGCTGGGAATGTCCTCCCAGTCGGGCGACAGCACGTCGTCGAGGAGGTCGGGCTCGCCGCCGATCGCCCGGTAGAGGGTTTCGACGAGCTGTCGTTCCTTGTCGGTGGTTCCGAGGACCCGGGGAGAGCTGTATGTGCTGGTCATGGCGTTCCTTACGCTGAGAGGAGCTTGGCGAGGTCGTCCGCGGACGCGGGGCGGCCGGGGGCGCGGGGCGGCCGGGGGCGGCGAACATGCCGGCCGGGTCGAGATAGGCGTGCTGGGCGGGCGTGCCCGGCGCGAACCGGCGACTCTCGGCGAGAGGGCCCACGTCGTACGTGTCGTAGCCGAGCGAATCGATCAGGGCGGCGACTGCTTTCTTGGCGGTGGCGTCGTCGCCGGCGATGGGCAGCGCGCTGCGGTCGGAGGCGCCGGTCGGGCGCCCCAGGGCGGCCAGGTGTTTGAAGAAGATGTTGCTGAACGCCTTGACGACGTGTGAGCCGGTCAGGTGCGTCTGAAGCAGGAGGTGGGCCGGGGTGTCGGCGGCGTCTATCTCGGGGACGCGGCCCTGGCGGGCGGGGTCGTAGTTGAGGGTGTCGATGACGACCTTGCCCTGGAGGGGTTCGGTGGGGACCTGTCGATAGGCCCTGACCGGAATAGTCACTACGACGAGGTCGCCGGCGGTCGCGGCCTCGACAGGGGTCCCCGCGCGGGCGCCCGGGCCGAGTCGCGTGACCAGGTCTTGCAGGGTTTTAGGGCCGCGGCTGTTGCTGAGGACGACGTCGTGACCCGCGTCGATTGCGAGGCGGGCGAGCGTGCCGCCGATGTTGCCGCTGCCGATGAAGCCGATGGTAGTCATGGTCTCCTGCCGGTTCCGGATAAGGTAAGGCATGCCTGCGCATAATCGAAGGCATGCCTTGACTTTAGTGCAGGTACCCCTGCGCTTGGCAAGCTGAACGGATGAGGAGGAATGTGTGATGGCTGCCACCGAGTCCGGCAGGCGAGCCGAATCCGGATTCACCGTGAGCCGGCCGACGCGCGCCGACGCACGCCGCAACTTCGACGCCCTGCTTGACGCCGCTCGTGAGGTGTTCGCCGCCGAGGGCGCCGGTGCCTCGCTGGAGGGGATCGCCCGGCGGGCAGGGGTCAACATCGCGACGCTCTACCGCAACTTCCCCACACGGCAGCACTTGTTCGAGGCCGTCTACCTGGACGAGGTCGAAGCCCTTGCCCGCATGGCGGTCGAGCTGGACAGCCTCGAACCGTGGGACGCCCTGGAGAGCTGGCTGCGCCAGTTCGTCAGCTACGCGACTACCAAGAAGGCCATCTACGACGCCATCGCACACCGCGCGGAGATGTTCGTAACCGGCCGCGACATGATCCACGCAGCCGGCCGGCCGCTTCTTGAACGAGCCCAGGGCGCCGGCAAGGCCCGCGCTGACGTGAGCTTTGACGACGTGCTCTTCCTGGTCAACGGCGTCAGTGGGGCGAACTTCGTCCAAGAGGCCCAGCAGGATCGGGTGCTCACCATGGCCCTGGACGGCATCAAAGCCCATGGGTGAACGCGAACGACCAGGGGGCTCTCGCCCCCTGCTCAGCCAGCGGCGGTCTGCGCCGCCAGGCCTTTGATGTGGGCGAGGCGGTAGGAGCCCCAGTTCTCGTACAGCTGCCGCCACTCGACCAGTAGCACTCGGTAGTCATCGCTGTAATCTGTAGCGCTCACTTCCTTGGAGTGCTGCCGCAGTACATACCGGATCTACTGCAGGCCCTCTACGTTGATCACCGTGACCTGCGGCGGACGATTCCGGCCGCAGGGGTGAGGTGTACGCATTTACTGCGGCAGTGCGCGGGAGGGCGGGGCGGGCGTGGCGACCGAACCAGTGACCGAACTCGGGGGCGAGGGAGCGCTCCGGCTGCCGCGGGCCCGGGTGGTGCCTCTGTCCGCCGCTCCGGCGTCGTACGCTGCAGCGGTCGAGCGGTACCTCACCGGCGCGGGCATCGCGAAGTCCTCCGCGCAGATCTACCGGAGCTAGTGCCGTGGCAGGCAATGTTTGCCCGAGAAGGAGCGGCGTCTGGTGCGTGCTATCGGCGTGCCGGGCGGAAGCCCTCGTACTGGATGTACTTGGGCTTTCGCCCGGTGCGGCGAGAGTGCGTGCCAGGCGTCGCGACGGGGCGAACATTGGCTGCCGCGGCACTAGCTGACGACGTGGGGGTGGATGCTCGTCGGCGGACCCGCGCGGCCGGACCCACTCGCCGCGGCGCGAAGCCGCCCGTCTTCCCCGTCGCCGAGATCGACGACCCGGCATTGCCGGAGGTGTTGGCCGAGTTGGCGGCGGCGCGGGCGGACGAGATGGACGTCGACACCGTCAACCGTGAGCTGTCCATCGCGTGCAAGGCGATCGGCTGGTGGCGGCGCCAGGGCTGGCTCGAAAGCGGGCCGACGATCGGCACCGAGCGGCGGCCGGCACCGCCCGACCGCACCAAGGCCCTCTCGGGGAACCAGATCGCCGCCGGCAACCTGGGCAGCAACACCGCCGCCGACCACCGCGACGCCGCCCAACTCGCCCTTGCCCAGTTGCCCCCATGCCATCGACGTGGCCGGCGGACACTCATCCGTACCGACTCCGGCGGCGGCACTCACGAGTTCGTGGCCTGGCTGGCCCAGCGCGGCCGGTGCCTGTCCTACTCGGTCGGCATGACCATCACCGACGCCATCCACCAGGCCGTCTTGAAGATCCCCGCATCCGCCTGGACACCGGCTGTCGAACCGGACGGCGAGGTCCGCGACGGCGCCTGGGTCGCCGAACTCGACGCCGGCAGCGACTATCTGGAGGGCCGGCCCAAGGGGATGCGACTGATCGTCCGCAAGGAACGCCCGCACCGGGTGCCCAGTTGCGCTTCACCGACGCCGACGGGCTGCGCTTGACCTGCTTCGCCACCAACACCACCGGCCAGAAGATCGCGGAGCTGGAGCTGCGGCACCGCCAGCGGGCACGCCGAAAGATCGCATCCGCGCCGCCCGCTCAACCGCCTGCACAACCTGCCTCCGCACGATGCCGCGCAGAACCAGATCTGGCTGGAGATCATCCAGATCGCCCTGGGCCTGTCGGCCTGGATGCCGATGCTTGTCCTGACCGGCACCGCCCGGCTCTGGGAACCCAGCCGCCTGCGACTCCGCCTACTCTCCGCCGCCGACACCTCAGGTTCGCCCGCCACTGGCCCTGGACCGAAGTGATCTCAGAGGCGATCCAGCGACTCGTAGCCCTTCCGGACCCAGGCTGACCAGCACGTTCCCATCTCTACGAGGAGCATCGCCCACCGGAGCCGTGGAACCCGGCGCCCACCCAGGGCGGTTTCAAAGTCCTGGTGATCACGTGAGTGTGCAGGTCGCGACGGTACGACGATGTGTGGTCGGGCCGGTCCGTACGCAACGAAGCTCCGGTTGATGCCGGTGACCGATCAAGTCGCCCGCACCGCCCGGAGCTTCGATGTGCCGTCAGTCTGCCAGCATCTGCTTGACCAAGTCGCCGACCCGTCAGCACCGGGCGATCGGGTCGCTGATGAAACGGCTGCATACCCTGGCCGATCCGCGGCACCGGCGAGGCAGGCGTCACTCGTTCGTGAGCGTGCTGCTGGTGGCCTGCTCGGCGGTGCTGACCGGGGCGCGCTCCCTCGCCGCGATCGGCCAGTGGGCCAAAAACGCCCCGCAGGACACGCTGGCCCGGCTCGGCGCCCGCACCACGACGGTCTTTGACGTGCGCATCGCGCCAAGTGCGGCGACCATCCGCCGGATCCTGAACGCCGCCTGCCCCGGCGGGCTGGCCGACCTGCTCGGTCACGACCCGGCCGGGGCCGACACCCTCGCGGTGGACGGCAAGAGCGCCCGCGGCTCGCGCCACGGCGAGATCCCGGCCGCCCACCTACTGGCCGCGATCACCGGTGCCGGCCTCACAGTCACCCAGCTGCGGGTCCCCGGCAAGACGAACGAAATCACCTGCTTCGACGCCCTGCTGGCGCCCTACGGCCTGACCGGCATCACGGTCACCGCGGACGCCCTGCACTGCCAGCGCGATCACGCCCGGTTCCTCGTCGAGGCGAAGAAGGCGCACTACGCCTTCACCGTGAAGCGCAACCAGAAGAACCTGCACCGCCAACTTACCGGTCTGCCCTGGGAGAAGGCGAGCGCGAAGTTCTACGACCGCACCGCCGCACACGGCCGCCTGGAGACGCGCGTCGTGCAGGCCCTGACCATCACCGACCTCGGCGTCGACTTCCCCCACGCGGTCCAGGTCGCGAAGACCGTCCAGCACCGCACCCAGCGCAAGACCGGCAGACGCAGCCGCGAAACTGTCTACATCATCACCGACCTGACCAGCCGCGAAGCCTCCCCTGAGCGCATCGCGAAGATCGCCCGTTCTCAGTGGACCATCGAGAACCGTCTCCACTTCGTCCGCGACACCGCCTTCGCCGAGGACGCCTCCACAGTCCGCACCGGACACGGCCCGGACAACATGGCCACCCTCCGCAGCTTCGCCATCAACACCCTGCGAGCCGCCGGCCACACGAACATCGCGGCCGGACTCCGCGAGATGTCCTACGACAGCTTCCGCCGACCACTGGACCTCCTCGGCCTCTCCTGACCAGCACTCACACGAGATCAAAGGACTTTGCAACAGCCCTGCCTCGGTAGCGGTAGCGGGTAGTCCGCATCCGCCCCGGATCGAACAGAGCGGTATCGCCATCTGACGGCCACCACTGGCCCTGGCAATACCTGCGGCGCACTTGCTTCCAATTCGCACGCGGGTGTTTTCGGTGCAGCCAACCCATGACCCTGCGCCAGGTAAACGCGCGCAGGAAGTGGAAGGTGACACTCGAAACCCCGGGCTGGAAGTAGACACACCAGCCCCGCAGCACAGAGTTGAGATAGTGCAGCAGGACTTCGAGCGGCTGGTTCTTGTCCAATCGACTGGCCGTCCTCACTTTTCCCGTGACGGACTTAACCGCTTTCTTGCTCGGGTAGGTGTAGACGTAGTACTTCGCCGTGCCTTGTTTTCGGTGGCGCTGGATGCGCCACCGAGAAAGTCAAAGCCCTCGTCGATGTGCACCAGCGTGGTTTTCTCCTCCGAAAGACGCAAGCCCATCGTGGAGAGAGCCTCGGCGGCTTCGTCGCATATCGCCTCAGCATCAGCTCTGTCACCTCGAACCAGAGCGACCCAAGCGTCAGCGTAGCGGATAAGCCGAAATGACGGCTCTCCCCGCCGTTGCTGCCGAGTCATCCTGCTCTGCTCTCGGTGACGTCGAGCGAAATGCTCATCGAGTACTGATAGTGCGACGTTGGCGAGCAAAGGTGACAGAATTCCGCCCTGTGGCGTCCCTGTGCGTGATTCCCTGAAGGGCCCCTCTTTGTTGAGGATTCCGGCCCTCAGGAAAGCCTTGACCAGCATCAGGACGCGCTTGTCGGAGACCCGTTGGCGCACCCGGCCCATAAGTGCCGAGTGCGAGATTTCGTCAAAGCACGCCGCGATATCGCCCTCCACGACCCACTCGTATCGGTGGGGTGGACTGGCAAAGGTACGGATCTCAGCGATCGCGTCATGAGCTCGCCGGTTGGGCCGGAAGCCATACGAGCACGGCTCAAAGTCCGCCTCGAAAATAGGCTCCAGCACCAATTTCAGCGCAGCCTGAACAACGCGATCACGTACGGTGGGAATACCTAGACGGCGCAGTTTCTTTCCGCCCGCTTTCGGAATCATCCGCTCGCGGACCGGTAAGGGGCGAAACTGCTGCGCTTTCAAATCTTCGCGAACCTCGGCCAGGAACTCGCCGACACCTTGCCGCTCGATATAGTAGGCGCTTTTCCCGTCAACTCCTGCCGACCGTGCACCCCTGTTGTCCCGCACTCGCTCCCATGCAATCAGGAGAAATGCGGGATCACAGACGAGATTGAACAAATCACGGAACTGCCTGTCTGAATCGTCGGTCGCCCAACGGTGCAGCTTGGTCTGGATCTCTCGTACCCTGCGCTCCGCGCCGAACGACGTGAGCGTTGGTGCGTCGGTATTCGCCGGCGTCCTCCGAGCATTCCAGCATCCGCCCTGCTAACTTGCTGGCCCCCTTCGCCATGTACGCGCCTTTCGCGCGCTCGGACTACTACGGGGCCTCCGCCCCACACTGCGGCCGACAGCCGACGACGGGCCTGCCCTTCGATGTCCTGGATGGAACATCGTGAGGGCAGCCGCAGGTGGTTCCCACGTTCACCACCAACCGTTCGACGAGGGAGGTGCCCAGCTATACCCCGGCAGCCTCGCCACGAGTACGCCGCAGGCTTTCCTCGTGGCCTCCCCACCGGCCTATTCATCCCGGCTTCGGAGTCACCCGCCGCATGATCACGGCAGGTGTGCGCTGCGGACCGGCCCAGATCCGCCAGGTTCGAGCCGGTGTCGGGGTTGAAGGACGTAGTAACGCCGGTTCCTCGCGTACTCCCTCTTCGTCTCGCTCGCCGGGCCCGCACCATCTGGCAGTGCTGGTACGTCCCGGCTTTGTCAGGGCCGCTCCCGCCCTCTCCGGCACCACCCGGGTCAGGCTGCCCTCAGCTACGCTGACCTGCTGCGACAGGCCAGAGGTGACGGTCTTTCACCTCCACTCGAACCACAGCGCCTCACGGCGCAATCAAGATCCCGGACAGCGTCAGCGGATCGCGTCGAGCACCGCGCGGTGGAAGTACCCCTCCGGCCGGCCGCCCCTGCCCGCGCATCCAGCCCGGCACCGGCAGCAGCGGCCGGACCTCGACCCACTCCTCGTCCGTCATGTCCGTCGGGTACCGGCGCTGCCGTTCGGGCCGGTCGGCCGCGTTGCCGTACTCATGCGCGAGGCAATCACACGTTGGAGCGGCCGAGTTGGACTGCCGGGCCATCGACACGGAAGACTGCGGCGCAGGAGCCTCCTGGTGCTCTATGGATTCGACACCCACGAGCTGTTCAGGAGGCCCCGTCTTCATGCTCTGGCCACGGAAGGATCACCCGACCGGGAATCCGCGTTCGACCGCCACCGCTCAAGATCGAAAAGACAACAGCTCCTCACGGGCGGCCGTCGCCCGAGAAGATCTCGACCATCACGCAGGCTACGTGCCCGTGCTGATCTGCTGGGTGAGCTTGAGCATTTCTTCGATGTGGTAGATCTCGCTGATCTTGCCGTCGACAATGCGCTTGATGTCCTGGCCGTGGAAATCGACCGGGTTGCCGCTGGCGGCGAACCCGAACGCGTCTCCGGTGTGGGTCGCGGTCATCCGCCACTGGAGGACGACCCAGCCGCCAGGCAGCTCTTCCTGGAACAGGATCCGAATCTGCCTGTTGGTGAATCCGTCACGGGTCGCGGCGATCAGCGCCCGTATGCCGTCGACGCCCGAGACGGCATCGGAAGCGGGGTTGTGGTCGATCAGATCAGGGGCGAACACCTCATCCGCCCCGGCGACGTCCCCGGCGACATACAGCTCCAGCTCGCGCGCGGCGACCCGCAACGCGGTGGTCGTGGCCGAGCGCACCATCTCGCTTGCGGTGTTGGCCGTAGTGATCGCGGGCATGTCGTCCTCCATGGTGCGTGGTGCGGGCTGACCACGAAACGCGTAGGTCATGGACCTATTAGTGCACGGACTGCACCGGTTACATCAACTGCACTAATGGCATAAACTCGAACCATGACTGCTGACCGTCTTCCGGAGTGCGGCGTCCCCCGGTTCATCACCCTGCTCGACGGGCCGTGGGCCACCCTTATCGTGCGCGAACTCCTGCGCGGACCCCACCGCTTCACAGAGTTGCGCGACGCCCTGCCCGGCATCAGCCCGCACACCCTGACCAGCCGACTGCGCCTGTTCGAGCGACACGGCATCGTCCTGCGCACCGCCTATTCGGAGATTCCCCCACGGGTCGAGTACCGGCTCACTCCCCTCGGTGAAGGACTGCGCGCTGTCCTCGACACCATGGCCGCCTGGGCCCTGACAGTCCCCGACAGCGAGCCAGCAGCCACCGCGTGACCGTAGAAGTCGACTGACAGGTGGTTACTCAGCGTCGCCGCATCGTCAGCCAAGGCTTAGAAGCCGTTGTCCTTCCGAGAGCGCCGGGTGCGTTTCCGCTGGTCAGGTGTAGGGGAGGTGTTTCGGCGGCAGGGACGAGGGGTGGTGTCGTCCCACACCAGCTTCAGCAGCCGGCCCGGGCTGGTCCATGAACGTCTCCAGCAGCGCGGGAGCGGCCTTGGAGTCGTGCACGTCGGCCGTGGTCACGGTCACCTCCAGGAGCAGGCCCTCGGTGTCGGTCAGGATGTGGCGCTTGCGTCCGTCACGTGACTTGGCGTTATCCAGGCACCGGGATAACGGCAAGAAGATCGTCGGCAGGAAACGCAGTATCATCACCGACACGCTCGGACTGCTTCTGGCCGTGCTGGTCACCGCGGCCAGTGTGCAGGACTCCGTGGCCGGCGCCCACCTGCTCGAACAGGTCGCCGGGGTGTGAGTGCGCTGACCCGGTTCTCGTACTCGCGGCGGGCCTTGCGCTGAGCCGGGACCGCAGGTGCGCCTTGGGCGCCGTCGAGCGGCTTGCAGCGGGCGAGGAGCTGGTGGTGCACCGCGAGGACGGCGGTCACGCGCAGGGTGTAGCCCTGGCCGCGCCGTACGGTCGCCCCCTGGTCGAGCGCGGCGCGCTCGACGGGCTCCAGCTCGGTGGCGCGGAGAAAGTCGGCGCCCTGTTCACCGAGAACAAGGTGTTGCAGGTCAGTGGTGCATCGCCCGTCGCAAGGGCCACGGCTACGGCTAAGAAGTTGCGCGGATAGGGGCGGTTCACGGTGGTCGGCTTGGGCTGTTATCCGAGCATGGGTGCTCCAGGTGCGGCGGATAAGGCTACGCACGGTTCGCCTTCAAGTGGCCCTGCACTTGGATGTGCTCGCTCAGCAGGTCAACGTGTTCTCGTGGTCCGGTCGTGGCCACGACCTGTCACGGACTCAGATGCTGCGATGAAGGCTTGCACGAGGGGACGGTTGTCTCCTCGGCGGGTGGCCATGAAGATCCGGCTCGCTGTGGGAGGCCCGTCGAGTTCGAGACGTTGGGCGCCTGCGGGGAGCAGCGTCGTGACGCTGTAGGGGGCGATGGTGACGCCAAGGCCGGCGGCGACGAACATGATGATGGTGTGCCAGTTCGAGCACTCTTGCGCGACCTGGACGTCGATGCCGGCGTCCCGCAAAGGCTGTGTGTTCACGTCGAACGCTTGAGCTCCTGCTGTACGTGGGAACAGGATCAGCGGGTCAGTGGCCAGCGCCATTGCTTCCGCATGGTCGCTGCTTGCGGCGGGGTGTTCTGTGGGGATGACGGCGACAAACCGTTCAGTCGTCAGCAGGGAAAGGGCGATGTCGTCTCGCTCCTCAGCATCCCGCACGATCCCGACGTCGGCTGTGCCCCGCTCCAGGGCCGCCAGGACGTCGACGGTGAAGCCGTCGTGCAGCTTGATCTGGACGTCTGGGCGGCGGCGGGAGAATTCACGGAGCTGTTCGCTGACGATCGCGGTGGCGGAGGTGATGAAGGCGACATCCAGGCGGCCGGCCTCGCCGCGCCCGACACGACCGGCCTCGTCGAGGTCGGCCGCCAGACGGCCCAGAAGGTCCCTCGCCCGTGGCTGGAACGTCGCTCCTGCCTCTGTGAGGCGGACGCTTCGGGAGGTCCGCCGGAACAGCTCAACACCGACAATCTTCTCGAGCTGCCTGATCTGCTGGGACAGGGCTGGCTGAGCAATGTTCAGCCGCTGGGCGGCACGGCCGAAGTGGAGTTCCTCAGCCACAGCCAGAAAGTACCGCAGATGGCGGAGCTCGATTCGCTGATCCATAGTTCAAACTTATCGATAGAGGCTACCGCTTGTATTGGACATATGAGTGAGTGGGACCGGAGGCTGCTAACGGGAAGCTGCACCGGAAAGGAAACTCGCCTCATGCCGTACACCTCTGCCCCGACCGTGGTCTCCTCGATCGCCTCACAGAGTGATGCCGACGCGTTCCGCGCGTTGAACGAGGAGTGGATCTCGCGCCTGTTCACGCTGCAGGAAGTGGACCGGGCGGTTCTCGGAGATCCGTTCGGCCGCATCGTGGGCCCGGGCGGCGACGTGCTCCTGGCGCGCGAGCCGGGCAGCGGCACCGTCGTCGGGTGCGTCGCACTTCTGGCCTACCCGGACGCCGTGTTCGAACTGGCGAAGATGGCCGTGGCCCCCGCCGCGCAGGGACGCGGCATCGGCCGCCAACTCGTAGCCGAAGCGATCGACCGCGCCCAGGCACTCGGTGGGGCCCGGCTGTTCCTCGGCACGAACAGCAAGCTGGCTCCCGCCATCCACCTCTACGAGGAAGCCGGGTTTGTGCGGATCACCCGCAACTGTCTCCCGGTGGCCGACTATTACGCCCGCGCCGACACCCTCATGGAACTGAAGTGACGCCCCGGCCCGGAGCCCGGGGTCTGCCTCGCCACGGCTGTCTTCGCCAGCACGTCGGTTCCCCCGCCGCCCGCAGCACGCGATACCTGTGCCAAGTCGTGGCCGGACCATCTGGGCGGCTACCTCGACGACACCCCGCACGGGCCGACTGCACTGGACGCGAGCCCACTGAAGGGCCCTGAGTGGCCGCGGTAGAGGATGAACTCTCCCGTCAGTGCGCGGCCTGGCCCATGGCCTCCCGCCGCGTGGTGGCCGTGCGCCCTGGTCTGGGGAACTCCTCTTCCGTACGCCGTGCCCGTTCTGATCGAGTGGGACGGCCTCAGCCGACACTGCCCCGATGGCCCGGCGCCACCGGCCCACCCCTCCAGCCGACCACTGATCCACCCACAAGTCGCGACTTAAAGATCTGGTGATCATGGAGTGGCGGCGCTCTGTGATCACTGGGAGACCCGTGCCCACGCTGCCCTCATGGCTGACCGAACCACTCTGGGACCAATTCCAGGCGCTGCTGCCCGAGCGGCCCGAGTTCCACCCGCACCATCCGCTCGGCTGCCACCGCCGGCGCATCGGCGACCGGATCATCTTCGACAAGATGCTGCAGTTACTACGCTTCGGCTGTTCTTATGAGGCGATCGCCGACACGACCTGCTCGGCCACCACGATCCGCGACCGTCGCGACGAGTGGATACGACTCGGCGTCTTCGCCAAGCTCAAGCAGATTGCGCTTGAGTCCTACGACCGGATCGTCGGCCTCGTCCTCGACCAGATCGCCGTGGACGGCTCCATCACCAAGGCACCCGGAGGCGGCGAGGCCGCCGGACGTTCACCAGTCGACCGCGGCAAGCAGGGGCTGAAGCGCTCGGGCATGACGGACGGATACGGCATTCCCCTCGGCCGTGTCCTGGCCGGAGCCAACCGACATGACCCTCCGCTGCTCGCCCCAACCCTGGATCGCCTCAACGACCTTGGCCCGCTGCCCGACGACGTCACCGTGCACCTGGACGCCGGCTACGACTCGGATAGAACCCGCACGCTGCTCAACGAACGCGGCCTGCGTGGACGCAGCACATAAGGGGGAGAAAGCGCCCATCCAGGCCAGTCGGCGTTGGTGTGGACGTTCACGTATTTCCCCGGGGCTGAGTTCACGTAATTCCCCAGCCCCGGGCGCCGATGGCGTCTACTTGACCGACGGCTTGGCGGGCT
>NZ_JARXYX010000059.1 GCF_029893585.1 Streptomyces sp. LBL
GTTCCTTCGAGCGCCGTGACGACAACCGTGGCGGCTTCCGCCGTGACGACCGGAACGACCGCGGTGGTGACCGTGGCGGCGACCGCGGTGGCCGTACCTTCGAACGCCGTGACGACCGTGGCGGCGACCGCGGTGGCCGTTCCTTCGAGCGCCGTGACGACCGTCCGGCCCGTTCGTTCGAGCGTCGGGACGACAAGCCGGCCGGTTCCTTCGAGCGCCGTGACGACCGTCCGGCCCGTTCGTTCGAGCGTCGGGACGACCGTCCGGCCCGTTCGTTCGAGCGTCGGGACGAGCGCGGCGGACACCGTGGCAGCGACCGTCCGTTCAACCGCGACCGTCAGGGCGACCGCCCCGGCTTCCGCAGCGGCGGCAACGACCGTCCGACCGGCCGCCGTGACGACCACCGTGGCGCCGGCACCGGCACTGGCACTGGCACGGCCACCGGCTCCTTCGGCCGCCGTGACGACAAGCCGCGCTGGAAGCGCAACGGCTGAGGACGACGCCGCTGAGCGACATCTTTGAGCGGTGAGCGCTGTGGCCCCCGGAGTCCCGGGGGCCACAGCGCTTTGCCGTATCGGGCGGGACGGCGGGACGGCGGGACCTGAGCGGTGCAGCGATACACGAGCCCTTTCTAGCCAACTTGTGACGTGTGTCATGCCCCAGGCGTGGGCATCGCTGGGGACATGACAGATGATGCCAACGCCGTAACGAGTGGGCTGCCGGACGAAAACCCTTCAGCCGGAAACCTCTCAGCCGGAAACCTCTCCGACGAAGAGCGGCTGGCCCAGCTCGGCTACACGCAGGTTCTCGCCCGCCGCATGTCGGCGTTCTCCAACTACGCGGTCTCCTTCACGATCATCTCGGTGCTGTCGGGCTGTCTGACGCTGTATCTGTTCGGCATGAACACGGGCGGCCCGGCGCTGATCACCTGGGGCTGGGTGGCCGTGGGCCTGATGACCCTCTTCGTGGGCCTGTCCATGGCCGAGATCTGCTCGGCGTACCCGACCTCGGCGGGCCTCTACTTCTGGGCCCACCGCCTCGCCCCGCCCCGGACCGCGGCCGCCTGGGCATGGTTCACGGGCTGGTTCAACGTGCTCGGCCAGGTGGCGGTGACGGCGGGCGTCGACTTCGGCGCGGCGTCGTTCCTCGGTGCGTACCTGAACCTCCAGTTCGGCTTCGAGGTGACGCAGGGCCGCACGGTCCTGCTCTTCGCGGGGATCCTGGTGCTGCACGGCCTGCTGAACACCTTCGGCGTCCGCATCGTCGGTCTGCTCAACAGCGTGAGTGTGTGGTGGCATGTGCTGGGCGTGGCGGTGATCGTGGGCGCGCTGGCCTTCGTCCCGGACCACCACCGGTCCACGTCCTTCGTGTTCGGCGAGTTCGTGAACAACACGGGCTGGGGCAGCGGCGTGTACGTGGTGGCGCTGGGCCTGCTGATGGCCCAGTACACCTTCACCGGCTACGACGCCTCGGCCCATATGACCGAGGAGACACACGACGCGTCGACGGCCGGACCGAAGGGGATCGTCCGCTCCATCTGGACGTCCTGGATCGCGGGATTCGTGCTCCTGCTGGGCTTCACCTACGCGATCCAGTCGTACGACGCCGCCCTGACGTCCCCGACCGGGGCGCCCCCGGCCCAGATCCTGTTGGACGCGCTGGGCGCGACCGCGGGCAAGCTGCTGCTGTTGGTGGTGATCGGGGCGCAGCTGTTCTGCGGCATGGCGTCGGTGACCGCCAACAGCCGCATGATCTACGCGTTCTCGCGGGACGGGGCGCTCCCCTTCTCGCGTGTGTGGCACACGGTGAGCCCGCGCACCCGGACGCCGGTGGCGGCGGTGTGGCTGGCGGTGGGCGCGGCGCTGGTCCTCGGCCTCCCCTACCTGATCAATGTGACCGCGTACGCGGCGGTGACCTCGATCGCCGTGATCGGCCTGTACATCGCGTACGCCATCCCGACCCTGCTGCGGCTGCGCAAGGGCGAGGCGTTCGAGCGCGGGCCGTGGCATCTGGGGCGCTGGTCGCGGTCCGTGGGTGTGGTGTCGGTGGTGTGGGTGGGGGTGATCACGGTCCTGTTCATGCTGCCGCAGGTCTCCCCGGTCACCTCGAAGACCTTCAACTACGCCCCGGTCGCCGTCCTGGTGGTCCTCGGTTTCGCGGCGACGTGGTGGCTGGCGTCGGCCCGGCACTGGTTCCTCAACCCGGAACACGAGCGGACGCGGGCCCGGGAGTCGGCCCGCGCGGGGGCGCCCGAACCGGTCGATCCCTGACACTTCGGCCGCGCTACGGCCCTACGGGGACCCACCGCGACTCCGCCATGGCCCACCGCGTACATCCACCCCGTACATCCGCCGCGCCCGTGTCACCGATACCCGATCGGAGACACGGGCGCGGGCAGCTATGCTCGGGGTGGCAACATCACCTGGGCCCTTAGCTCAATTGGCAGAGCAGTGGACTTTTAATCCATTGGTTGTGGGTTCGAGTCCCACAGGGCCTACGAGGAAGCCCCAGATCAGAGCACATCTGATCTGGGGCTTCAGTGCGTTTGGGGGGGCATGGAGATCGTTAGCTGGCTCGAGAGTCGAACGATCATGGTGAACGCGCGACGGCCCTCAGCCGGGTCGGGGGGCCCAGCTGAGGGCCGCAACTCCCCCCCCAGGGGCGTCCGCATCCGCGAGACCCGCAAGTACGCCAATCTGACCCAGGAAGGGCTGGCCGAGCGGACCGAGCTAGGGCGGTCGACCATCCAGCGCTTGGAGGCGGGCAGGGGCATTAAGTACGTGCATCTGCTGGTCATCTCTCGGGCCCTCGACATGGCCCTCGCCGACCTCGTGTGCTGAGCGGCCGCCCCCGACGGGGGGACGGGGAACGGCCGCTCGCTCTTCGCAGCCATCGGCATCGCTGCGAAGTTTTAGATGCGGATACCCACCGCGATGGTGTTGTTTTCCGCGAGTTGCAGGATGGCCCGCATGATGATGCACAGGCGGCGCTCGTCGAGACCCCGCACGGCAGCGATGGTGATAGGCCCCATACCCATCAGCGACAGCACCAGGCCGAGGAAGAGCCGCTCTTTCTCGTTCAGACCGAGCGTGTACTTGCGCCGGGACAGGCCCTCCCACCGAGCTGTTGCGCCGTCCGGTCCATCCGCGATGAGCGCACTGCGCACGTTCCGCCTGGCGAAGATGGTGCCTTCGTCAACGAGCGCCCGGGCCGCGGCCCGCTCTCCGACGGTCTCCGAGGCTCGGACGATCTGCTCACCCAGTTCGTGCAGGTCGGTCTCGTAGGTGGTGAGAGGTTGGGGCTCAGTCTCAGTCGTCATCCTCGGTCCTCCGCAAGAGGTCGGTACCCGCCGGGGCCGAACGCGGAGGCGAGCACAGCAGGGTCGGTGAGATGGCCTGATCCATCGGGCTGCCACAGCCAGTGCACCCGCTCCAGCGCCCGACCCCCTGGCGGGCAGCGCAGCATCCAACCGGCGTGCCGCACCCGCACCTGCGGCACATCGGCGAGTTCCTCCGCGGCACCGAGCGGCACCAGCCACCAGGCCCGGTCTCCGTGCGGATCGCAAAGCACCGGACCACGGGCCGCTTCGCGGATGCGGGAGGCGGCCGGCATGCCGTGGATAACGGTGGTCTCGGCGACGAGCCAGTGCGCGCCGGAGGCGATCGACGCGAGCGCACCGGCGTGCCACGATTTCCATACGCGAGCCGGGTGGGGATGGCAGTTGGCGAGCCACATGTCCCCGGCCCCATACCGCTGGTCGATCCTGATGGGTTGGGCCATGGACAGCACGTTATGCAGGACGATTGCGCGAACGTGCGCCGATTGCGCGTGATTGCGCGCGCGGGGGCGTCCGTTGCTACGGGTTGCTCACGACAGCTTTTGAGCGGCAGCGGTGGCCCGCCCGATCAGCCGATGCGCAACCTCTCCGTACACCGCTGATTCGGCCAGCCAGTCCCATGCCCGTTCGTACAACGCGATGGACTCCTCGTCGTCGAGCCACATCTCAGTGCTCAGGGTCTCGACGATGACGAGGCGCCGATCGTAGATCCAGAACCCGTGCGACGGACTACGCCGCAGCTCGGCCGCGAACGGAATGATCCCCAGCTCGACCGTGTCCATTCCGACCATCGAGCGCAACCGGTCCAGCTGGCTGGCCATGATCTCGCGTGGGGCATTCAACGCGTAGAGAGCGCCCTCCCACAGCAGCATGCGGAACTGTCGCTGGGGCTCGTACAGCGCCTGTTGCCGCCGCATGCGGGCACGGACGGCGTCCTCGATGTCCGTGCTCGGCACGTCCCGGAAGGCTGCGTTCGCGGCGAACACTGCGCGTGCGTACTCGGGCGTCTGGAGAAGTCCCGGGATCCTGACCACTTCGACGGCGCGTAGCAGCGTCGTCTGCTCCGTCTCGACGAGGCCCTGCTCCTGGCGGGGCCGGTGCCCGTTTGCGTACTGCCGGCGAAGCGACCGGTAGCGGGTCTCAAGTCCGGTGAGTCGACCGTCCAACTCGGTGGCTACGTCGCGGCGTCCGGCCGCCTCGGCCCACGCTGCGAGGTCGTCCCGGCGCGGGGTCTGCTTGCCGTTCTCCAGCCGGGACACCTTCGAGCGTTGCCAGCCGAGGAGTTCGGCGAAGTCCTTCCCGTTCAGGCCGGCCTCGGTGCGCAGCTCGCGCAGCCGTGCACCGAGCGCGATCCGCCCGGATTGGTAGTCGGTGGTCACATGGTGGAAAGTACCCGCTCGGCGAACTCGGCGGCAGGGACTGAGTGGTGCCAAGCGGCGTCGCGGGCTTGGCAGGCGGCGAGCACCTCGGCGGGATCTTCCGAGAGGACCACTCCAAGGGTGGTGTCCTCGTCGTCGAAGACGAACCTGAGCAGGGTGCGGGAGTCGATGAGCCAGAAGTCAAAGTCCGGCAGGCCCAGGCGCGCGGCGTCCGTGCGCCACAGGTAGCGGACCTCGTCGCCAGCAGACACATTGCTCGGTGCCCGGGTAAGCAGGAAGCGCTGTCCTTCGGTGAGCGGCTCGTCGACGATCCGCACACGGCCGAACGTCTTGCCCTGCGCCGTCTGCTCGGAGACGTTCCGGCGCCACGCGTCCGGCGCATCGTGGGCCACATCCTCCCCGGCCTGCCACCGTGCCCACGGTTCGCTGCTGCGGTCGGTGGCGTAGCCGCGGCGGGTCTCCAGCCTCCAGGCGGTGTGCTTGAAGTCGGTGAACACGTGCGCCACTTCGTGGAATGGCGTCACGTCGGACGGCTCACTACGGGGAGCGAAGCGGGTAAGCAGCTCGCGGGGAACCCGGACGAACGTCTCGCTGGCCTTGACGTCCCGCAGCTGGGCCAGGTGCTGAGGATCGGTCTCTCGATCGCCCTGTACAAGGATCTCGCTGGTGCCCGCGATCTCGTACAGGGTGGGGCAGTCGCCGCCGTCGCTGGTCGTGCCGAGGAACCTGAGCGCCATGTTGCCTCCTGAGCCTGGTGGGTGGGCCATCAGGATGCGGGGGATAGCCGTGACGCGCACAAGGATTGCGGCAGATTGTGCCTTTGTGGCTGTAGGGCCTGATTGCGCGCAACTCCAGACATGCCGAAGCGCCCCCTCGAGCGTTTCGTGTCCTACCCGGGCGCTTCCCCGGACAGCGACCCCTCGCTCCTGCTCGGCTGGGCCGGCTGGAACCACCGCGACCAGACGGAAGCCCTCGTCAACCTCATCAACGACCGTGCCTCGGTGGACGGTTGGGGCAAGGATGACCCGCGCTTCGTTCCGTTGCTCGCCGGGCTTCAGGAGATCATGCCCTGGGTGCACCAGTGGTACGACGAGGACGACCAGGAGTGGGGCGGCAACCCGGCCGAGGAGTTCCAGACCGGGCTTAACCGGGGCCGCACTGACCGGCACTTCTCCGAGTCCGACCTCCGCGACTGGCGTCCCGAGAAGAAGCCGGGCGGTCGGCGGTCGGCTGCCGAGTAGCCGACGGGACGGGATGATTCACGCTGAAGGGGCCGCGCGACGCAACGCGCGGCCCCTTCAGGCGTTCGGTTCGCCCCCTTCGGGCGCGTCGCTGGGCGGCTGCTCGACGACGAAGGAGCCTTTGCCGCGCACGGTAACGATTAGCCCGCGCTCTCGAAGTTCCTGTGCAGCACGCCGCGCGGTGAGTCGGGCGACGCCGTACTCATCGGCAAGGTGGTTCTCCGAGGGGATGGGCCTGTCCGGCGCCAGTTCCCCGGACGCGATTTTCTCGGCGATGACGTCGGCCAGCTGCACGTAGAGCGGTCTCGCGCTCATTGGGTCCAGGGTGGCCTTCGGCTCTGCCTTATCGCTCATACGTCCAACGTAGAGCGGCAGTGACCTGCACGATCGTGTGGATCCCTCTGTACTTGTATGCAGAGGTCTGCATCCCGGTGTAGCTTCGAAGACGGAAGACCCCGGCGAGGTGGCTAGACCTCCCGGGGCACGGCCAACGCTTACAAGGAGCGTCGACATGCACGACCTTATCCGCCGCACCCTCCAATGGCTGCGCCTCCTCTTCGCCCCGGGCACGGGGAAACGGCGCCGCCCGCACCGCCACACCTATCCTTGCCTCCACCTCACCGTCGTACGCCGCCTCTCTGCAGCCCTGCCTCCGCACCTCCCCCGTCACCGCTCCCCGTACGGCCTCCACACACCCCTCGACGGCACCGACTCCGTCCTCGTACGTCCGTACCTCGCCGCCCTCGAACAGGAAGCCGCGCTCCAGCAGCACCGCCGCCTCGCCCTCGTTCTCGCCGCCGACTTCGGGATCGACCTCGATCGGCACCTGATCGGCGCGCAGGAGGTGGCCGCCTGATGGAATACGTATCGCGACACGCCACCGACCCCGCGTCGGCCCCCACCACCCTCCGCCTGCTGCCCTGGCCCTCCCCCGGCGGCAAGCCCGGTTACCTGGTCACGGACAGCCGCGGTGGTCCCGTGTCCCGCCTCGCGGACGAAATGGAGGCCACGCAACTGGCCATGGGCGTCGATGTGCTCGACCTCGCCCGCGCGGTGCTGGACGACCCCGCGTCGCCGTACACCGAGGTCCGCTACGCCGGCATCCGGCTCGCCGAGTGCCTCACCGACGCCCTGCGCGTCGCCGAGTCCCGGGGCCTGCGCCTGCCCTCACCAGACGCCGACGACGCCGAGGATGCCGAGGACGCCCACGACGTCGTACAGGCCGAGGACACCGAGCACACCCACGACGTCGTACAGGCCGAAGTGACCGAGCGCATCCTGCCGACGTAGCCACCGGCCGCCCGGCAACCCGTCAGCGGCCCGCCCGCTTCCACGCGTTGAGGAACTCCTTGTACAGGAACCGCTGGAAGGGCTGAGCCCCCACGAACGCGAACTGCTTGCCCAGGGTCCGCGCTCCGAACCACAGACCGCTGACGGCGGGCACGCCCGTCGCCACCTGGGTGACGGACGCCACGGAGTTCACCAGTTCCCTCTCCATGGCGGACATCTCGACCCTGCGCAGACCCAGACGATCAAGGAGTTGATGCTTCACGCCTTCGATGTCGCGAGCGAGCCGCAGATAGTCCTCGTCGGTGACGCAGCGTTCCACGGCCTGCCGAAGGTCTGCGGCCCGCTCGCGGTATTCGAGAACGCGCCGGACGACGAGGGCTATCCAGCGTCTGTCATCGAGGCGGCCGGCCTCGTGCGGCTCCCACAGTCTGCCTCCCAGAAGAGGCAGTTCGAGTTCGAGTAGGCGCAGTCGATGGGCGTCGGTCTGGCCGGCGGCGCGGCTGAGGATGTCGTGGATGCCGCGCACCGCTTGGATGATGTCCAGTACGGTGTCGCCGGCCACGCCGCCACGAGTGAGGTCGAACGTCAGGGAGAAGTCCCTGCGGAGCGGGTGCGACTGGTACGTCATCTCGGCCGCTTCCGCTCGGGCCTGGTACTTCATGCCTCTCGCGAGGGTGGCCATGAGGTACTTGCCCTGGTCGGGAACCGTGATGTCCCGCAACGGCCCGGCGAGGATGACCGCAGCGGCGCGGGCCCATTCCCCGAACCCGTCCTCCTCGACCCCGTCCCGGGTGGGGATGCGGTCGGAGTGATGACCGGTGGTGCTCCGGACCTTGCGCTCCTGGAAGGTGCTCCAGTCGCGTAAGCGGGTGGAGAGCGCGGTCTGTGACCCGGCGCTGGCATGGTCGATCGTGAACGCCTGCTCCACGAAGCGCGCCATGCTGGTGATCCCGTGCACGCTTTCCAGATCGTGGAGCGCGGTCTCCACCAGGTCCGCCGCGCGTTGTTGTTGGTCGTTGTCGGCCTGGAGGGTACGGGTCAGGCCTTCCCGCATGAGTTCGCGCAGCAGCAGCGGGCGCTCCCCGAAGTCCTCTGTTCGCGGGTTGGACAGCACGGGGTGTGCCACATAGACGCGGGACATGAAGATGAGCGACTGCACGATCTCCACGAAGCACTGTCGGGCGAACGGATCGTCGGGTTGCGCGGCCCTGTTCTGGGCCAGCAGAAAGTCCTCCGCGCTGATGAAGGAGGTGACGTCGAGGAGGACGTCGGTGTTTCGCTGTGTCATCGGCCGACCGGTCCGTGTCTTCAGTGAGGTGCGTCGAGGAACCAGGAGACGACCTCCGGCCGCCCCATGACCGTGGAGGTGAAGACGGGCTCGGCCTGGCTGAAGAATGCCGGAGTCGCAGGCAGCGGCTTGCCGTCCTCGTCGCAGTGGCGCATTCCCGCGGCCGTGCCGAGACACAGGCCGGCGATCCCGTCCCACACCTTCTGCTCGCGTCGCCAGAACAGCTCGAACGCCGGAAAAGGGGAGTCCGTGCAGGCGCCGAGGTCGACAACTGTGCGGACCATGTCGAGGGTCTGCGAGGTCGTTCGTGTCTTGAGGAGGAATCCTGCCTCTGCGGCTGCCGGATCGAAGGCCCGTGGAGGTGCCCCCGCGCTGCGGGTGGCGGAGATCCATCGTTCTCGGCCGGGATCGGCGGGGGGAGCGACAGTGTCACCGTTCAGTGTGAGACGGCGCTCACGCGCATCCGCGGTCACGACAAGCGGGGTGCGTCCCGACCCGAGTTCCGGGGCGAGGACGAAGGCCGACACAGGCAGCCAGTTCTCGAGCAGGCAGACCACCGAGCAGAACTCGACTCGTTCCTCCCGGACGAATTCCGCTGTTCCGTCGATGGGATCGATCACCCAGACGCGGCCCTCGCCTGCGCTCGTCACCTCTTCCCGAGGGCTCTGTCGTTCGTCCTCCTCCGCGATGACCACGGCGGCCGGTTCCCGCGCCCGGATCGCGTCGATGATGATCCGTTGCACGGCGACGTCCGCCTCCGTGAGGAGGGTCTTGTCGGCCTTGACCTCGACAGGAAGATCCGTGATGTGGCTGCGGTACTCGGCGAAGACCGGGAGAAGGCGCTCGGCGAGTTCGTCCCACAACGGGGCAACGGACATCAAAAACCCTCCTGCGGCTCGGGTGGGTGACGTTGCGCGCTTGACTGCGTCAAGGGCCTGGGCAGCACCTTGGCACAAGCACGGACAGCTGTGGAAGACGGCGACGCGTCGACGAGGAACCCGTCGCCGGGGTGCTCGGTCCCGCTGGATCCCGATCGCTCCGGACGGCTCCCGCGCACGGCCCTCGTCCGCTCAACGGTCTGGCCTCCCGGCCGACCAGCAGGGGCACGGTCTGACGACAGAACTCGAAGGTCCGGCGGCGTGAGTGCTCGCCCACTGGCGGCTACAGCACCGAGTGTCTACGACCCGGCAGCTCCCATTAGGCGGCTTCTTCTCGGCCACGCACGCCCCGTGGCCGCCCCGGTCCCGCACCGCCCGCCAACCTGGCCGCCGCCGGCATCCTCCCCGGCAGTCGCGAGGCGCTGCGCCGGGACCTCTGCCGCACGGCCCGGGGCCACGGCTGACCGGCATCTCGGATCACGGCGTCCGTGGGGTCACCTTCCGGCCGGTCACCGCGTCGAGGAAGTCCCCCGGGGACACGGTGCCCCCGCGACCCCGCTGCGGGGAATCATTCAGCGTTGCCGCGGGAGCGGCGTGTGCGGTCAGACCGCGGGGCGGGTCGCCTGTTGGGGGATCAGGTCGGCCAGCGGGAGCGTGTGCTGGGTCTGGAGGACCTTCGCGCGCAGGTAACGGACGTTGTGCGCGGTGGTGAAGACGCCCGTGGGCACCCGGTTCTGGACGTCGATGCCCAGGTCCCGCAACTGGTCCGCCTTGTCGGGGTTGTTGGACAGCAGGTCCAGGGACGTGATGTCGAGGGCCTGAAGCATCTGGGCCGCCGCCGTGTAGTCACGGGCGTCCTCGGGCAGGCCCAGCGCGGTGTTGGCGGCGTACGTGTCGAGGCCCTGGTCCTGGAGCGCGTACGCGTCGAGCTTGTTGTAGAGGCCTATGCCGCGGCCTTCCTGGCGGAGGTAGAGCAGGACACCGCCGCGGTCCGCGATGCGCTCGACCGCCTCGCGCAGTTGCGGGCCGCAGTCGCAGCGGGCCGAGCCGAAGACGTCACCGGTCAGGCACTCGGAGTGCAGTCGGACGAGCGGAGTGGTGCCGGGGGCGGTGGCCGGGCTGCCGAGGATGACAGCCACGTGTTCCTGGCCGTCGGTGAGGCCGTGGAAGGTGACCAGTTCGGCGTCGACGCCATAGCCGTCTTGGAAGCGCAGCGGTACCCGGACGCGGGAGCGCGGGGTGGCGGCGGGGAAGTCGGGCATGCGGGCTCTCCGGGTCCGGACCGTATCTGTTTCAGATTTGAAGCAGATCTACGGGTACGGACCCTACCTCATGCTTTAAAGTTGAAGCAATGAGATTGCGACGGGGGTCACGAAGACGGGGGACCGGGGTGCAGGGCGCGAGGGCGTGACTCACGAACACGACGGGGACGAGCGGCGGCGCCACGGAACGTCGTCCGGCGCCGGGCGGGTGTCGTCGCTCTCCAGGGCCTGGGCGATACCGGTGCAGATCTGCTCCAGCTGGTCCACCTGCTCCTCGGTGAGCTGGTCGAACAGGGATGCCCGTACGGTCTCGACGTGACCCGGCGCCGTGCGCTCCAGGGCCGCCGTCCCCTCCTCGGTCAGCGCGGCGACGCTGCCGCGCTTGTCCCACTGGCAGTTCTCCCGCCGCAGCAGGCCGTCCTTCTCCAGACGGGTCACCGCGTACGTCAGCCGACTGCGGGTGATCTTCGTGCGCTCGGCGAGGTCGGTCATGCGCAGGCGGTGTTCCGGCGCGTCGGAGAGGTTGGCGAGGATGGAGTAGTAGAGGTGGGGCATGCCGGCGTCCTGTTGGAGCTGCCGGTCGATCGCGTCCTCCAGGAGGTGCGTCGCGGCGATGTACGCGCGCCAGGCGCGCTGCTCCTTGGAGGTGAGCCAGCGAGTCGTCATGCTGCCAGTGTAGGTTTGTTTCAAACTTGAACCAAGCCCGCCGCCGCTGAGAGTGAGGGCGTTTCGATGCCGTACCCCTACGTCCTGCTGTCCGCCGCCGTCTCCCTCGACGGCTACCTCGACGACACCGGCCCCGAGCGCCTCCTGCTCTCCTCCCCGGCCGACTTCGACCGCGTCGACGAGGTACGGGCGTCCGTCGACGCGATCCTGGTCGGCGCCGGCACGATCCGCGCCGACAACCCGCGTCTGCTGGTCAACTCGCCCGAGCGCCGTGCCGCCCGCGTCGCCGCCGGCCGGTCCGAGTACCCGCTCAAGGTCGCGGTCAGCGGGTCGGGCGACCTGGACCCGGAGGCGAAGTTCTGGCACACGGGCGGCGAGAAGGTCGTCTATACGACCGACAAGGGCGCGGAGCGGGCCCGCGCTGCCGGTCTCGGTCTCGGCCCCGGACTCGGCTCCGGCTCCGGTTCCGGCCCCGGTTCCGGCTCCGGTTCCGGCCCCGGTCTCGGCTCCGGTTCCGGCCCCGGCCCCGGTTCCGGCTCCGGCCCCGGCCCCGGCTCCAGCCCCGGTTTCGATCCGGGCCTCGCCACTGAGGTCTTCCCGGTCGGTCCCGAGCTCGACTGGCGGCGGCTTCTGGAGCACCTGCACGACGTACGAGGCGTGGACCGCCTGATGGTCGAAGGCGGCGGCACTATCCACACCCAGCTCCTCCAGCAGGGCCTCGCCGACGAACTCCAGCTCGTCCTCGCTCCCCTCTTCGTCGGCGACCCGGACGCGCCCCGGCTCTTCGGCCCCGGTGCGTACCAGGGTGGCCGGCTGCGCCTGGTGGAAACCCGGCGCATCGAGGATGTCGTCCTCATGCGTTACGAGCCCACGGCCCCCGGCACCGGTCCGCTGCCCTCCGCCGCCGACCACCACTGGCTCTCCCTGGCCTGTGAACTCGCCGCCCAGTGCCCGCCGTCGAGCACCGCCTTCAGTGTCGGAGCGGTGATCGTCGCCGCCGACGGCACGGAGCTTGCCCGCGGCCACTCGCGCGAGGGCGACGATCCCGTCGTACACGCGGAGGAGGCGGCGCTGGCGAAGATCGACGTGGGGGACGCCCGGCTGGCGTCCGCGACGGTGTACAGCAGCCTGGAGCCATGCGCGCGGCGGGCGTCCCGGCCGGTGCCGTGTGCGGGGCTGATTCTGGGGGCGGGGGTGCGGCGGGTGGTGACGGCTTGGCGGGAGCCGGACACGTTCGTGACGGGGGCGGACGGGAGTGGGTTGTTGGCGGAGGCGGGGGTGGATGTGGTGGTGCTGGGCGAGTACGAGGAGCGGGCGAAGGCACCGAATACGCATCTGGTGGGGTGAGGGCCCGCGACGCCTGCGGAGGTTGGGGTGAGGGCGCCGGTGCCGCCTGGGCGGGTTCGATCGGTGGGTGCCCGGGCGGGCTCGGGCGAGGGTGCCTGTGCGGTCTGGGCGGGCTCGGGTGGGGCGCGCTTGCATCGGGTCCGGGGAACCGATGTGACATCTGTGCTGCGTATGGCCTACAGTAAAGACACAACGACGCGGGGTGGAGCAGCTCGGTAGCTCGCTGGGCTCATAACCCAGAGGTCGCAGGTTCAAATCCTGTCCCCGCTACTGAAGGCCGAGGGCCGGAATCCGAAAGGGTTCCGGCCCTCGGTGCGTTGGGGTGGTCATCCCTGCCGGGTCTTGGTCGGGTCTTGGTCGGGTCTGGGTCGGGTCTGGGTCGGGTCTGGTCAAGGTTTGATCGTTGTCACCTGGCGTGAGCGGGCGTATGCCCTCCGCGCAACAACTGACGTGCTGTCAATATCTGTGTGTTTACTGGGCATGGTCAACTCGCCCGTTTTTCGCCGGTCGTGGGGCGTTGGTGCTCCGGGAAATCGTTAATGATCAAGCGGAACAGCTTGGAATACAGCCCTCGCGTCTATTAACGTTCGATAACGCAGCGCGGTCGTCCCAGCCGTCACAAGAGTCGGCTCCGTGCGCAACGCGCCGAATCCCGCAAGGGAACCGGGGAACCACCACTTGGGGTGAATCGCTCGTAGACCACCGTGTCCGCACGGCTGGTTGTACGCGCGTAGGAGACCTTCCTGCTCCGAACCCGTCAGCTAACCCGGTAGGCGATAAGGAAGGAAAGGAGCACGCCCACGTGGCGTCCAACCGGCCTGCCCCAGAAGCCCCGTTCGTGCCGAGCAGGCACGACAGCGAGACCTTCGGCTACGGCGAGTACCGCACCGACGAGGGCCCCTGGACGGAGTGGAACCCCACCGAGGAGTCCCTCCGACCCGCACGCGGCCGGCACCGTGTCGCCAAGCAGCGCGGCGGCCTCGGCCGCAGCTCGACCGTTCTGGGCGTCGGCGTCATAGCTGCCGTCGGCGCGGGCGGCATCGCCAGCGCCAACACCGGCAAGTCGCCGGTGTCCATCTCTCTTCCGGACCTGCCCTCAGTGGGTTCCCTCATCTCGGACGACGACACCCCCGAGCCCACCGCGACGGCGCTCAGCACTGTCGGTACGACCTCCGAGGCATCCGAGGCCTCTACGGCGGCCTCTGCGGACGCCGAGCAGAGCGCCTCGGACGCCGGTGAGGTCCTGCGTTCCCGGATCCTGGCCCAGGCCGAGCAGCAGCAGGACCAGATCGAGAGCAAGGCCGCCGCCGATGCCGCGGCCGCCGCCGAGAAGCAGGCCGCCGCCGCGAAGAAGCAGGCGGAGCAGGAGGCCAAGGCCAAGGCCGCCGCCGCGAAGCAGGCGGCGGAGGAGGAGGCCGAGAAGAAGGCCGAGGCCGAGCGCCTCGCCGAACTCGCCCAGCAGTTCGCGCTGCCGACCTCCTCGTACACCCTCACCGGCACCTTCGGTCAGGCCGGCTCGATGTGGTCCTCCGGCTACCACACCGGCCTCGACTTCGCCGCGCCCACGGGCACGCTCATCAAGGCGATCCACAGCGGGACCATCACGGAGGCGGGCTGGGCCGGTTCGTACGGCTACCGCACCATCCTCAAGCTGGACGACGGCACCGAGCTGTGGTTCGCCCACCAGTCCTCGATCAGCGTCAGCGTCGGCCAGAAGGTCAACACGGGCGACGTCATCGGTCGCGTGGGCGCCACGGGCAACGTGACCGGGGCCCACCTCCACCTGGAGGTCCACCCGGGGGGCGCGGCCACCGGCATCGACCCGATGGCATGGCTGCAGAGCAAGGGGATCAACCCCTGACACCCTGAGGCCCTGACAGTGGGCGGTTCTTTGTGTGCGTCGAACGGGTGTTCACATCGAACGGGTGTTCACGTGGAATTGGGTGAGCGTCTCGGACCTCGGACGGAATGAGGCGCTCCGCCAAAGGTGTTGAGTGAAACATGACTTCTCTTCGCAAGCTCGGTTCCTCGGACCTTGAGGTCTTCCCGCTCTCGCTGGGCGGCAACGTCTTCGGCTGGACGGCCGACGAGGCGGCCTCCTTCGCCGTCCTCGACGCCTACACGGCCGCCGGCGGCAACTTCGTCGACACCGCCGACTCCTATTCGGCGTGGATCGAGGGCAACTCGGGCGGTGAGTCCGAGACCGTCATCGGCAAGTGGCTCAAGGCCCGCGGAAACCGCTCCGACGTCGTCATCGCCACGAAGGTCAGCCAGCACCCCGAGTACCAGGGTCTGTCGGCCGCCAACATCATTGCCGCGGCCGACGCCTCGCTGCGTCGTCTCGGCACCGACTACATCGACCTCTACTACACCCACTTCGACAAGCCGGACGTGCCGGTCGAGGAGATCATCACCGCGCTCGACGAGCTGGTGCGGGTCGGCAAGGTCCGTTACATAGCCGCCTCCAACATCTCGCCCGAGCGGCTGGAGGCCTCCCTCGCCTTCTCCGACCGCGCGGGTCTGGCGCGGTACGTGGCCCTGCAGCCCCACTACAACCTGGTCTCGCGCGACACGTACGAGGGCGAGCTCCAGGCCGTGGCCGAACGCTTCGGCCTCGCCGCCGTCCCGTACTTCGCGCTCGCCTCCGGCTTCCTCACCGGCAAGTACCGGCCCGGTACGACGGTCGACAGCGCGCGGGCCGAGGGCGCGGCCAAGCACCTGCAGACCGAGCGCGGCCAGAAGGTCCTCACCGCCCTCGACGAGATCGCCCAGGCCCACGAGGCCCCGGTCGCCACCGTCGCCCTGGCCTGGCTCGCGGCCCAGCCGACGGTGGCCGCGCCGATCGCCTCCGCACGGACGGTGGAGCAACTGCCGGCGCTGCTGGGCGTGGCGGATCTGACCCTGACGGACGCCGAGGTCAGCCGGCTGACGGACGCGTCCGCCTGAGCTTCGGCCGCCGCTCCCCGCCACGGCGGCGGCCCGCCACGGTGGCGGCCCGCCACGGTGGCGGTCTGCCGCGGCGGCGGCTCGCGGCGGCGGCGGCCCGCCACGGTGGCGGTCTGCCGCGGCGGCGGCTCGCGGCGGTGGCGGCTCGCGGCGGTGGCGGTCTGCCGCGGTGGTGACTTGCCGCGAGGTCCCCGTCACGGTTCACGGCGGCATGGGTCGGCGAGCGGCGGCGCCCGCAGTGGCCCGCCACGCCGGCCCGCCTCGGCGGTGGTGAATCGCACGTACGCCAGCGCCTACGTCGCGTCGGCTACGACCGATACGGGTTATAGGCCGGATGCGGACGGGCCGGATACGGACGGGCCGGATACGGCATCGTCGGATACCCCGGGTACGCGGGTGCCGACGGATAGCCGTACGCCCCGTACACCGGCCAGGGCGGCGCGGTCACCGCTACCGGCGGTGCCGTGGCCCGGGCCGCGTGGTCCAGCGCGGGGCGGGCCACGTCCCGGCGCCGCCACAGTTCCTGCAGCAGCTCCTGTTCCCGTACGACGAAGTCGGCCCCCGCCCGGCCACGGCGCCCCCGATGCCGTAGGAACGCCAGCGAGGTGGCGTACGCCTCGTACTGCGCCACCGTCCGGGCCGCGGGGCGTCCGCCGTGCCGTCGGGCGTGGTCGCGGGCCATCCGCCGGGCCCGCATCGACCCGAGCGCGTACGGCTCGGCCGGTGTCAGCCAGCCCGCCGCGGTGTAGGCGGGCAGCTCCTCCCGTACGGTCTTCAGCTCGCGCTGCCGGGTCCAGATGACCAGCCAGGTCAGCAGACCGAACGCGGGCACCATGAACGCCGCGTACACCGCGAAGAAGCCGTACTCGCCGAAGGACGAGGAGCCGTTCCACATGGCGTGCATGCCCATCGCGAGCAGCAGCCCGGACAACGGCAGCAGTACCCGGCGGACGTGCCGGCGCTCGGCCGACAGCGCGGAGACGCCGAAGCCGATGCCGGTGAGGACGGTGAACAGGGGGTGCGCGAACGGCGACATGATGACCCGTACGAAGAAGGTCGCCGCGGTCACGGAGGCGATCCCACGGTCACCGGTGAGCTGGTCGGTGCCGAACGCGGTGCCGAGATAGAGGATGTTCTCGGTGAAGGCGAACCCGGTGGCGGTCACCCCGGCTATCACCACCCCGTCGACGATCCCGGTGAAGTCCCGGCGCCGGAAGAGGAAGACGAGGAGGACGGCGGCGGCCTTGGCCGACTCCTCCACGACCGGCGCTATCACCGTCGCGCCGAGAGTGTCCGCGCTGGAGGGGTCCGCGGTGGCCGTGGCTATCCATCTCGTCGCGAAGCTGTTGGCGACGATCGCTATCAGCGCCGCCGCGCAGGCACCCCAGGCGAAGGCGAAGAGGAGATTCCGCCATGGGCCCGGCTCGACCCGGTCGAGCCAGCGGAAGGCGGCTATGAGGAGCGGTACGGGCAGGATGGCGAGCCCGAGCCCGACCAGGAACCCTTCCGTGCCGGTCTGTTCCCGGACGAGGGCGAGGATGACGAGGCCGGAGAGCGCGAGCAGGGTGCTCAGCGCGCCGTAACGCACCCACGTCCGCTGCCACCAGTGCGCGTGCCGCAGCGCCCCGCCGACGGGATCGCTGCGGTGGGTCGGATACGGGGGGAAGGTGGCCACGGCATTGACCCTAACGAGGGAGCGGCGTCGCCCGCAGCGAGGCGAGGGGGTTTCAGGCGCCTGTGGGGGGCTGGTTCTGGTGCTCTGTGTGCTGTGCTTCGCCTGGTTCCACGAAGTGCTCTACGCGGCGGAAGAGCACGTCGTTCACGACATGTCCCTTCTCCAGTCCCTGGCCCTCGAAACGGGTCAGCGGCCGGAACGCGGGACGCGCCGCGAAACCGCCGTCGGCCTGAGTGTTCTCGAAGGCGGGGTGCGCGGTGAGCACCTCCAGCATCTGCTCCGCGTACGGCTCCCAGTCCGTCGCGCAGTGCACGAGAGCCCCCGGCCCGAGCCGGGTCGCGGCGAGGTTGAGGAACTCCGGCTGGATCAGCCGCCGCTTGTGGTGCCGCTTCTTGGGCCAGGGGTCGGGGAAGTAGACGCGCAGGCCGCCGAGGGAGCCCGGGGTGAGCATCTCGCGCAGCAGGATGATCGCGTCCCCGTTGCCGACGCGGATGTTGTCCAGCCCGTCGCGTTCGGCGAGGTTGAGCAGGGTTCCCTGCCCCGGGGTGTGGACGTCCACGGCGAGGATGTTGGTGCCCGGGTCGGCGGCGGCCATCTGCGCGGTGGCCTCGCCCATGCCGAAGCCGATCTCCAGCACGACGGGATCGTCGTTCCCGAACAGCTCGGTGAGATCGATGACG
This sequence comes from Streptomyces sp. LBL, assembly GCF_029893585.1. Lineage (GTDB taxonomy): Bacteria > Actinomycetota > Actinomycetes > Streptomycetales > Streptomycetaceae > Streptomyces. Next base: position 17,990 of record NZ_JARXYX010000059.1, read on the forward strand.
TGCTGCCCGTCGATGTCGAGTCCCCACAGGGGCCACAACCGTTGCAGAGCGTCCGCCTGCCCAGCCGTCACCCGGCTCCGCCGTGGCTGGAAACTCCGGATCCGCCGCTCGAAGTGGGAGCCGGCCGGGTCGGCCTGGGGGCCGTCCGGGAAGCGTGGCTCTCCCTTGGCCCGGGGGTGGCGGAGGGGGGCACCTGAGGGGTGGGGGGGTTCGGGGGCGTTGAGAGAGTCAGACACAGTGAGTCGATTTTACGGCGGTCGGGTGCTGTCGTCGGCCGCAGGTGGGTGGCAGACGCCGGGTCGGGTGGTGCCCTCGGCCGCGAGTGAGCGGGAAGCCGCCTGTGCCGGCCGTCGTGAGTGTCCGGTGCCTGTGCTGGCTGTTGTGGCCGTCCGGCCTGTGCTGGCTGTCGTGGCCGTCCGGTGCCTGTGCTGGCCGTCGTGCCTGTGCCGGGCGTCGTGACCCTCCGGCGCCTGTGCCGGCGTCGCGGCCGTTCGCCGCCCGCACCGTCCACCGCGACCACCCGCCGCCGGTCGTCCGGCGCGAAGCGACAGCTCACGCTCACTCAGCCCGCCCCCTGCCCCGCTCAGCCCGCCCCCTGCCCCGCTCAGCCCGCCCCCAGCACCGCCAGTGCCCTCCGAGCCACCTCCCGCCCGATCGGCAGCGAAGCCGTCGCCGCCGGCGAGGGGGCGTTCAGTACATGGACCGCTCGGGGCCCCTCCCGGATCAGGAAGTCGTCCACCAGCGTTCCGTCGCGCAGCACCGCCTGGGCGCGCACTCCCGCCGGGGCCGGCACCAGGTCCTCCTGCCGGACCTCGGGCAGCAGTCTGCGCACGGCCCCGACGAACGCCCCCTTGGACACCGAGCGCCGCAGCTCACCGGCCCCGTACCGCCAGTGGCGCCGCGCTATCCGCCAGGAACCGGGCCACCGCAGCGTCGCCCCGAGTTCCCCGGGCCGGACCACATCCCACCCGTACCCCTCCCGGGCCAGTGCGGGCACCGCGTTGGGGCCGACGTGGACACCCCCGTCGATCCCGCGGGTGAGATGCACCCCGAGGAACGGGAATGCCGGATCCGGCACCGGGTACACCAGTCCCCGCACCAGCTCGGGCCGCGTCAGCGTGTAGTACTCCCCCCGGAACGGCACGATCCGCATCCCCGGCTCGTCCCCGGTCATCCGCGCGATCTCGTCGCAGTACAGCCCGGCGCAGTTCACCAGCGCCCGGCCCCGTACGACGTCCCCGTCCGCCGTCCGCACCGCCACCCCGAGCTCCGGCCGCCGATCCACCCGGACGACCCGGGCCCCGTACCGGATTTCCGCCCCCGACGCCTCCGCCAGTTGCCGGGCGACCGCGACGAAGTCGCAGATCCCGGTCGTCCCCACGTGTATGGCGGCGAGTCCGCGGACCTCCGGTTCGTACTCCGCGATCTGGGGGGCGCCCAGTTCCCGCACCGGAATGCCGTTCTCCCGGCCGCGTTGCACGAGGGCGTGCAGACGGGGGAGCTCGGCCCGCTCGGTGGCGACGATCAGTTTGCCGGTGACGGCGTGCGGGATGTCGTACTCCGCGCAGAACTTGATCATCTCGGCGGCGCCCTTGACGGCGTACCGCGCCTTGAGGGTGCCGGGCCGGTAGTAGATCCCGCTGTGGATCACCCCGCTGTTGCGCCCGGTCTGGTGCCGGGCGGGCCCGGTCTCCTTCTCCAGCACCGTCACCCGCGTGCCCGGCACGGCCCGCGTGATCGCATACGCCGTCGACAGCCCGACGATCCCCCCGCCGACCACGAGCACGTCACAGTCGTACGCGACCCGCACCTGCACCACCTCCCGGCTTCGATAGTGCACTGCGCCACTGACAATGCCTTCAAACGCAGGGGACCGCAGCACCGTAAGGGGCGCGGGGAACTGCGCGACCAGCCACAGACGGCCCACAGCCCCGAAATCCACAGAAACCCGGCAGACGCGAAGGCACCCGGCCCCAGCGGAGCGCTTACGCGGGAGTCATCAGCAGCGGACGCGCCCGCTCCCGCAACTCCACCACCCGAGGCTCGTCCCCGTACGGCTCCAGCCGCTGGAGAAGATCCTTCACGTACTCGGTGGTACGCGCCGACGAGATGCGCCCCGCGACCTCCACCGCCCGCACCCCCTGCTCGCACGCCGCGTCGAGATTGCCCGACTCGAGCTCGGCGACCGCCGACACCACCAGCCGCAGCCCGTGCGAGCGCACGAATTCCTCCGTCGGCTTCGACAGTGCCTGCTCCGTGAACCGGCGCACCTGACGTGGTGCCTTCAGATCGCGGTAGCACTCCGCGGCGTCCGCGGCGAAACGGTCGTACGAGTAGAAGCCGAGCCAGGACGGGTCGTTGTCGCCGTCGCGGGAGCGCTCCAGCCAGCTCTCCGCCGCCTTCAGGGCCGCGCCGGCCGCCTGCGCGTCACTCGCGCGCGCGTGGGCGCGTGCCTCGACGAGCCGGAAGAAGCTCATCGTGCGGGCGGTGGCCAGCCCCCGGTTGCGTTCCAGCGCGGCCTGGGCGAGGTCGACGCCCTCGTCGCCGAAGCCCCGGTAGGTCGCCTGGAGGGACATGGAGGCCAGGACGTAGCCGCCGAGGGGGACGTCGGCCGCCGCGCGCGCGAGGCGCAGCGCCTGGATGTAGTAGCGCTGCGCGGCCTCCTGCTGGCCCGTGTCGAAGGCCATCCACCCGGCGAGGCGGGTGAGTTCGGCGCTCGCACCGAACAGCGCCCTGCCGACCTCGTCGGAGTACGAGCCGAGCAGCAGCGGTGCCGCCTCCACCCGCAGGCACTCCGGCACCATCGACGAACGCCAGTCGCCGCCTCCGTACTTGGAGTCCCAGCGCCTGGCGTCCTCGGCGGCCTCCCGCAGCTTCTGCACATCGCTGTGGCCGACTTTGAGCGGTGCGCCGGGGTCCTCGGCGAGGTTCACCTCGCGCGCGACCGAGCTGTCGGCCGGGGTTATCAGCCATCGCGAGGCGGGCGTTGCGTACGCGCTCACTGCGAACGACCCGGCCAGCGACTGCCAGATGCCGCCGGCACCGGCCCGACGGCCGGCGAGGTCGAGACGGTACAGCTCCGTCGCCGACCGCACCGCCTGTCCGACGTCTCTGGGGAAGGCGAGGCCCACTTCGGGTGCGGGATCCGCGTCCGCCAGCCCGATCTCGTGGAGCGGCACCGGACGGCCGAGCTTCTGCCCTATCGCGGCGGCGATGAGGTGCGGAGCGGCACCCTGCGGCACCATGCCCTTCGACACCCAGCGCGCCACCGACGTCTTGTCGTAGCGAAGAGTCAACCCGCGTTGCGCGCCAAGATCGTTGACGCGCCGGGCGAGTCCTGCGTTGCTGATTCCCGCGAGGGCGAGAACGGTGCCGAGTTTTTCGTTCGGCCCGCGTTGCTCCCTGGACATTGCGCCACCCCTCGACACAGACGGCTGCCGCGCTGGCATAACCACTCGGCATTCGTAAACCCAGCGTAGTTCGCCGCATCCCAAGCGTTAAGGGGCATTGTTCCGGATGGCGGGATTGTGGTCCGTACTGAAGTGCGGGTCGGCGACGGACGGTTGCGACGTGCTCCCGCTGTGTGGCCGTGCGCCTGTCCGTGCGCTCTTCTCCGGCCATCGGGGGAGCGGTTCCATGGGCCGTGCGTGGGTCGGCCCGCTGTACTGGATCCAGTGGGCTGGGGGACACCGCCGCCTTCATCCCCGCGGGTGGCGGAACGGCCCGGGGGGCGCACTCCGTCTCCCGGGCTGTGTATCCGCCGGGCGGTGCGGGAGGCGTGTACGGAGCGTGTACGGAGCGCGCTCAAGGCCGTTCCCCTTACGCCGATTTGGCTGAAAATCGCCCCTACCCCCGCAGGACATCAGCTCTCCTATCACGGTGGTTGAGGGCGCGTTGAGAGTTTTTGGGGAGCGTATCGGGGGCGCATTCGCGTCGCAGTCACCGTATCGCCACTCCTCTTTCGAGCCCTGATCTCCTTGCCCCGTACGGTTGTTCGGTGCGGTGCGTTCGAAGGGCGTGTCCCCGGCAGGGGTATCCGCCGGGGCGCGTTTCCCGGAGCGCAAGCGCGCCACCGCCCCTCCGCTGGGCGTCCTTCATGGCAGCATGGTGCCGAGTTCGTACGGTGCACGGTTGTCCACAGCCTGTGGAGGCGGCGATGCGGTGGTTGGTGGGATGGAGCAGCACCGCCACGGTGGCCGCCGAGATCGGCTCCGCCGGCGCGGTCGGGCACGACGGCGAGACGCTGCACCCGGTGGGCTCCCATCTTCTGTGGGGCGACCCCGATCCGCTGTGGGCGGTCGGCGACTGGCGCCCGGACGAGATCCGGGTGGTCAAGGCGGATGAGCGCACCCGGATCGCCGTCCTCGGCATCTGCGGGGCGACCGACGAACAACTGCGGGTCGCGTTGTTCGCCGCGCGGGGCGGGGCCCTTCGGCATCTGACGGCCTGGCCGGGCAGCTACACCGCCGTCGTCCAGGTGGACCGCCGCATCACCGTCTGCGGTGATCTCGCGGGCGCCCGCCCGGTGTTCCACGCGCCCTGGGCCGGCGGCACCGCGTACGCCACGGCCGCGCTTCCGCTCGCCGACCTCATCGAGGCCAACCTCGACTACGGCCACCTCGCCGCCCTTCTCGCCGCCCCCGACGTACCGGCAGCCCTGCATGATTCCACCCCCTACGACGGCGTACGGCGCGTTCCGCCGGGGCACGCGCTGATCCTGCGCACCGGGGCGCGCGAGATCGCCGGGTACGAGCAGGTCGCCTCCCTCGCCGTGGCGGCCCCCTCCGCCGACCCGCACAGGGCGGTCGACGCCGTACGGGACGCCCTCGTCGAGGCGGTGCGGGTTCGCCTGTCGGCGCCGAGGCACGTGCCCGGCGCCGACATCGACCCGGGCCCGGTGCCCGGGATGGGGCCCGCCGAACGGCGTGCCGCGCGCGGAACGCCCGCACCCGGCATCGGGGCGGACCTGTCCGGCGGCTCGGCCTCGGGCACGCTCGCGCTGCTGGCCGCCGGCCTGCCGGGCATGCCGGGCACCGTGCTGGGGCACGGCACGGGCGCCGGGGAACGGCTGCTCGCGGTCACCTTCAACGACCTGGCGGTCGGCGGCCGGGAGGCCGAACTGGAGCGGGCGGGCACCCTCGCGGCCAACCCCCGCCTGCACCACGTGGTGGTGACCGGCGGCGAGGAGACCCTCCCGTACGCCGAACTGGACGGCCCGCTGACCGACGAACCCGCCGCCGCCCTGGTGACCGCCGCCCGCCACCGCGCCCGCCTCGCGGCCGGCAGCGCGGACCACTTCACCGGCTACGGCGCCCGCCAGGTCCTGGACGCGCATCCGGCCCGCCTCGCGGACCTGTTGATGGACCGCAAACGCCGTCACCTGGTCCGTCCCGTCGCCGCGCTCACCAGGGCGGACGGCTCGGTCCTGGTCCCCGCGCGCGTGTACGGCGCGGCCCGGCGCCTTGCTCGTACGCCCTACCGCTCCGGCCTGGAAGGCCTCGCCGACCGCCTCATGCGCCGCCGCTTCGACGAACCCGGAGGTGCCGTGGGGGCGTCCCTGGCCGCGCTCACCTGGGCCAGACCGGGCCCCGCGGCGCGCTGGCTCACCGGTGAGGCGCTCGCTGAAGTATCGGTTCGCCTGCAGGGGGCGACCCTGCGCTCCGGGGTCGGTCCCGGCCAGCGACCGGGCGACTTCCGCGCGCGGGCGGCCCTCGCCCGGAGCGCGGCGGACCTGCGGATCCTGGAGCAGGCCGCCGAGGTCCGCTTCCAGCGCCTGCACGCCCCGTTCCTCGACAACCAGGTCGTCCGCGCCTGCCGTGCCCTCCCCGAGGCGCTGCGAGTCCAACCGGGCGCCCGGGCGTCCATCCTGCGTACGGTCCTGGAGGGCGCCGGGGTCGCCGAACTCCCGCCCGGCTGGGGCGCCCCCTCCCACGCCCCCTCGGCCGTCGCCGACCGCATCGGTCTACGGGTGGCCGCGGACTCCCTGATGGCCCTGTTCGGCACGCCCCTGCTGGCCCAGGCCGGTCTGGTGGAGGCCCGTGTGGTGCGCAAGGCGCTGCGCGCGGCGGCGGAGGGCGAGCCGTTGCCCCTGGACGGCCTGGCGGACCTGGTCTCCCTGGAGTTGTGGCTCGGCCGGCTGATCGCCCGCAGGGGAACCTGCTGGACGGGAACGCCCGCACGCACGCGTGCCGTCCCGGCGGGGATCACTCCGCAGCGCGGCGCCCTCGGGGCCGGCGCCTCGGACGGCGGTGCGGTGCTCGCGTAGCCGCCGCGGTCCTGGCGGCCGTCGCGGCCGTCGCCGCGTCACCTTTTCGAGTCATGGCCGAGAGGGACCCGGTGACTGACGCTCGACAAACGGGCGCCGTCCCAGCGGAACGGTGCCCCGGACGGCGGCCTCGAAGACTGCCGTCTCCGGGGCGCCGTCTGAGAGGCTGCGGTTTCCCGGTCGGCGTCATCAGAGGCTGGGGTCTCCCGGGACAGCCGCCGGAATGCCGCCGCCTCAAGTCACCGCCTCGCGGGCGACGTCTCCGGGGCAGCCGCCTCAGAGGCTGGGGTCTCCTGGGAGAGCCACCGGAATGCCGCCGCCTCAAGTCACCGCCTCGCGGGCGACGTCTCCGGGGCAGCCGCCTCAGAGGTTGGGGTCTCCTGGGACAGCCGCCGGAATGCCGCCGCCTCAAGTCACCGCCTCGCGGGCGACGTCTCCGGGGCAGCCGCCTCAGAGGTTGGGGTCTCCCGGGACAGCCGCCGGAATGCCGCCGCCTCAAGTCACCGCCTCGCGGGCGACGTCTCCGGGGCAGCCGCCTCAGAGGACCGCCTCCCCAGCAGCCACTTCAGAGGACCGCCTCCCCAGCAGCCGCCTCAGAGGCTGCCGCCTCCCCGACTCCTCCCCCTCTCACACCGGTCGCGACCGCCTCACACCGGTCGCGACCGCAGGCCCTCCAGCAGGATGTCCAGCAGGCGCGACGAGGCCGCCGCCTGCTGCGCCGCGTCCGGCAGCGAGGGGGCCGCCGTCGCTATCACCAGCAGGACGTCCGCCACCGACACGTCGGTCCGCAGCTCACCGGCCGCGCGCGCCCGCTCCACGAGCTGGCCTACGACCTCGAGCAGTGCCGCCGCGCCCGCGTCGTCGCCCGCGGACAGCGCCGGAGCCTCGTCCGTCCTCAGCCGCAGCTCCCCGGCACCCTGCTGCGTCCGCTGCTGCGGCACTCGCGCCGCGTCGAACCCGGTGCCCTCGTCCGCCACCCCGACCCGCAGCACCTGCGGCGGCAACAGCCGCCCGGCGCCCGAGGCCACCGACGTCCGCAGGAAGCGCGAGAGCGCCGACCACGGCTCGTCCTCCTGGCCGAGCGCCGTCCGTGCCTGGTCGGTCAGCCGGGAGGTCTCCTCCTCGGCTATCCGCCGCACCAGAACGTCCTTGCTCGGGAAGCGCCGGTACACCGTGCCGACGCCGACCCGCGCGCGCCGAGCGACATCCTCCATCGGTGCGCCGTACCCCAGCTCGCCGAAGACCTCACGTGCCGCACGCAGTACGTGCTCCAGGTTGCGCTGTGCGTCCACGCGCAGCGGCGCCGTCCGCGATCCGTCGCGTCCGTTGCCCGCCGCGCCCATTGTCGAGCCCGTCGCCGGGCCCATCGCTGAGCCGATCGCTGAGCCGATCGCGCCGCCCATCGACCCGCCACCGGATGCGATGGCTGATGCGGACGACCAGCGAGAGTCCTGAACATGCATAAGTGTTCCCCCCGGTAATGACGTCTCCCCCCGGAGACTCTCCCCGCCATTTGAAAGCCGGAGCGAACGGAACAGGCCCGCTTCCCGGACCCGCCGGTCGCGGACCCGAAGGCGCATCCCCCTACACCCCGTCGACACACGAACATAGTTGAGAGGGGGTCAATTCAGAAGGGGCACGTTCCGCACCGAGCGCCCCTCGATCGGAGTACCGGTCGCATACGTCCCGATTGATCCCCCGACTGGGGCCCATTCCACCCCCGCTGACCTGCGATGATTCCCTGCACGGCAGTGATTCGGCCAACCCCGCGCGCCGTCGACGCGAGGGCACACAAATTGTCGGGGCTGTGGACAAACGCTTGCGCCGGGTGCGTCATGGGATGGTGAAGGAACGTGCGCACATTCTCGTTGTCGGCGGTGGCTACGTCGGGATGTACACGGCTCTACGGCTCCAGCGGAAGCTGAGACGGGAACTCCAGCGGGGCGAGGTCGAAATCACGGTGGTCACGCCGGACCCCTATATGACCTATCAACCGTTCCTCCCCGAAGCCGCCGCCGGTTCGATCTCCCCGCGCCATGTCGTCGTACCGCTGCGCCGCGTCCTCGACCGCTGCCGGATCGTCATCGGCGAGGCCGGCTCCATCGACCACGGCAAGCGCACCGCCGCCCTCACCACGCTCGCCACCGAGGAGGAGGGCACCGGAGCACAGCGGCTGTCGTACGACGAACTCGTCCTCGCGCCCGGCTCGATCTCGCGCACCCTGCCCGTCCCCGGTCTCGCCGAACACGGCATCGGCTTCAAGACCGTCGAGGAGGCCATCGGCCTGCGCAACCACGTCATCGAACAGATGGACATCGCCTCCTCCACCCGCGACCCCGCCATCCGGGACGCGGCCCTCACCTTCGTCTTCGTGGGCGGCGGTTACGCCGGCGTCGAGGCCCTCGGCGAACTGGAGGACATGGCCCGCTACACCGCGCGTTACTACCACAACATCCGGCCCGAGGACATGAAGTGGATCCTCGTCGAGGCATCGGACCGCATCCTGCCCGAGGTCGGCGAGGAGATGGGCCGCTACACCGTCACCGAACTGCGCCGCCGCAACATCGACGTACGCCTGGGCACCCGCCTGGAAGCCTGCGCGGACCGCGTCGCCGTCCTCAGCGACGGCGCCCGCTTCCCCACGCGTACGGTCGTGTGGACGGCCGGGGTGAAACCGCACCCGATCCTCGCCGCCAGCGACCTGCCGCTCAACGAACGCGGACGGCTCCTCTGCACTCCCGAGCTGACCATCGAGGGCACCACGCACGCGTGGGCCGCCGGAGACGCCGCCGCCGTCCCCGATGTCACCGCCGGGGAACCCGGCAAGGAGTGCGCCCCCAACGCCCAGCACGCGCTGCGCCAGGCCAAGATCCTCGGCGACAACATCGCGCACTCCCTGCGCGACGAGCCCCTGGAGACGTACTCCCACAAGTACGTCGGCTCGGTGGCCTCCCTGGGACTGCACAAAGGCGTCGCCCATGTCTACGGACGCAAGCTGAAGGGCTACCCTGCCTGGTTCATGCATCGCGTCTACCACCTCAGCAGGGTGCCCACCTTCAACCGCAAGGCCCGCGTCCTGGCCGAATGGATCTTGTCAGGGCTCTTCAAGAGGGAGATCGTCTCCCTCGGATCGCTCGAACATCCCCGAGCGGAGTTCGAACTCGCGGCCGGTGGAAAGCCTCCTCACACCGCTCCGAAGGACCCGAACGGGTCGTCCTGACCGGACCGAGGAACTCCAGCCAAGGGGGTAGGCGTCTGACGGATGCCGACCCGGTGGGCCGCCCTGCCAGACTGGTCCCGACCTTGGACGGACCCACCCCGCCCTTCGAACCCACGAGGCTTCCCCACTCCTGCACCCCGGAGTGACACCCCCTGGACCCCCGACCGGGGCCGGAGCCGGCCGAAGACGCCGCAGACGACGACACGAGGCAAGGATTCGTGAACTTCACGCGCTGGAGCGCCCGGCTCCCCGGAACACAGCGCCGCGCCGCAGCGCGGACCGACCACCAGGTCACCCCGGACAGACGGGAGGACAACGCGGCCTCCTCCGTACCCGCGGCCCGCGTCGAACATCTCACCGGTACCGCACCGCCCGTGCCCGTCGGCACCGTATCGCCCGTGCCCGCCGTCGACGAACTGCCGGTGCGCGAGGTCCTCGACCGGGTCCCCGCCCTCGTCGCCCACGTCCACGGCCCTGACCACCGTCTCGCCTACGTCAACGACGCCTTCGTGACGGCCTTCGGCTCCCGCCCGACCGGCGACCCCGCCCGCGAAGCCCTTCCGGAACTGGACGAACTGGGCCTCCTGCCCCTCCTCGACCAGGTCCTGCGCAGCGGCAAACAGCGCACGGTCAAGTCCCGCAAGGCCCCCGACGGCCGTTCGTACACCTTCACCTGCACACCGGTGGCCGCACGCGCCAGCATCAACGGTGGTGGTGGCGCCGGCGGTGGCGGTGGTGGGGTCCTGGTCTTCGCCACCGACGTCACCGACCACGCAGAGGCAGCCGAGCGCCTCAGAGCCAGCGAACGCCGCCAGCGCGAAACCGCGGTCACCCTGCAGCGCTCCCTGCTCCCGCAGGAACTCGAACAACCGGACGACCTCCGCATCGCCGCGACCTACCACCCCGGCGGCACGGAGGCCGCGGTCGGCGGCGACTGGTACGACGTGATCACCCTCGGCGGCGGCCGCACGGCCCTGGTCATCGGCGACGTGATGGGCCGAGGCGTCCGCGCGGCCGCGGTCATGGGCCAACTCCGTACGGCGGTCAGGGCGTACGCCCGCCTCGACCTCCCCCCGCACGAGATCCTCCAGCTCCTGGACGGTCTCGCCATGGAGATCGACGCCAACCAGATCGCCACCTGCGTCTACGCCATCCACGACCCGAACGAGGGCCGGCTGGTCTACGCCTCGGCCGGCCACCTGCCCATCCTGGTCCGCGACGAGAACGGGGTGGTGCAGCGCGCCGACGAACCGACGGGCCCGCCCCTGGGAACCGGCGGCTGGATGCACGCCTCGGGCTCCATCGCGCTCACCCCCGGTTCCACGGCGGTGCTGTACACGGACGGCCTGGTGGAACGCCGCAACGAGGACCTGGACGAGGGCATCGCCTCACTGGAGCGCGCCCTGTCCGGCGCGACGGGCACACCCCAGGTCGTCTGCGACCGCCTGATCCGTGCGGCCGGAGTGACGGCCGACCACGACGACGACGTGGCGGTACTGGTCCTGCAGCACCCCGCCCACACCGGACCGGACAGCGAGCTCTTCCGCAACGCGGCGCTCGAACTCCTCGGCGGGGTGGAAGCGGCACCACGCGCGCGTGCGTTCGCCTCCGGCGTGCTGACCAGCTGGCGGTTCCCGGTGGACCTGCACGACCTGGGCGTCCTCGCGGTCAGCGAACTGGTCGCCAACTCCCTGCAACACGGCGTCCCACCGATGCGGTTGCGGCTGCGCCGCACGGACCGGCGTCTGATCGTCGAGGTCACGGACGGCGACGACCACCTCCCCCGCCGACGCCGAGCCGAACCCGGCGACGAGTCCGGCCGGGGCATCGCCATCGTCGCGACGATCGCCTCGAACTGGGGCTCCCGGAGGACACCGGGTGGCGGCAAGGCGGTGTGGTGCGAGTTCGCGCTGCCGGGCGCGACGAAGTGAACGAAGTCCCAGCCGACGCCCGGGGGTCAGGGGGCCGGAAAGCCCCCTGACGGGGTCGGCGAGGTCGGCATGATCGAAGAGGCCAAGCCCCCTGGGAGGAGACGGGCGGGGGCAGCGGGGACGGACGGGGGCGCGAAACCCCTCAGGCGTGAGCCTGTGTCTGCCCGGCCGTAGCCGGACCGCCCTGGGCCACGACCCGGCTCTTCGCCCGCCACGGCTGGTCCTGCGCAGCCGTCAGCTGCCGCCCCAACCGCACCGCCAGATACGTGATCCCCAACGAGAACAGCAGAAACGTCACGATGTACGGCGCGTGCAGTGAGGCCCCCATGGGCCCGCCCACCGCAGGCCCGACCGCCAGGGCCAACTGCTTCACCAGGGCGAACGCCGAGTTGTACTGCCCGGCCATCCCCTCAGGCGCAAGATCGGCCACCAGCGGGGCCACCGTCGGCGACAACATCGCCTCACCCAGCCCGAACAGCGCGTACGTCGACACGAACGCGGCCGTCGCCATCTCCCGACTGCCGTGCCCGAGCCCGGCGAACCCCGCCGCGACCCACGCCACGGCCCAGATCAGCCCCACCGCCGCGATCACCCGGGACCGCCTGCGCCGCTCCACGAACTTCAGCACGGCGAACTGCGCGACCACGATCACCGCGGTGTTGGCGGCCAGCGCCATCCCCAACGCGGACGTCGAGATCCCCGCCGCCTCCACCCCGTACGCACTCAGCCCCGACTCGAACTGCCCGTAGCAGGCGAAGAACAGCACGAAGCCCAGCACACACAGCTGCACCATCGCCCGGTTGTCCAGCAACCGCTTCCCACTGCTCTTGGCCGACCCCGGCCCCGACCGGCCCGGCGCGTCCTCGATCCGCGGCGAGTGCGGCATCCGGACCGTCGACATCACCACGACCAGCAGCAGGAACATCGCCGCCTCGATCGCGAACAGCAGAGTGAAGGAGGAGGCGCTCGTGGTGTCGACCAGATGACCGCCGATGAGCCCACCGACGCCGAGTCCCAGGTTCTGCAGGAAGAACTGTGTCGCGAAGGCCCGCGAGCGGGTTTCGGCCGTGGAACAGTCCACGATCATCGTCGCCAGCGCCGGCTGCATCACGGCCTGCCCGGCCCCGAGCGCGGCCGCCGCCGGCAGTACGGTCGTCGCCGTACTCGCGAGTCCCAGACTCAGCGCACCCAGCGCGGCGGTGACCAGGGCGGTGAGCAACACCGGCAGCGGACCGCGCCGCACGATCGCCCGGCCGGCGAACGGCAGAACGATCAGCGCGGCCACAGCGAAGACGGCGAGGACGAGCCCCGCCGTCACGGCCCCCAGCCCCCGCACCTGCGCCACATAGACGTACAGGTAGGGGACGGTGAAGCCGAGCCCGAACGCGCTGAGTGCGTTGCCCACGTGGATCCGGCGCATCGCTGCGCCCATCGCCCTGGTCACGTTCACCTCTCTCAGGTAGTTAATAAGTCTCAGCAGTTAGATCTGAAGACTTCGAAGCTAAAGTTAGAAGTTGAACAGTACACCTGGAAGAACTTCAACGCCAAGCAGGACCGTGCGATACTCACGCCCATGGGCGACACCTCCGGCTCCCTCGGCGAGCCGACTCTCGAAGAGCAGATCGCCGCCTATCAGCGCGAGTTCCAGGACCTCGACCCCCAGGTCGAGAAGATCGTCTCGGCGCTCTCCCGGCTGAACCGCCGCATGAACGTCGCCTACGGCCGTCAGACCTCCGCGCTCGGCATAAGCAACGCCGAGTGGGAGGTTCTCAAGGCCCTGGTTCTCTCCGGCGCCCCCTACCGCCTGGGCCCCAGTGACCTCGCGAAGCGACTCGGCCTGACGCCGGCCGCGATGACCCACCGGATCGACCGCATGGTCACCGAGGGCCTGGTCACCCGGGAACGCGACGAGTCCAACCGCGTCCGAGTGATCGTCGAGCTGACCGCGGAGGGCCGCGAGAAGTGGCTGGAGGCGATGCGTCTCGCGTCCGTCTTCGAGGAGGATCTGCTCCAGGACCTCTCCCAGGACGAGCGCACGGTCCTCGGTGAGGTCCTCACCCGTCTCCTCCGCAGGGTCGAGGACGCACAGCCGGACGCCGGCGGCCGACTGACTGACCTGGACTGACGCCGGCTCCACCGAGCTCGCTAAAAGATCTTGACAGGGGGCGTTTGACAGTCCTCTGCCCGATACGTAGAGTTCTTCGGGTTGCCGCAGAGCCGTAACAGTTCTTCGACGACACCTCCGCCGCATGAGCGGCACCACAAACCAGCAGCGCGATCTCCCAACGGGGTCGAATTCGGCGTGCCCGATTTCAATTCCCATTGGGCCCGGCACCTCGATTTGGGACTCGCCGGGGAATCCGCTAAGGTTTGAGACGTCGGAACGGCCCAAGGGCCGCGAGGACAAGCCCGGTTGACTGGGAGTCAGACACCGAAAGGGTCTGATAAAGTCAACACCGCCAGAAGGTCGAAAGGCCGGAAAGCGCCGAGGAAATCGGATCGGAAAACGATCTGATAGAGTCGGAAACGCAAGACCGAAGGGAAGCGCCCGGAGGAAAGCCACGAGAGAGTC
>NZ_JARXYX010000060.1 GCF_029893585.1 Streptomyces sp. LBL
CCTTGAACGCCTTCCAGATCGCCTTCGAGGGCCGCCTGACCCCGACCAACAACTGACCACTCAACAACCAAGATCAGCCGTTAAGTTGACACACCCGCGCAGGCGATCGCTTCTCGAAGCCGCTCGGAGCGCTCGTGCCAGATTTCCCCGCCGTTAACGAACGAAGGTCCGATCGCGACCGGGGAGCTCGAACGCCCGTGGCACCATCGGCCATCGCAACCTCATGAGCGACTGAGGTCCTGGACAGGAGAGGGCGAATGCCTGAGCGCCTACTCACTGACACTGTGCATGTGGCAGTTCACGCACCCGACGACATCATCCGAGCCGGACTGGTCAGCTTCCTCGGACGCGATCGCAGCATCCGCGAAGTCTTGCCGGCCAAGATCCAGGATGCCGATGTCATCGTTGTGGTCGTAGACGTCGTCGACGCTTCCGCCCTGGAAGGTCTGCGTGGCTTGAGCAACGCCCCCACTCCGAGTTTTTTGGTGGTGGCAAAGTACTGGCGGTCTGACATCTCAGCAGCGATCGACTGCGGGGTCCGCGCCGTGCTGTGGCGCGACGCCTTCACCCCAGCCGTCTTCATCCGAACTCTGCTCACCGTCGCAGGTGGGGGCGGGAGCCTTCCGCCCACCCTTCAAGGCGCTCTCATGTCACAGGTCCAGTGGACCAACCGAGAAGTCCTGGCTCCGCGAGGCCTCACGGCGTCCGGAGTGAGCCCCCGTGAAGTGGACGTGCTGCGACTTGTCGCAGAAGGCAAAGAGCTTTCCGAGATTGCAGCCAAGCTCTCCTACTCCGAACGTACCGTCAAGTACACGCTGTACGGTCTGATGAAGCGCTTGCGGTTGCGCAACCGAGCCCATGCCGTCTCCTACGCCATACGCGCCGGTATTATCTGACCGATCCTCCTCGCTGGGGCTCTGGTCGCCTGAGTGAAGCGCCCCGATGTTCTCGGACAGCGGTCCCGGTAGGATCGAATTCCGGAACGGCGGAGAGAGCGCTTGGCGCTGAAGCGTAAGAAGCCCAGTCTCGAGTTCAGGGACGAGGCGGGCAGGACGGTGGTCGTGGAGTCCCGGCCGACCGCCGAGGGCGTACGTGGAATTTGGGTGAACGAGGGAACTCCGGGCGCCCTGTCCGTGAGGTCTTCGCCGACCCGCACGAGATGTATGGCTGCCGACGCGTTCACGTCGCCCTGCGGCGGATGGACGTGCGCCCCGGCCGGTCTGATCAAGACCAGGACAGGCCCACTCGCGAAAGCGCGAGGTCAATTAAGCGGACTGCCGGTGAGTACGGCGGTCACGAGCTCTGTGCGGGACCTCAGGCCGGTGCGCGTGAACAGCCGGGACAGGCGGTTGGCGACTGCGTCCTCGCTGAGCTGCAGTACGGTGGCGATCTGGCGGTTGGTGAGCCCCTCGGAGATCAAGGTGGCCAGCAGATGTTCGCTCTCTGCGGTGGCCTGCTTGCGGCCGGGTACGATGAGGCCGGCTTCGCGCATCGCGGCCCTGGTATGGAAACGCCAGAGCGCGGCCCCCATCTCGCCGAACAGTTCGTACGCCTCGTGCAGGAGCGTCGCCGGTGCCGCGTTCGTGCGCGCGGCGGCCGAAAGTGTTACCGCCGTTTCGAACGGCTGGTTGCGTGAGCGGGCCAGGTCGACCGCTTCGAGCAGGCGGTCGCGGGTGTCTGTTGGGCCCGGCTGGAGGACCCGGACGGACGTCAGCAGGTACAGCAGCCGCGATCGGCCGCTGTTCATTTGCTTGGCGAGTTGTTCAAGGCGTCGGAGGCAGTTCACCGCCTCATCGGTGTGTCCCTCTTCCGCGTACACCTCGGCAAGGGAGGCCCACAGCTCATCGGTGCCGTAGACGGAGCCGCGCTCGTCTGCCGCGCTGAGGCCACGTCGCAGTATCTTCTTGGCCCCGCCGAGATCTCCGAGGGCCCGCAGTACTTCAGCGTCGACGTGATCGAGGACGTGCTCGAGCGGCCCGTTCACCTGTCCGCGCACGCTGCTGAGCAGGCGGCCGACGCTGGTGATGCTACCCCGCGCGAGGAGGACTGCCGCCATCCGCGCGGGGACCAGATGGTGCCCCGGGGCCACGGTCCGCGCCTCGTCGTTCCCCAATATCCAACGTGCGACCACGAGCGCCTCGTCCCACCGACCTTGAAGGTGCAGCCACAGGAACACGCTGCGCGGATACAGCGTTTCGGGTTGCACACCCCTGGCGGACAGGAGGTCCCTTGCACGGTTGAGGTCGCCGACGCCGATCAGAAAGTCGAATTCGGCGGTGGCCACCGCGAACACCTTGTGGCGAGGGAGGTCTGGTGCATCCCGCTTGGCCACCGCGAGCGCGAGCCGATCCGGCTGGCCGAGCACGTACTCCGTGCAAATGCGGTACACCTCCATCAACGGGCCGCTGACCACGTCAGTCCGCCACCTGGGCTCGTTCCGCGAGAGCAGGGCCAGTGCCTCCTGCCACTTCTCCAGATGGATCAGTGCCTGGACCCGGCCTGCCAGGATGGCCGGGGCGGGCAGCGGCCGTCCGTGCCACCAGCCTGCAGTGCTCATCCGGGACAGCGCCGGCCAGTCCTGCTCGGCCGCTACCGTTGCCACCAGCAGGGTGGCGAGGTCGTGCAGCGTCTCGAGATCGAGGCCTTCGGCTGAGCCGTGCAGTATCGACTCGACTGAGCTGCGAGCCGTCGGGTAGTCACCGCAGCCGTAAGCGGCTTGGCCGCACCGAAGCACCGCCAGGTCACGGGCGGTCGGCTGATCGATGAGACGAGCGGCTCCCTGCAGCCACCGCACCGTCCCCCGGCGTTCAGGGTCGGGGTAGAGCGGTCCTGCGGCGGCTGGCAGTTCCGCCACCGCACGTTCGCGGTCGACCAGGATGCCCGCGTCGACGATCCGGTTCGGAAGATAGGTCTGGGCGTCCGCCTCATCGAGGATTGCCGCCATCGGCCCGTCCTGCGTTGCCCCGGCGTCCGCCGGTGCCCCGGCCGCCCACAGCGCTTCCACCGCGGCGGCGGACAGGCGGCTGCGCTCCAGCGGCCCCAGCTGTTCCTGGACGGTGTGTGCCATCAGCGGTACGCGGAACGTCCAGCCCCGGGGTGTGGCGCCGTCCTGCCCGGCCAGTTCGTCCACGATGCCCTCGTCGACCAGGCTGCGGATGCCGTCGGCGACGGCATCGGCGGACAGACTGGTCGACGCCGCGACCAGTGCCGCGGCCGTTCGGCCGAGCGGCCACAGGACGCTCAGCGCCGCGGCCACCGTGCGGCAGGGCTCGCCCAGGGCATGCAGCGCCGCGAGGTACCTGTCACCGTCCGGCAGTAGTGGCACCGGCGTCCCGCGGGCCAGCAAGGCATGCCTGTCGATTATTCGTATCGCGCCCTGCCCCGCCCACTCGGTGAGCAGGACGTCGACCGCTCCGGGAATCCCACGGCTGAGTTGGTGGACCCGCTGTACCAGATCGGCGCTGGGCGCCGCCTGCAAACGCCGTGCCACCATGGCGGTGACGCCTTCGAGTTCGAGCCGCGGCAGAACGATTGTGTGCGCCGCCCGGCCGCGAGCCAGGCGTTCTACGGCGCGCCCGGTGTCCGAAGTGTGTCGGTGACGGTGGCCCTCGCCTGCCGCAGCGTGCTGGACCGATGTGACTATCAGCCGGACGTCGGGCGAGATCTGCCCGAAGGCAACCTCGTTGAGCAGGGTGAGGGAATCGGCGTCGGCATGCTGGGCGTCATCGACCACCACGGTGACAGGAGCCGAGTGTGCCAGGGCGGCAGTGAGTGCTTCGGCCATGGCTGTCCGGTCGCCCCGTTCGACGGCTGACAGCACATCAAGGGCTGGGGCACCGGCCGGCCGAGGCCCCGCCATAGTGGACTGAGGCTTCTCCAGAGCCATGACGATGCGCAGCGCCAGCAGCAGGGCGTGTTTGCCGTCGCCGGGTACGCAGGGCAATGGCAGGGGCGCGATCCCTGCCGCGCGCAGCCGCTCGGCGGCGGCGCGTACGAAGGCGCTGCGCCCGACACCTCGTTCCCCTCGAACGAGGACGATGCGCGGTCCGTCCGGATCGCGGAGGCAGCCGTCGATCTCGTCTGACAAGCTGTGCCTGAGCCCTTCAGAACCAGGTGAAGTCGCGGCCGAGCGCGCCGGGATCACCGCGCGGCCCGTTCCGCGGTCCTGCGCCATCCGCCCGGGCGGGTGACGCCGTCCATCAGCAGGGCGGGCAGGCGCTCGGCCTGCCCGCCCTGGTGGACAAAGCATTGGCCGAGCCGACCTTGTTCACCTGGCATTGAACGCACTCTCAGGTCGAACCCGTACACCATTTCCAAGGACGCAACCGTTGGTCCATGCGGTCTCATGCGCCCCTCCAGTGTGACTAATGGGGCTCTCTGAAAACGGCCACCCCGTACTCGTGGGTGACCCCAGACCTGCTCGGCTTGATTCCCCACCCACAGGGCGGCTGACCTGCGGTCGGGCGTCACAGTAGAGGGGCCGGCCGATAGCCGGCCGGGCGGGTCGAGGTGCCCAGGGTGGGCGAAGCCCAGCGCGAAGCGCCGCCGAAGGCGCCCTTGACTGGTCGGCACGGCCCGAACATTCCACGAGCGGACGTCCCCGGCCTTCGTTACCGACAGCAACCGCCTGAGGAACGAAGAGCGGGCCCGGCCGTTTTCACGAATGGTCATCAGGACCCATCTGACCGCGTCCTGCGCCATGCCCTGACCAAAACACTCACGGCTGGTACGAACAGGAACGCCTGGCTGCCTTTCCGTGCTGCTCCTCGCCGCACCGCCCGACCGATGTTCCTCAACCCCGAGACGTGCATGCAGTTCGGCTTGAGGAGCCTTCAATCCCTCGCGTGATCAAAGCCTCCCGTCGCGGACTACGCTCAATGGCGTTCGATGTGACGCCGAGGACAGGCGAGGAGTCGTCGTGCTGCAGCACAGTGCACCTCTCATCGGTAGGGACGACGAAGTCGGTGAAGTGGTTGAGGTGTTACGTTCCAGCGGGACCGCGGCGCGCTCCCTGCTGATCACCGGCGGGGCCGGATGTGGCAAGACCGCGGTGCTCGAACAGGCGCGGCGGGTGGCGGTCGTGGAGGGCGCGAAGGTCCTCCGGCTTGGGTGGGAAGGCGCCGAGGGCACGGCCGGCTCGGCTGCCCTCGCCGACGCTGTCTGCGGCGTGCTTGCCAAGATCCATGACGGCCGGCTCCCGGCGCGTGTCACCGCGGTACGCCGCGTGCAGTTGCGGACTACCGGCCGCGGCAGCCAGGTGCCCCTGCTGTCCACCTTGGGTGAGGTGCTGGCGGACGCGGCCCATTACGTGCCCTTCGCCCTGGTCCTCGACGATGTCCAGCGGATGCCGGCGCAGACGGCTTCCGCCCTGGGGCTGCTGCTGCGCGCTTTCCGCCCGGCGGGTGTGCCGGTGGTGATGGCCAGCCGGCCGATGGGTCCGGGGCCCGCCGACGGTACGCAGCTGCCAGCGGCGGTCGACCGGATGCTCGAACTGCCACCGCTGCCGCCGGTCGACATCGGCGCGCTCATCGCGCAGCGGCTCGGCCGCCCGGTCGAACCGTCCCTGGCGACTGCGGTGCTGCGTTCACTGGGCCCATTGGCGGGAAGGCCTGCGGCCGTGCTGTCCGTGCTTGCCTGCCTGGAGGAGAGCGGAGGCCTGCTCGAAATCAATGGTGAGGTGTGCCTGGCTGAGCCGGAAGGAGAGCTGCGGCTCACCGCGGACACCATGGAGTTGGGGATCGGCGGGCCGGAGGCGTTATCAGATGCTGACGTGCTAGGGACGGCGGCCTTGCTCGCCCGCATGGTTGCCGGCGCCGAACTGAGCCTTGATGACCTGCACCGCCTCAAGCCGCAGGGTGGCCAGCTCGAAACCGTTGTTCGCACGCTGGACCATCTGGTGAAAGGCAGAGTGCTCACGGTCGACGATGGTGGCCGGATAGCGTTCGCCGTACCGGCGTTCGCGGCGGCGCTGCGGTCGCTGCACGCACCCGACGACGTGCGGTCGCTGCACGCCCGGATCGTGACGTCGGTGACCGATCGGCTGGGTGCGGCCGCCGCGGGCGCCGGTCAGCCACGGCTGGCCGAGCACGCTGTTGCGGCGGGTTCGATGTTGGACGACGCGCTCACGGTGCCGCTGCTGCGGGCTGCAGTCCGCAGGAGGCAGGCGGACTGGCCCTGGGCGGCCCGTGGGTACCGCACGGCGCTGCGACGCCTGCGGTGGGACGACAGCAGGATGCCGGACCTGCTGCGCGAATCCGCCGGAGTGAGCTTGCGGTATGCCGACCACAGCGCCGTACTCGAGCTCGGTGAACCGCTGCTCGCCTGCCTCAACGTGCCGCACGGTGAGAAACGGGGCGGTTTGGGATGGGTCACCCGGGCTTGGGCTCTGTCCGCACTGCACGAACACCGGACCCAGCACGAGGGTGCAGACCCCCGGTACCGCACGGCGCTGGAGCGAGCGCCCGACGCCGCGGAACTCTTGGCCCTCGGTGGCCTGTACGGGATCGGTCCGACGGTAATGAAGCCACCGCGGTCGAGGCCTGCCGCCGACCATGTTCCGGCTCCCGGAGACGAGTCCGGCTCCGAGCTGGTGCCCACACCGGTTGAAGTGAGACTGATCGCGGCAGCCGTGGGCAGCAACGCCGAGTTCGAGCGCGCACGCCGGGGCCTGCCCAGGGACGCACTGGGCGAGGTGGCGCTGGACAGGCTGCGGAACGCAGCCGGGTTCGGGGATCTGGCGGGGGCCTTGGAGGCCGTCCTCGGTGAGCGATACGTCGGGGCGGGAAACAGCACCGCTGTCCAGTATCACGCCATGGTGCGCGACTATCTGGCGGGGAACTGTGACAGCGCCCTGTCGGCTGCGCGCCAGGTCGAAGCGCGGGGCCGGTCCGGCAGCACGGCAGGCGTCGGACAACTGGCCCGGGCGCTGGCAGCCGAGATCCACTTGCAGCGAGGGGAGTTCGCTCGTGCCCTCAAGTGGCTGGAACTGATCCCCAGATCCGTCACCCATCCGCTGGTAGCCCGGGTGCGATTGAAGAGCCGCTGTTTCTCGGGAGATCGGGAACAGGCGGTGGCAGAGGCCTGGCGTGACCTGCGGGAGGCGCGTGAGCGCGGACTGCTCGCGGGCGTCGAGTGGCTAACTCTGGGGATCATGTGGGACGGGATGGCGGAGGACAGCCCAGAGGCGATGCGACAGGCACTGGAGGAATTGGAAGCACTGCACGAGCAGATGGCCTCCTCCACCACGCACGAGGCGGTACTCCTCGGACGTGGTCTGGTGTACCGCGACGTGGACAGCGTGTTGTCCGCCTACCGTTTGGTGCAGCAGCGAGGCGACGCGTTTCTCACGGCGCACTGCTGCCAGTTCCTGGCGGAGGTCAGCGATGATCCCCAGCCATGGCTGGCCGAGGCGACGCGGATCCTGTATTCGCTGGGTGCCAGGCGGCCCATCGGGCTCCGCCGGGTGGCACGACAGCGAAACTTGTCTCTGCCCAGGAACCGTGCGGTCTCGGAAGAGCTGAGCGAGCATGATGTACGGCTGATCGAGTTGGTGAGTGAGGGATCCACCAACCGGCAGATCGCGGCGGGACTGGTGTGCAGCGAGAAGACTGTGGAACAGCGACTGACGCGGCTGTTTCAGCGGACCGGTTGCCGTTCCCGGGCGGAACTCACCGCGGCGTGGCTGGACGGCAGTCTGGCCGGACTTGGTCTGGTACCGGATACCGGTTCCCACCGGGTCAGCCGGGACAGGCCCGCGGTGGTGCGCTGACGGTTCTGATGGTAGGACGCGCTGTCACCTCCCGCGCAACGGGGGATGCCGAGGCGGGTTGGTATCGGAGTCTCCTGTTCCGGGCGCCGAGTTGGGCGTTCCGGGGCTGTGCGGCCCGCCTGTTGCCTCCGCGTCCGGGCCTGGTGCGGGGGAGGTGGGGTGGTCGGGGTCGGGGACCATGACCAAGCTCAGTGGAGCGGCTTGAGAAGCCGTATCTCAACCGATCTTGGAACGTGTGGATCGAACGGAGTTCCTGGTCGGGTGATCTTCCGGCGGTACGCGCATGAAGGCAGACACCTCACGATGCCAACGAGTCAAGCTGCGGCGGCGAGTTCGGTGGGGAACGCGGTGTGTTCGTCGAACAGCTGGCGGTGTTGTAGGCAGTGGTAGAGCTGGCCGATCATGCGGTTGAAGAGGTTGCGCTGGGCGGCGGCGTGCCAGTCGCCGTGCTCGCGTCGTCGCCGGTAGTGGGCGTTGGCTCCGGCGGATGCCCGGAGTGAGGCGAAGGCCCAGAGGTAGCCGGCGTGGTTGAGCCGGTCGTTCTTCACCCACCGCCGTGTGATGGACGACTTCTTGCCGGAGGCCCTGGTGATGGGCGAGGAGCCGGCGTGTGCCTTCAGGCGGCGGGCGTCGGCTGCTCGGAGCTCATCGGCTGAATTCAGAGCGGTCCAGGTGCGCGAAAATACGTTGGCAGGTGTCGTCTTACCGCCAGCCGTAGGACCGTCTATCACGGGCCGAGCAACTCGGGAGGTTTCCACCAGGGGAAGCTGGGGTTCCATTCCTACAGGGGGGACCATATTCCCACAGCACTTCCGGCCGTCTTTGTCCCAACGGACAAATAATTCTGCCCCGAAATAGCCAAATCCCTCCGGACTCGGTCTGACGTCGGATGCCGGGCCGTGCGAGGGCAGCGGGGACAGGCCGGCGGTTGGGCCAGCCGGGGTCTGACGGCGGGCGCGTTGAACTGGCAGGCAGTATCCGCTGTCCTCACGGACAACGTTCCCGCCGCCGGACCTGTCGCGGTCCGTGCCGGTTCCTAGGCTTGGCTGGCAGTTCTACTGCGGTCATGGGGCACTCGTGCGGACGGTGCGATGCAATGGCGCGGCCGCAGCGCGTTGTAGTACCCAAGCACGCAGGAGACAAACCCGATGAGCACTGTGGTCGTGAAGCGCGCGCCTCGTGTGTCCGGCCCCGAGGCTCACGAGGCCCAGATCGAACTGGCCGAGCCTCCGGTCCTTGGTGAGCCCCCTACGGCGGACTTCTCCTCCGTGCTGGTGTACCTGCCCATGGCGCTGGGCGTCGGCGCCATGGTCATGATGTTCACCGTGGGTTCCCGCACACCGTCCACCTACATGATGTCGGGGATGATGGGCGTCGCCATGATGAGCATGGGGCTCGGCCAGCTCGGCAGGCGAGGCGCCGAGCGGAAACGCAAGATGCGTTCCGAACGCCGGGACTACCTGCGCTATCTGGCGCAACTGCGCAAGCAGGCCCGGCGGGCGGCGGCCGAGCAGCGGGCGGCCGCATACTGGAACAACCCGCGCCCCGAGGATCTGTGGGCGATGGCGGCCGGGCCGCGGCTGTGGGAGCGTCGGCCGAGCCACGACGACTTCGCGGCGGTCCGCATCGGACTGGGCGTGCGCCGCGCCAACCTGGTCCTCGTACCGCCGGAGACGAAGCCGGTGGAGGACCTCGATCCGTTGTCGGCCGTTTCGCTGCGGCGTTTCACCACGGCCTACCAGAGGGTGGCGCACCTGCCGGTGCCGATGCCGCTGCGCAGGTTCACCAGCGTGGAGTTCGCCGGCGACGGTCCCGCGGCGCTGGGCCTGCTGCGCGCCATGATCGCTCAGTTGGCGGTGGCGCACTCCCCGGATGAGCTGCGTATCGCCCTGCTCACCGACGCCGTCGGCCGCACCGAGTGGGACTGGCTGAAGTGGCTGCCGCACAACGCCCATCCGTTCGAGGAGGACGCCGCCGGGCCGCTGCGGCTGGTGGCGGACGACCACGACGTGCTGCTGGACCTGCTCGGCACCGAGTTGACCGAACGTGCCGACCACGAGCCCGACGCTTCGCCGAGTGGCGCGGAACCGTTCGTCGTTGTGCTGGCCTACCGGGTGCGTGTCCCGGAGACCTCCCGGCTGCTCGGCGCCGGCCTGCGCAACGTGGTGATGCTGGACGCCACCGGCGCGATGACGGGCGGCCCGGAGGTACTGCGGCTGACCGTGCGGGACGGTGAGGTGGAATACGCGGCCGGCGACATCACCGTCACAGCCCAGGCCGACACGCTGACGTCCTCGGCCGCCGAGGACCTGGCGCGGATCCTGGCCCCGATGCGCACCGGCGGGGGCGTCGACTTCGTCGAGCAGCCACTGGAGACCGATTTCGACCTCGGCTCCCTGCTCGGCATCCGCAACCCGCGCTCCTTCGACGTCGCCTCCCTGTGGCGGACCCGCACCACCCAGAGTTCCCGCCTGAAGGTACCCATCGGTATCACCGAGGACAACCAGGTGCTGGAGCTGGACCTGAAGGAGTCCGCGCAGGCCGGCATGGGCCCGCACGGACTGCTGATCGGCGCGACCGGTTCCGGCAAGAGCGAGCTGGTGCGAACACTGGTCATGGGGCTGGCGGCGACACACTCCTCGGACGTGCTGAACTTTGTGCTGGTGGACTTCAAGGGCGGGGCCACCTTCCTGAACATGGACCGCCTCCCGCACACCTCTGCGGTGATCACCAACCTGGCGGACGAACTGCACCTGGTCGACCGCATGCGGGACTCCCTGAACGGCGAGATGATCCGCCGTCAGGAGCTGCTGCGGGAGAGCGGCCACTCGTCCCTGTACGACTACGAGAAGGCCAGGCTCGGCGGCGCCCCGCTGACCCCGCTGCCGTCGCTGGTGATCGTCGTCGACGAGTTCTCCGAACTGCTGGCGAACAAACCCGAGTTCGTCGAGCTGTTCGTCAGCATCGGCCGCCTCGGCCGATCACTGGGGGTGCACCTGCTGCTCGCCTCCCAGCGCCTGGACGAAGGCCGCATCCACCGTGTCGAGGGCCACTTGTCGTACCGGCTCGCCCTGCGGACGTTCTCCTCGATGGAGTCCCGCAGCGTCATCGGGGTGTCCAGCGCCTACGAGCTGCCGTCCGCGCCGGGCAACGGCTACCTGAAGCCTGACACCACCAATCTGGTCCGCTTCAAGGCCGCCTACGTCTCAGGCGCCTGCCCGGTCCCGGCCACCGCGACCAGGCCCGCCGAGCTCGCGCAGGGCGACGAGAACGTCGTCGCCTTCGGCATGAAGCAGCGCGCACTGGAGTCCAGGAACGAACTGGAGGCGGCCGAGGAGCCCCTCGGGGAGCAGACCGACCCGCTTCCCGAGCCAGCCTCAGCCGAGGAGGAAAGCCTGCTGGAAGTCCTGGTGGACCGGCTGGAAGGGGCCGGCCCCCCGGCCCGCCAGGTGTGGCTGCCGCCGTTGGACCGCTCGCCGAGCCTCGACCAGCTGCTGCCCGGCATCATCCCGGACCCGCAGCGCGGCATGAGCGCGAGCGAGTATCCGGCACTCGGAGCGCTGCGGGTGCCGCTCGGCATGGTGGACCGGCCCTTCGAACAGCTGCGGGAACTGCTGGTCGCCGACCTGTCCGGCGCCGATGGGCACGTGGCGCTCGCCGGCGCCCCGCAGACCGGCAAGTCCACCATGCTGCGTACCTTGATGCTCTCCCTGGCGCTCACCCACACCCCCCGGGAAGTGCAGTTCTACTGCCTCGACTTCGGGGGCGGCGGCCTGGTGTCCGTATCCGGGCTGCCGCACGTCGGCTCCATCGCCACCCGTCTGGAACGCGACCGCGTGACGCGGACCGTCGAGGAGCTCACCCAGCTGCTGGAGGTCCGGGAACAGCGCTTCACAGACCGGGGCCTGGAGTCGATGACGGCCTACCGGCAGCTGCGCGACAGCGGAGAGATCGACGACCCGTACGGTGACGTGTTCCTCGTCATCGACAACTGGTCCACTCTCAAGCAGGACTTCGAGGAACTCGAACCGCGTATCACGGACCTCGCGGCTCGCGGCCTGTCGTTCGGACTGCATGTCATCGCCTCCGCGGTGCGCTGGTCCGAGATCCGGCCCCGGGCCCGCGACCTGTTCGGCACCAAGTTCGAACTGCGGCTCGGCGACACCGTCGAGTCCGACTTCGGATCGAAACTCGCCGCGACCATCCCCCACCAGCCCGGCCGCGGGCTCACCAAGTCCAAGCACCACTTCCTGTGCGCGCTGCCACGGCTGGACAGCTCGTCGCAGACCGACAGCCTCACCGCGGCCACCAGGTCCGCCGTCGCCGAGATCGACACCTTCTGGACGGGGCGCTCGGCTCCCGGAGTGCGCCTGCTGCCAGCCAAGCTGCCCCTCGACAAACTCCCCGCACCCGAGGGCGATCTGCGCTTCTGCCTCGGCTGGGACGAGCAGCGGCTCGCCCCTGTGTGGCACGACTTCAACACCGCTCCTCACCTGATGGTGTTCGGCGACGAAGAGACCGGCAAGACCAACGTGCTGCGCCTGGCCATCAACGCCATCACCCGCCGTTACTCGCCGGACGAAGCCCGCATCATCCTCGCCGACACCCGCCGTGACCTGCTGGGCGACGTTCCCGAGGAATACCGCGTGGGCTTCGCTGTGGACGGCGACAGCCTTACCCAGCTCGCCGGCAGCGCGGCGGTGTCGGTCGGCAAACGCGTCCCCGGCCCCGAGATCGCCCCCGAACGCCTTTCGCGGCGCGACTGGTGGAGCGGGCCTCGGCTGTTCGTCGTGATCGACGACTACGACCTCTACGGCACAGGACCGGGCACCGGGTCCCCGCTCAACTCCCTGACGCCGCTGCTGGCCCACTCCGTGAACGTCGGTCTGCACATCGTGATGTCCCGCTCCACCTCCGGCGCCTCCCGCGCCATGATGGACCCGGTGCTGCGCCGCATGTGGGAACTGGGCAGCCCGGCCCTGCTGCACTCCTATCCCAAGGAGGAGGGCAAGTTCATCGGCGAGGCCCGGCCGCGCACCCTGCCCCCCGGCCGTGCGCAACTCGTCACCCGGCGTGGAGTGCGGCTGATGCAGGTCGGCCACGTCGGCACCTGACGGCCACACCGGACCCCCACGGCGCCGTCGCCCCCCTCTTCCAGGAGCAATATGACCACCGCAGTTCCCGCCTCCCGCACCCCCCGGGCGGTCAGTACGGAAGTGTGCCGGCTGACCATCGCCGGACCGGCCGGCCGCGCCGATCTCGCCGTACCCGTGACCACACCCGTCTCCGCCCTGATGCCGGTCCTGCTCCGTCACGTCCCTACCGATCCCGACCGCGCGGTCGGCAGCTGGGGGTTGCAGCGCCTCGGCGAGACGCCCCTGGATCTCGACGCCACCCCGCAGAGCGCCGGACTGCACCACGGCGACATCCTCTATCTGCGCCCCGCCGACGACCCGATCTCGGAGCTGGAGTTCGACGACGTCGCCGACGGCGTCTCCACCGCGGTCGGCTCCCACTCCGACCGGTGGCGCCCCGAGCTGACCCGCAAACTCTTCCTGGCCCTCGCCGGCTTCGTGCTGGCCGGTCTCGCCTCGGGCGTCGCCGTCATCGCGAGCGGACCGTTCGTATGCATCCTGTACGCCATCAGCGCCGTCGTCCTGGGCGTCGCCTGCGCATTGGACAGCCGGGTGCCCGCGGACCGCGGCAGCCTGCTGGTCACCGGCGTGGGAGCCTGCGCCTTCGCCGCCCTGGCCGGAATGACCGCCGTGCACGGCGCCGCGGGCCTGCAGTCGCCCGCACAGATCGACGTCATGCTCTGCGGTGGCAGCGCAGTCGCCATGTCCCTCGTCCTGCTCGCCACCCGGCAGCTTCCGCTGGCGGTGTTCGGGACAACGCTGCTCACCGGAGCCCTCGTCGAGATCACCGGATTGCTGGCCGGCGCGTTCGACTGGAATACCCTCCGCGGCACCACCACGACGGCCGTCGTGTTCTTCCTCTTCGGCCACATGGCACCGAGGATCTCCCTGCGGCTGGCCCGTCTCCGCATCCCCCAGCTGCCGCGCAACGCCGATGAACTCCAGGAGGACATCGATCCTCAGCCGGAGTCCCTCGTCAGCCGGCGCGCCGCCACCGCCGACGCCATTCTCACGGTCCTCTCCGTCGTCACCGGGCTGTTCTGCTCGGCCGCGTTCATCCTGCTGGCCAGGGTCGACGGCTGGATCTCCTGGACGCTCAGCCTGGTCCTCGCCGGCGCGGTACTGCTGCGTTCCAAGAACCTGAACGCGACCTGGCAGCGCATCCCGATGACCTTCTGCGGCACGCTCGGCCTGCTCGCCGTGGTTCTGTCGTGGGCGTCGGCCTCCTCGGGCGGCACCCGGTTCACGCTGTTGTCCGGCCTGCTGATCGGGGCCGTGCTGCTGCTGGTCGGCGCGTGGCGGTTGCCGCGGACGCGGCTGCTGCCGGTGTGGGGCCACACCGCGGACATCCTGGAGCTGCTGACCGCGCTGGCACTGCTGCCGCTGCTGCTGCAACTGCTGCACGTCTACTCCTACTTCCGCGCTCTGGTCAGCTGAGGGGACGACAGCTGTGCAAAACCGACGCGACCATCTCCACGCCTACCAGTTCGCCACCGGCCGCCTGGCCACCGCGCTGGTCTCCGGTGACCCCGGAGGCGGCGAGATCCCCATGCGCCGGGCTGCCCTGGGCTCCATGTTCGGCATCGTGATCGCTCTCCTGCTGGTCATCGCCGCCCTCGTCTACGGGTTGATCAAACCTGTCGAGAACCCCGACGCCTGGAAGAAGGCCGGCGCCCTCGTCGTGGAGAAGGAAACCGGTACCCGCTACCTCTACGTGGGCGGCACACTGCACCCCACCGCGAACTACTCGTCCACACTCCTGGCGCTCGGCAGCAGCGGCAGCCCGTCGGTGGAGAACGTCTCCCGAGACAAGCTGGCGGACGTGCGCCGCGGCAGCCCCTTCGGCATCCTCGGCGCACCCGAGGACGTCGCTCCCTCGTCGTCGCTGCTGACCGGCTCGTGGGCGGACTGCCTGCACCCCGGTTCGGCCGGGCAGGTCCTCGACTTCGCCCCGGACTCCGCCCGGCGCGCCGCGAAGGACAGCCGGATCCTGGTCTCGGGCCCGGGCGACACCCGGTACGTGCTGTGGCAGAACCGCAAGTACGCCATCGAAGGCCGGTCCTCGCTGATCGCGCTCGGTCTGGACACCGAGCCTCCCGTCAAGGCCACCGCCGCCTGGCTCGCCGCTCTGCCCACCGGCGAGACCATCGCCCCGGCCGCCATCCCCGGCACCGGCACCGGCGCCGGACCGGTGGCGGGCGCCAGCGCACAGGTCGGCCAGCTCTACCGCATGGAGGTCAGCGGCGCGGGTCACTACTACGTCCTCAGGCAGGACGGCCTCGCCCCCCTCACCGCCACCGAGTCCGCGTTGCTCGCCGCCGCACCGGGCGGGAAGCAGCCCCGGAAGGTCAGCGCCAACGACATCGCCACCGCCAAGGAGTCGTCCGACAGCTCCCTCATGCACCGCCTCCCCGACCTGCTGAGCGGCACCGACGCCACCACCGACGGCGGCTCGGCGCTGTGCCTCCGGCGGGCCGATGACGGCTCCGAGCCGGACACCACGGTGGTGGTGCGGGAGGCCGGCCGCGCGGCGGCCGCGGGTTCCCGGACCCTCGTCCCGCCGGGGCACGCGGTCCTTGCCGCCCCGCCGAAGGAGAGGGGCGCCTACAACACCCCCGACCCCTATCTGATCACCGATCAGGGCGTGAAGTACCAGCTCGTCGGCAAGGCCGCGGGCGCGCTCGGATACAGCGGCGTCACGCCGCGGGTCCTGCCGCTCGCCATCCTCGACCGGATCCCCACCGGCCCGAGCCTGAGCACGGCCAAGGCCGTCGGCGCCGTCCGCGGAGGGAACTGAGATGGCGCGCCGGTCCGGAGAGCGCCCCGCCGCCCGAACCGAGCTCGGGCACCGGCTGTCCACCGCACTGGCGAGCGCGGCCGTGCGCACCGGCGGGCCACCACTGGAGTCCAGGGACGTCGGCAACGCGCTGCTGTTCCACCCGCGCGGCTTCGTCGACAGCCGTGCCCTGAGCTTCGCGGAGCGACTGGCCGCCGACCCCCAGCACACCCTGGTCGTCCTCGACCTGCCCGCCAGCCCGGCGGAGGCCGTGTGGGAGACCGTCGCGCGGGCCCTGGACCGCCGGGGCGACAGTTTCCGCCTCGTCCTCGGGCGCGGCACCCGGGAGGACGTCAAGCACACCGCGCAGTGGCTCGCCGACCGGCTCGGGCGCCTGGTGCTCGCGCCCGACGGAGCCGTGCTGCCCGCGGCCGGCGGCGCGCTGTTCGTCCCCGCCGACCACGGCCTGGGCTGGCTGCGCTATCGGCCCAACTCCTCGTCACATCCCGACTCGCGGCGCTTCCCCAAGCCGCAGTGGGAGTTCTCGGTACCCGACCGGATACAGCCCACCGGAGCGGGCGGCATGGTCGAGCCGCTGCCCGGCGGCGTGTGGATCCGGGGAACGTGGGAGGACGGTGCCGCCGGCGCGACCACCCACCGGCAGCAACTGGTCGACCTCCTCGTCGGCGATACCGATCTGATCGCGGTGGCGATCGGCAGCCCGGGGACGTCCGCCCTGCCGCTGGAGGAGATCTCCGCCTTCTGGAACACCCTGCCCACCAGCGCCCGGCCCCTGGTGCGATTCATCCCCTTCGGCCCGATCGCCGTCCCCGCCGGGGCACCGCTCGGACAGACCCTCGCCGACCTGCTCGGACAGCGGATCGCCGTCTACGCCGGCATCCCGGCACCCGGTGCGGACGGCGACGCCACCGAGGTGCGCACCCTCCAGCGCAACGGAACCCTCGGCTGGCGGCCGTACGCCGACGAGTTCGGCTTCACGCCGCGTTCACATTCCGGTGGCCTGGCCGTGCCGCCGGTCCCGCTGAACACCCGGGTTCCGGTGGGCGCCATTTCCGCCGTCGCGCCCGGCGTCTACCAGTACGCGGCCGATGTGGTCCTGGAGATCGTGCAGAGCGGTCTGTGGGTACGGCCGTCGGTCGAGCCCCGTGACGGCCATGCCGTACGCTCCGCGCCCGCCGACCCGGCGTATCCGGTCGTCCTGTACGAGGACAGCGACCCGATGGCCGCCGACCGTATGCGGATCACCGCGAACGAGTTGCTGCGCGGCCTCGACCCGTCGTTCGGCGAGCGCAGCCGCATCGTGCCCGCCAGCGAGGCGGGCCGCTTCCCCTACGGCTACCCGCTCCCCACGGCCGCCCCGGAGCTGACGGTGGACCAGGGACCGTCCCTCGCCGGGCCCGGGCCTGCCGGCGGTCGCGTCCTCGCGGATCCGGCGACCGGGCAAGGCGCCCTGCCACCGTCCTCGGGAGACCGGGGCATGTGGACGGACGAGCCGCAGTCGGCCGGGCTTCCGGGCCCCGACCCGGAGGCCCGGCCGACTGGCCCGGCCGCCCCCGCCCACGGGCCGGGGCCAGCTCTGCCGAGGTGGGAGTCGTCCGCTCCTCCAGTGACCGGGCCGTTGACCTCGCAGAAGGATTTCGGTGGGCCGGAGTGGCAACCGGCCGCGCCGCCGACGGCTCGCTCCGTGTCCGGCCCCGACCTTCCCGCGGCCCCCACCGTGGCGGCTCGGGACCACGCGCCGCAGGTGCCACGGCCGCCCGCGCCGCCCGCTCCCGGTCCTCCCGCGCCCCCGCCCGTCCCCGCGGCTCGGGCCGTCCCGCAGGTGCCACCGCCTCCCGCGCCGCCCGCCCCCGTTCCCCCGGCTCCGACGGCTCCCCCGCCACTGTCGGAGTCGGCCGATCCGGCTGTTCCCGTACCGGCACCGTCGGCCGATCCGGCTGTTCCCGTACCGGCACCGTCGGCCGATCCTCCGCCGACGGTGCCGGACGTTCCCGTACAACCGGACTTGTCCGCGCCCACGCCACCGGCACGGACCGACCCGCAGCCCGCCGCGCCGATGCCGGGCTTTCCGCGCATCCGACTGGAGGCGTCCACCCCGCAGTCGGTCGCGCCCGGGGCGCAGCCGCCCGCCGGAACCGGTACCGGACCCCGGCCCGGTACCGGAGCCGGACCTGAGCCCGGGGCGGGGCCCGGCGGCGGTCCGCGCCCTGAGCCGGCAGCCGTTCCCGGGCCGCTCCCCGGCGGCCCCGAACCGGTTCATGGCGACGTGCCGCGGGCGCAGCCCGAGCCCACGGCCGCCGCCAGCGTGATGCCCCCGGAGAAGGGCCTCGAACGGGAACGCGGCTGGCTGCGGCGGAGCCTGGGCGAGCGCTTCGACACCGCCGCGGGTTTCGCGCAGCGTGTGCTGTCCGAGTCCCCGGGCCTGCACACCGGCCCTCGCAACTCCGCGAGCGACGCCCTCAGCGACCTGGCGGCCGTCCGCCTCTACCTGACGGGGGCCACGGCGGCGATCGACGCCGCCATCCGGGCCGGCACGGCGGGCCCGCACGTCCCACTGGCGCGCTGCGCCGCCGGCGGGCTGCGCCGCCTGCCGTCGTACCGGGGGCCCGCGATGCTGCGGGCCACGCTCAGTCCGGCCGAGCGCGCCTGGTACCGCGAGGGCAGGGTCCTCAGGGAGCACTCGTTCCTCGCGGCACTGTCCGGGGTCCGCCGGGGCCTGCCTGGCGATACCGACGTGCTGGTCTGGTCGCTGACCGCCCGCCGTACCTCGATGCTGGTGCCGGAGATCCCGGACCGGGTGCTGTTCGCGCCGGGCACCGGCTTCAAGGTGCTGAGCTCAGTGGACGGCGCCCGGCCGGTCGTCATGCTGCGCGAGATGTCCGCCGCGGAGTTCGACGAGCACGGTCGCGTCGACGACGTGCGAGTGCCGCTCGACGAGATCGCGCTGGCGGGCCTCCAGCAGATCCACACCCTCTGGCAGCAGGCCGAGGACGACGCCGACAGTCAGGCCGGCGACCCGCTCCCCGAGGAGCACGCGGACGCCTTCAGGGCTCCTCCCGGACTGCTCCAGAACCCAGCGGCCACGCCGCCTCAGCCGATGTCTACGGCCCCCGTGCCGGAGAAAGGGGCGACGCCGTGAACCGGCAGGTCCTGAAGGTCTCCACGACCCAGTCCGGTGCTTACCGCACCGTTTCCCAGGCGGTGGCCGCGGCCGGCGAGGGCGCACTGATCGCCATCGCGCCGGGCACCTACCAGGAGTCGCTGACCCTCACCCGCGCGGTCACGCTCAGCGCGGACGGCGAACCGGGCAGCGTACGGCTCCAGTCGCCGGTGGGCAGCACGGTCATCGTGGACGCCGAGGCGGTGCGGCTGTCCGGTCTCACGCTCGTCGGCACCGACGAGCAGGCCGCCGTTTTCGACGTCCGCCGCGGCCAGGCCGCCCTCGACAACTGCACCGTGGCCGGTGAGGCCTGGGCCGCGATGATCGCGTGGCAGACCGGTCAGCTGGCGGTCCGCGACTGCCGGGTGACCAATCCGCGTGGCGCCGGGATCGTCGTGACCGCGTCCACCGCCAGCACCGTGGACGGAACCACCGTCGCGGATCTGGGCTCCTCCGCCATTGTCGTCGCCGAGGCCGGACGGCTCACGCTGCAGGGCTGCACCCTGGAACGCATTGGCGGCAACGGCATCTGTGTCAACGGCCAGGGCGGCATCACCGTCGAGGCCACGACCGTCACGGGCAGCGTAAAGCCTGCCATCGTCGTGGAGCAGCAGGCCAAGGCGGAGCTGGTGGGCGTCACCGTCACGGGATCCAGCAGCCTTGACGCCTACCTGACGAGCACCGGTCTGACCACCCTCACCGACTGCACCCTGACCGGATCGGGCGGGCAGTCCGTGAACGTCGGCGCGGGTGCGGGCCCCGTGCTGCGTGGTTGCACACTGGCCTCCGCCGCAGGCAACGGCCTCCACGTGAGCGGGGGCTCCCGGCCGCGCCTGGAGGACTGCGACATCACCGACGCCCCACTGGCCGTCGTGGTGGACGACGGCAGTGAGGCGGTCTTCAAGTGGCTGCGCATCGAGGGCGCGTCGCGGACCGCGGTGCAGGTGAGCGGCGGCGCCACAGCGCAGTTCGAGGAGTTGTCGGTCGGGGACGGCTCGGCCGGGCTGCGCGTGACCGGCTCCGCCGGCATCGACCTGCGGCAGTGCGACATCGACGCCGGCCAGAGCACCGGCGTGGAGCTGAACGAGAACTCCACCGCCCGGTTCGAGGGTGTGCGGCTGCGTACGGGGGCCGACTGGGGCATCGCGGTGTCCGGCGGCGCCCGGGCCGAGGTGGAGTCGTCGGTCATCGAGCAGACCGGTGTTCTGGTGGGGACCGACGGTCAGGTCGTGCTGCGCGATACCGAACTGTCGGGGTCCGCCGGTGACGCGGTGCGGGTGCTCGGGGGCGGGTCCCTCACCGCGAGTGGCTGCCGGGTGCACGATGCCAAGGGGCACGGTGTCAACGTCCAGGCGTCGGCCCGTGCGGACCTCACTGACTGCACCGTCTTCGACAACATGGGCGACGGCATCCGCAGCAACTCCGAGGAGCCGGTCCACATCGAGCGCTGCGACGTGGTCGGCAACGGGGGCACCGGCCTCAACCGGCTCCGTGCCGGCGAGGACGAGGAGCGGGCTCCCACCGGTGCGCCGGGTGGGCTCGGCGGGACCTGGAAGCCCGGCGCGAAGCAGTCGGACGGTGACCGCCGCTCGGCCCCCGGCGCCACCGGCGCCACCGGGCCGCTCGCCGAACTTGACGCGTTGGTGGGGCTGGAGAGCGTCAAGCGCGAGGTCACCGGGCTGATCAATCTCAACCAGATGACCCAGCGGCGCCAGGAACTCGGCCTGCCCATGCCGCCGATGAGCCGCCACCTGGTGTTCGCCGGGCCGCCCGGTACCGGCAAGACCACCGTGGCCCGGCTCTACGGCGCCGTCCTGGCGGAACTCGGCATCCTCGCCAAGGGCCACATCGTCGAGGTGGCCCGGTCCGGGCTCGTCGCCCAGATCATCGGCGGCACAGCGATCAAGACGGCCGAGGTGTTCGAAAAGGCCATCGGCGGCGTCCTGTTCATCGATGAGGCGTACACGCTCACTAACCAGTCCAAGGGCAGCGGCCCCGACTTCGGCCAAGAGGCCGTCGAGACCCTGATGAAGCTCATGGAGGACCACCGCGACGAGATCGTCGTCATCGTGGCCGGATACTCCGCGCAGATGGACCAGTTCCTGGAATCCAACCCGGGCATGGCGTCGCGATTCTCGCGCACCGTGGAGTTCCCCAACTACGAGGTCCCCGAACTCGTCACCATTGTGCAGGGCCTGTGCGACAAGCACTACTACGGACTTGAGGACTCCGCCCTGGAAGCCCTCACCCAGTACTTCGAGCACACCCCCAAGGGGCCGACGTTCGGTAACGGCCGTGTCGCCCGGTCGGTGTTCGAGACCATGATCAGCAACCAGGCGTCCCGGCTTGCGGTCGACCCGCCCCGCGACGCCTCCGCGCTGAACCGGCTGCAGGCATCGGACCTGGGGCCTCTCCCGGAGCCCGAGGGTGCCGCCCCGGCCCCAGCCGCCGCTCAGCCCCAGCCCCAGGTCCGGCCTCAGCCCACGGCCCCCCGGGCGCCCGCCGAGCCGCCGCCCGCCATGCGCCGCCTCGCCGGACTGTGCGGCCTGCGCGACGTCCGTGCGGCGCTGCTGAAGCGCACGAACGACCTGGTGGTATCGCGCCGTGATGGCAAAATTCCGGCCCCGGCCACCAACCTCGTCTTCGCCGGCGACCGAGGAAGCGGGCGCCGCGCGGTGTCCGCGCTGTACGCGAAGTGTCTGGCGGAGACCGGTGTGCTGGCGAACGGAGCGGTGCACCGCGCCGCGCTCTCGCAGATCCCGGCCCGCTGGCCGGACCAGGCCGATGTCTGTGTCGCGACGCTGTTCGGCGAAGCGGAAGGCGGGGTCCTCGAGGTGGAACTCGACGCCGCTTTCGTCGCTCGGCCCGGCCACGAGCGCGGTGCGGTGTGGGACGCCGTGGCGCGCGCCGTCCCCCGGGCCCCGCACACCGCCGTGGTGCTGTTCGGAGCGGACTCCGAGCTCAGCCGGGTGCTCCGGGAACGCAACGAGCTCGCCCGCTGCTTCGCGCAGTATCTGCGCTTCCCGGGCTACACCGCCGAGGAGTTCGCGGAACTGGCCCGCCGCCGCCTCACCGGGCGCGGATACCAGGTCGACGAAGCCACCCGCGCCGCCCTGACCGCCCAACTCGCCGGCCGCCCGCCCGCCGAAGGGGCCTGGGGCGCGCACCGCTTCGCGGACCGCATCGTGGAACGGGCCAAGTCGCCGAACCTGCGTCTGCGGGGTGCTCCGGGTGCCCCGAGCGCGCCCGCGACACCCGGAGCACCACAACGGGACGTGCAGGCACAGGTCCCTGTACCGGCAGGCAAGGCAGAGCAAGCACCGTTCCTCGCGGGTGCGGTACCGCGCCAGGATTGACAACCGGGTCTCGTGTGACAGCACGACGACTCATCCCGACCGAAAGGACTCGTCATGGCGACCAAGGCCGCAGATATTGAGGGAATGCAGAAGGCCCTGCCCTTCTTCGCCGACGCCCTCGGTGACACCAACCAGGCGTACGGCAGCATGTCCGACCAGCAGGCCGCGCTGGCGGCCAGCTGGAGGGGTGACGCCGCCATGGGCTTCCGTAACGCCCTGCAACAGTGGCTGGAGAACTGCAAGAAGGTCCAGGAGCAGCTCCAGATCGTCACCGAGAAGCTCGAGGCGAGCACCGGCAACTACGTGAACATCCACACCGACACCGTCGACCAGGCCACCGAAATCCGGAACGCGGTGTCCGCGGGTCTCCCCGGTTTCTGATCCCTCCCCTGCGGGCCCCTTCCGCGTCACGCCGGTCCGCCGGCGACCATCCGCAGACCGTTTGCACGAAAGGAACCAGCATGACCACGTATGAGGTATCCCTGGAGCAGATGGAGTTCGTCGGCGGCGAGATGGAAGCCATCTCGTCGAACATCAGCAAGGCACTCGAGATCCTGGACGACGGCGCCAAGATGAACCTCGCCCAGTGGGAAGACGGGGTGCGCGACGCGTACATCGCCGCCAAGACCCAGTGGGACATGGCGGCGGCGGAGATGCACGCGCAGTCCCTCAAGGCCCGCATGGCACTGGGAAACATCAGCGGTGCCTACACCAATGGTGAGCGCTACGGCGTCAACATCTGGAACCAGTGACGTCGTGGCGACGACATCGCTGAACGGCGCCAGGGGGTGCTGACCGATGACCTACGGCACACTCGATGGCACTGTCCCCCCGCCTGAAAAACATAAGTACGAGCCGCAGCAGTACACGGGCGGCGACTACAGCGACAGCAGCCAGGGAGCGCTCGACGCAGGCGGGCTGCCGACAATCCCCGGAGTTCCCGCCAACGGGACGGACACGGCCGGGAGTAAGACGTCGGTCGACACCTCGTCGCTCAAGACGTTCGCCGACAACCTGGACACGTTGGCCGACGCGGTCGACGGTGCCTACCAGCGAGTCGTGAACCTCAAACCTCTGGCACCCGGGGGCCACAGTTTCGCGGAGGCGCAGAACCTCAAAAAAGCGGTGACGGGGGACAAAGGTGATGCCGGCTTGCAGCCCAGCTTCGTCCTGGCACTCCATCACCTGCAGGAGGGGCTGATGAAGACGGCCCGAGCCATAAGGGATCTGGCCAACAAGTACTCGTCGCTCGAAGACCTCAACAGGGAAGCGGGCAAAGAGCTCTCCGGGCTCATCAAAGACGCCCAGGGCTACATCAACACCGTGGCGAAGGATCCTCTCTGACCGTGGCGAGCACGACGGTCAGTGCGGGTCCGCAGATGCGAAGCTCACGTGGTCGCACTGGTGGTGGTTCGGTGACGCGTCACCGAACCACCAGGCCGTGGCACGTCAGGAGCTCCCGTGCGCAGGCGCGCAACGCGTGAGCTGACAGCCGGTTAGGCACACCGATGGAAGACATCGTCGGCTACGGCGGGGCATGACGGACTGGAACCAGGACAACGAACGGCACAGGCCCCGAAGAGGGGCCACAGGCTTTTCACAGATGTTTGCGGCGCAGCGTCCGTGGCGCGGGCGACGCGCCTTACGAACAATGGGGCGGACGGGAGCGCGAGGGGCATGGCTGACAAGGAACGGAAGGGTACCCACGACGATGGGCCCGTCGACCTTACCGGTGACTACAGCGATTGGGACTGGAGAAAGATCAAGAGTGCCATCACCGGCGGTGCCGACGGTGAGGACGCTCAGTACGATCTGACGCTGTCCGACCCGCAGACCCTCCAGGACGCCGGCAACGCCTTCTACTACACACAGAAGGTGCTGGAGGACGTCGCCAGGTCCCTGAGCGAGCAGTCCGACGCGCTGGCGGGTGAAGGGCGGCCCTGGCAGGGGCAGGCGGCGCAGGCATTCACGGCCACCATGGGGTCCTTCGCCAAGCAGGTGACCGCCATGGCCAACGTGCTCTCCGGAGGCGCCACCGGTCACCACAACGTCCCGCAGCAACTGGCGGACAACGCACAGCATCTACGGGAGGCCATAGCCAAGGTCGGCGACATTGATGTCTGGTACGCCAACCAGGCAATCAAGGTGGACCCCAGCCTCAAGATGGACAACGGGCTGGTCATGGTCAGCAAGGCCGGGAAGATCCCTCAGATGATGGCCGACGATATGCGGCAGGTGCTGGTCGCGCTGGCGAAGCACTACACGCTCACCAAGGATGCCGTCGTCCAGCCGGAGGCGCCCTCCGTCCCGACCTCCAGTAGCCCTTCGGGCGAATCGGTGAATGGCCTTACCCCGATACAGTCCGGGACTGCGCCGGCGAACAGCTATGCGGATGCTGAGGGGCAGTACAGCAGTCCGCTGGAGCCGTTTGCGGGTGTGTCGCAGGATGGCAGTGTGCCGGCGCAGTACGCGGATGCTGAGGGGCAGTACGGCAGTCCGCTGAGGCCGTTGGGTGTGTCGCAGGATGGCAGTGTGCCGGCCCAGTATGCGGATGCTGAGGGGCAGTACGGCGGTCCGCTGGGGCAGGTTGTGGGTGTGTCGCAGAGCGGCAGTGTGCCTGCGCAGTATGCGGATGCTGAGATTCGGTACGGCAGGCGGCTGGGGCCGTTTGTGGGTGTGTCGTCGGATGGCAGTGTGCCGGCGCAGTATGCGGATGCTGAGGGGCAGTACAGCAGTCCGCCGGGGCAGTTTGCGGGTGCTCCGACACAGTACGTGCCGAATGGTGAGTACTCCGCCGCCACTCGGGGTGGCCTGGAAGCTGGGGTGAGGGATCAGGGGGAGATGCTGCCGAGGGGTGGCCTGGAAGCTGGGGTGAGGGATCAGGGGGAGATGCTGCCGAGGGGTGGCCTGGAAGCTGGGGTGAGGGATCAGGGGGAGATGCTGCCG
>NZ_JARXYX010000061.1 GCF_029893585.1 Streptomyces sp. LBL
GGGGGCGGGGGCGGGGGCGGCCGGGGGCTCCCCTGGGGGGGGGGGCCCCCCCCCCCGGGCCCCGGGGCGCGGGGGGGGGGGGGCCCCCCCCCCGGGGGGGGCCCGGGGGGGGGGGGGGGCGGCCCCCCCCCCCCCCCCCCCCCCCGCCCCCTGTCCATGCGTTCCGGCAGGAAGCGCCCACTGGCAGGAAGCGCCCATCGGCAGAAAGCGTCCGCCTGCCACAAGTGGCCACCTGCCGGAAGTGGCTATCGCACGACCGTGCCGAAGCGGATGTCGTACGACGACTCCGGGTGCATCGTACTCAGCAGGTGCCGCCCCTCCTCGGTCACCTCGCGGCGCCGGTCGGCGGTGAGGCGGCCGAAAGGTTCGATGACGAGGGCGTCGTCCTCCAGCTTCCACACGCCCGCGAGGAATCCGTCGACGAGGAGCGTGCGGTGGGCCTGGTTGCCCTGCCAGGTGCGGCCCCGGTGTTCCGGCGGGACGACGCGGGTACGGTCGGCGTGGGAGAGGAGCAGGTTGTCGAACTCCGGCAGGAAGCGGGGCGGGGCCGGGGTGTCCGGGTCGGGGCGGGGCGCGTCGGGCAGGTCGAAGAGTTCGACGCCGCGCTCGTCGCGGAAGGTGACCAGGTCCGGGCGGAGGCGTTCGAAGGCCTCGCGCAGGCGGGTCAGGCCGGCCCAGGTCTG
This sequence comes from Streptomyces sp. LBL, assembly GCF_029893585.1. Lineage (GTDB taxonomy): Bacteria > Actinomycetota > Actinomycetes > Streptomycetales > Streptomycetaceae > Streptomyces. The sequence goes on from NZ_JARXYX010000061.1 coordinate 684, forward strand.
CATGTCCTTGACGGAGGCCGGGCCGAACGCGGCGAGGTAGCGCAGCACGGTGGCGTCCGGGGCGGGCGTGGGCTCGGCGGTGCGGCTCAGCCACTGCTCGGCGGTGGTGAGGGCGACCTGACCGCTGCGGCCCCACAGTCCGCGCGGGGTCACCTGGACCAGCGGCAGCTTGCAGCGGGCGGCGACCGCGAGGGCTCCCGGATCGGCGTCCGGCCACTCGGCGAGCAGGGTCTCGCGCAGTTGCTTCATGGTGCGCGGCTCGGCCTCGACGAGATCCCGGGCGAGCGCGGCGAGCCGGTCGAGGTCGACGCCCTGAAGTCCCTTGCGGAAGTTGGTCAGTTCACGGTCCCGGGCGGGCTGCACCAGCGGCCGCAGGGTGAGGCAGTCCTCGGCGGTGTGGGTGTGGATCGTCGAGCGCATGCTGACGATGCGGACGACCTCGCGGTCGGCCATCAGCCCGGACAGCTCGGCCGGGGCGAAGCCGTCGAGGCGGGCGGCCAGGGCGTAGTACGGGGGCTTCACGTTCTGCGCCTGAAGTCCGAGCAGATGGTCGACGGCGGACTTGGCGGACAGCCCGGCGCGGCGCAGCAGCAGTTGCCGGCCGAGGGTCGCACGGTTGAGGGCACGGGCGTCGAGCACGGGTGCCGTGGCCGCTGACCGCGGGGTGCTCCGCTTCGTCGTCTTCGTCATACGGGGCACGCTAGCGCCGCGACTGGCACCAGCTGTATTGATCACGAGGGTTGCGGACCGCTTCGGTCCGCGACGCTCGCCGAATCGCGCGGCCCTCGGTCTCGGCGGCCCGACGTCGCGCCCCTCCAGCACGGGGGTATCCTGGTGAGGTGCATATACCCGTAGGGGGTATATAGCCCCGCATCGGGAGTGACGCGAACTCGAGAGCTCCCGGATGACCCGCACATCGACCCGTGAGGATGAAAGCCATGACCGACCAGAAGACCTCCGGCAGTTGCTGCTCCACCGACGGTTCATGCCAGTCCGACACCGCAGCCGACGTCCAGACCGGTGGGATCACCAGCGTCTACAAGGTGTCCGGCATGACCTGCGGCCACTGCGAGGGCGCGGTCTCCCAGGAGATATCCGCACTGGGCGGCGTCGCCGCGGTGACCGCCATCGCGAAGACCGGCGAGGTGACGGTCACGTCCGCAGCCCCCCTCGACGAGGAGGCGGTCCGCGCGGCCGTCGACGAGGCGGGTTACGAGCTCGTCGGCACGGCGTGACCCGACGCTTCGCCGATCAGGGACCACACGTCCGACCTTCGCACCAACCGCTGGACCGAGAAGGAGACTCCTGACCGTGCACACCACAGCACCGAAAGGCGCTCTACGACGGGCAGCCGGGCACCCGCTGGTAAAGGTGGCGGCAGCCGCGCTGTTCCAGGCACTGGCAACCCAGCTCAACCAGCATCGTGACAACGGCCCGTCCTGCCCGGGCGCATGTGTCCGTCCGGGGACCTGACACACCACGCACTCACAGAGGTGATCCGACTCCCGAATCCGGAAGGTCGGGGCACGCCGATCGCCTTCGCTCAACCGCCTCAGTCTGCGCCGGAGGCTCCGGCGCAGACTGAGACCGCGGAAATGCAGTACGTCAGTGACGTCAGTGCTCGTGCGCCGACGACTCTTCGGAACTCCCCGACTCGGTCTTCCCCTCCGCCTTCGCGCCCGCGTCCGAGCCCGTGCCCCGGGCATGCACCGTGAACTCGGCGGTGCGGACCTTGCCCTCGTGCTTGAAGTCCAGGAACAGCCGGTAGGCACCCTCGCTGGGCGCGGTCGCCGTGAAGGAGACGTCAGGGCCGGGCCGGGTCTCGCCGTCGCCGGGCTCACCGCCCGGGTGGACGTGCAGGTAGGCGAGGTCTCCGGAGCGCAGGGCGACCAGGTGGCCGTACGCGCCGAGGTAGGGCTGGAGGTCGCGTACCGGCTTACCGTCCTTGGTGACGGTCAGCTTGAGTTCGCCGGCCTTGCCGGGGGTCAGGGCGCCGCCCAGTTCGACGTCGTAGCCATCCACCGCGGCCGTGGTGTTCTGCCCGGGAAGCGCGTGGGGCTCGTAGGCTCCGGAGACGGCGAGGTCGGCACCGAGCGTGAGCCCTTCTCCGCCCTTGGGCTTGAAGTCGGCGAAGACCCGGTAGCCACCCGCCTCGGGGAGCTGCACGGGTGTGGACCAGGTGCCGTCGGCCGCCCGGGTGGGGTGCAGATGGCGGTAGGTCGTCAGGTCCCGTGAGGCGACGATCAGGTGCAGTTCCTTGTCGTGCTCCCTTTCGTAGGCCGAGACCTGTCGTCCCGTCGAGCCCTGCACGACGGCGAAGCGCAGTTGTGTCTTCTTGTCGGCCTGAAGGCGCGGGGTCTTCAGGTCGAGGGTGTAGCCGCCGTCCGAGATCTGCAGGCCCCCGGGCGGGGACGCCGCGCTTGTGCTCTCACTCTGCTGACCGCCCGCTTCGTGGCCCTGCTCATGACCACCGCCCTCTTCGGTGCGAGCGCCCCCGGAGTGCTTCTCGTGAGCGGCGCTCGTCGGCTCGGGCGAGATCTCGCCGACGCCGCTGCCGACGCCGTACGCGGTGCCGAAGGTCGCGGCGAGGGCGGCGGCGAAGACCGTGATCCGCAGTCCGGTGTTCATATCTCGCACTCCTCGATCTGCCGGCCGCCCGGTCTGGCGGCCTCCACACACTTCAAAATACCCCCAGGGGGTACCAAGTCAAGTCCGGATCCACGCTTGCGCTCGATACGGGTGGGGGGTATACAAGAACCCGATCCACGGATACCCCGCCGGGGTATCCTGACAGCCCATGATGGAGGAACCGTGTCGGACTGCTGCACCCCGGACGGAAGCTGCCACACCCAGGCGGAGACCAAGACCGTCTACAAGGTCGACGGCGTCGGCAGCGCTCACTGCCAGGCCATCGTCGCCAAGGCCGTGGGAGGCCTGGACGAGGTCAAGGCGGTCGAGGTCGAGATCGGCACCGGCCTGGTCACCGTGACGACCGCCGCCGAGGCCGGCAAGGAGCTCGACAAGCTGATCGCCGACACCGTCGACGAGGCCGGCTACGACTTCGCCGGCCGCGCGGCCGTCTGAGCCGCCCCATCCGGGGTGGGGCCGCGCCCAGGCCCCACCCCCCGTTTTCCGTGTCGCGTCCGTGAGCTGCGAGGAGCAGACATGACCACCACCACGCCCGGCGCCGCCGAGGTCGAACTCGCCATCGGCGGCATGACCTGCGCCTCGTGCGCCGCCCGGATCGAGAAGAAGCTCAACCGCATGGACGGGGTCGAGGCCACCGTCAACTACGCCACCGAGAAAGCGAAGGTCACCTTCAGCGAGGACATCGCCGTCACCGATCTGATCGCCACGGTGGAGGCCACCGGCTACACCGCCCGGGAACCCCAGCGGGACCCCGCGCAGGGCGGATCCGGGACCGGCTCCGCCGCGGAAGGGGCGGAGACCGATGAACTGCGGCCGCTGCGCGAGCGGTTGATCACGGCGGTCGCGCTCGCGGTCCCGGTGATCGCGATGGCGATGGCTCCCGCCCTGCAGGTCGAGTACTGGCAGTGGGCCTCGCTCACACTGACGGCGCCCGTGGTGACCTACGCCGCCTGGCCCTTCCACAAGGCGGCCTGGACCAACGCCAAGCACGGCGCGGCGACCATGGACACGCTGATCTCGGTCGGTACGACGGCGGCGTTCCTCTGGTCGCTGTGGGCGCTGTTCTTCGGCACGGCGGGCACCCCCGGCATGACGCACCCCTTCGAGTTCACCATCGCCCGCACCGACGGTGCCGGGAACATCTACCTGGAGGCCGCCGCCGGCGTCACCGCGTTCATCCTCGCGGGGCGCTACTTCGAGGCCCGCTCCAAGCGGAAGGCGGGCGCGGCGCTGAAGGCGCTCATGGAACTCGGAGCCAAGGAGGTCACCGTCCTGCGAGGCGGCCGGGAAGAGCTCATCCCGGTCGCGGATCTGAAGGTGGGCGACCGGTTCCTGGTCCGTCCCGGTGAGAAGATCGCCACCGACGGCACGGTCGTCGAGGGCTCCTCCGCCGTCGACGCCTCCATGCTCACCGGTGAGTCCGTGCCGGTGGAGGTCGCTGCCGGTGACGGTGTCACCGGCGCCACTCTCAACGCCGGTGGCCGGCTGGTCGTGGAGGCCACGCGGGTCGGCTCCGACACCCAGCTCGCCCGTATGGCCAAGCTGGTGGAGGACGCGCAGAACGGCAAGGCGGCGGCCCAGCGGCTGGCGGACAAGATCTCCGCGGTGTTCGTGCCGGTCGTGATCTCCCTCGCGCTCGCCACCCTGGGCTTCTGGCTCGGCAACGGCGCGGGCCTGACCGCCGCCTTCACCGCGGCCGTGGCGGTGCTGATCATCGCCTGCCCGTGCGCGCTGGGCCTGGCCACCCCGACCGCGCTCATGGTCGGCACGGGACGCGGCGCTCAGCTCGGCATCCTCATCAAGGGCCCGGAGGTCCTGGAGTCCACCCGCAAGGTGGACACCATCGTCCTGGACAAGACCGGCACCGTCACCACCGGCCGGATGACCCTGCTGGCCGTGCACACCGCGGACGGGACGGACGAGGACGAGGCGCTGCGGCTCGCGGGCGCCCTGGAGCACTCTTCGGAGCACCCCATCGCCCAGGCGGTCGCCACCGGCGCCGCCGCCCGCGTGGGCACCTTGCCCGCCCCGGAGGACTTCGCCAACCTCGCGGGACTGGGTGTCCAGGGCATCGTGGAGGGCCACGCCGTCCTGGTCGGCCGGCAGAGGCTGCTGGACGAATGGGCCATCGCCCTCCCCGTGGGGTTGGAGCGCGCCAAGGCCGCGGCCGAGGCCGCGGGGCGTACCGCCATCGCGGTCGCGTGGGACGGCGAGGCCCGCGCCGTCCTCGAAGTCGCCGACGCCGTCAAGGAGACCAGCCCGGAAGCGATCCGGCGGCTGCGCGCCCTCGGTCTCACGCCCATGCTTCTGACCGGCGACAACAGGACCGTCGCGGAGTCCGTCGCGGCCGAGGTCGGTATCGCTCACGAGCATGTGATCGCCGAGGTCATGCCTCAGGACAAGGTGGATGTCGTCAAGCGCCTCCAGGGCGAGGGCCGTTCGGTCGCCATGGTCGGCGACGGTGTCAACGACGCCGCCGCGCTCGCCCAGGCCGACCTCGGTCTGGCGATGGGCACCGGTACCGACGCCGCCATCGAGGCCGGCGACCTGACTCTGGTGCGCGGCGACCTCAGGTCGGCAGCGGACGCCATCCGGCTGTCCCGCAAGACGCTCGGCACCATCAGGTCCAACCTGTTCTGGGCCTTCGCCTACAACGTCGCCGCCCTCCCCCTCGCCGCCTCCGGGCTCCTCAACCCGATGATCGCCGGAGCGGCGATGGCGTTCTCCTCGGTGTTCGTGGTCGGCAACAGCCTTCGCCTGCGCGGCTTCCAACCCACCGACCGATGAGCCACCGACGACGGAGGAGGCCCCCATGGCCGGATACGACAACCACCGGGACGACATCGTCAGGCGGCTGCGCAGGATCGAGGGCCAGGTGAGGGGGCTGCAGCGCATGGTCGCGGAGGAGACCTACTGCATCGACATCCTCACTCAGATCTCGGCCACCAACGCGGCGCTGCAGTCCTGCGCCCTGGCGCTCCTCGACGAGCACCTCAACTGCTGTGTGACAGACGCGATCGTGGAAGGCGGCGACAAGGCCAGGGCCAAGGTCACCGAGGCGTCCAAAGCCATCGCGCGACTGGTGAAGGCTTGAGGTCGACTCGTAGGCGCTGGAGACTCAAGGGTCCGGGCCCGGTGCGGTGATCACCGCACCGGGCCCGGACCGTTGTTCAGCCGGTCCTGCGGGACCGAACACCTCGTTCACAGATGTGGCCTACGATGTGGCATCCCATGGCATCCCATGGCATCCCTACGCGGAACGAAGAAGGGGCCGACGTGCGGCGGCTTGGTGATCTGGAAGCCGAGGTGATGGACCGGCTCTGGCGATGGAGCCGCCCGGCAACGGTCCGTGAGATCTTCGACGACATCAAGGGCACGCGACCCGTCGCCTACACGACCGTGTTGACGGTCGCCGACAACCTGCACCGGAAGGGTCTGCTGCGACGCCGTAAGACCGGCCGCGCCTGGCTCTACACCCCCGAGTGGACCCGCGACGAGTACACCGCCGGGCTGATGAACGACGCCCTGGGCCACACCGAAGACCGGGAAGCCGCGTTGCTCCGTTTCGTGGAGCACATGTCCCAGGAGGACATCTCCGCTCTGGCTGCGGCCCTGCGCGCCGCGGGCCACGGTACTGACCAGGGCATCGATCAAGGGGCTGTTTCGTGAGCGATTTATTCGCTCACGCATTCGATTTCCTTATGGCGCGGCATCACGTGTGCCCGCCCCTCACCCTCGCCGTGGCCGCCGGGCTGGTGCTGCCGGGGCTGCTGGCACGCAGTCGCTGGGCCCGCGAGGTGCCCTGGCTGGCGCTCTGCGCCTGGACCGCGCTGGCGTTGCTGCTGCCGATGGCCGTGTCCCTGACGCTCGTGGAATCACTGCTTCCCAACACGGCCAGTCATGCCCTCTCCCGTGTCGTCGAGGACTGTTTCCTTCCGACGAGGGCGTCGTGCGACCTGCCAACGGTCGACCGGCTGGCGCATCTGAGCCCTCGCGTGTGGAGCGCGCTCACGGCCGGCGCCGCGGTGCCCGTCACCCTCACGGTGGCCTTCGTCCGGGAACTGACGGGCGCCCGCCGCCGTCGGGCCGAGCATGCCGACAGGCTGCGTCTGGTCGGCACCAGGGAGCCGGCGCTCAGAGCCACCGTCGTACCGCACCACATCCCGGTCGTGTACTGCCTGCCGGGCAGGGGCGCGCAGGTGGTGGTGAGTTCCGGGGCCCTGCGCGTCCTCACCCGGCACCAACTGACGGCAGCGCTGGAACACGAACGGGCTCATCTGGCAGGCCGCCACCACCTGTTCCTCTGTGCCGCATCGGCCCTTCGAACGGTGTTACGCGTCCTGCCGCTCTCTCGCCACGCCCATCAAGAAGTGCCGCTCCTGTTGGAGATGGCCGCCGACGACCGGGCGCTGCGAAAGTCCTCCCGGGACGCTCTGGCGACGGCTCTGTACTCGCTGGCGGCCGGACAGGCTCCGCAGGCCGCCTTCGCGGCAGGCGGTTCCTCGGTCGTGGTGCGCATGCGCCGCATTCTCACGCCGCGGGCATCAGGGCATCCGGTACTGCGCGCCACCTTGGCGGGATTCGTCACGGCGGCCCTTCTGATGCCACTGGTCGTGGTGTGTTGTTCGCTGCCGATGTGACGAGAAACGTTCCGTAGCTCGGGGACGGCTGGGCGCCACCACGTGGTTGTCGGTGGCCATCGCCGAGGGCCAGGCCACTGGCGTACACGCGCGTTGGCGTGGACGCGCACCTTGGATGGCTGGTGCACGTGATCCCGGACCGGACAGCATGGTTCCCGCGGCAGGCTCCCGGCGGCACGGGATCCCGCCAGGACGGCAGGGACCGGTTCGAGTCATTTGGAGGAGCGGTGCACACGCAGACGAGCACGTCGGCGACATCCGCGCTCGACCCGGTCCCGCCGTTCCGAACGGCGACCGCGATCACCGTCCAGCCGTACCGGCTTCCCGGCCTGGAGTCCCTGGCCGAGCACAGCGACGACCAACTCTGGTTACAGGACGCTCTTCTCGGCCCTTTCAGCGGCGACATCGTGGGCTATCTGGGACTGGCCAGGAGCACCGGCGGCCCGGTCCTCGATCTCGGCTCGGGTGCGGGGCGGCTCGCCGTGCCCTTCGCGTGTCACGGGTTCGAGGTCGAGGCCGTGGACCGGCATGCGGAGAGTCTGCGTCGACTGCAGGCACGGGCCGAGGACCGTGGCCGCCCGATCCGGGACCGCATGACGACGACGTGTTCGGATCTGACCCGGTTGCACCTACGCGAGAGTTACCAACTCGTCCTGCTGGCCGGCACGTTGATCGCAGCGGTTGCGCCCTCCGCACGCCTCGGCTTCTTCCACTCGATCGCCGCGCACGTGGGCAGGGGCGGCGCCCTGGCCTTCGACTACACCGCCCACGACACAGAGGCCCTGTCCATGGACCCGGTGCGGAACTGGACTTTCCAGGTGCCCAGATTCGACGGCGTGACCGAGTGGGTGGTGGCGCAGCAGGTCTTCGATCCGGCGGCCATGAAGGAACGGATCACCTATTACAGCAAGCGCTCGGGCACCGACGGGACACACGGATCGATCACGTCCACGGTCAAGTGGATCGTCGACGAAGTGAACCTGACGCAGGATCTGCACGCCGCCGGGCTGTGTGTGGTCGAGCGCCGACAGCGGCGGCTGGACAACCGGACTCGGAGCGTCATGCTGGTCTGCCGCTGCGCTGCGTGATGCGCATCACACTACTATGCCGGGTCGGAGATCAGGGCAGCGGCATGTGACAAAGTGTGCCGGGGCAACTCGGAGCAGCACGGAGGAGGAGCACTTCGGCATGCCCAATGGCGGTGGCAGGACAGGTAAACCATCCACTGATCTGGCACTCGCCCTCTATCAGGAGCTCAGGGCGCGTGGAGCGTCGAACCTGCGGGACATCGCGTCGGAGATGGACTTGTCCGACGGCGACGCGGATCGATGTCGCAACGAATTACTCACGCTGGGCCTGGTGGTCGCCACAGGGCCGGCGCACGACAACCGTCTGGAACTGGACGCGGGGAAAGAGTCGGAGGAGCAGTCCGACGCGGTCACCGTGGTTGCCCCGGAGATCGCCCTGCTCCGCCTGCTGGAGCGGGAGCGCACCCGACTGCGCAACCATCTGGAACAGGCCGACCGCGCCCACAGCACCCTCAAGACATTGGCGGGCAACTTTCTCCGCGTGGAAATGCTCACCCAGGTGTCCGGCGTGGAGCTCGAGATCCTGCACGACTACAGCCGCATCCAGCAGGTACTCGAGGACATCACGGTCACGGTGCAGCACGGCCTGTCCTCGATGCATCCGATCGCACGCGGCAGGGAGATCCCCGAAAGGGCACTCAACCGCGATCGACGACAGATCGAGAACGGGGTCCAGGTCCGTTCCGTCTTCAGCCAGCGCCTCGTCACCGTGCCGGAAGACGCCGAACACCTGCGAGCCAAGGCCGAACTGGGCGTACAGGTCCGCCTCTCCCCCGTGGTGCCGATGAACATGATCATCGCCGACGACCAGTTCGCGATTCTTCCGGTGAACCCCGAGGACCACACGGCCGGGGCCATCCTCGCGCACGGTTCCGCCCTGGTGCGCTCCTATCAGGCCTTGTTCGAGCCCGCCTGGCACATGGCGACGCCGTTCGGCGAACAGAAGCGGCCAACCCAAGACGGTGACGGCCTGAGGGAGCAGCAGCGCGCCGCCCTCCGCATGCTCGCGTCCGGGATGAAGGACGAGAAGGTCGCCCGCAATCTGGGCGTCTCCCTGCGCACGGTGAGCAGGATGATCTCCGACCTCATGCAGGAACTGGACGCATCGAGCCGCTTCGAGGCCGGCGTACGAGCCGCCCGTCTGGGCTGGCTGGACTGAATCGACTCTGCCGTCCCGTCGATGCCGGGGCCAGCAGATCCGGCGGGGCAAGAGGTACGATGGCCCCAAACCTTTGGTCCCCTCAGATGGCGGAGAGATGGCACGCGAAGCAGTGGCGAGCGAACGCGACGCGGCCATCCAGCAGCTGCGTGATGTCGGTCTGCGTGTCACGAGTCCGCGTCTTGAGGTACTGCAGGTGTTGGCCGCCGGCGGCCACCTGGACGTGGAGGGTTTGACCGCCGCGGCCCGCGAACGCCTCGGCACCCTCACCAGCCAAGCGGTCTACGAAATGCTTCGGCATTTCCTGGAGACCGGCCTGGTCACCAAGTTCGACCGTCCCGGCTGGCCGGCCGTCTTCGAGATCTCCGGCGAACCGCACCAGCACGCAATGTGCACAAACTGCGGACAGGTGGAGAATACGGTCCACGAGGCACCGAGGCCGCCCGAACAGGGTTTGACCGGTTGGCAGGTGGACGGGGCGGACATCATTTTCAGAGGGCTGTGTCCGGACTGCCGGGCTTCCTGAATCGACGTTTGATCATAAAAACAAAAGGCCGTGGAGCGCTGAAGACAGCACCTCACGGCTTTTCGCTTTGTCCGACGGAAAGCGTTACACCTTGGGCCAGTTATTGCCGTCCGTGCCGACGGTGGGCACCGTAGGCCAGTTGTTGCCGTCCGAGTCATCGATGGCCGCCTTGGGCCAGTTGTTGCCGTCCGAGTCACCGGAGGCCGCCTTGGGCCAGTTGTTGCCGTCCGAGTCACCGGAGGCCGCCTTGGGCCAGTTGTTGCCGTCCGAGTCATCGGAGGCCGCCTTGGGCCAGTTGTTGCCGTCCGAGTCATCGGAGGCCGCCTTGGGCCAGTTGTTGCCCGAAACTCCGGCCACCACCTGCTGTGACGAATAGCCTCCGGCCGGCATCGAGGCCAGCGCCCCGGCCCCCGCCACCGCCGTACACAGAGACAGTGCGGTGGCGAACTGACCGACAACCTTGCCGAGACCGGAGCCCTGCACAGCTACGAACATGGTTCCTCCAGGAAGTAATTGAATTTTCTCCGAGGCCCGTGCCGCCGGGCCCCCTTGAAGACATTTCAATAATTGCGCACCTGGAATTGGGAACCAATGATTCCACAAGTCGCAGATCTGCCATGGCATGGATGCGACAGCGAGCAGGTCCCGAGGGGCGATTTTCGACCAATCCGCGGGACCGATTTCAGACCCGAAAGACAAGGCGGCCGACCCTATTTGGATTTCACCACTTATTTGGTTGCACCAAAGGAGCTGCTAAGCTGGTACGACGGCTCTCCTGCTCCTCCAGGCGGAAGCGGCCGTAGGGGCAGGGGCGTGCCGCCGCTCCTGCCCCATCCTCACGACCCTGTCGGTCAAGGCGTGGGTGTACACCCGCAGGGTGCGTTCCGCGGCGGTTCCCCAGCTCATACGCTCCGCATGATGGACGGCCGCGGACCCCATGCGTGCGGCCCTCGTCGGGTTGCGCGAGAACCACAGAAGCCGGTCCGCGAAGTCGACGGGGTCGTGTCCTTGTACGAGCATCCCGGTGACCCCGTCCCGCACTGCGGTCGAAAGGCCCCCGACGGCCGCTGCCAGCACCGGAGTTCCGCAGGCCTGGGCCTCCAACGCCACCAGGCCGAAGGACTCGCTGCGTGAGGGAACCACCAGCACATCGGCTGCTCGGTACCAGTCGGCCAGTTCCCGCTGGGGCACGGCGGACTCGAAGTGGATGACGTCCGAGAGCCCCGACCGCGAGCAGATCCCCTGGAGTTCGCCGCCGGCTTGCAGGCCCGTACCACTGATGCCTCCTACCAGCGGAACATGTATCCGGGGGCGCAGTTCTGTCGCTTTTCGCAGCAGTGCACCCACAGCGTGGATCAGGACGTCCGGTCCTTTCAGCGGCTGGATGCGGCCGGCGAAGAGCGGGATGAAGGCTCGGTCGGGCAGTCCGAGTCTGGCCCGTGCCGCACGTTTCCCGTCCGCCGGGTGGAAGGTACGGGTGTCGACTCCGGGAGTGACGACGTCGGTGCGGCCGCGCGGGGCGTCATAGAGACTGCCGAGTGCTGCCGCTTCCTCAGGTGTGTTGGCGATGAGCCGGTCGGCCGCGAGGACCACTCCGCTCTCGCCACGGATGCGCGATTCGGGTTCGGGCTGGTCCCCGGGTGCCAACAACAGGTTCTTGACCCTGCCCATGGTGTGCATGGTGTGCACGAGCGGAACGTCCCAGTGGGCGGCGGCGACGGCACCGGACTGACCGGACAGCCAGTAGTGGGAGTGCACCACGTCGTACGGTTCGTTCGCGCCGGCGCGCAGCAGCGCCAGGGAGAAGTCGAGCAGCAGCTCGGGCATGGCTTCTTTGGAAAGCGGGCGGCACTCTCCGGCATGCAGATGCCGTACCCGCACCCCGGGGGCGAGTTCGACCAGAGGCGGCTGCCCTTCACCGCGACACCTGGTGAACAGGTCGACTCGGGCTCCCTGTTCGGCCAGGGCACGGGACAGCTCGACCATGTAGACGTTCATTCCTCCCGCGTCCCCCGTACCGGGCTGATGGAGCGGCGAGGTGTGCACACTGAGCATGGCGACGTTCAGGGTCACGTGGAACTCCTTGGAAGCCAGGGCCACGCCCCCCGGAAGCCACGATGCGCCGGGACACGCGGCGTCTTCTACGACTGTGCTCTGACGTACGGGTGAGGTGTGTGCTTCCGCTGCCGGAAGAGCGCTGTGCCCACCTGGTGGCCGGGCGGACCAGGTGGGCACATGTACATGTCGAGGGACTGCCGATCAGAACCCGAAGACGGGTCCGGACGGGGGCTCCAGCCGTGTTCCGGGAGCCGGTGGGATCAACGCCTCCGGGAGCACCGGACTTCCGGCCTTCGTCCGTAGGGCCGCGGCCAGGCGGGCGGCGCCCTCGGGCATGACGGGCCAGGCCCACGAGGTCAGCGCGGAGGCCACGGCAAGCTGCGCCGCCATCGCGGGAAGATGATCCTGCTCCCCCCGCGGCTTGTCCCGTTCGAAGACGTTGACGTAGCCGAAGTCGGCGGCGAGGTTGACCACTTCGTCCAGCACGGCCACCGCACGACGGGGATCGAAGGCGTCGGGTCCGTACGCCTCGCGCAGGTCCTCGGCTGCTCTGTGCAGCCGGCGCCGCAGGGCCTCCCAGCCGGTCCCGCCGGGCTCCGCGTCGGGCACCAGCCCCCTGCAGTCCTGCCGCACGGCCGTGAACAGCCGGCTGAGCCAGCTGTTCCACGTGGCCTCCAGTACCTGCCGGGTACGGTGCAGCTCGTCCTGGTGGAACCCGGTACTGCGGCCGAGCGGCCGAAGTTGGAGAACGTGGCGGCGCAGCGCGTCCGAACCGAACTCGGTGAGCAGATCGAGGGCCCATACCCCGGGCCCGCCGTCAGACGCCCCCTGGTCCGTGTCGACCTGGTAGGTCTCGTTGACGTAGATCTCCTGGGGGAGCTTCATGCCGCGTGCGATGAGGATCGCGGGCAACAGCACGGCGTGGCAGAAGGCGTGCTCGAATCCGCAGAAGTGAATGGCACGATCGGGCAGCGGCTCCTCGCCGTGGCCGTAGCCGAAGAGTTGCATGACGACGGACTCGAAGCATGCGTCGATCCGGTGTTCTGCGAAGTCGTCGATGGGGACCGGGACGCCCCAGTCTCCCGGATGTCCGACACACACGTCCGGCAGCCCGTCCTCGAGGAGACTGCGGCACAGCGCCGTCAGACGGGGTGGCAGAGCGGTGGAGGCCCAGTGGTCGGCCAGTGCGTCGCGCATCGGCTCCAGGGGGAGATAGAGGCGCCGGCAGCGGCGCGGCCGGCCTGGAGAACCGCACAGTGCGCAGACGGGGTCGATGAGATCGGCGTCCGTGGGCCGGGCGCACTCCTGGCACAGGCTGCCGTCGGCGCGGGCGCCACAGCTTGAACAGGCACCGACGACGAAGGCGCCGTACAGCCATCGCTCGCAGGAGGTGCAGTACGGCTGGAGACGAGTGCGGGCGACGATGGCGTCCCGTCCGAACAGTTCCAGGAAGATGTTCTGCTGCCAGCGCCGATACCCACGATCGTGGCGGGGACGGACGATATGGTCGAACTCGATTCCGGAACGCAGCCAGTCCGCGGTGATCGCGGCGCGGTAGCCCTCAGCCACCTCCTCCGGCTTGCGGCCGCCGCGCAACGCGCGTACCTCCACGGAGTCGGCGTGATCGGCGGTGCCCGTGCTGAAGAGCACGGGCTGACCGTCGGCACGCAGAAAGCGGCTGAGCACATCGGCGGCCACGTACGGACCGGCGAGGTGCCCGATGTGCAGTTCGCCGTGGGTGGCTGGTGGAGTCGCGGTGATCCACAGGGGGGTGCTCATGGGCGGTCCTCCTTGGCGGTGGTGCGAGCGACTGCCGGGGGGCGGGCAGTCAGCGGGGCTCGAAGTGGAACGAGCGGATGAAGCAGTCGCGGGGCTGCTCGACCGCGTAGACGATGCATTCGAAGAGGGCCTGGGTCGTGAGCTTCTCGTCCCGGTACTGGGCGTTTCTGCCCGTGCCCTGCCATTCCACGGACCGTGGGTCCGAAGTGGAATAGTCGGGCGGATAGAGGGAGAAGACCCTGACCCCGGAAGGGCGCAGCCTGCGCCCGAGAATCTCCGCGAATCCGGCCTGGGCGCCCTTGGCGGCGTGGAAAGCCTCGTGGGCCGGAAAATCGCCGGCTCCGCCCGGTTGGCACACGGCGACCATGTTGATGATGTCGGGACGCTGCGAGACGCGCAGCAGCGGCAGAAAGTGCTTGACCATGAGGACGGTGCCGCCGGCCGTGGACTCGATGGTCTCGACGATCGAGTCGTCCGAGGTCACCTCGAGATCCATGTCGTCCAGCCACCGGGCACCGTTGTTGACCAGGAGATCGACCCGGTCGGTACGCTCGCCCACCTGCCGGGCGAAGCCCCGGATCTCGGCCGGCTTGCTCAGGTCGCAACCGAAGGCATGGATACGGTTTCTGGCTTCGCCCATGACTTCGGTCCTGGTGCGTTCCGCGGCTTCCACCGTACGCGCGGACACAAAGACCTCGGCGCCGAGGTGGGCGAATCCGATGGCGATCGCCCGCCCGAAATACCGGGATGCCCCGGTCACCACGACACGCATGTTCTCGAACTTCATTCTGGAGACCACTCCCCCGGGTCGGGACGCAGAACGGCCACATTTCCTTTTGCTCTGCAAGGAACAGGGCCCGATCACCAGCGTGGCAGAAAGACGACGGTCATTCCGCCGGGAGCGGTTGCGCGTTCACGCCGTGACGTGGATACGCCAGGCAGGCTCCGTCGTTCGGCAGCCCAACCCCGTGCGCCGAACGGCTCGGGCACGGAGAGGATCGACCTTGGCTGATCGGTGACCGCGCGCGTGGACGCCAGTAGCACCGCGACGGCGGACTCGGGACCTCGGGGAAAGCAGGTGCTGCCCGATCACGCCGGCTCGAGGCGGTGGGACTCGCTGATGCACTACCTGGGCCCGGACACCCCGGTGAACAACAGCGCTGGCAATCCATGGACGTCAGACAACAGCCGTAACGTCGTGTGTGGTAGCAGCTCCTCCTGGAGCGTGCACCGGCGGCTGCCCGGGGACCACGGCGGACCCGAACCCGAACCTGGTAAAGAAGGGCACCGAGTGCGCCCAGTTGTTTACCGACAAGATGGGGGACGACGGTTCGGCGCACTTCGGTCTCCTCGCGGATACCCGCACGGCGACGAAGGGGCCGACCGGTACAGAACGTTGCGGGCGTGCGGCAATCCCGCGCGTGCAGAACCAGATGGCGTTCAACGAGTTCCCCGCCCCGGCGTGGCGGATGCTGGACGGTGACGGCTTCTTCGTGGCCCTTCCCGGATTCGAGCACTGCACGTCAACCGCGACTACCTGCACCTGGCGCAAGATCGGCTGACGCAGCCTGAGGCAGTAGATGAAGCAGCAGGGGGCCAGCCCGCAGGGCTGGCCCCCTTTCCGACCAAGGTCGGTCGTTGGGGCAGCTCCCCGTTTCTTGAAGTTCCTCGGGAGGGCCGGCGTAGCGTAGGCCGTCCGGGACGGTCGCAGGTACGGCTGCGTATGCGCGCCTGTTGGCCACTGCGCGGAATCGCCGTACGGGGGTGCCGGTGTGGACGGCCACTTCCGCCCAGCGCGTGGACTGCTGGGCGGAAGCGGGGCGGTCCCCTTCGGTCGTTCTTCAGCACAAGGGGGCCGCGCGGCCTTCCAGACAGGAAGGTGTGACGCCGGGGGAGGCGTCCGTCTTCTATGGTGCGCCATCCCGTCGGTGCCGCAACAAGAAGTACGGTTTCGCCATCAAAAGCGTTCATTCGGCGATAATTTGCCGCTGCCGGTGACTGTCTTGGAGTAATGGGCCGGCGGTGTCCGGCGGGTGACGCGGTGTCATTGTTCCGCAATCCCATGATCACGTTGAGGGTTGCGCGTCCGGCGCAGCATGCTGTCGTGCAACTCCTTCGGGGCGCTTCAGCACCGCTCCGGAGGAGCCTTTCCAGACGCTCTTTGTTCTTTCCGGGAAGGTGACATGACAAGCAAGCAGGTGATGACCGTGGCCGTGCTGGCGGCGGTCCTCACGTGGAGCACGATGATGACCCTGCTGGGGCAGGTCGCGGCCGTGGCCGCGCTGCTGCCTTCGCTGGGGCTCCTCATCCAGCAGATCGTCTCGGCACTCAGCGGCACGGACCCGGGTTCCGGCGCGGCGCAGGACGGCCGACGGCGTGGCATACGGCAGCGGCCGGTGGCGGCTTCGTCGGCCGGGACGCCGGTCGCGGGTGAGGAGCCGTCACGGTGAAAATGCCCGAGGTGTCCGAGCAGCCCGAAGGGGATCCTCCGCATCGTCGCGGCCGCCCGCAGAAGCCGATCTGTGAAACGGTCGGCGCGGCGCACCGCACGTGGCTGGAGCCGGTGCGCGACCGGTTCGCCGCCAGCGGCCTGACCCTCGACGACCTCGTGGCCCGCTCCGGATACTCCAAGACCCGGCTGTCGGAACTGTTGCGCGGCGAGGGCTACTACCCCGGCTGGGAGATCACCTACAGCGTGGTCCGCGTGCTGGAGATACCCATCGGCCCGCTGCTGCGGCTGTGGAAGGCGGCCGCCGTGGAGGCCGACAAGAACACCGCCTGGATCAAGAGCCGGATCCGCGATGTCCGCACCGACGTGGTGGAGGAACAGCCCATCGCCCACCTGGGACTCACCCAGGCCATGTGGCAGCCCTACACCGCCTACGCGCAGGCGTTCCTCCAGTCCGAGCCCCGGGCGCGGCAGGCGGCGCGGGAGACCTTCGACATCCTCTGGCTCACCTGGGACCGGGCGACCACCAGCCCCGATACGCCCCGCCACGCCTGGCAGCTGCTGCGCTCGACGGTCCTGTCCCGCGCCCCGAAGCGGCCCGGCGGACACCCCGACTTACGGGCAGCGGCATTCTGCACGACCGCCCAGGCCCAGACCGGCGACCTGGTCGAGCGTGTGGCCCGCATCGACATCCACGCCCGGTTCTTCGACGCGATCGCCCGCCTGCCCACCGACCAGATGGACATCACCGTCCTGCGCTACCTGTGCGGCATCGACCCGGACGCCGTTCCCGGCGTCGTCGGCCTGTCCCCGGCCATCACCCACACCCTGGACCACCACGCCCGAGGGGCCTTGAACGAGCTCTTCCCCGACACCGACACCCAGGAGTGATCCCCCCGCCATGAGCACCATCGACGACCTCCTCGCCCAGTCGCTGCTGCTGCGCCAGCCGCACGTCCCCTCCGACGTCGTCCCCTACAACGACCTCGCCGCCGAGGACGACATCCTGCTGTGGGACGGCTACCGGCCACGGGTGGCCGACGACCGCGCCGCACAGAGCCTTACCGCCCTGTGCGAGGCGGTCGTCACCCACTGCACCCCCGACCAGTTCGCCGACTTCCTCACCGACCAGGTCCCGCAGCCACGGGCCGCCTGGATCCTGGGCTGCGTCCTGCACCTCGCCGGCGCCGAGACCGGCGCCCGCTTCTGGTGGCAGTACGCGGCCGGCGCCGACGACGCCCCCGCCTCCTACTGCCTCTACCTGCAGCACCTCGCCCAGGGCGACACCCACGCCGCCGCCCTGTGGCAGGCCCAGGCCGACGCCAGCGCACCACACGACGACGACGACCTCGATGCCGGCGAAGACGCCCCGGCGTACCGCATGATGACCCCCGACACCAGCATCGCCACCGTCCTGCGCATCCTCAGCCACCTCACCCGCGCCACGCAGCGCCGGCACACCCCGACCGCGCAGGCCGTCATCGAATTCGTGGCGGCCGCCGTCGCCATCGGCTACGACCGCCACCCCGACCTCGAAATCCCCACGCCCGGCACCCACTTCGCCGAACAACTCGAGATCATCATCGCGGCCGCGTCCAGCCTGCGCGAACACCCCCGGCCCACCACCACGGCGCCCGCCGAAGACCTGCCCAACCGGCCCGCCCCGGACGGCTCCGGCGAGCGGGCCGTCGCCCCTGCAGGGGCACAGGGACCTGCGCACCTGCTGGTGGAAGTCACGGCCGCCGACCACGAACCCGCCTCCGCGCACGTGTTCTTCAAGAACGCGGCCGCTGTGTGCTGGAAAGCCGCCACCGCCGACACCGCGGACGCACCCGGCAACCGCATGGCCTACCACCTCAGCCGCTTCCGAGCTCGAGCCGCCTACGCGCTCACCCCCGCTCCCTCCGGATTCGGGCAGATGCGGACCGCATCCCCATCCGGTGCCGCTCCCGCCCCCTTCCACCGGCTATAGCCGATCTTGAACTGGCCGCCGCAACTCCAGGCGTCCGGTTGTGCGCTGGTGGTCCAAGGAAAGACGCCCCGCTTCCTGCGGGGAAATGCAGGTGCAAGGCCTGCCCGGCGCTCCGATCCGAGCCTCATCCCGCCGTCACCGGGATGAGGCTCGCAGCCTTATCCGGGTCTGTACGCTCACCGGTGTACTTGATGATCATGGAAGAGACATCAAGTGACTGACACCGTGACCGAGTTCGTGGCCCCAGATGATCAGGCGGATCCGTCGCCGGAGACTGCGACGGTCGAGCAGAAGCTGATCGACCAGCTCGTCGAGCAGGCCCGCAGCAAGGGGCTGAGCCAACTCGCCGGTTCTGATCCGGCCCGCCCTGGTGAGCTGCCCAGTCTTCTGGACCGGCTACGCCGCACGGGCGGGACATGACTCGGCCGTCGGCGACCCTCGGAATCACGTGATCATTCCCGGCCGATCGCGAGAACGACGGAGCCCTGAATACGCCAGGGCAGGGGCACAGCACGTTCGAGGACGCGGGCTCGCTTGCCGTGGACCGATACACCTCGCAGCCGGCCCGCACGGACGACCGAGGACGCCTGGACGTCGCCGCGCGGGGTGCGCATGGTCAACCGGCCCCGCGCGCCGGTCATGAGACGCGACGGCACACAGCCCGGCACCACGGTGGCCGCGGCCAGGCAGGTGCTGCCGGTCAGAGCGAGGGAGGGGTGCCAGCCCGTCACCGTGACCGCCCGCACCGACAGACGGCCAGGGGTGTACGACCCCACCACGGCGATCTTGGGCAGTGCCCCGTGCACGGGAAGCCCCAACCGGCGGGCGGCCGCTGTCCGCACCATGAGCAGCCGCCCGAGGACGTCGTCGCGGGCGGCGAAGAGGGCTGCTTCCGACGTCAGCCCGAGGAGACGCGCATCGATGAAGACATAGGGGTTTCCATAGCGGACGATCGACACCGACAAGCCGCACAACCGGTCCACGGGGCGCCCCGTCGGCAGCAGGGTCGCCACGTCGGCGGCCCGCTCCAGACGCACCGTGTACGCGCCGCCGGGTTCCGGCTCGCACACCACCGGGTCTCCCGTGGTCACCGCCCGCACCCGCACCCGGCCAGGCAGTCCCGCGCTGACGGCGGCCGCGAGCAGTGAGTGGCCGCAGCCGGCCCGGAAGTCGGCGCCGTCGGCCAGTCTCTGGACGAACCGGTAGTCCAGGTCGAAGGCCGCGTCGGCCGACTTTCCGTACAGCGCCACCTTGCGGATCCGGCCGCGTCCGCTCTCCTGCAGCCACTTCTGCAGAGCCGCGAGTTCGACGGACGAGGCCAGGGAGCCCGACGGCAGCTGATCGCTGTCCACCACCAGGGTGGGACAGGGTGCGCCTTCGGCCTGGACGATGTCGGCGATCACGCCGCGCAGCCGACGGGCACCCTCAGCCCTTGGACGACGTCCGTCCACAGTCCGTGCACGGCCAGTGCCCACAAGGTGAGCGCATCCCGGTCCGAGGGGCGCTCCAGGTGCCGGTCGAGCAGGGCCCGCACCCGATCGGGCCGCAGTTGCCCGCCCCGGGAGAGCCGATCCGGAGACAGCAGGTCACGGACCGGCTCCAGCAGGGGGCCGCCCGGCGCGATCATGGCGGCGAGGGGCAGCGTGAAAGGCTGCTTGGGCCGCTGCAGGACGGCCCGGGGCAGCAGGCCCACCCCCGCCTCGTACAGCGCGCGTTTGCCGAGCTTCTGCTCGGCCGGCAGCGTCCGGGCGAGGGCGGCCACGGACGGCTGACAGAACGGCAGTCTCGCCTCCACGGCCCAGGCCATGCTGAGGTGGTCGACACGCCGCAGGTGATAGGCGGGCAACCGCCGACGCGTCTCGAAGCGTGTGAGCGTGTCGGCGCGGTCGGAGCCCGCGGCTCGGGGGGCCCGCAGTTCGGCCGTGATGCGGTCGGCCACGGAACCGCGCTCCATGATGAACGCCCGGTAGTCGGGGGTGTAGAGCCGTTCCCGCAGCAGCCGTGGGGCGGCGGCGAGCGCGTCGACGTAGGGCGCTGTCCAGTCGCTGCCGGCCGGAGCTGCCAGGGCGGCGCGCACCCGGTCGTAGCCACCGAAGAGTTCGTCGGCGCCGTCCCCGGTGAGCGCGACGGTGAAACCCGCGCCGCGCACCGCCCGGAACAGCGCGTACGTGCTCAAGGCGATGGGGTCGGCGTTGGGTTGGCCCAGATGCCGGGTCGTGCGCGTGAGCAGCGACATCAGTTCCTTGGGATCCACCTCGACGTGGTGGTGCACCGTACGGGCACGCCGGGCGACGGCCCTCGCGAAGGTGTCCTCCGCATGGGGCCAGCGTCCCCGGTAGCCCAGGTGGAAGGTGTGCAGCGGCGCGGCCTCCTCGGCGGCGAGGGCGGTCACGAGCCCGGAGTCGAGGCCTCCGCTGGTGATGGCGCACAGGGGTACGTCGGCGCGGGCCAGTCGGTGCACTTCGTGGCGGAGTGTGTCCAGCAGACCGGCGGCCGGGGCGACCGCACGCGGGGGGCGGCGGGCGACGCGTAACCCGCGGGTGCCGTGGGCCACCGCGGTCGCGCCGGGCGGAAGAACCCGGATGCCGCGCAGGGCGGTGTCGGTCCCGAAGGGTGTCTTCGTGGCCAGGACGGTGTCGAGTGTCTCCTCACACGGATCCGCCGGCACTCCGTCGAAGGCGAGCAGGGCCGGGATCTCGGAGGCGAACCGGACTGCCCCGCCCGGCCCTTCGTGGTAGTGGAGGGGTTTCATGCCCATCTCGTCGACGGCGAGCACGAGTTGAGGCGTCGTGCGCAGGTCGACTATCGCGATCGCGTACATGCCGTCCAGCTGCTCGGCGAACGCGGGGCCGTATTCGGCGTAGAGCGCGGGCAGCACACTGCCGTCGCAGGCGTCGGGGAAGACGTGACCTCGCGCCGCCAGTCGGCGCCGCAGTTCACGGTGGTTGTAGATCTCACCGTTGAGTACCGCGAGAACACCCGGGACGGTCGGAAGGCGCAAGGGCTGGGCACCGCCGACCGGTTCGGTGACCGCGAGACGGTCACACCCGAGTGACCATCCGCGGCCGGTGAGCACTCCACGCTCGTCAGGGCCGCCGTGCCGCTGCCGGCCGGACACCGTGTCCAGTTCAGGACCAGTGGCCGCCGCGGCGAAGGAGCCGAAGATCCTGCACATGCCGGTCGCCTCCGGATCTTTTGCTTGCTGTCATTGTTTTGAATCTACCAATTATTTGGGTGGCACGTAAGTGCCATGTCTCGGATCCGCCACGGGTCCGGCCTTGCCGCTCTCGGACAGCGACAACAGGCTTGTCCCATGGACGAGTTCAGGCCCGACGCACCCACCCGCCGCGCGCCCGAGCGACTGCTCGTGGTGGCCGCCCACCCGGACGACATCGAGTTCTGCGTCAGCGGCACGGTGATGCAGTGGATAGCCGGCGGCACGTGCGCGACGTACTGCATCGTGACGGACGGCGACGCCGGCGGGTACGACGAGCGGCTGCCGCGCCAGGCGATGGCGGATCTCCGCCGTGCCGAGCAGTTCCATTCGGCGAAGCTCAGCGGAGTGCACGACGTGCGGTTCCTCGGATACCCCGACAGTTTCGTCGAACCGAGCGCGGAACTGCGCCGCGATCTGTGCCGGGTGATCCGCCAGGTACGTCCACAGCGAGTGATCATTCCCAGCCCGGAGATCAACTGGAAGCGGGTCGCGGACCTTCACCCCGACCACCGCGCGGTCGGCGACGCCGCACTGCGCGCGGTGTACCCGGAGGCCCGGAACCCCTTCGCACACCCCCAGTTACTCAAGGACGAAATGCTGGAGCCCTGGTCCGTCGAGGAGTTGTGGCTCATGACAGGCCCGACGCCCAACCAGTACATCGACGTCACCCCCGTCTTCGACCGCAAGGTGGACGCGCTGCGCATCCACACGTCGCAGACGGCCCACTTCGAGGATCTGGCCGGCCTGCTGCGCCGCTGGCTGACCGAACACGCCCGAGCGGGCGGCCTTCCTCCGGGCCGCCTCGCCGAGGCCTTCCAAGTGGTGCGAATCGACTGACCCCTACGGTCAGCGGTAGATGAGCAGTTCCTGTTCTTCGGCGCCGAGCAACCGGTAACGCGTGCCGACGAGCGGCCGGCCCGTGTAGATGCGGATCAGCGTCGGTACGTCCCCGTGGAACTCGGCCACTGAACGCCCTTCTTCCGGTCTGCCCAGGACGACCGGGGGCGAGTGACCGGTGAGATGGGCGCGCAGCAACGGGGTGTCACGCCTGCCACTCGTCACCGCGAGCAGCGGCACCGCGTACCGGATGCCGGCTCCTTCGTACGCGCCCGGCTCGCCCAGTGCCTCTCGTACGTCTCCGGCGTGCACCCACTCCCCCAGAGCGACCGCGTCGAGCAGCCCGTCGTGGTGTCGGGTGATGGCCGGCCCGGCCTCCGTGAAGCCACGTTCCAACTCGTCCAGGACCCGCCGCAACGGCCATTCCTCGCGCTGGGCGACGTCGGCCGCGTTCGACTCCGGCAGAAACGCCCCCTCCTCCAGGCGGCCTTCCACGATCCGCATCAGCGCCGCGCCACAGTGGGCGAGGACCTGACGCACCGTCCAGCCGGGGCAGGCCGTACGCAGCTCGAACCGGCCCTCGGACGTCTTGCGGAGCAGCGGCATGAGGGCGTCGCGCTCGGTGCGCAACAGCCGATCGGGGAGCTCGGGGTCGCGCTCCGGTTCCTCGTACTCTGGCTCTGGCATCTTCCCTGTCTTTACGGTCGGTAGCGGTGTCAGTAGGGGTGTCAGTAGCGGTAGTGGTCCGGCTTGTACGGGCCGTCGACGTCGACACCGATGTACGAGGCCTGCTCGGGACGGAGCGTCGTCAGCCTGACGCC
>NZ_JARXYX010000062.1 GCF_029893585.1 Streptomyces sp. LBL
GAAAGTTGAGGTCGAGACACCCCACAGTTTTACTCCAAAGGCCCCGCCCCTCCCGAGCCGGGGCCCCGCGAGATCGCAACTCCACGCAGGCCCTAGCAGGCCAGGCAGGGGACAGGGGGCGAGGGGCAGGAGACAGGGGGCGAGGGGCAGGGGGCCAGGCCGTAGTGGGTCCAGGCGGCGTGGCCGGGCCGACAACCACCGTTTTTCTGTTGGTCTGTACATGACCATCTTGACGGGTCAGACTGTCGGCCGACCACGCCCGCCCCCACCAAGGAGTCGTCTCCATGTCCGAGCGCGTCCGCCACCGTCGCCGCACGGTTCTCGCCACCCTCGTCTCCCTCGCCGCCGCCACCCTGCTGGCCTCCGCCCCGCCGGCCTCCGCCGCCGACACCTGGACCGAGGTCGGCTCCGACCGTGCCGACCCGCTGACCGAGAGCCAGGGCCTCGCCTCGGTCGAGGTCCCTGCCAACGCCGCCAACCGGTACACGGGCATCGGCACCATCCCCGGCGGCCTGAGCAGCCGAGGCTGGAACCATGTGGGGGACCCCGATGCCTCGTACGACGGCCACTACATCGAGCCCTACCAGCGGGACTCCGGCACCACGAAGATGTTCCGCGTGCAGTCGCCGGGCGGCGGCTGGTCGGAGTACGTGCACACGCTCGGCTCCGGCGAGGCGCTGAACAACTCCTGGGCCGCCGTCTCGCCCGACGGGCAGTGGATGCTGTCGGGGGAGTGGGGCACCATGAACCGGCTGCTCGTCTTCCCCACCCCGGGGGTCAACCCGAGCACCTCGCCGTCGGCGAACCTCCCGCAGGTGAGCACGGTCCGGCTCGATCACGACGTACGTGACGTACAGGGCTGCGACTTCTCCGGCCCCACCCGGCTGTTGTGCTCCTCCGACGACCCGGCGGGCAGCCTCTTCGGCATCACCAAGCCGCTGCTGCAGATCGACCTCTCCGCCGAACCGAACGGCGCGTCCGACGTCACCGGCCGGGTCACCGCGCTGCGGCAACTCCCGCTGCGCAGCTCCTGCTCCGGCACCTTCGAGGCGGAGGGCATCGACTACGACCGCCGTACCAGCACCCTGCGCGTGATCGTCGTATCGCCGGGATTCTGTGTGCTGACGGACAGCAAGACGTACCGCTTCAACCGGAGTTGAGCACCGCCGAAGCGCAGGGAGCTGTCGGCGGCCGGCCTCGGAAATGGTTGACGGCACCGATGGTGGCGGGGGCTGGCCGGATACGACGGTGAAGGACCGCCGGGATCCCGGGTCCGTACGACCGGGGCCCGGCGGGCCCGGACCGACCCCGTACGAAACCTCCGAAGGAGTATCCGCATCCACCCCCGTGAAGCGCACTCCGTCAGGCACTCCTGGAGTTCCAGCTCGACGACCTGAAGAACGGCGGCCGCCGCCTGCCGCGGGCGGCGTCTACCGGCTGCTGAACGTCGGCGCGGGCCTGGGCTTCGGGTTCGTACTGGGCTGGGGGTGCGGGAGGCGCAGGTGCTCGCCGGTGTCCTCGGCATCTCCTCCTCCGCGATCGTCACGAAGATCCTCATCGACCTGGGCCGCTCGGGCGCGATCTGCGGGTCCGGTGGACGGTCGGCTCTGGCCAACGGGCAGACGTTCGGCTACTCGCTCCCGGTGCCGTTCCAGTCGTAGGGACCGCCGCCGCGCCACTCGATCAGCGTGGGATCGTCGACGGCCGTGTCCTGCGCGGGCAGGCCCGCCTGGTGCAGGAATTCCAGCACGTCGAAGAGGCTGTAAGCGATGCCTGCGCGCTCGCCGTGAACCGTCACCGGCCGACCACCGTCCGGCGAGGGCGCGAGCACGACCACGGGCGGATCCTCATCCATAGCACCACCATGCGCCGAGACGGGCCGTCACGCAGCTCTGTGGGCGCCAATCCAGTAGGGCCCCCGCCCCGGACGGGTTCGGCTGCGCCGCTAGTGCTCTGCCGGAGCTGGTGGTTTTCTGGGGGTGGGACGGTTGCGCGGGGCTTCCGTGCACCGTGCCGTGGTCCACGAGAGGAGCGATCACGATGGACGGTCACCGACCGCATCCGGAATCCGTCTCGGTGGAGATCAGCGGGTGCAGCAAGCAGGACGCCCGGATCGTGTTCGACGCCCTGTGCGGGTGCTTCGATTCCGACCGGTGCGCCGAGGACGTACCAGAGGAGTTCTCGCAGACCCGCCCGACGGTGTGGCTCGGCACGTTCGACGTCACCGAGGTACACGAGGCGCACGAGGGCGCCGCTCCCGCCCGGCTCTCCTCATCCGTCATCGCCGATGCCCAGGGCGGCTACTGGGCGATCGACCGCTTCCGCACCACCCTGCACTCCCTGTTCTCCGTACACGACCTGTCCACCGCCTCCGGAGACCAGGAGAAAGAGCTGCACGTACGGCTTGAGAGCACGTGATCCCGGAGTGACGCGCCGCGCCGCGTCGCGTTTGTGGATGACGTCTCCGGCCACGACGAGGTCGAGGTCGGGCACGTGCAGCACGCTGATGCGCTGCGACCCAGGCTGGGCAGGGTCCGTAGTGCGGATCATCGAGTCGGACACACGGACACCGACGACCACCGTCGCCGAGGGCAATCTCATCGAGCTCGAAGGGCGGGCTGGGCAGGAGGGGGTAGGGCTGGTTGGTCAGAGTCGGTAGGGCTTCGAGCGGCGGCGCAGAAACCAGGCCGTGGCGAGGACGCCGGCTCCGACCAGGGCCCCGCCGGCCGCCAGGGTGAACGTGCCGTAGTCCTTTGTGCTGCCGCCCAGTCCACCCATGACGCCGAGCGAGGGCGAGGGCGAGGGCGACGGTGAGGACGTGGCCGAGACCGTGGGCGTGGAGGCCGCGGAGACGATGATGGACTGGCTGCCCGCCTGCGTCCCGTCCCTGTTGCAGATCACGATCACCGTGTACGTACCCGGACTCACGCTGGACCACAGGGCCGACTGGCCGGCGTTGGTGCCGGCCAGGTCGACCTGGCGGCCCTGTGCGAAGTTCGCCTGGCTGCTGGTGAGCAGGGAGGCCCTGCCGAAACCGTTGTTGTCGCTGGTGCACGCGCTGGTCGTGACCGACACCGTGGACCCGCTGGTGCTCACGGAGATCCCCGAAGCGGCCGCGGCCGGACCCGCGGCCAGGGCGAGCGGCAGCCCAGCGGCGGCCGCCCCGGTCAGGCAGGAACGGAGGAGTGGCTGAGTAATGTGCATGGGACTGCCCTCCGCGGCACGGTTGGCGGTACATCCCTTGCGCCGCCGAGGGTCGGGGAATCCGCGCCGCCTCACGGAGAGCCAATGTGTTCCTGGCTCCGCCCGCACGTGGACCGCCGCCGCCCAGGTGACGCGTTCCTTCACCCGGCGCAGTGCCCGGCGCAGTCCAGCTCGTCCGCTGCTGCTGCTGCTGCTGCCGCCGCCGCTACTGCTCGGTCGGCACCGTCCGTCCGCTGAGAAGCCGCCCCACGCCCCGTCCAGCAGCTTCGCCCGGATCCGCACCTTGTGCGTGACTCGGTGTCCGGCCCCAGGCGGAAGCTGTAGTCCGCCGCCCGGTCCCGCGGCGCGGAACCGCGCGGTTGTCGCGGGCTTCGGCGCCCGCCCCCGTCGGGAGTCCGCGGACGTGCACCGTCCGGCTCTCTAACGGTGGCCATGTGATCCGGACGGCACCAGATTGGGCTGAGTGTCCGTCAGCTTCCCCCCCCTGGAGAGGGTCCCCTATCGTGCGTCTCCCGTCCCTGACGCTGGCCGCAGGCGTCGCCCTGCTCCCCCCGACGACGCTTCCCGCCCCCGCCGCCGAACCTTTGGTCCACGGGGGCCGGATGGCCCACGGAAGCCCGGTGGCCCACGGAGGAAGCGGGGAGCGGCAGGAGGGCGACATCCGCGCCGCCGACCTGATGGCCAAGGTGCGTGACTGCGGGCCCGTCTCCCGTGGTCGCTACCGCAGTGACGACGGTGGGCCCGCGATGATCCCGGTCTGCGGTACCCGGGACGCCGTGTTCTGGCAGGGCGACATGGACATCGACTGCGACGGGCGACCGGGCCGCCTGTGCAACCGCCGTACCGACCCCCTCTTCTCCGACGCCACGGCCTACCAGCAGTCCGACGGCCGTCAGCTGAGCGCCGAAGACCTTCCTTATGTCGTCGTGCCCGCCCCGAGCCGCATCTGGGACCACCGGGCGAGCGGCGTCCACGGCGGCTCGGTCGTCGCCGTTCTCCATCGCGACCGGGTGCGGTACGCGGTGGTCGGTGACGTCGGCCCGACCGACATCATCGGCGAGGCTTCCTACGCCACCGCCAAGGCCCTCGGTATCCACCCCGACCCGAGCGGCGGCGGTACCGACTCCGACGTCACCTACATCGCCTTCAAGGACAGCCGGGTGACCCCGATCGAGGACCACGCAAGGGCCGTGACGATCGGGGAGCGGCTCGCGCGGAAGTTCGCGCACGGCGAGTGAGCCACGGCTGAGGCGGTGCGAGCCACTTCCTGGGCAGTGTGAACCACTTCCTGGGCGGTGTGAACGACTGCGTGGGCGGTGCGAGCCACTGCCTGAGCAGGGCGGGCGCCGCTCGGTGACGCCCGCCCTGCTCCCCGGGGTTGCACCGCCCGCCCTACTCCTCGGGCTTTACACCGCCCGCCCGCTCCTCGGGGTTACGCCGGCGGCCGAGGCCGACGGCGTGCCAAGCAGCTGTGCCCGATGAGGTCAGACCTTCCGGTACGTGTACGCCTCCGCGGCCGCCGCCTCCACCGCCGCGATGTCCGCCCCGGTGGCCGCGGTGACGACCGCGGCCACCGCTCCCTCGACGAACGGAGCGTCCACCAGCCGCGTGCCGCCCGGGAGTTCGTCGCCCTCCGCGAGCAGCGCCTTCACGGTGAGCACCGCGCTTCCGAGGTCGGCGAGGACGGCGACTCCGGCACCCCGGTCCACGGAGGCGGCCGCGGCGGCGATCAGCTCCGCGCTGGTCCCGAGGCCTCCGTCCTCGGTGCCGCCCGCCGGAGCGACGGGCACCGGGGCACCGCCGCCCGCGAGGCCCTTCGCCAGCTCGGCAACCGACACGGCGACCTCCGCGCTGTGCGACACGAGCACGATCCCGACCAGCTTCTCGTCACTCACCGGCCGCCTCCACGAGCCCGGCGACCAGGAGCGACGCCGACGTGGCGCCCGGGTCCTGATGTCCGATGCTGCGCTCCCCGAGATAGCTCGCCCTGCCCTTACGGGCCTGCAACGGCGTGGTCGCCAGGGCGCCCTCCTCGGCGGCCGACCGGGCCGCGGCGAAGCTGTCGCCGAGCGCGTCGACGGCGGGTACCAACGCGTCGATCATGGTCTTGTCGCCGGGTGCGGCACCCCCGAGAGTCATCACCGCGTCCACCCCGGCGCGCAGCGCCTCGGCGAACTGCTCCTCGCTGACCTCGCGGGCGTCCCCCAGGGCCTTGCCCGTGCGGCGCAGCAGTGTCCCGTAGAGCGGCCCGGACGCGCCACCGACGGTGGAGATGAGCTGACGTCCCGCGAGCGTGAGGACCGCGCCGGGAGTATCGGGCGCCTCTTTCTCCAGGGTCGCGGTCACCGCGGTGAACCCGCGCCGCATATTGCTGCCGTGGTCGGCGTCCCCGATGGGCGAGTCGAGGGCGGTGAGCCGCTCCGCCTCACGGTCGACGGACCTGGCGGTCGCCGTCATCCAACGGCGGAAGAAGTCGGCGTCGAGCACTGGGTCTCCTTGCATGGTCGGTACGTTGCGCTCGTCGGCTCCCGCCGGTTCACACGCCCCATCGCAGCCCCGGCGTCTTCACCGGCGCGTTCCAGAGCCTGAGCAGTTCCTCGTCGACCTGGCACAGGGTGACCGACGCGCCCGCCATGTCGAGCGAGGTGACGTAGTTGCCGACGAGGGTGTGGGCGACGGCGACACCGCGCTCGGCGAGTACCCGCTGCACCTCGGCGTTGAAGCCGTACAGCTCCAGCAGCGGGGTCGCACCCATGCCGTTGACCAGGACGAGGACGGGGTTGCGCGGGCTGATGTCGTCCAGGATCGCGCCGACCGAGAAGTCGGCGATCTCCCGCGAGGTCATCATCGCCCGACGCTCCCGGCCCGGCTCGCCGTGGATGCCGACGCCCAGCTCCAGCTCGCCGGCCGGCAGGTCGAAGGTGGGGCCGCCCTTGGCGGGCGTGGTGCAGGCGCTGAGCGCGACACCGAAGCTGCGGGAGTTCTCGTTGACCTGCCGGGCCACCGCCTCCACCTGCTCCAGCGGCTGCCCCTCCTCCGCTGCGGCCCCCGCGATCTTCTCCACGAACAGCGTCGCACCCGTGCCGCGCCGCCCGGCGGTGTAGAGGCTGTCGACCACCGC
This sequence comes from Streptomyces sp. LBL, assembly GCF_029893585.1. Taxonomy (GTDB): domain Bacteria; phylum Actinomycetota; class Actinomycetes; order Streptomycetales; family Streptomycetaceae; genus Streptomyces. Next base: position 6,326 of record NZ_JARXYX010000062.1, read on the forward strand.
CACGTCGTCGTTGACCAGTACCTTGGCGACCCGGATGCCCTCGTCCTCGGCGAGTTCGGCCGCCATGTCGAAGTTGAGCACGTCGCCCGTGTAGTTCTTCACGATGAACAGCACCCCGGCCCCGCTGTCCACGGCTGCCGCGGCCCGCACCATCTGGTCCGGTACCGGGGAGGTGAACACCTCACCCGGGCAGGCCGCCGAGAGCATCCCGGGCCCCACGAACCCCCCGTGCAACGGCTCGTGCCCCGACCCCCCACCGGACACCAGCCCGACCTTCCCGGCCACGGGTGCGTCCCGTCGTACGATCACCCGGTTCTCGACATCGACGGTCAACTCGGGATGCGCGGCCGCCACACCGCGCAGCGCGTCGGCGACGACGGTCTCAGCAACGTTGATGAGCATCCTCATGGGAAACCTCCGAATGAGATCAGCGGATGTGTCAATGACCTGTGTCTTCCCAGGCAATCACGCTGAAAGCAGTTTTTGATCGTGTCGGGCCACAGCGGTCGCAAGCGGGTTCGGACCGCCTGCTCTCGGAAGTATCGATCCTGAGCGAGCGCCGGTCACGTGTGTGGACGCCGACGCGCCGAGGCGCCCCCGGCGTCCGGGGGCGCCCGAGTGGAGGCCGGTCAGGTCCGCTCGGTGATGTTGACCAACCAGGGGATGCCGAAGCGGTCGGTGCACATGCCGAACACGTCGCCCCACATCTGCTTCTCCAGGGGGACGGACACGGAACCGCCGGCGGACAGCTTTTCCCAGTAGCCGCGCAGTTCGGTGTCGTCGTCACCGCTGAGACTCACCGAGAAGGTGTTGCCCGGGGTGTGCTCCATGCCCGGTGGGTTGTCGGCGCCCATCAGGGTGAACCCGCTCGGGGTCTCCAGCATGCCGTGCATGATCTTGTCCGACTCCGGGGCGTCCTTCTGGCCGAACTCCCCGAAGGTGCTGACCTTCAGCGTGCCGCCGAAGACCTCCTGGTAGAACTCCATCGCCTGCCGGGCATCGCCGTCGAAGCTGAGGTACGGGTTGAGGCGCGAAGCCATGAAACCTCCTGAAGCGGGCTGAATGGTCGGATACGCGCAGATTAGCGCGGGGCACCGACAACGGCCTGCCGCGCGGGACCACCCACAGCCCGGCCGGCCCGACCGCCGCCGACGAACCGGCTCAGCCCGGCCGTCATCCGGACGGCGGGCTCCGACCGGCGGAAACCCTGGCGAGCGACGGGTTTGGCGCGATCGGCGACGGCTACCCGCCAGGTGTGACAACGACGGCATCGCAGCAGGAACTCTTCCGGTTCCTCGAGGACAGGTTCGCCTGCGCCCAGGCGTGCACCGAGTGCGCACGGGCATGCGCGTTGCGCGCCAGTCTCGTGGATCCGGACGGTATCGAGGAACAGGAACTCGTACGACGCAAGGGCATCATGTGCGCCGAGGTCTGCGACGCGACCTGCCGTGTGCTGTCCGAGCAGAACCGCCTCGACGAGGACGGCATCCGGGTGCAGCTGGAGTGGTGCCGGTCGGTATGCCTGGAGGGCGCGCACGTCTTCGACCGGTACCCAGGTGCCGAGGACAGCGCGAAGGTGTGCAGGGAGTGCGCCCAGGCGTGCTCCGACTTCATGGCCACGCTCGTGTGACCCTGTTTCATGGCCACGCTCATGTGAACGTGCTGCTTTATAGGCACCTCGTGTGACCCGTCATGTGACCGTTGACCCGTCATGTGACCGTGCATCGCACGGCCGGACGTGGACCGCTCGGCCACGCTCACGGGACGGTGGTCCCGGACCCGGCGCGGACGGGGTGCGCCTGCCCATTCCCAATTTCTGAAACACGTTCTACCGTGTGCGCCGTCAGGACCGGCCTGGGAGCCTGGAGGCGCCGTGCATCTCGATCACACGCCCGAGCAGCAGCGGCTGCGCACCGAACTGCGTGCCTACTTCGCCGAACTGGTGCCGGACAACGCCCATGCCCGCTTCACCGACCGGACGGCCCAGAAGCGCTTCTACCGCGACACGATCCGCCGGCTCGGCCAGGACGGCCGGCTCGGTGTGGGCTGGCCGAAGGAGTACGGCGGCCGGGGGCTGACGGCGATGGAGCAGTTCATCTTCTTCGACGAGGCCGCCCAGGCCGGTGTCCCGCTGCCGCTGATGGCACTGAACACCGTCGGGCCGACGATCATGCGGTACGGCACGGACGAACAGAAGGCGTACTTCCTGCCGAAGATCCTCTCCGGCGAGATCGACTTCGCGATCGGCTACAGCGAACCCGACGCCGGCACCGACCTGGCCTCCCTGAAGACCCGTGCGGTACGCGACGGTGGGGACGAGAGTGGGGGAGAGTACGTCGTCAACGGGCAGAAGATCTGGACCACCAACGGCGACACCGCCGACTGGGTCTGGCTCGCGGTCCGCACCGACCCGGACGCCCCGCCGCACAAGGGCATCACCATGCTCCTGATGCCGACCACCGCCCCCGGCTACTCCTGCACCGTCATCAACACCCTCGCCTCGCACGACACCACCGCCAGCTACTACGAGAACGTCCGTGTCCCTGTCTCCCACCGGGTCGGCGAGGAGAACGGGGGCTGGCGGCTGATCACCAACCAGCTCAACCACGAGCGGGTCACCCTCGCCGCCCACGGCACCATGGCGATCCGAGCCCTGCACGACGTGCAGCGCTGGGCCATGGAGACCAAGGTCGCCGACGGCCGCCGCGTCGCCGACCTCCCGTGGGTACGCCGCCTGCTGGCCCGCACCCACACCCGGCTGGACGCCCTCAAGCTCCTCAACTGGCAGATGGTGAACGCCGTCCAGGACGGCACCCTCACCCCGCACGACGCCTCCGCGGTCAAGGTGTACGGCTCCGAGGCCCGCCGGGATGCCTATGCCTGGCTGATGGAGATCGTCGGTGCGGCGGGTGCCCTGAAGGAGGGCTCGGCGGGCGCCGTTCTCCACGGCGAACTGGAACGCGGCTACCGCTCGGCGGTGATCTTCACCTTCGGCGGCGGCAACAACGAGATCCAGCGGGAGATCATTTCGTGGATCGGACTGGGGATGCCGAGGGTGCGGCGTTAGCGTCTTGTGACCACCGACGTTAGTTGTCACATACCGAGGATAGTTGGCACCATGATCAACCCAGCCCTCCGGTGTGTTCCAGGCCTCGCCGGTCAGGTCTTGATGGCTTCGCCCAGCTTGATCTTCAAGTGTGTCGCGATCTCGCGCAACAGCCGTGGTGGTGCTGTTGGCCCATTACGTGGATCGGGTGCGGAAGGTCTGGTGGAGTGGCGATTTGCAACATCAGGTCGCGGTGCGTGAGGTGATCCTCGTAGAGGGAGTTCAGGGCCTCTCTCCACGACATGTTCGGCGACCGGTCTGCTGGGATGTAACGGGTCGAGCCTAGGCTGGTCGCCTCAGCGCTCGGGATTCACGCCGGCGTCGAATCGGTCGCCCGCTGATCTTGATTTGCCGTCGGCAGTAGCTCCCATTGCAGATCTCCCGAGGCGAGGGCCACGGTCCAGGAGGCGAGGAATGTCACCAATTGGTCGAGCGCAGGGAACAGAGCCTCAGGAATGAGTCCACACTCACGCGCAATCCGGTCCACGTCGGCACACCCGCGACCGGTTGAGAAGTCGGTGTGCGCCGTAAGGCAGAGGGCGGTCAGCCTCAGAGGCGGGTCGCCGTTGCCCACGCAGCCACCTCTTGCCGAGCGCAGCGCCCAGTCGGCAGCGCTCCTGCGGTCTGGACGTGCGGGACGCTGAGCAAACAACCCGCCGTCGAAGATTTGGGCGCCCACCATCCGGTCGGTAGAGCCCGCGGCAGCCAGCGTTCTGCGGAGCCACCCAGCCTGCTCCAGCTCGCTCCACGGGAACGGATCGCGGCCAATGCGAAGACTGCGTAGGACCCCAGCGGGCATCCGGATCTTCCCTTCGGAGTCCATGCGCAGTGCACACTGCACGGAGAGCAGCCGGGCTGCAGCCCCTGTGTGGCTAGGCAGGGATGCGGCCAAGTAGCTGAGCATCTCCCGCACCCGAATCTGGTCGCCCGGCCCTCTGGACCGTCGTTTGGGACGCCGCGAGGTTCCGCCTGACGATGCCATGGCAACGCGTAGGAAGGTTTCCGGAACCACGGCGGCCTGCGCCGTCACCGACGCGCAGGCCGTACAGGCATCGGCGAGACGCCAGAGCCGTCCTCCCCGCTCGCGTGCGAGAAGCAGATGGACGGGGCCGGCGCAGCCGCGGTGACGGGGGTGCCAGCGGCAACCTCGCTCGTGGCACTGGCAGGTGCACATGTATGACGGCAGGGCGTCGCGCCGGGCGTGTCCGGCCAGATGCTCGAGCGCTGCGGAGCGCGCGGATACGGCGGCGAGCAGCACGCCTCGGTGGTCGCACTGCTGACACACCAGCTGCGGCCCGCCAGAACCTGGCCGCAGCTCCACAGTCCAGGCCCGAGTGGGAGCCCTTCGACCCTCTCATCCACCACGAGCACATCCACACCCGGCTCCCGACACTCACCCGACGCCAAGGGCCTGCCGGCTGGAGCAGGAAGGCGACGCAACCGTGACCGCGCACCACGCACCACGCGATCGAGATCACCCTTACCCGGCCTGCCAGCGCCTGTGAACTGCGCCGCGCACGTCGTCTCGTGGCTCTGGCCAGCAACAACGACCGCACCCGACTGCTGACTCTGCAGCGCGCAAAGACTTCTGGGCGTGCCCTGCGAACACTTCGGCGTCGACTCGATGCCGTATTGCCCATCGATGTCCTGACTACCCATTACCCAGACAGACAGGGCTGTGTCCTGCTGAACTTCGCTCTCAGTCACCACGCCCGCACCACCATCGGCCTGGCTGCGGACGTCTGCGGGCAACGGCCCCGGGACTTCCTCAGGCAAATTGTGATCGACGCTGTTGCCCAGCACAAAGAAGATCGCGTCCGCCGGCTGATGACCCGGTTGAAGGGCTGTTGGTCCAGCACTCCCCGGAAGAACTGCTGGCCTGTGCAGCGAGCACTCTCCTCAGTCGTGACAACCGGCTGCCCAGCGGCCACAGCCAGTCCTGCTCCACCCCTTCCTGAGGAGCCTTTTGTGCCCATCCCGACCGATGAGCAGGTCCAAGCCCTTGACATCTTCCGAGCAGGGCATCACCTCGTTCTGCAGGCAGGGGCGGGTACCGGCAAGACCACCACCCTGGCGATGCTCGCCGCCAGCACCAAACGACGCGGTCGCTACCTCGCTTTCAACAAGGACATCGCCCGCGACGCAGCCAATCGCTTCCCCCGAACGGTGATGTGCAAGACCGCCCACGCAACGGCGTACGCAGCACTCGGCCACCGCTATGCCGGCCGGCTCAACGGCCCCCGCCGGCCCGCCTGGAAGACCGGCCAAGCGCTCGGCATCACCCGGCCTATCCGCATCGGTGATCACGAGATTAGCCACCAGACGCTCTCTCACACGGTGCTACGCGCCGTAACACGCTTCTGCTACTCCGCAGACCGTGCCCTGGCTTGCCACCGCGGCTACTACTACCTCTTCGGGTCGAAGGGCCTGTGCTGCAGCGGGACCAACAGCACCTACTACACCGTGGTCGGCCGATCCACCAGCATCACCGGCCCGTACCTCGACCAGAACGGCACGGGCATGGCCTCCGGCGGCGGGACCACCGTCCTGACCGGTGCCTACCCCAAGGTGGCCGCCGGCGGTGCCGACGCCTACGACGACGGCACGTCCAAGTTCCTCGCCTATCATTACTACGATGGCGACAACTCCGGTCAGGAGACACTCGACATCCGCCAGGTGACCTTCGCGGGCGGCTGGCCCGTCATCGCCAGTCCGCTCGGTGCCGCCAACAACCACCTGCTGAACCGCAACAGCGCCAAATGCGCGGACGTCTGGTCCCTGAGCACCGCGGACGGCGCAGCGGTCAACTCCGGCAACTGCAACTCCGGTGCCAACCAGCAGTGGGTCCCCACCGCAGTCGGTTCCAACTACCAGCTCATGAACGTCAATAGCGGCAAATGCCTGCAGATCTCCGGTGCCTCCACCGCCGACGGCGCGGTCGCCGTCCAGTCGACATGCACTGGGGCCCCGCACCAGCTGTGGACGAGGACGGCGGTGATCGGCGGCTACGTCACCTTCACCAACATGGGCAGCGGCAAGTGCCTGGAGGTTGCAGGGGCGTCGACCGCCAACGGCGCCGCCCTGGATCAGGCGACGTGCACCGCTGGCGCCAACCAGCAGTGGATGGTCGTCTGAGGCGCCAGAACCCGGTAACCGCGGTGCGGACCGGGTGGAGGACGAGGCGCGCTGCATCGTCAACTGCCTCGACACCCATCCGTTGTTCGATGGCGCGGGGACCCAACTGCGCCTGTAACCACGTCTCCGCCAGCGCATAGCTCTTCGGGAGGACAAGGGGACAGCGACTCGGCCGCTCGTATGTTCGGGCGGCGGGTCGCATTTCACAGTGCCGCCGACCGGACATGGGGAAGCCCACCATGCGGTAAGCCGCCGAGCGAGGTGGCAGCGAAGCTGCTCCTTGTCCCAGCGTCCTCCCTGCGAGCCCATCGTGGGTCAAGGTCAAAGCTACCGAAGGGCGACGGTGCGCCACCAATCATCGACGCGGCGGCGAAGTCGACTAGCCCCACGAACAAGGTGCTCGTGCGGCCCACAGGTCGGATGACCAGTCCCGAGGAGCACGACGCTGAGGCTGCCGGAAGCGGGTGCGTACGCGGTGTTGACCCATTCACGCCGTGGCGCGGCCAACATGTAAGTCCTGCTCTTGGCTGGGCAGTTGGCGGGCGATCTTGGCGCGGCGCGCGGATAGGAACTCGCGGGCTTGGGCGCGGTCATCCATGTCTTGACGGTACGGGGTGCGTTTGGCGGGAGGGGTGCCCTGTCAGACCCCCCTTCGCAGGGCCTGCCTATCGGAGCGTGGAGCGGGTTACCTGGAGGGTGTGGATCTCCTCTGCTTGCGCCGTTGGCGGGGGAGGAGGAGGTCGCAGTTTTTAGTACAGGCCGCCTTGGGCAGGCGATTCGGGTGACAACGAGGTCGGCCGGCAGCGCCTTGCGTCCCTGGCCGCGGCACTCGGCCTTTCAATGGCCGATGTCCCGGGGAGCACCTCCAGCGGCCGATCGCAACATGTTAGGAGCAGCAGCCATGCGCGGTGTCGTGATGCATGCCCCCGGGGATGTCCGGGTGGAACAGCGCGAGGACCCCAAGATCCTCCACCCGACCGACGCGGTGATCCGCCTGTCGGCGAGTTGCGTGTGCGGGTCGGACCTGTGGCCCTATCGCGGGGCCGAAGCCGTGGAGGAACCGGCTGCGATGGGCCACGAGTATGTGGGTGTTGTCGAAGAGGTCGGCAGCGAGGTGAGGAATGTTCAGCCGGGTCAGTTCGTGATCGGCTCGTTCTTTGCCTCCGACAACACCTGCGAGATCTGCCGGGCCGGCTATCAGTCGTCCTGCGTCCACCGCGAGTTGGTGGGCGGAGCGCAGGCGCAGTACATGCGCGTTCCGCTCGCCGACGGCACGCTGGTCGCCACCTCTGAGATGCCGTCCGATGACTTGATTCCCAGCTTCCTGGCGGCCTCCGATGTGCTGGGGACCGGCTGGTTCGGCGCCATCGCGGCCCAGGCCGGTCCGGGGAAGACGGTCGCGGTGGTCGGTGACGGCGCGGTCGGCCTGCTTGCCGTCCTGGCTGCCAAGCAGCTCGGTGCGGAGCGGATCATCGCGATGAGCCGCCACGAGTCCCGGCAGCGCCTGGCCCGCGACTTCGGTGCCACCGACATAGTCACCGAACGCGGCGACGAGGGCGTTGCCCGGATCAAGGAGCTGACCGGTGGCCTGGGCGCGCACTCGGTCATCGAGGCTGTGGGAACCCAGCAGTCGATGCTGCAGGCCATCGGCTCGACCCGTGCAGGCGGGCACGTCGGCTTCGTCGGCGTCTCCCACGACGTCGCCCTGGACGGACAGCAGCTGTTCTTCTCCCACGTCCACCTGCACGGCGGACCCGCCCCGGTGCGCCAGTACCTGCCGGAGCTGATCGACCTGATCTTCAAGCGGGAGATCGACCCCGGCAAGGTCTTCGACCTCGCCCTTCCCCTGGACGAGGCCGCCGAGGCGTACAAGGCCATGGACGAACGCCGGGCGATCAAGGCCCTGCTGCGGGTGTGAGCCGTCGCAACCGCTCGCCTTGGCACCCACTGACTGGCCACCCCACTTGATGAAGAGAGAAACCATGCAATTCGTCACCCCGCAGGACACCGTCAAGGCCCCTGCGGCCTGGTTCACCGGCGACGTCTGGTTCGACGTGATCTACGCCGGCCAGGAGCCGTCCCGGATGCGCGCCAACCTGGTCCGCTTCTCCCCCGCTGCCCGCACCCACTGGCACTCCCACGTGCTGGGCCAGACCCTGCATGTGGTCTCCGGCATCGCCCTGATCGGCACCCGTGACGGCACCGTCCTCGAAGCACACCCCGGCCAGACTGTCACCTGCCCTCCGAACGAGGAGCACTGGCACGGCGCCACCCCCGACCGGTTCATGGAGCACATCGCCATGTGGGAGGGCAAGGGCGACGGCAGCGAGGAGACCACCTGGAACGAAGCGGTCACCACCGAGCAGTACAGCCGCCCCCGCAGCCACTGACCCGACCATCCGCCATTCGTCTCGGTCTCTGCACCGGGCAGGAAGGGCAGCGAGTGGCCTCGGCTGCCCGTGGAAGGACATTGCATGACTGACCAGCCGAAGCAGATCGGCGGCGGACGCCGCACGATCGGCGACATCGCCCCCAAGCTCGCCGAGCTCACCGACGACGTCCTGTTCGAGGACGTGTGGAACCGTCCCGACCTGGCCGCCCGCGACCGCAGTCTGATCACCGTCGCCGTCCTCGTGGCCGGAGGCGACGCCGACCAGCTCGCCTTCCACCTTGGACGGGCCAAGGAGAACGGCGTCACTGAGACCGAGCTCGTCGAGGCAATCACCCATCTCGCCTTCTACGCAGGCTGGCCCAAGGCCATGACGGCGATCACTGTCGCGAAGCAGGTCTTTGCGGCCTGAGCGCCGTCGAAACTCCTGCGAACTCCTTCGTGCCGCCGGGCGACTTCACGCCCGGCGGCACGAGGCACTCCAGCGAAGCCCGCTCGGACCCGGCGGGCAACAATGAAGGGAAGGAACACCCAGATGCGAGGAGTAGTCATGCGCAGGGCGGAGCGCTCGTGAGCCGGATCCTGGTGACCGGTTCGGCCGACGGTCTGGGCCGCGCCGGGGCCGATTCCCTGCTGTCTGCAGGACACGACGTCATCGTCCACGCCCGCAACCAGGAGCGGGCAGAGGGTCTCGACGCGCTGGTGGGCCGCGGGGCGCACCTGGTGGTGGGCGACTTCACCGACCGTGATGCCGTACGGCGTATCGCCGCCGAGCTGAACGACGTCGAGCCGCTGGATGCGGTCATCCACAATGCCGGCGTGTGGAGCGGACGCCCCGTCATGCCGGTCAACATCGTCGCCCCGTACCTGCTCACGGCCCTGCTGCGCGGGCCGCGTCGGCTGGTGTACCTCAGCAGCAGCTCACACTTCGGCGGGCATCCCTCGCTGAACGGGGTCGACTGGCGAGGCGTGAGCGCGGGCTCGTATTCCGACAGCAAGTTGTTCGTCACGGCCCTCGCGGCCGCCGTGGCCCGCTTGCGCCCCGGCGTGCTGAGCAATGCCGTGGACCCGGGCTGGGTGCCGACGAAAATGGGTGGGCCGAGCGCGCCGGACGATCTGGAACTCGGCCATCGCACGCAGGAGTGGCTCGCGACGAGCGACGATCCCGAGGCGCTGACTACCGGTGGGTACTGGTACCACCGCCAGCGGCAGCAGCCACACCGCGCCGTCCACGACGAGGGGTTTCAGGACCGCCTCCTGCAGACGCTGGCTGAGGAGACGGGCACCGCGCTGTGAGCGGTGAGGGGTTGGCCGTCGGCGGCCCCGGCCGCCGCATGCGCGAGTGACGGCGGGACGGCGCCACGTGTGTGAGAAGCCTCCCGGCACCTGCCGGGAGGCTTCTCACGTTCCCTCTGGGCCCGGGCCGGTGGACGCCGTTTGCGTCCACCGCGGCGGGGCCTGCTTCCCTGCCCTTCGGCCGGCCGCGTGCTGACCGAAGCGTGCCGGACTCGCAAGACATTGTGAACGTATGGGCGTCTGCGTCGTCATCCGATGAGGTTTCCTCCGTCGACGACGACGATGCTGCCGGTCATGTAGCTCGCGGCGTCGCTCGCCAGGAAGAGTGCAACCTTCGCGACATCGTCGGGTTCCCCGAGCCGCCGCAGCGGAACGCGTTCGATGATCTGGTTGACGTTCTCACTCGAGGAATCGTCCATCGCGTCCACACCGGGCGTGCGGATCAGGCCGGGCGCGATTGCGTTCACCCGGATGCCGAACTTGGCGAGGTTCAGCGCGAGCGACCTGGTGAGCATGACGACACCGCCCTTGGATGCGTCATAGGTCTCGAAGTCGATGTTCGGCTTGAATCCGCCGGTAGACGCGAGGTTGATGATCGTCCCCGCGCGCTCGCGAGCGCGCAGGGCGCGCACGAATGCCTGGCTCTGGAACATCAGCCCCTTCATGTTGACGTCGATCATGCGGTCCCACTGCGCCTCGGAAAGATCGAGCAGCGGCACGTAGCTGTAGACGCCGGCGTTGTTGACCAGTGTGTCCAGGCGTCCGAACTGGGACTCGGCGAAACGCACCAGGTTCTCGCTGTCCGGGATCGAGGCCGCGTCGGCCCGGAAGGGGGCAGCCGTGCCTCCCTCTGCTCGGATCGCGTCGACGGTACTGGTCGCGGCCTCCTCGCTGATATCGGCCACGACGACACGCGCGCCGGCGCCGGCGAGACGCGAGGCGATGGCCGCGCCGATGCCGTTGCCTGCACCCGTGACGATCGCGACCTGTTCCGACAGGTCAAAGATCTGCGTATTCGTCTGATTCATGAGATCTCCCAAGAGATTGCTTGCCAGTGCCGTCAGGGCGCTCGGTGAGCCCGTTCGGCAGGGCACCGTACGCGGCCGGGACACGGGCGGGGTGTGCACACGCCATCGCTGAGGGCGCTCTTCGTTCGTGTGGCTTTTGCTGATCGTGGAGATGTGCGCAAGCCGGTGGCTCAGGCGTCGGGGAAGAACCGCGCGTCGACGATGTCGGGGGTTCGAACCGCCGCGCTCAGCGGTGTCGAGCCCGTCGAAGGCTGCCATGTCCGGCCGCGCGATGCCCCGAGCGGGCCATCGCGGCCGACACGCCCCGCGGTTGACGTGCAGTCCTGCAGAGTGCGGGTCAGTCGCGTAGCAGTTCGTGCTGCCATTGCGTCTCGGGCTGCTGGTGCAGGTCTAGGTATGCCTGGGCGAGGACGGCCGCATCGAAGCGTTCCTCGTCGCCGCCGATGGCTCCGGCGATCGTGATGCTGGTGGCGTGCACGCCCGTTCCTGCCAGCTGCGCGTGCAGTGCCTGGACGTACGCGCGCAGTGCGGCCTTGCCGACGGACAGCGACGTGTACTGCGGGGAGGGGAACAGTGCGAGACCGCCGCCGGTGAACAGCAGGCTTCCGCGGCCCTCACGCAGTTGGGGCAGGACGGCGTCGGCCGCGACCCTGGCTCCCAGGACGTTGACGGCTGTGACGTTGGCCCAGTCCTGGTCGTCGCCGCCAAGAGGCGCGTCCTCGCGGACCACGCCGGCGTTGTAGACGAGCACGTCAGGTTCGCCCAGTTCGGTGATAGCGGTGTGCAGCGCTGCGCGCAGGCTGTCGGGGTCGGCTGCGTCTGCGGCGTAGCCGCGCACGTCGTGGCCGGTGGAGGTGAGTTCGGCGGCGTAGGCGTCCAGCTTCGTCTTGTCACGGGCGAGCATTGCGACCGGATGTCCGGCATGGGCGAACGTGCGGGTGAGCGCTAGGCCGAGGCCGGGTCCGACGCCGACGATGATTGCGGTTCCGAGGGCCATGGTGGTCCTTTCGAGGAGAGCGCCAGGTAGAGGGGCACCCTTTTCGCAGTGGGCGTTCTGTGTGGCTTTGCTGATCTGTGGCAGATGCGCGGGTCGGGGGGAAGCGTCAGGCAACGCTCAGCGTCCGGCGCGCAACCGCCCAGACGATGAGCGCGAGGGCGAGCATGATGGCGGCGCCGCCCATCACCAGGGCCCATCCGCCGGTCTGCCAGAGGGCGGCCGCCAGCGCGGAGCCGATGGTGCCGCCGATGAAGTTGCAGGTGACGAAGGCGGTGTTGAGCCGGCTGCGGCTTTGCGGCTCAATGCTCATCAACCGGGTCTGGTTGAGCACGTTGACCGCCTGGATCGCCGTGTTCAGCAGCAGGACCACGATCAGGACGATGATGATCGAGTGGGCGCCGGTGGCGCTGAGGAGGACCGAGGCCAGGGCCAGCAGGAGCCCTGTACCAGTGGCCGGCACCGACCAGCCGCGGTCGTGCAGCCGACCGGCTCGCTGGGCGGCGAGCGCGCCGACGAGGCCGACGAGGCTGATCAGACCGATCTGGGAGGCGGACCAGTCGAACGGGGCGGCGCTGAGCAGGAACGTCAGGGCGGTCCAGAACAGGGTGAATACCATCATCGCGATGACGCCCAGGAACAGCGTGACCTGCACCGACCGGTGGCGGCGCACGGTGGTGATCACCGAGGCCAGCAGGGCCGGATAACTGGTAGAAGTCCGCGACGGCATCGTCGGCAGCACGCGGGCCAGGACCATGGCGAGGACGACCATGAGAGCGGCGGCCACCCAGTAGATGGTGCGCCAGCCGAATGCGTCGGCGACCACGCCGCTGATCGCCCTCGACACCAAAATGCCGATGAGGATCCCGGACGCGACGGTGCCGACGACCCGGCCGCGCTGGTCGTCGCGGGCCAGATCACCCGCCAGCGGGATCAGCAACTGCCCTGCCACCGTCGTCACTCCGACCAGCGCGAAGGTGACCAGCAGAGCCGTGAAGCCCGGCGCGACGGCACTGGCTGCCAGGGCGAGGGCCGACGCCAGCATGATCACGGGAATGAGCCGGCTCCGGTTGAGCCGGTCACCCAGCGGCACCACCAAGAACGCGCCGATGGCGTAGCCGATCTGCGTCAGGGTGACCAGCAGCCCGGCCGAGCCGGAGCTGATGTGCAGCGAGCGGGCGATCGTGCTGAGCAGGGGCTGGGCCCAGTACAGGTTGCCGACCGCGGCGCCACCGGCGAGCGCGAACAGCAGCGTCAGACCGCCGTTCATGCCGCGCGCGACAGGAGCGGAAACGTGATGCGCAGACACCCGTGTGGTGTCCGCAGCCGTGGTCTTGTTCGTCATGCTTCAAGGCAACCAACATCTCCGGCAGTGCGGCAGGACGCGTTAAAGGGGGTACTGGCAAGTCCTCCTTAACCACGACAGGGGTGCCTACCGTGGAAGACATGGACCATCGCCGCCAGATCCAGGAATTCCTCGCCTCCCGCAGGGCACGGATCAGCCCACAGTCGGTCGGGCTGCCCGTGGCCGGACGCAAGCGGCGCGTGCCCGGGCTGCGCCGCGAAGAGGTCGCCGCCCTCGCCGGGCTCAGTGTCGACTACTACATCCGCCTGGAGCGCGGTGCGCTCACCAACGCCTCCGACAGCGTCGTGCACGCTATCGCCCGTGCGCTTCAGCTCGACGAGACCGAGCAGGCCCACCTGATCGCCCTCGCCCGCGCTGGACAGGTGTCTTCCGCTCCCTCCCGGCCGCGGCGTAGCCCGCCTGCGGCGATCGCCCCGCAGCTGCAGAGCGTCCTCGACGCCCTCGTCGGTGTCCCCGCCCTGGTGCGCAGCCCCACTCTCGACGTGGTCGCCGCCAATCCCCTGGCCCGGGCCCTGTACAGCGTGATCTACACCGACGTGCGCACAGCGCCGAATCTGGCGCGGTTCACTTTCCTCGATGCCCAGGCCGAGCGGTTCTGGCGGGACTGGGACCGCGTCGCCGCCGATCTCGTCGCCCACCTGCGCGCCGCCGCCGGCGCCACTCCCTATGACCGCAACCTCACCGACCTCATCGGTGAGTTGTCCACCCGCAGCGACACCTTCCGCCAGCTGTGGGCCCGCCACGACGTACGCGCCTACGGCCGCGGCACCAAACACTTCCACCACCCCGTCGTCGGCGACCTCGACCTGCGCTACGACCTCCTTGGACCGGCCGCCGAACCCGGCCTGACCATGATCGTCTACACCGCCGAACCGGGCACCACCTCCCACGACAACCTCACCCTGCTCGCCTCCTGGGCAGCCAGCCAGGACAACAATGCCGACACGCACCCCCAAGCCGCCCCCTCGCCTCACGAGTAAGGCAAAGGCACATTCTTGAGGGAGATCGTCGCAATATCGTTCACGCCGATAAATTCGCCGTAGCGTTTTCCCGCACAACCAGGCGGGCGAGAGGGGAACCGATGGGGTCCGAGCGCGGCACGGTCACTGTAGTCATCACCAGGGATGTGGTCCCGGGGCGCGAGAGCGACTACGAGGAGTGGGCGCACCGCGTAGTCTCCGCCTCCGCACGCTACGGCGCGACCGGACACACGTTCCTCACTCCCGATTCCGCCGACCCGGCACGCCGGGTGTTGATCGCCCAGTTTCCCGACGAGAACGGTGTACGCGCCTGGGACAAATCGAAGGAACGTGACCAGCTCGTACAGGAAGCAGAGGAGTTCTCAAGCCTCGACATTCAGCGCGCCAGCGGTCTGGAGAGCTGGTTCGTTCTGCCAGGAAGGCAGGCCATTGTTCCGCCTCCGCGATGGAAGCAACTCCTCGCAACGCTCGTGGGCGCGTACCCGCTCGTCGTTCTGATGACGGCGTTTGTGCTGCCACGCCTGGCGACCTGGCCGCTATTGTTGCGTTCCATGGTGTTCCCCATCGTGCTGCTCACTGCGATGACGTACGGAGTCATGCCGCTGGTGACGAAGGCTCTGCGGGGCTGGCTCTACCCGCGGCGGCGGCCCGAACCGTAGCCAAAGGGCCAGGATGACGAGCAGCGCGCTCATGGCGAAGTCCAGGTCGGTGACGCGCGGCGGGATCAGTGAGCCAACCAGGGCTTCGGTGAACGAACCGGACCTTGCGGTTCTTCAACCAGGTCGCGAGCCGGTACTTCCCGATCCGGCGCAGGGCGGCCGGGGTCTAGTAGGCCGTCAACAGCACCAAGGACGCCTTTGATTCCTTGTAGTCGAAGGCCCGTTCCAGGGCCGGGAAGTACTCCAGCATCTGGCGCCCGAGGCGCCGCTGGCGGGCGGCCGCTTTCCGGCCGCGAGCAGACCCCGCAAGTAGACCGAGGTAATTTCGGAGCCGCCGGGTGCGGCGCGGTCAGGGATGGCGGCAAGCAGCCGGCGGTGCTCGCGGGCGGCGGCCAGGATGTCCTCCGACAGGTCCATGACCGTGCGCATCGTCCACACCAGCAGCGGCGCCATGACGGCCGGGTGCACGATCCGGATAGCACCGCGTGTCGTAGTGGGTGGACTCGGCCTGCTCCGGGTTGGAGTAGCGGATGCGCAGGGGCGTACAGACCAGTCCGGTCGGCGGCGAAGGTGAACGTCGCGGTCGCCGGCTACTTCGAGGAGATCCCGCCCGCGCAGATGCGTCAGCAGATCGAGACGAACCTCTTCGGCCCGATGAACGTCACCCGCGCCATCCTGCCGGTCATGCGCAAGCAGCGCGCCGGCCATGTCATTACCCTCTCCTCCCTTGCCGGCATCATCGGTCAGGAGTTCTGCGTCGCTTACGCGGCCTCTAAGTTCGGCATCGAGGGCTGGATGGAATCACTGCGCTACGACGTTGAGCCCTACAACATTCACACCACCGTTGTGGAACCCGGTTTCTTCCGCACCGAACTGCTCGTCGACGGCTCCACCATCTGGCCCGTGCCGACCATCGACGACTACGCCGAACGCACCACCGGCACTGTCGCCGCCTGGAAGAGCATCAACGGCCAGCAGCCAGGCGACCCCGCCAAGCTCGCTCGTGCCCTGCTGGCCGTCGCCGACCAGGACAAGCCCCTTCAGCGGTTCGTGGCCGGCGCGGACGCCATCGAAGGAGTCAAGGCAAAGGCTCAGGAACTCCTCGCACAAGCCGAAGCCTCCCGCGAACTCGGCAGCGATCTGGCCTACGACGACACCAACGCCTGAACGCCACTGAAGCCGAGTCCCAACCCCACACCGCAGAGGTGAGTTCGGGCCGCCCCACAGCCCGTCGCCGCGTCCGTCACCACAACTGACCAGACGGCACCGCTATCGGCCACGGTGACGGGCGACGGGGTCTACTCAGACCACGTCGGGGTCCCGTAGCGGTGGGAAGCGTGTGAGTGTCCGGGGAGAGGGTCCGTCAGCAAGTTGACGGACCCTCTCGTGCAAGGTCGAATGCTCATGCCCAGTTCTCACTGGGGAGATCATCGAGTTCGATCTGGCTCATGCTGAGGGTGCGAACGACCGTGTGAACGCCTGCCCGGACAGGACGAGCGTCTGCGCAGGCGCGAGCCGCTCCGCCTCATAGTCTGCTAGTGCCGCATCAGGCAACGTTCGCCCTGTCGTGACGCGCCGTCCGGGTGCTGTACCGGGCAGCGTGTGGCTGTCAGGGTGTGTCGGTGGCAG
>NZ_JARXYX010000063.1 GCF_029893585.1 Streptomyces sp. LBL
GGCCTGGGGCATCTACAGCGGCTACGAACTGTGCGAGAACACCCCCGTCAGGGACGGCAGCGAGGAGTACCTCGACTCCGAGAAATACCAGCTCACCTCCCGCGACTGGGAAACAGCCGAACGCGAGGGACGCAGCATCGCCCCCCTCATCACCCGCCTCAACACCATCCGGCGGGCGAACCCGGCGCTGCGGCAGTTGCGCGCTCTCCACTTCCACGACGCGGACCAGGAAGCGTTGATCGTGTACTCGAAGCGCAGCGGATCGAACACGGTTCTGGTGGTCGCCAACCTCGACCCCCACCACACCCAGGAGGCCACGGTCTCGTTGGACATGCCGCAACTCGGCCTGGAATGGCACGAGTCGGTGCCCGTGCACGACGAGCTCACCGGTGAGACCTACCACTGGGGCAGGGCCAATTATGTGCGTCTTCGGCCTGGCGGGGCACACGTGCTTACTGTCGGCCGGGGGTCCGTGGGCCGCGCGGCGGAAGCCACCGATGTCGCGTCTCCGGACGGGCACAGCACCGCGCTGCGACCGTCCACCCCGCAGATCGGAGGGTCACCCACAACATGATCGTCAACGAGCCCGTCCCGGACATGTTCGAGGACACCCCCGCGAAAGACCGGGACCCGGCATGGTTCAAACGCGCCGTCTTCTACGAGGTCCTGGTCCGCTCCTTCCAGGACAGCGACGGCGACGGCGTGGGCGACCTCAAGGGTCTGACCGCCAAACTCGACTACCTGCAGTGGCTGGGCGTCGACTGTCTGTGGCTGCCGCCGTTCTTCAAGTCCCCGCTCAGGGACGGTGGCTACGACGTCTCGGACTACACCGCCGTCCTGCCGGAGTTCGGTGACCTCGCCGACTTCGTGGAGTTCGTCGACTCCGCCCATCAGCGCGGCATGCGCGTGATCATCGACTTCGTCATGAACCACACCAGCGACCAGCATCCGTGGTTCCAGGAGTCCCGCGCCGACCCCGACGGCCCCTACGGCGACTACTACGTGTGGGCGGACGACGACAAGCAGTACCAGGACGCGCGGATCATCTTCGTCGACACCGAGGCGTCCAACTGGACCTTCGACCCCGTCCGCAAGCAGTACTACTGGCACCGCTTCTTCTCCCACCAGCCGGACCTCAACTACGAGAACCCGGCGGTCCAGGAGGAGATCATCTCCGCGCTGAAATTCTGGCTGGACCTGGGCATCGACGGATTCCGGCTCGACGCGGTGCCGTACCTGTACCAGGAGGAGGGCACCAACTGCGAGAACCTTCCGGCGACCCACGAGTTCCTGAAGCGGGTCCGCAAGGAGATCGACGCCACCTATCCGGACACGGTGCTGCTGGCGGAGGCCAACCAGTGGCCGGAGGACGTCGTCGACTACTTCGGCGACTACCGGTCCGGCGGTGACGAATGTCACATGGCCTTTCATTTCCCGGTCATGCCGAGGATCTTCATGGCGGTACGCCGGGAATCGCGCTACCCCGTCTCGGAGATCCTCGCCAAGACCCCGGCGATCCCGTCGAACTGCCAGTGGGGCATCTTCCTGCGCAACCACGACGAGCTGACCCTGGAAATGGTCACCGACGAGGAACGCGACTACATGTGGGCGGAATACGCCAAAGACCCCCGCATGCGCGCCAACATCGGCATCCGCCGGCGCCTCGCCCCCCTGCTCGACAACGACCGCAACCAGATCGAACTGTTCACCGCCCTGCTGCTGTCCCTGCCCGGCTCGCCGATCCTCTACTACGGCGACGAGATCGGCATGGGCGACAACATCTGGCTCGGCGACCGCGACGCCGTCCGCACCCCGATGCAGTGGACCCCGGACCGCAACGCGGGGTTCTCGTCGAGCGATCCGGGGCGGCTGTTCCTGCCCACGATCATGGACCCGGTCTACGGCTACCAGGTGACGAACGTCGAGGCGTCGATGGCGTCGCCGTCCTCGCTGCTGCACTGGACCCGCCGCATGATCGAGATCCGCAAACAGAACCACGCCTTCGGGCTGGGTTCGTATACGGAACTGCCGTCGTCCAATCCGGCGGTCATTGCGTTCCTGCGGGAGTACGAGGACGATCTCGTGCTGTGCGTGAACAACTTCTCCCGGTTCGCGCAGCCGACGGAGCTGGACCTCAGCGCGTTCGAGGGGCGGCATCCGGTGGAGCTGTTCGGCGGGGTCCGCTTCCCGGCCATCGGTGAACTGCCGTATCTGCTGACCCTCGGCGGCCACGGCTTCTACTGGTTCCGGCTCCGCAAGGACGCCGCGTAGGGCCGCGCGAGACCGGTCGGACCCGGGCGGGGCGTTTCCCCCGTCCTGCCCGGGGCACCGCATCAGTAACACCCCGCCCAACCCGGGGAAAGGACGCGACGCCATGTCGGAAGCCGTCATCCGTACCGCCACCGCCGGCCCCACCAGCCCCGGCAGCCCCGCCGACCCCGGCCTCCTGGCGTCACTTGATCCACTGCTGCGGGAGTGGCTGCCGCGGCAGCGCTGGTTCGCGGGCAAGGGGCGTCCGGTCACCGCGTTCTCGCTGGTGGCGGCCACCGAGCTGCTGCCTCCCACGGCCAAGCTCGGCCTCTACCACCTGCTGGTACGCGCCCACCAGCCGCTCGCCCTGGGCGCCTCGTCCCACCCCGGCGACTGCTACCAGCTGTTCATAGGCGTGCGCGAGGCGCTGCCGCCCCGGCTCGCGCCCGCGCTGATCGGACATGTCGACGAGGGCCCGCTGGCCGGACACACGGTGTACGAGGCCCTGCACGACACCCGGCCCGCCGAACTGCTCCTGGAAGCCGTACGCACCCAGGCACGCATCGGCGGGCTTCGCTTCGAACGGGACCCGCACCAGGAGATCCGGGAGGGACTGGTGCCCCGCCTGATGACCGCCGAGCAGTCGAACTCGTCGGTCGTCTATGGAGATACGTTCATCCTCAAGCTGTTGCGCCGGGTCGTACCCGGTGTCAATCCCGACCTGGAGCTGCCGCTGGCGCTGGCCCGCGAGGGCTGCCCCCGGGTACCCGCGCCGACGGGGTGGCTGCGGGCGGAGGTGGCCGGTGAGCCGTATGTCCTCGGCGTGCTCCAGCCGTTCATGCAGGGCGTGAGTGACGGCTGGGAGCTGGCGCTGCGGGAGTTGGCCAAGGGCGAGGACTTCGGTGCGCAGGCGCGGGCGCTGGGGCGGGCCACGGCCGAGGTGCACACGGCGCTCGCCCGCGCACTGCCCACCGTCACCTTCGGCCACACCCAGCTACAGCAGCTGGTGGACGGCATGATCGAACGCCTGGAGGCGGCCACCCAGGCGGTGCCCACGCTCCGGCCGTACGCTCCCGGGCTGCGCTCCGCGTTCACCGCTCTCGCCGACCTGGCCGCCGAGGGCCGTACCTGGACCGCGCAGCGCGTCCACGGCGATCTGCACCTCGGCCAGTGTCTGCGCTCGCCCGGCGGGCAGTGGTCGCTGATCGACTTCGAGGGTGAGCCGTCGAAGCCTCTCGCCGAGCGCCGGATGCCGCAGCCGCCGGCCCGGGACATCGCGGGGATGCTCCGCTCCTTCGACTACGCGGCCCTCTCCGCCGACCCCCCGGCCCCGGGCTGGGCCGCGACCTGCCGGGCCGCGTACTGCTCGGGATACGCCGAGGTCAGCGGCGTGGACCCGCGGACCGACCCGGTGCTGCTGCGGGCCTGTGAGACCGACAAGGCGATCTACGAGGTCGTGTACGAGGCCCGGCACCGCCCGGACTGGCTGCCCGTGCCGATGGCCGCGATAGAGCGTTATGTCACCCCCGACCTGATCTGACCGACCAGAGTTCTTCGCCGAGGAGGCGCCGCCCGTGACCCCCCGCCCCCCGTCCAGCGGTTCGGATCCGAAGACGACGGCCGAGAAGTCGACCGAGAAGCCGGCTGCGACGGCAGCCGCGAAGAAGGCCGTCAAGAAGAGTGTGAAGAAGGCCGTCGAGAAGGCGGTGGCTCCGAAGAAGGCGGCGGCCGAGAAGACAACGGCCCAGACGACGAAGAAGACGGCGACGGCGAAGAAAGCGGCGGCTAAGGAGACGGCTGCCAAGAAGACGGTGACGAAGAAGGCAACGGCGAAGGCGGCGGCCAGGAAGACGGCGCCCGCCGCGAAGAAGACCACCACGAAGGCCGCCACCACCAAGACTGCCGCCACCACAACTGCCGTCACCAAGGCCGCCGCCACGAAAGCCGCCGCCACCAGGACTGCCGCCGCCACGAAGGCCGCTGAGAAGACCGCGGTGAAAAAGGCGACCTCGCAGACGGCCACCGCCCAGAAGGCCACCGCGCAGAAGGCCACCGTCGCCGTGAAGAAGACCGCGGCTACGAAGGCCGCGGCTACGAAGGCCGCGGCGACGAAGACTCCCTCAGCCGCGAAGAAGGTCACCGCCAAGAAGACCCCCGCCGCCGCGAAGAAAGTCACCGCCAGGAAGCTCCCCGAGCCGACCCCCGTTTCGCCGCCGGAGGCACCCGCGCCCGTCGGAGCAACCGTGCCCCCCGCCGGAGCAGCCGTCTCCCCTGTCGAGGAGGCCGTCTTCCCCGTCGAGGAAGCCGTCTCCGCCGCCGTGGACGCCGGTGACCGCGAGCGGCTGCTCGCCGGGACCCACCACGCACCGCACGGCGTGCTCGGCGCCCACCCGGTGGCGGGCGGGGTCGCCTTCCGTGCCTTCAGGCCGTACGCGCGGTCCGTGACGGTACTCGCCGGTGACGTACGGGGGGAGCTGCACGACGACGGGGACGGGTTCTTCTCGGGTCTGCTGCCGCTGCCGGACGTTCCGGCGTACCGCCTGATCGTGACGTACGAGGGGGGAGCGCAGGAGACCGAGGACGCGTACCGTTTCCTGCCGGCGCTGGGCGATCTCGATCTGCATCTGCTCGGCGAGGGCCGGCACGAGGAGCTGTGGCGGGCGCTCGGGGCGCAGCCGATGACCCACCAGGGCGTGACCGGGACCCGGTTCACGGTGTGGGCGCCGAACGCGCGGGGCGTGCGGGTGGCCGGCGCCTTCAACTTCTGGGACGGATCGGCGTTCTCGATGCGCTCGCTCGGCGGCACCGGTGTCTGGGAGCTGTTCGTGCCCGGTATCGGCGAGGGTGAGTCGTACAAGTTCGAGATCACCCGCCCCGACGGCTCGAAGACCCTGCGGGCCGACCCGCTGGCCCGCCGTACGGAGGTCCCGCCCGCCACGTCGTCGATCGTGCACGCCTCGCACTACGAGTGGGGCGACGAGGAATGGCTGGCCCGCCGCGCGGACACCCCCGCGCACAAGGCCCCGTTCTCGGTGTACGAGATCCATCTCCCGTCCTGGCGCCCGGGACTGACGTATCGTCAGCTGGCCGAACAGCTTCCGGCGTACGTCAGGGAACTGGGCTTCACCCATGTCGAACTGATGCCGGTCGCGGAGCACCCCTTCGGCGGCTCCTGGGGCTACCAGGTCACCGGTTTCTACGCCCCGACGTCCCGCCTCGGCACCCCCGACGACTTCAAGTACCTGGTGGACGCCCTGCACCAGGCCGGGATCGGGGTGCTGATGGACTGGGTGCCGGCGCACTTCCCGCGCGACGACTGGGCGCTGGCGGAGTTCGACGGGCGCCCGCTGTACGAGCACGAGGACCCGCAGCGGTCCGCCCATCCCGACTGGGGCACGCTGGAGTTCGACTACGGCCGGCGTGAGGTGCGCAACTTCCTGGTCGCCAACGCCGTGTACTGGTGCGAGGAGTTCCACATCGACGGACTGCGGGTGGACGCGGTCGCCTCGATGCTCTACCTCGACTACTCGCGCGAGCCGGGCCAGTGGACGCCGAACGAGCACGGCGGGCGGGAGAACCTGGACGCGGTGGCGTTCCTCCAGGAGATCAACGCCACCGTGTACCGGCGGGTGCCGGGTGTGGTGACGGTCGCGGAGGAGTCCACGGCCTGGGACGGCGTCACTCGCGCCACCCACCACATGGGCCCGGGCGGCTTCGGCGGTCTCGGCTTCGGTCTGAAGTGGAACATGGGCTGGATGCACGACTCGCTCGACTACATGAGCCACGAGCCGATCCACCGCAAGTACCACCACGGTGAGATGACGTTCTCGATGGTGTACGCCTACAGCGAGAACTACGTGCTGCCGATCTCGCACGACGAGGTCGTGCACGGCAAGGGCTCGCTGGTGTCGAAGATGCCGGGCGACTGGTGGCAGCAGCGCGCCGGACTTCGCGCCTACCTGGGCTTCATGTGGGCCCACCCCGGCAAGCAACTCCTCTTCATGGGCCAGGAGTTCGCGCAGGGCGCGGAGTGGTCCGAGGCCCGCGGCCCGGACTGGTGGCTGCTGGACCCGGAGTACGGGGCGGTGGCCGACCATCGGGGCGTGCGTGACCTGGTCAGCGACCTCAACAGGGTCTACCGGCACACCCCTTCCCTGTGGCAGCTGGACACCGACCCGTCCGGTTTCCAGTGGGTGGCCGGCGACGCGGCCGAGGACAACGTCTTCGCCTTCCTGCGCTACGACGCGGACGGCGTCCCGTTGCTGGCGGTGTCCAACTTCGCCCCGGTCGTCCGCCACGACTACCGGCTCGGTGTCCCCGACGACGTCCCTGCCTGGTACGAGGCCCTCAACACGGACGCGGCGAGGTACGGCGGCAGCGACGTCGCCAACCCCGACGCGGTCAAGCCGGAAGCGACGGGCTGGCACGGCCGCGCGGCCAGCATCCAGCTGACGCTGCCGCCTCTGGCGACGGTCTGGCTCCGCCCGGCGTAGGCCTGCCTGCCCGTTCCCTTGAGGGCCGGCCCGGACACGTCCCTGAGGGCGCTGCTCTCAGGGACGTGTCCGGACCAGGCGTCTCAGGTCAAGCGCCCTGCTGTTCTTCCACGGCCGCGAACGCCCCGGCCAGGGAGGCCGGAAGGGCCTCGCTGTGCAGCACGCCGAGGCGTTGGGTCGCCCTGGTGAGGGCGACGTACAGGTCGCTCGTGCCGTACCTGCTGGGCTCGACCACCAGCACGGAGTCGAACTCCAGGCCCTTGGCCTGGCGCGGGTCGAGGAGGACGACGGCGTGGGTCAGGTCGGGTTCGGCGCCCGCCGTCACGCCGTCCAGGCGGGCCGCCAGCCTCCGGTGCAGGTCGCGCGGCGCGATGACGGCGAGGCGGCCCTCGGCCGGGGTCAGCTCCGCCACCGCCTCGGCGACGGCGCCGGGCAGGTCGTCGGTGGCGCGCGCCCAGGGCCGTACCCCGGTCGACCGCACCGAACTCGGCGGTTCGAAGCCGGGATGCCGGGCGCGCACCACGGCCGCCGCCACGTCCATGATCTCGGCCGGGGTGCGGTAGTTGACCCCGAGACGGGTGTGCTCCCAGCGGTCCTCGACATACGGTGCGAGGATCTCCGACCAGGAGCCGACGCCCGCCGCCTCCGCGGTCTGCGCCGGGTCGCCGACCAGGGTCATGGAGCGGGTCGGGCTGCGCCGCATGAGCAACCGCCAGGCCATCGGGGACAGTTCCTGCGCCTCGTCGACGATGATGTGCCCGAACGCCCAGGTGCGGTCGGCCGCCGCGCGCTCGGCGGCGCTGCGGTGGTCGTCCTCCTCGTGGCGTTCGGCGAACCGTTCGGCGTCGATGATGTCGTGCGCGGACAGGACCTCGGAGTCCTCCTCCTCCTTGTCGTCGAACTCGTACGTCCGGGAGGCGTACGACACGTCCAGCACGCCCTGCGCGTACGCGACCTGGTTCTCCCGCTCCCGCTCGGCACGGAACCGCGCCACCCGGTCGTCCTCACCCAGCAGTTCGGCCGCCTCGTCGAGCAGCGGTACGTCCGCCACGGTCCACGCCCGCGTCACCGGGCGCCGGACGGCGGTCGCGTCCTCGGCGCCGAGATGGGCCTCGGGTGCGGCGAGGAAGTCGGCGACCAGCCGCCGCGGAGTCACCCTCGGCCACAACTGGTCGATGGCCGACCAGACTTCGGGGTTCTCGGCGAGCTCGTCGCGGATCTGCGTGATGTCGCTCGGGTCGAGCAGGTTGGAGCCGTCGTAGGGGTCGGTGCCGATGCGCTCGGCGACCATGTCGGTGAGCGTGTTGAGGATGTGCCCCTCGAAGTGCTCGCGGGCCACGTTGTGCGCAAGCCCCGCGTCCCGGGTCCGCTCGCGGGCGACCTTGACCAGGTCGTCGTCCAGCATGAGGATCTCGCGGTCGTGCTCGATCGCGATCACCGGGTCGGGCAGCGACTGCCAGTCTCGTACGACGGCGGCGAGGACGTCGGCCATGTCGGCGCGGCCCTTCACGGCAGCCGCCTCCGGGGTGTCGGTGGCCGTCGCCTTCACGCCGGGGAAGAGTTCGCCGACCGTCGCCAGCAGGACGCCGGTCTCGCCCAGGGAGGGCAGCACCTCGCCGATGTAGCCGAGGAAGGCGGGATTGGGGCCGACGATCAGAACGGCCCGCTTGGCGAGCAGTTCCCGGTGCTCGTAGAGGAGATAGGCGGCCCGGTGCAGGGCGACCGCCGTCTTGCCGGTGCCGGGACCGCCCTCGACCACCAGCACCCCTCGGTGCGGGGCGCGGATGATCTCGTCCTGCTCGGCCTGGATGGTCTGCACGATGTCGTTCATCCGGCCAGTGCGCGCGGAGTCGAGGGCGGCGAGCAGGACGGCGTCACCGCTCGGGTCCTCATGACCGGTGCGGGTGGCGTCGCCGAGGTCGAGGATCTCGTCGTGCAGGGCGGTCACCCGGCGGCCCTCGGTGGTGATGTGCCGACGGCGGCGCAGGCCCATCGGGGTGTGGCCGGTGGCCAGGTAGAAGGGGCGGGCGACCTCGGCCCGCCAGTCGATGAGGATCGGGGTGCGCTCGGCGTCCTCGGTGCGCAGACCGATACGGCCGATGTGGTGGGTGACACCCGAGGTGAGATCGAGCCGGCCGAAGCAGAGCGCCCCGTCGACCGCGTTCAGCGCGGCCAGCAGCCCCGATCGCTCGACGACCAGGATGTCCCGTTCCAGGCGGGCCTGCTGGGGCGTGTTGCCCTGGGCGAGCGCGTCCGTGACGGAGGCCTCGGTGTCGCCGCGCAGCGCGTCCACGCGCGTGTACAGCCCGTCGATGAATTCCTGCTCGCGCGTCAATTCACGATCTGGAAAGTCGGTGTTTGACAATTCCGCTCCCGGCCGGATATACTGTGTTCAGTGAACTTCTTTGCGACTCAATTCCCGCGAAGTCGCGAACCATTAAATATACGCAAGGAAATCCCCCGAGCGCAATTGCTCGGGGGATTTCTTCGTATCCGGGGGTGTCCGGCGGTACCCAGGGGTGTCCGGGGGTTCTTGTCCGGCTCAGCGCACGGGACTCGGAGGAGACCGCCTCAGAGCACCTCGTCCAACTCCTCCAGCAACCGTCGCTTCGCCCGCGCCCCCACCATCGCCTTCACCGGCTCACCTGCCCGGAAGACCATGAAGGTCGGCATCGACAGCACCTTGTACGCGTTCGTGGTCTCCGGGTTGGTGTCCACGTTCAGCTGGACCACCTTCAGCCGCTCGCCCTCCTCGGCGGCGAGGGCGCTGAGCACCGGTCCCATCTGCCGGCACGGCGGACACCAGTCGGCGGTGAACTCCACCAGCACCGGCCGTTCCGAACCGATCACCTCCGCCTCGAAGTCCGCGTCCGTCACCTCGTCCACACCCGCCGCTCTGATCACCTGAGGTTCCCTCCCAGCTCACACACCGGCTCCGGACTCCCCGGAGCCTCCGCCTCGGAAGCCAGCTCGTCCCGTGCCCGCTCGGCCCGCACCAACTGCGCCCCGACCTGGGCGCGCACGGACTGCAACTCGCCGATCAGCGCGTCCAGTTCGTCCAGCTTGCGCCGGTAGACCGCGAGCGAGGCGGGACACCTGTCCCCTTCCGGGTGCCCGGCCCGCAGACACTCCACGAACGGCCGCGTCTCCTCCAGGTCGAACCCGAAGTCCTGCAGCGTCCTGATCTGCCGCAGGAGCTTCAGATCGCCCTCGTCGTAGGTGCGGTAGCCGTTGCCGTTCCGCCGTGCGGGCAGCAGCCCCCGTGACTCGTAGTACCGCAGCGTCCGGGTCGTGGTCCCGGTCCGTGCGGCCAGCTCGCCGATGCGCATGCGTCCGAAGGTAATCCTTGACGCCGACGTCAAGGCAACACGGTCAAAGGGAGAGCTGTTCGCGCACCCATTCAGGATGAGGGTTGACGTGCGGCCGGCCCACCACGAAGACAGTCGGCACGGTCTCATCGCCCGCGTTGGCCGCTCTCACCGCTGCCGCTCCAGCCGGGTCTCGCCAGATGTCGACCCAGTGCAACCGATGGGCGCTACGGCCCAACCGGATGCGCAGTCACAGACAGTACGTGCAGCCCGGCCGCCAGAAGACGACCGGCCGGCCGTCGACCGCGCTGCGGCGTCGTGCCGCGCGCTACGCCTGGGGATCGGACCGCGCCCCTGCCGACTCCTGCACCTCCAGCAGCGAGGCGCTCTGCCGCTCCTCCTCGAACGCCCCGCGTCCGCCCCGCAGCCCGAACAGCCGCTTGGCGAGGGCGATGTAGACGACGGCGAGGATGTTCAGCACCAGCGTGGCGATCTTCAACCAGCTGATGTGCTCGGTGAGTTCGTAGACCTCCAGAGGGAGGAACGCGGCGGTGGCGACGACGGTCAGGTACTCCGCCCAGCGCTTGGCGTACCAGAGGCCGACCGCCTCCACGAGCTCGACCAGCGCGTAGGCCAGCAGCAGGACCGCCACCAGCGTCAGGGTGGAGTGCCGGTAGCCGAACGTCTTCTGGAGGGTGCCGACGACCGGCGAGTGGTCGAGGTCGTAGTGGAAGTGCCGGAAGACGGGCCGGAAGACGTCCAGGTACTCGTCGAAGAGCCGGCGGACCGCGCCCCGGGAGTTGCTGAACTTCCACACCGCCACCGCGACCAGCACGATGAACACCCCGCGCACGGCCCGCTCGACCGCCAGGAAGCGCAGGATGAACAGATCGCGCAGCACCTTGCCGCGGGGGACGAGCGGGGCCCGGGCGGCCGGTCCGGAGCCGTACGGGTCGCCGAGGGCGAAGTCGCCGCAGCGCAGACAGCGCCAGGCCGTACCGAGGGCGGTCTCGGCGTGCAGCCGCTCCCGCAGCAGGGTTTCGTCCGGCGCGTACGTCACGTGCCCGCGCCGGGCACAGGTCCGCCGGTCCCAGTCGATCTTCACCCCGTGTGCCTCCGCATGAGACTGCCGTACCGGTCGCTCCGGTACGGCAGGCTAGATCGGCCAGGTAAGAGTTCGGTGGGTCAACGCGCGCCGACCAGCACATTCTCCCGCCGAACTGGTGGCGAAGCCGGGCGGAGAGAACTGGAGGGAGAAGCGGAGGGAGAAGCGGAGAAAGAAGTCGACCGGGCGGCTGAGCTACGGGGGAGTACTCAGCCGCCCGGCGTCGACGGGACGGGCTCGGGTTCAGACTCCGGGCCCGTCCCGGCGGGGGCGCCTGCCGGGAGGGGGGGGCCGGTCAGGCGCGGGGGCCTGCCGGGAGGGGGGCCGGTCAGGCGGGGGGCCGGTCAGGCGGGGGGCCGGCCTGCCGGTCAGGCGCGGGGCCTGACCAGTGAGCCTGGGGCCGTCAGGCCTTGGCCAGTTCCTTCTCGCCGCCCTGTTCGGGGAGCTCGGCGTGGGTGCCCTGGTCGTCGTCGGTGCCGTCGTCGAGGAGGGTCTTCTCATCGAAGGGGATCTGGCCGGCGAGCACCTGGTCGACGCGCTCGCGGTCGATCTCCTTGGTCCAGGTTCCGATCAGGACCGTGGCGACGGCGTTGCCCGCGAAGTTGGTCAGGGCGCGCGCCTCGCTCATGAAGCGGTCGATGCCGACGATGAGACCGATGCCGTCGACCAGCGCGGGCTTGTGCGACTGGAGACCGCCCGCCAGCGTGGCCATACCCGCGCCGGTCACGCCGGCCGCGCCCTTGGAGGCGACGAACAGGAAGAGCAGCAGCGGGATCTGCTCGCCGAGCGACATCGGCGTACCCATGGCGTCGGCGATGAACAGGGACGCCATGGTCATGTAGATCATGGTGCCGTCGAGGTTGAACGAGTAGCCGGTCGGAACGGTGATGCCGACCACCGGCTTGCTGACGCCCAGGTGCTCCATCTTCGCGATGAGCCGCGGCAGCGCGGACTCCGACGACGAGGTCGACAGGATCAGCAGGAACTCACGGCCCAGGTACTTGAAGAGCGTGAGGATGTTCAGGCCCGCGATCACCCGCAGCAGCGTG
The DNA here is from genome assembly GCF_029893585.1 of Streptomyces sp. LBL. Lineage (GTDB taxonomy): Bacteria > Actinomycetota > Actinomycetes > Streptomycetales > Streptomycetaceae > Streptomyces. The sequence continues at coordinate 12,206 of NZ_JARXYX010000063.1, forward strand.
CCGAGCACGATGAAGACGAAGAGGAAACAGGTGACGTAGAAGCCGAGCATCAGCACGGCGAGGCTCTTGAGCGCGTCGACGCCGGCGGAACCGACCACCGCGGCCATGGCACCGAAGGCGCCGACCGGGGCGGCCCACATCACCATGGCGAGGATGCGGAAGACGAGCCGCTGGATGTGCTCGACACCGCGCAGGACCGGTGCTCCGGCCGGGCCCATGGCCTGCAGCGCGAACCCGGCGAGCAGCGCGATCAGCAGGGTCTGCAGCACTTCGCCCTCGGTGAAGGCGGAGACGATCGTCATCGGGATGATGCCGAGCAGGAACTCGGTGGTGTTCTTGGCCTCCGCGTCGACCTGCGCATGCCCGGCGTCCTTGATCGCGTCGGTCACCGCGAGGCCCGTACCGGGCTCCAGGATGTTGCCGACGACCAGACCGATGGCCAGGGCGACCAGCGACATGATCGTGAAGTACAGCAGCGCGATACCACCGACCGCGCCGACCTTCGCGGCCTTCCGCACCGAGCCGATGCCCAGCACGATGGTGCAGAAGATGATCGGCGAGATCATCATCTTGATCAGGTTCACGAACCCGGTGCCGATCGGCTTCAGCTCGACGGCGAAGTCCGGGGCGACCAGACCGACGGTGATGCCGATGGCGACCGCGACGATCACCGCGATGTAGAGATAGTGGGTGCGGTCTCGCTTGGCTTTGGGTGCGGCAGGTGCCGTATCGGCTGCGCTGGTCACGGAGCCCTCCTTGACGACGTCGTCGGCATCACCGGCGTGCGGCTCACGTCCGGGGGATGGGGTGGGGTTCTGTACTGCGGTCTGTACTGCGGTCTGTACTGCAGTTCTGTACTGCGGTCTGTACTGCAGTTCTGCATGGGGGATGCGGTGACTATCTCCCGTCGTGTGAGGGCGGTCACCCTTCCGTTCATTTAGTTCACAATCAGCCAAGAGGCAGACTGACGGCATGCGCGTCCCCCGTGTCTCCACACCCCGCAGCCTGGCCGGTCAGCTCTTCGCCATGCAGGCCGTGCTGATAGCGGTCGTGGTGACCGGATACGCGCTGTTCACCTACGTCAGCAACCGCAGCCAGGCCGAGGACGCGGCCACCCGCCAGGCCACGGCGGTGGCCCGCTCGGTGGCCGACTCACCGTCGGTACTCGCGGCGATCCGCACCCCGAACCCGACGGCCGAGCTCCAGCCGTACGCGCTGCGGGTGACGCGCGACACCGAGGTCGACTTCATCACGATCATGAACCCCCGGCGCATCCGCTGGACCCACCCCGAGAAGGACCAGATCGGCCAGACCTTCCGCGGTCACATCGGCGGCGCGCTGGAGGGCCAGACCTTCACCGAGACGTACACGGGCACGCTCGGCCCGTCCGTCCGCACGGTCACCCCGGTCGAGGACGGCGGCCGGGTCGTGGGCCTGGTCAGCGCCGGCATCAGGGTCGAGGAGATCACCAAGCGGGTCCAGGACCAGCTCACGGCCCTGCTCGGCGTCGCGACCGGCGCACTCGCGCTCGGCGCGGTCGGCACGTACGTCACCAACGCCCGCCTCCGCCGCACCACCCACGGCATGAACGCGACCGAGCTCAGCCGGATGCACGACTACCACCAGGCCGCCCTGCACGCGGTGCGGGAGGGGTTGCTGATGCTGGATGGGCAGTACCGGGTGGCGCTGATCAACGACGGCGGCCGGGAACTGCTGGGGGTCTCCTCCGAGGAGGGCGTCGTCGGCACGTCGGTGGCGGATCTGGGGCTGCCGGCGCCGCTGACGGGGGCGCTGCTGGCGTCGGAGCCGCGGGTGGACGAGGTGCATCTGACGGCGGACCGGGTGCTGGTGGTGAACACCTCACCGGTGTCGGGCGGCGAGCGCCGTGGCACCGTGGTCACCCTGCGAGACGTCACCGAACTCCAGTCCCTGATGGGCGAGTTGGACTCCGAACGCGGCTTCACGCAGGCACTGCGCTCCCAGGCGCACGAGGCGGCGAACCGGCTGCACACGGTGGTCTCGCTGATCGAGCTGGGCCGCGCGGAGGAGGCGGTGGACTTCGCGACAGCCGAACTCGAACTGGCCCAGGCGCTCACCGACCAGGTGGTGGCGGCGGTGAGCGAACCGGTACTGGCCGCCCTGCTGCTGGGCAAGACCGCGCAGGCGAACGAGCGGGGCGTGGAACTGGTGGTCTCGGACGACAGCCGCCTGGACGACGGGCTGCTGCCGGAGTCGCTGTCCTCCCGTGACCTGGTGACGATCCTCGGCAACCTGATCGACAACGCGGTGGACGCGGCGCAGGGCAGTGTGCCGGCCCGGGTGACGGTCACCGCGTACACGGAACGCGGCGAGCTGGTCCTGCGCGTCTCGGACACGGGAACGGGCGTGGACCCGGCCCACGCCGAGTCGGTGTTCCAGCGGGGCTTCTCGACGAAACCGGCGGGACCGGGCGGACGGGGGCTCGGCCTGGCCCTCGTACGGCAGGCGGTGAACCGGCACGAGGGCTCCCTGACGGTGGCGGAGGCCGCCGGAGGCGGGGCAGAGTTCGAGGTACGGCTGCCGTTGGGGGACGGGGGCGGCGGCGAGCGGGCGGCCGTGAGCGCTGTTCCGGCAGGCCCGGTTTCTGGAGGCGACGCATGACGACGACCGAGCAGCAGCCCCTCATCCGGGTCCTGGTGGTGGAGGACGACCCGGTCGCCGCCGACGCCCACGTCATGTACGTCAACCGTGTCCCCGGCTTCACGGCCGTCGGCAAGGCGCACACCGGCGCGGAGGCACGGCGGGCGCTGGAACGTACGGCGGTGGACCTGTTGCTCCTGGACCTGCATCTGCCCGACGTGCACGGCCTGCAACTGGCGCGCTCGCTGCGCGCGGCCGGGCATCAGGCGGACGTCATAGCGGTGACGTCGGCGCGGGATCTGACGGTGGTACGGGAAGGGGTCTCGCTGGGCGTCGTCCAGTACGTACTGAAGCCGTTCACCTTCGCGACCCTGCGCGACCGGCTGGTCAGATACGCCCAGTTCCACGCGGCGGCGGGCGAGGCGAGCGGGCAGGACGAGGTCGACAGAGCCCTGGCGACCCTGCGGGCACCGGGCCCCGCGGCACTGCCGAAGGGCTTGAGCGGACCGACGCTGGAGCGCGTCACGGGCGCCCTCCGGGAGGCGGAGGAGGGCCTGCCGGCGACCCGGATCGCGGAGGCGGTGGGCATCTCCCGGATCACGGCCCGCCGCTATCTGGAACACCTGGTGGAGGCGGGGCGAGCGGAACGTGCCCCGGTGTACGGATCGGTGGGGCGGCCGGAGTTGGTGTACCGGTGGGTGCGGGGGGTGGTGGGGCGGGGGCGCTGAGCGCCGACCCGCCGACCGCGAGCTACGTGCCACTCACCCCCAACCCCACGCCGAGGAGTGGTGCCGTCATCTGGGCTGCCTGCTGCGGGCGTTCGCTTCGGCGACGAGGGCGCTCAGCAGCTCGTCCTGGGTGAGGGGGCGGAGGTGGTCGGGTTCGGCGTCCCATTCACGGCCACCGGCGAGCGGGCGGAGCTGGAGGTACGGGCCCTCGTGGCCCATCACTCGTCCGACGCGGTCGCGGGCACCGTCGTGAACGGCCTCGCCGACGGTGGGGACGGTGGGAATCCCGTCGGCGTCCTCCGTCATCTGGCGATCCCCTTCGTGATCACGTCAGCGAGCAGGTGGGCGACGGGCGCCGAGCACACACCGAGGTGGACGAGCGCGTACTGGGCGTCGGCCTTGCGGTCGCCGGCCCAGGGGGTGCGGATGTCCATCGCGGGGAGCTGGATGCCGGCCTGGGTGAGGGCGGTGGCGAGGGCGTCGCGGGCGTCGAGGGCTTCCTGGATCTTGGGGGTGTGAGGTGTGGGGGTCATGTGGGTCCTCGTCTGTGCGGTTGGCCAGGCGGGTGGTGGTGCGGTTCCGCCGAGTCCATAACCAGGCTGCGCTGCGTGAATTACGCTGTGTAGTCCGACCGTTACGAGGATGCGGCCGGACGTGGACGACCGGCTTGTGGACGGGGTGGTGCTTCCCCGTCGCACGGAGGTGGTTCCACACGTTCCACATGTCCCACATATCTCACATGTCCCACATCGCTCACGCGAACATTCCGGAGGGAGCGGTATGCCGCAGCGACGCGTCATCACCGGCCGAAGCCAGGAACCCCGTCAGCGGTTCGCCGAGGAGTTGCGGACCCTGAGGGCCGGGAGCGGGACGAGCTTACGAGCGCTCGGCGAACGGCTGGGCTGGGACTGGTCGCTGTTCGGGAAGATGGAGAAGGGCGAGACGCTGGGGAGCCCGGAGGTCGTCCAGGCCCTCGACACGCACTACGGGACGCCGGGGCTGCTGCTGGCGCTGTGGGAGGTGGCCGCCGGGGACCATACACAGTTCCGCGAGCGGTACCGGAGGTACATGGCACTGGAGTCGGAGGCGGTGAGCCTGTGGCACTTCGCGGTGGGTGTGCCTCCCGGAGTTCTCCAGACGCCGGGGTACGCGAGGGAGGTCCTGGCGGCGGGGCGACTCAAGGGGAAGGAACTTGAGCAGCAGGTCAAGGCCCGGTTGAGTCGCCGCGACTTGTTGGAAGGAGAGGACGCACCGCACTTCCGTACGATCCTTTCAGAGACGGTGCTACGTACTCCGCTGAGGGACGCTGTGGCCTGGCGTGAGCAGTTGGCGTACTTGATCGAGATGTCCGAGCGACCGATGGTGGCGGTTCAGGTGCTTCCGCACAGCGCAGGACCGCACAGCCTTTCGCATACCGACGTGATGTTCCTGCGGGTGCCGGGCGGTCGAACCGTTGCCTATGTGGAGAGCGCGAGTCGGGGCGATCTCATCGAGACGGCTAGCCAGGTCGAGAATCTTCAGCAAATGTACGATGCGGTGCGCGACTTGGCCCTGCCCCCGGACGAGTCGCGGAAGTACATCCTGCGTGTGCTGGAGGAAGTGCCATGCGAACCATCGACCTGAGCGCCGTTTCCTGGCGCAGGAGTAGCTACAGCAACTCGGATGGTGGTCAGTGCGTCGAGGTCTCCGACGACTTCGCCGCCGTCGTCCCGGTACGGGACAGCAAGGTTCCCCACGGCCCGGTCCTCGTGTTCCCGGCCACCGGCTGGGCCTCCCTCGTCTCGGCCATCAAGGACGGGCAGTTGAGCGGCTGATCAGGCAAGGGACGGCACCGCGATCTGTTCCGATCGCGGTGCCGTTTTGTCGCCCACCTCGGAGAACGCGTACTTGCTTGCTGCCGGAAATTCTTCGCGAAGTAAGATGCGGCTTTTCACAGTCGCCAGTTCTCGCGAACGTGCAAGACCTCAAGCCCGGAGTTCCGCATGTTGTTCAGCGATGAATTGTGGTTGCCCTCACCGGGTATCCAGGTTTCGCTGATCAGCCGTCGGCACCCAGCGGCTTTCGCCGCCTGAGCGCGAAGCGCCAGCAGTGCACTTTGCGCACCCCGGCCGCGGTGGGCGGGGAGGGTCGCTGCTCCGTACAGGTGGCCCACGGCCCCGTCGACGCGAAGCGCTGCTGCCGCCACCATCTCATCACCGTCCCACGCGCCGTAACCGGTCAGATTCCTGCAGCGCAAGGCCGATCCGTAGATTGCGTGCAACTCCTCGACGGGCCAGGAGAAACCCCGACTCAGCACCGTAACCGCGAGGTCGATTTCCTGAGTTTCGATGGCCCGGACCTGCAGCTCGGAGTCGCAGTGCGCCACGGAGTCAACTTCGCATCCCAGCTTGTACCAAGACGAACTCAGCCGCAGATCGTGCGCGGCGGATATCGCGTCCCAGTCGTCGGGTCGTTGCCCGGCGATCACATGCACCACACCACCGGTCCCGTGTTCTCGAAGCACCGTGATGGCATCGCTCACCGACGCCGCGGTGACAGTACCGAGCACCCCCAGGCCGATGACGCGATTCCAAAAGCCCGACGATTCACCGTCGACGGATGTCACGACCGTACCGCCTGGCAGCTCCACCACCATTGCACGATGCGAAGCCTGGTATGCCTCCTCGACCCCACACAGGAGCGTGCTCAGCGTATTCGCCTCGACACGTTCCGCTTCCAGTGAGAAATCGCCCAGCGAACCCATGGAAAATCCTTTGTATGGTCACAACTTGCCGCAGAAGATCTTGACCTTACTTCAACTTCCCGGCATGCGCGGGACGTTGGTGGGACGAAATATCGCCCGTGGTCGTTCACGGGATCCTTGCTAGCCTCGATCTTTCGTGACGGTCCGTCGGTTCTTCCGGTGGGCCGTTTCGGCTTGCCGCGTGGATTGTGGGCAGGGCGGCAGCCCGGCTGTCGTGCCGGGTGGACACCGGTTTCCACGGTTCCGGTGTCAGTGCTGCTGGTGAGGGGATGGGCTGTTGTGGCTGGTCAGCCCGGGTTCGGAAGGGCCTCAAGTCGCTGGAT
>NZ_JARXYX010000064.1 GCF_029893585.1 Streptomyces sp. LBL
GGCTCAGCCCGTCCACGGACTCCTGCGTTCTCCTCATGTCCGCACCGTCCGCGGCCGCCCCGCCGGCGGCAAGCGACACGCCGCCCACCGTCTCGGGAGAGTGAGTCTTCTGGATCGTCATCAGGTGTCCCTTCCGGTGAAGTTCCCACCTAATTCATGACACTCCCCACACAGGTCAAAGGCCCCGCCGGTTCGCCGAGCGGGGCCTTTGACATCAGCGGGTGACATCAACGTTCACGGGTAACGGTGCTCAGTCGGCGTGGGCGGCGGTCCAGGTGATGTGCGGGGGCTGGACTCGTGTGCACAGGGGCCCGCCCTGCTCGTCGGTGAGGCCGAGGCGTCCGACCAGCAGTCCGTCGCGTGCGGCGGCGGCGAGTACGTCGGCGGGGATGACGTCGAGCATGAGCTTGGCGCGGCGGAACATCGTAAAGGTGCCCGCCTCGTCGACGGTGCCCCACGACAGGTAGATGAACCGTCGGCCCAGGCGGTCCTGCACGTAGGGGCCTGTGACCTCGGTGCCGGTCGGCGAGGCGCTCGTCGTGCACTCCAGGGTCCATGTCGCGGACGCTGCATCGCCGGGCTGTGGATCGAGAAGTTCGGCCGGGCGGTCGCGGCGTTGCACGGCGACGTGGATGTTGCCGTACGCGGGGGCCTTTCCGTCGGCAGGGGCGGGGCGGGTGAGGCCGGGCAGGTCGACGGCGTCGATGCGGATGCGCATGGCGGCCATCATCCCGCCCTCGTCGGCGCAGAGGTCAGCCGACCTCGAACTGGGGTGCCCGGGCAGTGGTGACCTCGTCGTCGGCGTCGGCTCCGTTGTGCCGGCCTCCTCGTCGCCCCCGCCCACCCGCGCCACGCCGGCGTCCAGCGTGGCGCGGGTGGGCCGGCCTGTGGCTCAGTGGTCGTCGGTGATGGTGGTCGCAATGCCGTTGCTGATCACAACCTCGGCGGAGAAGCCCTTCTTGGCGGCCGTCTCCAGTTCGGCCTCGGTGCACTTGGTGCCGCCCTCGCCGCCCGCACCCGTGTTCACGGCATCGCAGATGTCGTCGTAGCCCATGATCTTGGTGTCCTCGGCGACGAGGAACTGCTGCTCGACACCCTTCGTGCCGGAGACCGTGTACTTGCCCGGCGCCAGGTAGGAGACGTTGCCGAACCAGGTTCCGCTGACACCCTTGCCCTTGTTGATGCCCTCGATGACGGTCTCGCGGGTGCCGGTGCCGGTGCCGGTGCCGGAGCCGCTGGTGCCGGAGCCCGAGCCGCTGGTGCCGGAGCCAGCGTCCTGCTGAGCGGCGCGCCGCTCGGTCACCAGGGTCGCGATACCGTTCTTCATCTTCACGTCGGCGTTCACGGCCTCCTTCTTCGTGGCCGCCTCCAGCTGATCCAGCGTGCACGGTGCGTCCACCTTGGACCCCGCCTCGCCGCATATCGTGCCGACGCCGTAGACCTCGGTGTCGTCGGCGACCCAGAACTGCTGGTCATCCCTGCCCGGCACGGACACGATGTACTTGCCCGGGGCGAGATAGGTGACCTTGCCGTTCTCGAACGAGCCGCTGACGCCCTTCGAGTGCTTGGAGTGCTTGGAGTCCTTGGAGTCCGACGCCTTCTGCGCGGCCGCCTTCTCGCCCGTTCCGCTCTTGCGGGACGAGCTGTCGACCGTGCCGCTCTGGCACGCCGTCAGCAGCAGCCCGGCGGTGATCGCGGCGGTGGCGAGGACGGCCTTGCGCAGGTGGCGGTTCATCAGGGGAGGTTCCTTCCGAGGGCACGTGGTGGGGACCCACGGCGCTTCCGCCGGTTTCCCGCTCTGTGTTGACTATGAGGCGTCCCAGAGCACTTGGGCCACACCCGTCTTCCCTTCAGAACACCGCCGTGGCACTGCTGTGACACAGCGACACATCGGCTGTGGACGGCGGTTCGCCGACGCGCCGTCTTGCGTCACGCGAGCTCGGGCTCGGGCTCGGGCACCGTCTGCACGCGGCTCGCCGGCGCGTGCGTCGGCCAGTCGGCCAGTCGGCCACGAGTGACACCTCGCCGAGGGCGCGCAGGGACGTGGCCCGACGGGTTTCTCAGCCGCTGAGGCCGAGCTCGCCCGCGCGTACGCCTGCCTGGAAGCGGGAACCCGCGTCGAGGGTGTTGAGGAGTTCGGCGACTCGGCGGCGGTAGGTTCGCAGGGACATGCCGAGTTCTCGGGCGGCTGTCTCGTCGGTGGCGCCCGAGCCCAGCGCGTGCAGGACCGTACGGCTCTCGGTGTCGAGCTGGGGCTGCTCGCCGCGGAGGAATGCCTTGAGGTCGGTGGCCGTCTCCCAGGCGGCTTCGAACAGTGCGTACACCCCGCCGACCAGGGCGGGGGCGGTGGTCACCGTGTACTCACGGTCGCCGGGGGCGTCCACGCCGGCGAGAATCGCGTACCGGCGGTCGATGATGATCGTCTCGTGCGGGAGAGGGGTGGCGGCGATCCGCACCCGGGCACCCTCGTCGACGAGCTCGCTCAGGTGTGCGCGGCTGCTCTCGTCGGCCAGCGAAGCCGGGCTGAGCAGCTTGCGGGTCTGTGGTGTGCCGCTGTTCCTCACCCGGACGCGGGCGGCTTGCCGCGCCTCGGGGCGAGGCCAGGTGTCGAGGTCGCGGGCGGCACAGACGAACTCCTCACGGACCGAGGAGAACAGATGCTCGGTGCGAGCGAGGAACTCCAGGTCGCCGCGGATCGTCACGATCTCTGCCACGCCCCCATTCTGCCCGATGGCAGCAAGATGCCACGGGCTCGCCGTCCGAAGCGCCACCGCCCAGGCTGGGTTCATGAGCAACGACTTCCGCCTTGGTGGCGACCTTCTGATCAACCGGATCGGCTTCGGGGCCATGCGTCTGCCCACGAACAGCTTCCACGGGCCGGCCCGCGACCCCGAGACCGGTCGTGCCGTGCTGCGCCGAGCCGTGGAACTCGGCGTCGACCACATCGACACCGCCGCCTTCTACGCCAGCGGCGACGGCACTGTACGGGCCAACACCCTGATCCGCGAGGCCCTTCACCCCTACCCGGCCGGCCTGGTCATCGCCACCAAGGTCGGCCCGGTCCGCACCCCCGACGGTGGCCTGGCCGCGGGCACCGATCCCGCGGTACTGCGTCCGCTGGTCGAGGAGAACCTGGAAACCCTCGGTGTGGACAGCCTCGATCTGGTCTATCTGCGTATCGGGGGCGCGGAGCCGCCGCCGAACGGGGAATCCGTCGCCGAACGCTTCGAGGCACTGGCCGCGATGCGTGAGGAGGGCCTGATCAGCCACCTCGGTCTGAGTAACGTCGATGCCGGTCACCTCGCCGAGGCCCGCGCGATCGCCCCTGTCGACGCCGTCCAGAACCACTTCCACGCCGCCAAGCGCGATGACACGGACGTCCTGGCCGCCTGCCAGGAGGCCGGCATCGCCTATGTGCCGTTCTTCCCGCTGGGCGGCGGCCTGAGCGACGTCACCGGTGACCGCATCGCCAAGGTTGCGGAACGACACGGCGCCACGGTCCCTCAGATCGCCCTGGCCTGGCTGCTCGCCTCCTCTCCCGTCACTCTGGCCATCCCCGGCACCGGCTCCCTCGCCCACCTGGAGGAGAACACCGCTGCCGGGTCCATCGTGCTCACCCCAGAGGATCTCTCCGACCTCACCTGACCGCGACGCCTGAGGCTGCGTTCGATGCTTCCGGACGGGGACCGCGCGGAGGACCTCGTCACCGGCGGTACCTGGTGACCGGTCGGCGGACGGTATGTGCGGGTGCGGGTGCGGGTGTATGTGCAGGTGCAGGTGGCCCCAGGAGATCTGGTCCTGGGGCCACTGGCCACGCCTGCCAGGCCTGCGGTTTGCCTGCTGTGCGGGGGCCTGCCACGCCGGCCCTTGCCTGCTGTGCGACGGGGACGCGGGTCGGTCAGCCGTAGAACGGGCCCGGTGTGCTCCACGTCGTGTGGCCGAAGACGTTGTCGTCGGCGATGGTGATGTTGACGTCGGTGACCTTGAGGCCGTACTGGGCCGGGGTCATGCCCGTGGGGCAGTTCACCGTGACGGCCGGGAAGTTCATGTAGAAGTACGGGCCCACGTCCCAGGTGGGGTACTTGCGGAGCTCGCTGAGGACCCAGTTGGCGTCGGTTTCGTAGTACACCGGCAGCAGTTCCTGTTGCTCGGTGCGGACCACAAAGCTGGTGCTGTGGTCGAAGGTGCCGTCGGGGCGCAGGCAGCCGAAGGTGCGGGCGGTGTCGGCGAAGGCCGTGAACGAGTTGTCGGTGCTCCCCAGGCCGGCTGTGTAGCCCGGCTGGTTGCGAACGTTGTGCAGGGTGACGCCCAGCGAAAACCCGCCGCAGCCCGGCGTCGGGTTGTAGTCGTGGTAGATGTTCAGCGAGATTCTTGCGAGGAACCCCAGGCGTTTATGCCTGGGAGGAATCGCATCGTGTGGTGGCGACGCGGAGCGTCGCAGTGTCCGGGAGTTCGGGCGCGGAGCGCCCGCAGGGCTGTCCGGCGGAGCCGGGGCAATGTCGAACATACGGTCGGTGGGTCGCTGGATGGTGGGGCGGGTGTGCGGAAGGCGTCTGTGTGTGCGGGCGGCTGTGTAGGTTCGGGTGTCATGAAGCTGGTGGTGCAGGTCAAGCTGTTGCCGACGCCCGTACAGGCGGCGGCGCTTGAGGCGACCCTGCGCTCCTGTAACGAGGCGGCGTGCTGGGTGTCCGAGGTGGCCTTCGCCAAGGATGTGAAGCGGAACTTCGCGTTGCGTGAGCACACCTACACCGAGGTCAGGCGGCGGTGGGGGCTGGGCGCGCAGGCCGCTCAGCACACCATCAAGAAGACCTGTGACGCCTACCGCACGCTGGCGGCGAACCTGAAGGCCGGGCACCTGGGCAAGCCGTGGTCGAAGCGGTACCGGCGGACGGTGGAGAAGCCGATCACATTCCGGCCCGAGGGCGCGCAGCCCTATGACGACCGAATGCTGTCCTGGCAGATCACCGAGCGGACCGTCTCCGTCTGGACCCTGTCCGGGCGGATGAAGGGGGTGGCGTTCGCCGCCTCCCCTAAGCAGCTGGCCCGTCTGGCGCTGTACCGCAAGGGCGAGTCCGACCTGCTCTGTCGGGACGGCATGTGGTTCCTGAACGCCACCTGCGAGATCCCCGAAACCGAACCGAGCACAGCCCCGGACGGGTTCCTCGGCATCGACCTGGGGATCGTGAACATCGCCACCACGAGTGACGGCCAGATCATGGCCGGACGCGCCCTGAACCGGGGACGGCTGCGCGAACGCACCCTGCGCACCAAACTGCAGAAGAAGAACACCCCGTCCGCCAAGCGCCGTTTGAAAAAGCGCGGGCGCAAGGAAGCACGGCGGGCGAAGGACATCAACCACAAGATCGCGAAACATGTGGTGGCCGAGGCAGAACGCACCTCGCGCGGCATCGCCCTGGAAGACCTGACGGGCATCCGCGAGAGGGTACGGCTTCGCAAGCCCCAACGGGCTACCCACTCCAGTTGGTCCTTCGCCCAGCTGGGACAGTTCATCGCGTACAAGGCCAAGAGGGCCGGGGTGCCGGTGGTGTACGTCGATCCGGCGTACACATCACGCACCTGCGCCGAATGCGGCCACATCGACAAGGCGAACCGGGTCTCCCAGGCGTGGTTCGCGTGCCGGTCCTGCGGATTCGTTGATCACGCGGACCGGAACGGCTCCCGCAACATCCGTGCTCGCGCGGAAGAGTTGTGGCGACGCGGGGCGCAGTCAACCGCCCCAGACCCACCCCCGAAACCCGAGGGCGGGACCGGACGCAAGCGCAGCACCACAACCAGTGGCGCCCGCTGTGCAAGCCCGGGACTTTAGTCCCGGGTCGTTGACGCACTTGCGGTCACCGAAGGCGGCAGTGGGGTCCGGGTTGTACGGCTTCGGGACGACCGTGTTGTAGAACTTCACCGTCGCAGAGACGCCGTCGACGGTGGGCGCCGGGAGGTCGACCGTGGTGGTGGCCCGGGCGGTTCCCGGGCCGGACAGGGCGAAGCCGGTGGCGGCGAGCAGCGCGATGGTCAGTCGCGTCAGCGCTCTTCGCTTGTTCCGCACGCCCCATGCCTGTCGGTCTTTCCGTACATTTCTCACGTTCCGCATGTGAAGGAACCCCCCTCGTGCACTTGGTGCACTCCCACATGAACAGTGACATGGGCGCGCTAGTCGGTCATGAAGCGGTCATCCGGTACATGCCTCGACCCTCACAAACGGAACGTTCCATGCCTTCGAGCGGCGGAAGTTCGGTGTGGCCCTGCGTTTTTGGCTGTCGGCGCCGGCGAAGACGAACAGACGCAGGACCAGGAAGCGGCCGATTCCGGCGAGGGCGGACGCGGAGAGGTACACGCCCTGCTCCCACAGCATGCTCGGCGACGACTGGACGGTGTGCAGCAGGGACACCGCGGCACAGGTCACCACGTACGCCGCCGTGGCCGAGCCCGCGGACTGCAGGTGCCGGCGCCAGCCGGGGCGCCGGCCCGTGCCGAAGGTGAAGAGCGCGTGCAGTTCGGTGCACAGGAGGGTGGACGCGACGGTGACTACCGCGTTGGCGGCCGCCCAGGGCATGGTCCGGGCCAGCAGCGGTACGGCGAGGGCGGCGAGGAGGCCGACACCGCCGCCGCAGATCACGAACCGGAGGAAGGAGGCAAGGGGGCCCGGAGTCGTGGAGACGCCGCGGGTCGGTCGCGGCTCACCGCGCGAGGGCTGCGGCTGCGGCAGCACCTGCGGCAGCGCCTGCGGCTTCGACTCGAGCAGCGACGACTGCATGACGTTCCTTCCGGACGGGGCGGGCGGTGAACCTCTGCGACTCAGCTGACACCGGCCCGACTTCAGGCGGCCTTCAATCGGCCTTCAGCCGGGATTCAGCCGGCCTTCGGCGGCAGGCGTCGGCATGCAGCCGGGCCTCAGTGGGGATCGGTCGGTGTCGGCCGGGTTCAACGATGCCGTCGTCCGTCGGCGGAAACGATGGAGTGCGCTACCGGACGGGGGGTATGGCCAGCCCTACCCTGCCGGGGTGGGTGGCCACCGAGTGGCTCACCGCGTCCGCGCGTCATCCGCCCTTGGTGTCACGGTCCCGGAGTTCCTCGACATTGCTGTGGGCCATGGCCGTGGTGGGGGTGAACGAGTCGGTGATGGCGGCGAGTTCGTCGGCGAAGAGGTCGGCGAAGAGGTCGGTCAGGCGGGCGTAGTGGGGCTGGTAGAGGGCGACGACCCGGGTGACCGCGGCCGGGACGGCGGCCCCACGGACCCGACGGCGGTCCGCCGGGTCGGGAACGCGGCTGCCGTAGCCGGCGCCGACGCGTTCGAGGCGGTTCAGGATGCCGGTCACGCCGGCCGGTGCTGACGTGGGCGCATTCGGCGATGTCACCGGCCGTGCGGAGGTTCTCCCCGGCCGCCAGGACGTAGGCGAAGCACAGGAGGTCGGTGATGTTCAGGCCCGGTCGCTGGGCCATCTCCTGTCGGCCGAGCAGGTGTGCCGCGACGAGGGAGTCCATCGCCGACAGCGCCTGGGCCGGAGTGGCGGAGGGGCGCGACTCGACTGGCAGGTGAGGCGGAGCCCGCCACGGCCCCCTCCGGCAGCTGACCTCCGCGCAACCGCCATTGTCAGTGCTGCCCCCTATTCTCGGAAGCAATGGCACAGGCATGGAAGTGCTCGGGGCTGCGATGGGCGGCGGGCGGTCCCGTGCTGATGTGGGACGGCGGGCGGCGCACTGCGCTGACCTGGGGGAAACGGGTGGCCTTCGGGGTCGCGGAAGGGGGCGTGCGGACATGCGTGGGAGTGCGGGGGCATACCTGCCCTGTGCGGGCGGCTGTGCGGGGGCGGAGTACGGGGGCGCGTTGCGAGGAGTGCGCGCGGTTGGACCGGGCGCACTCCGTCGCGGCCGACACGATCGCCGACGACCCGCGTCCGTATCGCGTGTACCTGGCCTGGTTCGGGCCCGGCCTGGTCAAGGTCGGGATCACCGCCGAAGAGCGTGGCTCGGCCCGATTGCTGGAGCAGGGAGCCGTCTGCTTCAGCTGGCTGGGCACGGGCCCGTTGATGGCGGCCCGGCGCACTGAGGAACTGCTGCGCGCCGCGCTCGGGGTGCCGGACCGGATTCCGTACGTCGAGAAGCGGGCGGTGCGGGCCCGGTTGCCGGGGGCGGCGGGGGAACGGGCCGCCGAGGTCACGGAGCTGCACCGGCGGGCGGTGGCTCTCGGCGGCTGGCCGGAGTCGCTCACGCCCGCGCCCTGCCAACCCGTCGATTACGTCGAGGTGTTCGGGCTCGGGGACCTGCCTGCCGCCGTCGGCGCGGTGAGCGAACTCGTCGCCGGCGGCGCGGTGGGCGGCCGGTTGGTGGCGGCGGCCGGGCCGGACCTGCACCTGGAGACGGGGGCCGGCTCAGTGGTCGTACTCGACACCCGGCTGATGACCGGGTGGGATCTGGTTCCCGTCGGGGGTGAGGAAGTCACCGTGCCGGTACGGCAGTTCAGAGCGCCGCCAGCTGTACAGTCCGGGCTGTTCTGACCGAGGGGGCCGCGCCCGCCGCCGACCGGAATCAGGTCCTCGCGGAGGTTCTCAGCCTTCCCGGAGGTTCTCAGGCCTTCCCTGAGAGTGGCCTGTGCGTTTCTCAGGAAAATTACAGAGAGACGAAAGGGTGCTCTCAGGGGGTCCCGACACGGTGTTCACCATGACCACGACCTCGCCCCAGGGGCGCACCGAACTGCTGAGGGCGGACGGGAGCCCCGTCCGAGTGCTTGTGGTGGACGACGAGTTGTCGATCACCGAACTGCTGTCCATGGCCCTCCGTTACGAGGGCTGGCAGATCCGGAGTGCCGGTGACGGCGCGGGCGCCCTCCAGACCGCCCGTGAGTTCCGACCCGACGCCGTCGTCCTGGACATGATGCTGCCCGACATGGACGGGCTGGCCGTTCTGGGGCGGCTGCGGCGCGAGCTGCCCGACGTGCCGGTGCTCTTCCTGACCGCGAAGGACGCGATCGAGGACCGGATCGCCGGTCTCACCGCCGGCGGTGACGACTACGTCACCAAGCCGTTCAGCCTCGAAGAGGTCGTCGCCCGGCTGCGGGGGCTCATCCGGCGCTCGGGTGCGGCCGACCGGCGCTCGGAATCCGTCCTCGTCGTCGGTGACCTCGCCCTGGACGAGGACAGTCACGAGGTGTCGCGGGCCGGGGCGAACATCCACCTCACCGCTACCGAGTTCGAGCTGCTGCGCTTTCTGATGCGCAACCCGCGCCGGGTGCTCAGCAAGGCGCAGATTCTCGACCGTGTGTGGTCGTACGACTTCGGCGGTCAGGCCAATGTGGTCGAGCTCTATATCTCCTACCTGCGCCGCAAGATCGACGCCGGTCGTGAGCCGATGATCCACACCCGGCGCGGCGCCGGCTACCTGATCAAGCCCGCCGCGTCATGAGCGGGCGGCGACGGCCGCGTACACAGCAGCGAGCGGGCCAGCCGTACGCACAGCAGCGAGCGGGCAAGCCCCGTACAGGGCAGCGAGCCGGCAAGTCGCGCACCCTGCGGACACGGCTCGTCGTCGCGTCGGTGGGTGTTGATCGCCGTGGTCTGCGCGGTGATCGGCACGGTGACGACGCTGGCGCTGCGGTCGCATCTGTACGACCAGTTGGACGGGCAGCTGCACGAGGTCGCCATGCGCGCCTCGGGTGACTTCCCGCGGCCCGTCGGCCCCGTCGGCCCCGTCGGCCCCGTCTACCCCGTCGACCCCGTCGACCCAGACGTCCCTGTCGGCCCCGACAGCCGCTCCAGGGCCTCCGGTGGGCCGAAGTCGAGCAGTACGGGTAAGACGGGCAAGACAGGCAAGGCGGGTAAGACGGGCAAGGCGATCGACCTCGCCACATTCGTCAAATGGGGCCCGCAGCCGAGCGGTACCGTCGCGGCGGAGGTCAAGAAGGGCGTCATCACCGACGCCAAGATCGGCCAGAAGTCCGACGACCTCCAGACGGAGCCGGTGACCCTCAGCGACGCCGCGAAGAAGGCGCTCGCACAGGTGCCCCGCGACCGCAGCTACCACACCGTGGAGCTCCCGGGTCTCGGCGACTACCGCGTCGCGTACGCGGACGGCCCCAACGGCACCTACTACGTGGCGATATCGACCGCGAACACCGACAGCACCATCAACACCCTCATCCTCGTCGAGCTGAGCGTCACCGCCGCCGGTCTCGGTGCCGCCGTCATCGCCGGCTACGTCCTGGTCGGTGTCGCCACCCGCCCGCTGCGCAAGGTCGCCGCCACCGCCACCCGCGTCTCCGAACTCCCCCTGCACACCGGCGAGGTCAACCTCAGCGAGCGGGTGCCCGCGTCCCAGACCGACCCGCACACCGAGGTCGGTCAGGTCGGCGCCGCGCTCAACCGGATGCTGGACCATGTCCACGGCGCCCTGCACGCCCGCCAGCAGAGCGAGACCCGGGTACGGCAGTTCGTCGCGGACGCCAGTCATGAGCTGCGCACCCCGCTCGCCTCCATCCGCGGGTACGCCGAGCTCACCCGGCGCGGCAGAGAGCGGGTCGGGCCCGACACCCGGCACGCGCTCGGCCGGATCGAGTCCGAGGCGGGCCGGATGACCCTGCTCGTCGAGGATCTCCTGCTGCTCGCCCGGCTGGACGCGGGCCGGCCCCTCCAGTTCGAGCAGACCGACCTCGTACCGCTGGTCGTGGACAGCATCAGCGACGCGCGCGCGGCCGGACCGCAGCACACCTGGCGGCTCGACCTGCCCGACGAACCCGCACTGGTGTCCGCGGACGCGGCCCGGCTCCAGCAGGTCTTCGTCAACCTGTTGGCCAACGCCCGTACCCACACACCGCCCGGTACGACCGTCACCGCACGGGTGCGGCGGCGCGGACCGTGGCTGTGCGTGGACGTCGAGGACGACGGCCAGGGCATCCCGCCCGATCTGCTCCCGCGTGTCTTCGAACGGTTCGCGCGCGGCGACTCCGCGCGCTCCCGGGCCACCGGCTCGACCGGTCTGGGCCTCGCGATCGTGCAGGCCGTGGCGACCGCGCACGAGGGAGAGGTGACCGTCGACAGCGTTCCCGGGCGCACGGCGTTCACCGTGCACCTGCCCGCGCTGGGCCCGGTGTCGCCGTGTCCGGCGCCCGAAACGAACGGGCAACCACACTCACAGGCGCAGCACAGCGCCGCCATATGGGTGCAACAGGGCGCTTGACCACAGTCGTTCGCATGCGAACCGACTCTTCTCCCGGCACCCTGCCGGCGCGGGAGCACCTCCCGGCCGCACCAGCCGGAACCCCTGTCCTGGACGTAGTGATCCCCGTCTACAACGAGGAGACGGATCTCCAGCCGTGTGTGCTGAGACTGCACGAGCACCTCAAGCGCACGTTCCCGTACGCGTTCCGCATCACGATCGCGGACAACGCGTCGACGGACACCACTCCGCAGGTGTCCCGGCGGCTGGAGGCGGAGCTCCCGGAGGTCAGGGCCTGCCGGCTGGAGCAGAAGGGCCGCGGCCGGGCGCTGCGGGCCGTCTGGTCCGCCTCGGACGCCCCGGTCCTCGCCTACATGGACGTGGACCTGTCCACCGACCTCAACGCCCTGCTGCCGCTGGTGGCGCCGCTGATCTCGGGCCACTCGGACCTGGCGATCGGCTCCCGGCTCGCCCACAGCTCCCGCGTGGTGCGCGGGCCCAAGCGGGAGTTCATCAGCCGGGCCTACAACCTGATCCTGCGCGGCTCGCTCCAGGCCCGCTTCTCGGACGCCCAGTGCGGCTTCAAGGCGATCCGCCGCGATGTCGCCCGGGTGCTGCTGCCCCTGGTCGAGGACACCGGCTGGTTCTTCGACACCGAGATGCTGGTCATCGCCGAGCGCGCGGGACTCCGTATCCACGAGGTGCCGGTGGACTGGGTCGACGACCCCGACTCCACCGTCCACATCGTGAAGACGGCCGCCGAGGACCTCAAGGGGGTGTGGCGGGTCGGCAAGGCCCTGGCCGCCGGTTCGCTGCCGCTGGACCGGATCACCCGCCCGTTCGGCGACGACCCGCGTGACCGGGAGATCCAGGACGTGCCGAAGGGACTGGCCCGTCAACTCGTCGGGTTCTGTGTCGTCGGCGGTCTCTCCACCCTCTTCTACCTGCTGCTCTACAGCGTCTTCCGGCAGTTCGGCGGCTCCCAGCTCGCCAACGCGCTGGCGCTGCTGGTCTCGGCGGTCGCCAACACGGCCGCCAACCGGCGGCTGACCTTCGGGGTGCGCGGGCGGGGCGGCGCCGTCCGGCACCAGGCGCAGGGTCTGGTTGTCTTCGGCATCGGCCTCGCGCTGACCAGCGGCTCCCTCGCCGCTCTGAACACGGCGACCTCCCACCCGGCCCACTCCACCGAGCTGGCCGTCCTGATCGCCGCCAACCTGGCCGCGACCGTGCTGCGCTTCCTGCTCTTCCGGGCCTGGGTGTTCCCCGACCGGAACGAGGACGACCGCCCGTCGACCGTGGCCGCCTCGCACAGCCCGTCCCCGGCCACCTACGCCACGGTGCCGCCCGCGCAGCAGCCGTACGGTCAGCAGCCGCCCGCGCTGCAGCCGCCGCTGCAGGCACACCTGCCGCTGCCACAGCGGTCGCCGGCACCGACGTACGCCACCGGGCTCCAGAACTCCTACCAGACCACCCGGTTCGAGACGCCCCGGTTCGAGACGCCCCGGTCCGAGACGCCCCCGCTTCAGACGTCCCCGTTCCGCGCCGGTGAAGCCGCCGACCGCACCCCGGGGGATTCCACCGTGCCATCGCAGCCGGTTCGCCCGACCGACACCGACCCGAGGAACTCCTGATGACCACGCACACCAACCGGACGCCCTCACCGGGCCCTTCGGACTGGGGCCCGCCGACGGCCACCACGAATACGGCGAATACGGCGAATACGGCGAATACGGCGAATACGGCGAGTACGGCCGTGCAGGAACCGGTGGTTCCCAAGGCCCCGCCGACCACCGTCCCCGAATCCGGCGAGCCCAAGCAGCCCTTCGTACGGAGACTGTGGCGGGGTCGGCCCGAGGACCCCCGCTGGGCGCGTCCCGCGTTTCTCGGCCTGCTCCTCGCGACGACCGTGCTCTACCTGTACAACCTGAGCGCCTCCGGCTACGCCAACTCCTTCTACTCCGCGGCCGTCCAGGCCGGCAGCCAGAGCTGGAAGGCCTTCTTCTTCGGCTCACTGGACGCGGGCAACGCCATCACCGTCGACAAGCCCCCGGCCTCCCTGTGGCCGATGGAGCTGTCGGTCAGGATCTTCGGCCTGAGTTCGTGGGCGATCCTGGTCCCCGAGGTTCTGATGGGCGTCGGCGCGGTCGCCGTCGTGTACGCCTCCGTGCGCCGCCGGTTCAGTCCCGCGGCCGGTCTGATCGCGGGGGCGGTGCTCGCGCTCACCCCTGTCGCGGCGCTGATGTTCCGGTTCAACAACCCGGACGCCATGCTGGCCCTGCTGATGGCGCTGGCCTGCTATTTCGTCGCGCGGGCGGTGGAGGACGGCCGGACGAGGTGGCTGGTGTGGGCCGGGGTCGCGATCGGCTTCGCGTTCCTCGCGAAGACCCTGCAGGCCTTCCTGATCCTGCCGCCGCTGGCGATCGTGTACGCCGTCTGCGCGCCGGTGAAGCTGAAGAAGCGCCTCGGACAGCTGGCCCTGGCGACGGTCGCGCTGGTCGTCTCGGGCGGCTGGTGGGTCGCGATCGTGGAGCTGTGGCCCGCCTCCTCCCGGCCCTACATCGGCGGTTCACAGAACAACTCGTTCCTGGAGCTGACCTTCGGCTACAACGGCTTCGGCCGACTGAACGGCGACGAGACCGGCAGCGTCGGAGGCGGCGGTGCTGGTGGAGCTGCCGGTGGAGCTGCTGGTGCTGCTGGTGGCGGTGGCACCGGACAGTGGGGCGAGACCGGCTGGGACCGGATGTTCAACTCCGAGATCGGCGGCCAGATCTCCTGGCTGCTGCCGGCCGCGCTGATCCTGCTGGTCGCGGGGCTGGTGGCCACGCGCAGGCTCGGGCGGACGTCCGCGACCCGCGGCGCGTTCCTGGTGTGGGGCGGCTCGCTGCTGATCACCATGGTTGTCTTCAGCTACATGGCGGGCATTTTCCACCAGTACTACACGGTGGCCCTCGCTCCCTACCTCGCCGCCGTGATCGGCATGGGCGCGGGAATCCTGTGGGAGAAGCGCTCCGCCATCTCGGCGTCGCTCACCCTCGCGACCGCCGCCGTGGCGAGCGCCGCCTGGGGATACGTCCTCCTCGACCGCACCCCGGACTACCTGCCCTGGCTGAAGTGGCTGGTCCTCGTCGGCGGTCTGACCGCCGCGCTCGGCCTGATCTTCGTGGCCAGGCTGGGCCGGAAGCTCGCGCTCGCCGCGGTGGGCCTGGGCATCGCCGCCTCGCTGGCCGGTCCGACGGCGTACACCCTCAGCACCGTGCGCGAGGGCCACACCGGATCCATCGTGACGGCCGGTCCGGCCGGCGCCAGCATGATGGGCGGCCGGGGCGGCCGTCCCGGGGGCGGTGACGGCTTCGGCGGCTTCGGCGGCTTCGGCGGCGGTATGCCGGGCCAGAACCAGCAGAACGGCAACGGGAACACGCAGGGACAGGGGCAGGGGCAGGGGCAGGGGCAGGGGCAGGGACAGGGACAGGGACAGCCGGGCAACGGCTTCCCGGGTGGCGGCTTCCCGGGTGGCGGTACCGGAGGCTTCCCCGGCGGCGGCATGCCTGGCCAGAACGGCAACGCCCAGGGCCAGGGTCAGAACCAGCAGGGTGAAGGGGGCCGCATGGGCGGCGCCGGTGGGGCCATGGGCGGTCTGCTCAACGGGCCCACCGTCACCTCCGAGGCCAAGAAGCTGGTGGAGGCGGACTCCGATCAGTACACCTGGGCCGCCGCCGCGATCGGCTCGCAGAACGCCGCGAGCTACCAGCTCTCCACCGGCGAGCCGGTGATGGCGATCGGCGGCTTCAACGGCACCGATCCGTCCCCGACACTGGCCCAGTTCAAGAAGTACGTGGAGGAAGGCAGGATCCACTACTTCATCTCCTCCGGCTCCGGCTCCCGCGGCGGCATGGGTGGCAGGAGCAGCGGCACGTCGTCGCAGATCACCTCCTGGATCGAGGCCAACTTCAAGAAGGTCACGGTCGGTTCGGCCACGTTCTACGACCTGACGCAGAAGGCGTAGGCGCCCGGCCGGGACAAGAAGGATGAGCGGTGGCCCGGGGTTCGCACGAGCCCGGGGCCACTGTCGTCACGGCCCTCTCCGTACGGCGAAAAAGAGCGCTGTACGCCGTATAGGAACTGCTCTACGGTGTACAGCATGGCGATGTCCCCCCAGGAACAGGCACCGGATCCTGCTCCCACTCCCACTCCCCCTTCCGATCCCACTCCCCCTTCCGATCCCGCTTCCACTTCCCCACAAATCGGCGGCCACCCCCAGCGTTGGCTGATCCTCGGGGTCATCTGTCTCGCGCAGCTCACCGTGCTGCTCGACAACACCGTCCTGAACGTGGCGATCCCCTCGCTCACCCGCGAGTTGGACGCGTCCACGTCCGACGTCCAGTGGATGATCAACGCGTATTCGCTGGTGCAGTCGGGCCTGCTGCTCACCGCGGGCAGCTCCGCGGACCGCTACGGTCGTAAGAAGCTGCTGATGGCGGGCCTGGCCCTGTTCGGCGTCGGCTCGCTCGTGGCGGGTCTCGCGAGCACCAGCGGTCAACTGATCGCCGCACGCGCCGGGATGGGCGTCGGCGGCGCGCTCCTGATAACCACCACGCTCGCCGTCGTGGTCCAGATCTTCGACGACACCGAGCGGGTGAAGGCGATCGGACTGTGGTCCACGGTCAACTCGCTCGGGTTCGCCGTCGGCCCGCTGCTCGGCGGTGTGATGCTCGACCACTTCTGGTGGGGCGCGATCTTCCTCATCAACATCCCGGTCGCGGCCATCGGCCTGATCGCCGTGCTCGCTCTCGTCCCCGAGTCCAAGAACCCGCGGGGCGACCGCCCCGACCTGCTCGGCGCGCTGCTGTCCACGATCGGCATGACCAGCATCGTCTACGCGATCATCTCCGGGCCCGACGACGGCTGGACCTCGGCGCCCACCCTCACCGCCGCCGCGATCGGCGTCCTCGTGCTGGCCGGGTTCGTGGCGTGGGAGCTGCGTGTTCCGTACCCGATGCTGGACATGCACTTCTTCCGCAACCAGAGGTTCACCGGAGCCGTCGCGGGTGCGATCCTCGTCGCTTTCGGGATGGCCGGCTCGCTCTTCCTGCTCACCCAGCACCTCCAGTTCGTGCTCGGATACGACCCGTTGGAGGCCGGCCTGCACACCGCGCCGTTCGCGCTCACCATCGTCGCGCTCAACCTCACCGGAGTGAGCGCGAGGCTGCTGCCGAAGCTGGGCACACCGCTGACGATCGCCGCGGGGATGACGTGCCTCGCCGCGGGCCTCGCGTCGATCGCCCTGCTCGGCGGAGAGGGTTACGGCGGAATGCTGCTCGGCCTGATCATCATGGGCGTCGGTGTCGCCTTCGCCATGCCGGCCATGGCCAACGCCGTGATGAGCGCGATTCCGCCGGAGAAGGCGGGCGTGGGGGCGGGCGTCAACGGCACGCTCGCCGAGTTCGGGCAGGGGCTCGGGGTCGCGGTCCTCGGCGCCGTGCTGAACTCGCGGTTCGCCGCGGCGGTCTCTGTGGCGGCGGTGTCACTGCCGGCGGCGTTGGCCGACGCGGGGTCGCCCGCGGAGCGGCGGCAGATCACCGATGCGTTCGCCTCCGGGCTGGAGACCAGTCAGTTGGTGGGGGCGGTGGCTGTGCTGCTGGGGGGACTGGTCGCGGCGGTGTTGCTGCGACGGGCTGAGCGGGGAGACTTCGCCTAGGAGCTCGGGTGGTGGGGTAAGTGGTCGGCTGCGGGTTCGTCGTGGCTGGTCGCGCCCACGCGGCGGGGTCGCACATCGGTGCGACCCGGGCCCCTTCGGGGGGCGCCGGGCCGGCCGGCGTTGGAAAGTCGAGGAAGGTGCGCCATGGCGAAAGCGGCCCAGCGGGCGGTGCGGACCAGTGTCTGGCTGGAGGGCAAGTCGCGTCGCGGCGGACGGGGCGGCGGGCAGCCCTCCGGACTCGACCGCGACCGGATCACCGAGGTCTCCGCGCGGCTGCTGGACGCCGACGGCCTGGCCGGGTTCTCCATGCGCCGGCTCGCCGCCGAGCTGAACGTCACCGCGATGTCCGTCTACTGGTACGTCGACACCAAGGACGATCTCCTGGAACTGGCCCTGGACGCGGTCATGGGAGAGCTGGAGCTGCCCGACCCGGAGGCCGACGAGGACTGGCGGGGCCAGCTGCGCACGCTGGCCCACGGCTACCGGGCCGTGCTGGTCCGCCATCCCTGGCTGTCCCCGCTGGCCGGACGCTTCCTCAACATCGGCCCCAACCACCTGGCCTTCTCCCGGTGCATCCAGCAGGTCATCCGCAAGACCGGCCTGCCCGTGCACCGGCTGACCGGGGCCATTTCGGCCGTCTTCCAGTTCGTCTACGGCTACGGCACGCTCGAAGACCACTTCTACACCCGTGTGACGGACACCGGCATGACCCCGGACGAGTACTTCCGGACCGCGTTGAACGAGTTCGCGGAGTTCCCGGGCGCCACGGAGGTCATCCGGGAATCCATGGAGATGATGGCGGCCCGCGGCGGCGACACGGTCCAGGAGATGATGGACCGGGACTTCGAGTTCGCCCTGGACCTGCTGGTGGCGGGAATCGAGACGATGGTCACGAGGGCCGACTGACCCCCCTGGAGCATCTGGGGCCCCACTCCGAGCATCTGGGGCACCCCGCCCCACGCTCACCTCGCCCCACGCTCAGTCCTCGACAAGCCTCGCCGGGAAACCGCCGGTGGCCACCGGCCCCCACCGCTCCGGCGTGATGCGAATGATCGACTTCCCCTGCTTCACCATGGCTGCCCGGTACTCGTCCCAGTCGGGATGCTCACCGGCGATGTTCCGGTAGTACTCCACCAGCGGGTCGACGGAGTCCGGCGGGTCGATGACCTCGGCGGTGCCGTCGACCTGGACCCACGGCCCGTTCCAGTCGTCGCTCAGGACGATCAGGCTGACCCGCGGATCCCGCTTGGCGTTGCGGGTCTTGGCGCGCTCGGGGTAGGTGGACACGACGATCCGGCCCGAGTCGTCGACCCCGCAGGTCAGCGGCGATCCCTGAGGGCCGCCGTCGGTCCGCCGGGTCAGCAGGATCGCGTGGTGCCGGGGCCGTACGAAGTCCAGCAACTCGTCCAGCGATACGGAAGTGTTGGTCGCGATGTTCGGTGCCATGGCGCCAGCCTAGAACCCCGGGGCGCGCGAACACCGCTGGTGCTGCCGCGGCCTCAGTCCAAGCCCGAGTCCGGGCCCCCAGTCCGGGCCCGGGCCCCAGTCCGGGCCCCAGTCCGGGCCCGAGCCCGAGCCCGAGTCCAGTCCCGATCCCAGGCCCAGGCCCAGGCCCTGGTCCAAGCCCTAGCTAGTGCCGCATCAGGCAACGTTCGCCCTGTCGACGACGGTGCGTAGGCGCTTGTCGTCGGCATGGTGGTTTCGCCAGATGATGTAGCGGCGAA
>NZ_JARXYX010000065.1 GCF_029893585.1 Streptomyces sp. LBL
TCGACGGCAAAAAGGGGACCCGGACAGCATCGGTCACCGCGACCGACGGACATCCCTTCTGGGTACCGGAACTCAAGGTATGGGTTCAGGCCACCGACCTTGAGTCGGGCGAATGGCTGAGCACCAGCGCGGGAACGCGGGTCCAGATCACTGCGGTCAAGCGCTGGACGGCGTCGACGGCCACCGTTCACAATCTGACCGTCAGCGACGTGCACACGTACTATGTGCTGGCGGGGGCCACTCCGGTACTCGTTCACAACTGCAACCTGGGTGACTATGCCGACAGCCTGCGTGCTGGCTTCAATAAAACGGATGGCCCCTTCTTTGCGGCGAAATACACATCACCGTCAGGGCGAACCTATTTTGGTCACTCGGGTCATGACCTGACGCCAGCTCCCGGTGGAGAGGTGGATTCTCTCGTGCGGCAGTTCGCGCCTGAGGGGGGTCGCTACCATGCGGGATGTGCTGAAACGATGTGCCTCATCCAGGCGGAGGCGGCCGAGGGTGCGGCCGGGATCCGAGGGGGATCGTTCGAAGTGGTAAAGGTGCGGGGATTGAATTCTCCGCCCGGTGGCGCGCACGGCACGCCTGCCAGTCCATGTGCGTTGGTCTGTCAGCCCAGGCTGCAGCATCAGGGAATCAGTTTCGAAGGTGGTTGATGTGGCCAGAGAGCACCTCCAGGTTAATCGATTCGGGTTTGCCGAATATGAAGACATGATTGAGCTCGCCCATGGAGTAGATGCTCCAAGGGTGGTGGGAGTGTTGAGTTCGATCGTGGAGCTGGTTCTCGCAGGGGAAGACGACATGCTCGATTCGCTATCGGATGATGCGCAAGCAGATTTCGTAGTCCCCCTAGGGATGTGCGCGAGGATGCTTTCGAGTGGTGATTATTCGGCGCTGGAGCTGGTCTCTGCCGCCTGCACCGTCAGATATAGCGCCGAATCGCACATGTCTGAGTTCTCGGACAGCCTCGCGCAGATGTTGTCTCAGCTGCCACGCTGAGTGACGCTAGCGATCGCAAATATAGGCCCCGTCGAGCTGCGCTCGGCGGGGCTGATTTGCCGTTTGACGGCAGTAGTTGACGGCAACGGCGGCGGACACCAGGTGTCCGCCGCCGTTGCCGTACGTATGTCAGGGGTGGTCGAGGGCGCGGCCGAGGAGGTCAATGGCATCGCGCTGGAGGCGGAGTCGGACGTGGGCGTAGACGGTGGCGGTGACGCCGATGTGGGCGTGGCCGAGGAGTTCCTTGATGACGACGAGTTCGACGCCCTGTTCCAGGAGCAGGGTCGCGATGGAGTGCCGGAGGTCGTGGAAGCGGATGCGGCGAAGGCCGGCCTTGCGGAGAAGCACGGTGAAGTTGCGGGTGAGGTTGGTCGGGTCGATCGGTGTGCTCTGCGCAGTGGTGAACACGTGCTCGTCGCGCTGCCACATGGTGCCCGCAGCCTCACGCTCGCGCTTCTGCTGCTCGTGGTGGAGCTTCAGCGAATGGAGGCAACGGGTGGGAAGGGCGACGCGGCGCTCGGAGGCGCGCGTTTTGGTGGGCAGCGTGGTGAGTCCGCCGGTGCTGGTGCGCTGAAGTGTGCGGCGGATGGCGGCGGTGCCCGCGTCGAGGTGGATTCTTGGGAGGGAGGTAGTGATGAATGAACTATTTGAGGATGGGGACTTCTACACGGGTCCACCACTGAGCGCTGACATGATCAGTAGGGCTCAGCAGGCCCTGGGCCTGCAGCTTCCGTCAAGCTACGCAGCCGTGCTATCGGAAAAGAACGGCGGGGTGTTGAAGCGCCGCCGTTACCCTACCGAGTTCGCTACGTCCTGGGCTGCTGACCATTTCGAGATTCGCGCACTTCTCGGAATTGGAGGGAAATGGGGGATTGATTCCCTCTCTGGCTTGGGGAGCGCTGACCTGATCGCAGAGTGGGGGTACCCGGAAATTGGCGTGGCCATCTGCGATATGCCCTCAGGTGGGCATGATGCGGTAATGCTCGACTATTCCGAGTCCGGCCCGAATGGCGAGCCTTCTGTCGCCTACATCGACGAAGATCGCGTTCCTCGTACAGTAGCGGGATCGTTCGAGGAGTTCTTGTCTCGACTGGTTCCCTGTAGTCCACCGATTTAGGGTCGCGTCCTCTCCATATGGAGAGTTCAGGGTCTCGGGGACAGAAACAAGGTCCCCTCCGCGCAGTGGTGCGGAGGGGACCTTGTTTCGTTTGACGGCAACGCTGACGGCAACGTCAGCGGACGACGGCTGCGGCGGGTGGGGCGTCAGGGCCGTCGTCGGTGGGGCTGAGCGCGTTGCCGAGGGTGTCGATGGCCTGGCGCTGGAGGCGGAGGCGTACGTGGGCGTAGGCGCCGGCGGTGACGCCGATGTGGGCGTGGCCGAGGAGTTCCTTGATGACGACGAGTTCGACGCCCTGTTCCAGGAGCAGGGTGGCGGTCGAGTGCCGGAGGTCGTGGAAGCGGATGCGGCGGAGCCTGGCACGACGGAGCAGGGCGGTGAAGTGCCGGGTGAGCGTGGTTCCTTCGATTGGGGCACCGTTGGGCCGGGTGAAGACGTAGCCGCTGTTCTGCCAGCTTTCGTCTGCCGCTTCGCGTTCCTGGAGTTGTCGGCTGAGGTGCTGTTCGAGAGAGCGCAGGCACGGCGTGGGCAGTGCGATCCGCCGCTCCGAGCTTTGCGTCTTCGTCGGTAGGGCAGTCAGGCCGCTGCTGTTGGTGCGCTGGAGGGTGCGGCGGATGCCGGCGATTCCGCCGACCAGGTCGAGATCTTCCCAGCGCAGTCCGAGGAGTTCGCCCGGGCCCTGGTCAATCACTGCCGTCCGACACCTCAGAGGCCCCACCGGAAACAAATCCGGTGGGCCTCTGAGGTCAGCAGAGAAAATTCCGCAAGAAGTTTCGAGAATCCAATTCTCGATTCGCCCTACCTTAGCGATGCTATTCGTACGTTACGGCAGCGCGAAATATTGCCGCAATCATCGCCCAGCTCGGAGATTCGGGAACAGGCTCTCCGATGACATTCTTAAAGAACCCCCCCATCGACTTCGTCCAGCGCGCAGAAGCATCTACGAAGTCTGGAGTCGAGGGATTTTCAAGCGAGACCTCTTCGGTGCGAATTTGTCTCGCCAGGTCTTGCAAGTAACTTGCAAGGTCTTCTCTTGTGTTGACGTCGTTCAGTGCAGCATCTGGCCAGCTCACGGCGCCCACTCCACAGGATCGAAGTAGTTAATCAGGATCGACCGCCCTTCATTTTCTGTCGTGAACTTCCAAGATTCCCCTGCGATTTCTTCAGGAGATGCCATCCTAAATGGCATCTGAATTCCAGCCTTCTGGAAGGCAACCAGGCGCCGATTGTCGAGCGAGTGGAGATTCCCATCCTTGTACTGAAGTCGCACGGTCGGCAGGTCCTCCACCTTGGTATAGCCCGATCGCAATCCGGCCGCCGTCTGCTCGATTGTCTCACCGCTGCTAAAGCGCGGGCTGACCGTATCCTGCGAGAACCTCACCAGCTTCGGGTCAATTGTCCCGTTGCATTTGTGGACCAATACCGGCGTGGCACCGGCGAGTACATAGTGCGTGTGCTAAGCGAAGCCTTTGACCTGCTTTTTCGCAGGTCAAGCGCAGTTTGCTGGTCCGGTGAGGTGCGTGGGTGTCCGTGGTTTTGCGGGGTTTTTGCCGTCGCTACTGCCGTCAGGCGGTTCAGCCCAGGTACGGCTGCTCGCGCTGTTCCAGGAAGTGTTGGAGCCTGAGTCGTTGGGTGTGGTGCATGGGCAATTGCTCGATCTCTTCGGGCGGTACGAATCGGAGTTCGGTGGACTCGTCGGAGATTGCCAGTTGGCCGCCGGTGATGCGGGCGGTGAAGCAGACGTTGAACTGGCGGCGCACCTCGCCGTCGGTGTAGGCGATGATGTGTTTCGGGTCGGTGTAGGTGCCGACCAGGCCGGTGATCTCGACGTCGAGGCCGGTCTCTTCCTTGACTTCACGGACGGCCGTACCTGGCAGGGAATCGGTGAGGTCCATGCCGCCTCCGGGCAGGGCCCACAGGTCGTTGTCGCGGCGGCGCTGGAGGAGGATGCGCCCGTGATCGTCGGTGACGACGGCGGATGCGGCGACGACCATGCTGTTCGGCTTGGGCGCGTTCGGGTCGTCGTAGTACTCGGTGCGGGCCACGGTCAACCTTCCTCTCGTACGGGAGTTGCTGTCGACCACACGGCGTCGAAGCTCTCGGCGTAGGTGTCGAACACTCCGCTCTCCTCGTGTCGGCGAAGATGCCAGACGGGGGCGCGGTAGGCGTTGACGCCCCAGACGTGGGCGTTGACGAGTTGCTGGTCGTCGGCGCGGTAGAGGGAGTTGTAGAGCGTGGTGGCGTGGGTGCGGACTTCGATGCCGGGGGTGTCGGCGAGCGGCTTGTAGTGCATGAGGGCGAGGCGGCAGCGGGATTCGATGCCGTGGCCGAATCGCTCTTCCTGGCCGCGGGCTTGGACGTTGTCGCTGTCGGCGTCCCCGATCGCGATGCGGACGATGCAGCCTTCGGCGGTGCGTTCGGTGAGGAGTTCGTTCAGCCTCGGGTACGCCTCGTGGAGGAAGACGGCGGCGTAGACGAGGATGTCGATCCGTTCCCGGGCTTGGGCCATCAGGTCGGTGAACGCCGAGACGGGGATGTCGGCCCGCTGCTCGTAGAGCGCCACCAACTCAGGGCTGATGGCGCGGGCGGGGCGGGCCTGGCGCAGCGCCGGCCAGAGTGCGTGCACGTCTTCTCCCAGGGCCTTGGCCGCCTGTAGGGCGGCGGCACGGCGTGGGGTGCGCCCGCGGTTCACCCAGCGCTCGACCGACTTGGGGTCGACCTCGATCTGCTGAGCGAGTGCGGCGTACGTCCAGCCTCCCGCCGCCATGACGGCTCGTAGTCTCCCGTTCGGCACGAGTCTCCCCCTTCGTCTCAGGACGGCATTAGGGACGTTCTACAGGGTGTAGGACGTCCCGAAGTGGGGTTTGGTGGAGGTTCCTTCGTCCCGGTGACCGGCGTGAGGATCGGTGCCGATCCTGCGGCACCAACAGGCCCAGGGGCACGCATCAACGCCGCCGAGGAGCGTCACCGTGCGAATGAGCGCCACCCCATGTGTTCCCGCCCTGCGACTGGACGCCAGGTCGCGCGCCGCCTCGCCGGGGTGGTCACGATGACGGCCCCCACCCCTGATGCCGACGGGCACACCGTCTCGCCCGATGCCGGCGCCCTGGTGGTCGACCGGCGGAGCGGCAAGGTGGGCGTGGTGATGGGGCATGTGGGGACGTATGTGCAGCTTCGGCCGCCGTGCGGTGGTCGGGAGTGGGACGTGCCGCCCGAGGACGTACGTACGCCGACTCCGACGGAGGAGTTGAGCGCGAAGGTGGCCGTGGCCAATCGGAGGTGGGGACGGTGACTCCTCGCTCGGTCCTGCGCTACGAGACCTGGACGCTCCGGCCCGACCGCGAGCCGGACGCGGAGCCGGTCTTTTACGCGATGCGGTGCGCGGTGGACGGAGAGACCTCACCGACGAGCGAGGACTTCGCCGGACCGCAGGACTGGGTGCTGCGGCACAGCGGCCAGAACCCGTCCCACCACACCTACCGGGAGATCATCACCCGTCCCTGGCGGACCTGGCGCCAGACGTGACCCGCCTCGCTCGCCCAGGAACCGCACCGCGCTGACCCACCCGACTCCCGTCCCTGCCGGACACGACCGATCGAGGCTCCCCCGTCCTCGTCAGCCCCGGCAGGGTCGGGCCCTCACGCGCGTGGCGTGCCCATGGTCATGAGGTTCTGGCCGCAGCCACAGAAAGTCAGCCACGACGGCGGGCGCGCCGACCGATCACCCGTCACGTGTGTCTCGCTCAACCCCGCACCGGCATCAGCCCCGTTGTCTCCATCGTCACGGCCCCCAGCCAGGCAGCAAGCATGGGTGTCCGGGACGGCGCGAGCCCGCCGGGCAGCCTCTCAGGTGCCCGGCCAGTCTGCTGCTGAGCGGTCGGACCGGGGCTTCCCAATGGTGGTCTGGCCTACGCTCCCGGGCTCTGCGCGCCGAGTGGTCGGCGGCCGTCGCCAGCGGGGCGGCAGACAGGAGCGGGCGGCGGTCACCGACCGCCGGCGCGCGGCGGCCCGCGTCAGCGGAACGCCCTTGATCAAGTAAAGAAGCTCTGAACAGCTCTGCCCGGTCGCCCCGTCCCGCTGAGGTGCTGCTCAGGGGCGGCGTTGTTGCCGCTTCTTCTTCGAGGCGGCCAGCGCGGCTTCCAGCTTCTCGCTCGGCGACGCGTCCGTATCGGTCTCGTCGTCGTGGAGGGGTGGCAGGAAGAGGCCTCGTCGGCTCTTCTCGCGTTTGACCTTGCGGCGCTCATCGAAGAGCCTCTGGTGCTCCTCACGGACCGTGACCCATCTCTGGTCGAGCTCCGTTTCCCGTGCCAGCAGCTCGTCATCGCTGAGGTCGGCGAACTCTGCAGCAGCCGCACGGGCCTCTCGGTCGATCTCCTCCCTCAGCAGGTAGTTCGTGATCGGCCCGTGGTACTTGCCCGGCTCCGGCTCCCGGCGCACGAAGACGCCGCGCCCCTTGACCGCGTACACAAGTCCTGCCTGCTTGAGTCTCCGGCAGGCGTTCTGGGCGGTGGAGTTGGCGACTTGGAACCGCTCTTGGATCTCGGGGGCGGGGGGCAGTTGAGAACCCGGGGGTAGACGCCTTCCGTGATCTCTCGGTGGAGGGCGTCGGCCACCTGAACGTACGGAGGCCGGCCGTCTTCGTTACGGATGGCATCAACCGGCCAGTCCGGCTCTCCGGTTTCAGCCTCGTCGTGCTCACTGTCGGTCGGCTCGGCGCCTCCGTTCGCGGACATGCTGACGAAGCTGCCCCGGCCGAGTTGCGAGTGGACCAGCCCCTCCTGCCACTTCCACGCCGTCATCCGACTCGACGGCCCGGACGGCACCAGCCAGCCCCGCCGTCGTACGTCACTGTCGCCGTACGCGCCGCCTCCGCGCGGGTCCGCGTCACGGTCGAGTCGGATGCGGTCGGGGAACGCGAACTCGGCTGAGGCGAGCAGCTCGACGTGCGCGAGATCACGGCCTTCGGCACCGGTGCCGAATTCACCGACCAGGCCGTGGCCGCCTACGTGGCGAAGTACACCACCAAGTCCGCCGACGCCTCCGGCACCCTCGACCGCACCCTGTTCTGCCGCCCCTGCCAGGGACGCGGCGCTACCCTCCGGCCCCACGGGACGCCGCTCCCCTGTTGGGAGCTGGGCAAGCTACCGGAGTTCGCCCACCTCAAGCTCCGGAAGTGGGCTCACATGCTCGGCTTCCGGGGCCACTTCTCCACCAAGTCCCGCCGCTACTCCACCACCCTGGGCGCGCTGCGCGACGCCCGCCGCGCCTGGCGCACCGAACAGGCCCGCACCCACGCCGGCCTGCCCGAGTCCGACTCGACGACCACCCTCGTCGTCGGCCACTGGGACTACCTCGGCTCGGGCTACAGCCCCGGCGCCGCACTCCTCGCAGCCGACGTCTGGCATCGCAAGGAACTGGAACGGCAGTTCGCGGCCGAGGGGGGCTGCTGATGGTCTTGCCCCCGCTCGCTGTCCTCCACGCGGAACCGGCCCCGGCGCTGGATCTGCTGACGGTACCCCAGGTGATGACTCGCCTTCAGCTCGGCCGCTCCGCCGTCTACGACCTGCTGCGCTCCGGCCAGCTCGCCTCGATCACCCTCGGCCGCGCCCGCCGCATCCCCGCCCACGCGCTCACCGACTTCATCCGCACCCTCCTGGAACAGGAAGCCGCCTGATGACCACACCCCGCGACACCCCAGCCTCCTGCCGCAACCGAGCCAACGGCGACGGAACCGTCTACCAGCGCAAGGACAGCCGCTGGGAAGCCGCCGGATACGTCCTCGCTCGGGGCAATACCCGCAAGAGGGTCCGCGTCTACGGCACCACCCGTAAAGACGCGCTGGCCAAGCTCACCGAGAAGATCGCAGCCAGTAACTGCGGCGTCCCCGTTCCATCCGCGCAGGGCAGCCTGGCTGCGTACCTGACGTACTGGCTGGAGAACGTCACCGTCCACCAGCTCCGCGAGAACACCCACACCCGTTACACCGCCGTCGCCCGGCTTTACCTCATCCCTGGCCTCGGACGGAAGAAGCTCGTCAAGCTCACCGCCAAGGACGTCCGCACCTGGCTCAACCAGCTCCGCACCACCTGCCAGTGCTGCACGCGCGGCCTCGACACCGTCCGCGACCAGCCCCGCTGCTGCGCCGCCGGAAAGTGCTGCTCCAAGCGGCTCTCGCCCCTGACCCTGGCCTACGTGCACTCCGTACTCAAGTCCGCCCTGGAGCACGCCGTCCGCGAGGAGGAGATCCCGCGCAACGTCGCCCGCAACGTCCGCACCGGCACACCCCGGCCCCGCCGCTTCGAACCCCTTACTGTCGACGAAGCGCGCAAGTTCCTCGCCGTCACCAACGGGCACCGATTGCAGGCGCTGTTCGAACTCGCTCTGCACACCGGCCTCCGCAAGGGCGAACTCCTCGGACTGTGCTGGGAAGACCTCGACCTCGCCGGCGGAACCGCCAGCATCCGACGCACGCGCCAGCGCACCAACTCCGGCGGCCTGACTGCCCTACCGACCAGGACCAAGAGCTCCGAACGGCGCATCGCCCTGCCGACACCATGCCTGCGCTGCCTCGAACAGCACCGCGACCGACAACTCAAGGAACGCGAGGCAGCAGGGACGGGCTGGAAGGACAACGGCTACGTGTTCACCCGCCCCGACGGCGCCCCGATCGAAGGGGCAACCCTCACCCGGCACTTCAACACCCTGCTCCACCAGGCCAGGCTCCGCCGCATCCGGTTCCACGACCTCCGACACTCGGCGGCGACGCTCCTCCTGGAGCAGGGGGTGGAACTCGTGGTGATCAAGGAGCTGTTGGGGCACGCACAGATCGGCGTCACCTCCACCGTCTACGCCCACGTCCGGCTCCGCCTCCAGCGCGACGCCATCGACCTCCTCGGCCACGCCCTCCGCAACCCCGCCGATATCACCAGCAAGCCCGACGACGGAGACGAACCACCACTCTGCGCGGTCCACGTCCGCTGACGTTGCCGTCAACTACTGCCGTCAGACACCCCGAAGGCCCCACTGGAAGCAAATCCGGTGGGGCCTCTGGGGTCAGTGGGGAAGATTCCGCCAGCCGTTTCGAGAAAATAATTCTCGAAGGGCCCCTATCTTTGCGACCTACTCGTAGGTTACGGCAGCGCGGAATATTGCTGCGATCATTGCCCAGCTCGGAGAATCGGGAACTGGTTCTTCAATGACATTCTTAAAGAACCCGTCCATCGCCTTTGTCCAGCGGGCAGAAGCATCTACAAAATCCTCAGTCAAAGGATTCTCCAACGCAATACGCCCGTCACTGACAGTCTTTGCCAGATCCCGCAAGTATGCGGCAAGATCATCCCTCGAATTGATCTCATTCAGCTGCGCATCAGGCCAGTTCATGGGGCCCACTCCACTGGGTCGAAGTGATTGATCACAATCGACCTCTCTTCGTTTCCTGTTGTGAACTTCCAGGATTCAGCTGCAACTTCTTCAGGGGTGGCCATCCTGAAGGGCATCTGAATACCAGCCTTTTGGAAGGCAACCAGACGCCGATTGTCAAGCGTATGGAGGTTCCCGTTCTTGTAGTGGAGACGCATAGTCGGCAAATCCTCCGGCTTTACGTAGCCCGAACGCAAACCGGCCGCAGTTTGCTCAATCGTCTCGCCACTACTGAAGCGCGGGCTAACCGTATCCTGCGAGAATCTCACCAGCTTGGGGTCGATTGTCCCATTGCAGTTATGGACGAGTACCGGAGTGGCCCCCGCCAGCACATAGTACGTGTGCTGCGCGGCCTCTCTCTATCTGCGTATTCGCAGATCAGCGGTGGTTTCGGGTTCCGCTGGTGTCCGTGGTTGTGCGGGGGAATCCGTGGGTGTTGCCGTCGCTACTGCCGTCAGGAGTCGGGCGGCTGGCACTGGTGCCATTTCTCGCCTCGCCGGTCACCGCGGAGTTTGTCGGGCCACCGTGTACGCGGTTGGGCCGGTGAGCCCTCCATCTGCGCCGTCCCTCATGTCCAGGACATCGAAGCCGGCACCCTCCGCGTAGCGTTCCAGCTCGCGGGGGAACAGGACGCGCCTGCGGATCTCGTCTCGCGCCTCGTCGCCCGAGGGGAGCACCCAGTGCCGATGCATGGTGTTGATCTGGGTCCGCAAGTCCCATGTGTGGCGGATGGTGACGGTGGCGGGGCCTCTCGGAGTGGCCACCGTGGCAGTGGTCGGCTCGCTCCGGGTGATTGAGGCGACGGGGGAACACAGCACGAGCAGCGCTCCTGGCTGGGCATGTGCCGCGAAGGTGGCGAAGACCTGGCTGATCGCCTTGTTGTCGTGCACGTAGGCGAGGCTGTTGCCCATGCAGGTCACCACGTCCATGCGCTTGCCGAGTCGCACTGTGCGCATATCGCCGGTGCGGATGTCCAGTCCCGGCCGGGCCTTGTGGGCGTAGTCGACCATGCCGGGCTGGAGGTCCACGCCGATGCACTCGAAGCGCTTGGCCAGGATCTCCAGGTCCCGGCCGGTACCGCATCCGAAGTCGACCAGGGTTTGGGCGTCCGGCCTGTGGCATTCGGTCAGGGTCTGGCACATCTCGGCGCTCGTGCTGTCGGACTGGACCACGTCGTAAAGTGCCGGATCGCGGTACAGGAGGTTGGTGGCTTCCACGTGCTCGGCTTCCGTGTTGGGGCTGGTCACATGAGGCTTCGCAGTCCGACCTCCAGGGCGAGCACATCGCACAGCAGGTCGGGGACGACCGGCGCGGAGTCGGCGTTCCTCCCCGCCTTGGCGAGAGCCTTGCCGTCAACGTAGCCGAGGTCCACCAGGATGGACTCCTTCAGCATGTCGTCCAGTACGGGCAAACCGTAGGACCGCAGTCCCTTCTCCAGGACAGCCAGGAAGTTTTCCGGCTCGGCCGGCGCGGCCACCCACTCGGGCAGCCCGGCCCGCCGGATCCGCTCGCGGAAAAGCATCTTGCCGCGCTTGTGCTCGTGCGGTAGCTGCTCCATGAACCGCACGATCCGCGGGTGCACGAGCGGGCTCACCGGCCAGACTCCCGCCCGGAGGAATCCGGGGTTGTGCATCCCGAACCCCATCAGCGTCGGCACGGGCAGCACCGGAACAGGGGCCAGGTGCTCGTTCACCTCGGCGAGCGCTCGGACAGCCTTGCTGCCGAGCCACGGCACGGGTTCCGGCGTCGGCAGTTCGGCTTGCGTCCTGGAGTGGTGGGCGTTGATCTCGTCCCCACCGCTGCCCGTGAACATGACCTCGCACCGCTGGGCGGCTGCCTGCTCGCGTACGACGTCGAACGCCTCCTGGTAGAAGGCTCCCGCCGGATCGTGCGGCTTGCGCAGGGCGCGTACGCCTCCGAGGCAGAAGGGCGGGTGCTGCATGGCGGGGGTGGCCGTGTCCCGGAAGCCGCAGTGCTCCGCAAAGGCCCGACGCCGCTCGCTCTGTTGCCTGCCGGTGCCTCCTCCCACCAAAAGGCCGAAGCTGTGCACCTCGGGGAAGCGAGCGGCCTTCACAGCCAGGGCGACATTCCCGGAGTCCGCGCCGCCGGACAGCTCGACGCCCACGCATCCAGTTGCTGTCGGCGCCTGGCGGATCACGTCGGTCAGCAACTCATCCAGAGCCGCGAGTGGATCAACACCGGGCCGCAGCGTACGCGGCTCAAGGACGTGTTCGGCAGGCTTCGGATAGTGGATGCTGAGTCCCGAGGTGGTGAACGTGGCCGATGCACGCTCGGTGAGGCGGTAAACGCCTTCGAACAGCGTCTCGGACGTGTAGCGGTGCTGCCTCGTCAGCGTTCGGGCGACAACGCGCGGCACCAGGCGGTCGGCCTGCATATACGGTCGCAGCACTGCCAGGTCCCATGAGGCGTGCAGCTCGCCGGCCTTCTCTGACAGGTAGAGCGGAGTTGTGCCGAAGGCGCCTGCCGCCAGGCGGGCTTGTCCGGGCTCCATGGTGAGTGCGACGAAGTCGGCCTCGTCCCGCTTGCACTCCTTCACTCGGACCCGTACGCGCGGTGCCTGGTCGTCGTTGACCTCCATGACCAGCGTGGACACGTTGACGGGTTCGATCCAACTCTCGCCGTTGATCCAACGGCCGCCCTGCGACCTCCACTTGGGATCCTGGAGATCGGTCAGGCGCAAACGCATCGACAGCATGTCGTCCCTTTCCGATGTCGTGCGGCGGGGCGGGGCCGCGCACGGCCCCGCCCCGCCTGGTGTCAGCCCTGGATCACTTGCTGCAGTGGTCGCCGTTGTTGTCGCCGCCGCCCGGCATCTTGTCGAACAGCGCGGCCTCGACGGTCGGGACGCCGGTGATCAGGTCGCCGGTGAACAGTTCGTCCACGTTCATCGCTTTCTCCCTTACGGTTTTCAGTGGACTCCGCGGCTGATGCTGCGGAGTTGGACCCGTCCGGCTGCCGGACCCTTGCGAAGAAGGCAGCCGGACGGGGTGCCCGCCGCTTCGAGCGGTGGGCCCTCCCTCGTCACAGGCGGGGAGCCTGGACGCGCGACGGGGAGGAGTCAGGTGGGTGTGGATGCGGCGGCCATGCCCGGGACGAAGCCGACCGATCCCGAGATGGTGAGGATCAGGAGCGGTCCGGCGTAGCGGCCGACGACTGCGGCCAGCCCCTTCACAGTCGCTCTCCACGGCTGCGCTCGTTGACCTCGCGTACTGCGGCGCTCAACTTCTCCTCATCCTCGGGCGTGGTGCGGCGGTGCTGCGGGCAGCGGCATGGCGGGAACCGATTCGAACCTGGCGGCAGATCCACGCCCTCGTAGGTGTCGATCCTCAACACCCCGTCCGTGCCCAGCTCCTCGGCCATTCGGGTCACGCGGGCCCGTGCTTCGCTTCTCATCCATCAGTCCCTCAGACGACGGTTGCGGCGAGGTCTCGCCGTTTCCCTGCTGTCTCTACGCAACCGTGTGACCACGCACAGCGGTACCGTTTGCGCAGCAGCAGGACTTGAAAGCCTTGAAAGTTGGCAAAGGCGCCAGGAGTTGAGGGCATGGCCAAGCGTGAACCGAACGTGGCACTCGGGCGCCTGCTCGCCGAAAGCCGCTGGACCCACCGTCAGTTCGCGCGGGCGGTGAACCGCGTCGGCACCGAGACCGGCACTCCCCTGCGCTACGACGAGTCAGCGGTGAGCCACTGGCTCAGCGGCACGGTCCCCCGCGGTGCGGTGCGTGCATGCATCCTCGAAGCCCTCTCCCGCCGCCTCAGTCGACCGGTCACCCATGGCGAAGCCGGACTGCCCGTTCCACGCGATCACTCCTCCGCGGCTGCGGATACCGTGGAAGGGGTGATCGATCTGGGGAGGCTGGATATGGACCCGTCCCGCCGTAGTGTCCTGGGTGCCGGCCTGTTCTCCGTGGCAGTCACCGTTCCCGGCTGGCCTGATGTGGTCGGGCGTGCCGATGCCATTCGGTCCGGCCGCGCCACACGCATCGGCATGAACGAAGTGGACATGGTCACCGCCATGACCGAACGTGTCTCAGAACTGGACGACGAGTTCGGCGGCCGCCACGCACGCCCCATGGCTGCCTCGTTCATGGTCAACACGGTGGCCTCCTACCTGCGTGCCGACGCACCCGAGGACGTGCGCAAGGCGATGCTGTCCGCCGCCTCCGATCTGCTCTACCTGACCGGCTACATGGCCGTGGACGAAGGGCTGCACGGTCTCGCGCAGCGCTACTACGTCAAAGCTCTGGAGCTGGCGGGCGCGGCCGAGGATCACCTGACGTACTGCACCACACTGCGGGGGATGAGCGTCCAGGCAGTCGACCTCCGCCACGGGCCCAAGGCCATGGAGCTGGCCGATGCCGCTGCCGCCGCCTCCCCGAAGGCCGGTCCCCGCATGCTGGCCTTCCTCTCCGGTCAGCAGGCTCATGCCGCCGCACAGACCGGCGACCGTACTGGCGCGCTGCGCTGCATCCGGGAGGCCGAGGCTGCCATGGATCGTGCTGAGTCGCGTGGCAAGGCGTTCGGCTCGTACGACCCCTCTTCGCTCAACTACCACGTAAGCCAGGTACGTTACGAACTCGGCGACAAGACCGGAGCCGTCGAAGCCATGCAACAAGCCGACCGGCTCCGCCCCAGCGTGTACCGGCGCACCCGCGTACACCGTCGTGGCCTGTTGGCCGAGCGGCAGCTGGAACTCGGCCACCTGGAAGCGGCCTGCACCACCTGGCACCAGGCTCTCGATGACTACCCCAAGGTGCAGTCCGGCCGCGCCGACGACCGCGTGAAGTCGATGTTCGGCCTCTTGCGCCCTCACCTGAAGAACGCGGCGGCCCGCGACCTGTATGAGCGAGCACGGACAATCGCACCACCGTCGCTGTTCGCCTGATCTTCGCCCCGTTTCAAGCTCAGCCACAGAGAGTCAGCCACGACGACGGGTGCGCCGAGAGATCTCCCGCCACGTGTGTCTCCAGCAACCCGCGCCGGCCTCAGCCACGCCATTTCGATCCGTCACGGCATCCGCCCGTTCCACCTGACCGGTGGCAGTGGCCTGGGCTTCTCAGCCGTGCCCTCGCGCACGACCCGCCTGGCAGAGACGATCGCGGCTTCCGGCCGCGGCGGCCCGACGTGGCGCTGCGCGGCGTGCGGCGCAGTCTTCCTGGCGGCGCTGCGGTACTGCGGGCCTGACGTTCGGTCTCCTCGCTGGAGGTGCTGGACGACCTTGGAGCTGTAGTTCTTGCCGGGTGTGGGGGCGGTGCGGACGAAGACGCCGCGTCCCTTGACGGCGTAGATCAGTCCCTCGCTCTTGAGGAGGCGGCTGCACCAAACCCGTACGCCTGACCGGCCAGAGCACCACCGTCGACACCACGATCGGGGAGGTGCTGCGCTCCTACACCACGTCCGGCGAACCCACGGGCGGCCTGCTCACGACCTGCGGCAACCGCCGCGCCTCCCGCTGCCCAGCCTGCTCCCGCATCTAAGCCGCCGACACCTACCACCTCATCCGCGCCGGCCTCTCCGGCGGCAAGAACGTACCCGACACCGTCCGCACCCACCCTCGTCTTCGCCACCCTCACCGCCCCCTCCTTCGGCCCCGTCCACAACCGCCCCACCACCCCGGCGGCGACATCCGGCCCTGCCGCTGCCGCAAGCTCCACGAACCCATGGACGCCCTGATCGGGACGCCGCTGAACCCGGCGACGTACGACTACGCGGGCGCGGTCCTGTTCAACGCCCACGCCGGAGCCTTGTGGGCACGCTTCACCACCTACCTGCGCCGCGAGATCGTCGCCCGGCTCGGCATGACCCACGCCCACATCGGCGTCACCGCCACCCTTTACGCCCACGTCCGGCTCCGCCTCCAGCGCGACGCCATCGACACCCTCAGCACCGCGCTCAGCAGTGGTGGGATCACCGACACGGCCAGCTCCGATGGCGACGAACAGCCACCTTGCGCCGCCCTCGTCCGCTGACGCTGCCGTCAACTACTGCCGTCAGACACCCCAGAGGCCCCACCGGAAGCACATTCCGGTGGGGCCTCTGTACTATTTCAGAATTCGGATGGGGAATTTTAATTCCCTCGAACCCCTGACACTCCCTGGGTTCAGCGACGGCCGCCCCACGCGAATCAGCATCCGCCGCATTTGGCTCAATGATGAATTAGAACCATTAACATCGACAACCTCAAGGAAGTAACCTACTGCCAGCTCCGATTATGGCTAGGCGGAAATGCGCCAAACAGGCTTCCATACTCACCAGTGTCATCAATAAAATCAAAATCTGGACCTGCCCTCTTCACGGCCGCATGAAGACGGGCCACCAATACCGAGGGAGTTTCGAGGGGCACGCAGAGCGCCTCGGCAACCCGCGATTGCTCAGCCTCTATCGCCGGACGATCTGCCATCATGTCGCGACAGAGGAAAGCCGTCGCCGATTTCATGGCACTCAAGTCCCCACCCGCAGAATACTTTAGGGAGTCTCTCCAGTACGGAAATCCAACCACCAGCATGAGTGTCTCGCGCAAGTCGGTCGCGATAATTCCAGCATCGCCTTCAGAGCTTGCGTACAATACGGAACGGGGAGATCCTGCGATGCCACACAGGTAGAACATGCCACCCGTAAAATCTCCAGCAATACCTTCGAGCGGAATCCCAGAAGCCAACCTTGGAGATTCACCACCCCCCTTGCGTCTGACGTCAAATTCAAACGCGTCCGCTAGGAGCTCCGGGAGCTCTTGATCTTCATCTATCCGCTGCAGGAAATCAGTAGAATCGCGCACTCTAGAACCATAGCAGATCACAGGCATACTGCCCATAAGGCGCGCGCCGACTTCGGCGGCCCAGGAGAAGCTGCGGCACAGGAGATTATCCTGGGCCGCAGCCACCTGTAATGCTATATCATTCCTACCTTTCGATAATACGCGAGCAATCCCTGAATTCCCGAATTGAAGTAACCTGGGTCGCCGTACTGTCGCTGGCCTATTCCACGCAAGTCCCAAATATCCCGAGCAAGGACAGTGCGGAACGGCAGACCACTCTCGGCTGCCTTTGTGGCACGCCTCAAGGACTTGTAAGTCCTCGTCAGTGCGGCACCAGCCAGCCCCCGCCGTCGTACGCCACTGTCGCCGTAGTCACTGAGGCCGTACGCGCCGCCGCCGCGCGGGTCCCCGTCACGGTCGCGTCGGATGCGGTCGGGGACCGCGAACTCGGCTGGGGCGAACAGCTCGACGTACGCGAATTAGGTCCTTCGGCACCGAGGCCGAATTCACCGACCAGGCCGTGGCCGCCTACGTTCGGGTTCTACCGTTCGCAACACAGACCCACTACTGCCGTCACTCTATGCAGAGGCCCCGCCGGATCCGGCGGGGCCTCTGCATATGACTTCAGGCGTTCAGCTCTCTGGCCCAGTCCACGAGAGACCCGATCACAGCCTTGCTGAGCACACTCCAGCGGGTCTGCTCAGCACCCAGTAGCTGACTTCACCTGTCTACACGAAGGAACCTCTCTATGCCCCGAAGGGGAGCCTTCATGTCTCGCCTATTGATACCCGACGCCTCCAGGTGAATGAGGATTACCGCTTTATCGCAACACTCGGGAAAGAGTCGCAAATACTCCTGAATGCACGCATCCAAAGAGCTGAACGTGTAGTCCTCAATTTCAGGATCCGTCGGACCGACCCCTGA
This sequence comes from Streptomyces sp. LBL, assembly GCF_029893585.1. GTDB lineage: Bacteria > Actinomycetota > Actinomycetes > Streptomycetales > Streptomycetaceae > Streptomyces. The sequence continues at coordinate 17,236 of NZ_JARXYX010000065.1, forward strand.
CGTTATACCCGGCCCGGAGGGCGTCGCCAAGATGACCTCTGGCGCGTCACCTCCTAGGGAATTGAACAAAACCTGAGCCACCCCTGGTTCTGGAATACCGCCGTACTGCTCGTGAGCCAGAGGCCACCACACCACTGCAGCATCACAGCCAGGCCATGTGTCTGGTACAGAACCAACCCTGAACTCAACGCCAGCGATTCCCGCCAATGCCGCCCGACACCGGTCGACATTTATCTTCGAGGTTGAAGCAATTACATATTTCACGGGCACCCGACTCCCGTGCTCATACCTGTCATGATCCGCGGCCTCCCCAACTTCGAAAGCACACCGTCTTCGAGAGCAACTCCGCCATCGACGACGTCCGACGTGTGAGGCATCTGCGCAGAGGCAGGAATGTCAGCCTTATTGATAACGGAGCGGATCATTGTGTACGGGCCGTCCTTCTCTCCTCGGAGTGCATACGATCGTCGGGCATATTCAGCCGCTCCATGCTCCGTGTAGGAGAAGTACTTCACGCCCTGGGTGCTTCTGAAAGAGCGCGTGCCGTGAATGTCGGCAAGCTCCGCTGAGGTGACCGCACGCCACAAATTGATCTCATTGGGGTCAAGCCCTCCCGCATTGTGAACGAGGACCGGCGTCTGCCCCGCCAGCACATAGTACGTGTGCACGTCGCTGACGGTCAGATTGTGAACCGTGGCCGTCGACGCCGTCCACCGCTTGACCGCAGTGATCTGGACCCGCGTTCCCGCGCTGGTGCTCAGCCATTCGCCCGACTCAAGGTCGGTGGCCTGAACCCATACCCCGAGTTCCGGTACCCAGAAGGGATGTCCGTCGGTCGCGGTGACCGATGCTGTCCGGGTCCCCTTTTTGCCGTCGC
>NZ_JARXYX010000066.1 GCF_029893585.1 Streptomyces sp. LBL
ACGCCAACTTCGCCCGAGCACGGTTCACTTCATGTGCGTCCATACCCCCAACATGCCCCTAAACAGCACCGCGAGACAGACCTAACGGAGCCCTAGCCAAGTCGCGGGACGCATCCGATACCCCAGGGCGTCTGAGCCGCGTACTTGCGACCGTCGCCAGAGCAACGGATTCGACACCACGACACAGCAGGGAGTGAGTCATGAAGAGCCGGATTCGGGTTCGCACCGGTCGGCCTTGGCGCGCCGCGTGAAGACGGGGCGCTCATTCAGCTCGGCGGGCCGCTGAGCTGCAAGCACTTCCTGTTCCAGGGCTGAGGCCCGACCGACACCTGATGCAAACGAAGAGACAAAGGACAAGGACCGATGACAACAGATGCTCAGACCTCGCGGACCGTGGCAAAGAAGTTCGTGGAGCGCCTCGCAAAGCATGACCCCGACGGCATCCAGGAACTGTTCGCCGAGGAGATCGACTGGCACGTCCCCGGCAGTGACGCGCTGCCCTGGACCGGGCGCCGTACCCGCCGGGAGGAGGTCGCACCGTACTTCACCACGATGTGGTCGCAAGGAGTTCACCACACCGACGGCCATACACCTGACGGTCGAGGACGGCCGGATCGTTCGCCTGCACCAGTACGAGGACACCCTGACCGTCGCCGAGGCGTTCAACGCCGGCTGAGCAAAGAGTACTCAAGGGCCCCGCGGCCCGGATCCCGCGCGGCCCGACATGCACATCCGAAGGAGCAAGTAACGTGACCACCCCTGTCGTCTCCATCGCTTACCACTCCGGCTTCGGCCACACCGCCGTCCTCGCCGAGGCCGTCCGCGATGGGGTGACCACCGCCGGCGCCACCGCCCACCTGATCAACGTCGAGGAGATCTCCGAGGAGCAGTGGAACCTGCTCGACGCCTCGGACGCGATCGTCTTCGGCTCGCCCACCTACATGGGCACCGCCTCCGCCGTCTTCCACGCCTTCGCCGAGGCCAGCTCCAAGCGCTGGTTCACCCAGGCGTGGAAGGACAAGATCGCCGCAGGTTTCACCATCTCCGCGGGCAAGAGCGGCGACAAGCTCAACACCCTGCAGTACTTCACCGTGCTCGCCGCGCAGCACCACATGCACTGGGTCGGCCTCGGCCTGATGCCCGGCTGGAACACCTCCACGGCGTCCGAGAACGACCTCAACCGCCTCGGCTTCTTCCTCGGCGCCGCCGCCCAGAGCAACCAGGACCAGGGAGCCGAGGGCGTACACAAGGCCGACATCGCCACCGCCGCCGAGCTCGGCAAGCGCGTCGTCGAGGTCGCCCGCGTCTACGCCGCAGGCCGCACCGCCCTCGCCACCTGAGCGACCGACTCCGGGGCGGATGCGCGGCCCGGACGACGAGGTGGTGCTCGACGAAGCGCACCGGCAACTGCTCCGGACCGGGCAGCAGCACCGCAGACTCGCGATCAGCGACGCGCAGCGACGCCATCATGAGGCGGTCGCTTGGCCTTGATCAACAGAACCGTGGTTGGCGCTGAGATTGATCTTGAGCGATGGCGCCCTTCGGTACACCCCCTGGCTCCGACCGCGGGCTCAATGGAGCAGGCACAGTGTCGCCGGTCGGGCGCCTGTCCATGGGTGAGTGGGGCTGCCGCATGGACAGGCGTGAGAGTGGGCCTCAAGCCGCTTCGAGGAAGGGGTAGTCGGTGTAGCCCTCGGCGCCCGGCCCGTAGAACAGTTCCGGCCGCGCCCTGCCCTGACAGCCCCGGTAAGACGTCGGCGGCGACCAGCGCCCGTCGGCTACACCCTCGCCCACGGCGAATCACCAGAGGTGGACCTTCTCGCGGAAGCCTTCTCGCGGTAACTTACAGGGTACGAACGCGCCTTCCAACGTACCCGATATCGTCTTCCGGGGCGGTGAGGAGGCCGAAGCGTCGTCGCGCGCGGGCTGTCTCGCGTCGTCGGCGATGCCGACGGCAGACCGCCGGCGACTCTGCGGCGTCAACCGGCCTCGCCACCTCCACCCTCAACACCCTGAAAGAAGTGAAATGTCCGATATCCTCATCGACTACGACGTCGACGTGCCCATGTCCGACGGCACGATCCTGCGCGCGGACGTGTACCGGCCCGGAACAGGCCAAGGCCCCTGGCCCGTCCTGGTGCAGCGCAGCCCCTACGGCAAACGTGGGTTCATCACCAAGGATTTCATCGACGTGCTCAGCGTCGCGGCACACGGCTACATCGTGGTGCTGCAGGACACCCGCGGCCGCTTCGCATCGGAGGGCGCCTGGAAGCCGTTTGACTTCGAGGTCTCCGATGGCCGCGACACCGTCGAATGGGCCGCGAAGATTCCCGGCAGTAATGGGTTCGTCGGCATGTTCGGGATGAGCTACACCGGCAGCACACAGTGGACCGCCGCGATCTCCGGCGCACCCGCGCTGCGGGCCATCACGCCCGTGATGACGTGGTCGGAACCCCTGGACGGCATCCACCGGCGAGGCGGCGCGACCGAGTTGGGGCTCAACGCGCTCTGGACGCTGTTCACCGGTCCGAGTCACCTGCCGCGCCTGCATTCCGGTAGGGAATTGGGGGCGGCGTTCCACTCACTCGTCACCGACTTCGACGGGCTGCGGGATCGCGGCTACTGGGAACTCCCCACCGGAAAACTGCCGCTCATCGACCGCTACGGCGGTCCGGATATCGGCACCCAGGCCGCCGTGGCCGATCCCGGCGCGGATTTTCCGCACCGCGTCCGCGGCAAGCATCATGACATCGCTGTTCCCTCGCTCAGCGTCGCCGGCTGGTACGACGTCTTCCTGCAGGGCACGCTCGACAACCACGTCGACAACCTGGCAGCGGGCAACACCGCCAAGTTGGTGATCGGGCCCTGGACGCACCTCGGCCTGCACACCTCGGGTGGCGGCGTGAGCGGTGAGGTCAACTACGGCCTGAGCACCGCACCGACGAGCATGTTCGGCACATCCCTCACCGACCTGGAGGTGCGGTGGTTCGACCACTGGCTGAAGGGCCATGACACCGGCATGCTCGAGGAGCCACCGGTCAAGATCTTCGTGATGGGCGCGAACGTGTGGCGCGATGAGAACGAATGGCCGCTCAGCCGGGCCGTGGACACGCCGTGGTTCCTGCAGCCCGGCGGCGGCCTCGCGACCAGTGAACCGGCGCCCGAGCTGGGCGAGACGCCCGACGACTACACCTACGACCCCGCCGATCCGGTGATCACGCGCGGCGGCAACCTGTTCATGTCCCCCGAGTTCCCGGCGGGACCGTTCGACCAGGCCGCAGCGGAGGCCCGGGGCGATGTCCTGGTGTACACCAGCGAACCGCTCACCACCGACCTGGAGGTCACGGGCCGAATCCGCATGCGGCTGTACGCCGCCACCGACGCCCCGTCCACGGACTGGGTCGTGCGGCTGTGCGACGTCGACGAGAAGGGCGTGTCACGCAATCTCGCCGACGGCATCATCCGAATCCAGGCGGAACCCGATTCCGTCGGCGCCTACGACATAGACCTGTGGTCCACCAGCAATGTCTTCCTCGCCGGGCACCGCATCCGGGTGCACGTCACCTCGAGCAACTTCCCACGGTGGGACCGCAACCCCAACACCGGCGAACCCGCCCACGAGGCGACCACCTTCCGCACCGCCCACCAGGAGATCTTCCGCGACCACGTGCGACCGTCCCACATCATCTTGCCGGTGATCCCCCAGTGACCCGGCCTCGGTGATGCAGCTGTCACCGAGTGATCTCGTCGAAGATCGAGAAAGGGTGCGCCCCGGGCGCGGCGTCATGGGTGGCGCCTGCTGCATCTTCGACCGGACCGTTTCCCCTGGCTGAACGTCGCGGGCAGAGTGCTCATGGCCCGGATCGTGGAGAGTGTCAGAGAGCTAACGGTGCAGCTCCGGCCTGCGAAGATCCTTGACTTAGCGGCATTACCTCGCCCGCACGCGCTGCCGAACCCATGTTCGCGCCGAACATGGACCGTTGCTTGCCCTTCCCTCACGGCCCGGGGAGGGCGTCGGCAGCGACCAGCCCCCGTCGCCGTCACCGTCACCGTCACCTATGGCGAATCACCAGAGGTCGGTCCTCTCGTGGTAATTGACAGGGTACGAACGTACCTCTTAACGTACCCACATCCGGGGCAATGCCGCCAGCTCGACGAGGAGCACCGATGCAGCACCTGTACGAGATAGATGTCCGAGACCACCCCAGCCGCCTGGTCCTGCCGATCATCGACCGCAAGGCCCAGTCATGAGCGCCGCCGACCGGGTTGGCGAACTGACCGCGACCTTCTCGGCTCCCTCCCTCGAGGTGGCCAACCTGCTGTGCGACCGGCACCCCGCCGACCGCGTCGCGTTCACCCTCGTCGACAGCTACGGCAAGGCTTCCACGCTGACCTTCGGCGAGCTCGCCGCAAACTCGCACCGCTGCGCGCGGGCGCTGCAGGAGCTCGGCGTCGGTCCGGGTGACCGGGTGGCGACCCTGATGGGCAAGGGCACCGACCTGGTCACCGTCATCCTGGCGATCTGGCGGCTCGGCGCGGTCTACGTCCCGCTGTTCACCGCGTTCGCACCCCAGGCCATCGCCCTGCGTCTGGAGGGCGCCGGTGCGCACGTCGTGGTCGTCGACCCCGACCAGCGCCACAAACTCGACCCGGGCCCCGACATGCCGGACGACCCCCACCGCCGCATCGTCGTCACCGGAACCGGCACGTCGCACGGTGACCTGTCGCTGGCCGACCTCATCGCGGCCGCGTCACCGGAGCCAGTGCCCGCCGTCACCACCAGCGGGGACGGACCGCTGGTACACATGTTCACCTCCGGAACCACCGGCAAGCCCAAGGGCGTCATCCACCCCGTCTCCTACATCGCTGGATGGCAGATCTACCTGGAGTACGGCATCGGCGTCACCCCGGATAGCAGCTACTGGTGCGCCGCCGACCCCGGCTGGGCCTACGGGCTGTACTCCGCCATCGTCGCCCCCATGGCCGCCGGCATCTCTAGCCTCCTGCTGACCGGCGGATTCTCTGCCGAGACGACCTGGCGCACCCTCCTTGACCACCAGGTCACCGACTTCACCGCCGCCCCCACCGTCTACCGGGGGCTGCGCTCCTCGTCAGTGCCCGTGCCCGAGGGCCTGCGCCTGGAGCGGGCGTCCAGCGCGGGTGAGCCGCTGACCCCCGAGGTCAACGAGTGGGCCGGCGCCGCGCTCGGCCTGGCCGTGCACGACCACTTCGGCCAGACAGAGGTCGGCATGCCCCTGGCCAACCACCACCATCCCGAACTCGCCCGCCCGCTCAAGACGGGATCGATGGGCCGGCCGGTGCCCGGCTGGAGCCTCACGGTCCTGGCCGACGAGAAGGACGAGCCGGCCGGACCGGGCGTGCTCGGCCGGGTCGCGATCGACGTCGCGGCGAGCCCGCTGATGACGTTCCGCGACTACCAGATCCCCGGCCAGAGCACCTCCAAGTTCACCCCCGACGGCCGCTGGTACCTCACCGGCGACGCCGCGCGCATCGACGCGGACGGCGACTTCTTCTTCTCCTCCCGTGACGACGACGTCATCATCATGGCCGGTTACCGGATCGGGCCGTTCGAGATCGAGAGCGTCCTCGCCCAGCATCCCGCGGTCGCCGACTGCAGCGTGATCGGCGCACCCGACGACGTCCGCGGCGAGGTCATCGAGGCGTACGTGGTCCTCCGTGACGGCGGCGAGGGTTCGCCGGAACTGGCCACCGAGCTCCAGCAGTTGGTCAAGACCCGCTACGCCGCCCACGCCTACCCACGCACGATCCACTTCATCGACGCCCTCCCCAAGACACCCAGCGGCAAGACCCAGCGCTACCTGCTGCGCAAACGCCGACGCACCGAACTCACCACCCCGGAGTCACCTTGACCGACATGGAACCCCTGCTCGTCGAACAACGCGGCCCCGTCCGATGGCTGCTGCTCAACCGCCCCGAGCGACGCAACGCCCTCGATGTCACCCTGATAGAAGCCCTGGACAAGCAGATCACCAGCGCGGAGGCCGACCCCGACACCGCGGTCATCGCGGTGGCGGGCAACGGACCGAGCTTCTGCGCCGGCGGAGACTTCCACCAGTTCCTCGAACTCGACGACCGGGGCGAGAACCCGGTCGACTTCCTCACCGACGTATCCGCCTGCTTCAGCCGTATCGCGGCCAGCCCGAAACCATGGGTCGCCGTGCTGCACGGTCACGCCGTCGCCGGGGGTCTCGAACTCGCCCTGGCCTGCGATGTCGTCGTCGCCGCCGACACCACGCTCATCGGCGACGGCCACCTCCAGCGGCGCCTGGTACCGGCCGGCGGGTCAAGCGTGCGGCTGCCCGAGGCGGTCGGCCGGGGCCTGTCCCGCTGGCTCCTGCTCACCGGCGAACTGCTGCCCGCGACCGCCTTCGAGAACACCGGCTGGATCCGCTCGATCGTGCCCGAGACCGACCTCGAAGCCACCGCCACCCGCATCTGCCACCAGTTGGCCGACCGTCACAGCCCCGCTCAGCAACACCTCAAGACGCTGCTGCACCGGATCGACGGCATGGCCCCCGAGCAGGCCCTGCGCGAGGAACTGGACACCTTCGCCGACAACTGGCCGGCGAGCTCGGTGGCCGACGCCCTGCGGGACTTCCTCACTCCCACCGCAACGAAACTCGCTTCCCCCACCACGAAAGCCGACAACAAATGAATCGCTATCAGGGACGCGTCGTCGCCATCACCGGCGCCGCCCAGGGCCTCGGCCTCGCCATGGCGACCCGGTTCGCCGCGGAGGGCGCCACCGTCGCGCTGGCCGACGTCAACGAACAGGCCCTCGCCGGCGCCGCCAAGACCATCACCGACGCCCACGACACGAAACTCCGCACCGACGTGGTGGACGTGACCGACTCGGCCCAGGTCGACGCCTGGATCGATGGCGTCACCGGCGATCTCGGCCGCCTCGATGTCCTGGTCAACAACGCCGGCATCATCCGCGACAACCGCGTCGAGGACATCACCGACGACGACTGGCACGCCGTCATCGACGTCAGCCTCACCGGCGGCTTCCACTGCGCCCGCGCCGCCTTCGGCCCCATGAAACGCCAGGGCTACGGACGTATCGTCAGCTTCTCCTCCATGTCCTGGCGCGGGAACTTCGGCCAGACCAACTACGTGGCCGCCAAGGCCGGCATCGTCGGCATGACCCGCACCCTCGCACTCGAAGGCGCCCGCCACGGCATCACCGCCAACGCCATCGCCCCCGGCCTCATCGAGACCCCCATGCTCGCCTCCATGAACGGCCCCGCCCGCGACAAACTCACCAACAAGATCCCCATGCGCCACACCGGCCGACCCGAGGACATCGCCGAAGCCGCCGCCTTCCTCGCCAGCGAGGCCGCCGGCTACATCACCGGCATCGTCCTCGACGTCGACGGCGGCATCTCCATCGGATCCTCCATCCGGTAACCGCTAGCCTGGGCGAGCAGGTGTTCATCCACAGCAATCGACCGTCGTCCGGCCCAGCCACACTGACCGGCCCGCAGTGACAACGCCCTGATCGCCGATATCACCCCATTCGCCGGGCCGTCGTCACCGCGACGGCGGCAACGTGGGCGATCAAACCCTGTCGGGGCAAACACCCACGCCTGCCCAGTGCGAGCGATCGTCGAAGACAGCCTCACCGCCGACACGGTTCGCCGTTGTGCACGCACGCCCTTGTTTTATGGCCCTTAAACCGGGCGGCGCGTCCCGAACAGTTCCTCCGCCCTTGCGTGAACATCACCCCGGGGACTCAGTGTGGGTACGTTAAGCGGTACGCTCGTACCCATACGCCAGAGGCGGGTCGGTGTTCCGGCCCGTAACTACTCCCCGCTTCCGGGCGGGGACGCTCAGGGGAGACTGCTGCGGTGACGGCCCAAACTGACTCGCGTGACCGACGTCCGCGCCGAACGGCCCGCAGGCGCGTTGTCGATACTGGTCGGCGGGAGGAACTGCTGCGTCAGGCCGAGGCGATCATCCTGGCCGAAGGCTTCACCTCTGTGACCATGGATGAGCTCGCCCAGCGACTGGGCTGCTCCAAGGCGACGCTGTACAGTCTCGCCTCCACGAAGGAACAGCTGGTGCTGGCGGTCACCCGTGCCTTCTTCCGGGACGCGACGGCCGAGATCGAGCAGGCAGTCCAGGCCGAGCCCGACGCCAGGCAGCGCATCCGGGTCTACCTCACCGGCGTCGGCACCGCCATGCGCCGCCACTCCCACGCCTTCTACGACGACATGGTCGGCTACGAACCGACCGCACAGATCTACCGCAAGAACTCCGCCGCCGCCGCGCACCGAGTCCACGAACTCATCGAGGAGGGCGTGCAGAGCGGCGTCTTCCGCGCACTCAACGGACACTTCGCCGCCCAGGTCGTGGCAGTCACCATCGACGCCGTCCAGTCGGGGGTCCTCCTGGAGAGGACCGGCCTGACCGCCGGCGACGCCTTCTCCGAGCTCGGGGACCTCCTGCTGGACGGACTCAGCGCGGGACAGGGCGCTTTCGCGCCCTCTTCCACAGCTGGCCGCTCGCCCGGGGGCCAGGTCTCGACACCCAGGTAAAGCGCGGAGAAGAGGGGTGCACGGATCGTCTCTGACCGAGTGCACGACAGGTGCGACGCCTGCGCCCACTCTGGATACATGCGTCGGGCTCTCGCCAGAAAGGCGGGGGTCAAGACGCCGTCTCGCGCGAGCGGTACGCCCCTCCCCGCACCGACCGCTCCGGTAGTGGCCTCCTGGTTCGCGGCGGTGAGGATCCCGCGCCCCGATGTCGGCGGCGGCCTGTTCGATCACGGGCACCAGTCGATGCACACAGCCGTATCCGCACTGTCAGCCCGGGCGCAGAGCACCGGTGCTCTCCGATCCGTCCTCGACGTGTCGGACTGAGCTGCGAAGCCGCCTCTCACAACGCCTTCCCCAGAGAAGATGCGGCCGCGGCAGCGATGCCGCGAGGGGCGGGGTGCGAGGTCCGCCCCCTGACGGGACTGAAGCATGACCAGGTCGGGACGCGCGAGGGGGATCCTGCACCGTCCGGCTTCTGTTCCGCGACCAGGTACCCCGGCAGCGTCGCGCCGTGAGGGCCAGGCCCCCGTGCTTCGGGCGGCGTCGGCTCGACTGGGGGATACAGCGTCACTCTGCTACATCTTTGCTGATCCGCACGCCAGACACCTCCGAGGCTGTGCCGGGTCAGGGTGGTGAGGGCATGGCGCGGGTGGGCAGGGGGACGACGGTGCCGCCGCCACGCAAGGCGTTGTTTTCGAGGGCCAGCTGCCGGATGGCCTCCTCGTACAAGGCGAGGGTGCGGCGCAAGTCGGTGTTCTCTCGGCGGAGTCGGCTCAGGTTGGCTTCCGCGCGCGCATTGGGGGCGGGGGACGGGGTGGTCGCGGACTGCGGGATGCGGGGCCGGAAGTGCGTGTCGATCAGGTCCGCGTAGTGCCGGTGGAAGGTGGCGTGCGGGATGTCCAGGAACCGTTCGACCGCGGTCACGGTGGGGCGCCGTCCGCGGGCGGCGGCCTCGGCAAGGACGGTGTCGATGGCGGCTTTGACGGTGTCGGTGTCGGGCAGCGCGCGTTTCACTCGGCGATCTCCGGGGTGTGGCGGGTGAGGAACGCGGCGGTGGCACGGTGCTGTTCCTCAAGGCGGTGACGGACGTAGGGGGCTAAACGGTCACCGGCGGCCAGTGTGTCCTCCAGCCGGAGGAGGTGATCGGCAAGGGCCTGCCGGTTATCGGATGTCAGGGCGGCGTTGCGGCAGGCTTGCGGCTGGCAGTCGGCCATGACGGGCTGATCGGCGGAAGCCTCGGGGCTGCGGCACAGGGCGCGGTCGGGGTTGTAGACGCAGGTGACGAAGGTCCCCAGGTACAGGTGCGGGTCGTGGCGGGCCACGATGCGGCGCAGGCGGGCTTCGTCAGTGACGACCTGGCCATCGAAGACGGTGTGCCGGGCGAACTCGGCGAGCCGGGCTTCGGCTTCGGCGCCGGCCGGTCCTGAAAGCGTCGGGCGGACTTCGTCGGCGCCCATCTCGGCGAGGAGCTGGCCCCGGGCGAGGGCTTGCTCGGCTTCGACCTCATCGCGGAAGCCGGAGTCGCTGGTGCCGGCGTAGCCCTCGAACATTTGAATGCACTGGTGGCGGTATTGCAGGGCTCCCGCGATGGCTCCGCCGGGGCGGCGGGCGATGAACCAGGCCAGGGTCCGCCGGAACTGGCGCGTGGTCAGCCGAGGCAGCCGGCCTCGTTCCAGGGGGATCCCGTCGGGGCGGCTGCGGTCGCCGCAGTAGGTGGTGATCCAGGAGATCAGGAAGGCGATGTCCTTGTTGGTGGTGTTGCTGTTGGGCACCGGGAATGTGCTGCGGCGGCGGGTGCTGGGTGCTGGGGCGAGCAAGTAGGGCTGGTCCTGGGGCTGGAAGCGTTCGAGGACGGCGATGGCCCGGGCTACGGGGGCGGTGACGATCCAGGTGGCCTCCGCGCCGTGGACGTCTTCGCCCTTGAAGGCGAGGCTGGCCAGCCGGTGCCGGTAGACGTGCCCGTCGGGTGCCTGCTGGACGCTCAGGCATCCGCGCTTAAGGTGCTTGATTACTGGCGGGAGGGAGTTATCTCTACCGTGCACTATTCCTGCTCTCTCCCTCCTACGTTGGGGGCGAAGAAGGGCGGTGTGCCCGCGGTTGCCCTCTCAGCCGTCCAGAACGACCGCTGCTGCCCGTGAGGCCGTCACTGCCGGCTTGGGGCCAGTGATCGCCGCCAGAGGGATCGCGTGCGGAGTCACATGACGATGGCCTCTGCAGTATCGGTGCCGCCAGCATCCCCAACCAGGATCTTGCGAACGCAACGTCTGTAGGGCTCGATGCGTGTGGCAGCCGCCGATGTAGCTGATCGGCCACAGCTGCCCGAACCATCCGATAGCGTATCGGCCGTGATCACGGGCGAGCTCAAGAGCAAGCTGGAACGCGTCTGGGATGCGTTTTGGTCCGGTGGGATCTCGAACCCGCTGGAGGTGACAGAGCAGATCACATACCTGCTCTTCATCAAGCGGTTGGACGAGATCCAGACGCGTAAGGACAACCGGGCAAACCATTCGGGCAAGCCAGATCCGGACCCACTCTTCACTGAGGAGCAACAGGGACTGCGCTGGCAGAACTTCAAGTCCCGCGACCCCGAGGTCATGTACGGCATCGTCGAGCAAGGGGTCTTCCCCTATCTCCGCGCGATGGGTGGAGACGGCTCCACTTACTCCCACCACATGCGCGACGCTCGTTTCACCATCCCGGGCCCCAACCTGCTCGCCAAGGTCGTCGACCTGCTGGACACCATCTCGACGGAGTCGAGTGACGCCGCGGGCGACATCTACGAGTACCTGCTAGCGAAGATCGTCACAGTCGGCCAGAACGGCCAGTTCCGCACGCCGCGTCACATCGTCGAGCTGATGGTCGAGATGACTCAGCCGAAGCCGGGCGACGAGGTCTGCGATCCAGCATGCGGCACGGCCGGCTTCCTGGTCCAGACGGCGTCGTACGTGAAGCGCAAGCACGCAACGGCGCTCCTGGACGTGGAACAGCAAGCACACTTCCACGCGAGCATGTTTCACGGCTTCGACTTCGACTCCACAATGCTACGCATCGGTTCGATGAACATGTTGCTGCACGGCATTGAAAATCCGGACATTCGCTACCGCGACTCGCTCGCAGAGTCGGCAGCGGGCGACGCGGAACGCTACTCACTGATCTTGGCAAACCCGCCATTCGCCGGCAGTCTGGACTACGAGTCGACTGTGGCGGACCTGCTGCGCGTGGTGAAGACCAAGAAGACAGAACTTCTTTTCCTGGCCTTGTACTTGCAGCTCCTCAAGCCCGGTGGCCGCGCGGCGGTCATCGTTCCGGTCGGTGTCCTTTTCGGTTCGACGAAGGCGCACAAAGAACTGCGCCGGGTACTGGTCGAGGACCACAAACTGGACGGCGTGGTGAAGCTCCCGAGCGGGGCCTTCAAGCCGTACGCGGGAGTCTCGACTGCGATCTTGCTGTTCACCCGCACGGGTAGCGGAGGCACAGACAACGTCTGGTTCTACGACGTCCAAGCGGACGGCTTCAGCCTCGACGACAGGCGTACCCCGCTCCTCCCGGAGGATCGCCTGGGCGTTCGGCCTGCGGCTGGCTCCTTGTCAGAGGAGGAACACACCAAAAACAACCTCCCGGATGTGCTCGCTCGCTGGTTCGACCGCAGCAGCTCTGAGCGTAACCGTGAGCGTACGGAACAGAGTTTCTGCGTCCCGAAGTCGGACATCGTCGCCCAGAACTACGACCTGAGCCTGAATCGATATGCCGAGCGGCCTCGATACCTCACGGCTGGCAGGCGCGTAACCATGGCTGATCTTCTTGGCGCTGGTCTACTTGCAGAAGGTACGCAGCTGACCTTCGAACATACAGGGGCGAGCTACTCCGCCAGACTGACGGCTGAGGGGCGGCTCGAACTCGCTGGCGGCCAACAGTTTCCTTCCCCCAACCGGGCAGCGGCTGCAGCGGCGGGTGACAGGGCTATTGATGGGTGGCAGGCGTGGGCTCTGCAGGACGGCACAACGCTTGACCGGCTGCGCCAGCAATTCCTGAACACGCCAGCCATGGGTGTCCCGAGCCCCGCCAGCACTGCCGAACTGGCCAACGACAGACCGGGCTCATCACCCAACTCTGATGCGTCTCCTCCGCCCGTCACCGCGCAAGGAAATCGTGTAACACAGAACGCCGAAACCGCAAAGGACTCCGACCAGATTCAATCGGTCAACGAACCGGCCCGAGACGAAGACAAGGATGCACCCGTGGTCGGCCTGACGGTTGGAGACTTGCCCTCCGCTCTCGGCGGTGTCGTCTACGTGTCCCGGTCCGCAACATTCGATGAAGCCATCACCCGGATGGTGATAAACGACTACTCTCAGCTCCCTGTCCTGTCAGGGCGTAAGCTCGACGGGGCCGTGACGTGGCAATCAATCGCGCGGGCGCGCCACGCCAATCACAATCCACCGTTCCACCGAGCGATAACCCCCGCCCGCGAAGTCTCTTACAACCAAGACCTCATTGACATCGTGCCGATGCTCACTGAATTCGAATTCATCCTTGTCCGAAACCAGAGGAATGAAATCGCGGGCATCGTAACTGCGAGCGACGTGGCAGCTGCCTACGGAGCCATGGCCGCCCCATTCTTCCTTATCGGTGAATTAGATCAACGGCTGCGTCAGGTACTCGCTTCTTCTGTCGAGTTTCCTGAAGTTCAGGGCCTGTGCGATCCGGAGGGCGACCGGAACATCAAGGGATTCAATGACCTGTCGATCGGGGACTATCAGCGCGTCCTGGAGAATAAGGAGGCATGGGAGAGGGTCGGCTGGTCATTGGATCGAAAGATCTTCATCGAGCGCCTCGCCGAAGTGCGCCAAATCAGGAACGATCTCATGCATTTCAATCCCAAACCGTTGCCTGACAACTGCACTCACATGATACGACACATGATAAACGTGCTACGGGAGTATGGAAACTGATCCGTAGAGTAGAAATTGGGCATGTGGCACGTGACGGATCCTCGGTGGCATGCCCCGCCGTCAGCATTTCAGCGTCACCGGTCCTCGGCGCGTGCGGCGACGTACTCGGCCCAGTCGCGTCGAGCGTAGGCGACCCAGCGGAGTGCGGTGTGCCGGTGCATCCCGGTCACGTCGGCGAGGATCGGGCTGGGTAGATCAGCAGCGAGGGCGGCCAGCGCCGCGTTGCGAGCGGTGCGAACCGGGATGTCGTACCGGTTGAGTTTCTGGGTCATGCCGTGTGTGGAGATCGGCTTTCCGGGGACCATGCCCGGGAAGAGCCATTGAGGGCCGGGGTGTACTCGTGAGAGCTGGGGTCGCAGCAGAGGTTGTTCGACGAGGTGCCGCAGGAGCTCGGCGAGTCGTGGGGGCAGCAGGACAGGGTGTCGGCCCAGGACCAGGTGGGCGTGCTTGTCGCCGAACTTGAGGTGCTCGGGAGTCAGATGGCAGAGGCGTTCGGCGGACGGGCCGAACAGCAGGGTGATCGCGCCGGCGGCACGGACGTCCGCAGGCAGGGCATCGTCGGTCAGGCAGCGCTGGAGGAGTGGCCACCGGTCGTCCTCGTCGAGCAGGTTCTGGGGCTCCTGGCTCGGGATGGAGGGGACGGTCAGCTCGCGGGTGAGCCGACGGCTCGTGGTCCATTTCAGGAAGTGTCGGATCAAGTAGCGGCGTTGGCTGGTGGCTCCGGTGATCCAGTCGTCGATGTCCTCCTGGGCGAGGTCGGCGAGGATCAAGCTTCGTTGGTCCATCCAGGCCAGGAAGTCCAGGGCGACGCTGACACGGCGCCGCAGGTCGCGGTCGGCGGAGGCGGGATGGTGCCGGATGGCGGCCCGTTGGCGTGCTCGCCGAAGCAGAAACCAGTGCAGGAACGGGCGGGCAAGCTTGGCGTGCGCGTCCGGCTTGTCCGCGAGTTCGTGCTCTAGCCAGCCGGGGATGCGTTCGAGGTCCTCATGACGCTCGTCCAACACGTCGGTGTGTACCAGGAGTTGCCGGATGTAGCGCTGGTTCCGGCTGGGCGGGAGTTCGTCCAGCAGCTCGTGGCTCAGGGTCTGGCCTTCGGTCGCGAGCTGGGCGAGGAGCCTGGTGTTCGGGCTCTCCTTGATCCACTGGATGGCGGGGAAGGGCGAAGGGAGGGACGCTAGCGCGGCCGCGAGCGGTTCCAGTTGCGGAACGAGGGTGCCGTCCGGCCCGGCCAACAGGGCGTTGACCCGCTCGGCGAGTACGCAGTGAGCGCATCGGCCGCGGCTGTGGGGGTTGCCGGCCCTGCCGCACTGTGTGCAGGTGTAGTCGGTGGCGAAGCCGACACAGGGTCCGCAGAGGCCGGCGCCGTCGTCGTCCCGCGCGATCAGTGGCTGGACCGTGCCGCAGCGGGGACACTCGGCTGGGGATCGGAGCACGGCGGTGTAGCAGACTTGGCAGACGGCCCCGATCGGCCATCGGGTGTTGACCGGCTTGGTCTGGCCGCAACGGGCGCACGGCTCGCCGGTGCGGTGACGCTGGTAGCAGGTAGCGCAGATCGGCTGGCCTTGCTCGTCGCGGCTGACGCAGGGGCGGCCCCGGTTGCACAGTGAGCAGATCGCCTCGGGGCCCTGGTAGCAGCCGTCGCAGAGGTCCGGCTGTCCGTCGCGCGCGTTGCAGGCGATGCGCTTGAGCTGCCCGCACCGACCACAGAGCCGTCGTGGTCGGCGGTGGCGGTTGTAGCAGAGATGGCACAGTGCGCCGTCGGCGTCAACGAGGGCAGCGGCTGCGGACTTTCCGCAGCTCACGCAGGTGTGTATCGGGCGTTCCCAGCACTTCATGCACAGCCCTCGGCCGTCGTCGCGTCGCACCACCGGGTGTCGGAGTTGGCCGCAGTCGGCGCACTCCTCGAACGTGGCGGGGTCCGCGCGGTAGCAGCGGTGACAGATCGGGCCCTCTGGGCGCCGGGCAGTGACGCGCTGGCCTTCACGGTGGCAGCGTGCGCAGGTTTCGCGCTTGCGGCTTCGTGCGTCGCATGAACCGCAGAGCCGCCCTTCGGGACGGAGTTGCCGCAGGTCAGAACGAATCTTCCCGCAGTGTGCGCATCCGGGGCGAATGACTGGATGTCCGGCTTCGTGCAGTACCTCGGCCAGCCGCAGCAGAACCGGTGGGCACAGAGAACTGCCCGAGGTCAGGGCGTCGGGGTGCGTGGCCATGTGCTCGGCCAGCTCCTCCAGGAACCGGGCGGCTCCGCGGACAGGGATCGGCACTGCAGCCTCCAACACCGCGTTCGCGTCGGCGGTGCTGAGGGTCGGCAGAGCCTTGGTGACCTGGCCCACGGCAACGTTCGTGGCGGCTTCCGTCCGCGCCGTCTGCGCGGCGAGTCGGGCGACGACCGACGGGGCGGTCACAGGCCCTCCGGTCGCCGGATCGAGGTCCGGCGCACGGCCGGAAGCGGCCCAGGCGTTTCGCCGCCGGCGGTCTTGCGTACCTCTTCGTTGACGACCTGGACCTCGATGAGGTCGTTGGGTTGGCAGTCGAGGATGTCGCACAGAGCCGCGAGGGTGTCCATCGACATCCGCTGTGGCGGCTGCGTGACCAGGCGGAAGACCTGCTCGCGCGAGAGCGTGACGCCCCGCTCGGCCAGCAGTGGCACCAGGTCGGTGGTCTGGAACATCTCCCGGTCGGCCATGAGCTTGCGCAGGTTCCAGCGGTAGCCCATCTTCTTGATCACTTCAGGTCCTCCCAGATGCCCGGGTAACGCTGGCCCAACTTCTTGTGCACCAGCCGGTTGCGGTACTCGTCCGAGACGCCGGTATAGAGGGCCGTCGTGCTGGCGTAGCCGTGACCGGCCTGGTCCTGGATGAACCGTTCCGGGTAATCAAATTCGGTCAAATGCGTGATGTAAGAATGTCTCAGGCAGTGCAATTCGAGTTCTTCGGGCAGGTCGGCGACCTGCTTGGCAGCCTCGAAGGCTTCGTTCGCCGACCGGCGCGACAGGCGCCCGGAGCGTTCGGTGACCCAGATGGCGGGGTGCTTGCCCACCCCGAAGCGAGGTCGGACCTCGGTCAGGTAGTGGTCGAGGTCCTCGACGATCCAGTCCATCTCGGGGACGGTAAAGATGGTCGGCGCTTGGGCGGGCTCCCCTTGGAGGACTTACCCCAGCGTACGAACACCGCCCCGTGGCGCTTGTACTGCGGAGCCTTCGGATTGCGCCTCAGGTCGGCGATGTCCAGGCCGACGTTCTCTCGGCGCCGCATGCCGTAGGCGTAGTAGGTCTTGAGCAGGGCGGAGTCGCGCATCGCGGTCAACGCACCCTTACGGCCGCGCTTCCGGATCTCCTCGACCCGCCCGTCGGCGGCGTCGAACAGATCCTGGATCTCGTCATAGGTTAGTGGCCGGCGGCTCGGGTCGCCCTCGTACTCGCTGACATGGGTGACGGTGTTCCACTCGTGCAGAATCTGGACCGGCACCTCACCGAAGCGTTCCTGGCAGACGGACATCCAGCCATAGCGCGGATCGGTGATGAATTCGCAGAACAGCCGCAGGTGGTTCTGGTAGTTCCGACCGCTTGACCCTGGATCCACCGCGCGGTAGCCGGTCTGTGGATGACGTAATGAGAAGAGGTGCCCGCTGACCTGGGATGATGGGAGTTCCTACGCCCTCATC
>NZ_JARXYX010000067.1 GCF_029893585.1 Streptomyces sp. LBL
GGCTGGCTCCGATGACGACCTCAAGGTGCGCGTCGATCCCGACGTCACTGGTCTCCTGCTCGCGAAACAGCCACCCGAGCCGGGTGGCCACCAGATAGCTGGTCCTCGTGACGCCGGCTCGGTCAACAAGGTGAGTTGGGCGCACAGTCGTCACGTCGTGTTCTCTTTCTGCCCTGGCACGCGAGTGCACGGTGGTGCTCCCAGAAGCCTAGGAGGTGCCACTGACAGTCCCGGGTGAGAGGACGTTCCGGAGATTCCGTGCCCGGCTCGGTGTTCCGGTCCGGCAGCCAGCCGTTCCTGTCCCGCACTACGACCAATCCACATTCAACATCAAATGAGTGCTCAATGAGTGCTAACCTCAATGGGGATTGTCTGTGGGACACGCGAAGGGGCGAGGATGGCCAAGGAATCGGCGAACAACGCGGTGAAGCGGCGCCGTGCCGAGCTGAACCTCACACAGCAGGAGACGGCTCGACGCGCTGACGTATCCCTGGCGACCTGGCGGCGCTTCGAGAACAACGCAGACAGTGCCAGCGCACTGGACGGGTTCCGGGGGGACAACCTGCAAGGATTCGCCCGGGCACTGAAGCTCAGCGTCACAGCGCTGAGGCAACTGACTGACGCCGAGGCCGCTCCGGGCACCGAAGAGCGCGTCGAGATCGACCAGTCGGTCAGCGATGTCGCGCAGCTGTTCAACAGGTCTTTCACTGGTGAGCCGCTCACCCCGGCAGACGCCATGGCCCTGGCCAACACCGTCGACTTCTCCGATTTCGCCCCCACCCGGGACGGCAAGCTGCACCTGGACACCTCGTTCAGCTACGAGTTCGCCGCCTATCTGAAGGGCGAGGCGACGATCCGGGACGTCGGCCTGCTGCGCGACCTGCCTGAACTGGCTCTCACCCAGGTCAACAACCACTGGCTGGTGCGCATGGGCGAGCGCATCATGCGGATCGGCAGTGAACTGGGAGAAGGGCGTGTCCCGCGTCCTCAGTGCCTGGCCGACGAGTACGCCCTGTGGATCGTCATCCAGAACACCGACCCGCCTCAGATCGGCGACGTCCTCGACATGTTCCCCGGGCTTCGGAACGCGGATGACGTGTTCGGCTACGACCCCGATGCCGATGAACCCGACGACGAACTCTCGATCCGGGAGGACTGGATGAACCGCATGGTGGGCGGCCTCCTCCCGCCGGACGAGAGTCACAGCCACCGACGGTATGACCTGACCCTCATGGAGGCGTACGGACAAGGTGTCTACGACCTTGGCGACCCCCGTCACCCTCTTCGCTGGTTCGACCGGGACGACCTGCGTGAACGGTGCGCATCGGAGCTGGCCTTCGTCAGACTGGCGAAAGAGGAACAGAAGGCCCGGACCGCCGGAGCGCTCAACCGTATGTCGGAATTGCTGCGTCCGGGGACAGCCGACAACTCCCACTGACCACGGTGGTTCACGCAGGGCCACGCATGCTGGCGTCAGCGGCGTCTCGCGCGGGCGGTGTCGACCCGTGCAAAATCCTCAGGCCCTTCGTCCATGAGTAGTCCCTCGGGATCCACTAGCAGCGCCACCACCGGATGAAGATCATATCCGGCGGGATCGTCCTCACCGTCATGCCACCGAGCAACCACACGCCCCGCACCCGCCACCAGGTCAGCGAGCTGGAGGGAGGGATGGTCCATCGAGCGGCCGCGCACCAGATCCTGGAGGCGGTCTTGCTTGATGAGGCCGCGGACGAGGCCCACGGCCGTGGCCCCCCGCTCTAGGACGTCGAGTTTGTCGTCGGTCAGCAGCCGCTGGTCGTCGGCGAGGACCTGGAGCTTGCCGCCGTAGCGTATGGACGCGTGGAGAATGACCGTGGGCACCGCAGTGACGAGGGGGTCCATCGTGTCGTCCAGAAGGCCGTGCTCTCCGGTCGGTGTTGCCTCGGCCGGACGCTCACGGGCGAACTCCTCGGCTTCTGGGCGGGTCTTGCGCAGCATGTCCAGGACCTCTGCTGCTTTCTTCGCCTGGGGCGCCTTGCGGCGGCGGGCGTAGGCGTAGGACTCCCGGATGACGGCGTAGAGGTCGTCGACCGTGACCTGGTCACCCGTGCGGTTCTTCTTGGAGAAGAAGCCCACGGCGGTGGCGATGAGCCGGTCGAAGCCGTCACGGCCCAGGGCCCGGGGGCCTTCCGTGGCCAGGTCCAGGGCCAGCTGCCGGCCCACACCGTTGCTGACGATGTCGTAGCCCAGAGCGTGGAACCGCTCCTCCAGCAGAAGGTCGACAAGCTTGGCCGCGGCAAAGTAGTGCTTGTCGATCGCGTACACCGAGGCACGGTCGTGCAAGGGTCCGCCCGGCCCCAGTAGTTCGCCCAGGAGCCGACGGCGCCGACCGGCTCCCCCGCCGGTGAACATCTTCTGGAACTTCACCTCTGTCGCGGACTGTTGGATCCCCGCATCGCGTCGCAGCGTGTCCACGATCGCGGCAGCTTCGGCGTCGTCGATAGCCACCGAGCCCAGGATCATGTAGCGGTCGTGGCCGTGGAGTTGGTCGCCGTGATAGCCGGACTCGTCGATGGCGATCCACCTGCCGGCGTCGGCACGGTCATCGGTGGGTGCCTGGCGGTTGCGGCGGCTGAAGTTCGCTCCGAGCAGCCCCGTACCGGCGTTCGGCGTGTGGTCGCGTTCGATCATGCCGCCCATACTCGGCGTACGGATTCTTGTGGACAAGCCACGGTGCATGCCGCGTCCCGGCGTCAATGCCCCGGCCTGCGCTGTGGGCACTGTGAGGGGCCGACAGCAACCTGGTGGCGAGAACCGGTGAGAGCGGTGGTGATCCAGCAGAGCCGACAGACGCCGTGAGGCGTTCCAGGGCAGTCGGCGGGCGGGGAGCGCCTGTGGTGGATGGAGCGTGTGGTCAACTGCAGCCTCGTCCCGGTGTGTCGCGACCCATCGGGCGGGCCTGCCAGCCCGGCTGCCCGATGCAGCGGCGTGGCTCGTCCCGGGCTCCGAGGGCTGGGGCCCTCCCAGAACCGCAGCGTGACGTAGATCACTTGGAAAAAGTGTCGGGTGATTGCCGGTTCGCCTTCAGGCCGGTCCTTAGGGATAGCAGCCTCATCATGCGCTACAGGTAAGGAGCTTCACATGGTCCTGGTGTGTTATTCGGATCTCGAGGACGATGACCGCGTCGGTGTCCCGGCGCTTCATGCCGCGTTGGAGAGCTGGGTGCTTCGCCTGCTGGTCGACACCCAGGACCGGGCCACGCGCCTGCCTGCCCGCTTCGCCTCACCGATCGAGGACTGCACGCCCGAGGACGAGGCACTGGCGTTGCGGACCATCCGGTTCCTGCTCTACGCACAGGAACAGCTAATGGACCGGAACACCCTCCTTCGCTACCTCTGTCCGGACTGCCCCCGCGATGGGCAGGCGCAATGTCCGGCTCTCAACCGGCCGAGCCCGAGGGGAAAGACCGTGCACGAGGCCGTGTATGCGGTGCGAATCGAACCGGTGCCCGTGCAGCACGGGACCTGGCTGGCGCAGGCTCGGCCTGCGGCATCCCGGGTGCTCGAGCGGCTGCGCCGGATGGCCAGGCAAGTGACCACACCCGTGCCCGGCGCCGGTGAGAAAGCCCGCACGGCTGTCGTGCGCCACCTGTATGAGATGGCGCGTATGTGGAGGGCACAGGGTCTGCCCGATGACGCCGTGAACGTCGGCCAGGAACAGGACGGGGTCTTCGCCCAGGACGTCTGGATCGCCTTGATGGAGAAGGGGCGGCGGAGAAGGGACACCGACGCGAGGCACTCCCCCGTGAACTTCATTGCTGCCGTCCTGCACACGCTCGCCCAACAGCTCAGCGGACCAGAAGCATTCACCACCCGCGAAGCCGTCATGGCCGCGCTGGTGGCACGTAACGCCTGCATCGAGGGTGACACGGCAGCCGTGGACGAGTTCTCTCGGACGTGGCTCCATCTTGGCCGACCGCACGCGTGGCGCGCGGCCGTGGAGATGGCCCTGCTGGGTGACTGGGTTGAGACTCTTGGCCGGCATCTGAGCGGCGATGCCGAGATCATGGAGCTGCTCCACCGTCATACCGAACGGGAACATCGCTGCCTGCAGCCGCTCTGGGAGCGAAAATCCGGCGGCCGCACGGTGCGGCTGCTGGAGGCCCCGGTCGCGTCGGGAGTGTCCTTGAGAGATGTGGTCAGCGATGACCGGCGCCCGGAGAACGGCCTGTTGTACGGCGAGATGGGCGATTGCCGCGTCCTTGCCGTGCTCGCGGATCTGGCACCCACAGAGAGAGCCGTAGCCATGACCTACGGTGCGCAGCGCGTGACATGGGCCCAGGCCGCAGCTCTGGGCGGCGCAGACGCTCCTGATGCGTTCGGCAACCGGGTGCGCCGCAAGCTGAGACGACTGGGACTGCGCCACCGTGCTGCGGCAAGCCCGTCCGCCCCGGTGTCGGCGGCCGGCCAGTGAACATTCTCGGCGCAGCCGCAGCCGAATATCTAGCGAGCCTTGCGGCAGCACTCACGCTGGTCGCAGCGCGCAGCGTCAAGCGGCGCTTCAGGCAGCGAACTGGTCTCACTCCGGGCGCGCCGGCCGCAGATGCGACAGCCGAGCCCAACTCGGGACCGCGCTGACGCCCGGCTGCGGGATGTGTAGGACGCCTCCATGAGACAGGAGGCGTCCTACACCCGGGATCGGCACCCTTTTCACCCTTTTGTTCGCGCCGCCGGGTCCGCGTGGGCGCTGGACGACCTGAGGACCGCGGTGTCACTGTGCTCGCAGACGACCGAGGCATCTACCTCGCCGTCGACGGAGGACCTCCGGCGGGAGGTGCCCTCCTTGCAGGATGTCCCTCCCCTCGTAGCGTAGAGACGTCGTTCTGCCACTTCGGCCCTGAGCTTGATGTTTTCCGTGCTTCTGCCACATGTCGTTCGAACGGGATCGGGGCGAGCCCGTCGTTGGCGCTGCGTCTTCTGCGGGTGTTGTAAAAGTCCGCGATCCAGGTCGAGATCTTGAAGCGTGCCTCGGCGTGGAGGCGAAGTGCCGCGGGTGGGCAAACTCGACCTTGAGCGTGCTGTTGAACGCCTCAGGCGAGGCACCGACAGGGCCCCTTCGAAGCACGTCACCATCACAGACTCACCGACAGCCCGCGCCTTGAAGGTGGCGGATGCGTCGTTGCCACCGCTGATGCCGCCTGGGTAAGCTGCAGACAGCCATGCGGATCCTGGGCTGAAGCGCCGGGTCTGACAGCAACTCACCTCCGCCCCATGCGGACGAGCCAGTAGCTCGTACGACACGTCGGTTGACAGGGTTCCCTCGTTCTTCTGCGGCTCAGGCGCGTGTTCGTGCCGGGGACCGCTCCTGAGATGTGATGTGAGACAGAAAATGATTCATTCGTTCATCGCGCACACGAGCCCTGGACGAAGCAGGGTGTTCGCCCTTGCGAGGAGGCCTGGGGAGGAGCTGGAGGCGGTGACCACACTGGGAGCTGGCGATCTCCGCCTGACCAAGGAACTGGTCAGTGCACTCAACTCCTTCCTGTACGACCGCGACGACAGGGCCCTTGAAAAGGTGCTGGACCGGGCCCCCAAACCGGTGCGTATGGCCGCGCAGCAGTACCTCAGGGACAAGTGCGAACCGGTGATGGGGGCCTTCACCGAGTGCGGGCCGGTCGAGGTCGTTCGCGAGGCTGTTTTCTTCGGGGGGATCGACGCGGAACTCGAGGAGTACCTCGAATGTGCCTACACGATCGGGCTCGGCATCCGCATGTCGAACGAACGTCGGCACGATGGCGGCGTCGGGTGGGTCATCCAGCTGCTCAACGACGAGGTTTCCGTGCCGGCCAGCGCCGAGCCGCGCACCTGGGCTGTCCCCACAGAGGTGAAGCTCGCGCGGACCTGGACGAGTATGCGTCAGGCCGGCGATGCCGGTCCTGTTCGCGGCGCGCTCCAGGTGGCCGCGGATGCAACGGCCACGGGCCGGTGGGTGAGGATTCACACGCTGCTGCACAGCCGCTACGACATCGACTTCGAGGGCAGCGGAACCTCGGAATTCGTCGTCGACATCTTCGACGCCCCCATCCCACTGCATCAACGGGGCGAGTAGGCCAGGGGCTGTCACCCGACCTACTCGCCGAATCGCCCAAACCGGCGCCAGAGGGACTGCGTACAGCCGTTGCCGCCACGGACGTGGACGAGGCGGCAACGGCCGACCCGTCCGGTGAACACCCGAAGGCCGGTACGGGAGTCTTCATGGTGAAATAACGCATGGTGCGTACAGGAACGTGGCTGTGTCGCGTCAGGAGTGGAGAATGGGGTTCCCGGGTGAATGACGGTGCGACACGTGAGAATCCGCCGGTGCCAACCTCGCGTTGGTTCATCTCCGCGCCGGCTGCCACAGATCTCCGCACGTTGCTGAGGGAGCTCAAGCGGCGCGGTATGGACCCTTTTATCCTTTCCGATGGCTAGGGTGGTCGTCAGCGGGCTCTGGCACAGAGTGCGCTGACGACCACCCTAGCCACCAGCGTTTTCCCGGTGCCGACTGATGCGCCCGGCAGACACGGCCGCGAGGCACACGGCAGAGGTATGCAGCCTCGCCAACGGTACGGCGGCGTTCGCCGTCCAGGCCGGGCCTGGGTGACGAGTCGTCGGGAGAGCGCAGACTGAGGCGGGCTGGGCTGTCGTGTCCGGCACGTCGCGGGCAGCTTCTGGACGGGGCACGCTCTGGGGTACGGGCCATCTAAGGCGGGCCCGCGCGCCTGAGGCGGCACGCCCGGCCGACCGGGGGTCAGGGGGTGTCGGCTATGGCCTCCTCAAGCAGGGCTCCCAGGGTCTTGGGGGCGCTGGGCGTCAGTCGAAGCGTGCTGTTGCGGAAGCGGTCCCAGGCCTTGCTGCGGTCTCCCAGTTCCTGGAGCAGCAGCGTCGCTACGGCGGGTGCGTGCGCGGTATGGGCGAGGACCATGGCCGCGGGCAGCCGCCTGAGATGGGATATGTCGATGTAGCGGGAGTCGAGGATGGCCTGGGCGGTCTCGCGGCGGTAGGCGGCGGGGCCCTTGAGGGGGAGGAAGGTCGACAGCGCTGCTGCCGGGTCGTCCTGCTGGGCGAGGGTGTCGTCCGGCGTCACAGGAGGCTCTGCGGACCGGTTGCGTTGCGTTGGTTCTGCTGGCTGAGGTAGCCGGATGCGTTCTTCTGCCTGGTCGGCGATGCGGGTCGCGGCTTCACGGACGTGCTGGTCGGGGTGTTCGATGAAGCGGGCTGCGGCGGCCTCGCTGAGGAACGGGGCGAGCCGGGCGAGCGCTTGTACCGGGCAGAACGGGTTGCGGGCCAGTGCATCGGCGGCCTGGGAGCGTGCGGCGGTCCACTCCGGTGTCGGGTGCTGCTGCCAGGTGGGCGGGGTGGCCTGGCACAGGCAGTGGGCGGCGTCCGCGAGGACGGCGGGTGTGGTGCACACACTGGCGAGTGCCTCGAATGTGTCCCAGCTGCTTTCGTAGATGCCCTCTTCACGGATCTCGTTCACCATTTCGCCAGCGGCAGTGGCGACGGCGTCTCGCAGTCCGGCGCCGTGGAGCAGGAATGCGCGCGGATGCTGGGCTGTGACCTTGACCAGTCTGGCAAGGATCAGTGACGCGCCGAGGGTTCCGGAGAAGAGGTCGTCCTTGCGCGGGTCCTTGGCGAACGCTGACTGCAGGCATGCCAGCAGCACGGGGTCGTCGAGACCGTCCGCGCGGTCGAGGAGAAGGTTCGTGACCAACGGACCAACGTCGGTGTCACGCGCGAGTTGTGCCCACAAAGGACGAGCGGGCGGCGCCTCGAGCAGTGCCCACACGTCGTCCCGCCATGCCTGGGACGCGGCGAGTATCTCCTCGCGTTCCGCATCGGTGCGGGTCTCGGCAGTGTGGCTGAGTGCGGCCGGACGGCGGGCGGCCGTACGGATCAGCGCACAGCGGATCTCTGGGGCGATGTCGGCCTCTGCCATGGCCACGCGGCGGGCGGCACGGTGATCGAGCTGGCCGATGAGCTTGAGCACCAGGTCCTTCGGGCGGCGGGACCGCATGGCACCCAGCAGCACTCTCTCGGCTCCCAGGGCGTCGGCCGCCGCCATCAGGTGGCTGCTGGTCGCCACCTGTGTCGACACAAGAGCTGCCAGGACACGCGGGTTGCGGGTACTCCTGATCATCCGGTCACGTGTCTCGTCATTGAGAGCAGGCCGGGCGAAGAACCGTGCGGCAGCCTCCGGTTGCTCCCGCTCGGTGAGAGCGTCGGCAACGGCACACTGCTGCACCGAAGACAGGCCAGGACTCTCCGCGAGCGCGTCCCAGAAAAAGTGCGAATGCATAAGGCACGAAGATAGCCGCCTGCACCGACACGGGACGGCGTTATTGGAACCTCCAAAGCAGACAACGCCGGGCCTTGCGGGAAGGCTTCAGGGACTCGCTGCGTCGGCCCAGTGCGCGGGGACGAGCTTCTCACTGTGGCGCCATCGGTGTACGACGGCTTCCTGGAACCACGGTGCGGGGAAGTCCACGTGGTCGCAGATGACGACCTGCAGGTCGGGTGCCAGTTCCTCAACCACCTCGTGGATCAGTTTGAACAGCCGCTCTGCCGCGAGGCTGTCTTCGTCGTTGTGGTCGTCGCCGTCGTGGGCTGTGGGGGGAAACCAGACTTGTGAGGGCTGGTCCAGGAAGAGGATGCGCGGAACCGGTCTGCGCTGGCGTACGAAGTAACGGTGCAGGGCCAGGTGGGCCAGGACGTGGTAGCCGACCCAGTTTTTTCCGCTGCCCAGTCTCGAGAGTGGGAGTCTGCCGGTGTGGGTAGCGAACTCGATCGTCAGTCGGCTCGGGTTGAGGTGCACGCCTTGGTGAGCGTGCTCGAGCTGTAGCTGATGGGCCCACTGGGTGATGTCCTGGTTGACGGGAACCAGCCGGTCGAGGAGTTGCTCGCCTGCTGTGTCAGGGGCGAGTTCGGCTTCGAGGGCCTCTACGGCGGCCCGCGCCGTGTCCCGTGCCTGGCTGAGCCGTTGCAGGCCAGCACCCATGGTGCGCTGGAGAGCGGTGAGTGTCCCGTGGATGCGGCCGCGGGCGAAGCCGATGCGGTCCGCGAGTGGAAGATGACCGTTGGTTTGGTCCGCCTGTGCGAGAGCCTGCAGGGCGTGTTCCGTCGCGTGGAGCTGACTGCGTAGCTGGGTGGTCTGTTGGTGGAGGGCTTCGAGAGCGGCACGTCGTGCCGGGCGTAGGGCGTCGATGTCGTTCAGTTGCTGCTGGAGGCGGTCGAGGCTGTTCCTGAGCGTGGTGATCGTCGGGTCCGGCTCGGACAGGACAGAACCGCACAGGACGCAGGTTCTCGCGTCGTCATCCTGGGGTGCGGGAATGAGGTCGAGGCTCGCCAGCCTGCCTCGCGGAATGTGCGCGGAGGCGGCGTAGTCGTCCGCTGCTACGGTTTCGGCCAGGAGCAGACGGCGGTCTGCGGCAAGGGCCCTGAGCTGCTCGCGCAGGTCGGCACAGGTGCGTTCGAGGTCGAGTCTGCGCTGGTCCTCCTGGTGCGCGCGGGGTAACCCGGTGGTGGGTGACAGGACGGCGTCCTGCAAGGCCTGTATGGCCTGAACGTGGTCGTCGGGCGGAGCTGGCTCTTGTACCAGGTTCAGGGCGTGGGCTTCATGCCAGAGGGTGGCAAGGGTGATGTGGTTGGTGTCGTTTGAGTCCTGAGCCCGATGGAAGTCTGTCTCCGCTTGCTTGAGTCGGCTGCGTGCGGCGTTGAGCTGTGCGTGCTTGCGTGCCTGGTCAAGGGGGGATGCGCCGAGGAAGTAGGGCAGTGTCTGTTTGAGGGCGGCGGCAACGTACCGGTCGCTTTGCCGGTGGAAGAGGTGGTTCTTGTCGGCGATCTCGCTCTGGCCCTGCAGGCACAGCAGCGTTGCGTGGCCGAGGTGGGCGTCGGTGAAAGTGGAGCCGCGGCCGCCGGGGGTGGTGCTGTGGTTCTCCTCGATGCCGATGAACCGGCCAAGTCGCTGGCGCAGTGCGCGGCGGTCGGTATTCGCTGCGAGGGCGGTGTGGGGCGGCGGCTCGAGGTCGGGACCGAACCTCAGCATGACTCGCTCGGTGGTCTTCTTTCCGGGTCCAGGGGCGGGGCGGGCGACGAAGGCGCGTGTGGTGTCCAGCTGGAACAGGGCCGCGTACCAGGAGACGGTGTCGGTCATGGGGCCGATGGGGAAGGTGACCGTGTTGCGGCCGGTGCAGTACTCGAAGATGTCGAGCAGGGTGCTTTTCCCCGTTGCGGACTGGCCGGTGACGATGTTGAGTGCGCCCGGTCTGAAGGGGACGACGCGGCGGCCGCCGTCGGCGTTGTAGAGGATGAGGGCGAGCAGTTGCACGCGGTCAGGGTCCCACGCCGAGGCCAGCGAAGACGGCGGCTGTCTCGTTCTCGGCCATCCAGCGGCCGATCAGGCGTGCGCTGCGCAGGATGTCGTGCATCTCGGTGTCCTGGGGTGGCGGGGTGTACGGCCGGACGGATGGCCTGAGGCAGTCGTGATGCAGTTCGAGCATGTCGTGGCGGAGTGCGAATCGCAGTCCAGCCCGCACCGGTGCCACCAGGACCTTGGCGCGGCGGGGAAAGCCGGCCCGCAGCACGGGGTGGTGGCCTATCCAGGCGGACAGGTGGGTGCGGGTGCCGGCGGGCAGTGCTTCTCGTGTGGCCTGGTGCAGTGTCATGGGGGCGATGATGAAGGACAGGGCCCACGGCATGCCTGATGTCTGCCGGCGGGTGTAGGCGTCGGCGGCGGTGGACAGGAGAGTGGCGATCAGCGCCGGGTTGAGCATGGCGGCGACGAGTGCTGCCGGTTCGTTCCAGGCGGTTTCTGCCGCGGGGGCGCGGATCTGCCCGGTCGGTGGGGTGGTCATGATCGCGCCTGCAGCGTGCGCATGCGGTCACGGAAGTCGGGGTGCCATCCCACGCGTCCCGTGTCCGCGAGCCCATGGCGCTGGCCGCGGACGAAGAACGCCTCGTGGTATCTGTCCTGCAGGCAGGGGCCGTTGCGCTGGGAGAGGTCTTTGAGGAGTCTGGCTCCTGCTTGTTGTCTGGCCGCTTCGTCCATCGTGGCGGCGAGTTCGACCTGCATCCACTCGAACTCGGTTTCCCACTCGTCGACGAGGTCGCGGCTGAGAGCGGTGAGTTCGTCTGCTGCGACGAGGTCTTCGGCGATCCAGCGGATGGCCTGGGTCTGTGCACGGTGGTAGTCGATGACCGAGAGCCGTAGGTTCACCGGCGGGTAGGCCACCCATCTCATCTGGTGGACGAAAGGGCTGTCGGCGTAGGCCGTGGTGAGGGCATCGTCGCCCATCTCTTCGCGGGCGGCCATGGTGGGGAGCCGGTTGCGGGTGAACTGGTCGCGCAGGTCGGTGATGGCCGCACGGGCCATTCCGACGTCCACGGCATGTCGGCGCCTCTGCAGCAGTTCCAGTGCCCGTTCATCCCACCACTGCCACACCATGGCCAGGAAGAGGTCCTCATGCCCGACCGGCAGGCACCAGCGCAGCTCCGCGCGGACGAGGGCGGGAACGTCCTCGATGCGCGGTGAGGAGTCCATGACGGTGATCCGCGAGACGAACGCGGCCCGGTCCGCCGGCCCCAGCCCGAGGAACTGCTCACGGGCCTGCTGGATACGCCCGGACGCCTGGTGTAGTGCGGCACGTTCCAGCCCACTCAGGGCCACCGGTTCGTCGCGCGTGTGGGGACGGAGCGCGGCCATCGCGCTGCCAGGACTGGCCTGTTGGGTGGAGACAAGCGCCAGCGCCGGCCCCTCGACATCGCAGGGCACCGCCGTGTCCATCCAGTTCTTCAGGGTCAGCCACACGTCGGGAGAGGCGTCCGTGAGCTGCCGGTCGCTTTTCTGATGGTGCTTGATCTGCAGGAGTTCCGTCGCCGATCCGGCTCGCTCCCAGGCGATGTCGTCATGGAGTTCCAAGCAGATCGCCGCGTCGGGACGTGCATGATCGGCCCTCAGCAGTTCCAGCAGCGCCCACCAGGTCTGATGCTGGTAGCCCAGCACACTGGCCGCAGCGCTGTGAACGGACTCCTCCATACCGCCACTCCCCCTGGATACCAGGCACGAGACAGGCCCCCATGGTGCAGGGACCTGCGCGAAACAGCCATCGCCTTGAGCTTCCCAGCGATGTCTGTTGTACCTCATCACGGCCTACTCCCCCGTCTCTTTGGCACTGCCCCCGAAAGCAACAGGCACGAAGCCGGTACAAGCCCCGTCCTGCCCCGCGGCAACGGTCTAGCCGGGAGCACATCCATGGAGAGGCCCAGGCTCAGGGGCTCTTCGTACGGACGGCGGGAGATTGTGGTCCCGCGGCTTCCCGTCGGCCCCCAATGATCTACCAGGCGTCGGCGGTGTCGAGTGCTCTGCAGAATGCGCTTCCGAGTTGAGGGGGGATGGCCTGGGTTTGCGATGCGCGGACGCGTTCGATGCCCTCGCCGGGGAGGGCATCAGGCCTGAAACCAGAGATGGTTGCCGATCTGGAGGCCGTGCGCTCGCCGAGGTTGAGCAGACCAAGATGGGCTCGCAGCCCCGTGACGAACATTGGGACCTCGGTGGTGCGAGGGCCGGGCGGTGTGGGTGCCCGTCACCAGAGTGGCCCCTGCGGTGGACGAGGATGGAGTTAGCGCCGTCGCCGCTGCCACCAGCGCTGTTGTACACCGGTTGAGGTGCTGGCTGTTGCGCCGTGGTCGGCGTGGGCGAGCGGAGCGGTGAGTGTGACGGGCGAGTTGTCGCCGGTGGTGATGCTGATGTTCTGAACGGCCCTGTGGACCTGCTCAGGGGTAGGCGTGCCGGATCCGGCCGGCATCGTGGAACGCAGTTCGGCGACGAACTGCGTGAGGCGGGTGCGGACTTGGTCGAGGATGTCGTGCAGGACGGAGGGAGAGACCGCCCAGTACAGGTCGTCGATGATGATGGCTCTGCTGCGGTACTTTTCCATCGCGCTCATCAGCGTGCGCAGCTCAGCTGCGCCGGGAAGGCTGAGGTGGACTGCCTGGCCGGGCGGGGTCCGTTCGATCAGGTTCTGGAGCTGGCCGACGCCGTAGGGGATGGTCACTTCTTCGTTGATCGTGCCCCGTGTGATGTCGGGGAGGTGCAGAGCGCTAATGGTTTCACTCTGGCGTTGCCAGGTCAGCGAGTGTGAGTCGGCCTGGATGGGCGCGCGCGGGCGGCGGTAGTCCGGAACGCTGGAGGCGGGTTTGCCTGCGTAACCCTCGAGTTCGTTGAGCGCCCATTGCTTCAGGGGCTGGGAGGCGGCGTGGCCGCCGATGACGAGCGCGAGGCGCAGCAGTCCAGCGAGCGGGACGGTGTCGTCGAGGACGCCGTGCTCCAACTGCTCCACGGGGTGCGGCCCCTCGCGGGTTGGTCCGGTCATCTGCCCAGTGCAAGGTAGGCGACGACGACACTGGCGACCGTTCCCACGGCGCTGACGGCGCCCCAGAAGATGCCGCTGCGATACCACCGCGCGGGAGTGACCGCGGGAGTCTGGTCTGGCGGTGCCAGCTGGCCGGCGCTCGCGTGGCCGCCGTGGGAGGCGTGCGCATGAGGGGCGTTCACCGTGACGGGTGAGTTGTCGCCGGCGGTGACCTGGACCGAAGGGCCTGGCTGAGGTTCCTGCGGTGCGGGCAGATGGCCTCTTCGGCTCATGACGTTCATCAGCTCCTTGTAGCGGTCAAGTACGGTATCGCGGGCATGGGAGAGATCGCGCAGGGTCTGGGCGTACCGTTCGGGGTCGGTGCGCCGCCACTCCGGCGGGACCTCGGTGTATGCGGCGTCGTGGTCGGGGGTGAAGGTGCCGTTGATCTCCTCGACGAGAAGGGCTAGGGCGTCCACGA
Organism: Streptomyces sp. LBL; assembly: GCF_029893585.1. Taxonomy (GTDB): domain Bacteria; phylum Actinomycetota; class Actinomycetes; order Streptomycetales; family Streptomycetaceae; genus Streptomyces. Next base: position 13,848 of record NZ_JARXYX010000067.1, read on the forward strand.
GGCCCTGATGTGCCACTTCGAGTTCCGGGTCGACGAAGTCGATGACGTCGCGTTGCAAGGCTTCCAGGACCGAGTCGACACCCTCGGCGACGAAGTCGGGGATGCGGCGCATCGGCATCCGTTGGGAGAGACGGACCAGCCAGGCGGCGTCCGCCGGTACCACTTCGGCTACCCGCGCGGCCTTGGCCCGGTCGGAACCCGTGGCCGTCACCGATGCTCCCTCTCGGTAGGCCGCCGCGACGAAGGCTTCCAGTGCCTGCCTGACGGCGTCGGTGTGACGGGTGAAGGCTACGTCGTCGAGAGCACACCGACGCTCCGCGCTGCTGAAGTTCCGCATGTGCAGGTCGAATTGGGCATCGGCGGCAGCCCTGACTGCCGCGTGAAGGGTCTCGGCCGCCGCCGTGACATGAGGGGAGGCCGCCAGTTGCACCTCACGAAGCCTGTCCCCCAAGTTCAGGGCTGCCACATCCGCCTGAGCAACCGATGCCGGCACGGGCGCATCGGCCGACAGGGCGGGAGACGCCAGCCAACCGCGGGTAAGCGTTCCTTGGCATGCCTGAGCCGCCTGCAGGAACGTCGCGTTGTGGCTCATGGGCGGCCTTCCTCGTCACACCGTGATCAGTTGATTCTGCTCCACAGCGGACTCCACTGTTGCGCGGAGGTACACATGCGGCGACAATGCCTTCGCCACGCGCGCGGGGTCTCCCGCAGGAAGGCAACCGGGGTTGCTGTGAGGAAAATGCCAGGCGAGGCGGCGTGAGTTCTACCTACCGTCAGCGCCATGACGACACCTGCGGATACCAGCCGGGAGGAACTATCCGGCCACGGCCAGCCCACCTGCCTTCGACCGCCACTGCCGGCCGCCCAGCAACCCTGAGCAGTCAACGCTCAAAGTGAGCAACCCTCAGAAACCCGCAGGTCACATCGGCTCAATCGATGCAACCCAACAACCTACCCGCAGGTAACTTTGAGTGTGCCCCGCTCATCAAACTGAGCAATGCGCAGGTCAGTCTCGAAGAGCTGCTCACTTTCAACGGGGCCGCAACAGGGTATCGCACGAAGAAGGTGATGAGCGAGGTCGGGCCGATCACGCTGCAGATCCCCCGTGACCGGCTGGGCACCTTCCGGCCCCGTGTTCTGCC
>NZ_JARXYX010000068.1 GCF_029893585.1 Streptomyces sp. LBL
ACCGGCACCTGCACCACCTGCCACCGCCCACTGCCCAGAACGTCCACCACCAGCCCAAACCCAAGACCCAGAGCAACCTAACGGAGTCCTACTAGCCGCCGTGCGCGATGCGATCGGCCGCCTCTCCAGGCGCGCTGCCCGCACAGTGGGCCTCGGTGGCGAGTTTTACGCCACCACTCTCCCTGCGGCGACACCTCTGTGCTTGTGGATTGCCCCTGACCCGGAGTCGGGGCCGGCCTCAAGGTTGTTGCCTGTGAGGCCGGTTGGCACATTCTTTACTTTGGGTGTGCATGACAAGAGTTGAAGTGATCCTCTAATCTACTTAGTGATTCAGTTCTTTGAATCGACTGGAGTCCCACCGGCGTATCTGCACAACAGGCACGTTTCGCAATGCCTTCCAGTTCGCACGGTCAGTCACTTCCGCACCACCGCACGGTAGTTCGCGACCTTGGCTGTGCCGTCGACGAAGAGGGTTCGTCCGGGGTCGCGTGTGGCTTTCATCCCCCAATCACTGAGGAGACCCCTCGTGCGTATGAAGCTGCTCGCCGCTGCCCTCACCGCGGCCGCCGCCACCCTGACGTTCACTACGTCCGCCCAGGCCAGCCACTCATGGGGCGGCTACCACTGGGCCCGTACCTCCAGCCCCTTCACCCTCAAACTCGGCGACAACCTCAGCTCCGGCTGGAAGAGCTACCTGAGCACCGCGTCGAGCGACTGGTCCTCGTCCGCCGTGCTCGACACCACTGTCGTGACCGGGCAGTCGAACAGCGCCTGCCGGGCCACCAGCGGGCGGGTCGAGGTGTGCAACAGCACCTACGGCAGCAACGGCTGGCTGGGTCTGGCCTCGATATCCCTGAGCGGCGGGACCCACATCAGCTCGGGCACGGTCCAGGTCAACGACACGTACTTCAACACCTCGACGTACAACACGGCGGCGTACAGAACCATGGTGATGTGCCAGGAGGTCGGGCACACCTTCGGCCTTGATCACCAGGACACGAACCAGACCAACGCCAACCTGGGCACCTGCATGGACTACACCAACAACCCCTCCGGCCCGCCCAGCAACCTCCACCCCAACTCCCACGACTACAGCCAGCTCTCGTCCATCTACTCGCACCTCGACTCGACCGGCACGGTCGGCCTGACCAAGGCCGTCCCGGCGGTCGGCAACAGCAAGGCGAGCTGGGGCAAGCGCATGGAGCACTCCGACGAGTCCGGGGTCGACACCTACGTCCGTGACTTCGGCAAGGGCGAAAAGGTGATCACGTTCGTGTACTGGGCGAACTGACGTCCTAACTGCCGTGAACGGGGCGGTCGGAGTGGTCCGGCCGCCCCGGGGTCCGGAGCGGAGGGAGACGTGAACGGGTGGGTCGGGGCCGATCGGCTCGGCAGCCATCTGCTGGAAGTGGGCACCCGGGCGATGCCCTCGTTGCGCTCCCGATGTCCGTGGAAGCGGCGACCGCATCGCGCTGAGATGGCGAACGCCTGATCAGGCGCGCGCAGGAGCGCCCGCTTCCACGCTCGCGCCGCCGGGCCGATGGGCTCGCTGCGCCTGCTGCACCCGCCATCCGTACCGGGTGATGCCGCGAGGTTTGTAGATCGACAGTGCCGTGGTCGTGAGCAGGGCGGCGACGGCAGCTGCGGCGTCGAACAAGAGCTGGACCCTCATCCCGTGGAGTTCGGAGCCGGACAGGGGTCCCCGTGCCGCCGCATCCGCCACTCGATCGGCGATCTGCATCAGAAGGAACGTGGCGACCAAGGTCAGGGTGAGCTTTGCACCGGGCTCATCGAGGTGCCCGTCGAACTCCCACCGCGGGCCCTGGAGCCACCATTCGAGGAGTTCACGAGAACCGTTGATGAGCGGGACCAGGCGCTCCTTCTTCTGACCGCGGCTGCCCTTTTAAGTCGGCCAGTGAGATGGCCCTCCCTCCCGGTACGGGCAAGTCAACACACCTGCTTAGTTCGATTCCTCCACAGAGCAGACGCCTCCCGGTCTCGTGAACATCTGCTGTCGGTTCTGGTGAACATAGCCACCTGGCTTTGTCGACGAGAACGAGCAGCAGTTGTTCACCACTTCCGGAGGCACCACGCCCGGCCGCTGTTCGAACTGCGGGCACGGCCTTGCTGCGGAGTCCTCAGGCCGTCACTCAGACCTGAGCATCCATGCGTCCGAGATGTGCGGCCCGGTGAAGCGCGGTCCGCCGGGCGGACGTTCGAGATCTTGCCGATTCTTCAGAGCCACCTAATGTCCCCTTTTCGCTATAATGCCTAGATGTCGAGATATGGGCGAGGCAAAGGGTCTCTACTGGTGCTGTCGAGTGATCGCCGTAGAGGAGAAGTCATGGCCGTGTTCACTGCCGCTCTGGTAGCCCGTCACAGCAACAAGCTCGTGTCCGTCGTCGCCTCGGGAACCGAGGATGGCGCCGAGGTCGTCCAGTGGACCGACAAGAACAAGACCAACCAGCACTGGAACTTCGTGGCGACGACGGGCGGGTACTACAACGTCATCGCCGTGCACAGCGGCAAGGCCCTGTCCGTCATCGCCTCGGAGACCGAGGACGGTGCCGCAGTCGTCCAGTGGACCAATAAGGCCAAGACCAACCAGGAGTGGAAGCTCGTCCAGAAGGACGACGGGTACTTCTCTCTGGAGGCACGTCACAGCGGCAAGATCCTGTCCGTCCTCGCCGAGGGCACCGAGGACGGCGTCAAGCTCGTCCAGTGGACCGACAAGGGCAAGCCCAACCAGCAGTTCCGCCTCGGCTGAGCCGCACCCTCGGAGCCCCGCCGGTCATCCCGGCGGGGCTCCGTTGCGTCCGGCTCCTCCTCGGCCTCCGGCAACTTTGCGGCCGGGGTGGCGGAGAACGTCACCTCCGACGCCGGGACATCGAACAGCGGCCGGGCGTAGTGCCTCCGGAAGTGGTGAACAACTGCTGCTCGTTCTCGTCGACAAAGCCAGCGTAGCGGCGATCGGCGCGGGTGTTGCCCTGGGTGTCTGGCGGGTGATCATCGGTACTGCCTCCGGGGTGAGTTCGGCTGAGCGAGCGGGACAGTGACAGGACTCAGGTGCTTGCGTCTCGTCCTGGCGGGCACGGCTCCTTCACCCCGTAGGGCCGGAAGCCGGGGCACGAACAGCAGCGGCCGGGAGGAAAGATTCCGGGGCACGACGAAGGCCCGGACACCTGGTCCGGGCCTTGCGCTGTCGAAGTCCTCTAGCGGGTCGAATGCCAGTAAGGGAGTCGGAGACCTTCCGTCTACTCGCGCTCTTTCCGTGAGCGGTTGGCGACCCAGTCCGGATCGCGTACGGACGCCAGCGCTCGCGACTCCGGGCTCGGGGACAACCTGCGCCCCTCGGACGCTGCCAGGCTGCTGGCGTACTCCCGCACGGGTGGCGCTCCCTCAAACTGCGGCGACCTCGTTCTCGTGGTGCTTGCCTGGCACTCGGTAAAACGCCTGGTGGAGGGCAAGGGACACTTGGGATAGTTGGGGCGTGCCACTCCTGAGCAACATGCCCCCCGCGCGAATCGACTCTGTCATGCAGCATCCCGCGCACGTGAAGACGGTGGAGAGTCTGCCGGGCTTCATCAGCGATCTGCGGATGTGCCAGAACCTCGGCGACTTCGTCGCGTTCCAGGAGAATCTGCTGTCGGCCACCTTGACGGCGACCCAGGCCCGGGCGGAAAGATCCCGCGTGGCCAAGCGCCTGCGAAAGGGGGGAGAGGCTTCCGCCTGACGCTCCGGAACTGCCTGAGGGCGACCCGCACGACGTTGACGCCTGGAAGCTGGAGCTGGACGTGTACGAGCGGGTCATCCGCCAGCTGCGCTCCATCGGTGACGCGCTGGCTTGGCGCGTCCTGGGCTACAACCGCTCTTACATCCTCGCTCTGTGCCGCAACGAGTCGCCCGGGCCGATGCACCTGGACAAGAAGGGGACGCAGCACGAGATCGAGTTCGCCGCCGAACAATGGCGCGACCACCGCCGGTTCACGTTGCTGCACGACCTCACCGACTGCTTGCGTATCGGCGATGCCACCGTCTTCCACGACGGCGACGACGGGTGGCAGAACATCTACCTCCACGAGCTGAAGTCGAACCCGAACGCACGCGACCGCGTCCAGGACCTGCGCCTGAAGGCCGCTGCGGAGGCGACCCAGAACTTCGGCCGGCTCCCCGGCGATATCCGTGCCCGCCTGGTGGACACCGGCGTGCCATACGCCACCCACCTTCCCGCGCTCGCGGATGCGCTCAGCCTGGCTCATCGGCGCGGCATCCAGACCATGAAGATCCCCGGTGGCAGGGCATTGCTCGCCTTCGACTTCTCAGCGGCGAGGAACCGATGGGGCGAGGAAGAGGCGGGCCAACGTTTCGAGTCCGCGTACTCGTCGCTGCTGCGACGCGCCCGCCTGACGACGGGGACCCGCATCTGCTTCTCCAGCGGAGACAGCGTGGCTCGCGGACGGCTCACCCCACCGTGGGGCATCTATCCCCTCCAACCCGCCCAGTGCGCCGCCCTCATCGCCGACTTCCTGGTCTTCACCGTGACTCTGCGCTCCGATTCCCTCGTAGAGGAACTCGGCAAGTGCGGGATGGACGCGCGCTGGTTGCTCCCGAACGGTGTCGAGCCGACGTCGCCGGGGCAACCAGTGCTGGAGCTCCGTCCTGCGCAAGAGGTACTGCGGAGCTTGGGCACCGGCCCGGTGCCGGTCGGGCACCACGATCGCGTCTGCGGGTACTTCTGCGACATCCACTACCGCGACCGGGCCATTTTCTGCGATGGCGCGCTTGGCGATGAGCTCCCCCATGTATGGATTTCCGCCTCCGCCAGAGCCAAGAATGGCAGCTCCCCGAGCTAGGTCAGCGATATCAGCCACATTCAGCTCTCGCATGTCACTGTCCTTTCTGAAACCCTGTGACATCGGTGCCATCACCGGATGCACCCTCGCTCGGCCATCGCCGTCACCGTCGCGTGCTGTGGCTCCTTAGCGGCGCGATGAAACAGGGGTCATGCGCTTGAGAGAACGCAAGACATGTGATTTGCTAGATAGTGATCGCCACGACAGGGTCTCGAGTTGGATTATACTCGTCCCAGCATCACTGCAGGTCGAAAGAGGGGCCTCCGATGCGCAGCGACTACCAGAACAACAGCAGCAGGGCGTCTCATGTGGCCATCCCTCAGCACGTAGCCGTGATTCTTCAATCAAAATGTGCCACGCGGCTTCCGCAGATCCGATGGAACGCACTGAATCCCGAAAGAGGGATCCGCCCTATCCCCGGGGTTGCGGGAATCTATTTCGTTCCCTTGGGGTCCGAGAATTCCGCAAACGGGCGAAGAGAGGAACAGATCCTTCAGGCGTCGACGCGTGCAACACGCCGACTCAAACGCGTTGGCGAATTCTTCGGAACTGGTCATCCGACAGGTGGTGACAGTGCGCTGGGGATTCAAATTGGAGAGAGAGGGTCCGTCGTCATCTTTGGGCAGGCTTGCTTCCGCCAAAAGCAGCATCATTTCCTGCACCTTAAAGGCGCTAAGCAGCTTCCCGTCGCACCGACCAACGTGAACAAAATTAACCTGGTGACCGGCCCCTGCCTGTTCAGCAACCGCGCGTTGCGGTTCTTTGACGAGTCCGGCGGACTATACAATATTCTCATCGCGCAAGGAGGTCCTCCACCCCGTCGCCTCACGCAGGTCCAGGTGGATGACGAATTCTCGCTGTACGAATACGAATCCGTGCTCCGGCAGACCAGAGTCATCGCCGATATTGTGAGCACCTTGCCCGCCGCCGCGTCGTTGACGATCACAGTCGACATACCGCGCGTGCAATACTATTTCTATTTGCTAGATGCCTTCCGTAACGGCCTTGTGGACTCCGGTCTGGCCTTGGATTGGATCCATCTAGTCGACCTTCGTCACGCCCGCCTGACCGAGCTATTCCGGAATCGTCTTTCTGTAGGACTTCAGGGCATATCGAGCGGCAAGGTCACTATACGTGAGTCCGAAGCGTTGAATGATCTCGCTCCGTACATATACGATGCTGTTGCCAGGGAAACTTCACTCAGTCTTGAGTAGGCCCTTGCCCTACTAACTTCCAAAGACGCAGCCTGGAAGTTGCTGCTTGAATTCGCACCGCCGACCGATCTATCGGCGCTCGGCCCTGCCAGCTACGTCGTAGAGGAATTGCGTGCAGCGAGTACCCTTGAGGGAATTGGGCTGAATTTGGGTATTCTGGTTGAGAATTTTTCGGAATGGAAGATACTCCAGCAAGCCGGCCGTATCCTTGATCAAATTAAGAAAGCATCCCCTTCCCGTGAATCGAGCCCCAGTATTCTGCTCGGCTTGTATCCGCTCGAACGGATGCTGAACGTCGATTACTCGGGGAAATGGTCGAATCTTTATTTTCGCGACCCTGGCCGCTATGCCATCGACGAGAACGGAAGCGCAGTGGACCTCTTCAACGTAGTCGAGTCCCTCTATTCCCTCACGTCCGCAGGGGCGAAACCCCTTGATTTATTGTAGGCTCCGCGCGAGTCGCGCCCACGCAATTCGCAGTCCGGAGCGACAGCCTCAACAAATTTCTAACGCATCGCGATTCCTGCCGCATCGTCGCTGTCGGCATGGTTAAACTTCGATCTTTGATTTGCCGGTTGTGCTGGAGATGTTGCTGACGTTGAAACCGGTGCACCCGGACGACATCACGCCGGCAAGGTCGGTAACCGGCGTGTAGGGCGGACCTGGACGATCAGTGACTAGAACGACAGCGACCTCTTCGAGTAATGCTCGGGACCTGTGGATCGATCTCGGGTTGAACGCGAAGGGCCGTACCTTCCCGAGCGATCGATTGATGGTCATCGAGTAGGCCAGTGCTGCGAACACCGGTCGGGAAAGCGTCCCGTGTTTAGCGTAGTCAACGCCGACGGCACCACCAGCGACGGTTCCTCGCTCATCGACGAGATCGCCCGGGAGGGTGCGAGACGGATGCTGGCCGCCGCGCTGGAGGCCGAGGTCAATTTCTGCATAGCCGAGATGGTCGTCCAGCAAGACGAGAGGGGGCGCCGTCTGGTGGTTCGCAACGGCTATCACCAGCCGAGGAAGGTGATGACCGCAGCCGGGACGGTCGAGGTGAAGGCCACGCGCGGTGCTGCCCCTGCTCTACCTCCACGCCCGTCATCCGGCGACTTTGTGCCCGCGCTCGAGCAGGTCCTCGGCTCCGCAGCCGGTCTGTCCCCGGCCACAGGGACCCGTCTGACTCCCCAGTGGCGGGCTGACTACGAGGCGTTCGGCGAGTTCCGCGACCGACTACGTCTAGGTCTGGGCCGATAGCATCCACCTCAAACCGCCTCAAGCAGGGGCGCGGCTTGGCCTCCCGAACCGACAAGCTCGCCATGGCCTACCAGGCCGCACTCCACCTCGCCGGCACTCTCACATATGGACCCGACGCTGACCAAAGAGACAGAACCTAGGTCACTTTCCTGGTGCGGTGCTGCTCGGTGCGCCGCGTTCGGGCAGGCGCCAGCAGATCTCGTCGTGTTCCCTGAGGTGCTGCCAGGCGGCCAGGAGACGGCAACGGACCAGCTGGTCGAGGAGATCCTCCACCTGCTGCGGGGACTGACCGCCGAGCCGGGCAAGGACGTCGACTTCCGCGCTGCCGAAGCCGTCGGACGTGTGGGCTGCCAGCACCAGAGCGGTGAGCTGCACCGCGGGGGACATCCCGCGCGGCGCGACCAGCGGGACGGGGCGCAGGGCCCAGTGGGATGCGCGGGCGCGGACACGACGACCGGATGTCTGGGTCTGCATGTCCGCATCGAGCAGATGCGCTTCCACGTGGGCACGTCGCGGGAGGGAACAGCGCAGCCACCCGGCATGTTCCAGCTCGGTCCAGAGCTCGGCACGGCCGTGCAGCCGCATGCTGCGCAGAAGACCGCTGGGGAGCCGGACGCGGCCTCGGCCGTCGGCGCGCAGGGCGCATTGCAGGGCCAGCAGCCGGGCGGCGGGGGAGGAGAAGCGGGGCAGCGCCACCCCGAGGTAGGTGAGCATTTCCCGCACGCGCAACCGTTCGCCCGGTCCGTGCGGGGGACGAGTGCGCGCTGCCGCACCGGCCGGCCGTGCGTGCGCGGAGGCCGGCAGGGTGTCGGGTACGACGGCGGTGTTGGTGGTGGCGGCCGCGCAGGCGGCGCATGCGTCCGCGAGGCGCCACACGCGTCCGCTGCGGTCGCAGGTCAGCGCCAGGAGAACGGGGCCGGCGCAGCCGCGGTGGCGCGGGTGCCAGGAACAGTTGCGGGCCCGGCACTGGCAGGTCCGCAAGTGCCGGGGCAGCACATCGCGCCGGGCGTGACGGGCCAGGTGGGTCAGGGCGACGGAGCGGGCTGAGGCGGCCTGCAGCCGGTAGCCGTGCAGCGTGCATTGAGGGCAGGTCAGCACCGGCCCGCCCGGCTGCGGGTGCAGCTGAACCGTCCAGATGCGCTGCACCGTCTCGTGCGTGGAGAGCCTCATCGGGCTCGCTGTCCTCCGATCTGCGGGCCGTCGAACGGGCGCGTCCCGGAAGGAGGGAGGGGAGCGCCTCGCAGCAGCGATCCCCACACCGCCACTGTCACCCCTTCCCTAGCAAATAGTGCAGAGGTCTGCACTGACAGGGCAGGGTTCTGCACCGTCGGATGGTGGGGTGACGATCTTGCCGCCCGACCCCGACCTCGCCGCGCTGCGCGTGACACTCGCGCGCCTGAGGGTCGAGCGCAACTGGACCTTCGACGAACTCGCCCGCCGCAGCGGTCTGGCCCGGCGCACCCTCATCGACCTGGAACACGGCCGCACCACCGGCAGCGTCACCACCTGGCACGCCCTCGCCCACGCCCTCGGCGTCCCCATCGACGAGCTTCTCGGCTCCCTGTGCGCAGACCACACCCCACCCGGCGCGCCGCAACCGTGAACCGCCCGTCAGGCCCCTCCGTCGCCCAGGTGCGACATCACCTGAACAGGCGACCCGCCCTCGATCACAGGTTCGCCCACTCGTGCGGGCGTTCCCCGGGATTGCGCCATCCGCAGGACACCGTGAGCAGCTGTCCAGGCGCAGCGGCGCGCCGCCTGGCACCTTCACCGCCATGTGCCCCAACTCCGCATCCACCGCATGCCGCTGGGACGGCAGCCCCCGCGACGCCCGACCCCGACGCCCGCTGCGCGTGGCCGCCACCAGCCCCAGCCGCCTGCTGCGCACCGGCCAGAGCAGCCGCTGCCGCGCGTGCGGCAACCCCATCGACTTCTACCAGCGCGCAGACCAGCGCCCCATCGTTTTGCACCCCGCCGAACTGGCCGCTGCCCTCGTCCCCGTTTCCTGCCGCTGGCACCTGAGCTGCGGCATCGCCCACCCGCACGGTGACGGCAGCGCCTGGTGCCGCATCCCCCACGCCGTGCTCTGCCCGGCCCGCACCCCGACCGTCCGCCTCACCGCCCACGTCGAGGAGATGCGCCGCCAACTCGGCGTCCGCTCCCGCCGCCTGATCGACTCAGGTGTTTTCGCCCCGGCCCCGCCGCCCCCACCCGAGCCGGCCCCCGGCAGCGCCCGGCCTGCCCGTCCCGTCGTGCAGCTGCTCCTGGGCCGCTATCTCGCCGACCGGCCGATCGAGGACATCCGGTGTGTGGCCCAGACCCGGCACCGCCGCCGCTGTCCGCTGCCCGTACTGGCTCCCGGCACCCCCAAAGGGGTCTGGAAGCTCCTGCCCGCCGGCCCCCAGCGCGGCCAACTCACCCTGCCCACCGGACCGATGGCCGTCTACGACCTCAGCCGCCTGCCGTACGGGGAGCAGCTGCGCTGGCGCACCCAGCACTGCCCCGCCCATGCCGCCGCGCCGAACGCCGCCGACCTCGCCCTGGCCAGATGGCAGGTCTTCGACCCCCTCCTGCACGCAGCCCACATCCGCACCGGCCTTCCGCACGGCCCCGGCGGCCAGGTGTGACGATGGCGCACCACGCCCTGGAGATCACCCTGACCCGGCCCCTCACCGCGGCCGAGCTCCACCACGCCGCCCGCACGATGCCGCTCGCCCCCAACCGCGACGCCACCCGGCTCATGACCGTCGTACGCGCCAAGACCCCGGGAAAAGCCCTCACCCGACTGCGCCACCAGATCGGCACACGGCTGCCCGTCGACGTCATCACCACGCACTACCCCGACCGAAGCGGCAAGGTCCTCCTCAACGTCGCCTTCGCGCCCGCCGCACACACCGCGCTCAGGGCGGCGGCCGACCAAGCAGCACAAACACCCCAGCGCTTCCTGGAGCTGGCCGTTCACCGGGCCCTGGCCCAGCACGCCGACGCCGAGGCCGACCGCCTCGAACGAGCTCTGCAGCACCTGCTCGCCCACACCGCCCCAGCCCATCTCCTCACGGCCGTCGGGCACTGCCTGACCCGCACATCCGGAGCCGCGCCGTGCTGAACCCGACCGACGAACAGGCCGCCGCGGCCGACGCCTTCCACGCCGGCGAACACCTGGCCCTGCAAGCCGGCGCGGGCACCGGCAAGACCACCACCCTGACCCAGCTCGCCCACGCCACCCAGCGCCGCGGCCGCTACCTCGCCTACAACCGGGCCATCGCCCAGGACGCCACCAGGCGCTTCCCCAAAAGCGTCCTGTGCAAGACCGCCCACGCCCTGGCCTACGCCGCCGTCGGCCACCGCTACGCCAGCCGCCTGGGCGCCGCCCGCCGCCCCGCCTGGCAGACCGGCCAAGCCCTCGGCATCACCAAAGCCATCCGTGTCGGCGACCGCGACCTGTCCCAAAAGACCCTCTCCTATGTCACCCTGCGCACCGTGGCCCGCTTCTGCCACACCGCCGACGCGACGATCACCCGCCACCACATCCCCCACCTGCGCGGCCTGGAAGAGCCCAGCCTGCACGCACAACTCGCCGCCCACCTCGTCCCGTTCGCCCGCAAGGCATGGCTGGACCTGCAGCACCCCGACGACGGTGCCGTCCGCTTCGACCACGACCACTACCTCAAGATCTGGGCCCTCACCCAGCCGAAGATCGACGCCGACTTCCTGCTCCTCGACGAGGCCCAGGACACCAACCCCGTCGTCGAGAAGATCTTCCTCGCCCAACGCGACCACGCCCAGCTGGTCATGGTCGGCGACTCCGCCCAGGCCATCTACCACTGGCGCGGCGCCAAAGACGTCATGGCCGGCTTCGACGGCACCCAGCTCGCCCTGTCCCGCTCCTTCCGCTTCGGCCCCCGCCTCGCCGAGGAAGCCAACCGCTGGCTGCACCTGGCCGACGCCCCCATCCGTCTCACCGGCGCCGACACCGTGCCCACCGAACTCGGCCCCGTCACCCGGCCCGACGCGGTCCTGTGCCGTACCAACGTCGGCGCCATGGCCCAGGTCATGGAGCTGCTGTCCGGCGGACACCGGGTCGCGCTGGCCGGGGGAGGAGACAGCCTGCGCGCTCTGGCCCTGGCCGCCCGCGACCTCAAAGAAGGACGCCGCACCACCCACCCCGAACTGGTGCTGTTCACCACCTGGGGCGACCTGCAGGACTACGCCGCCTACGACCCCGCCGGCCGCGACCTGCAGCCCCTGGTCGACCTGGTCGACACCCACGGCGCGGACGCCATCCTGGCCGCCGTGGCCCACCTCGCGCCCGAAGACCAGTCCGAGGTAACCGTCTCCACCGCGCACAAGGCCAAAGGCCGGGAATGGGCACAGGTGAAGATCGCCGACGACTTCGCCCCACCCTCCGAGGGGCAGCCGCACGACACGGGGCAGGCAACCGTCCGCCGGATCGACGACAAGGAGGCCTGCTTGGCCTACGTAGCCGTCACCCGTACCCGGCGCCGCCTCGACATCGGCGGCCTGTCCTGGATCAACGAGCATCCGGAAGGAGCATCGGCCGGTCCTCAGCCACCGCGGTGATGCCCAGGGCGGTTCCTGGCGTTCGGAGCCTCCGCCGGGAAGATGCACGGAGAGCAGCGGCACGGAACGCAAGGGACGGGCGGCTGCCTCTGTCGGTGACGGCGCATGCGAGAAGTCCTCAATGGTGTCGACGGTCAGGCAATTCCCCACGATCTGCATGATCAGCGTCATGTAATTCCCCACCCCTGCGATCACGACTCCCCATGGGGACAGCGAATC
>NZ_JARXYX010000069.1 GCF_029893585.1 Streptomyces sp. LBL
CCGCGAGCCGCGAGCCGCGAGCCGCGAGCCGCGAGCCGCGAGCCGCGAGCCGCGAGCCGCGAGCCGCGAGCCGCGAGCCGCGAGCCGCGAGCCGCTGACCAGCGGGAGACGCGGGTTTGTTAGAGGCGGTCTCGGTGTCGGGTAGTGGGCCGCTTCGTGTGCCGGTGGGCGTTGATGCCCACCGTTGGAGCACCTTTCCCGGTGAACGAACTCTGGTCGTCGCCGCGCGGACCGTCACCTCGACCGTACGGGTCCTCGAAACGTTGCCGTCCCTCCTGCGTGGCGACCACCGCGTGACCGTCGTCTTCACCTACGACTCCACGTCCGCCTTCAACGCCGGTGTCCTCGAACTCCTCCACGATGCCGGGTGCCGGGTCATGCCCTGGGAGCAACTGGAGAGCATCACCCCCGACCTGATCCTCTCCGCCAGCGAGAACATCGAGGTACCGGAAGGCGATTGCCCGGTCCTGGTGCTGCCGCACGGCGTCGGTTTCCAGAAGTTCGTGCCGGATTCGCGGAGTCCGGGTGAGCGGCTGTCGGGGGCCGTGGCGGATTCTCTGCTGGAGACGGGACGTGCGTGGCTGGCTGTCTCGCATCCGGCGCAGGAGGAGCAGTTGCTCGCCGCCCACCCGAAGGCCGCCGGGCGCACACTGCTGGTCGGCGACCCGTGCTTCGACGAGCTTGTCGGGAGTCGTCCGCGCAGGGATGCCTACCGGGAGGCGCTGGGCGTGGCGGAACACCAGCGTCTGGTCATGGTCAGTTCCACCTGGGGACCGACGTCGCTACTGGGACACCTTCCCGATCTTCTCCCGCGTCTACTCGCGCAGCTGCCCTGTGACGAGTACCGGGTCGGTGCGATCATCCACCCCAATGTGTGGTCGGCTCACGGGGCGTGGCAGATCCGCACCCTGTACTCCGCTGCCCTGGACGCGGGGCTGCTGCTGATGCCGGCCGTGCACGCGTGGCGGCCCGCGCTCGTCGCTGCGGACGTCCTCGTGGGCGATCACGGCTCGGTGACGCTGTACGGGGCGTCGTCGGGTATGCCGCTGTTGCTGGCCGCGTTCGGCGGCGATGCGGTGCCCGGGACGGCCGTCCACGCACTGGCGGCGGTTGCGCCCCGGCTCGACCCGCGCGGGGACCTGCTGCGGCAGGTGGACGATGTCGTGTGCGGGCACACGACACAGCGGTACGCCAGGGTTGCGGAGCAGGCTTTCGCCGAGCCGGGACATGCGCTCGCCCGGCTGCGCGCTGTCCTCTACCGTCTGCTGAAGCTCCCTGAGCCCGCTTCCCTGCCGCCGTCTGCGCTGATGCTGCCGGTTGCGGATCCGCCTGTCTCTCCGGTCGCCTCCTGGCAGGTGACCACGGTCGTTGCCGAGGAAGGCGGGGAGGTCAGCGTCTCTCTGTCTCGTTTCCCGGCTGCCGTCTGCGGGTTCGACGAGGCTCGCCCGGTCCCGCCGGGGTCCTTCACCCATCTGGCGTGCACGACCGAGGAGCGCGACCGGCGGCTGGCCGAGAGTGCCTCGGTGCTCGTGCGCAGCCGCCGTGCGGCGACCCCGGTCGAGGCGCTGCGCTGGATCCGGGAGACGCTCGCCGAGCTGCCCGGAAGCCTCCTCGCGGCCTCGGCCGTGCGCCAAGGCGTGTGTCTGGTCGGGCTCCGGGACGGCCGGGTGGTCGAGGCGGCCGCCACGGGCCCGGCCGGGGGTCCGGGCCTGCTGGCCGCGGTCGTCTACGCGTGTCTGCGCGCGGGGCATCCGCTGGACAGCAGCAGGGTGATGCTGCGGGTGGGAGGCGTGCGGGACGAGGACGTTGTCCTGCGTCTTCGTCCCGCACTGCCGGCCGGGTAGCCCCGGAGCCAGCCGCCTCCTCCCCTGGCCGGGCCGGAATTCAGCGGCCGAGACCGTCCAGCCGCTGCCGCAGTCTCTCCGCCGTGCGGCTGCCGGCCGCCTCGTAGATCTCGACGGCCCGGGTCAGGCACTCGCGCACCAGGTCCTCACGGCCTGCGGTCCGCTGTGCGATGTCGGCGAGCTGCACCAGGGCCTGCGCCTCATAGTGCGTCGCCCCCACCTCCCTCAGGGCCCGGGCCGCCTCGCGCAGGTCGCCGATCGCTTCCTCGCTCTGGCCGAGATGGTCACGTGCCACGCCGATGGCGGCCCGTACCCGGGCCGCCATCCGCCGGTCCGGCTCCTCGCGGGATTCCAGGTCCTGCAGCGCCCGGCGCAGGGTGGCCAGCGCCTGCGTGTGATCGCCCTGAGCGTCCTGGGCGCACCCGAGGAAGAACGCGGCGATGGCTGCGCCACGTGCCTCCCCGGCGCGCTCGTTGAGTTCCAGGGACCGCTGGTACGCCTCGACGGCACGGGAGGGCTCGAAGAGATCACGGTAGCGGCCGAGGAACTCCTGCACGGAGGCGCGCAGGACGAGATGGCCGGACGCCTCGGCAAGAACGACAGCCTGGTCCAGCTCGGTTGCCGCGCGGTCGTTCTCGCCGAGGTCCAGCAACGGGCGCGACAACAGGCTGCGCAACCGCGCCTCGGCCGCCGTGTCCGCCGACGCCGCAGCAGCCTCGGCGCCCAGCTCCAGCGACTCCTTCCACGTCCCCAGGTAACGGCGGTGCAGGAAGAGGACCGTGAACGCCTCTGCCAGTTGCCAGACCAGGGTGTGCAGTCCGTGCCGTGCAGCCATGCGCAGCACGGCCAGGACTGCGCCGCGCTCGGTGTCCAGCCACTCCAGAGGCGGCGGCCCGCCCGGGGCGGAGAAGGGGTCGTCCGCGTCCCGCAGGACGGCGGACAGGTCGGCGATCCTGAGCCGCTCCTGCCTGAGTGCCCGGTCGGCGAAGGCGGTGAGCGCGAGGTAGTGCGTGCCCACCCGCCCGATGAGCGCCTCCTGTTCGCTCTCCTGCTCCTCATCGACCGCGCGCTCCCGGGCGTGCAGGCGCACCAGATCATGCATCCGATAGCGGCCGTCTCCCCATACCTCCACCAGGCTCGCCTTCGTCAGGACACCCAGCAGACGCTTGGCGCGCGGCGTGTCGAGATCGGCGGCGACCGCGGCCACGCCGGCGTCGAAGACGCCGACCGGCAGCCATCCGAGCAGGCGGTAGAGCCGAGCGGCGCTGGCCGGTAGCAGCCGGTAGGAGGGACCCAGAACAGCGGACACCGAGGACTCCTCACCATCCAGTGCCATACCGGCCAGCCGTCCGGCCTCGTCACCGAGTTCGGCGGCCAGTTCGGTCATGCTCAGACTGGTATCGGTGATCAGACGCGCCGCCACGACCTGCAGCGCCACCGGCAGGCCGCCGCACAGTTCCACCAGGCGCTGTGCGGCCTGCGGTTCGGCCGTGACCGCCTCCTGGCCGCATCGGTCCTTCAGCAGTGCCAGTCCGCCGTGCGCGTCCAGCGGCTTGACGGAGATCAGCCGGGCGCCGTCCAGAGCCAGTTCACCGAGTCTGCCGCGGCCGGTGACCAGGACGGCGCTGCCCGGGCCTTTGGGGATCAGTGCACGCACGTGCGCGGGCTGGTTCACGTCGTCCAGGACGAGCAGGATCCGCAGGCCGGCCGAGCGGGAGCGGAACAGATTGGTCCGCTCCGCGAGCGAGCTCGGAATACTGTCGCTTCCCGGTAGCGATCTCAGGCACATGGCCAGGGCCTCGGAGACGTCCGCACCAGCGCCGGCCTGCGGTGCGGACTGGGTGCGCAGGGCGGCGAAATCCACATACAGCTGCCCGTCCGGGAACCGCGACCGGGCCCGTTCCGCCCACCGCCAGGCCATGGTTGTCTTGCCGACTCCGGGCAGTCCGTCCAGTATGCCGACGCGGACGGGCCCGAGGCCGCCTCCTTGTGTGCCGAGTGTCTGGTCCAGCACCGCGAGTTCGGCTGTGCGGTTGCTGAACGGGACCATGGTGACGGGCACTTGGTCGGGCAGGGCGTGAGGGCCCGGTCCGGACGGGGCGGGCTGGATGTTGAAGGTGATGCCGCCGTGGATGTGCGAACCCTGGAAGGCCGGACCGTAGTTGACCCCTCCGCTCACAAGGCTGACGAACGTGTGTGAGGCGTCGGGTGCCAGCTCGGACAGCAGCCCGGCCAGTTCCTGTGCCGCGCCGGGATCCTCCCGGAAGATCTCCTCCAGCCGCTGCTGCCACCGGGCTTGGAGGTTCGCCTGGGTGCTCACGTCGCCCGCTGCCTGCGCGCTGCCCAACTCCGCGCTCGACGCCTGCAGTTCCTCCTCGGCGTCCTCCCCTGCGGCCCGCCGTCCGAAGAACCGGCCCAGTGCGCCCTTCGTCCGCTCCCACGACTCCGAAACCATCAGCCCGACCAGCGTCGTCGCCCCCGACGCCGCAAGCGCCGTCAACTCGGCTTCCACACAGCCCCCTTCACACCGTCCGTCCCCACCGGGACAGACACCCACCGTAGAGAGATCTTCGACGCGTGGGCAATCCGACACCCGCACTGCCGCCGAGGCCTTCCTTGCCACGGCAATCACCACCACCCGGGCCACCGGCACGGGACACTCGCTGGCCGACAGGTCCTGACGCCCGGTCCTGGCGCCGTCTTCTGCGCGATCGACGTCAGCGCAGAGACGTCGCGGGCAGAGCGGGCACGGTCGACCAGGACGTGGCCGGCGAAGCGGACTCCCACACCGACACCCTCCGTGTCGCGGCCATCGCCGACAACGACCGCCATCTCACCCACGCGGAGTTCCTCGCCCAGCGTCGCCTTCCACCAGTACTCCTTCGAGGTGCGGGAACACGGCTTCAGCGGTTCCTCACACTTGGCGAGCGTCACGCCACTTACTCGTGACGGAGCGTCACTGGCATACAAGGGTGCGATCGGTTTCACGGAATCGTGGCTGAGCCAGCGTTCGGCCGTCGTCGAGCGCCCCGCTCCTCCGGGTTCTCAACAGCTCGCAGCCAGGCGCAGGGCACCCGTGTGCTCTGCCGCCCGCATGCGGCACATTGGTAGGTCTCGTCTCGTTGTGGACTAGCGGTGCCCTGATCGCATGCATCTTGCCCGGCAGTCGTTAGGGTGCCTTCCATGACCAGCACCTTGGATAGCCGTCAAGCGGACGAGATGACCGTAGTTGAGCGAGATTTAGTCCATCTTGCACGGATGGCGCTCGCCGGCCGCAGCCAGGACGTCCAGACCTTGCTGCAGCGTATGGCAAGACGCTACGGCCGTACCAACCAGGCGACCGCCAAGGCGTTGCAGTCCTTGCTCAGGGAAGCGCCCACCGCGGATGCGCCGCTGCGCGGTCTGGGTAACGCTGCACCGGTCCCGCTCGACATGGACAGCCGGCTCCCCCTGATCCGGCCTGACCATCTGGCTCCCTCAGCAACTCCGGTGCTGTCAGCCGGCGTTCGCGGGGCCGTTGATCAGCTCTGTGAGGAGCGTCTGGGTTCTGACCGTCTCCTGCGGGCTGGTTTGACGCCCAGCAGCAGCGCCTTGTTCGTGGGGCCTCCTGGTGTCGGCAAGACGCTGGTGGCCCGGTGGATTGCCAGCCGTCTCGACCTGCCGCTTCTTGTCCTCGATTTGTCGTCCGTCATGAGCAGCTACCTGGGACGGACCGGCGGCAACATTCGCAAGGTTCTCGACTACGCGAAGGCCAGTCCCTCGATCCTGTTGCTGGACGAGCTCGACACGGTCGCCAAGAAGCGGGATGACGGCGCGGAGGTCGGTGAGCTGAAGAGGCTGGTCACCGTGCTGTTGCAGGAGATTGACGACTGGCCGGCCAGCTCTCTGCTTCTCGCGGCCACCAATCACGGTTCGCTGCTGGACCCTGCTGTGTGGCGCCGCTTCGAGGTGGTGATCGACTTCGCTCTGCCCGATGCGGCGCAGCTGCGCCAGGCCATCGAGCAGTTCTGCGAGGAGCAGGCTCCAGACGACGTCCTTGCCGCCGTCGCCCGGGCGCTCAGTGTCCAGGGCGCCTCGTACTCGGAGGCGCATCGCGTGGTGATGGCTGCACGGCGTCGCGCCGCCTTGTCCGACCAGCCGCTGGGCGAGGCGCTGTTGAGCATCTGCAGTGAGCAGGTGAGGCGATTGCCTTTCGCAGAGAGGGTGTGCTTGGCGGTGGATCTGGTGCAGTCTGATCACATGTCGCAACGGCGTGTGCACGAACTGTCAGGAGTCAGCAGGGACACGATCCGAAGCCGTATGCGCCGACAGGAGTCTGAGGGGTAGTTCTGAGGGGGGAGCAGCGCGTGCCCGGACCGCACAACTTCTTGCTCGGCCATGGGGAGAGACTCGTTGAACCGGTCAGCCTGCCACCGGGCGGAGGTGCGACGCCGCTGCCCTACACCGAGGAAGAGGCGCGCGTGCGGCTGCGCCCGCAGGTGAGGGAGGCCGTCCAGCACTTCTCCCGGCTTCCCGCCGGAGCCTGCCCGGACGGACAGGTCGTCGGCGTCCTGACGATGCATCCGCAGTTCATCGCCAAGAGTTACCACCCGCAGCGGCTGTTAGATGACCTGGGCCTGTCCTACGTGGGCGCCCGCAACGCCACGGTACGGCCCGAGAAATGGACCAATCCGGAGCGGTCATCCACAGCCGCCGAGACGGCCGAACTCTTCGTCTCCGGCCGGCGCGCGGCTTTCACCCTCTGGTCCCAGCGCATGGCCGCCGGCCCACTGCCCGGAGGAGATCAGCTCAGGAAGGTGGAAGCCTTCCGCGCGCCCACCGCTCACGAGCGGCAGCGCAACACGACGCCTCTCACGGCAAGATCGCTCATGGAAGTCGGTCTGCACCTGCCCCACCGGATCCGCACCAAGATCCTCACCGGCTTCGCCGACTACGTCGACTCACTCGGCGGCACCGCCGAAATCAGCCACGCCCTGCACCTGCAGGGCATCGGCTTCATCCCGGTACGGCTCGCTCCCCAAGCCATCGACCGGCTGGCCCAGTTCGCCTTCACACGCGTGATCCGGCCCATGCCCCAGCTGAGGGCATTCCACCCCGTCGAGCGCGCCACCACGGCCACCGGGATGGAAGCCCCGACCCTGCCCAGTTCGGCGGCAGTCGACCCCGAGGTGAAAATGGCCATCCTCGACGGCGGGCTGCGGGAAGACGGCCCCATGGCCCCATGGGCACGCTCCTACGAGACGCCCACCGTCGGTACAGCCACCGGCGACTACCTCGACCACGGCCACAACGTCACCTCAGCGGCCCTCTTCGGGCCCCTCGTCCCCGGACAGCCGGCCCCCCGCCCCTTCGGTACCGTCGACCACTTCCGCATCGCCGACCACGACCCCGAAGACGGTCTCGCCCTCTACCGGACCCTGGACCGCATCGACACCGTCCTGCGGGAGAACCCGCACGAGCTCGTCAATCTCAGCCTCGGTCCCGACCTGCCCGTCGAAGATGACGAAATCCATCCCTGGACCGCGCTGCTGGACTCCTGGCTCTGTGACGGCAAACGCCTGCTGACCATCGCAGCCGGCAATAACGGAGGCCTGGACCAGCCCTCCGGAAACGCACGGATACAGGTGCCCTCCGACAGCGTCAACGCCCTCTCGGTCGGCGCAGCCGACTCCACACGCCCCGCATGGCGGCGCGCCTCGTACAGCGCCCTGGGCCCAGGGCGCTGCCCCGGCATGGTCAAGCCCGATGTCCTCAGCTTCGGCGGGGACCACAAGGAGCCGTTCTTCTTCGCCGCCCCGTACGGCCAACAGGCACCGCCGATGTCGCTCGGCACCAGCTTCGCCGCGCCCAGCGCCCTGCGCATGGCCGCCGGCATCCGGGCGTACTTCGGGCCCGTCCTGACCCCGCTCGCCCTGAAAGCCCTGCTCGTCCACTGCGCGCAGGACAACGAGCAGGACACCTCCGAACGCGGCTGGGGCCGACTGCCCGCCACGCTGGAGGACTACGTCGTCTGCCCGCCCCACACCGCCCGCGTCGTGTACCAGGGGAAACTCGCTCCGAAGCAGACCGTGCGCATGTTCCTGCCGCTGCCCGAGTCCGTGACCACCGGGAACGTACAGATCACCGCGACGTACTGCATCGCCTGCCCCACCGACCCGCGAGCCCCGCGCAACTACACCACCAGCGCGTTCGAACCCTTCTTCCGCCCCCACATGGAGCGGCTCAGCCCGTCCGGATCCGTCCCCAAGTCCGAGCCGTTCTTCCAGGCCCGCGACTACATGACGGAGCAGGAACTGCGCGCCGACGCCCACAAATGGGAGACCGTCAAACACAAAACAGCCACCTTCAAAGCAGACCGCCTCAAACGGCCCGCCTTCGACGTACGCCACGTCTTCCGCCTGGACGACCTCCCACCGGACACCGACCCGGACGTGTCCTACGCCCTCATCATCACGCTGAAGGCACCTGCCGTGGCTGACCTTTACGACCAGGTCGTGCGCACCTACGCTGCCCGACTCGAGATCCTGCAACCCGTGATCGCAATCCCCATCGCCCTGCGCCCGTAGGCACGCCGGGCAGGGCTCGGCACCCTCGTTTACGCTGCCGGTATCAGCGAGGCGTGGCCACGTCGTCTGCCCGTTCCAGGTCCCTTTTCCGGTGTATGAACGTCGCTATCTTCGCCGGCGCAACGACGGCGTTCTGAAACGGATCTGCCACGCTGTCCTGCCAGAACCAGGACCCTCTGGCTGCTATGCGTGAGTAGTAGACACGTGCAGGAGGCGCCGGGGGGCGATGCGTTCGTCCTCGGAGGAGTCCAGGGCGGCGGCGAGTCGCTGGTAGAGGCGCGTCTTCAGCC
>NZ_JARXYX010000070.1 GCF_029893585.1 Streptomyces sp. LBL
TACCAAAGTCACCTGCCAGCGACCAGCACGAGCACCCCGATGCCCACGCACACCAGCCCTGTGACCAGCAACTTCAGCCTGCACACCTCTCAATGGGCGATGGCGTGGCACCGAAGCGCCTCGCGGTGTCAGGCCAGGATGGGAATCAGGCCGAGAGCAAAGACGGCGGAGAACCCTGCGGCCACGGCCAGGCGGGCCGGGGTGAGCCGACGGCTGCGCATGGTCAGCAGCAGGTAGGTGATCGCGGCCATGGTGATGATGCCGGACCACAGCAGAGCGCCGTTGAAATGCCAGGTGGTGAGCAGCAGGCCGATGCCGCTGGGGAACGAAAAAGTGGGCGGCGAAGAAGATCACTGCGAGGGTGGCCAGGGTCTGGGCCACTACGGCCCACGTGGCCGGAGCAGCCTTGCCGGGCTGGAACTTCAGCGGCTCCAGCTCCTCGTCGTCCTCGGCCGCCTTGCTGCTGCGGATCTCACGCCAGAAGTACACGGCGTAGGCGGCGAAGAACAACAGGCCGAGCGTCGGCTTGAAGGCGAAGGCGACCAGGCCGAGCGCGACCTTGACGATGAAGATCGGCAGGAACCACTGCTGGTCCTTGGCCAGGCGCTTCAGGTCCTTCGCGTCGCCGAGGGCATCGCTGTCAGGCGGAGCGACGTCGCTTCCGCCACCGCCCACCGTGGCGAGGAGGGCGGCACGTTCCTTGCGGCGCTTGAGCAGGAGCATGGTGCCGGTCACGCCATAGGCGACGGTCGCCAGGGATCCTCCTCGGTTGCGCCGGTGGTCACTGCGACCAGCGTCACCACGGACTCGGGCAGGGCGGTACCGAAGGCGGCCAGGATCGTTCCGACCGCCATCTTCCCGACGTTGAGGCGCTCGCCCAGCCACTCCACGGCGTTGACGAACCACTCGCAGGAGAAGTAGATCGCCACAGCGCAGGCGATGAGCAATACGAAATGGATCACGGGACTCGTCCAGCCTTCCCGCACCGGCGGGGCCTCGAAGGACGAGCGACGCGAGGAGCGGCGGAACGTCTTCGACCCCGCCGATACGCACTTAATGTCGTCGACAAAGGGCCGAAGGTCTCGCCCACCCGCAGTCTCAACGATCACGGGCCCGGTCACCGGGAACCCGTGGGCTCCAGTGTGTCGACGACCGGTATTGCGGGGCTACTCCCCTTCGCAGCCGGTCGTGGTACACGGCCAAGACGTCCGCGGGTGTGGCGCGGCCCACCCAATGCTCCAGGGCGGCGGGGTCAGGTGACGGGGAAAGCATGCGGGTTCATCGCGAGCGCGCGGATGCAGCGCCCGTCCGCGTCGAGTTGGCGCCCCATCTGCTTCATGGTGTGCAGGCAGACGGCTCGGTCGGTCACGGTGTACTCCGGATGGCGCTCGGACAGGACGCGTTCGAACTCCGGGAGCTCGGCCGGGGTTCGTAGCCACACCATCGTCAGCAGGTTGTCGGGACCCGACAGGGAGCAGCTCAGGCGGACTTCGGGGCGCGGGACGAGCGCACGCGCGACCTGGTCGAGAGAAGAGGGCGGTACGCGCGCCCACAGGATGGCGGTCGTCGGCCATCCGGACACCGATTGCGCCACCTCGCATCTGAGCCGCAGGGAGCCGCTGGCAAGAAGCCGGTTCACCCGCCGACGGACGGTGGCCTCGCTGACGCCTGCCTGTTCGGCCATCTCCGTAAAGCCCATGCGCCCGTCTGTGTGGAGCAACTCGTAGAGGGATCGGTCGACCTCGTCCACGCTGATTCCGTGGGCTTCGACGGCCGGCGCCTGGAGGGTCTGCTGCTGTGCTGGGGCAAGACTCCGCAGGCGCCAACGACTCGGTTCGCTGTAACCGACCGTGCGGATCTCGGACTGGTACGACAGCACGCCGGGCATGACGTCCAGGACGTCGCGCAGGAAGTGGGCCACGGCCGCGGGGCTTCTCCGGGCGACCACCACGAGCAGGGAACTCGCTCCCGTCGTGTGGTGCACGTAGCGCACGGCCGGATTCTCCACGAGACGTGTCGCCACGTCATCGAAGTGACCTTGTGCCGTGACGACGCGGACGTACGCCATGCACGTATCGCTGTGCCTGGACGGGCCCACGGTGCAGGTCACCCAGGCCAGACCGGCCGCGCTGAGGCGCTGCCACCGCCGCGCGACGGTGGCCGAATCGAGCCTGAGCGTCCGGCCCAGGACGGCCCACGTCGCCCGTGGGGCCACCTGCAGCGCGTTGATGAGCGCGAGATCGACCTCATCGACGACGAGATCAGGCAGGTCACTGGGGGTCATGTAGCGGAGTATGCAATATTTCGGCTTGATTCAGCGAACATATGACGAATTTCAGCGCCCAGGATCCGGTGCGCCGCAGTGGGGTGAGTCTGGGGGACGCGAACAGGAAGGTGCATCCATGGACCGGTACAGTCAGCCATCCAGCGAAGGCCGATTCGATCGGGTCGTTCGGGCCGCGGTCGAGGCGGGACTCACCGGGGCCGCGCATCCGGTGGCCGGGTTCATCGACATCGACGGGGTGCACACGACGGTCGGCGAACTGCAGAGCGCGTTCGAAGGGGTCGCGGTTCTGCACGCCTTTGCCGCGAAGGCATGCCCGCTCGTCCCGGTGCTGCGGTTGCTGGCAGCCAGAGGGCTCGGCTGCGAGGTGGCCAGCCCGGGCGAACTGGCACAGGCTCTTGCCGCGGGGTTTCCTGCCGAACGCATCGTTCTGGACTCGCCGGCGAAGACGCGCGCAGAACTGGCCGAGGCGCTCGAACTCGGAGTGGCGGTGAACGCGGACAATCTCGACGAGCTCAAGCGGATCGACGAACTGGTCACGCCACAGACGGCTTCCGTCCTGGGAATCCGCGTCAACCCCCAGGTGGGAGCAGGGTCGATCAGTGCGATGAGTACGGCCTCCGCCAGTTCGAAATTCGGTGTCCCGCTCGCCGATCCCGGCATGCGCGACGAAGTGGTGTCGGCATTTGCCGCCCGACCCTGGCTCACGCGCCTGCACGTGCACGTCGGCTCGCAGGGCTGCCCGCTGGAACTCATCGCCGAGGGCGTGCGCGCGGCGTATGAACTCGCCGAAGAGATCAACGCCGCCGTCGGGCGGCGCCAGGTAACCAGCCTGGACATCGGCGGAGGCCTGCCGGTCAACTTCGACGACGACTCGGTCCGCCCCAGCTACACGGAGTACGTAGCGGTGTTGCGGGCGCGCGTGCCCGAACTCTTCAGCGGCCGCTACTCGCTCGTCACCGAGTTCGGTCGGTCCCTGCTGGCAAAGAACGGCTTCATCGCCGCGCTGGTCGAATACACCAAGGACGCCGGCGGGCGGCGCATCGCCATCACCCATGCCGGCGCGCAGACCGCGACGCGCACCGTGTTCATGCCTCAGGCGTGGCCGCTGCGAGTAGAGGCCTACGATGCCGGCGGCCGACGCCGCCGCGGCCGCGAACTGGTCCAGGACGTGGCCGGGCCATGCTGTTTCGCCGGCGACGTCGTGGCCCACGGCCGCGAGCTGCCGGAGCTGACGGAAGGCGACCTGGTGGTCCTGCGCGACACCGGCGCCTACTACTTCTCGTCCCACTTCTCCTACAACAGCCTGCCCCGCCCGGCCGTACACGGATTCAGCAGTGCCGGCGACGGCACGGTCTTCGTCCCCATCCGCACCGCCCAGTCCACGGCGGAAGTCGTCGCAGAGGCAGGCGCGGAACACCGCGACGCCCTCCTGGCCCTCAACAGCGCCGAGGACCGCTGAAGTCACCTCGAGCACCACACGCCACGCGTGGCCCCACGGGCCGGTCCCTCGCCTCGCGCCGGGGCCGGGCCGACATGCACAGCGCCGTGGCACACCGGCCGCCGCTTCCGCCGGTGCGCCACGCACCGAGCCAGGAGCCGCCAGCACAGCTGGATACGCCCGAACTCGACTGTCCAGGATCGCGCGCTCCTGCCCGATGTACCTCCGTGAACTGGCCGCTACTGCAAGCACAGACCGAGCAAAGGATGACCATGCGTGTCTTTACCGCCGGGATCGGCACCGAGACGAACACCTTCTCGCCCCTGCCCACCGGGATGGACGCCTTCCACGAGCACGGCTACTTTCCCGCAGGAACGCATCCGGAGCACATGACCCGGTACTCCGCCCCCATGACGGTGGCCAAACGACGAGCCCGCCAGGAAGGGTGGACGATCCTCGATGGGGTCTTCGCCAACACCCACCCCGCAGGCCTGGTCTCCCGCGAGGCCTACGAGGGCCTGCGCGACGAGCTCCTGGCGGACCTGGGGCGCAGTCTGCCCGTCGACGTGGTTCTCCTCGGCCTCCACGGCGCCATGGTCGCCGACGGCTACGACGACTGCGAGGGCGACATCATCACGCGGGTACGAGAGGTGGCCGGTCCGGATGCAGTGATCGGATGCGAACTCGATCCGCACGCACACCTGAGTGACGCCATGGTGGCCAACGCCGACGTCCTGATCGCTTACAAGGAGTATCCGCACTCGGACATCGAGGACCGGGCCGTGGAGCTCGTCGACCTGTGTGCAAAAACGTTCGCCGGGGAGATCCGGCCGGTTCCCGCCGTCATCGACACCGACATGGTCATCCCCCTGCACACCTCCCGCGAGCCGGGCCTCTCGTACGTCGCCCGGATGAAGGCCCTGGAAGGACAGGGCGGCGTGCTCTCCGTGTCCACCATCCAGGGCTTCGCCACAGGAGACGTGCCGGACATGGGAACGAAGGTCCTCGTCTACACGGACGCAGACCTGCCGACGGCTCATAAGACGGCACAGCAACTGGCAGACGAACTGATCTCCCTGCGGGAAGAGTTCCTCGTCCGGTACCTGATGGTCGATGAAGCTCTCGACGCCGCGCTGAGTCAGCGCCCCAGACCCGCCATCCTCGCTGACCGCTCCGACAACCCTGGAAGCGGCGCAGCCGGAGACTCCACCTTCATCCTGCAGCGGCTGATCGAACGAGAAATCACCAATGTGGCCCTCGGACCACTGTGGGACCCGATGGCGGTGCAGACCGCCTTCGCAGCCGGCGTGGGCGCGCGATTGCCGCTGCGCGTCGGCGGCAAGACCAGCCCCATGTCAGGAAACCCCGTAGACGAGGTCTTCCGGGTGAAGGCGCTGCGCCGCAAGCACACGGAGACCAATCAAACAGGAGAGCCTCTGTCGGTCGGGGACGCCGCCCTGGTGGAAGCCAACGGTATCGAGTGCGTGCTCACATCCGAGCGGGCACAGGCCCTGAACATCGATCTGTTCACCGGACTGGGGTGCACCCTCGATGACAAGGCCGTAGTGGTCGTCAAGTCCGCCCATCACTTCTACAAGTCGTTCTCGCAGCTCTCGCCCCACGCCTTGTATGTCGGTGCGCCTGGTTCGGCGACTCCCCGGTGGAGCGATCTGACGTATCAAAAGGCGAGGCTTCCCAAGTGGCCGATCTCTGAGAAGTAGGCAGCTCGCGCACGTACTGCCGGTCTCCCGCAGGCCTCGCCCACGCAGCACTGCCCCTCAGCAACCGACCGACGCGCCCCTTGCGGGCCGCACACCTGGCACCGATGTCCCGGCAGGGACCGTCCGTGCCGCCGCTCGAAAGCCACTCATCACGGAGGCACGCCATGAGCGACTTGCACGACTGTCCGCGAACCGGTCCTACGACCGCTGTAGCGACGTCCCCCACCAAGGAGTCCGAGATACCGCTCAGCCCGAAAGACCGGTCAGAGCCCAAAGGGCGCCGCCTTGTCCCTGCGACAACCGCTGTCGGCCTGGTTGCCTCCCTGATCGCAGGGATCGCGACGTCGCCACCGACGCTGTGGGGCCTGCTGCCAGTCGTCTTCTTCTCACTGCTCACCCTGCTGGGGATGGACATCCTCATCGCGACAGCCGTGTCTGTGATGAGCGTGCTGCTCATGCTCCTGCCGGCTCCCAGCGCCATCGGGGACATGTTCGGCGCTTCGCTCGGAGAAACCGTGACGATGATCGGCTTGATCATCATGCTCGGCGCCGGCGCGGGTGAGATTCTCCACATCACCGGTGCCGCCAACACCATCGTCAAGTCCATGCTGCGGGTGACCGGCGACAAGAGTCCCAAACGCACCATCCTCGGCATCATGCTGGTCTGCCTTGTCCTGGTCGCCGCGCTGGGCACTCTGGCGGGAGCGCTGGCCGTGGCGGCCCCGCTGCTGCTCCCGGTGGCCGCCCGTCTCGGCTTCACGCGTTCCGCAACAGCAGCAATGATGTTTCTGGGCGGCTCCGCGGGCCTGGCCGTTGCCCCCTTCGCGGGAACCAACGTGGCGATCATGACCTCAGCGGGCGTCAGCTACCCGCAGTACCTGCTCTACGGTGCCGTCCCGCTGGCCGTGCTCTCTGTCATCGGCGGCATGATCGTCATCCCGTGGGTGCAACGGCGTACCGAGAACACCGGTGATGAATATGACGGCTCGGAGGTCGCCGAGACCGACGAGCCGATCCCCGGTATTCGGCGCACCCGCGCGACCGTCGCCTTCGCTGTCACCCTGGCTGTCTGCGTCGGTTACGCCATCGCTGCCGGCGCCGGTACATCGTTTCCGTTGCTCGCCCTGCCGGTGATCGCTGTCGTCACCGGTGTCGCCGGCGGCCTGCCGGTCCTTGCGACAGTGCAGCACGTGATTCGGGGAGCCTCTACGCAGCTCAGGATGTTCTTCCTGTTCTGGCTGATGGCCGTCTTCTTCATGGCCATCGAACACTTGAAGCCGTTCGACGTGCTGCGCACGATGTTCAACGACGACCTCGGCTCGATGTCCCCCCTGGCATTCGTGGCAGTGGTTGCCCTGCTGGGCATGCTCGGCGCTCCTGGAGCGGCAGCCGCACACGTGGTCCTTCTCGACCAGGTCTTCGGTGACCTCGCAACCAGCATCGGCGTGAGCGCCAATGCCTGGGTGATCGTGCTGCTGTTCGCCTCGAAGCTGGACACATACGGTCCGTTCCCCAACGGCAACATGGTGGGAGCGATGGGCCTGGCCCGGTCGTCGAACCTGCGCAACCTGCTCGTCACGGGCGTCCTGATTCTTGTTCCGGCGACCCTGCTGTACGCCGTCATCCTGGTCTTCGAGCTGCGCTGACACAGCCGCCCTCCACGCTCGGAAAGTGCTCTGCGGTGGTCGCTCGTACGCCACGCAGCACGAGCGACCACCGCGGTGAAGTTCTCCACGGCAGCACCCCGCACTCGGCCTTCGGTGTGGGGTGCTCCGCGTTGTGATCTGATCCGGACGAACGAGGCTGCATGCAGTGCCAGGCCCGGAGCAGGGCGCCCCATCAGCCCCCGTGTCCGGTCGGTCTGTCCGATTCGGCACTGTTCCGCTCCTTTGAGCCGCGGACCGCGCGGCATTCGATGGTTCCAGGGCCGCACCGGACCGGCGCTTGATGCCGACAGGCACCGTCTTGCAGATCCCCTGCACCGGGATGTGCGTCGCCGCCCGTGCCACGCGGTGTGATGGGCGGCGAGTCGGGGCGGCGAAGTGAAGTCTCGGCGCCGACCACACCGGAGAGCAGCCCCAAGTCGCCGCCCTTCCGGTCCCGGCCCGGCGAGCAGCGACTTCGTTTCGTTGCCGTGCGCTCCGGCAGGCCGGTCCGCCGTTGCAACCGCCCCCGCGCGGCGACAACGGCGAACCGGCACCGTCACTGCCTTGAGGAACAACGCCCGTCCGGCATCTATCCCGAAGCCGCGCCCGTTCGCCGTGCGGCGGCGTCGTGGCAGTCAGCCCAGGGACCTTGGTGCTGCGCTGCGGCGGGGTGGGAGATCGCGACCTGGTGCGCCGGAGGGGTACGGCACGTTGGCCTCACTCCGGTCCTGAGGGCGTCTGCGGGGTGCGGTCCCCGGCCCTTGCTGCCTGAGCAGAGGCGAGCGGGGTAGCGCGTTGCTTCGACACGCGGATCACCACTTTCGATGACGGTGCGTCAGGTGTGCTGAGTTCGGCCGGAATCCCTTGCAGCGCCGCCGTATCGGGTGTCGCGGCCGTCGCACCGGACGAGGTGCGCCCATCCGGCGTGAGCCGCCAGAGGTGCACGATGCCGGTCCCCATTGAGAGGTGTGCAGGCTGAAGTTGCTGGTCACAGGGCTGGTGTGCGTGGGCATCGGGGTGCTCGTACTGGTCGCTGGCAGGTGACTTTGGTG
>NZ_JARXYX010000071.1 GCF_029893585.1 Streptomyces sp. LBL
TGGCCTGGAAGCTGGGGTGAGGGATCAGGGGGAGATGCTGCCGAGGGGTGGCCTGGAAGCTGGGGTGAGGGATCAGGGGGAGATGCTGCCGAGGGAACCGAGGTATGTGCTGCCCGGGCTCTAGGTTCTTCCCCCATGCTTTCGTTGTTCTGGCGGGTGGACAATACGGAACGAATCTCGGGTCCTGGACGATGCTAGGCAGAGGCCCGACGCGGTTCAGTGCCGGGTGGGCGGCGGAACGATCGGCTGACCGTGATGAACCACGGTCAGCGAGTGTCGGGTGGATGGGAGCGTGGAGGCATGGGCGACAAGGGAAAGAAAAATGTCGATAATGGGCCCGTCGACCTTACCGGTGACTATAAGGACTGGGACTGGAAGCAGATCATGCAGGCGGTCACCGGTGGTGCCGCCCTCGACAATGCCAAGGACACCGAGACCGCCGCTGCGATTTCCGACCCGCAGAGCGTTCAGGAAGCCGCCAACGCCTTCTACTACACCCAGAAGGTGCTGGAGGATGTCGCCCAGTCCCTGAAGGAACAGTCCGAGGCACTGGCAGGTGACAAGGGGCCGTGGCAGGGACAGGCGGCTCAGGCCTTCAACACCGCCATGGGGTCCTTCTCCCAACAGGTGACCACCATGGCCGAAGCGCTCTCCGGAGGCATCACCGGTCATCACAACATCCCGCAGCAGTTGGCGGACAACGCACAGCATCTGCGGGAGGGGATAGCCAAGATCAACGACATCAATTACTGGTATGCGCAACAGGCGCTGAAGATGAATCCTCATGCCAGGATGCCAAACGGTTTGATCAGCGTGCACGACTCGCCGCCCATCCCGGAAATGATGGCCAACGACATGCGCCAGGTGCTCTACGGTCTGGCGGAACACTACACGGTGGTCAAGAACGCTGTTGTCGAGCCCGTACCGCCCGACGACCCGACGGCTGCGCCGCCGGCCGGCAGCAATCCCTATAGCATCGGTGGCCCTCCGTACAGCGAATACCCGTCGTACAGCAAGGATCTGCCCCAGTACAGTGATATCCCTTTCAGTGAGGCTCCGTCGCCGTACAGTGATATCCCCTCCGGTGAGGCTCCGTCACCGTACGGTAATATCCCCTCCACCAGCATGGCTCCGCCCCCGTACAGCAATATCCCCTCCAGTAGTACTCCGTACAACGAAACCCCGTACAGCAATCCCCAGGGGTCCGATATTCCGACGGTATCCCCGTACTCGGGGAATCTGGACGGCTCCTCGGCGGGAGGTTTGCCGCCGAACGCTTATAAGTCCGTCGCGCCCTTCCCGGATTCGTCACTGACCTCTCAGCCGGACACCACGCCGACGACAATGCTCAGCGGGCTGGATCAGACTCCCTCCGAGTACCCCGGCATGGCGTCGCTGGGCCAGTCCGGGGGAGGTCTTGTCACGCCCGGGCAACTCGATCCCGCTTTGGATTCGGCCATCAATCCCGGTACGGGAAACTTCAGTGAAAGCCCGCCGACTGTCATGCCCTTTACCGGCCCGGTATCGGGCACGGGTGTGCCCGGGAGCTTGGCCAACAGCCCGTCCCAGTCGCGTAAGGCGAATGTTTCCCCCTACAACGGGGACCTTGGCCTCGACGCCCCAGGGAGCGGAGACGCCTCCCTGCCCGCTTCCGGCAACTCCAATCTCCCCTCCTACTCAGGCGCGAGCCTGCCCGAACTGGATACAGCCGGGGTTTCGGCCCCCGATGGTTCGACCATCGCCTCTTATCCGGGTGCGGGCCTTGGATCCTCTAATGGGTCCGGTCTTGGCGGCCTCAGTGGTTCCGGTCTTGGCGGCCTCAGTGGTTCCGGTGTCTCCTCCTACCCGGGTTCCGGCCTTTCCGGCCTTGGGAGCTCTGCGGGGTCCGGCCTTCGCGGCGCCTCTGGTACGGGCATCTCGTCCTACCCAGGGACGAGCGTCGGTGGGGCCGGCATCCCGGGCCTTGGCGGGGTGGGCGGTTCAGGCATTGGTCCCCAGACTGCTGCGGGTATGGGCGGTATGCCGATGATGCCCATGGGTGGTATGGGTGGCATGGGTGCGGGTGGTGGATCGGAGGGGGCGCCGTCCGATGCTTCCGGTTTGCTGCAGGGAGATGCGGCGCCGTGGAGCGGTTTGCCGTCGTTGGATTCCGCGGGTGATGTGGTGGGTGGTGTCGGCTCGGGTGGTCCTGGCCTGCACCTGCCGCAGCACGGGCCGGCGGCCGATGGTTCGCCCATCGAGGCGGCGCAGGCTGAAGGAACGCCACTTGAAGGCGTGCCGGTTGGGCAGACGCCGTCGGGTGAGTCGGGTCAGGCTTCTGCGGGTATGGGCGGTATGCCGATGATGCCCATGGGTGGTATGGGTGGCATGGGTGCGGGTGGTGGATCGGAGGGGGCGCCGTCCGATGCTTCCGGTTTGCTGCAGGGAGATGCGGCGCCGTGGAGCGGTTTGCCGTCGTTGGATTCCGCGGGTGATGTGGTGGGTGGTGTCGGCTCGGGTGGTCCTGGCCTGCACCTGCCGCAGCACGGGCCGGCGGCCGACGGTTCGCCCATCGAGGGGGCCGCGTCGGCGGAGCCGAATCCGGCTGCGGTGGGCATGCCGATGATGCCGATGAGTGGCATGGGTGCCGGGTCGGGTACCTCCGAGCGCGATCACGAGCCTTCCGACGCCTCTGGCCTGCTGTTCGGCACGGCCGAACCGTGGGCGTCTGCCCCGACAGGGGAGAACTCCCCGGGGGCCTCGCACGGTGCGCCGCGCGGCGAGGGGCAGCTGCGGCTCCCGGGCGAGGCCCGTCCGTCCGCTGAGCACTTCTCGTGGCGATCGGACGAACAGGAACCCTCCGCTCCGCAGCACACGAGTCCGTCGGCTGCCGACGGGTTCGTTGCCGGGATGATGGCGGGAATGCCGTTCGTCGTAGCCGCGGCAGCGAGTGCCACCGCAGGTTCCGGTGGCAGCCGTCAGGAGCCCGCGGGCTCTGGTGGTAACAGCGAGGAGTCCTCCGAAACCGCCGCCCCGGCGGTGTGGGGGGAGCCCGAACGGGCGACGGCCGAGCACTCTGCCTCCCGCGTGTCGGCAGGAACCGCAGCCGAGGGCTTTGCCTCTAGCGCGTCGGCAGAATCCGCTGCTGCCTCCAGCGTGTCGGCAGAAACCGCTGGTGAGCCGGCCCGGGCCGGCAACCATGTTCCCGTGACGCAGGTGCATGGCGTCTCCGAGGCGACAGGTCCCCACGTTGGGGAGGAAATCCAGCGGCCGTCCTACGAGGTGGAAGCGCCCAGCGGCGCCGAGGTCTCGGTGCCCGCTCGGCAGGAGTCGGCCCATCACGCACAGGCTTCCGCGACTTCCGTGGCCGACGACGCCACGACATGGGACACATCGGTCGGCTCGCTCATCCCGCTGCTAGGGCCGCACGGGCGCGGCACGAGTGGCGACCAGGACACGGGGGCCGAGGGGGCCCGGCAGGACGCGGCCGCTGCGACCACGGTCGCAGCCGGTGCGTATGCGATAGCCGGGGCGGTCGCCGCCGACCGGGCCGGCGCCGAACCTGCACGGCCCGCCTGGCGGCCGAAGGCCTCCGGAAGCGTACCGGCGGATCTGACATGTTCTTTCGCCGATCCCGACCCGGAACCGGAGTCGGCCGCCCGTGCCTCGGAGAGGTCGGCGGCCGCGGATGCCGACGGCAAGCTCAAGGAGCGGGAAAAGGAAGAGAAGCCCAGCGTCGCCGACCTGCTGCGGCAGGGCGAGGAGGTCTGGGGAGGCAGCCAGCGCGGCACGGGCGCGTTCGGCTGAGACCGGCCGTTCGGCGGCGACGGCTGCGCATGCAGGCAGAGGTGTGTGTACGTGAGGCCATGGACTGCCGTACCCGCTTGGCAGCACCCGCCGTCTCAGGTTGAGTCGGTTCCGTTGGGCAGCGATTACACGTGGCGTTGAGGAGGACCGGGATGTCGTCTCCGTACGACCAGCAGATCGAGGATTTGCTCGCGCAGTATCGCGAGCAGCGTGACCAGGCGGTCGAGTCGCGTCGTCAGATCAATGAGGTTTCGGCGACGGCGACGGCACCCCGGCAGGCGGTGAAGGTCACGGTGGGCGCACAGGGCCAGGTGACGGCGTTGGAGTTTCCGACGGGCGCGTATAAAAACATGACGCCCAAGGATCTCTCCAAGGCAATCATGACTGCCATTGAACAAGCCCGCGGCCAGGCGTTGGAGAAGGTAGTAGAGGCGATGGGGCCCGGGATACCCGGGCTGCCCGGAGGGATATCGATGGCTGATATCCTGAAGGGAAATTTCGATCCGAGCGCGTTGCTGCCGGACGACTTGGGTCTGCCTGATGTGGTACGCGAATATGTGGATCGCGGATCCGGCGTGCGGGGTGGAGGTGACGGTCGTGGCTGATCAGCAGCAGCAGCAGTCGTCGTCGTCGAATGAGCCGTTCCGGGTTGACACGGACAAGATGAAGCCCGCGATCAGTAAACTCGAGGAACTTGCTGACCGGTTGGAGCGGGCGGGCCATAACCTTCTCACTACCAGTGAGTCTTACGGCACCCGGCCGTGGGGGGAGGACAAAAACGGGAAGAAGTTTTATGCGCAGTATGGCAAGGCGCACGACCAGTGCGTGGCTGCCGGGCTGGAAGGGGGCGCGGCGCTGCATGATTCGACCGAGCGCCTGGCTGAGATGATCAAGGGGTTCGAGGCCACTGAGGAAGCGGCGAAGGAAACGAGCGGGAATTTGGCGTCGGACACCTGATCCGGCTCTGATCCGGGCTCGTCATATGCCCGTCCCGCGTGATGTTGATTGATGGTTCCAACTACGGCCACCGCGGCCTGACAATAGCTGGGCGATGAGGAAAAAATGAGCAGCACGTCGGACCTGAAGGGCGCGTCACAGCAGGCTGATCCCGTTATCCCCATGGTGCCGGTCTCTGCGGACACGGAAGCGGAAACCAGGGCCGGTACGGAGGAAGCCGGGGCCGGTACGGAGGAGTTGCCCCTGGGGGGCGAGCCCAGCGAGGGCATGGATGAGATGCCTCCGGTCCCGGACCACGTCCGTGAGGCGGCGCGGCAGGCCCCCGACCACTGGCTTGGGTTGATCGACCCGACCTGGCCCGGGGAGGGGACGCCGCCGGCGTGGGCTGTCGTCGGCCAGTGGCGTTCCGACCTGGACGGCGAGATCGTCGAATGGCGGGACAACGTGGAGTACAAGCCTTCGCCTCGGGCGCTGGGCTGGGCCGACCCGACCGACCCGGTCGACGATGCGGTGCAGCTGGCGGCGACCGGTTACGGTGCGGCGGAGGCGGTGACGCAGGCTCTGGCGCAGGCGGAGGTGGCGGTGTATGTCGCGCCGGGCGGAGGCCTGTTGTCCGCTCTGGGGCCGGATGACGAAACCGTGGTCGTTCCGGTCTTCACCTCGCCCGACCAACTGCATGCGGCCGGCCGTCTGTCCTTCAAGCCGATCAAGGTCCCCGAACTGCTTGACCAGCTTCCCGAGGGACATGTGATCTACCTGAATGCCGCCGGCTCGGTCAGCATGACGGTGGAGTCCGACGTGCTGCGCGAGGCCGTTGACGCCGCCGCGGAGGCGGACAGCGAGGACAGCTGGCCCGCCGGCTTCGACCCGATGCCGTCCGGCGCACGGGGGGCGAGCGACAGGACCGGCGGGACGTCGACCGTTCCGACCGGGGATCTGCTGTAGGACGGGTCCCCGCCGTACACCATGCCGACCGGGCCGACGGCACGCCCCCTGACCCGCTCGGCCCCGTCCGGCACGGATTCCGCCGGGGCCTGCATAGCCCGCACACGTGTGGTTGCAGCCGGTGCCCCGGGGTGGTTGCGGACGTGAGTGCAAACCGCCGTGTACGCGCGGCCATGATCCAGTCGGATTGTCGGTGCTGGGGTCAAGTGGCGGTGCAGTCTGGTCCCTTATTGAACGTGGTGCTGAGGAAGGCCCGGATGTTGTCTCCATACGATCAGCGCATTGAGGAGTCAATGGCGCAGTATCGCGACGTCCGCGAGCAGGCGATTGAGGCGCGTCGGATCAACGTGGTGCCGCTTTCCGGTCCGGTCGCACCATCGTCCCCGCTCTGCTGCGCGACAGTCGGTGGCAGCTGAGCATGGGTAAAAGCATCGTCATGCCGCATGGCTTGGAGTGGGTCTCCGCGCTGGCTGGTGGTGAGTGGCCGGAGGCGATGGAGGGTGATCTGTGGGATCTGGAGACGGCGCACAGG
>NZ_JARXYX010000072.1 GCF_029893585.1 Streptomyces sp. LBL
GCCATGGTCATCGGCCGCCGACCGGCACGAGTACCCAACTCGCCATTCAGACCAGACCCGTGACCTGCGACTTCACGATGCACACCACTCATTGAGGGAAAGGCGGGATGCTCCGGGAGCAGCCTGCTCCCCTTGCTCGACACCGCCATGAGCAACAGGTGTCGCCCCGTGCGGTCACTGGCGGCACGGGGCGGTGCGAAGGCCAGGGGTCTGTTCACGGACACTGACCGCGACGCCTGCCCCGCGTCCTGCCGAAGTGGGCCGCAGGGTCTGCGTCAGAGTTCGGCGTCAGGGTCGGAGGCGGGTTCGGCGTCCGGGTTGATGTCCGGTTTGGACCAGGGCCACTTGAGCCCGCTGTCCTGCTTGCCCGCGGGGTCGTACGTGTACTTCCAGCCCTGGGGGAGGCCCAGCCGACCCCGCCCCCGGCTTCGCTCGCGCGGGTCGTCCTCCGTGTTGTGGCCGCGGGGGACCCGGCGGTAGACGAGCACGGTGGGCGGGCCGCCGGCGGCGTCCGGGACCGGGATGCGGTACGTCTTGGGCGGGTGCCCGGTGGGGCCCAGCAGGACGGGCAGCACCCGACCGTCCATGGGCCCGCCCTCGAAAGGGGTGTCTTCGCTCTTCACCGCACCAGTGTCAGTCATCCGCGGCGGGTGCCGGCCGTGCGGGCGGTGTCGGCCGTCTGCGGCTGCTGTCGTCATCTGCGGCGGGTTGCTGTCCCGTACGGCCGGTGTCCGTCATCCATTGCCGGTGTCGGCCGTCCGTCCGCGGCCGGTGTCCGTCATCCGTGGCCGGTGGCGGCCGGCTGTGGCCGGTGCGGGTCGTCCGCCGTCGGTCCGGTTTGCGGCCCGTACGGTGCTCGTCAGCCGTCAGCCGTCAGCCGTCAGCCGTCAGCCGTCAGCCGTCAGCCGTCAGCCAGTAGCGCGTCGACGAGTGCCGAGGTCTGCGGATCGCGGCGCGCGGTCACCGAGAGCACTGCCTCGAACTGCTCCACGAGCCAGTCCCGCAGTTCGTCGGCGGGTGGCTGCTTGTCCTCGTCCAGCCAGATGAGCGAGGCGGCCTCGACCGCGGTGATCCACATACGGACGGTCATCCGCAGCCGGGGTCCGGGGTCGGTGACCCGCAGATGGCTGAGGATGTGCTCGGCGGCGGCCCGTCGTACGCCGTCCACGATGGCGGTCGTACGGGAGGTCTCGACCACGCTGCCACCCTGGAGCAGGGCGCTGAAGCCGGCGTCGTGCTGGTCGACGAAGGTGAGGTAGCGGTCCAGGGCACGGGAGAGACGGACCAGGAGAGGGCCTTCGCGGGGCTCGTCGAAGCACTGCTGGAGTTCCTCGCCGGCGGACCTGAGGGCGGCCTCGTACAGCTGCTGCTTGCCGCCCGGGAAGTATCGGTAGACCAGGGGCCGCGACACCCCGGCCGCCTCCGCCACGTCGTCCAGCGACACCTCCTCGGGCGTCCGCTGGGCGAAGAGGGACAGCGCCGAGTCGAGGAGCTGACTGCGGCGCTCCTCGACGCTCAGGCGACGATAGGCGGGGGTCGGGGCGGAAGGGGTCATGACCGGCAGCGTAACCGGTGCGGCCGGCGCCGGTACGCGGGCGAACAGGACCTTCGGGCGCCTCTGGGCGTACTGCTACGCCAGCAGCCCCGACGACCGCCACAGCCGTCGGCCGACTCCCCGCAGCACTCCGATGTCGTCCAGGAAGTCGGTGAGCCGCTTCGCTCCCGTCCGCATGATCTCCCGGCGGTGGTCGCTCGCCTTGACCTGTGCGAGGGCCTCCCGTTTGTCCAGTCCCACGTTCGTGTAGACCTCGGGATTCACGAAGGCCACGGAGAACACGCGCGCGAACTCGCCGGAGGTGACCCGGGTGAACTCCTGGGACCACGCGGGCGCCGGCAGGGAACGTCTCGTTCCCTGCCTCTCGTCTCACGATCTGAGCACCGCCTCCATCACCGCCCGCGCGATCGGCGCCGCCACCCCGCCGCCCGTGATGTCCCCCCGGACCGCCGAAGCGTCCTCCACCACCACCGCCACCGCGACCTTCGGTTCGAGGTCGTCGTCGCCCTGCGCCCAGGAGACGAACCAGGCGTACGGCGTCCCGGAGTTGAGGAGGCCGTGCTGGGCGGTGCCGGTCTTGCCGCCGACGGTGGCACCGGGGATGGCCGCGTTGGTGCCGGTGCCCTCCGTCACCACCTGCGTCATCAGCTCCTTGAGCCGGGCGGCCGTCGCCGGCCGCATCGCCTGCCGTACGGGACGCGAACCGGGCATCGCCACCGTGGCACCGCCCGCCCGGGTCGTCCGCTCCACCAGATACGGCTCCCGTACCAGCCCCCCGTTGGCGACGGCCGCCGAGACCATCGCCATCTGCAACGGTGTGGCCCGCGTGTTGTACTGCCCGATCGACGACAGCGCGAGCTGCGCACGGTCGACCGAGGTGTCGAAGGTGCTCCGGGCCACCGAGAACGGAATTCTGAGCGCCGTGTCGTTGAAGCCGAAGGCCTGCGCGGTGGCCCCCATGTTCGTCACGCCCACATCCACGCCGAGCTTCGCGAACACCGTGTTGCACGACCACCTGAAAGCCTCACGCAGGGAGAGGTTCGCACAGCCGTCCGACTCGTTCGTCAGAGTGGTCGTCGTCCCGGGAAGCCGGTAGGGGGCCGGGGAGTCGGTCGGCTCGTCGAGGTCCGTGATCACCCTCGCGTCCAGCGCCGCCGCCGCGGTGACCACCTTGAAGGTCGACCCTGGCGGATACGTCTGCCGCACCGCCCGGTTGAGCATCGGCTTGTCCGCGGCACCGTTGAGCCGGGCCCAGGACCGGACCACGCCCGCGTCGTTCCCGGACAGCGCCGCCGGGTCGTACGACGGCGACGACACCAGCGCCAGGATCCGTCCGCTGGACGGCTCGATCGCGGCCACCGCGCCCTTGCGCCCGCTCAGTCCGTCGTACGCCACTTTCTGCGCGGTCCGGTCGATGGTCGTCCCGATGTCGCCGCCCGGGTTCTGGGCGCGCGTGAAGTCGTTCCACAGCGGGAACGGCGACAGCATCGGATCCGTGCCGGACAGCACGCCGTCCTCCGTGTGCTCCAGGAAGCTCGTCCCGTACTCCTGAGAGGCGAACCCGGTCACGGGCGCGTACAACGGGCCGTCGGTGTACGTCCGTTCGTAGCGGAGTTGCTCCTCGGTGTCCCGGGATCCGGTGACCGCTCTGCCGCCGACCAGGATGTCGCCGCGAGACTGCCGGTAACGGGCGATGGTGGCACGGCGGTTGGCCGCGTTGTCGTCGTACGACTGCGCCTCGAAGACCTGGAGGCGGGTGGCGTTGACCAGCAGCGCCACCAGCAGCAGGGCGCAGAAGACGGCGGCGTGCCGGATGTGGCGGGTCACGGGATCATCTGCCCGTCGCGCCGGCCGCGCGCCGAGTCGCTCACCCGGATCAGCAGCGCCACGATCGCCCAGTTGGTGACGACCGACGAGCCGCCCTGGGCCAGGAACGGCATCGCCATGCCGGTCAGCGGGATCAGGCCGGTCACCCCGCCCGCGATCACGAACACCTGGAGCGCCACGATCGAGGCCAGCCCGACGGCGAGCAGCCGGCCGAAGGGGTCGCGCAGGGACAGGCCCGCCCGGTAGCCGCGCTCCACCAGCAGGCCGTAGAGCAGGAAGATCGCGGACAGGCCCGACAGGCCGAGCTCCTCGCCCGCCGTGGCCAAAATGAAGTCCGACTTGGCGGCGAAGCCGATCAGGATGGAGTGGCCGAGGCCGAGGCCGGTGCCGAGGACACCGCCCGTGGCGAAGGCGAACAGGGACTGGGCGACCTGGTTCGGGCCCTGGCCCGCCTCGATGGAGGCGAACGGGTGCAGCCAGTCCGCGACCCTGCTGTGCACATGCGGTTCCAGCCAGCCGACGGCGACCGCGCCCAGCGAGGTCAGCAGCAGGCCGACGGCGATCCAGCCGGTGCGGCCGGTGGCGACGTAAAGCAGGACGACGAAAAGACCGAAGAACAGCAGCGAGGTCCCGAGGTCGCGCTCCAGGACCAGCACGCCCACGCTCACCAGCCAGACGGCGACGATCGGGCCGAGGACGCGGCCGGTGGGCAGCTGGATCCTCCGGAACCGCCAGACCTGCCGGCCGGCGTACGCCAGTGCGTCGCGGTTGGCCGCCAGGTACGCGGCGAAGAACACCGCGAGCAGCACTTTCGCGAACTCGCCCGGCTGGATGGAGAACCCGGCGATCCGGATCCAGATACGGGCGCCGTTCACCGCCGGGAAGAGGATCGGCAGAGTGAGCAGGACCAGGGCGGCCGCGACACAGCGGTACGAGTAGCGCGTCAGAGCGTGATGGTCGCGCAGGAGGAGGACGACCACGATGAAGAGGGCCACGCCGAGGGTGGACCACACGAGTTGGGTGGGCGCCGCCCGGTCGTGCGGTGTCTCCAGGTCGAGCCGGTAGATCAGGACCAGGCCGAGTCCGTTGAGCAGTACGGCGATCGGCAGCGGCAGGGGGTCGGCGCAGGGGGCGCGCAGCCGTACCGCGCAGTGTGCGAGCAGGGCGAGTACGCCGAGCCCGGCGCCGTAGCCCGCGGCGCCGGGCGGGACGGTGCCGTTCCTGGCGAGGCCGACCGCGCAGTAGCCGTACACGGACAGCAGTACCGCGAGGACGATGAGGGCCAGTTCGATGCCACGGCGCCGGGGGAGGGCTACGGCGGGCAGGGGCGGGTCCGCTGTCCGCACGGTGGTTCCGGCCTTGGTCATGTCCGGAACTTACCTAAATGACGAAGATTGTCTGCTTGCCTCGTCAGCACACGCGTGGCGTGCTCCCGATGGTGTCGATGTACCGGGCCGAACCCCAGGCCCAGGTGCCGTCCGTGAGGAGGTACCACAGGGGGTTGCCGTCGATGATCTCCCCGCCGGTCCTGCAGAAGATCGAGACGATGTCACCCCGGTGCGCGTAGCGGATGACCTGCGAGCCACGGTTCGGAGCGCTGCGCAGGAGCAGCGTGCTCGCCGTGACCCTGCCCTTGGAGAGGTGCGGGTCATTGTGCTCGTGGCTCCAGCTGCCGGTGGGCTTGGTGCTGGTGCTGGTGCTGGTGGTGTTGCCGGTGGGCTTGGTGTTGCCGGTGGGTTTGGCGCTGGCGCTGGGGCTGGTGGTGCTGCTGCCGGCGGTGCTGGTGCTGGGGTCAGTGTTGGCGGTGTTGTTTTCGGTGCCACCGGTGGTGTTGCCGCTGGGCTTGGCGCTGGTGCTGGTGGTGTTGCCGGTGGGCTTGGTGTTGCCGGTGGGTTTGGCGCTGGTGCTAGGGCTGGTGGTGTTGTTGTCGGAGCCGCCGGTGCTGTTGCCGGCGGTGCTGGTGCCGGTGTTGGCGGTGTTGCTGCCGGTGACGCCGGTGTTGCTGCCGCTTGCGGCGCTGCCGCTCCAGTCGCTGCCGCTGCCGCTGCCGCTGCCGCTGCCGCTGCCGCTGCCGCTGCCGCTGCCGCTGCCGCTGCCGCTGCCGCTGCCGCTGCCGCTGCCGCTG
>NZ_JARXYX010000073.1 GCF_029893585.1 Streptomyces sp. LBL
GCTGCAGTGGCGATTATTCGTGCCCGGGGAGTGGGCGGACGACCCGATACGTCGGCGCAAAACCGGGATTCCGCAGGAGGTCGGGCACCGGGAGACGGACTGGACGTGCAGGACGCCCACCGAGTTGATCATTCCCGATGGCTGGGACGATCCCGGGAATTCCCGACCTTGTCGCACAAAGTGATCGGAGCCAGTCGATCAAACTCACCTGGCAAACGGTCGAGATCTCCTGTCAGAGGTCACGAGAGGAGTGAGCGTGAACGATCAGCGCGGTGAGGTGCGCTTTGACGGCGAGGACGACTTCCTCGTCATTCATGCGTTCGTCGTGGAGTGTGCCCCTGGCGACGAAGTCCGGAGAGGGAGACTGCTGTCACTGCGGCGGACCGGCCTGGGCCGCCGGCTGTGGAAGCCGTCGTTCTCAGCTGGCCATGACGTCGCGTAGTGCCCGTACAGCGCGCTCGCGATGGTGCTGGGCGGGGATCGCCTCATACAGGTCCAGCGCCCGGCGACGGACCAAGCCGGTGCGGTAGTCGCCGGGCAGTGCGGTCAGGGCGGTGACCGTACGACGGCGCGCCTGCTCGGTGTCGCCGTTGTGATGGGAGCACGCCGCCGCGTCGATGTTCAGTAAGGTCCGCGTCACGGTGCTGGTCGGCGCGGACAGCTCCAGCGCCCGCCGCTGGCTTTCCCGGGCGCAGCGGGTGTGTGCCTGGATGGCGTCGTCGCGGCGGCGGGCCTCGGCCAGAGCTCTGGCGGCCAGGGCGTAATGGGGCCGGCACAGGTGCCGGACCGCTACGGGGCATGCGGCCCGGCACTTGAGTCCCGGAGGGGCGCCGCACCGCAGACGTGGCACGGAACAGGGTGTACGGGGTGTCAGAAGTGCCGCAGGCGCAGCAGGAACTGGCAGCCGCCGGAGCGTCCGTCGGTGTCGATCTTCACTGTGACCGGAGAGCCGGCGAAGACCGAGTGGGTCACGGGGGTGGCGTCCGAGCACTGGCCCGCGTCACCGTCGGCATAGAGCTGAACGTCGAGGACGATCCTGCCTGTCACGGTGAAAGCGAGGTTGCACCAGCCCGGCTGACTGTCGGCGTCGACCCTGACCGGGTTCCCGAACGCCGGGATCGGCAGCATCGGCACCAGGTTGGCTTCCGAGTTGGCCCCGCACTGGTGGCCTTCACTGCCGGTGCTTTGGGTGAGTCGATAGCTGATGGAGGAGCCCGCGAGGGTCCCGTCCGGGTCGGTGACGCCGAACGCCAGCTGACAGCCGCCGGGACGGTTATCGGTGTCGAGGCGGATGGCCTCCGTCCAGTTCGGTGAGGTGGCCCACTGCTCCCCGGTCCTCCCTTCGCACTGACCCTCGCCGTCGGGGTTGAACTGGATGCCGAGCTGCGGTTCGGCGCTCAGCGGGGCGGCTTCCGACGCGTACGCCGCTGTACTGGACAGGCCGCCGACCATGAATGCGCCTGCGGCCAGGACGAGGGCCAGCGATCTGAGACGTCCGGTCATCCGTAATCCGCTCATACGAGAGTCTCCTCGGAATGTGTGGGCGCGACGGCTGGGCCCGGCGCGCCGCTGTCGTGCCGACCGGCCGGCACGCCCGGCTGGTCCAGACCACAGTATGGGCTGCTGACACCCCACCCCTGTCGGCGTGAACACGCCAATCTGAGGTTTTTGAAGTCCTCGCGCTCCGCGGGTGGTTCAGAGCGTGCGGGCGTGCTGGAAGACAGTGCCGAGCCGTTCACGCAGCCTGGGGTCGGGGATCAACTTCACGGCGCGGGTGAAGTCGTCCTGGGCTGCGGCTAGTGTCCTGCGCCAGTAGTTGATCGTTAGTAGTTGCGTGACTTCTGCTGCTGGTGCGTCAGTTCCTCGTCGGGGCCCGAAGCTGGAGCCGTTGCTGCTGTCTGATGACGAGCGGGCGGTGTTGGAGCGGTGGACGCGGCGGGCTTCGTCGGCCCAGGCGTTGGCCCTGCGCGCGCGGATCGTGCTGGCGTGCGCGGGCCGGGAGATCCCGCCGATCGTCGCGGTCGCCCGGGAGTTGCGGGTGGC
This sequence comes from Streptomyces sp. LBL, assembly GCF_029893585.1. Lineage (GTDB taxonomy): Bacteria > Actinomycetota > Actinomycetes > Streptomycetales > Streptomycetaceae > Streptomyces. The sequence goes on from NZ_JARXYX010000073.1 coordinate 2,044, forward strand.
CGCCGACACTGTCCGCAAGTGGCGGCGGCGGTTCCTGGCGGAACGGCTGGACGGCCTGGTCGATGAGCCTAGGCCGGGCCGGCCGCCCACCATCAGCGTTGACCAGGTGGAATCGGTCGTGGTCACGACGCTGGAGGAGATCCCGAAGAACGCTACCCACTGGTCGCGCAAGTCGATGGCGGAGCACAGCGGCCTGTCGAAGTCCACCGTCGGCCGGATCTGGCGGAAGTTCCAGCTCAAGCCGCACCTGACGGACACCTTCAAGCTGTCGACGGACCCGCTGTTCGTGGAGAAGGTCTACGACGTCGTCGGCCTGTACTTCAACCCACCCGAGGGCGCGGTGGTCCTCTCGGTGGACGAGAAGTCCCAGATCGTGTGCCACGAACGCTGAAGGAGGCGTTGAGGTAGCTGCTTCTGGAAGCGGTGCTGTGTGAGAGATGGAGGTAGGTCCTCCGGGGTCGCCCTGCAGGGGGAGATCTCAAACCACCGCAGGCTGCGCCGGTTAAGTGCCGGGGTGGTGAGCGCTGCGGCAAAAGGCGCGACAGTGATCGCGTCAGGTATGGGTCAGAAAGGCGAGCGTGAGCGAACCGCTGATGACGTGTCGTAAATTTTCTCAGTGGCGTCGAAACCGGGGCATGATCTGGGCTCCGGGACAAGTCCGGGGGGAGCCTGCTGACTGCCCGGACGGCGTCCGGCATGGAGGCGGCGCGAGTCTGGCCCGGGCTCTTGCATGGAACGTGGGAACCTGTCGCCCCGATACTGCCGCCGGCCCGTTGGGCCGGAGGCGAGAGGGAGAACCCCAAGCGGACAAAACCGCGAGGTGTCGAGTACCGATTCGGGGCACGGGGGCGGACCGTCTCGTAGTAGCGATGAGGCCCGGTAATGCGGGCGGAGTGAAGGGGACGGATCGTCCGGGTCTGCTTGGTGGCCAACCGGAGTGCCCGGGATGAACCAGACGAGCGGATCGAAGTCGTATCAGATCTCGAAACACCTGGTGTTCGAGGCGTACTTGAGGGTCAAGGCCAACAAGGGCGCGGCGGGCGTCGACGGCGAGTCGATCGAGCAGTTCGAGGCTGACCTGCGGGGCAACCTCTACAAGCTGTGGAATCGCATGTCGTCGGGCTGCTACCTTCCGCCGCCGGTCAAGATGGTGGAGATCGACAAGCCGGGAGGACGCGGGGTCAGGGTCCTCGGCGTGCCGACGGTCGCGGACAGAATCGCGCAGACGGTGGTGGCGATGGTGCTGGAGCCGCTGGTGGAACCTGTGTTCCACCCGGATTCCTATGGCTATCGACCCCGGCGTAGCGCACTGGACGCGGTCGAGGCGTGCCGGGAACGGTGCTGGAGAACGGACTGGGTGATCGATATGGACATCCGGGGCTTCTTCGACAACCTCGATCATGATCTCGTCCTCAAGGCGGTCGCCCACCACACCGACCAGCGGTGGGTCCTGCTGTATGTGGAGCGGTGGTTGAAGGCCCCACTCCAGCGGCCGGACGGCAGCCTGCTCGCCCGGGACCGCGGCAGCCCGCAGGGCTCAGCGGTCTCACCCGTGTTGTCCAATTTGTTCATGCACTACGCGTTCGACGCCTGGATGGCCCGGGAACACCCGGGCATCCAGTTCGAGCGGTACTGCGATGACGTAGTGGTCCATTGCCGCAACGAGGTCCAGGCGCACCGGGTGCGTCAGGCCATCGCCGAGCGGCTGGCCGAATGCGGGGGTCTGGAGCTGCATCCCCAGAAGACCCGCATCGTGTACTGCAAGGACAGGAACAGGCGGGGCTCAGCTGAGCACACCTCGTTCACGTTCCTGGGGTACGGGTTTCGCGTTCGAAGGCTCCGGACGAAGCGCGGGGAATACTTCTTCGGCTTCAATCCGGGGGTCAGCGACGAGGCCGCCAAGCTGATCCGGGTGCAGATCCGCCGTTGGCGGCTGCACCTGACCCTGGAGCAGCTCGCCCGGGAGATCAACCCGGTCGTGCGGGGCTGGATCAACTACTTCGGCCGGTTCCATCCGACCGCGTTGCGTTCCAGCCTCAACCGTATCAACGACTATCTGGTGCGGTGGCTCGTCCGCAAGTACAAGCGGTTCCGGCACAAGCGAGCACGGGCGCGAGAGGCGCTGGGCCGTCACGCGCGACGGTTCCCAGGACTCTTCGCCCACTGGAAGCTCGTCGCGCCGTGACCGTGCACGACTGGACGATGGGAGCCGTGTAAGCCGAGAGGTTTACGCACGGTTCTGAGAGCGGCGGCGGGTGAAATCCCCGCCGCCGACTCACCCAGGCCCTGGACCGCTCTCAGCCGGTGCTGCCGATAATGCCGGGCATGCCCGAGCGGCGCACCCACGACTACGTCCGCAACGGGCTGACCACCTTGTTCGCCGCTTTCGACGTGGCCACCGGCGAGGTCATCAGTGCTCTGCACCGCCGGCACCGGGCATCTGAGTTCAAGAAGTTCCTGATCAGGATCGACAAGGAAGTGCCCGCGCACCTGGAGGTCCACCTGATCTGCGACAACTACGGCACTCACAAGACGCCGGCGATCAGGACATGGCTGTCCAAGCATCCCCGCTTTCACATGCACTTCACCCCGACCGGCTCCTCCTGGATCAACCAGGTCGAGCGGTGGTTCGGCTTCCTCGCCGACCAGATGATCCGCCGCGGCGCCCACAAGAACGTGCAGGCCCTCGAAGCCGACATCCGCCGCTGGGTCAAGAACTGGAACGAGGACCCCAAACCGTTCATCTGGACCAAGTCCGCCGAAGAGATCCTCGATTCCCTCGCCCGCTTCTGCCGACGGATCTCTGGCGCAGGACACTAGTAGGGCTCCGTTAGGTCTGTCTCGCGGTGCTGTTTAGGGGCATGTTGGGGGTATGGACGCACATGAAGTGAACCGTGCTCGGGCGAAGT
>NZ_JARXYX010000074.1 GCF_029893585.1 Streptomyces sp. LBL
CTCCTCGCTCGGGTCCTCGGCGGCCCCGGGCGCCCCTCGCGCCGGCCCGGCCGGGGGCGCCCCCGGGGGGGGGGGGGGCGGCGGCGCCGGGGCGCCCCCCCCCCCCCCCCCGGGACTCTCCCTGTGGTTACGGGCGCCAGGTGGCCAGTACGCCCTCGTAGAGCTCGGTGTCGGTGAGCTCGCGGGGGGTGGGGCCCGCGTGGAAGAAGGACGTGTTGCCGGTCTTCAGTTTGCGGAGGTAGTCGAAGGCCTTGTTGTCGTGCTCACCGAAGGCGACGAAGGAGAAGAAGACGGAGGGGTGGGCCTTCGCGGCGTCCGTGAGGGACTGGGTGGCGGGGGTCTTCGCGTCGGGGGCGCCGTCCGTCTGGAAGACGACCAGGGCGGGGGTGCCGGGGGCGGCGTGCTTGGCGTGGTGGGCGACGACCGCCTCGACCGCCGCGTGGTAGCTGGTACGGCCCATGCGGCCGAGGCCGGCGTGCAGCTCGTCGATCTTGTTCTCGTGCTCGGTGAGGGTGAGCTCACCGGTGCCGTCCACCTCCGTGGAGAAGAAGACGACGTGCACCTTGGCCTCTGCCGGGCCCTCGGGGTCCAGGTGCGCCGCGAGGGCGAGGGTCTGCTCGGCGAGGGCCTGGGCGGAGCCGTCCTTGTAGTACGCGCGCATGCTCGCGGAGCGGTCCAGGACGAGGTAGGTCTTGGCCTGCGCGCCGGTGAGGTTCTTGGCGGTGAGGGTGGCGGCGGCGGCGGTGTAGGCGGTGCGGAGGGCCTGCGGCAGCGGCTCGGCTGCGTCCTCGGCTTCGCCTTCGGACGGGGTGTTCCCACCCGCACGGGTTGCCTGCGGCAGCGGCTCGGCTGCGTCCTCGGCTTCGCCTTCGGACGGGGTGTTCCCACCCGCACGGGTTGCCTGCGGCAGCGGCTCGGCTGCGTCCTTGGCTTCGCCTTCGGACGGAGTGTTCCCACCCGCACCACCCGTGCTGCTTTCGTCTTCGGCTGCGGGTGGCCCCTGTGGGGCGTCCTCGCCGTCGGCGGGTGCGGGCTCGGGTGCGGGGGTCGCCTCGGCGGCGAGTTCGGGTTCCGGTTCGGGTTCCGGTTCGGGGGCGACCTCGGCAACCGGCTCGGGCTCGGGCTCGCTCTCGGGTTCCGGTTCGGGGGTGGCCTCCGGAGCCGGAGCCGGAGCCGGAGCCGTGACCGGCTCCGCCTCGGCCGCCGGCGCTGCCTGCGTCGACTCCTCAACTGCCGGCTCCGGGCTGGCCGACTCCTCAGCCGTCGGCTCAGCGGCAGCCGGCTCCACAACCTCCGGCTCCACAACCTCCGGCTCCACAGCCTCCGGCTCAGCGGCAGCCGGCTTCGCAGCCTCCGGCTCCACAGCCTCCGGCTTTTCCGCCACCGGCTTCTCAGCGACTGGCTTCTCAGCGACCGGCGTTTCCGCCCCCCGCTCCTCCGCCGGGGGCGTCTGATTCGGGACCGTTACCTTGTCGAAGGCGGCGGCGACCAGGTCGTGCTCCTCCTTCGTGGTGAGCGTGGTGGAGGAGCGGGGCTCCGGCACCTGCGCCGGAGGAGGCGTTGTTGCCGTCGGTTCCGGGGTCGGCTCGGTCGCCGGGGACGGTACCTTCGGCTCCGCCACCTGCGAGGGTGTCCGCTCCGCCACCTGCGAGGGTGTCCGCTCGGCCACCCGCGAGGGTGCCGCGACCTGCGACGGAGTGTGATCCGCCACCTCCGAAGGTGCCGGTTCAGCCACCTGCGAAGGAGTCTGATCCACACCCTCTGCCTCGGCGGTACGCCCCTTGCGTGACCTGCCCAACGCATTCCGCAGGAGAGTGAGAATGCCCATGTGCGCAACCCTTCGCGTGAGTTGAAGCCCGTCAATCCCTGGCCAGGACGGACACGTAAGGTTAGCGGCCCCGGGGGGTGATCTTGGGCAGGGGCAGGTCATGTGCCGCCCCGGACGTCAAGGCCGACATTCAGCCGCCGTCAATCGGCCTACATCCGCCCCGGATTCACTCGCAGTTCACCGGCAGGCCCTGTTCCCGCACAAGCGTGCCCCTACCGTCCGTCAAGCTGGACTCAAGGGGAAGTAAGGGGAGCGTAAAAATGCGCATGCAGTTGCCGTTGATCAATGCCTCGTCCGAATCGCATCCCGGCGGGCGTTCTGCCCTGACCTGTCGGTTCCGGTGCGGTAACGCCTGTTTCCATCCGGCGCCCAACACCTCCGCCAACGAGTACGTCGGCGACGTCATCGCCGGTGCGCTCGGCCGCCGCTCGTTGCTGCGGACCGCCGCCGTCGTCACCGTGGCCGGTGCCGCGGGCGCCGGACTGGCCTCGCCGGTCGCCGCGGTCGAAAGCGGCACCGAAAGCAGCCGTACGACGTCCAAGCCCGGCACCTCCAAGGGTGCGCGCGGGCTGCGGTTCACCGCGGTCGCGCCCAACAACGCCGATGTCGTGACCGTCCCGGACGGATACCGGCAGAACGTCGTCATCCGCTGGGGCGAGCCCATCCTGCGCGGTGCGCCCGCCTTCGACCCGGAGAAGCAGACCGCCGCCGCGCAGGCCGGTCAGTTCGGGTACAACAACGACTTCCTGGCCCTGCTTCCGCTGCCGGGTGAGCGCGACCGGCAGATCCTCGTCGCCAACCACGAGTACACCGACGAGGTCCTGATGTTCCGCGGGTACGACGCCGCGCACCCCACCCGCGAGCAGGTGGAGATCGCCTGGGCGGCCCACGGGCTGTCCGCCGTCGTCGTGGAGGGGGATCGCAGGAGCGGGAAGCTCACCGCCGTCTCCCGGCATCCGCTCAACCGGCGCGTCACCGCCACCACCGAGTTCCGGCTCACCGGGCCCGCCGCCGGGTCCGCACTGCTGAGGACCTCCGCCGACCCGACCGGCCGCAAGGTCCTCGGCACCCTCAACAACTGCTCCGGCGGGACCACTCCCTGGGGTACGACCCTCCACGGCGAGGAGAACTTCAACCAGTACTTCGCCAACGCCACCCGCACCACCGACAAGCGGTACGGGATCGGTACCGGCGCCAGCGAGCGCAAGTGGGAGCAGTTCGACAAGCGGTTCGACGTCGCCCAGGAGCCCAACGAGGCGCACCGCTTCGGGTACGTCGTCGAGTTCGACCCGTACGACCCGCACTCCACGCCCCGCAAGCACACCGCGCTGGGCCGGTTCAAGCACGAGGGCGCGACCGTGCGGCTCACGAGCGACGGCCGACCGGTCGTGTACACCGGTGACGACGAGCGCTTCGACTACTTCTACAAGTTCGTCGGCAGCAAGCGGATGAAGCACGGCACCACTCGTGCTGTGAGGGAGCACAATCTCTCGCTGCTCGACGAGGGGACCCTGTACGTCGCCAGGCTCACCGGCGACTCCCCCGCCATCGAGATCGACGGCACCGGGAAGCTGCCCGCCGACGGGGAGTTCGACGGCGGCGGTGAGTGGATTCCGCTGGTGACCGCCACCGGCAAGGGTGCCGTCTCGCATGTCGAGGGCATGACCGTCGAGGAGGTCCTCGTCTTCACCCGGCTCGCCGGTGACAAGGTCGGCGCGACCAAGATGGACCGGCCCGAGGACATCGAGCCCAACCCGCACACCGGCAAGGTGTACGTCGCCCTCACCAACAACACCAACCGCGGTGTCGGTACGAACGCCCCGGCCGACGAGGCCAACCCCCGTAACGCCAACAAGCACGGCCACATCCTGGAGCTCACCGAGCGCTGGAACCGGGCCGACAGTACGAAGTTCGGCTGGACGCTGTTCCTGGTGGCGGGCGACCCGAACGACCCGGCGACCTACTTCGCCGGGTTCCCGAAGGACAAGGTCAGCCCGATCTCCTGCCCGGACAACGTGGCCTTCGACCCGCACGGCAACCTGTGGATCTCCACCGACGGGGCCCAGCTCGGCTACCACGACGGCCTCTTCGGCGTGGCCACGAAGGGCGAGCGGCGCGGTGAGCTCAAGCAGTTCCTGACCATGCCGATCGGTGCCGAGACCTGCGGCCCGCTCGTCCAGGACCGGCGTGTGCTGGTCGCCGTGCAGCACCCGGGCGAGATCAGCGGCGCCACCGTGGAGAAGCCGGCCAGCACCTGGCCCGACGGGCCCGGCAGGATCGTCCGCCCGGCCGTCGTGGCCGTGTGGCGCGCGGACGGCGACGACATCGGCGTCTGAGCAGAAGACGGCTCGCGTCGGCCGTGGTCGGACTCGGCCGTGGTCGGACTCGGGCCGCGGTCGGACCCGGCCGCGGTCGGACCCGGCCGCGGTCAGACCCGGCCGCGGTCAGACCCGGCCGCGGTCAGACCCGGGCTCGCGTCGGTGGCTGTGCCGGATCTGCGGTGGGCGCCGCGGACGCTCGCCGGCGTCGCACGAGGTGGCCGTAACGGCCGGTGAGCCAGCAGGTCAGGGCCACCGTCAGACCGAGCGCGACGAGCAGCCAGGAGACGGTGCGCAGGGTGGCTGTGAGGGCGTCGTAGATCGCGCCGGCGGCGGGCCGGTGGGCCGGGTCGGCCAGGTCGGCGAGGGTGAGCCGGCGGCCGATCGCGACGGCGAGGGCGAGGAGGGCGCCGCCGAGTGCGGTGCCGAGCGCGGTCGCGGTGACCGCGCGGCGACGGCAGGCCGCGACGGCGATCCCGGCGACCGCGAGGACGGCCGCCGTCACGGGCAGCCAGAAAGCGGCGACATCGAGCACGTGGTACCCCTTCCGGAGCCGGTCCAGGTCCTCGGCCGGAAGCACCGCGACCTCGGTGTGCCGGACCGGGATGCGCCGCGCCAGGGGCACATGGTCTTGGGCGAGTCGGTCCTTCAGCCGGGCGGGGGGCCCGGGGGGGGGGGGGGGGGCCCCCCCCCCCGCGCCCCCCCCCCCCCCCCCCCACCACCCCCCCCCGGGGCCCCCCCGTGCCCCCCCCCACCCCCGGGGGGCC
>NZ_JARXYX010000075.1 GCF_029893585.1 Streptomyces sp. LBL
GTCCACGACATCGGCAAGAACCTCGTCGACATCATCTTGTCCAACAACGGCTACAACGTCGTCAACCTCGGCATCAAGCAGCCGGTCTCCGCGATCCTGGAGGCCGCCACCGAGCACCGCGCCGACGTCATCGGCATGTCCGGGCTGCTGGTCAAATCCACGGTGATCATGAAGGAGAACCTTCAGGAGCTCAACCAGCGCGGCCTGGCGGCCGACTACCCGGTCATCCTGGGCGGCGCCGCCCTGACACGGGCGTACGTCGAACAGGACCTGCACGAGATCTACCAGGGCGAAGTCCGCTACGCCCGTGACGCGTTCGAGGGTCTGCGTCTGATGGACGCCCTGATCGGTGTCAAGCGGGGTGTGCCGGGCGCGGTGCTGCCGGAACTCAAGCAGCGCCGGGTCCGGGCGAGCGCCGCCGTCGAGGTGGAGGAGCGTCCGCAGGAGGGTGCCGTCCGTTCTGACGTCGCCATCGACACCCCGGTCCCCAGCCCGCCGTTCTGGGGCACTCGCGTCATCAAGGGCATCCAGCTCAAGGAGTACGCGAGCTGGCTCGACGAGGGCGCCCTGTTCAAGGGCCAGTGGGGCCTCAAGCAGGCCCGCACCGGCGAGGGACCGTCGTACGAGGAACTCGTCGAGACCGAGGGGCGGCCCCGGCTGCGCGGTCTGCTCGACAAGCTGCAGACGGAGAACCTGCTGGAGGCGGCCGTCGTCTACGGCTACTTCCCCTGCGTGTCCAAGGACGACGACCTGATCCTCCTGGACGAGGAGGGCAACGAGCGCACCCGCTTCACCTTCCCGCGCCAGCGCCGTGGCCGTCGGCTGTGTCTGGCGGACTTCTTCCGCCCGGAGGAGTCGGGGGAGACGGACGTGGTCGGCCTCCAGGTCGTCACCGTCGGCTCCCGGATCGGCGAGGAGACCGCGAAGCTCTTCGAGTCCAACGCCTACCGCGACTACCTCGAACTGCACGGCCTGTCCGTCCAGTTGGCCGAGGCTCTCGCCGAGTACTGGCACGCGCGGGTCCGCTCCGAGTTGGGCTTCGCCGGCGACGACCCGAGCCAGATGGAGGACATGTTCGCCCTGAAGTACCGGGGCGCCCGCTTCTCCCTCGGCTACGGCGCCTGCCCCAACCTGGAGGACCGCGCCAAGATCGCCGACCTGCTCCAGCCGGAGCGCATCGGCGTCCAGCTGTCCGAGGAGTTCCAGCTGCACCCGGAGCAGTCCACGGACGCGATCGTGATCCACCACCCGGAGGCGAAGTACTTCAACGCTCGGTGAGGTGTGTCACGGCGGCGACGCGTGTCCCGGACGGCACGCTGATCGGATAAGTCGTAGACTGGTCGGTCCACTGCAGGCCGGTTCCCCCTTGGGAGCCGGCCTGGTCGTCCCTCAAGGAGGTACGTGGATGACCAGCACGGTTCCCGCACCAGTAACCCGTACGGCCGAAGGCTCCGCCCTGCAGGCGGTGCTCCTCGACATGGACGGCACCCTGGTGGACACCGAGGGCTTCTGGTGGGACGTCGAGGCCGAGGTCTTCGCCCACCTCGGACACACGCTCGACGACTCCTGGCGCCATGTCGTGGTCGGCGGTCCCATGACCCGCAGCGCGGGCTTCCTGATCGAGGCCACCGGCGCCGACATCACCCTCGCCGAACTCACGGTGCTGCTCAACCAGGGCTTCGAGAAGCGCATCGACCGCTCGCTGCCGCTGATGCCCGGAGCCGCCCGGCTGCTGGCCGAGCTGGCCGCGCACGAGATCCCCACGGCGCTGGTCTCCGCCTCGCACCGGAGCATCATCGACCGGGTGCTCAGCTCACTCGGCCCCCAGCACTTCGCGCTGACCGTCGCCGGCGACGAGGTGGGGCGCACCAAGCCGCACCCCGACCCCTATCTGTTCGCCGCCGCCGGACTCGGCGCGGAACCGGCCCGGTGCGCGGTCGTCGAGGACACCGCGACCGGCGTCGCCGCGGCCGAGGCGGCCGGCTGCCATGTCGTGGTCGTGCCCTCTGTCGCACCCATCACCCCGGCCGACCGGCGCACCGTCGTGACCTCGCTCGAAGAGGTGGACCTGGCATTTCTGCGCGGCCTGATGACGCTCTGACAAGGTCTTGATGACGGAAGTGTTTCCGGTGTTCACCCAGCGTGCGGTGCCGGTAGGGTGGAAATCCACAGGGCGTGTCCGAATGAATTCGAACCGCGCTGGACGACCGAATTCCGGAGGCCTCTCCACACCACCGGGTATGTGACCTTCCCCACGCGATCAGGGCTCGACAGGGTGGTGCGAGTGTGCTGCCCGCCTGCATTCCAGGAGCGTGGAGGTGCCCTTGTGTCCCGATTGGGGAGAGCCTGCACGAATCCTTCCCCCCTCGGGTTTTCGGTCCGTCCATGCCTGGTTTCGCTGCGTGATGGCCCCTCAACTATGGTCGTCGCGAACCGTCGTGCCGACGCGGACTAATCTCCTAGCGAGAACATCACCCCTACCCCGTGATCCGCATCGACACCCCCCGTATGCCGGGTACACGGACTCGACAGCTCTGGAGAACTTCGAGCATGAACCGCAAGACTTTGGTGCTGCCGGCCGTGATCGGCTTGCTCGCTCCGGTGCTCGCAGCCTGCGGCGGGTCCGACAGCGGAAGCGACGGCGGCGACGCGATCGTCGTCGGCACCACGGACCGGTTCACCGCCACGAAGGACGCCCCGGCGCCGCTGGACCCCGCCTTCGCCTACGACGTCGGCAGCTGGAACATCCTGCGCCAGACCGTGCAGACCCTGATGACCATGCCGAAGGGCGACGGGGACCCGGTGCCGGAGGCCGCCGAGAAGTGCGGCTTCACCGACAGCGGCAACGAGCGCTACGCCTGCACCCTGCGCGCCGGCCTGACGTTCGCGAGCGGCAAGGCCGTCACCGCGAAGGACGTGAAGTACTCCATCGACCGGGCGATGGCCATCAAGGCCGACAGTGGTGTCTTCGCCCTGCTGTCCACCGTCGACACCGTCGAGACCCAGGGCGACCGCGAGGTGATCTTCCACCTCAAGACCGCCGACGCCACCTTCCCGTTCAAGCTGTCGACCCCGGTCGCGGGCATCGTCAACCCCGACGACTACGCCAAGAGCAAGCTGCGCGACGGCTTCGCCGTGGACGGCTCCGGACCGTACACGCTGAAGGCCAACGTCAAGAACGACGTGATCGCCGATGTCGAGTTCACCAAGAACCCCAACTACAAGGGGACGCTGAAGGTGAACAACGAGAAGGTCGAGCTGCGCTCGTTCGAGGACGCGGACACCATGGGTACCGCGCTCGACAAGGGCGACATCGACGTCATGACCCGCACCATGTCGCCGGAGCAGATCACCAAGCTCGCCAACGCCTCGAGCGGCAACGTCGACCTCGTCGAACTGCCCGGCCTGGAGATCCGCTACCTCGGCTTCAACACCGTCGCGCCGTCCGTGAAGTCCAAGGCGGTCCGTGAGGCGATGGCCCAGATCATCGACCGCAGCGAACTCGTCGCCAAGGTCTACGGCTCGCAGGCCGAGCCGCTGTACTCGATGGTCCCGGCCAGCATCACCGGCCACTCCAACTCGTTCTTCAACACCTACGGCGACCCGAACACCGTCAAGGCCAAGGCCGCGCTGACCGGGGCCAACATCACCACCCCGGTGAAGCTGACCCTGCACTACACGACCGACCACTACGGTCCGGCCACCAAGCGGGAGTTCGAGGTGCTGCAGAAGCAGCTCAACGACACCGGCCTGTTCGACGTCAACATCAAGGGCACGCCCTGGGAGACCTTCCGCCCCGCCGAGCAGAAGGGCGACTACGACGTCTACGGCATGGGCTGGTTCCCCGACTTCCCGGACGCCGACAGCTACATCTCGCCGTTCCTCGACAAGGACAACACCATCGGCTCGCCCTACGCGAACAACAGGATCCGCAACACGCTGATCCCGGAGTCCCGCCGCGAGTCGGACCGGCTCGCCGCCGCCGACAGCGTGACGAACATTCAGGACATCGTCGCCGCCGACGTTCCCCTCCTGCCGCTGTGGCAGGGCAAGCAGTTCGTCGCCGCACGTGACGACGTCACGGGGACCGCGTACGTGGTCAACTCCTCCTCGTCGCTTCAGCTGTGGGAACTCGGTCGCGGCGTGCGCGGCTGACACAGAGCGTCCGCCTCTGAGAACTTCCGCCACTGGCGACTCGGCAAGAGCTGACGGACGGCTGTACGAACGTGGAGGGGGGGCCCCCCCGCGGGGGCGCCCCCCCCCGTGGGTGGTGCTGGTTTGCCCGGGAAGGGATGTTTGGGTGGGGGGGTCAGGCGGGTAAGCCCCGGACCCCCCAAGCCGCCCGGGGGGGCCCCCGG
>NZ_JARXYX010000076.1 GCF_029893585.1 Streptomyces sp. LBL
CTGATGAGGGCGTAGGAACTCCCATCATCCCAGGTCAGCGGGCACCTCTTCTCATTTCGTCATCCACAGACCAACTACCGCGCGGTGGATCGAGGTTCAGGAGTAGCTGGCCTTTGGTTTTTGTCAGCCATGAGACTCTGCCTCAGAAGAGATCCACCGCGGGCCAGTCGGAGATGTGGTCAACTATCGTCCACATGAGGCTGTCGAGGTCGGTGCGCATCGTGTCGAGCTCAGCGTCGTTACGGGTGTTCACGAGCACCGCCCATCCCTTTCCGCTGCTGGTGCGGACCATGACCGATGCGGTGCCGGGAACATCGCCAGCGTGCCACCGGTTGCCTGCCGCGTTGGTGGCCCACCCTTTTGCGTATCCGCTGGCGCCGGCGGTTGTCGGTGTGCACATAGTCGTGATGGAGCCCGCCGACAGCAGGTCTGGCTTGGTGGGGAAGCCGTCCACGCGTACGAGGAAGCGCATCAGGTCGGTAGGCGATGCAGTCCAGCCGCCATGGGCGTCCATCCGGGAGATGCGTATGCCATATGGGCTGACTGCACCCTGCTGCAGGTATATGACCTCGTTGGTGCGCCGGTCGGCCAGGGTGTCGCCTGCGATGTGCATGTCGGTGATCCCGCAGGGGCTCAGCACGTGTAGGCGGACGGCGTCCGTGTAAGGGAGTCCGGTCACTGCTTCGATGACCCGGCCCAGCAAGCAGTACCCGAAGTTGAGATACTCGAAGGTCGTCCCAGGCATGTGCTTGAGAGGCTCGGCGTCCAGCATCCGGTCAATAAGCTGCCCCTGCGTCAGCTCAAGGTGCTGGAACATTGGGTCCTGCGACCGTGCCCATCCGCTGGTGTGTTCCAGGAGATGCTGAACGGTGATTTGGTCGATACCTGGACGGTAGGGCTGTGTGCCGAACCTGGTGCCCAGGATGCCAGCCGACCCGAGGACGCCGTCGCTGAGGCGGAGTTGCCCCAGCTCGATCAGGCGGAAGACGGCGACGGCCGTGATGGGCTTGCTGACGCTGGCGATACGGAAAAGATGTCCCGGAGTGACGGGTTCGTTCGTCGCCGGGTCCGTAGCGCCAAATCCCCTAACGAAGACCAGACGGCCCTGGTCGGTGAGAGCCACAGAGGCGCCCGGTACGCCATGGCGTGTCATGAATCCCATTACCGTGCTGTGGACGAGGGTTTCGTCACCGTCGCTGAGGCTGGGCTTGTTCAGCACCGGAAAATGGTTCCCCCTACCTCATGGGCCACGGCTTCAGCCACATCGAACCAGGCCACGTTGTACCGGTCAGCCTGCCCGTGCGTGACGTGCCACCTGTTCATGTTGCAGTCAAGAAGGAAGGCACTGAGATACATCGACCACACCAAGCCGCCGGCGCTGTTCCTGAAGAACACGTTGTTGGTCATGCCGTAGGGTTCGCCGTTGAGGCCCCGCCCGGTACGCCATCCATGTGATGTGGCCAGGTAATCAAGGTTGACGACGACGAGCGGCCTGCCAGTTTGCGGGTCGTTCAGTTTCATCGCCGTGATTGTCAGGTTATCGAGTGTGCCCACCGGCTGATGGTCGGCGGTGAACAGTTGGCCGGTGAACGCCCACGTCTTGACCGCTGCATTTACGGTGGGAGCGAGATCTTGCGTTTGCCCCAGTCCGAAAAACTTGGCGACTGTGGAATCCAGGTCGAGCTCTTGAGTGTGGGGGCTCGCCCCGTTTGCCGGGACAATCTCATAGTCACACAGTGCGAGCGGCTGCTCCTTCGTGTAACTCTGCCTTTGTGCCTGACTGGTCATCTCTTGAATCTCCTTGCCTGTGGATCGTGGCCCCCGCGTGAACTGGCAAGCACCAACCACGCAAAAGCGCGTACTTAAACCAGCCTGCTCGCCATCGAACCCGCACGCATCCGCAGTAGGCCGTTTGGGTGAACAGGGTGGGGCGGCATCCGGTCGCGGGCCTCTGACGAAGGAGCGGATACGGACCGGCGCCAGCGCGGGTCTCAGACGCCACACCAGGCCAGCCGCAGCGAAGTGGGATCATGGACTCGGGCGCGGGGGCGCACCCGAGCAGTGAAGGACCCCCGCCGTGGGACGCCCCGACAAAGCCGCGCGTGCGGCCATCGCGCGCCGCCGCTCGGACGCCATCGATCTACGTCTCGCCGGCGTGGACTGGTTGACGATCGCCCGCAAGCTCGCCGCCGACCCGACCGTCAACTCTGACGGCATCGCCTACCCGCAGGGCTACGGAGTCGATCGGTACCGAAAGAACCAGGACCCGCCCACCAACGAGGCCCTGATTCACGCTGCCTGCCGGGATGTCCGCACCGCACTCGCCGACCGCCGCGCCGAACTCAACGACGACGTAGACGAGTTGCGCGCACTGGAAGCCGACCGCCTCGACCGGCTGTTCTTCGTCGCCTACAAGAAAGCCGTCCGCGACCAGGACCTAGCCGCCATCGACCGCACCCTGCGGATCATGGAGCGCCGCGCACGGCTGCTCGGCCTCGACATGCCCGTCCGCACGGAACTGTCCGGCCCCGACGGCGGACCGGTCCAGGTCGAAAACGTGACCGTCGACGAACTCGACGCCCTGATCGCGCTCACCGATCCGGACGCCGGATGACCCCGCGCGACCACGAAAGCGTCATAGCCCACTACAAGACCCTTCCACCGGCGCAGCGCCGCACCATCGCACGGGCCGCATCGCCCACGCTGCGCGCCGAGTTGATGCGCGTCGAACGCAAACTCGCCATGGACCGCTCGCCAGGTGCACTCGCCGCCGTCCTCACCGGCGGGCGTGAGATGCAGGCCCCGCACCTGGATCTCATCGACCAGGCGTTCATCGACATGGCCGCAGGCCGATGCGACCGCGTCATGCTGACCATGCCCCCACGGCACGGCAAGAGCCGCCGCGCCTCCCGCTGGGCACCCCTCTGGTACCTGCGGCGCAACCCCGGCCACCGCATGATGATCGCCAGCTACTCCGCCGACCTGGCTGACGACCACGGCCGGTGGATCAGGGACGCCATCAACACCTGGGGCGACGACCTCGGGATCCAGCTCAAGGCAGGCAGTCAGGCCGCCAACCGCTTCGACATCGTCGGCGGCGAAGGCGGACTCCTCGCAGCCGGTATCGGCGGCGGCCTCACCGGACGCGGCGCACACATCGCCATCGTCGACGACCCGGTCAAGGACATGGCCGACGCCGACAGCCCCACCATGCGCAAGCGCGCCTGGGACTGGTGGACCTCCGTACTGCAGACCCGACTCGAACCCGTCGGCGCCATCTGCCTCATCCAGACCCGATGGCACGAAGACGACCTCGCCGGACGCATCCTCGCCACCGAGCGCGACGCCTGGCGCGTCATTGACCTGCCCGCCATCGCCGACAGCCTCGACGACCCGCTCGGCCGCGCTCCTGGCGAGGCGCTGTGGCCCGAACGCTTCGACGTCACCCATCACGCCAAAACCCGCAAGCGAGTTGGCGAACGCGTCTGGGCCGCCCTCTACTTGCAGAAGCCCCGGCCGCCGGAGGGAGGCGTCTGGAGGCGGGAGTGGATCGAGACCGCTCGTATCAACGCCGTCCAGTTCTCTGGCCTCGACATGGCGCGCATCGTCGTCGCCGTCGACCCCGCCGGCGGAGAGTCCACGGTCGGCGACGAGACGGGCGTCATCGGCGTCGGCCGCGACTTCGACCGGCAGCTGTACGTCCTCGCCGACCGATCCGGCTCCATGGGCGCCAACGACTGGGGCCTGGCCGCATGCCGTCTCGCCCTTGAACTCAAGGCCGATGCGATCGTGGTCGAGAAGAACTACGGCGGAGACATGGCGCGGCAGATCGTCACCCAGGCATGGGAGCAGCTACGCCGCAAGGACCTGACCAAGGGCCTGCTCATGCCCATGATCCTCGAGGTCACCGCCAAGGTCGGCAAACGCCTGCGCGCCGCACCCGTCGCCCAGCTCTACGAACAGCAACTCGTTCACCACGTCGGCGAATACCCCGACCTTGAGGGCCAGATGGTGACCTGGGTTGAGGGAATGGGCAGCCCTGACCGCATGGACGCCGCCGTTCACGGACTGACCGAACTAGGGCCTGTGTGGAGTTGTGATCAAGACTGTGATCCGAGGTGTCGGATCCAGAGGAGGCCGGCGCATAATTCGAGTCCGGCCTGGTAGCTTTC
>NZ_JARXYX010000077.1 GCF_029893585.1 Streptomyces sp. LBL
AGTAGACACGTGCAGGAGGCGCCGGGGGGCGATGCGTTCGTCCTCGGAGGAGTCCAGGGCGGCGGCGAGTCGCTGGTAGAGGCGCGTCTTCAGCCTGCGGTTCGAAGGTGGTCCCATCGTGGAAATGACGCGAGTGTGATATCGATGCGCTGCTGCGTATTGTGTACAACCGTGTGGTGAAGCGGGCCGCCCACCATCTGTGCGGCAGCGGATCACAGTGGCGGGTTCTGCAGCATGGCCACCTCGACGATGGCCGTTGCCATCGTCGGTGTGAACCGGTAGTGCTCGGTCAACAGTCGTGTCACTGCCGGGCGAAGCAGGGCCAGGAACTCGTCGGCCGTGGGTGGCTGCAGTTCCGGGGTGGGTTGTCTACTCAGAGTGCGCTGGCGGGCTACTGCTCGGCTGCTCGCCTTGAGTGCGTTGAGCGCGGCAGGCTGCAGAGCTTGCACTGGCTCCAGGCCGACTCCGGTCGCGAGCAAGGTTTCGGCGGTCAGTTGTACGACGGCCGGGAGTATCTCCTGTGGCGCCAGCAGCGCCGTTGCGCCTGCGATCGCCTGGTGGAGCCAGCCTGCGAGCTGGTCGGGGGCGTTCTCCCATACCTTCTCGGCGATGTGGGCCCACCGTGGCCTGAGCGGTTCATTCATCCAGAAGTGGGGCCTGCTGAATGTGACGGCTGCGGCGGCCGGTGTCCAGTCCTGCGTTTGAGCGAGCTCGGTGATCTCTCCCAGAGTGACGGGCAGATCCACGACATAGGACTTGAGCAGCGTGCGGAGGTCGTGGCGGTAGCGCTCGTGGGTGAACTCGGGATAGTCGCTGTGGTCGGTGAGGAGACGCAGGAGCGCGACCGTGCCGAAGGTGGGGATGCCTGCCTTGATGAGCAGTTCACGCAGGGCCGCGTCGTCGCACCACAGGGCGCTCCCGGTGTCCAGGGCGTGCTGGGCGGCAGACAGCCAGGCGACGGTTTCCTGGTCAGGAACATCGTGCAGGTCGAGCAAGCGCCGGATCCCGGTGAGGTCGGGGACGTCAACAGGCTGCAGGACGGGGATGATCCGGGAGAACGCTGCCGCTTGACGGCTGTGTTCCTTCCTGTCCTGGTCGGAGTACTTGGTGATGGTGAAGCGTCCGTTGTACACGCCGAGTTGTCCGGAGGATCGCATCAGCTCGTCCAGGGCGTAGCGGGTTTTGATGATGTCGTCGAACACGGCTCGGGTGACGGGGGCGGCCGCGAAGACGGCTCTGAGCTGGTCGAACCGGCCGGGGAGGAGTGTGGTGAGGGCCAAGGTACTGGGGTCGAGCACGGCGGTGCGGTTCAGCGCGTCGTTCGCGGCCCGGACCTCGGCAGCGACGTGTTGCGAGTTGAGCGTGCAGGCGGGGATGAGCCCAGCCGCCCGATGAATCACCGCGAGGGCAACCGGGCGTCCTGCGGCCCAGGCAAGCATTCCGGTCGTGAGGGCGCCGACGCGTACGGCGTCGGCGGCGGCTTGGAGCAGTGGTTCGCGGGGACCCAGGGTTCGTTCGACATGCTGCAGGAGATTTCGAGAGCCCTGGATGGTGGTGAGCGAGCGGGTTGCTGGCGCATCGGCCAAGAGGTCTTGCAGTCTTCGGCTGAGCGGATCCGGCAGCTCGAGCGCCGTGGGTGCTGCCTTCTGCGGGGCTGGGTCGGCCGTCTTCGTGGAGGTGGCGGAGGTGGAGTCCGTGGCTGGTTCTCCGGTGGCAAGGAGTACTCCGTTCAGGAGGGCTCCGGTCAGTTCGGGGTCCTCTCGGCGGTAGCGCTCGGCGAGGCCGATCGCGGTCTCCGCGAGTGCGGGGGTCCATCCCGACCATCCGGTCAGGGCGAGCCATGCCCGTGCGTCGTGTGTGTTGCGGATTTGCGGGGCGAAGCGGGCGAGCGTGTCGCGCGCAGTATCGAGTTTGCGGGCGTTGAGCTGTGCGTGGATCGCCGCCCAAACAAGGGGCAGTGTCTGTGGAGGGACTGTTCCGGCTGCTCCTTCCAGCGCGGTGACGTGCTCGATGCCGGTTTCCTCGGCCAGCCCGACCAGGGCGTGTTCTTCCATGTCGTCCCAGTCCGCGCGGTCCTGGGCCCACTGGATGACCGTGCGGCGCAACTGGCTGCGCATCTCGACTGACAGGAACGGACGTCCCAGCAGGGTCAGGGCTTTCATGCGGGCCTGCTCCCGGTCGCCGGAGCGGTCCCACCGGTCGATGGCAAGCGCCCTGAGGTAGGTGTCGCCGAAGCGCCGTCCGGCGCGTTCAGCGGCCTCCGCGGCGAACACCAACTGCCCTTGATGTTCGTACTGTTCGACGAGTGTCATCGCGGCGACCACGCTGTGGTTTTCCCATTCACGCAGCCGCCGGATGGCAGCATCGGCGTCGCCGT
Organism: Streptomyces sp. LBL; assembly: GCF_029893585.1. GTDB lineage: Bacteria > Actinomycetota > Actinomycetes > Streptomycetales > Streptomycetaceae > Streptomyces. The sequence continues at coordinate 2,378 of NZ_JARXYX010000077.1, forward strand.
TGACGGCATCGGCCACGGCCCGGCGGGTCTGGTAGACGGCTTCGGGCAGGGCCCGTTGTTCACGGAGTTCATCGAGGTGGGGCACCGGCCAGAGGCCGTGGCCGGTCAGGGCGAACGCAGCCTCCGCCCGCTGCTCGTCGGTGGCTGCGCCGGCTGCCGCGGCCTGCCAGGCGACGATGCGCTCGGCACGGCCGGCAGCGGGATCTGCTTCGCGCGCATACGCCGCCAGTTGGAGCTTCTCGCCGTGTCCGGTGAGGTTGGCTGCGAGCGTCTCCGCGAGATCCGCACGGCCCGATTTGTAAGCCAGCCGTACCGCTTCGACCAACAGGGGCTGGGAGGCAATCTCTGGTCCGTAGGCGTCTCCCTCTGGCTCGGCGATCGCGGTGTGGATGGCTGTGGTGATGTCACCGGACATCACCCGGGCTTCGAGGAGGACGGCTGCGGCACGGTCGCTGGGGCCCCGCCAGCGCCGGTACTCAGCACGTGCGGCCTGAGCCAGACGCTGGGCTCGGCCGGTGTCGAAGAACGCCTGGTGGGGCGCGCCGACTGCGCTGCGGCGCAACAGGCACTGTGCGAGATCGAGTTGCACGGCGGGTTCATTGGGATCAAGGCGCAGCGCCCTTTCGAGAATGTCTTCGCCTTCCTCGTGGCGATCGGCTGCGAAGTGGCAGTAAGCCGTGAAGCGCAGGATGTTGACGTCTTTGATCGCGGCCGGGTCCCCGGCCGCGAGTGCGCGTTCCACAGAATCCGGCAGGCGTGCGGGGTGTCGGCCGCCGGCGTCGAGGAGGGCGCGGACGGCTGCGACCAGCACGGCGGTGCCTTCCTTATGAGCGGCCTCCGCCAGCCGGAGCGCGTGCTCGGGGGCGTGCGCGACAGCCGCGAAGGCGGCGAGGGCGAGCAGGCGTCCGCGGTCGGCTCGGGCTGCGGCAGCGGCACGCTCCAGGGCTTCGACAGCGGGCATACCGACTTCATGGGAGCTCGCGTAGGCGGCAACAGCCCGCCAGGCTCCTTCTTCGCGCTCAGCCTCCATCTCGGTGAGCCAGACGGGCAGAGCGGTCAGAAGCTGCCTGACGGCTTGAGCGGGGTCATCAGCATCGGCGAGAAAGACCGCCAGGGGAAAAGCATGAGCGGCCTGGGCTTGGTGTTCACGCAGCAGTTGGATACGGGTGTCGCCCGGTAGACGGTCCACTGCGTCCTGGAAGGGGTCAACGTCTTCCTGGAGGCGGGCGGGACGCCCCAGCACCTCGGCATTGGCCTCGTCGATCTGCTGACCGACGGGGACGAACACCTTGTAGTGCTTGCCCGTTGACACCAGTGTGCCGGGGGTGACGTGCTGCCAGTGGACACGCTCGGTCCTCGGGTCGAACAGCAGCAGGGTGACCGGCAGGCAGTGGTTACTCCAGTAGGCCACGTGCGCGGCGTCGCAGGGATACCACCAGCCTCCTTCGGCGGCAGCGGTGAACTGGCTCTCCCCGGACTTGATCTGCACCGCCAGCAGGCGTCCGGTCGGTCTACCCGTCGTCTTGGCGGTGAGGCTGGCTCCGATGACGACCTCAAGGTGCGCGTCGATCCCGACGTCACTGGTCTCCTGCTCGCGAAACAGCCACCCGAGCCGGGTGGCCACCAGA
>NZ_JARXYX010000078.1 GCF_029893585.1 Streptomyces sp. LBL
CGGATGGTTCGGGGTGGTGGGTGGCTGGTCGTTGTTTGAGAACTGCACAGTGGACGCGAGCATCTGTGGCCAAGTTTTTAAGGGCGCACGGTGGATGCCTTGGCACCAGGAACCGATGAAGGACGTGGGAGGCCACGATAGGCCCCGGGGAGTCGTCAACCAGGCTTTGATCCGGGGGTGTCCGAATGGGGAAACCCGGCAGTCGTCATGGGCTGTCACCCATACCTGAACACATAGGGTATGTGGAGGGAACGCGGGGAAGTGAAACATCTCAGTACCCGCAGGAAGAGAAAACAACCGTGATTCCGGGAGTAGTGGCGAGCGAAACTGGATGAGGCTAAACCGTATACGTGTGAGACCCGGCAGGGGTTGCGTGTACGGGGTTGTGGGATCTCTTTGTCACGGTCTGCCGATCGTGGGACGAGTCAGAAACCGTTGATGTAGACGAAGGACATGCGAAAGGTCCGGCGTAGAGGGTAAGACCCCCGTAGTCGAAATGTCAACGGCTCGTTGGAGAGACACCCAAGTAGCACGGGGCCCGAGAAATCCCGTGTGAATCTGGCGGGACCACCCGCTAAGCCTAAATATTCCCTGGTGACCGATAGCGGATAGTACCGTGAGGGAATGGTGAAAAGTACCGCGGGAGCGGAGTGAAATAGTACCTGAAACCGTGTGCCTACAAGCCGTGGGAGCGTCGCGCATCGAGTTTACTCGGTGCGTCGTGACTGCGTGCCTTTTGAAGAATGAGCCTGCGAGTTTGCGGTGTGTTGCGAGGTTAACCCGAGTGGGGTAGCCGTAGCGAAAGCGAGTCCGAATAGGGCGTTTTAGTAGCGCGCTCAAGACCCGAAGCGGAGTGATCTAGCCATGGGCAGGTTGAAGCGGCTGTAAGAGGTCGTGGAGGACCGAACCCACCAGGGTTGAAAACCTGGGGGATGACCTGTGGTTAGGGGTGAAAGGCCAATCAAACTCCGTGATAGCTGGTTCTCCCCGAAATGCATTTAGGTGCAGCGTCGTGTGTTTCTTGCCGGAGGTAGAGCACTGGATAGGCGATGGGCCCTACCGGGTTACTGACCTTAGCCAAACTCCGAATGCCGGTAAGTGAGAGCGCGGCAGTGAGACTGTGGGGGATAAGCTCCATGGTCGAGAGGGAAACAGCCCAGAGCATCGACTAAGGCCCCTAAGCGTACGCTAAGTGGGAAAGGATGTGGAGTCGCACAGACAACCAGGAGGTTGGCTTAGAAGCAGCCACCCTTGAAAGAGTGCGTAATAGCTCACTGGTCTAGTGATTCCGCGCCGACAATGTAGCGGGGCTCAAGCGTACCGCCGAAGTCGTGTCATTCACATGTATAGGGCCAACGCCTGTGTGGATGGGTAGGGGAGCGTCGTGTGCCGGGTGAAGCTGCGCCGGAAGGCAGTGGTGGACGGTTCACGAGTGAGAATGCAGGCATGAGTAGCGATACACACGTGGGAAACGTGTGCGCCGATTGACTAAGGGTTCCTGGGTCAAGCTGATCTGCCCAGGGTAAGTCGGGACCTAAGGCGAGGCCGACAGGCGTAGTCGATGGATAACCGGTTGATATTCCGGTACCCGCTGTGAAGCGTCAAACATTGAATCAGGCGATGCTAAGTCCGTGAAGCCGTTCCGGACCCTTCGGGGAATGGAAAGTGGTGGAGCCGACGGACCAGACTTGTAGTAGGTGAGTGATGGGGTGACGCAGGAAGGTAGTCCATCCCGGGCGGTGGTTGTCCCGGGGTAAGGGTGTAGGCCGTGCGATAGGTAAATCCGTCGTACTTGTGGCTGAGACCTGATGCCGAGCCGATTGTGGTGAAGTGGATGATCCTATGCTGTCGAGAAAAGCCTCTAGCGAGTTTCATGGCGGCCCGTACCCTAAACCGACTCAGGTGGTCAGGTAGAGAATACCGAGGCGTTCGGGTGAACTATGGTTAAGGAACTCGGCAAAATGCCCCCGTAACTTCGGGAGAAGGGGGGCCATTTCCGGTGATCCGTTTTACACGGTGAGCTGGGGGTGGCCGCAGAGACCAGCGAGAAGCGACTGTTTACTAAAAACACAGGTCCGTGCGAAGCCGTAAGGCGATGTATACGGACTGACGCCTGCCCGGTGCTGGAACGTTAAGGGGACCGGTTAGTGCGCTTTCGGGTGTGCGAAGCTGAGAACTTAAGCGCCAGTAAACGGCGGTGGTAACTATAACCATCCTAAGGTAGCGAAATTCCTTGTCGGGTAAGTTCCGACCTGCACGAATGGCGTAACGACTTCTCGACTGTCTCAACCATAGGCCCGGTGAAATTGCACTACGAGTAAAGATGCTCGTTTCGCGCAGCAGGACGGAAAGACCCCGGGACCTTTACTATAGTTTGATATTGGTGTTCGGTTCGGCTTGTGTAGGATAGCTGGGAGACTGTGAAGCTTGGACGCCAGTTCAGGTGGAGTCGTCGTTGAAATACCAGTCTGGTCGTGCTGGATGTCTAACCTGGGTCCGTGATCCGGATCAGGGACAGTGTCTGATGGGTAGTTTAACTGGGGCGGTTGCCTCCTAAAGAGTAACGGAGGCGCCCAAAGGTTCCCTCAGCCTGGTTGGCAATCAGGTGTTGAGTGTAAGTGCACAAGGGAGCTTGACTGTGAGACCGACGGGTCGAGCAGGGACGAAAGTCGGGACTAGTGATCCGGCGGTGGCTTGTGGAAGCGCCGTCGCTCAACGGATAAAAGGTACCCCGGGGATAACAGGCTGATCTTCCCCAAGAGTCCATATCGACGGGATGGTTTGGCACCTCGATGTCGGCTCGTCGCATCCTGGGGCTGGAGTCGGTCCCAAGGGTTGGGCTGTTCGCCCATTAAAGCGGTACGCGAGCTGGGTTTAGAACGTCGTGAGACAGTTCGGTCCCTATCCGCTGCGCGCGTAGGAATATTGAGAAGGGCTGTCCCTAGTACGAGAGGACCGGGACGGACGAACCTCTGGTGTGCCAGTTGTCCTGCCAAGGGCATGGCTGGTTGGCTACGTTCGGGAGGGATAACCGCTGAAAGCATCTAAGCGGGAAGCCTGCTTCGAGATGAGTATTCCCACCCCCTTTGAGGGGTTAAGGCTCCCAGTAGACGACTGGGTTGATAGGCCAGGTGTGGAAGCCCAGTAATGGGTGGAGCTGACTGGTACTAATAGGCCGAGGGCTTGTCCTCAGTTGCTCGCGTCCACTGTGTTGGTTCTGAAACCACGAACAGCCCCATGCCATGGTCACGGTATGGTGCGGCAGTTCGACAGTTTCATAGTGTTTCGGTGGTTATAGCGTGAGGGAAACGCCCGGTTACATTTCGAACCCGGAAGCTAAGCCTTACAGCGCCGATGGTACTGCAGGGGGGACCCTGTGGGAGAGTAGGACGCCGCCGAAC
>NZ_JARXYX010000079.1 GCF_029893585.1 Streptomyces sp. LBL
TGTCGACGGTCAGGCAATTCCCCACGATCTGCATGATCAGCGTCATGTAATTCCCCACCCCTGCGATCACGACTCCCCATGGGGACAGCGAATCCGTCGGTGTGCACTCGGCAGGCCATGACCGGCCTCTACGCTGATCCGATGCGCCAGCCCGCCGCAGAGCCGTACTGGAACACCAACGTTGCCCGGCACCCGGGCATCCTCCGGTCTGTTCCCGAGGGATGCGGCGATGCCCTGGACGGTTGGCTGCGGGGACGGGCTGCTGGCACGGAAGCTTGCCGGGCGGGCGAAACACGTCACCGGGATCGACAAGTCGCCGGACATGATCGCCAGCGCACGTGAGCTTGCTGCCGGCCATCCGCAACTCACCTTCGTCGAGGGAGACTTCCTCACCGCGGAACTTCCCCGTGCGGAGTACGACTTCGTCTGCTCGGTGACCACGATCCATCACATGGACTTCGAGGCGGCCCTCGTCCGCATGCGTGAGCTGCTGCGGCCTGGCGGCACGCTGGTGGTGGTCGGTCTGGCCCGCGAGGCGAGCGTGACGGAGTGGGCGGCGTTGATCGCGGCTGCCCCGATCGTGCGGATCATGAAGGTACTGCTTCGCGCGCGTGGCCCGCAGGGCATGCCGGTCGCCGACCCGCAGATGAGCTATGGGCAGGTGCGGGCTGCTGCCCGGCAGCTGCTGCCCGGCGTGCGCTACCGCCGGCATGTGCTGCGCCGGTACTCGCTGACCTGGGAGAAACCCGCCCGCTGATCCGGCGACGATGGAGATTTTCACCATCTGGGGCGGTTTGGGTGTAATGCGATCCTCTATGGCGGTTCCTCCTTATTGACCATGGGTAGCGCGGAGTCCGGGATCGAGGGACCTGGTCGTCGCGGAACTGTCCGTGTTCCTCGGCCCGTGGTTCGGCAGGCCGATGGGCAGCCCGGATGGCAAGGAGAACGTTCGTCGTGGTCGACATCACCGAGATCTACGTCCACTGGTACGCGGGGCGCTCGAAGAGCGCGCTCGCCGCGTCTTTGGGGGTGGACCGCAAGACGGTCAGGAAGTACCTGGCGCCGGCGGAGGCGTCCGGGATCACCCCGGGCGGCCCGCCGATGAGCGAGGCCGACTGGGCCGGGCTGATCGAGGGGTGGTTCCCCGGTCTCGCCGACCGGAGGCTGCGGCAGGTCACCTGGTCCGACATCGACCAACACCGCGACTACATCAAGGAGTTGCTGGGGACGGTGACGGTTTCCACGATCCACCAGCGGCTGCGGGACGAGCACAAACTGAAGGTGTCGGTCTCCTCGTTCCGCCGCTGGGTGCACGCCACACTGCCTGACGAGGTGAGCCGCTCGCAGGTCACCGTCCTGCGCGACGAGGTCGAGCCGGGCGAGGAGGCCCAGATCGACTACGGCTTCCTGGGCCAGTGGACCAACCCCCGCACCGGCAAACGGCACCGGGTCTGGGCGTTCGTGATGGTGCTGCCCTGCTCACGGCACATGTTCGTCCGTCCGGTCCTGAACCTGGACCAGCACGCGTGGACCGAGGCACACGTCGCGGCCTTCCGCTACTTCGACGGCGTTCCGCGCCGGCTGGTGCCCGACAACCTGAAGACCGGCGTCGACAAGCCCGACCTCTACGACCCGAAAATCAACAAGGCGTATGCCGAACTCGCCACCCACTACGGGGCGTTGGTGGACCCGGCAAGGGCATTGAAGCCGAAGGACAAGCCCAGGGTGGAGCGGCCCATGCCCTATGTCCGTGACTCGTTCTGGCGCGGGCGGGAGTTCACCTCGATCGAGCACATGCAGACCGAGGCCGTCACCTGGGCCCAGCAGGTCGCCGGGCGCCGTCAGTGCCGGCCGCTGGGCGGGGCGGCCCCGATGGCCGTGTTCGGCGCGGTCGAGGCCGCCGCCCTGCTGCCGCTGCCGCCCACCCCGTTCACGCTGGCCCGCTGGTCGACGGCCACCGTCGGCCCGGACATTCACATCAAGGTCGGCCGCACTCTCTACTCCGTGCCCTGGAAACTGATCGGCCGCAAGGTCGACGTCCGCTCCACCGCCACGATGGTGCAGGTCTTCCTCGACGGCGACCTGGTCAAGACCCATGCCGCCCTTGAACAGGGGAAACGTACCGACAAGAGCGACTACCCGCCGGAGAAGATCGCCTTCCAGATGAAGACGCCGATCTGGTGTCGCACCCAGGCGTCCGAGATCGGTGGCGCCTGCCGTGAGGTCGTCGACCAACTGCTGGAGGTCAACGCGCTCTACCGGCTCCGCGCCGCCCAGGGGGTCCTCGGACTGCGCAAGAAGTACGGCGACACGCGGCTGGACGCCGCCTGCGCGAGAGCGATCACGGTCGGCGATCCGTCCTACCGCACCATCAAGGGCATCCTGGTCGCCGGCACCGAGACCGATCCCGAGCCCGAGACCAGCGGAGACGCTGGAGCCGCGGCCTTCCTCCACGGCCCGCAGGGCCTGTTCGGCTCCGTCGCACCCCCGGACACACCGGAGGACAGCCGCGACGACCAGGTCCACGGCGAAGACGAGGTGGCGGCACGATGAGCGTGATGGACACCGCCCTGCGCGAGTCACTCAAGTCCCTGCGGCTGTCCGGGATGCTGGAGACCCTCGACGCCCGCCTCGCCCAGGCCCACGGCGGCGAACTCGGCCACCTCGACTTCCTCCAGGTCCTCTGCCAGGACGAGATCACCCGCCGCGAGACCGTCGCCTTCCAACGCAGGCTCCAGCGGGCCAAGTTCGAACAGCAGGTCACCCTGGAGGAATTCGACTTCACCGCCTCCTCGAAACTGCCCGCCGCCCAGATCCGCGACCTCGGCGCCCTGCGCTGGCTGCATGCGGGCGAGTCCGTAATTTTGTTCGGCCCGGTGGGGGTGGGCAAGACGCATATCGCCCAGGCGCTGGGGCACCTCGCGGTCCGGCAGGGCGCCCACGTCCGCTTCGCCAAGACCAGCCGGATCCTCGCCGAACTCGCCGGCGGCCACGCGGACCGCACCTGGGAGAAACGGATCCGTGAGCTGGTACGGCCCGACGTGCTCATCCTCGACGACTTCGCCATGCGCCAGCTCTCCGCGGCCCAGGCCGACGACCTCTACGAGCTGGTCAGCGAGCGGCAGGGGCGGTCCCTGATCATCACGAGCAACCGGGCGCCCAGCGACTGGTATCCCCTCTTCCCCAACCCCGTCGTCGCCGAGTCCCTCCTCGACCGGCTCATCAACACCAGCCACCAGGTCATCATGAACGGCCCCAGCTACCGTCCGAACAAGCGCCCCAAGAACCCCACCGAGAAGCCCGCCAAGCCGTCGGTCAAGTAGACGCCATCGGCGCCCGGGGCTGGGGAATTACGTGAACTCAGCCCCGGGGAAATACGTGAACGTCCACA
>NZ_JARXYX010000080.1 GCF_029893585.1 Streptomyces sp. LBL
CTTCGGTCTTGCGTTTCCGACTCTATCAGATCGTTTTCCGATCCGATTTCCTCGGTGCTTTCCAGGTTCCCGCTCTCGCGTTTCCCTTTCCGGCGTTCCCAACATTATCAGAAGTTTTAGGCCGGACTGACCGGCGATCCATTTCCGATTGTTCGGGAAGGAGCTTCTTCGAAAACAAGGTTTCCAGAAGCTGACAGACACTCACTGTCACCGAGCCGGACGATACCGAGCTCCAGGCAACTGTTCAAATCTACCTCCCCAGTCGAGCCGTGTCAACGGCTCTCTTGGGGCGAAGGAGACAGTAGCAGTTCAGCGGAGGCATCCGCACATCAGGCGGCCGTCGGGACGGTGGCGCTGCGTTCGGCAGCCTCGACGTCGCCCGTGTCTCCGGCGCGGGCGGCGCGACCGCCCAGGACGAAGACGTAAGCGAGGAACGCCGACTCGGCCGCTATGCCGATGCCGATGCGGGCCCAGGTGGGCAGGCCGGACGGGGTGACGAAGCCTTCGATGGCACCGGAAACGAAGAGCACGAGTGCGAGGCCTATCGCCATGCCCACGGCGGCTCGGCCTTCCTCGGCGAGAGCCGACCGGCGGGTGCGCGGGCCCGGGTCGATCAGGGTCCAGCCCAGGCGAAGGCCTGTGCCGGCAGCCACGAAGACCGCGGTGAGCTCCAGCAGACCGTGCGGGAGGATGAGACCGAGGAAGGTGTCGAGACGTCCTGCCGACGACATCAGGCCGAAGCCGACTCCGAGGTTGAGCATGTTCTGGAAGAGGATCCAGAGCACCGGGAGACCGAGGAAGACGCCCAGGACCAGGCACATGGCGGCGGCTTGGGCGTTGTTCGTCCACACCTGAGCGGCGAAGGAGGCCGCTGGATGGCTGGAGTAGTACGTCTCGTACTCGCCGCCGGGCCGGGTGAGCTCGCGCAGCTCGCTCGGGGCCGCGATGGTCGCCTGGACCTCGGGGTGCGTCCCGATCCACCAGCCCAGGAGAGCCGCGACGACCGTGGACAGAAGGGCGGTGGGTACCCACCAGTGTCGCGACCTGTAGACCGCGGCCGGGAAGCCGTGCGCGAGGAAGCGAGTGACATCCCGCCACGAGGCACGTCGGGTGCCTGTCACAGCACTACGCGCGCGTGCCACCAGTTGACTGAGCCGCCCCGTCAGTTGCGGGTCGGGGGCGCTGGACTGGATCAGGGAGAGGTGGGTGGCGGTGCGCTGGTAGAGCCCGACTAGCTCCTCGGCGTCGGCTCCGCTGAGCCGACGCCGACGCCGCAGCAGGGCGTCCAGGCGGTCCCATTCGGCTCGGTGGGCGGTGACGAAGACGTCGAGGTCCATCGGTTTGCCTGCTCCTCCGCTGGTCGTCGGCGACTCGTCATGGATGTCAGCTTGTCGTACTGGGGCGCGATGCGCCTTCAGCTTGGCAGACTGCCCGTTCAGAGGGCAGGTCAGGGGAAGGGTGGCAGGCGTGAGTGAGCTGGTGACGGGCGAGGCGGTGGCGCTTGAGGTGCGCCCGGCGAGGCTGCCCAGCAGGGCGTTGGCGGTGCTGATCGATCTGGCCGTGGCCGTCACCGTGTACATCGTCGTGACGATCGTGCTGATGGCTTCCACCTCTTCTCTGGACGAGGCGGCGCAGGTCGCGTTGTCGATCGCCGCGTTCCTCCTGGTGCTGGTGGGCGGGCCGATAGCCGTCGAGACGCTCAGCCATGGACGTTCGCTCGGGAAGCTGGCGTGTGGATTGCGTGTGGTGCGGGACGACGGTGGGCCGATCCGGTTCCGGCATGCGCTGGTGCGGGGAGCGATCGGGACGGTCGAGATCGTGATGACGTTCGGGGTCGTCGCCTGTATCGCTTCGCTGGTGTCGGCACGGGGGCGCCGGCTCGGCGACGTCTTCGCGGGAACTTTGGTCGTACGGGAACGCCTGCCGGTCTCACAGGTGGGTTTCGTGCCCCCGCCACCGCCGTGGCTGTCCGGACGCTTCTCCGCGCTTGATCTGTCGGCGGTCCCTGACGGGCTGTGGCTTGCGATCCGCCAGTACCTGACGCGGATGCAGCAGTTGGACCCACAGGTCGGTTGGACCATGGCTCAGCGGCTCGCCGCCGACCTCGCCGCTCGCACAGGGGCCCCTGTGCCGCAGAGCGTTCCGCCGGCGGCCTATCTGGCTGCGGTGGTGCAGGAACGGCAGGCTCGGGAGGTCCGGCGGACCTTTGCCGCCGGTGCGGCCACGGTGGCGGGGGCACCGACGGATACGGGTACACGTGCTGGCTCGGGTGCCGACGCCGCTGTGCCGTCAGTCGGTGCCGGGGCTCAGCACGGTGCACCAGATACGTACGGGCCCCCGCCGGTCCCGCCTGCTCCTGCTCCTGCTCCTGCTCCTGCTCCTCAGCCTGCCGTGTATGTCACCGGAACTCCGGCTGCGGTCCCGCGGGAGGCGGCAGAGCAGTCCGGCGACCGTCCCAGCACCGGATTCGCGCCGCCCGCGTAATCTGCGGGGCCGCCGAAGCTGAAAGGCCGGCGCGAGCGCGTGGGTCGCCCGCACCCGCTACGCCCTCTCCGGCCCACCCCGTCCGCCGCACTCGGGCGAAGATCCGAATACCGACGGTGGCGAGTCGAGGTCCTCCAACTCGACGCCGGGAGCCGCGAGCACCACATCGCCGGCGATGTGCACGACGTGCTGCTCGCCCGTGTCCAGGTCTGTGACCTGGTACTCCTCCACGGTCAGGGGCCCGTTGTCAGTGGCGTGTGCTTCGATCTTCAGCAAGGCCCAGGACTGGTCCACCGTGCGCGGGGCGAGGACTGGGTCCGTGAAGGCGACGAGGCGTACGCGGGTGGCCGAGCCGGAAGGGGTGAGGCGCAGGAGACGGGCGGTGGCGATGAGGAATGCCGGGGATGTGCCGGTGAAGGCGTGGGCGCGCACGTTGCCTTCTGTGGCATGAGTCCCGGTGGGGTCCGTGCGAACCCAGGTGACGCCGTCGAGGGCGGCGCCGCGGACCTGCCAGCTCGCGGCGTGCAGTTCGAGGCGGATGGGGCGGCCGAGTTCGTCGAGGGTGAGGTCGACGGAGCCGCTGTGGTCGCCCGCGGGGGAGGTCAGTTGGGAGACGTAGCGCCAGCCGGAGGGGCCGGGGGCGCAGTGGAAGTGCTCTTCTGCGAGGGGGGTGTGATCGTGTGGATCGTGGAGCGAATAACGGCCGCGGGGCATCGGGGTCCTGGGGCTTGACGGGCTGGTCCGGCCGCGGTGGCCAAAGGGGCAGGCCCCCGACACGGGGGTGCGGGGGCCTGCCTCGGAGGACCTGTCAGTAGCGGTAGTGGTCCGGCTTGTACGGGCCGTCGACGTCGACACCGATGTACGAGGCCTGCTCGGGACGGAGCGTCGTCAGCCTGACGCC
>NZ_JARXYX010000081.1 GCF_029893585.1 Streptomyces sp. LBL
TTTTAGCCGCGGTTCTCCGCATCGTCGGCCATGAAAGAGCCAGTGATTTTATGGGTAGCGCTGTCCGGGTGAATTTGGTTCCTACTGGAGCAACTTGAGCAGTTGTCTGCTCGCGTGCGACCGTAAATACAGGTATCGTCGAAACCGCTTCCAGTAACTTGATCCATCGATTAACGGAGGAAAAGTGGCGCAGCCCGAACAGAACCCCCAACAAGTCGAGGTGCGAATTCCTATCGCGGACGTCGAAGCACTCAGGGACGCCGTCGGGGACATGAATCCGATTTTGCGTGCCGCGCTCGAGGTCCGTGAGGGTGGTCAGCCCCCCGTGACGGTCGGCTACAGGCGGCTCACTTTCAGCCGGAGTTGGAGCGGGCCGGAGATGTAGAGAGGGTGAATCATCACCCAGGCGACGGTAACGCAGTTTTCCGCCCACAGCAGGTCCGTTGCTCGCAGTGAGCCCTTACGGGAACAGGTTGAAATTCTGAGGACAGTGGCGTGTGGCTGATGTCTCGGAACCAAATCCGATAAGGGCTCGGCTGTGAAGTCGACAGGAATTAATAATTTCCCGTCCAGGCCATTCCTCGTCAAGGATGATTCTATGCTCTCGGTGCGTTCGGACGGAAATATCCTACCTCTGTCCTGCATTCTCAAGATTTCTTCCAGATGCAATCTTGACTGCAGCTACTGCTACATCTACAACAAGGGAGACACGACCTACAAGACACGCCCGCGGGTCATGGATGCGGCGGTTGCCACGGCGGCCGTTCGTCAGCTCACCGGTTACGCAGCACGTCATGGCGTTCCGGAAGTGATCATCGCACTTCATGGAGGTGAACCTCTGCTCGTCGGAAAGCCCTGGATGAGGAGATTTCTGGAAGACGTTCGGAGGGAGACTCCCTACAACGTGAAGGTTTCGCTCACGATTCAGTCCAACGGTGTTCTCCTTGATTCGGAGTGGATCTCGCTGTTGGCGAGTCATGGAGTTCAGGTGGGCGTCAGTCTTGATGGCCCGGCCGTCTGGAACGATCGTCATCGAGTGAATCATCAGGGCAAGGGAAGCTACAAGCAAGTACGGAAATCCATCGAACTTCTGGCGGCCATGGAAGGCGAGGCGCCGCCCTGGGGCGTGCTAGTGGTGGCTGATCCACGTTTTTCCGGAAACGAGGTGCTGCGGCACCTGATCGATATGGGTGTGCGCAAAATGGATTTCCTCTGGCCGGATTATCACCACGAGGAAAGGCCCCCTTGGGACAAGGGAATGCTCGGGCGATACTACATCGATTTGTTCGACGAGTGGTACGGAAACGCTGATGCACAGGTGAGGATCAGATGGTTCGAGTCCCTCATTCAGTTGCTGGTGGGAGGCGACTCGGTCATCAATGCTTTGGGCCCGCAGCCAGTGACCGATGTGGTCATCGAGACGGACGGAAGCTTGGAGCCGCTGGATATTTTGAGGATCTGTGGTGATGGCATGACCCTTACTCATCTCAATGTCCTGCATCACACCATCGAAAGCCTGCGGGAGACAGGGCTTTATCAACTCGGGCTGAACAATCAGAACCTTCTTCCGGACGGCTGTCTACGATGCCCGGTGTATGCGGTGTGCGGCGGGGGCGAGATGCCGCACCGATGGTCGAAGGAGGCATCGTTCTCCAATGCGAGCGTGCATTGTGAAAACCTGTTCATGGTGATCAGTCATGTCGCTCGCATTGTGCAGAGAGATATTTCTCTAGGCGGTCCCGCCTGGCAGTCGAATGCTTGTTACGTCACGCGCTAACCTGGGATGAAGGCTTGTGTCAGCGATCGATAAATTCCATTCTGTCCTCAGCTGGTGTGACACTGATGGAATGGGTGAAGAGATTCACGACGGTTATGCCGACTTGGTCGGCAGGAACCTAGGTAGATTCCTCATGGAGGTTGGGGCGGAAGATCCCGAGCTCGAATCAGAGGTACTCGTCGAGCTCTCCCGCCTGAAAGATGATTCGCTCGGAAGGGTATTGCTGGCGCCCGAGACCACGCGCTTTCTGATGTGGCCAGATGTGTCGCGTGATGTCACCGCCCCGGCACGACGCTTGATCAAATCTGTCCGAGCTGAGTTGGCCCGCGACGGCGAGACGGCAGAGGCGATTTCGGACCCTGTGTGGACCGCCCTGGGAGACGCTTTGATCCTTCCGGGCGGGCGAGTCGTCCATGCCCCCTCAGTCAAAGGCATCGCGGCTCTTGATCTGGACAGCCCGTATGCCCTGAGTGTCGATGTCCAGGGAGTCGATTTCGCTGTGACCGAGTGTCACGTGTCGCTGAGCGGCACTGAGAGAGAAGACGCGCTGGCCAAACTGTCGGCGGCCACCGAATGCATCAGCCTGGTGAACAGCGAGATCTTGCGGTTCGTCGAAAAATTCACCAAAACGCTGATTCTTGTCCGTGACGACAGTGAGAGCATCTTTTCTTCCGGATCCTGCGCCCAGTATGTCGGGCGTTCCGTGCTCGGCAATCCTCAGTTGTCTTTTGTGGACGAAGTGACCATCGCGGAAGGGGTGGTGCACGAGTCGATCCATGGGCTTCTGTATATGCATGAGACTATGGAGAGCTGGGTGCTCGACGAATCGTTGTTCGGTGGGGGTCCCACGGTTTCTTCGCCGTGGACTGGTCGTACGCTGCCCATCAGACCCTTCCTGCAAGCCTGTTTTGTCTGGTACGGCTTGTTCCGGTTCTGGTCGATCGCTTCGGAAACCGGGCACTTTGTTTCCAAGCGGGTGATGCAGAGGCGCGAGGCGGCCGCTCGAGGATTCGCTAAGGAATCCCTCGTCGGACTGGTCCAGCCTTACACCGGCGACCTCAATCACCACCTGATTGAGGCCATCGACGATCTACAGGGACGCGTCCAAAAGAGCCT
>NZ_JARXYX010000082.1 GCF_029893585.1 Streptomyces sp. LBL
GCCCTGTGCAACGGGGCCTGCCTCGTCTCGGCCGCGCCGCACGACCTGCTGCCAGGCCCGGCGCTCGTCCGCCTGGTCGCGGAGCGGTCGGTCACGCACGCACTCCTGCCCCCCGCCGCACTGGCCATCCTGGAACCGGACAGCCTGCCGTCGATCACGACCCTCATCACCGGCGGTGAAGCCCTCAGCCAGCACCTGGTTACCCACTGGGCCGGCGGCCGCCGTCTCATCAACGCCTACGGACCGACGGAATCCACCGTCTGCGCCACCATCACCAACCCCCTGTCCGCCAACGAACACAGCACCCCGCACATCGGCACGCCCGTCCCCAACACCCGGGTCTATGTGCTGGACTCGGCTCTGCGGCCGGTTCCGGTCGGTGTCGCGGGTGAGTTGTACATCGCCGGCGCGGGCCTGGCCCGAGGCTATCTCGACCGGCCGGGACTGACCGCGCAGCGGTTCGTCGCGAACCCGTTCGGTGGTCAGGGTGAGCGGATGTACCGCACCGGTGACCTCGCACGCTGGAACGCCGACGGGCAGCTGGAGTATCTCGGGCGGACCGATGACCAGGTGAAGGTCCGGGGGTTCCGGATCGAGCTGGGTGAGGTCGAGGCCGCGCTGAGCGCACATCCGTCCGTGGCCCAGGCAGCGGTGATGGTGCGTGAGGACCGCCCCGGGGACAAGCGCCTGGTCGGCTACCTCGTCCCCGCCACCAGTCACACAGGCGGTGTCGATACCGCTGCCCTGCGCGCCCACCTCGGTGCGATGCTGCCGGAGTACATGGTGCCGTCCGCGCTGGTGCTGCTGGAGGCGCTGCCGTTGACGGTGAACGGCAAGCTGGACCGTAGGGCTCTGCCGGCTCCGGACTACCAGGCGGCCGACGGTGGGCGGGGGCCGTCGACGGTGCAGGAGGAGCTCCTGTGCACCGTGTTCGCCGAGGTCCTGGGCCTGCCCCAGGTCGGCGTGGACGACAACTTCTTCGAACTGGGCGGCCACTCACTGCTCGCGGTGCGGGTGGTGGAGCTGCTGCGTGCCCGGGGGATATCGGTTGATGTGCGGTCGTTGTTCGCGGCGCCGACGGCTGCCGGACTGGCTGCGTCGGATGGTCGGGCCGAGGTGGCGGTGCCGGAGAACCGGATTCCGGACAGCGCCCTGACCATTTCTCCCGACATGCTTCCCCTGGTGGATCTGACCCGCGGGGAGATCGACCGGATCGTGGCCCGGGTTCCCGGCGGAGCGGGCAACGTGGCGGATGTGTACCCGCTGGCTCCGCTGCAGGAAGGGATCCTCTTCCACCACCTGATGGGTGACTCCGGTGACGGGACCGATGTGTATGTGCTGCCGGTGCTGTTGGGGTTCGACTCCCGGCAGCGGCTCGACGGGTTTGTGGACGCACTGCAGAAGGTCGTCGACCGGCATGACATCCTGCGGACCGCCGTCTTGTGGGAAGGACTGCGCGAACCGGTCCAGGTGGTGGTGCGCCGTGCTGCGATCCCGGTGGAAAGCGTCGACTTGCCCGAGGGGCCTGACGATGAGGTGACCGGCCGGATGCTGGCCGCGTGTCCTGGATCGATGGACATCGGCCAGGCGCCGCTGATCCGCGTGTACACGGCGGCCGACCCGGTGAACGGTCAGTGGCTCGCGCTCGTCCAGGCCCATCACCTGATCTCGGACCACACCACCCTGGACGTGCTGCTGGAGGAGGTGCGCTCGTTCATCGAGGACCGCGAGGACACCCTGCCCGCGCCTTTGCCGTTCCGGAACTTCGTTGCCCAGGCCCGCCTGCGGGTAGCGCAGGAGGAACACCACAGGTACTTCTCCACCCTGCTGGGGGACGTGACCGAGCCGACCGCGCCGTTCGGTCTGCTCGACGTCCGCGGCGACGGAACCGGCGTGGCGGAGTTCCGTCGCGTGATGGATGCGGAACTCGCGCAGCGACTGCGGGACCAGTCACGCCGGCTGGGCGTGAGCCCGGCCACGGTCTTGCACGTGGTGTGGGCGCGGGTTCTGGCGGCCACCGCGGGCCGGGACGATGTCGTCTTCGGTACCGTCCTGTTCGGCCGCATGGCCGCGGGAAGCGGCGCGGACCGCGTTCTGGGCCTGTTCATCAACTCCCTGCCGGTACGGGTGCAGACTCACGGCGCGCAGGTGATGGACACGGTCCGGTCGGTGCAGAACCAGCTGGCGGACTTGCTCGTCCACGAACACGCCCCTTTGAAACTGGCCCGGCAGGCCAGCGGCATCAAGGCGGACACCCCGCTGTTCACCTCCCTGTTCAATTACCGGCACTCCAGGAGCGCTGAGGCAGGGACGGACAACAGCCTCGACGGCATCGCGGTGCTGTACTCCCAGGAGCGGACGAACTACCCGATCGGGCTGAACGTCGACGACACCGGTGACGGATTCACCCTCACCGTGCAGGTCGCCGAACCCGTCTCGGGTGAATCACTGTGCGCCATGGTCCATACCGCTGCCGAAGGCGTCGTCATCGCCCTGGAAACAGCACCGCACCAGCAGATCAGCACAGTGGACGTCCTCGATCCCGTGGAGCGGGAGCGGATCCTGGTCGAGTGGAACGACACCGCCCGGGACATGTCCGCCGTGACGCTGGCGGAGCTGTTCCAGGCCCAGGCCGCTCGCACGCCGGACGCGACTGCTGTCGTCTTCGAGGACGTGGAACTGAGTTATGCCGAGCTCAACGAGCGTGCCAACCGCCTTGCCCGGCTGCTGATCGATCGCGGAGTGGGACCCGAGTCGCTGGTCGCGGTCATGATGCGTCGCTCGGCCGACCTCGTCGTCGCTCTCCTCGCGGTGACCAAGGCCGGCGGCGCGTATGTACCCGTCGACCCGGACTACCCCGCCGAGCGGATCAC
>NZ_JARXYX010000083.1 GCF_029893585.1 Streptomyces sp. LBL
CCTCTACCCGCCCGAAGTCCGCATCGCGATCGTCTGCGACAACTTCTCCCCGCACCTGACCACCAAGAAATGCCAGCGGGTCGGCACCTGGGCGATGGCGAACAACGTCGAAATCGCCTACACCCCCACCAACAGCTCCTGGCTCAACCGCATCGAGGCCCAGTTCACCGCCCTGCGCTACTTCGCCCTCGACGGCACCGACCACGCCGACCACAAGCAACAGGGCAGCATGATTCGCCGCTACATCATCTGGCGAAACCACCATGCCGACGGCAAGCGCCTACGCACCGTCGTCGACAGGGCGAACGTTGCCTGATGCGGCACTAGGTCACAGTGCTGTGGTCCAGGGGCCGGTCACAGGGCGCATGAGACAAGAACGGACCACCGCATGCCACGGCTCTACGGTTTCGACGATCAGTCGCGTCAGCGGCTGCGTGATGACGAAGTGGACCCGCTGCGCCAGATGGTGAGTCGCGCGCTGGTTGACGCCTCCATGTCCAACCAGGGGATCGCTGTCTGGGCGAATGGTGCGGGCTACCGGGGCACGCTCGGCGGGGAGTGGAAGGACGCGTCGATCGGACGGCTCTTCCGCAACCCGGCGATCGCGGGGCTGCGCTACGAGGACGGGGAACTCGTCGACGCCGGCCACCCGGGCATCATCACCCGCGAGGAGTTCGAGGCCCTTCAGGCGCGCGAGCAGAGCCGCAAGACGGCCGATGCGGATCCGCCGTACGACTACCTGCTGACTGACGGGGCCTGCACCTGCGGCAAGTGCACCAAATGGCTACAGGGTGCTCGCTCTAACGCAGGCACCCCTGGTTATCGGTGTCGTCCCAAGGACAAGCAGGGGCGTGGTGGCTGCGGCGAAGTCCGGATCGACGCCGAGCTGCTGGAGAACCACGTCGGCGAGTATGTCGTGGCGGAACTCCTCAAGCCCGGCATCCGGGATCAGATCCTCGAGGCCCGGGCTGCCGTGCGCGAGCAGGTTAATCACCTCAACCGGGAGGTCGAGGACCTGGTGGCGCGGCGGACCGAAGCCGGTGCGCTCTACGGCCAGCGGCAGATCAGCAGCGACTCGTTCGTGGCCGCCGATCGTGAGATCACGACGACTCTGAAGTCGGCGCGTTCGCGGCTCCGTTACGCGGAGCAGATGGCCAACTTCTCGCTGGGCAACGCGAAAGATCTGGTGAGGTGGTGGAACACCGCACCGACCGCATCGAAGAAGGCCATCGCCATGTTGCTCTTGGAACGCGTCGAGGTGTTTCCCGCGAGCGCCCGCGGTGTCCGGACCGTCGAGCCGGGACGCGTCGTCCTCCACTGGCGCAAGCTGTCTACCCTGTCAGGTGGTTGAGAGAGCTGCCTTGCGTGAGGCGAGCCGCTTGCCGACCATGGCCATGGTCAGTCCGGTGATCAGTGAGATCACGGCGAGTCCGGCCAGGAGCGGTGAGACGACCTCCTCCTGCCGCAGCGGCCACGGGTGGCCCAGGTAGTGGGTCACCAGGTATGACCCCTTGCTGGCGGAGTAGGCCACGCCGAGAAGGGCGGCCGTCGCTGACATGCCGAGGCCGCGAGCCGACCAGGCGTGTCCGCTCCGCCGGGCAACGAGAGCCATCCCGGAGCACAGGAACGCGATCTCACCGCAGGTGATGGCCACATAGGCCAGGTAGACCATGAGGTAGACGGTGACGCCTGGCACCGTGGCGTATTCGGTCGTGAACTCCACGCTCTCGGCGGTGGTCTTGACGAACAGCGGCAGCATCGTCGCGAGGACGCACACTGCGAAGGCGACACGAGCGTACAGGCTGGCCTTCAATACGTCCTGGTTGTAGGACCAGTCCACGAGCATGAGCTGAAGACTGCCGCACCACAGGATGGCGCAGAAGTGGGCCCCGAGCTTGGCCGCGTTGTTCATGCCGGTCGCGGACTCGATGAAGTCCTCAATCGGCGGCACAGCGAGGATGACGCCCACGGTGCAGACGCCGAACGCTACGGCCCGGGTGAAGCGGGCTATTCGATATTCGTTTCGGGCGCGCTGGCGCCAGGCCTCGCGGGCGGAGAGTGCGGTGCCCGCTACGCCGAACAGAGCACATAAGCCGAAGACGACGCCGTCCATTTGCT
Source organism: Streptomyces sp. LBL (assembly GCF_029893585.1). Classification (GTDB taxonomy): domain Bacteria; phylum Actinomycetota; class Actinomycetes; order Streptomycetales; family Streptomycetaceae; genus Streptomyces. The sequence continues at coordinate 2,119 of NZ_JARXYX010000083.1, forward strand.
TCAGGTTCCTTCCAGATCAGAGACGGCCCGCTCAGCTGCTTCGGTGAAGCTGAGTCGCCTCCGCCGGCCTGGCCTCGGTGGTTCGGCAGCAGGGTGAAGGGGCTCGGGTACTTCTGGGACGGTGAGATCGCTGTGTCCGTGGCGCAGACGGATCTCACGTGCAGCCTCCAGAAGATCGGCAGCTCCGGCCTCGCCCAGGTCATGGACAAGTCGAAGTGCCTCGCGGGCGTCTTGGTGCTTCTCGTAGACCGCTAGGGAGGTCAGGCCGTTGTAGCCGGGGAGTAGGTAAGCTACCGGAGAGTTCAACGCCCGTGCGAGACCGGCAAGTTGCGAGATCGTCGGGTTCGACTTGTCCCCGTTCAGGAGGTCGTTGACGACCTGATGAGTCATCGCCGGCTTGCCGCCAGGCGTCTGGGCGGTAGCGGCGGCGATGACGCGCGTACTCGGCGTCTTCCCGTCTGCTCCACGCTTCCTCTTGAGCAGCACGGCGAGCTTGCTGGCGAGAGGCGTGTCCGGGCCAAGCGGCATGGTGCTGGCTACTCCTCAGCCTCGATCCACCGCGTGAATGCTGATCATGGGTGTCGGGCGGGTTCCGGGTGTTTCTTCGGGGTGTGGGCAGCGGTGATTGCCGGGTGGC
>NZ_JARXYX010000084.1 GCF_029893585.1 Streptomyces sp. LBL
AAGGCGGAGGTGTCACGGCCGAGGTCGCCGGCATCCGGGAAACCGTCCGCGACCGCGTCGGCAAAGCACGACATGCCCACGATCACATCTTCGGGAGCCAGCCGCCGCACACTGGGGCGCCGTGTCAGATAGCGCCCGTACTCGTCACCGTCCACCCACCAGGACCGGCTCTCAAGATCCTCGACGATGAACCGCATGGGCAGCGCGTGCCCGGTCGAGAAGTACGCCTTCAGCCCGGCCCACGGCACATCTTGGGCGCTACCCACCTGCTGATCGGTGACAGGGTCGCGCGTGAGGAACTTCTTGGCCTGGGGAAGGTGCCGGAAGGCCTCTTCCCTCGATGCCAGGTCCGCGTCGGTGAAGCTGGCGCGACCGTGGGTGTCTCCGTCGAGCGCCAGGGTCGCCGTCTTGATCGAGCTGTCCGGGATGAGCGTCCCGTCGGTCGTACGGACGAAGCCGTCCTTCGCGGCCTCCAGATCCTCCGGCCGCAGATCACCCGGACGCCCGGGGAACCAGTCCCCCAGCGGCTTACGGGATTTCCGCGGGTCGGTCACCACGATCTGGCTCACGCCGGTCTTCGGGTCGGTCTGCGTCCCCACAGCGCCGCTGTGCGCCCACACCGTTTTGCCCAACTTCGCGGCGGCCCCGCGCGGCAGTTCCAGACCCTGGGCACCCGCACCCGGAATCACCAGCACCACCGGAACATCGGCGGGAAGACCCGCCAGATCCGGATCCAGCGCCAACAACCCGATGAACTCATCCATCGGCACCCGCCGGGGAGAGCCACCCGACAACGACACCATCACATGATCATGACCACCCTCGGCCACCACCACATACGGAGGCTTCGCCCCGGCCTTGCGATGCCAGAGCCCGTCGATGGGCCGGCCCGGAGGACCACCCTCCGCCTGGAGGGTGTACGAACGCGTCTCCAGCTTCGAAACCGGCTTCCCCGTCAGATCACGGCCCACACGCCTGCCACTCGGCGAGCTGATCCTGTTGCCCGAGGACAGCGCACCATGCTTCGCCAGGTGGTAAACGCCCAGCTCCGCCAGGCTGTTCGCCCGACCGGCCGCCATCGCCTCATTCACCAGCGCGTACAGCTCCCGCCGCTGCCCACTCCCCACATGATCATCCGCACCCAGATGCAGGACGCGACGCACCAACGGCTCCGGGGCGAACAACCCCCCACTCACCGCCGGATCGGAGTCCGCCCTGCGCAGCGCATCCAGCCGCTCCACAGCCTCCGAGTAACGCGACCGCGTGACCTCGACCGTCACCCGCTCCGGCCGGTCCCTGCCACCGCTGCGTACATCCCGTACGTCCGTGCTGATCGCGAAGTCGGTGCGGTCAGGCAGCCGGGCGCCGGGGGGCGCGTCCTGATGGGCTCGCCGGAGGAACGCACGGACGTTGTCCCGGAGCGCACCTGCCACGGAGTCGACCCGACCCCGAGCCCTGTCGGAGACCCCCCGGCCGCCCCGGCCCCTCGCGGACGCCGCGCCGCCGCTGTGCCCGGTCACGGCCATCCGGGGCAGCGAGATATCGGCCAGCGCGTCCCGCGTGCCGACCTCGATCAACTGGTGTGCCAGATCGGCGACGCGATCACGCTGACGTTCGTCGAGAACCGAGGAGTCCCTCGCGAAGGTGACCTGGGACCGGGCCGGCAGGGCCTGCGGCAACGCGGCACCGAGCGCGGAGCCCACCGTTCCCAAAGCTCCGGCCCCCGCGCCGGTCACGGCCTGCGCCGCGGAACCCGACGGCGCGTTCTGGTCCGGGCCCGCGTTGGTGATCAGAGCGGAGGTGGGGACCGCGGTGTCGGACGGGCCGTTCGTCACGAGATCGGCGGGGGCCGAGTCATCAATCGTGGAACCGGCATCGACGTCGGCGGACGAGCTGTCCGACGGTGTGTGGGCGGTCGGCGTACCGGTATCGGCGGGCGCGTTGGTCGTCGGCGCGGCCGACGCCTGCCCAGCGGCGGCGGTACGGGGCCTCAGGCGCGGGGGCCGGTCGTGGACCCAGTGGCGCTTCTGCCCGGGGTCGGCCGTCACCACGATGACGCGGGTACCGGTCGCGGGGTCGTCGTGTATGTCGAAGGGGACCGTCAGCGCGAACACGCTTCGCGCGGTCGCCTCCCGGCGTGTGAGGCCCATTGACATGGCACTGCTGCCGGTGTCCGCGCCCCTCACGAGCAACGCGACCGATATGTTGGCGGCACGGATGTTCAACCATGTGTCGTGGACGAGGAGTTCGGCGATTTCCTCGGCGGGCACCGGGCGGGTCGTGCCGTCCGGCCAGGGCATGTCGATGTGGTCGGGTCCGCCGTCCGCCACCACGAAGAACGGGAGGGCCTCCCCGGGTATCTCGCCGAGGGAACGGACGTTCCACGGAGTGTATTTCGGGGTGCGCGCGCCCAAGTCCGCGCCAAGGGTGCCGTCGGGGGACGTCAGATAGTAGGCGGTTTCCAGCGGCTTCGTGGATCGCTTGCGGGTCCAGTCACGTCCCCGAGCCTCGCTGTCGGGCGTCTTGATCAGCGTGTCCGGGGAGAGCATGTCGTTGAGTTGCAGGTGGTACGCGGCGAGGGCGATCGGGTTGTGGACGTTTCGTCCCGCTGCCGCCGCGGCCGTGATCGTCCACACCAGTTCCGCGTGGCGCACGTCGTCGTACGGGCCGGGGGAATCGCCGAGGTGCAGCACCTTGGCGGCCAGGGCCTCCACATCGGGGGTCG
>NZ_JARXYX010000085.1 GCF_029893585.1 Streptomyces sp. LBL
TCCACCCGGCACGACAGCCGGGCTGCCGCCCTGCCCACAATCCACGCGGCAAGCCGAAACGGCCCACCGGAAGAACCGACGGACCGTCACGAAAGGTCGAGGTTAACGCTCAGGTGGCGGGCGTGCGAAAAGAATCAGCCATCCTTTGGCAGGCTCTGGGGGAGAAGTTGTTGAATAGAGACCCTGGTCAACATAGTTTGCAGCCTCTATAGGCCGCGAATAACTCCTGCTCAGCCGAATCCGGGGTGACTGAAACTTGAGGGTATTAGTTACGTCGAAACCGTCGCTCGGTCCTGTCCGGTCTGCGCGGCCGTAACAGGCGTTGTGGCGACGCCATTGCTAGTGTCCGATTGTGCCGCTCAGGTCCCTAGCGCAGCGCACTGTAAAACCCGCCAGCGGTATCGCGCTTGGGGTGCCTTGGAGGCTCAACAGAGCGTGACTTGTCCCCTGTGAGGTAGCTCAACGCTCGTGCTTGAGGGCGGAGTTGCCGCGGTGCCTGATAAGGTCCGTTGCTGCCGCACCTACACGTGGGAAAGCTAAAGAGCCGTACGCCTCTCCGGACAAGAGACTTGGCGTCACGGCTCTCCAACTACGACTCAAGGAATGCCTGCATGGAAGCATTACCTCAACACCAGTGCACTGAGCCAACCCAATGCACTGCGCAGTGCGTTGAGAATAGTACACCCAGGGAAATGAACAAGGCCATGCCGTGGTTCAAGCGCCACGAGGTTGTGGGGGCTGTCGCAGGAGCCGTGAGTGCGGTCGCTGCTGTGATCACCGTCTTCAAGTAGGGGTTGCTGTACAGCAGCGAAGTACAGCAACCACGGCAACCGGTCCCGTCCCGTAGCGTCCTTGTAGACCCGAAGTGCGACCTGTATGACCGTCACTGACCGATCTGTCTAGTGCCGCATCAAGCAACGTTCGCCCCGTTCTGGATACGGTGAGTCCATGAGCGGTGGTGATCAGGCGGACCTGGACGAGATTGAGTCGTGCTTCGCTGCTGTGGTCGAAGGGCGAGTGAGCCGGGACGCGGCAGACCGGTGGGCCGCACGCTGGGTCATCGACGACACCCTTGAATGGGACGAACTGTCCTGGTGGGCGTTGCGGCTCCTTCACGGGATCGATCTGCGGCCGGGTCCCGAGGAGCCGTACCTGCACGATGACGAGCAGATACGGGGGTGGCTGGAGGAGCTTCGGCGGCGCCGCGCCGGGTAATCCGCCTCGAAGGTCCTTTTGTTGTACGCACGGTGCCGCCAGAGTGTTGTCCTATGGCGGAGCGGGTGCGGGTTCGTGAGATTGATGATGACGAGGGTCGGCGACTGCTGCGGATCATCCGTCGGGGCACCGGGTCGGTGGTGACCTGGCGGCGGGCCCAGATGGTGCTGCTGTCCGCGCAAGGCATACCGGTGGCGAGGATCGCCGAGGTGTCGTTCACCAGCGACGACCGCGTCAGAGACGTGATCCACAACTTCAACACCGACGGCTTCGACTCGCTGTATCCGAAGTACAAGGGAGGCCGGCCCAAGGTCTTCACGCTGCCCGAACGCCGCGAGATCAAGAAGATCGCGAAGTCGAAGCCGACCGAGCATGACCTGCCGTTCTCGACCTGGAGCCTGACCAAGCTGGCGGACTTCCTGGTCGCCGAGGGGGTGGTCGACGACATCAGCCACGAGGGCCTGCGCATCCTGCTCCGCGAGGAAGGCGTCTCCTTTCAACGCCTGAAGACCTGGAAGACCTCCCGCGATCCGGACTACGCGGCCAAGAAGGCCCGCGTCGAACACCTCTACGCGATCGCCGACGGCGAGGCCATACCCGAGGACGGCGAACCCGAAGTCATCTTCTGCATGGATGAGTTCGGACCCCTCAACCTGATGCCGCACCCGGGCCGGCAGTGGGCCGAACGCGGAGGCAAGCACAAAGATCCCGACCGTGACCCCCGCCGACGGCGCCGGGCGACGTACAACCGCTACGGCGGAGTGCGGCACCTGTTCGCCGCCCTGGACCTCGGCAAGGACAAGCTCTACGGCCACATCAAGCCGATCAAGAAGCGGACACAGTTCCTGGAGTTCTGCCGCTACCTGCGCACGCTCTACCCTCCGACGGTGCGGATCGCGATCGTCAGTGACAACTTCTCCCCGCACCTGACCACGAAGAGATGCCAGCGGGTCGGCACATGGGCGGCAGCGAACAACGTCGAGATGGCGTACACCCCGACCAACAGCTCCTGGCTCAACCGCATCGAGGCCCAGTTCACGGCCCTGCGCTACTTCACCCTCGACGGCACGGACCACGCCGATCACAAAGAACAGGGCAGCATGATCCGCCGCTACATCATCTGGCGAAACCGCCACGCCGACGACCGGCGCCTACGCGCTGTCGTCGACAGGGCAAACGTTGCCTGATCCGGCACGGGTCTATCATGATTTAGGTGTTTTTAGGCCCTTTGGCCTAGTGGTTTTTGGTTGGTCCGACTGGCCTATACCCGTCCGGCGGTAAGGCGGCCGT
>NZ_JARXYX010000086.1 GCF_029893585.1 Streptomyces sp. LBL
CTGCCGGCCGCGATGCCCCACCAACCAACACATGCCTTCCGCCCGGCCCCCCCGGCGGGGGGGGGGGGGCCCCCCCGCGGCGCCCCCCGCCGGGGGGGGCCCCCCCCCCCCCCCCCCCCCCCGGCCCGGGGGCGCCCCCCCCCCCCCCCCCGGGGGGGGGGCCCCCCGCGCCGGTTTCGCCAGACGCGGGGTGGCGCGGCGAGTGGGGGCGTCTCTCACGCCTTTGAGGCAGTTGAAACAGGGGGGAGCGTGCCACGCGTCGCGACGGGGCGAACACTGCCTGCAGCGGCCCTAGTAGTGCCTGGTCAGGTTGATATGAGTGTGGGTACGTCGCGGTGGCGCGTCGGGTGCGCGGAGCCAGGCCGAGGCAGCCGGCTCCTGATCGCGAGGAGGTGCTCGACGGCATCAGCCACGAGGGCCCCGCGCCGGCACCCCTACGCAATCGCCCACGGCGAGGTCATGCCCGAGGACAGCGCGGCGGACGGCACAGGGACCCGACTGTGAGCCCTGCCGGTCGCGCCCCCTCGGTCGCGACCGGCAGGATCGTCAACTCAGCCGCACGGCACCTCGTACTTGGTCCACTTCCCGTGGACCTGTACCTCGATATAGCACTTCTTGGCGGTGTCGGTGGCCGCCGACGCCGTCACGCCGCCGCCTACGGTCATCCCGATCACCGCGACGAGTACGCCGATCGCGGAAGCCGTTCGCTGTTTGTGGGTGCGTGCACTGTGGGGCATGGTGCTCGTCCTTTCGACGGGGCACCGCCGGGCCGGCCGGCGGTGCGGTGTGTGCCCCCGGGGACAGGGGTGCGGTACGAGGATGCGACGACCGGGATGCCCGAGGGAGGTCACACCATGCCCTGGCGGGATCATGCGGCGAGGCTCGCGCCTACTGGCAGGCGCCGAGATCGGCGACAAAGATGCCTGGCATGGACACCTTCGACGCCCTACGCGACTTCCTCATCTCCCGCCGGGCCCGACTACGCCCCCAGGACGTGGGGTTACCCGACCACGGAGTCAGACGGGTGAGGGGACTGCGCCGCGAGGAGGTCGCCACGCTCGCGGCAGTCAGCGTCGAACACTACATACGGCTCGAACGCGGACAGGCGTCCCGGGTGTCGGACGCCGTGCTGGACGCCGTGGCCGAGGCGCTCCGGCTGAGCCCGGGCGAGCGTCGCTACCTGCGCAGTCTGGCGAGGCCGAGCACGGGCTCCGACCACGAGGGCTCCCGCGGCATACGGCCCAGTGTGCAGCACATCCTCGACTCGATGGCTGGCACTCCCGCCTACCTCGTGGGCCGGGGAGGCTCGATACTCGCGTGGAACCGCCTGGCGGCGGCCGTCTTCGCCGACTTCGGCGGCATCCCCGCCGCACAGCGCACCGTCGGACGGCTCGTCTTCACGGATCCGCGCGCCCGGTGGCTGTACGTCGACTGGGAGGCGAAGGCCCGCGAGGCAGTGTCGTACCTGCGGACCGAGATCGGCAAGAGGCCCCGGGACCCGGAGCTCATCCGGGAGATCGATGAACTCGCGCACCACAGCGAGGACTTCCGGCGGCTCTGGTCGGAACAGCACGTCTTGGAGACCACGCACTCGACCGTCGTCCTGCGCTGCCACCCTCCCCACCAACGGCTGGAGTTCTCCTGGGAGGGGCTCCAACTGACCAGCGACCCGGACGAGATAGTGCTCGTGTACACGACCACCCCCGGGTCGCCGTCCTCCGCGACCCTGCTGGAGATGTCCCGCGCGAGCCGGGGCGGTCGGTGACCTTGTCGGCGGTGCCGGTCTGCTGCCGCGGTGCACAGGCCTCAGCAGGCGTCGCAGACCGCTCAGCGGCAAGCTAAGCGTCTACGGCTGCCCGGAGTTGAATTTTTTCGTCGCTCGGTGAGCCGGGCGTGGCGGAGAAGACCAGCAGTTCCTGGGCTTGGTCGGGGTCCACCAGTCGCTGGCAGTACAGCTCCATCTCGCCCAGCTCCCTATGCCGGTAGCGCTTGAGGTCCTGATGGTGGGTGACGTCCACCTCGTGCAACCGCCAGAGCTCGGCGAACTCGGGGCTGACCTCCAGCAGTGCTGCGACGATCTCGCCGGCCCTGCCCGTGGTGTCCGCCGTGTACTGCCGGGCGGGTCTGCAGCAGCGTCGCACCGAACCGGGACATCACCAATGCGGGCGTATCCGAAAGCCGCTCCACGATGCGCATCATGGTCGGGCTGACGTGATCCTCACGCAGGTCCCGCCGCGGTGCGGGGTGTCCCCCGAGGTCGAAGAGGTAGTCCCGCTCACTCAGGCTGAGCCTCGATCCACCGCGTGAATGCTGATCATGGGTGTCGGGCGGGTTCCGGGTGTTTCTTCGGGGTGTGGGCAGCGGTGATTGCCGGGTGG
>NZ_JARXYX010000088.1 GCF_029893585.1 Streptomyces sp. LBL
ATTCGCTGTCCCCATGGGGAGTCGTGATCGCAGGGGTGGGGAATTACATGACGCTGATCATGCAGATCGTGGGGAATTGCCTGACCGTCGACACCGGAACACCACAGTTTCCTCGTCGCACGTTCTGGACGCGGCTGCGGGGTAGCGGCGAACGGTGACCACCCACTGCCCGCCTTCATCGGGCCTGGCCGCGCTTTCCACTGTCCAGGAGGTGACGGCGGTACCTTCCGGTGCGTTCGGACGAGGCAGCGAACGTACGGGCAGCGCCGTCGGTGTGGGCTCCGCGAGCTCCATCAGGTTGTACAGAACAGTACGTAGCCTTGCGAGCGCTCGGCCCGGTGCAGCGAAAGCGAGTTGGGAGACCTCGGAGTAGAGGCCGGGGGTGTGGTCTGCGACGACGGACTCGATCTGCAGCCGTAGGTCATTGTGGGGGCTGAGACGGGGCGCGGTTTGTCCGAGCGCGGCCATCGCCGTGCCCGGCACCGACTCGTCACCGAACGCGGCAAGGAGCACTGGCTTGCCCAGGGCGGCCCCGTACAGGGTGACAGACCCATGGTCTCCGACTACGGCCTGGGCTGCGACCAGCGCCGATCGCCACGCGTGGACGGTCGACATCAGCAAAAGGCCCGCCTCCAGCGCGTCGGCCAGAACGGCGCGGATCTGCCATGAGCCGTGCGCCGACCACACGTTGGGGTGGATGATTGCTGCAAATCGGTATTCGTCGTAGGGCAACTCGGCGAGCGCACGCGCGGGGAGGCCTGGGTCCCGGCCGAGCAGCGATGTCGGGCCCCATGTGGAGCTGAGCACGATGAGCCGCTTGTCGTCCGAGACCCCCAACGCGCGTTTGTAGGAAACGGCGTCCGGGAGGCTGGCGGACAGTTCGTCGAAGCACGGGTCCCCGACTAGCAGCGTGCGGCCGCGCACCTTCGGGTGCGCGGCTAGCAGCTGCTGTTCCTGATCCGGATGGGAAACAGCGATCCATGTGCGCCCGGCATCGAGGAGCGCATCCGGCACGGCACCTGACAGGCGGGTCTGCGTGGTGCGGGAGTCCGGAACGAGCTTCTGGAAGCCCACGCCGTGCGGGAGGACGAGGACGGGGCAGTCGCCCGCGGGCAGGTCGATGTTCTCGCTGGCAGAGAGAATGAGGTCAGGCTTGATCGTGTCGAGTTGCGACCAGGGCATGACCCGGCAGCCGGCGTCACGGAGTAGTGCGAGGACTCCGTCGTTAAACGCGGAAGTGGGGTCGTGGGCGAAGACAACGCCGACCCTGCTGTCGTTGCGTAGCAGCGTCGGCAGCGACTCCAATACTCGTACGGTCGAAGTGACCGTTCGGGCTGCTACGACAAGCGTCTTCTTAGTGCGGAACGTGTTCCACCGGTGGGCGTCCTGTCCTACCGGGGCCCGGAGGTCCTGCAGATGTGGGACGACGTTAGCGTTCACGGCCACCCCGAATGGTTACGGGCAGCCCGCCGCTCAACGGCAGATAAGTGCGATAAGCGGCGGCTCGCGGCTCGCGGCTCGCGGCTCGCGGCTCGCGGCTCGCGGCTCGCGGCTCGCGGCTCGCGGCTCGCGGCTCGCGGCTCGCGGCTCGCGGCTCGCGGCTCGCGGCT
>NZ_JARXYX010000089.1 GCF_029893585.1 Streptomyces sp. LBL
CCTCGATCCACCGCGTGAATGCTGATCATGGGTGTCGGGCGGGTTCCGGGTGTTTCTTCGGGGTGTGGGCAGCGGTGATTGCCGGGTGGCCGTCCGGTGCGGGGTCTCCGAGGTCTTTCGGGTGGTGGGCGGGCAGGGTGGTCGCGTGGGTCAGGTGACCATGCGCTGTCCGGTCGTCGTCCACAGGTCGGTGAAGTCGTCGGCCCAGCGCCAGAGTTGGGGCAGGTGGAGGGTGAGGCGGCGGGCGCCGGTGGCGATCCGGGCGGGGATGTTGATCAGGTGGCGGCGGATGGTGCCGGTCCGTGCTCTGGCATGGAAGACGGAGGCGAGGTGGCCGGCGGCCCGGGTGAGGTTGTAGGCGGTGGCTGCGAGGGTGAGCCAGGCGGCGTTCGCGGTGAACTTCCCCGACGGAAGATGGGCGAGCGCGGAGTCTTCCAGATCGGCGAAGACCTGCTCGACCTGGGCGTGTTCGCGGTGCATGGGTTCGGCCTGGGCCAGGACGAACGGGCTGTCGGTGAAGATGACGTGGTGGCGCCAGACGCCGAACAGCTCGGACTGCCCCTCGGGAACGCTCTTCGGGTTCAGGCGCTTGACCCGGCGTACGATCAGCCGGGCGGTGGTGTGGAACGCCTTCTTCTTGCTGGTGAACGCGGTGAAGGGGACCTCGGTGATCTCGGCGTCGGAGATCCAGCGTTCCTCCTCGGCGTCCCAGACGGCGGCGGCGTACTTGATCGGCGTCCAGGCGTCCTCGGCGATGCCCGCGATCGCTGCGCGGATCGTCTTCCTGACCGCGACCGCGAGCGAGAACCGTGCGCCGGCCGTACGGCAGACCTCGACGACCTTGTGGGAGAAGTACGCGGAGTCGGCGCGGACGATGATCTGGGCGGTGATGCCCATCGCCCGCACCGTGGCCAGCGCCTCGCGTAGCAGACTCGCCGCGCCCTTGCCGGAGTTGGCAGAGCCCTTGCGCAGCCTCGTTGCCACGATCACCGGCGCGCAGGTGCCCGTCTTGACCGTGACGATCTGGAAGTGCAGGCCCCGCTGTTTGGTGTAGCCGAAGGAGGCACCCTGCTTGGCCGGGCCGTAGACCTGCTTGACTTTGGAGTCGATGTCCACGAACACCACCTCGTCCGTCGTGGGGACCAGACCGGTGTGTGCGGCCAGGTTGCAGGTGAACGCCCGTGCGGCGGACTCCAGTTGGCGTACGTGTCCCCAGGTGAACGCGCGCAGGAACGTGCCGAGCGTGGACGGCGCCCGCACCCCGCCGAACAGGCGGGACAGGCCGCCGTGCCGGAGCACGTCCAGGTCATCGATACTGTCCGCACCCGCGATCATGCCGCTCACGATCGACAGGGCCTTCGCGTCGGCTGCCGTCCCGGCACCGTGCTTCGCGCCGGTGAGCCTCACTTTCTCGGCCACCAGGACGGGCAGACCGCACCGCTCGGCCAGCCGGATCGTGGGGACCAGCCCGGCATGCGCGATCAGGTCCGGGTCGTCGAACGCGGCGAACAAGGTCGCCGGGCCGTGGGAGACTCTCACTTCAGAGGTGCCTTGCTTCGTGGG
>NZ_JARXYX010000090.1 GCF_029893585.1 Streptomyces sp. LBL
ACTGCAGGGGGGACCCTGTGGGAGAGTAGGACGCCGCCGAACAATTTTTGAAGGAAACCCCGCACCGGTTGGTGCGGGGTTTCCTGCGTTCAGGGAATTTCAGGACGGGTTTACCAGTTTCGTGTCGTACGCGAGGATCGCCGCCTGGACGCGGTCCCGGGAGCCCGTCTTCGCGAATGAGGGTTTCCGTCAGCGGGAGATGGTGGGCGTAGGTGTCCAGGAGGCGGCGGGTCAGGCTGGGGGCCACCACCGCGTCGCCTGTGGCCACCGAGCGGATGCCGGAGAGCAGTTCCTCCGGCTGGGCGTCCTTGACCAGGAAGCCGGAGGCGCTGGCGCGCAGGCCCGCGTAGGCGTACTCGTCGAGGTCGAAGGTCGTGAGGATCAGGACGTGGGTGCGGTCGCCGGCGGCGGTGATGCGGACGTCCATCAGGACGATATCGGGGTGGAGGTCCGCCGACAGACGTACCGCCTCGCTGCCGTTCGTCGCCTCGGACAGGACCACCATGTCGTCCTGGCTCTCCAGCAGCATGCGGAAGCCGAGGCGTTGGAGAGGCTGGTCGTCGGCGATGAGGACCGTGTGACGTTGCGCCAGCCGCTGCCTAAGTAGTCGATCAGGGCCGCCACCACCCAGAAGGGGGTACCCGTAGTATCCGCCGCAAAAATAACGGATAACCCTGACCTGCGGTGATGTGCCTTGGCGATGGGCGGGGTGTTCCTCATCAACGCAGGGAGGGCGTGATTTACGTGGACTGCCTCCTGCCGGACGAAGCCGACGACCTCAGCCGGGGTCGGTGTCTGGTAACCGCGGTGCCCGACTTGGTATCTGATGCACTGTGATGGCTGTTTGCCTGACCGTGGCCCGCCAAAGCCCTACGGTGTCGCGGAAGGTGCCCATGAGGTGTGGGGACACGGTTGCGGTGGAGGTCCCGGGTGGCGACCCGTGTGTTCGCTGACGACGAACTGGAACGGTTGCGGGGCTTCCCTGAGATCAACAAGGAAGAGCTGATCCGGTTCTTCACCCTGACCCCGGCGGACCTGGGGTTCATCGACCTCTCATCAGCGTCTCCGACGGCACCTCCCGGGCCCGGTGACACCACCCCCCCCAGGTCATGCCTTCATCATCTGTTCGACAGGGGGACACAGTCATGCCGGGCCCGGAGGCCAGCGGCCCCATTGCAGGACCGCGAAAAACATAACGGGGCGATGGGCCAGGCGGCCGTCGATGGGGGGAAGGGTGTCAGCCTTCGCGGCTGGGGAGCATGGCCAGGGCCTGGGAGCGCTGTGCGACGAGGTCGTCGTAGGTGCCGTCGCGCTCGGCCCAGCGGTGCATGCGAACCCCTTCACGGGGAGTGTCTAATCAACGGCGGATCTGATGATCAAGGAGACGCCAGAGATGACCGAGACTGTTGTCGAGCAGGAGTCCGTCGAGAAGCCGGCGGT
>NZ_JARXYX010000091.1 GCF_029893585.1 Streptomyces sp. LBL
TCTCGATCAGGACCGCGGTCTGCACAGTCATGTGCAGGGAGCCGGTGACACGCGCCCCCGCCAGGGGCTGCGCTGCGGCGTACTCCTTGCGGATCGCCATCAGACCCGGCATCTCATGCTCGGCGAGAGTGATCTCCTTGCGGCCGAACTCGGCCAGAGAGAGATCGGCGACCTTGAAGTCGGGGGGAGTCCGGCGGTCAGTGGGCGTGGGCACTGAGGCTCCTTGAGTTCTGGATGGTCCGGTGGATGTCGATGGCCGCGGTCGAGCGGTTCAGGGTGATGTAGTGCAGCCCCGGGGCGCCTTCGGCGAGCAGTCGGTCGCCCATCGCGACGGCGTGGTCCACTCCGATGCGGTACGCGGTGGCGGGGTCGTCCCGGGCGGCTTCGAGCCGATGGGCCAGGTTCTCGGGGAACGCGGCGTTGCTGAGCTCGGCGAACCGGCGGATCTGCCGTACGTCGGTGGCCGGCATGATCTCGGGAATGATCGGCGTGTGGCAGCCGGCCGCCGCGACCCGGTCCCGGAACCGAAGGTAGTCCTCGGGGCGGAAGAACATCTGCGTGATCGCGTAGTCGGCGCCGGCCCGGCACTTCGCCACGAAGTGTGCGAGGTCGCTGTCCGGGTCCGGTGAACGGGGGTGGCCCTCGGGAAAGGCGGCCACCCCGATCCTGAAGTCGCCGAGCGAGCGGACCAGTTCGACCAGCTGATACGCGTGGGTGAAGCCGCCCGGGTGCGACAGCCACCTCCCCCTCGGGTCGCCCGGCGGATCGCCCCGCAGCACGAGCACGTCCCGTATGCCCGCGTCCGCATAGGCTCCGATGATCTGCCGCAGCTCGGCCACCGTGTGGCCCACCGCGGTGAGATGGGCCACGGGACGCAAGGTCGTCTCCGCGGCGATGCGGTGGGTGATCGAGACGGTGCGGTCCCTGGACGTGCCTCCGGCTCCGTACGTGACGGAGACGAAGTCGGGTCGTAAGGCCTCGACCCGGCGTACGGCGTTCCACAGGGTTCGTTCCCCGTTCTCCGTCTTCGGGGGGAAGAACTCGAAGGAGAAGGTCGTCGTCATGTCCTGCCTCCGGCGTTGAAGTAACTCGCCTGCGGATGGTGGAGGACGATGGCGTCGGTGGACTGTTCGGGGTGGAGCTGGAACTCCTCGGAGAGGTGGACACCGATGCGTTCGGGCTCCAGTAGCCGGACGATCTTGGCGCGGTCCTCCAGGTCAGGGCACGCTGGGTAGCCCAGCGAGTACCGGCAGCCTTGGTACTCGGTGCGGAACACACCGTCGAGCCGGTCCGGGTCACTGCCCGAGATGCCCAGCTCGGAGCGGACCCGCGCGTGCCAGTACTCGGCGAGAGCCTCGGCCAACTGGACGGACAGGCCGTGCAGTTCGAGGTAGTCGCGGTAGGCGTTGG
>NZ_JARXYX010000092.1 GCF_029893585.1 Streptomyces sp. LBL
GAGGTACGGCGACTGAGACAGCGGATCTTCAAGGCCGCGCAGGAAGAGGACTGGCCCAAGGTCAGGAATCTTCAGAAGCTCATGCTACGGAGCCACTCCAACACGCTCACCAGCGTGAGACGCGTGACTCAGCTGAGCACTGGCCGCAAGACCGCCGGCGTCGACAGGAAGAAGGCTGTCACGCCCGGGGCCCGTTGGAACCTTGCAACAGAGGTCCATCAGGCCGAAAAGCCATGGCGTGCCATGCCGGTTAAGCGGGTGTACATCCCGAAGAGCAATGGGAGACAACGACCACTAGGGATTCCCACCATCCGAGACCGAGCCATGCAGGCTCGCGTCAAGAATGCGTTGGAACCCGAGTGGGAGGCTCGTTTCGAACCCCGGTCGTACGGTTTTCGACCGGGGAGGGGCTGTCACGACGCCATCGAGGCAATTTTCGGGGCAACGGCACGCAAGAACGCCAAACGCCTCTGGGTCCTGGATGCGGATCTATCAGCGGCATTCGATCGCATCGACCACCCACGTCTGATGGACGCGGTCGGGGGATTCCCCGGCCGCAGCCTCATTCGGGCATGGTTGAAAGCCGGTGTGGTCGAACAAGGGCGGTTCACGCCGACCGAGGAGGGAACTCCACAAGGCGGAGTGATCAGCCCGCTGCTGATGAACGTGGCACTCCACGGGATAGAAAAGGCGGCAGGGTGCCGGTACTGGGGAACCGAGGCGAAGTCCTACGAGCCGAAGGCAGCCCCTGGGACACCGATCCTGATCCGGTACGCAGACGATTTCGTGGTCATGTGCCACAGCAAGTCGGAGGCGGAGCGGGTCAAGGAGAAACTGTCAGAGTGGCTGGAGCCGAGAGGACTAAGGTTCAACGAAGAAAAGACCCGGATCACCCACGTGGAGAACGGGTTTGACTTCCTCGGCTTCAACATCCGTCGCTACGACGGAAAGCTACTTATCAAACCGAGTGCCGATGCCGTCAAGAGAATCCGGCAGACCCTGCGCACAGAAGTGAAGGGGCTTTACGGCTCCAACACGGCAGGTGTGTTGAGGGTGCTGACCCCCATCATCCGAGGGTGGTCGGCGTACTACCGGAAGGCGGTCTCCTCGCGAGTATTTGCCAGCCTCGACCACTACTTGTGGAAGTTGCTGTGGGAATGGTCCCGAAGAAGCCACCCGAGGAAGTCGAGAGTCTGGGTTGCCAACAGACACTTCGGCAGGTTCAACGAGTCCAGAAATGACAGATGGGTTTTCGGGGATCGCAACAGTGGTGCCTACCTTCCATATTTCAAATGGACGAAAATCGTCCGCCACGTACAAGTGAAGGGCGCGGCGTCTCCTGACGACCCATCC
>NZ_JARXYX010000093.1 GCF_029893585.1 Streptomyces sp. LBL
GAGATCGTCGGTCATCGGGCGACTTCGCGGTTCGTGAGGACCAGCAGGGCCCGGACCAGGGCGGTCGCCCAGGCGGGGTCGGTGCGTACCTTGCCGAGGACGCGCCAGTTCTTGACCGTGCCGGCAGGTCCTCCTTCCCGGTTCTGCGCCGGGTACGGATCACCGATCCGTCCAGCAGTACGATGCCGCCACCCATTCGGGCGATCTTCTTCAGGGCCCGGTCCAGGCGTGGGGCGCGCGAGGCGAGCAGGCCGACGACCTCCCTCACCCATCGCGTCACAGTGGTGCGGTGCACTCCGTTGCCGCCGGCCAGGTCGCCGGGCCGCTGGTCACAGCGCAGCACTGCCAGCACGACGGTGGCGATCTTCCCCGCGGGCAGGGCACGCCACCGCGAGCCGATCTTCTTGAGGTGGCCGCGTATCAGGTCGGCGAGCCAGTTCAGGGTGGCACTCGACAGCGGCAGGCGGGCGGTGCAGACAAGGCCGTCAGGGCCCTCGACGGAACTGTTGTTTTTCGTCACACAAACTCAACTGCCGTCGGGGGCCCGTCAGTTACGGGCGCGCCCCGCACGGTTATGGACGTGCGGTGAACTGCCCGTCAGGGCGTTTGTGCAGCCAGCCGCGGTCGGCGAGCTTGGTCATCTTCGCCCGCAGAAATTCCAGCTTGCCGCGCCCCGAGGCGTCCAGACCCAGCCGCTCACCGACCGCCCTGACCTGCACCGGGCCGTCGACCTCCCGCACGATCGCCAGGATCATGCGGTAGTCGCCGGGCAGCGCGCCCTCGTCGGCCGCGTCGCTGCAGTGCGGGATGAGCAGGACTGCCCGCCCGGCCACCTTCGCCGATAACGGAGCGACAGCCCCGGCATCGGCCCGGGCCTGCTCAGCCAGGCGGTTCAACACCCGCTCCGCGATCTCCAGTTCATTCCGCTCGGCCTGGACCTCCTGGAGCTGCTTGGCCAACTCCTCGGCGAGGGCGTCCAGTTCGCTCCGGCGGGCGGTGATCCACTGCCGCTCCTGCATCCCCCGCACCCTCCCGCGTTCTCACGGTGTGCCGACCTGCCGACGGATCGTAAGCGGGGGCCGGTCGCGGGCACAGCCGAACCCGGCATCCCGCCGGACCCGGACCTGCCCGATGATCTACGCCATGGTCATCGGCCGCCGACCGGCACGAGTACCCAACTCGCCATTCAGACCAGACCCGTGACCTGCGACTTCACGATGCACACCACTCATTGA
>NZ_JARXYX010000094.1 GCF_029893585.1 Streptomyces sp. LBL
ACCGAGGCCAAGCGGACAGCGGAACGGTCCTGGCTGGGCGAGGTCTCCGCGGTCGTCCTCCAGCAGTCCCTGCGCGACGCCGAGACCGCTTACCGCAATTTCTTCGCCTCCCTCAAAGGCACCCGCAAGGGGCCCAAGATCGGGCCGCCCCGCTTCAAGTCCCGCAAGGACAAGCGGCAGTCGATCCGGTTCACCGCCAACGCCCGCTGGAACATCACCGACAAAGGCCGTCTGAACCTGCCCAAGATCGGCGCGGTGAAGGTGACATGGTCCCGCACCCTGCCCACCACCCCCTCCTCCGTCACCGTCATCAAGGACGCGGCCGGGCGGTACTTCGCCTCCTTCGTCATCGACACCGACTCCGCCGCCGACGCGACACGGATGCCCGCCACCGGCCAGACGATCGGCATCGACCTCGGTCTCACCCACTTCGCGGTCCTGTCCGACGGCACGAAAATCGACTCCCCGCGCTTCCTGCGGCGCGCGGAGAAGAAGCTGAAGAAGGCCCAGCAGGAGCTGTCCCGCAAACAGAAGGGAAGCAAGAACCGCGAGAAGGCCCGCCTGAAGGTCGCCCGCGCCCACGCCAAGGTCACCGATGCCCGCCGCGAGTTCCACCACCAGCTCTCCACCCAGCTGATCTGCGAGAACCAAGGGATCGCCGTGGAGGACCTGTCGGTGACGGGACTGGCACGCACCAGGCTGGCCAAGAGTGTGCACGACGCCGGATGGTCCTCGTTCATCAGCATGCTGGAGTACAAAGCGGCCCGGTACGGCCGGACCCTGGTCAAGATCGGCCGGTTCGAGCCGACGAGTCAGGTCTGCTCCACCTGCGGCGTCAAGGACGGACCCAAACCCCTGAACGTCCGGGAATGGACCTGCAGCGCCTGCGGCACCGTCCACGACCGGGACCACAATGCCGCGATCAACGTGAAAACGGCCGCCGGACTGGCGGCATCGGCCTGCGGAGCGCCGGTAAGACCAGGAGCAATCCCGGCACAGCGCGAAGAAACAGGAAGCCACGGATTCCCGACCGAACCCCGTGCCGCGTAGCGGCACAGCAACAAGTCGAGAAGGCCAGAATCCTCGGGCTTCAGCCCGAGGTGCAAGTCAA
>NZ_JARXYX010000095.1 GCF_029893585.1 Streptomyces sp. LBL
GCGGTCTCGGTGATGTGGGCTGTGGTTCGGGTATGAGGTAGGGCGGGGAGGGGCTGCTCATGCCGAAGACCTTGCTGTGGAGTTGACGCGTGATCAGGAGCGCGAGGTGCGCGAGCGTCTGCGCGCACGTGATCTCGCGCCGGGTACCAGACTGCGTCTGGAGTGCATACGGCTGATGGGGCGGGTCCTGACCGTGCCCGAGGTGGCTGACCTGCTCGAATGCAACGAGGTCACCGTGCGTGGTGCGGTCCACCGCTTCGCGGCGGGCGGGTTCGACGCGCTGGCGGATGCCCCGCGCCCGGGCCGCCCGGCCTCGGTCACCCGTGAGGACCGCGAGGCGCTGGCCGTCCTGCTGGACGAGTCCGCGAGGCAGGGCCGTACCTGGACTGCCGCCGCGTTGTGCGACTGGCTGGCCGCCGAGCGGGGGGTGCGGCTCTCGCCGGCCTGGCTGACCGAGCTGCTCCATCGGGACGGGTTCCGGTGGAAACGGACCAGGGACACGCTGCGGCACAAGGCCGACCCCGTCCTCCAGCAGGCCGCCCGGGCCGAGCTGGAGGATTTACGGCTTTACGGCTGGACGCGAGTACGGGTTTGAGGGACCTGTACTTCCTCGACGAGAGCGGGTTCGCCCCGACCATGCCTACCGGATACACCTGGTCACGGGCAGGACAGAGGGCCGTCGTGCCACGCGAGGACAAGAAGGGCCGGCGTGTGAACGTCGTGGGGGCCCTGGCCGTGGGAGCGCACGCCGATCTGGTCTGGCAGAGGACCTGCGGAAAGATCGACGCGGTCATGCTGCTGGAGTTCGTGTGCACGCGCCTGGCCCGCCTGCCCGGTGGGACCGCCGCACTGGACAGGCCCCCCGCGGGCTTCACCCGCGTCCGGCCGTGCACCGTCGTCCTGGACAACGCGTCCGCGCACGTGGCCCGGGTCTTCAAAGGACGCCGGGAGGAACTTGCCGCCATCGGCGTCGAGCTCTTCTACCTCCCGCCTCGCAGCCCCGAACTGAACGATATCGAGCGGGTATGGCGCTCGGCGAAGTACGAGGACTACCCCGAGCGCGTCCACACCACCGCCGAAGCGGTCGGCACCGCAGTCGATCAGGCCC
>NZ_JARXYX010000096.1 GCF_029893585.1 Streptomyces sp. LBL
TAGGGCCTGCGTGGAGTTGCGATCTCGCGGGGCCCCGGCTCGGGAGGGGCGGGGCCTTTGGAGTAAAACTGTGGGGTGTCTCGACCTCAACTTTCGGATGCTGAGTGGGAGTTCATCTCCCCGTTCCTGCCGGTCGGTGAGTACGGGCCGTACCCGGAGAACCTGCGGGCGCACTTCGAGGGCGTCGTGTGGCGGTTCAGGAACGGGGCGAAATGGCGGGAGTTGCCCGAACGATTCGGGCACTGGTCCACCGTTTACGGCCGGTTTCGGCAGTGGCGGGATGCCGGGGTGTTCACCGCGGTGTTCCAGGGTGCGATCGCCGAGGCGGCGAAGCGGGGCCTGGTGGACTTGTCGCTGGTCAGCGTGGACTCGACCACGGTCCGGGCCCATCATGATGCTGCCGGGATGATCGTGGAGCCCGAGATCCTGGACGCGCTGGAGAAGGCCGCTGCGGAAAAAGGGGCACCGGTCAGGAACAAGACGGGCAACTGGACCCGGAGCGGGAAGAACGACGACGCGTGAGGCGTCGCCGCAAGGCCCGACTCGCCGCCGCCGACCTGGGACGTTCCCGCGGCGGACTGACCACGAAGACGCACCTATCCTGTGTGCCGCAATGCCTGCCCCTCTCGCTCAAGATCACTGCGGGGCAAGCCGGGGACAGTCCGCAGTTCATCCCCGTCCTAAACAAGATCCGCGTCCCCGGCCCGGTCGGTCGGCCCCGCACCCGGCCGGACGCAGTCGCGGGCGATAAGGCGTACTCATCCCGCCAGAACCGTTCCCACCTGCACAAACGTGGGATCAAAGCGGTCATCCCCGAGAAGAAGGATCAGGCCACCCACCGCAAGAACCGCGGCTCACGCGGCGGACGGCCCGTCACCTGGGACAAGCAGCTGTACAAACTCCGCAACAGCGTCGAACGCACCATCAACAAGATCAAGGACTGGCGCGGCCTCGCCGTCCGCTACGACAAAAAGCCTGAAAGCTACCAGGCCGGACTCGAATTATGCGCCGGCCTCCTCTGGATCCGACACCTCGGATCACAGTCTTGATCACAACTCCACACAGGCCCTAG